>CALIBC010000178.1 GCA_938045615.1 uncultured Clostridia bacterium | reverse complement strand
ATGCCGGTTATCCTTTTCTGTAAACTACCGAAACACCACTGTTTGAAATGAGTTCGGACGGGTGGATTTTAACTTTGCAATTCAGCGCGGTTATTCTTGCGCATTCCCGGACGCACATAAACCTGCAAAGGATAAAGAATATGAAGAAAGTTATTTTTGCGCGCCTTCGGACGGCGCACCATACAAGAGTCGGGACAATTTTCCGGCATACAGCCGTTTACAGTATTTCCATTTCAGGTGCTCCCGCGACACCGTGTTTTACGCGATCCGACTCTTCCTCCGTCTTGGCATCGTTCCACTGATCCATCGTGCCGACCAGATAACCGGTTATGCGCCTGATGCGCTCAAACGGCACGTCTTTCAAGGTATACGTAAGCCCCACAAAGTCGGAATCCTCCGCATCCACTTCAATCGTAAGCTTATCTACCTTTCTCCCGTACTTTTCCTCAAGATAGTCTACATAGTTCTGTACTTCTTTTTCTGTCATGTCACTGGGCTTGTTCACATTCATTTTTCTCTCCTCCCGAATGTTCGCCGGTACCCCTTACGTATCGGCTTTATTTCCTTTCTACGTTTATGCTTTTAGTTTATGTTTTTACGTTCGCACATTTTTTACTGTCGGTCGTGCGGTCGCCAAAATCTCTGTATCATCGCGGGCATGGATCCCGGCACTTCTCCAAAGCATGACGGGGAACATGCGAACTACTACATATATTGCCCGACCTATACTCACATACCCAAAATATCGTTTCCAAAACCTCCGAACACAATTTTTCATGGCATGTCTTCACAAGAATTTACTGCGGGCAAGTCTGCGCGACGGCGACGGAAGTCAGGTTATTGCGGATTTTTTTAGGCATTTACGCGCGTCCCGGATTTCACTCAAACGAAAGACCTTTTAATCATCTCGTTTTCCTTATCCGGATTCACGGTCACTTTGTTTTATTATGGTTCAAATACTCCTTTGCGACATCGTATGCGCTTCTGCCTTTAACCTTTACTTCATAGTTCATTTTAATCATCTCGTTTTCCGTAACTTTCCCGGCAAGTGAGTCCAAAACCCCTTTCAATTCCGGCATCCTTTCGAGAGTTTTCCGCCTCAGCAGCGGTGCGCCCTGATATGGTGGAAAAAACGCCCTATCGTCTTTCAGCACAAACAGATCGTATTGTTCTATTTCACTGTCGGTCGAATAGCCGTCCACTACCATAATCTCACCCCTTTTTAGGGCACGATATCTGAGCGCAGGTTCCATTGTTTTTACATTCAAATCCAGATCGTAAACTTTTTTCAGACCCTTGTACCCATCATATCTGTCGTTGAACTCCAGCGTAAATCCCGCTCCGATTTTTCCCATTTTCCTTAGATCCGAAATCTTCTTTAGACTATTTTTCCGTGCGAAGCTACGCTTCACCACGATGGCATAAGTGTTCTGATACTTCATCGGTCTCATCATGACAAGTCCGTCCTGCTTCCCAATCCCCTCACGCGCAGCTTCATACACAGCCTGCGGGTCGTTTGAAAGTTTTGGCGGATGTTTCAAAAGCGTACCTGTCACGGTTCCCGTGAACTCAGGGTACATATCGATCTCGCCGGCTTTCAGAGCCTCATACAAAAACGTTGTTTTTCCGAAATTGGGCTTAAGCGTGACGTCAATATCCGTTTTTTCTTCAATCAAAATCTTGTACATGTTCATGAGAATCTCAGGTTCGGAACCCAACTTGCCCGCAATCACCAGTTTTTTCGCGGTTTTTTCCTTAATGATTGACGGCGCAAAGGATCCCACAAGCGTGATTATCAGCACAAGGAATGCGACCGCTATCTTTCGTAGCGATGCGTTTTCCAGTTTTTTGATCACGTAATTAAACAATACGGCAACTATGGCCGCGGAGATTGCGCCTATCAAAATCAACGAGGAATTGTTCCTGTCTATTCCCAGCAAAATGAAAGAACCGAGACCTCCTCCCCCGATGAGCGCCGCAAGCGTGGCGGTTCCGATTATCATTACCGCCGATGTCCTGACCCCCGACACTATGACCGGCATTGCAAGCTTGAGTTCAAACTTTTTAAGTTTCTCAAGTCTCGTCATTCCGAACGCCTCGGCGGCTTCCTGCAAATCCCTGTCAATCTGCGCAAATCCCGTGACGGTATTTTGCATTATGGGAAACAGCGCATATATGATAAGTGCCGTAACCGCAGGGATTTTCCCTATCCCCATCAGAGGTATGAACAATCCGAGAAGGGCAAGAGAGGGGATGGTCTGAAAAATTCCCGTGATCTGCAGTAGCACTTCCGATATTTTTTCACTCTTACCCACAATGATCGCAACCGGTATGGCTATTATTATCGCCGCGATAAGCGCCGTGAGTGAAATCTGCAAATGCTCCAACAGGCATTTGACCCATTCCGGAAATCGCTCATGAAATGTCGTAAGTAAAGCGTTCATATGAGATCCTCGCTTTCAAAAAAACTCCGCACAAACTCGTTTGCGGGATTGTTCATCACGGTTTGGGGTGTATCCAGCTGCAAGATTTCCCCGAGCCTCATGACGCACACTCTGTCGGCCAGTTTGACAGCTTCCCTCATATCGTGCGTAACAAACACGACCGTGGTTGCAAACTCTTCATGAAGCGCCTTGACCACATTCTGAAGATCACGCCTTATTACCGGATCCAGCGCCGAAAACGGTTCATCCATCAAAAGGATTTTGGGTCTTGTCACCATAGCCCTCACGATCCCCACTCTCTGCTGTTCTCCCCCCGAAAGTTCATGAGGATATCTGTCATAAAATAATTCAGAAGAAAGTCCGACCTTTTCCAACAAAAGACGAGCTTCCTTCTTTCGCTTTTCTTCTCCCCATTTTTTCAGTTCCGGTATCAGTTCAACATTTTCGCCCACAGTCATATTGGGAAACAGGCTTCCCTGCTGCAGAACATACCCGATTTCCATTCGCAGTTCTCTTGAATCCATGTCTTCCAGATTCAAACCGTCAAAATACACATTGCCGAGTGTGGGTTCAATCAGTCTGTTGACCATCTTGAGCAGCGTGGTTTTCCCCGATCCGCTCGGCCCCACTATCACGAAGAATTCTCCGCTTTTCACGCAAAATGACAGTTCCTTTACGACCTGTGATTCTTCATAGCTTTTAGAGACATTTTTAAACTCTATCATGTGTTCCCTCCTTGGGATTAGCAAATCAAACGGCTACAGGATCCGGAAATCACCATTTCCCATGCGCGATAGGACAACACGTTGGTTGAATTCCAAATTTCTTTACTTGTCGCATTACGCTTCCACTATACATTTCCCCCGACGAATAGTCAATCATATACAAGCGCATCGTCTTTTTTCAAAATTCATTGACACAGCCGCGGGATTGTGTTATAAAATTAAAAGTTTGAGTTTATTTCGTTTGCGAGTTTCCGCCGGGGGTCGTGTTCCTTTAGCTTGACGACGGGCATTTGGCCGCATCCGAAAACAGCGCCCCATTGGCGCACACGTGGATAAGAAAGGAGTTTTCATGGCTACCCTGCTCAAAAACGGCAATGTCTTTCTGAACGGAAGGTTTCAGAAGTCAAATCTGATATTGAAAGGCGATAAACTTTCTGTTTTCGACAAATCAAACACCGACGACGGCGAATATGTCGAATCGGTTGTGGAATTGAACAATAAATTTATTTTACCCGGCTTTGCGGACGTGCATGTACACTTTCGTGAACCCGGGTATTCTTATAAAGAGACGATTAAAAGCGGTGCCATGGCGGCTGCTCACGGCGGCTACACTCATGTGTGCACCATGCCAAACCTTGATCCCGCCCCGTCCACGCTCGATGCTCTCAAGGTTCAGCTTGAAATTATCCAAAGGGATTCATGCATACGCATCACTCCATACGGATCAATCACCATCAATCAGGACGGCAGAAGCGAACTTGCGCACATGGAGGAACTTGCACCTTACGTTTGCGCATTTACTGACGACGGAAAAGGAGTGCAGACCGGATCTCTCATGCAGGAAGCCATGAGGCTTGCAAAATCACTGGGCAAACTCATAGTGGCGCATTGCGAAGATGAATCTTTGCTCGGAGGCACTGCCATACATGACGGCAAGCTGGCAAAACTCATGGGGATAAAAGGAATTTCTTCGGAAAGTGAATGGCGTCAGGTTGAGCGCGATGTGAAGCTTGCAGAGCGGATCGGCTGCGGTTACCATGTGTGCCATGTTTCCACAAAGGAGTCCGTCGAGATAATAAGGCAAGCAAAGAAAAGCGGCGTGGATGTAACATGCGAAACCGCACCCCACTATCTGCTTCTCTGTGATATGGATCTTGAAGATGAGGGAAGATTCAAAATGAACCCGCCTATACGCGACGCAAAAGACAAAGAAGCTCTCTTGGAGGGTTTGGCGGACGGCACGGTCGACATGATCGCCACCGACCATGCTCCTCACAGCTCGGATGAAAAATCCAAAGGGCTTAGGGGCAGTGCGTTCGGCATCGTGGGGCTTGAGACAGCTTTCCCACTCCTTTACACCAATCTTGTGGCAAAAAACGGTATTATTTCACTCGAGAAACTGATTGATGTCATGGCAGTTGCTCCGAGAAAACGTTTCAACCTTCCGGGGGGCGACATACATGACGGGGCGATTGCCGACATATGCATTTGGGATCTCAATGAAAAACATAACATCGAATCCGGAGATTTCCTCAGCATGGGCAAGGCGACACCGTTTGAGGGCAATGAGACGATGGGGCGTCTTCTCATGACGGTCGTAGGCGGAAAAACGGTTTGGAGGGATTGTTGATTTGAAAGAGCAGACTTTGACCATCTCCACGGTAAAGGAGCTTCAAAAGAAAATCTTTCTTATGAGGCTTTCCGGAAACTGCCGTGAAATAAGCGCCCCCGGGCAGTTCATAAATATAAAAATCAATGGCTTCTTTCTGCGAAGACCCATTTCGATCCAAGATTATTGCGAAGATGAGCTGAGCATCGTATTCAAGATCGTGGGCCTGGGCACGGAAAAACTTTCCAAAATGCAGGTCGGAAGCAGGATCAATGTTCTGATGCCTTTGGGAAACGGTTTTGACCTATCGGTATTTGGGAATTCATTCTGCAAAGAAAGACCGACAGGATTGGGATCGACAGATTCAGAACCGGCAAAATCACCATCGGCAGGATCACGACCGGCAGAATTGGCGCCGAGAAGATTGGCATCGGCAGATCCAATCCCTACAGGAACAAATCTCACGCCTATTCTCATAGGCGGCGGCATCGGGCTTCCACCACTTTACGGTCTGGCAAAGAAACTGAAAGGCAAGGGGATAACCCCTACTGTGATAGCCGGTTTCAATTCAGCCTCCGAAGTCATCCTGGAAAAAGATTTTCTGAATCTTGACATCGCCACAGTAGTCACAACTGTCGACGGAAGTTATGGAAAAAAAGGCCTCGTAACCGATGCTCTCAAAGACATATCGCCTTCCGTACCCGAAAGCTATGTCTGTGCGTGCGGGCCGGAGCCGATGCTCAAAGCTGTTCACGCCCTTTCAGGTGACGGTCAGTTCAGTTTTGAGGCTCGAATGGCTTGCGGTTTCGGGGCATGCATGGGATGCAGCCGCAAGACGAATACCGGCTACAAACGGATATGCTCCGAGGGACCGGTTCTGTATGGAAAGGAGATCGTATGGTAAGCAACATTGCGCCTGACACAAAAGTCGAATTCTGTGGGTTGACGCTCGACAATCCCGTCATCCCTGCAAGCGGTACTTTCGGATTCGGTCGGGAATTCGCGGATCTTTACGATATAAATATTCTGGGGTCGCTCTCCTTCAAGGGAACCACCGTGGAAGCAAGATACGGAAATCCGCTGCCGAGGATCGCAGAATGCCCCTGCGGAATGCTGAATTCAGTGGGATTGCAAAACCCGGGACTTCACGATGTGATAGATAAGGAACTTCCGAAATTGGCAAAGATCTACAAAAAACCCGTGATCGCAAATATAAGCGGTTTTTCAATAGATGAATACGTTTCATGCGCCAAGGCCATGGACACCCACCAGCAGGTCGGCATCATCGAGGTGAACATCAGCTGTCCAAACGTTCACAACGGTGGGATGTCTTTCGGAACTCTCCCGGAGTCGGCACAGGATGTCACGATGGCGGTAAAGTCGGTCACAAGCAAACCCGTCGTAATGAAGCTCAGCCCAAACGTGACGGATATAGCCGAAATCGCAAAAGCCTGTGAGGCGGGCGGCGCAGACGGCATTTCGCTCATCAACACAGTGCTCGGCATGAGAATAGATATTACCGCACGCAAGCCTGTTCTTGCAAACAAAGTCGGCGGCTATTCCGGTCCGGGAATATTCCCCATAGCTCTGCGCATGGTTTATCAAGTGGCACAGGCGGTGAAGATTCCCGTCATGGGTATGGGCGGCATACAATCCGCACGCGATGTGTTGGAAATGATGATGGCGGGCGCAAGCGCGGTGCAAATCGGAGCCGCAAACCTCGTCGACCCGTATATATGCAAAAAAATCGTGCGGGAACTCCCGATAGAGATGAAACAGCTCGGTATAAGTTCGCTTAAAGAAATCATAGGAGCGACTGTAACTTAGCATAGGAGTCATTATAACTTGACGAAGGCGCCCTTATGACTAAGCATAAGCGCGTCTATAACTTAACGCACGAGCCATTATAATTCAGCACAGTAGCTGTTATGACTCAGCAAAAGAAATTTAGGAGGACTGATTGTATGGGAAAAGATGTGATTATAGCCTGTGACTTTCCGGATAGAAGAACCACACTCTCATTTCTGAGAAAATTCGGTGACAGGCAGCTTTTTGTAAAGGTGGGTATGGAACTTTTTTATTCAGAAGGCCCTGATGTGATCCGCGAAATAAAAAACATGGGGCACAAGATTTTTCTTGATCTAAAGCTACACGATATCCCAAACACCGTCGAAAAAGCGATGGCATCACTGTCAAAACTTGATATCGACATGACCAACGTGCATGCGGCGGGCACTGCCGAGATGATGAAGGCGGCCAAAAGAGGTCTTACACGACCGGATGGAAGCAGACCTCTCCTCATCGCCGTGACTCAACTCACTTCAACCGGGCAAGTGCAGCTGAACGAGGATCTGCTTATTGATCTTCCGATGGAAAAAGTCGTTTCCGCTTATGCAAAAAACACGAAAAATGCAGGGCTTGACGGTGTCGTCTGCTCGCCGCTTGAGGCGCGGCAAATCCACAATGAATGCGGCGGTGACTTCCTCACCGTGACTCCGGGTATACGTTTTGCGGGCGGCTGCTGCGACGACCAGACTAGGATCACCACTCCCGCAAAAGCAGCTGAAATCGGATCTGACTACATCGTTGTCGGAAGACCTGTTACACAGGCTCCCGACCCCGTGGTTGCTTACGAAAGATGTTTAAGAGAGTTTATTTGACAAGGAGAACAAGTATGAAAAAACGAGAAATCGCAGAAGCTCTGCTGTCGATACAGGCTGTATTTCTGAGACCGCAAGAGCCTTTCACATGGGCAAGCGGAATCAAAAGTCCCATCTATTGCGACAACAGACTGACCTTAACCGCGCCGGATGTGAGAACACGTATAGAAAAGGCTTTGGTTGAAATCATAGAGGAATTTTACCCCGGAGCCGGGTTGATCATGGGAACCTCCACTGCGGGCATCCCCCATGCCGCCATCGTCGGGCATCTAATGAACCTTCCCGCAGGTTATGTGCGAGGAGGAAAAAAAGATCACGGCAGGAACAATCAAATAGAAGGCAAACTTTCCGAGGGCGACAAGGTGGTCGTGATAGAGGATCTGATATCAACGGCTGGTTCCTGCTGCGAAACGGTCGAAACTTTGCGCGATGCGGGCGCCAACGTGTTGGGAGTGGCAAGCATATTCACATACGGCATGAAAAAAGGTCTTGAAAATCTCGCCGCGCACAATATAGAGAATCACAGCCTCAGCGACCTTGACACATTGGTCGAAGTGGCTGTCGACACCGGATATATAAATCCGGATGAAAAGAATAAAATTTTGCGTTTCAGTGACGATCCGACCGACACAGGTTGGATGGAACAGGAGGTAAAAGGATGAAAGAAATCCGCAATTTAATCAACATAACAGACTTCAGCGTCGAGGAGATCGATAGGCTAATCGAGATAGCCGACGACATAATCGCAAATCCCGAAAATTACCGGGATATTTGCGCCCACAAAAAGCTTGCGACCCTTTTCTTTGAACCGAGCACAAGAACCCGACTGAGCTTTACCGCGGCAATGATGGAACTCGGAGGCAATGTGCTTGGATTTGACGATGCCGGCACAAGTTCCGCCAAGAAAGGCGAGAGCGTCAGCGATACCGTAATCATGGCGGGCTGCTACGCCGATATCATAGCGATGCGCCACCCCAAAGAAGGCGCGCCTATCATAGCGAGCACCAAAACAACCGTTCCGATCATCAACGCCGGTGACGGCGGACATTTCCACCCAACGCAGACACTTACGGATCTTTTGACGATCAGCAGAAAAAAAGGCGGCCTCGGCAACTGCACCATGGGTCTTTGCGGCGATCTCAAATTCGGCCGAACCGTGCATTCTCTGATAGAGGCAATGCTTCGCTACGAAAATGTCAAATTTGCCCTGATCTCACCAAGTGAGCTTCGCATTCCGGATTATGTCAAGGAAACGATGGACAAGGCCGGTGCCGAATGGGTCGAATACGAAAAACTCGAGGACGCAATGCCCGAGCTTGACATTCTTTACATGACCCGTGTGCAGAGAGAGCGCTTTTTCAACGAAGAAGATTACATCCGCCTCAAAGACAGTTTTATACTCAATCTTGACCTTCTCGAACCGGCAAAAAAAGATTTGACCATTCTTCACCCTCTGCCGAGAGTCAACGAAATCTCAGTGGAAGTCGACGATGACCCGCGGGCATGCTACTTCTATCAGGCTCTTTGCGGGAAATATATAAGGATGGCTCTTATACTCTATTTGCTGGGGATCAAATAGCCCGCACAGCGAACATAACGAAAGGATGGGAATTTATGAATATTGATGGAGTAAATACAGGCGTGGTCATGGATCACATCAAAGCCGGGAAGAGTATGATCATATACGAGCTTCTCAGGCTCGAGAAACTGAAATGCTGCGTTGCGATCATTCAAAACGCTGAAAGTGAAAAATACGGAAAGAAAGACATAATAAAGGTCGACGGAAACATCAATCTGGATCTTGACATTTTGGGATACATCGACAGCAATATCACCGTCAACATAGTAAAGGACGGTCATTTGGAGAAAAAAGTCCATCTGGATCTGCCACAAACTCTCACCGGCGTCATCAAGTGCAAGAATCCGCGGTGCATAACTTCTGTCGAGCAGGAGATCCCCCACAAGTTCAAGCTTGTCGACAGGAATAAAAAAATCTACCGCTGCATCTACTGCGATGCCGAGTTTTCGGAATAAAAATCGACGATTTGCCCGTCATACACAAAATGCCGTATCGTACATAATACGATACGGCATTGGCATTTTTAAATCTTCAAGGCAAAATATGCCGTGAGTACACCACACGATGAAAATTTTCACTGCGCCAAAAGCACCGTATGCATCGACCGGTCGTTCTTTATTTAACCTTGACCTTCTTCAATTTGGAGAACTGTCCGAGCAATTGTCCGTCCGTTCCGTTTGCGTAAGCCTTGACTTTGTAAAAATACATCTTGCCTTTCTTGACTTTCTTATCCGTCACGCTTACCGTTTCCGCACTCTTTACGGTCTTAAGCACTTTGAAGCTTCCGTTTTTCTTCGTGGCTTTGTAGACAACATACCCGTTTGCATCGCCAACCTTGCTCCATGAAATTTTTACCTTGCCTTTTGCGGCTTTTGCCTTAAGACCGGTAACCTTTGCCGGAGCCTTGACCTGAGCGGCTTTATTTACATTGGCAAGCTGATCTTTCAGGCTCTGTACCTCTTTTTTCGCAGCAGCCAACTGCTTCTCTATTTCCGCCGATTTCGAAGTTCTGTCGGAGAGTTGCTTTCTCAAATCAGCCTCTCTCTTCTCTGCCGCAGCAAGTTTTTCCTTCAATTCTTTGGATTCTTTCTCTGCATCCTGCGACTTCTTATCCGCTTCTTTCAACTTGCTTTCGGCATCTTCAAGCTTTTTCTTTAAATCTGCGGAATCCTCGTTGGCCTTTTTGAGATCCGCTTGTAGTTTGTCTGCCGTTTCTTTCTGATCTTTCAGCTCATTTTTTACGTTATCAAGCTCTTCATTGGCTTTTTTGAGGTTTGCGGCAGTTTCTTCCACCTTTGCCTTTTCAGCGTCAAGCTGACTCTGAATTTCGGTTACTTTCTGCTCAACTTCAGCAAGCTTCTTTTCTTTCTCCGCCAAAGTGCTCTTCTGCTTTTCAACTTCAGCCTTGAGCGTATTTACTTCTTCATTTGCTTTCTTGAGATTTTCTTCTGCCGTAGCCAGCTTGGCTTTAGTTTCCTGCGTTGCGGCCTTTTCCGCCTCCAGCTGTGATTTGAGTGTCGTCACCTCGGTGTTTGCTTGCTTGAGATTTTCTTCTGCCTCACTCAATTTTGCTTTCACTTCCTCGGCAGCCGCTTTTTCTTTGGCAAGATCTTCTGTCAATTTTTCAACCTGCTTGCTTGCGGCTTCGAGCCCTTTTTTCGTTTCTGCAAGCTCAGCCTTGAGATCGTCTATGATTTTTTTGTGCTCGGCACTCATAACGACGCTACCATTCTCGGTGTTCAGCGCTGCCATACCTTCCGCAAGATAATTATTGAGGGCATCTCCGGCATTTTTGAACGTACCGCCTTTAATTTTGAGATCGGTTCCTTCCTGCATATCGATTGCACCATCGAATTTACCGTCCAAAACTTCAATCTCGGATTTATCGGAAGTGGTGCTCTTATCTGCTTTCACGACCGTTTTTCCGCTGATTTCTCCACCTTTTACAATTATCTTTCCGCCACTGTTGAATACATATGCACCGTATCCGCCTGCGGCATCGCCTTTATATACGCCGCTGTTGACGGTGAGCACTCCACCGTTGCTTGCCGCAAGTGTCGTACTGTTCCAATCGGCCTTTTCCGTTTGTGTGAATTCACAATCGTTTAGCTGCACTTTGCCGCCTGCGGCATCCACACATCCGCCTTTGACAGCATTGATTTTAACCTTGGTCAAATTGACGTCGGCACCTGTTCCGGCTTTAAACGCCATCCAGAAAGCTTCTGTGGTGGACAGGTCTACGCCGCTGATATCGGCTTTTCCGGAATTGATACTGATATTTGTGCATTTTGCGGTGAATTTGCCTCCGCTGACGGTCACCGTAGGAATCTTGTTTCCCGCGCCTTTTGCGCTTACAAGCGGAATTCCGGTGATGTTGTTCACAGGCTCTCCCGATGCCTTCAGCTCTCCTCCGGTCATCGTAAAGTCGCCTTCATTCCATACACCTGCCCCGCCGCCATCATCGATGGCCTCAAGAGTTCCGCTCTTAATAGTCAAAGTTCCGCTGTTCGATACTCCTCGTGATTGAACGGATCCATTTGCCTCGGCCGATTTATCCTCGATAGTCAACTTACCATTATTGTCAATTGCGTACTTGCCTTTCGGCTGACCCTTCTGACATAAAAGCTTGTGACCGTTGAGATCCAGGCTCACCGTCTTTCCCTCGGCTATCGTCAGCGTGTCGTCGATCTGGATATCACTGTTCACTTTGATTTCCACGTTTGTTTCAGCCAAAGCCGCTTTCAGATCAGCAAGGGTTGAAACGTCCCGCTGCACACTTCCCTCGTCCGCCATGGCAAGCGCCGGAGTCATTGCTACCGTCATCATCCCGCACACCAGCAGACTTAAAACCTTTTTCAACATAATACACTCCTTTTAAAATACCTACACCGCAAACGTGATATCGCGGCATACAACTTTATTTTCGCCGTTTTCGGAAAATCAAACACTTACAACCTCCGGTGCCCTTATTATGTTTGCACAGTACCCACTTTCCAAAAGTTTCGGCTTCATCATTCTAACACTGCATATACATAATGTCAATTGAATAAATAAAACTTACAAAACGACCATTCCAACAAATAAATGTATTTTTGCAGCCGCAACGGTCGCCCCCATGCCCGGCGTGCATGCGCAGCGCCCACAAAGCCCCGTCACCGACGGGCATGCGCAGCTCCACGATTCAACAACGGAAATCCACCCGTCCCTTGGTTCTGAGCTTAATGTGCTTCATCACGTTTTTGTCCACCTGCCCGAGCGATTTGGGGTCGTTGACCGCAATCTCGACACTCCCGCCGTCTTTGCACAGAAGGAAAAGGAAGGTGAGCGTCGCATCGACCAATGCGGCATCGGAGACTTTACGAGGAGACTCACCGCACCTGTACTGGACAAATGACAATATCTCTCTGACTTCTTTCGGAAGCGATTGCAGCCGCTCTTTGGAGATTTGAGACAAAATACTTCTCACCATGTCGGCGATCCAATAAAACTTTACTCCCTCAATTGCGTGGATTTCACAGCGAATAACCTTGCGCCCGGCTTCTTTGGCGAGGCTGCCGTTTTTATTTATTTTATCAAGCAAAAACTTCGTTTCTTTCGAGGGTTCCATACCGATGTCATGCACGAGTCTTCCGTGAAAGATCTGATAATACTTTATCGCCCTGCCATATTCCTTTCTGTGTATGAGTATGGAAAGCTTTCTCTGTGCATTGACCTCATCGTAAGGATCCAGCTCGTCACAAATATCAAGCGCCCACATGCAGTCGGTGTACTCTTTTTTGCGGTAAGACAACTCGATGTATCGTTTGCATATCTCAAGCTTCTTGTTGTCCAATATATACCGCTGCATTATTATTTTTTCGTTGAGTCCGGCGCACTCCGGGTAATACTTCATATCTAGAAAATCACAGTCAAACAGCTCGAGTATCTCTCTGAGCTTGTCACCGTCGTCACATCGCTTTGCATCCATGCCTACGATTCTCTCAACATCACAGATGTATTCATATTTCGGATTTATATAACAGTTGCCTTTGTATGTAAGGATCAAGCCGTTGTTCTTCTGCGCATCTATCGCCTTGCTTATCCTCCACAGGTTGAATCTGAGATTGTACTTTGCCGCATCCTCTGTGCTGTTTGGCCACAATGTGTCTATAATTTTCTCCCGTGAAAGCGTTTTTTTCTCGCTTATGATCAGAAGCGCCAAAATTACTATGGCTTTGCTTCCGACCTTATCGTCCACAATCTTTCCGTCCAATATCAGCTTATCCTTACTTAGGAAGTTTATTTCAAGCATTTGCATCCCTCCTGTATAGGATTTCTCCGTCTTTAATGGTCATATCGACTTTCACATCCCTCAGCTGCCGGCTGTCCGCATTGTCAAGATTTTGCGACAGGATCACTATATCCGCCGTCTTTCCCTGCGCAAGACTCCCTCGGCTCTCTTCCATGAACAGCGCGTATGCCCCGTTTATCGTATACATACGTAGCGCCTCATCCACATCAAGTCGGTTTCCTTCTATGGGGTGATTTACAGCCCAGTATATTCCCAGTAACGGATTCAGATCGGTCACATCGCAATCAGAACCCCCGCATACCGTAACGCCTGAGTCTACGATCATCCTAAGTGCATTGCTTGCGCCATACCTTTTGCCGAGCCTTTCACTGTACATTCCGCCCGGTTTTCCCCACAATCCTTCGTACGTGGGCTGCATCGACATGATCACGCCGAGCGACTTTGCCCTTGCCGCCTGATCGGGACGCATCAGTTCTCCATGTTCTATCCTGTGCCGCATGGCAGGCAGATCATACTTGCCGGAGATTTCCTCAAGGATCTTCAAGACTTGCTCTATAGCGGCATCGCCTATGGCATCGAACCCTATTTGAATATTCTTGTCACAGCATTCCTCGACAAAATTTCTCAAATACTCTTCCGTATAGAATAAATGCCCTCTTTCGCCCGGTTTGTCGCTGTAGTCCTCGGAAAGGGCCGCGGTCCACGTTCCCAGCGTTCCGTCCACGTAAAGAGCTCCCCCTATCCGTTTCAGATCTTTTCCTACAACATACTTGACATCCGTGGTCTGGTAAAAGAGTTCCATTGTTACGGGGAACTTATCTCCGTTATTTAAGATATATTCACATTCCTTGTCTTTGTATATAGGTGTTACGTGGTTTCCTCCCTCCATTGCGGCTATGGTCGTTATCCCGTTTGACAGGAGCCTTGGTATGTATCTCTCTATGTATTCTTCATAGCGTCCTGCCTCTATGTTTGCCATTATTCTTTCCTCTATCTTGGCACCTGCCTGTCTGCCGAAACGCCCTGTGGGCATCCCTTTTTCGTCAAGTTCTATTCCGGCAACGGCAAAAGGCGGCTTGTAAAAAAGTATGGCGTACGTATTCAATATGACGGTGTGATAATCGGTCGAATATATCACAAGCGGTCTGTCGTCGCAGATCTCGTCAAGCTCGTTTCTGAACGGATAGCGATTTTCCTCAAGATTGCCGCTCTCCAATCTGTATGCGATAATAGGACTCTCACCCTCCTTGGCGAAGAGCGAAATCAACTCTCCCATTTCCGTAAAATTCCTTGCCGAAGAAAGATCCAGATAATCGCCGGAGATTGCGCTCTTTACCATATGAAAATGATTGTCTATGAATCCGGGCAGAACCGTTTTTTGTCCGGCATCTATGACCTCCACATCAGCCGCAACGTACTTTAGATATCCTTCCCCACTTCCCATGTCTTTGATCGTGTTTTTCTCCACGTATATCCAACTTGCGCGTTCTGCGCTTTCCATGGTTCTGCAATCAGCATTTTTGATTAAAATTTTGTTGTCCATACACTTCCCGTTCCTTTCCATCCGATACTCATAATATCACAAAAGAGCCATCCATGTGAAACGGCTCTTTTGTTAAATTGATTTCCGACAGATTCCCGGGGCGCCATGGAAATGCAGAAAGAAATTTATTCGCTAAAGTTCTATTCTCAAAAGGGTTAAGTTAGTTGTCAAAGGTGTTTAAAATGACTTCCCCGGAAATCCGAAATCGCGTTGTTGTCTATTTAATTCATGCCCGTACAATCCCTTGGGCTCATTGAGCAATTATTTTATGCGACCCTACCGTTGAAATACGATTTCTCCTGCGACCATAGTCATAACCGGCGAGATATCCTTGATCTCATTGGGGTCTATAGTAAATATGTCTCTGTCCAAAAGTACCAGATCTGCGTAGTATCCGGACTTTATTCGACCTTTTACGTCCTCCATAAATTCAGCGTATGCACTCTCCAAAGTGTATGCGTCGATTGCGGTTTCAACGTCCACACACTCTTTGGAATAAAATCCGCCCTCCGGCTCACCTTTCCTGTTTTTTCTGGTGACCGCTTCATAGATATTCGGGAAAGGATTGCAATCCTCAACGGGACAATCAGTTCCGTAGGACAGATGCGCCCCTTTTTCGATCAGAGTGCCGAACGCATATGATGTAGATGCCAGTTCCTTTCCAACCAGATCTTCCACTATACTCATATCATAATCTATAAAGATGGGTTGTGCAAATACCAAAATCCCAAGTTTTGCAATTCTGTCCAAAAGTTTTTCGTCCGTGATCTGGCAGTGTATGAGTCCGTGCCGAAGCTTATTCTCACCGTCGACAAAGGCTTTTTCATAGCTGTCTACGGTTCTCTTCACCGCTTCGTCCCCGATCACATGGGTCACCACCTGCAATCCGTGTTCCTTTGCCAGCGCGCAATACTCGTCCATCTCCTCACAGGATGTCCATTCAAGCCCGTGATTCTGCCTGTCTCCCACATATCCGCCTGACATGAGCGCAGTACGCGCACCTAAACTTCCATCCTTGAAAAGCTTCAAAGGCCCGAGTGTGAGCAAATCGTTTTTACTGTAGTCTCCGTTCGCAAACTCGCCCAGACTCAAATACTCTTTGAATGCTTCCGGATCGTTGAAGCACACCTGATGTCTGTATCTGAGTTTTGCTTCACCTTTATCGTAGATGTCGTGCATCAGTTCAAACGCCGCAGGCCCGTCCATAAAGACGGTTCCCACATCATTGCTCTGCACGCTCGTTATCCCGCACGAAACCGCATAATCCATGGTCTGCAACATTATTTGCCGCCGCCGGCTCATGGAGAAATCGGGGATTTGCCTTTTCGCTATATTGCATCCGTTTCCCGTGAATATACCGTTTGGTTTTCTGTCCTCGCCGAGCAAAAAATCCCCTTCGATAAACTCATCGCTTTCCAAGTCCAGCATCTCCAGCAGTTTCGAGTTTGTGGAAACTATGTGCCCGCAGACACGCTCCAAAACTATAGGAAAGTCAGTGCTTATCTTGTCAAGATCGTTTCTATCCGGCAGCCTGTCGCTCCCCGTGAAGTTGTCCTGATTCCATCCGATGGCATGCAGACCGTTTTTTACATTTTCGGGATGCTCTTTCGCAAACCTCCTGCATACGTCGATCATTTCATCTATGGACGAAACACCTTCTATAGGCGCCTGATTCCTCGTTTCACCAAGCAACATAAAATGCATGTGGGAGTCATTCAACCCGGGGATCAAGGTTTTTCCGTCACAATCGATCATCTGCGTGTCGTCGTTTGCCATCGCTTTGATTTCACTGTCGCTTCCGACAGCTCCGATCCTGTCTCCTTCAATAAGCACCGCCTGACGGAAAACTCCCCGCTCTACATATACTTTCCCGTTATACAGTATTTTACGCTTATTTTTTTCACGCATCTCTTTTTTCTCTCTTGATCTTAACATCAAACAGCCAGTATACAAAAGCACCCACAACCGGTACTACAAAGCCCGTAAGCCCCGTCACCGGGTCGTCTATGGCTCCCTGGACAAATAAGCCCACAAACACGAGCGCCACTATGATTACAGAGAACGGATAAAACCAGACTTTATACGGTCTTTCTATATCCGGATATTTCTTTCTCAATATCGGTACCGCAAGTACAACCAAAACGTTGAACAGCATCACCGAAAGCACCACGAGGTTGGTCAACTGGTCGAGATTCCTGAGCATTACCAGAGCGACCGAAAACACGCACTGCACGATCAGAGGAACCGTCGGCACTCTGTATTTGGGGTGAAGCCTTGCAAAGCTTTTGAAGAAGTGACCTTCTTCTGCCATGGCATAATACATCCTAGGTTGGGCTATAACCACCCCGTTCATGGATCCGAATATGGCAATCACCATTCCTATAGAAACGATCAGTCCGCCAACCTTTCCGAAGATCTGCACCGCAACCGCAGTTCCCAGGTAAACATCCCCCGACTTGATCATGGCCGCGATTCTGTCATGCGGCAGAACCTTCATGATCGCAAAATTGAAAAGTATATAAAGCAACGTTGCTCCGCCTATTCCTATTATAAGCGCAAGCGGCAGATTTCTGTGCGGCTTTTTTATTTCCTCGGCTATACTGTTTATGTTGGACCATCCTTCATAAGCCCACATCGCCGCTACGATCGCAATCGCCATCATACCTATAACGTTGGTGTTGTTTGCCTGCGCATACACGCTTGCCGATTCCAAAGACATACTCGGCATGGCCTTTCCTACCGCAAGCGCCGGCACCATCACTATCAGAATCGGGATCAGTTTTCCCACAAGGAAAATATTCTGCACGATCGAGCCGATTTTCACTCCGAACAAATTATATAAAGTACATCCGACAATCAGAACCACAGCAGAAGCCTTTACCCCGATCTCACTCAATCCCAGATACGGTTTCAAAATCGTCATTGTCGCTATCGAAACTGCGGCAACGGATCCGGGACCTCCTATGAGCCAATCGGTGAAACCGGTCATAAAACCGAATACCGGGTGGTACGCCTCGTTCAAATACAGCACACGCCCTCCGGCTCTTGGCATCGCGGCGCCCAGTTCCGCAAAACATAGCCCCGCCAGCAGTGAAACAATCCCTGCGACCAGCCAGCACAGCAGAGAAAGACCTTCATTCATCCCCGTGCGTTCAAGCACGTATGAACCGAGATAAAATATTCCCGATCCAACCATTATTCCCATGATAACACTCACGCCGCCGAAGACTCCGATTTCTCGTTTAAACTCGGTTTCTTCCGTGGTCAATGAGTGTACTTTTTTTACATCATTCACTTTTTCTTGACTCATAACAGCTGTCCCCCTAAAATGATCGCTATCGTCCATATTTTCCTCGGAACCCGGTACATGCCGCATGCATGAACCAACAAGCATGCGCACATATCTTTCGCCGTTTAGACTCCAATGCGAAGTCCCCGTGGAGCACCTGCGGCATGTACCGGGTTCTTTGGTGATGTCTGCACAATAACTAAAATTTTTCTATAATCATACATGCAGGGAGTTTAGGAAAAGGTTTACGATATTTTACGCCGCTAATGTCTTAAACCCCACCGACAACAGATAACCCCGAAAATCAGCGTCAACATGTTGATTTTCGGGGTTTCGAGGTATGTTTGCACGGTATGCGGCATCAGCTTCGAGGTTCCTTTTCATGACTTTTCGTCTTTTTCTCATACGCATTGCCGCCGGTAGCTTTCCAAGCCTACTGTCCCTGCCCGAGCATGGACAAGGATATCCGTTTCTTTTCCCGATCTATGTCAAGTATCTTTACCTTGACCGTATCTCCCACGGACACCACCTCCATCGGATGCGATACGTATTTTTTGCTCATTTTGGATATATGGACAAGACCATCCTGCTTGACGCCTATATCCACAAACGCCCCGAAGTCCACAACGTTTCGCACGACTCCCGTAAGTTCCATGTCCGGTTTCAGATCGTCAATGTCCCTTATATCATTTCTGAATATGACAGGCGGTGCGCATGCTCTTGGATCTCTTGCCGGTTTTTTCAGCTCCGACAGTATGTCCGTAAGTGTCGGTTTACCGATCCCCAACTCCTTTGCCATCATTTCAAGGCTCTGCGAAAGCTTTTTTGCGGGATATATCTCGGCGATTCTTCGGTCGAGAGAATCCCCCACGCCTCCCACAGCTATGTCCTTGCCCGAAATTCCGAGTTTTCTCATGATTGTTTCCGTGACTTTGTATGCCTCCGGATGGACGGCGGTTCCGTCAAGTGGCGTATCACCGCCGTTTATGCGCAAAAACCCGGCACACTGTTCAAAAGTTTTCTCTCCGAGTTTCGTGACTTTGAGCAGTTCTTTTCTGTTAACAAATTTTCCATTCTTCTCTCTGCGTTCAACTATATTTTTTGCGATGCCGGCATTGATCCCCGCTATGTATGAAAGCAGTGACGGTGATGCCGTGTTGAGATCCACGCCCACGCGGTTTACGCAGTTTTCAACCACAGCCGAAAGCGCCCCGTCCAACATCTTTACGTTTATGTCGTGTTGATACTGACCTACCCCTATGCTTTTGGGGTTGATCTTAACAAGTTCAGCCAACGGATCCTGAAGTCTCCTGCCCAGCGACATCGCTCCCCTTGTCGTCACATCAAGATCCGGATATTCACGCGCCGCAAGCTCCGATGCGGAATACACCGATGCCCCCGCCTCGTTTACTATCGTGTACTGAATAGGGAGGCTCGTCTTTTTTAAAAACTTGGCAACCACTTCCTCGGTTTCTCTCGATGCCGTTCCGTTTCCTATCGCTATCACATCACAGCCGTAACGTTCTATGAGTTCTTGCAAAATCTTTTCGGAACCGGCAACATCGCATACGGGTTTGGTCGGAAAAATCGTCGTATAAGCTCTCAGTTTCCCCGTTTCATCCAAAACCGCAACCTTGCAGCCTGTCCGATACCCGGGGTCTATGCTTATAACCTTTTTGTTTCGCACAGGCGGAGCCATGAGAAGATTCTCCGTATTTGCGGCAAACACTTTGACCGCTTCCTCCTCGGCGCGTTCTGTAAGAAGTTTGCGTGTTTCACGTTCCATGGACGGGGCAATCAGACGCTTATAAGAATCATCAATTGCATCTTTCAATATGCTTGTAAAAATCGAATCTCTCTTTCCGATCACCTGCGCTTTGATAAAATTGGTCATTTCCTCTTTTTCTACCTCGATTTTTACTTTCAGCTTATTCTCTTTCTCCCCACGATTGACCGCAAGTATTCTGTGGTTCGGTATCTTGGCGATGCTCTCGGCCTTGCCGTAATACATGTCATAAGGCGTTTTTTCATCGGGATCGGTTGCTTCAGTCAAGATCAACCCCGATTTAAAAGTCATTTTCCGTATCTTCTCGATTATATCGGCATTTTCGGCGATGGATTCGGCAATTATGTCCATTGCACCCTGAAGTGCCTCCGCCTCCGAATTTATTTCTTTTCCGGGGGCTATGAAATCCACTGCGAAATCCTCCGGCGTCCCCGTCTTCTCACACTGGGCATATATGATCATGGCAAGCGGCTCAAGGCCTCTTTCTTTTGCTTTTGACGCGCGTGTGGCTCTCTTCTGCCTGAAAGGCTTGTACAGATCCTCCACACGCTGTAATATCTCGGCTTTCTTTATCTCTTCGGCAAGTTTTACTGTGAGTTTTCCCTGCTCTTCTATCAGTCTCATGACTTCTTCTTTCCGTTCTTCGAGACCCCGCAGGTACCGCAGTCTGTCATCCATTTCGCGCAGAACCACATCGTTCAGACCGCCTGTAGCTTCTTTTCTGTATCTTGCTATAAATGGGATGGTGTTGCCCTCGTCTATGAGCTGAATTGTCGTGTCAACCTGCGACTGCCTGACCTTGAACTCTCCTGCGAGTTTTTTTGCAATGTCCATATATCAAAATTCCTTTCCGATGCGTGCCTGTACTATGCGTTCCTTTCTTTCCGATGAGCCTCCTCTATAACGTTTTGAGTCCTTCATTTATGAAATAATCCAAATCTCCATCCATAACCGCACTCACATTGCCGACCTCTGCGTTTGTGCGATGATCTTTAACCATTGTGTAAGGTTGAAAAACATAGGAACGTATCTGTGATCCCCACGTTATCTGGGAAAAATCGCCCTTTATTTCAGCCAGATCTTCCTTGTGCTGTTGCTCGGCAAGATCCATGAGTCTCGACATGAGTATTTTCATAGCAACTTCTCTGTTTTGGTGTTGACTTCGTTCGTTTTGACAGGTCACAACTATGTTCGTGGGCAAATGTGTGATGCGAATCGCTGAATCGGTCTTATTTACATGCTGTCCGCCTGCGCCGCTACTTCTGTAGGTATCGACCCTGATATCTTCCGGATTTATCCGCACGTCCGGCGCCTCGTCGATCTCCGGCATCACTTCAAGAGCCGCAAACGAGGTCTGCCTTTTCCCCGCCGCATTGAAAGGGGATATCCTGACAAGTCTATGAACACCTTTTTCATGCTTAAGATAACCGTAGGCATTCTCTCCCTCGATCATAACCGTTGCGCTCTTGATCCCTGCCTCGGTGTCGTCCTGAACATCCACAAAAACGATGTCGTATCCCTTTCTCTCCGCCCAGCGCGTGTACATACGCAAAAGCATTTCCGCCCAATCCATGGCTTCAACGCCTCCGGCACCCGCGTGCAAGGAGATTACGGCACTGTTATGATCATACTTGCCGTTCAGCAGTGTTTCCAGCTTAAAAGAATCGAGTTCGGCAGACATTTTCTGATACATCTCTATGACCGTGTCCGCCTCGGATTCATCCTCCATTTCCTCGGCCAGTTCCATGAGCTCCCCGACCTCGATAATGGCATTTTCTATCCTTGCATACTCTCCTATCTTATTTTCCATGCCGCTCTTTTTCTTCAAAAGTTTCTGCGCCTGTTCAGGGTCATCCCAGAAACCTTCACGCATCGTCTCCTCGTTCAAGGCTTCAACATCCTTTTTGAGGCGCAAAAGTCCCAGCGATTCCCCAACTTCCACAAGTGTTTTCCTTTTTTCGGGCAGAGCCTGCCTTATGGGATCCAGTTTAAGCATCCATGTTTCCTCTCTCGATTTCCATATCCTTGTTCATGCAACAATTCTTGTATTTCTTTCCACTTCCGCAAGGACAAGGATCGTTTCTTCCTATTTTGGGATGGGCTCTCCTCACCGTATCCTGCCGGTGTTCACGCTCCGGTATCTCGGTTTCCTCTTCCCCTCCCGCATGCATTGCGGCGAGCAGATTTTCGTCAATGTCTTCCGCCTTTGATTCTGCACCTATCTCTATTACGGCATGTCGCTCCGTTTCCGTTTCTATGGTAACGCTGTAGCAGTATGTCACGGTTTCTTCCTTGATCTCGTTTATCATCGAATCAAACATCTCAAAACCCTCCTGCGCATATGCGGCTACAGGATCCTGCTGGCCAAGTGCGCGCAGTCCGATACCCTCTTTTAATTGATCCATAGCATCAATCTGATCCATCCAAAGGTTGTCCACCACCCTAAGAAGTATCATGCGTTCGACTTCCCTCATGCGCTCGGCGCCGATTTCTTTCTCTTTCTCCTCGTAGAGTTCCTCAAATTCTGCGAATATACTCTCCTTGAGAGACTCCCCGGTCATAACGGCAAGCTCATCGGTCTCGTATTCGGTTCTACCCTCGTATGACTTTATGATGCGGCGCAGGTTCTTGTTTAAGGTTTCAAAATCCCACTCTTCCGGATACTTGGATTCCAGCACTATCGGTTCGACCGTATTTGACACCAGATCCTGCATCATCTTCATAACGTAGTCTCTTAGGTCTTCCCCGAACAAGACTTTTCGGCGCTCATCGTATATGATCTCTCTTTGCTTGTTCATCACATTGTCATACTGCAATACGTATTTACGTATGCCGAAGTTTCTACCCTCTACTTTTTTCTGTGCGCTTTCTATCGAGCGCGTAAGCATCCCCGCTTCTATGGCCTCGTCCTCGGCAAGCCCCATCCTGTTTACTATCGTCTGCATGCGATCTCCGCCAAACAGGCGCATAAGTTCATCTTCAAGCGAAATAAAGAACTGCGTGCTTCCGGGATCTCCCTGTCTCCCCGCACGACCTCTGAGCTGATTGTCGATACGCCTGGACTCATGGCGCTCCGTGCCGATTATGTAAAGGCCGCCCAGCTCGACCACCTTGTCGTGCTCTTCATCTCTCTCGGCTTTGAATTTGTCAAAGTACTCCCTGTACGCCTCTCTCGCCTTATTGAGCTCATCCTCATCAGACTTTGCAAAACCTGTGGCAAAACTTATCTGTTCGTCGCTGTAACCATTTTTACGCATCTCTTTACGCGCTTCAAAATCCGGGTTTCCCCCGAGCAGAATATCCGTACCGCGCCCTGCCATGTTGGTTGCGATCGTGACCATTCCGAGGCGCCCCGCTTCTGCAACTATTTCCGCCTCTTTCTCATGCTGCTTTGCGTTGAGCACGTTGTGCTTGATGCCCTTTTTCTTGAGCAAATCGCTTATCAGTTCGGATTTCTCTATGGATATGGTACCCACCAGCACAGGCTGTCCTGCCTCATGGATCTCTGCGACTCTTTCGGCGATCGCCTTGAATTTGCCTTTTTCCTTTTGATATACGGCATCCTGAAGATCTTGGCGTATCACTTCTTTGTTGGTCGGTATCACAACAACGTCCATGTTATAGATGTCACGGAACTCATCTTCCTCCGTCTTTGCCGTACCTGTCATCCCGGCAAGTTTTTTGTACATGCGGAAAAGATTCTGCAAAGTGATGGTCGCAAGTGTCTTTGACTCGGAGCGCACGTTCAGACGTTCCTTGGCTTCGATTGCCTGATGCAGACCGTTGCTGTAGCGCCTCCCGAACATAAGACGTCCTGTAAATTCATCCACAATTATGATTTCACCGTCCTTGACTATGTAATCGACATCTTTTTCCATCATGTTGTGAGCTTTGAGCGCCTGCTGAACGTGATGGTTGATTTCCATATTTTCCGGATCCCCGAAGTTGTCAATACCGAAAAACTCCTCGGCTTTGAGTACGCCTTCATCCGTGAGGGATATCTGCTCATCTTTTTCTTCGATCTCGAAATCCTCTTTCTTGGTGAGACCTTTGACAAAATTATCCGCCTTTTTGTATAGGTCGGTAGACTTGGTTCCCTGCCCCGAAATTATGAGCGGTGTCCTCGCCTCGTCTATGAGAATGGAGTCGACCTCGTCCACGATGGCAAAGTTCAGATCCCTCTGCATCAACTCTTCTTCATAGGTGACCATGTTGTCGCGCAGATAGTCAAAACCGAACTCGTTGTTGGTTCCGTAGGTTATATCCGCCTCGTATGCGGCACGACGTTCTTCTTCGCTTATGCCGTGGATCACACATCCAACGCTGAGGCCAAGGAACGAGTAGACCTTGCCCATCCATTCGGAGTCGCGCTTTGCCAGATAATCGTTGACCGTAACAACGTGAACCCCTTCTCCCGAAAGAGCGTTCAAATACACCGGAAGCGTTGCCATCAGAGTCTTACCTTCACCCGTCTTCATCTCGGCTATCCTTCCCTGATGAAGGACCACCCCGCCGATGAGTTGCACCCTGAACGGCTTCATTCCCACGCTTCTCCATGCTGCTTCTCGGCACACCGCAAAAGCTTCCGGCAACAGATCGTCGAGAGTTTGACCGTTCTTCAGACGTTCTTTGAACTCGGGCGTCTTTGCCTTAAGCTCCTCGTCCGAAAGCGACGCCGTTTCATCTTCAAGCGCAACGACCTTCTCCACAATTTTATTTACTTTCTTGACTTCTCTTTTGTTTAAATCACCAAAAATTTTCTCTATAAAACTCATAGTTCCGTTTCCCTTTCCTGTTTTTCTTCTACTTTCAAATTTATCTCAAGCGCCTTGCGTGTATTGGCTTTGGTTACTTTCCCTTTAAAAATTTTCCGTCCCGCATCATACTCAAACATATCGCCCGGCACCGGCATCTTATCTATCTGCAAAACGAGCCAACCGTTTACGGTGGTCGCCTCAAGATCCGCCTCTTCCCCGAAATACTCAAACATCTTTTCCACGTTGGTGCTTCCCGCGATTCGGTAACTTCCGTCGCGCAAAGCAATGATGCCCTCCGTCGCGATGGCATCATGTTCGTCGTATATTTCGCCCACGAGTTCTTCTATTATGTCCTCCATAGTGACAAGACCCTCGGTTCCTCCGTATTCGTCCACGACCACAGCTATCTGGGTTTTGTTCGCCTGCAACTTCTTCAACAGATCCGCGCATTTCATCGAACCTGCGACAAACACGACCGGTTTTACATAGTCGGCGATCGTCTTTCTCGTTCCCGATATGAAATTATGAAAGTCTTTCTGATTCAACACTCCCAAAATGTTGTCCAAATCGTCCTCGTACACCGGCATCCTTGAAAAGCCGCTGTTTTTAAACAATGCCGCCACATCCTTCTTTGTGTCGCTTATTTCAATCGCTTTTATGTCGACTCTCGGCGTCAGTACGTCCCACGCCTCAAGATCGTTGAAATCTATGGCATTTTGTATAAGCTCACCCTGCTCACTCATGATGCTTCCCTCGGTTGCCGCTTCCTCCACGAGTGTTTTTATTTCTTCCTCGGTTATGGTTCTGTCCGTGTTTACCTTAAACACAACTTTCAGCAGTGATTTCCACTTGGAAAACACCCAGTTGATTGGCGTAAACAGACCCATCAGAATCTGTATCATAGGGGCGGAAAACATCGCAAACCTCTCCGGATACTCCTTGGCGAGACTTTTTGGCGAAATCTCTCCGAATATCAGGACGATGAGCGTTACGACCACCGTCGCTATGGTCGGACCGTATGCGCCGTAAAGCCTGACAAACAAAACCGTCGCTATGGCGGTGGTGCCTATGTTGGCTATATTGTTCCCCACAAGAATAGTGGAAAGCAGAGTGTCATACTTCTCCTCCAGGCTCAATACCCGTTTCGCCTTGCCGTTTCCCTCTCCCGCCATGTTTTTAAGCTTTATGCGGTTGAGCGATGTGAATGCCGTTTCCGTCGCCGAAAAATAAGCTGACAAAACGAGCAGTATGAATATCCCTCCGATATAGATTCCCAGCTCTTGGGGTTCCATGATATTTGTTCCCTCCGTTCTCAATCAATCACTACTTATTCAGAATAATAGTATCACAAAGGATTCGGGATTTAAAGTGCCGCAGCTATTTGTTCATCTTATCGACATAATTTTTCAACGAATTTGCATACATCGACCCAATGAAAACAACCGCAAGCCACAAAATCTCAAACTATGTTTGCAATAAAAAACAATAGGTGTTAGAATAAAATAATAAAAACGACGCTTGAATAGTATAATTTGTTTTTTTCAGTTAATTACCGGTTTGCGGAAAGGGAAAGTGTTATGCGTAATCGAAATACAATTAAGGAAAAACTTCAGGCAAGCGGCCTAAAGCAAATGCTTAAATATCTGGAAAAATCTCCGGAAGAAAACATCCCCAAAGTCGTCGACTGGCTCGACAAGTTCGGGGGAGCAAGCATCGCTCCGCATATGAAACATGTTAAAAACATCCTCCGGGACAAGGACAATAACTGGAACAGGCTTCTCATGAAGTTCTACGCCGATATCGATCCGTTTGTCAGAAAGAAGCTGTTTGAGAATTTCATAGTAAACGGCGCCGTGCTCGGATTTCCTCAAGAAGAGCGCAATCAGGAAAAATACGGCTGTAATATCCCGTGGGCTATCCTTATGGATATGACATCAAGCTGCAATCTTCGCTGCAAGGGTTGCTGGGCCGCCGAATACGGCGGCAAGCTGAACCTTTCCTACGATGAAATCGACGACATCGTAAGGCAGGCAAAGGATCTGGGGGTATACACTTTCATACTGACGGGCGGCGAACCGTTTGTCAGGGCGGAGGACATGTTCAAACTTGCGGAAGTCCACAACGACTGCATTTTCAGCCCGTTCACAAACGGAACGCTGATCACGAACAAAGTTGCGCAGGAGATGCTTGGGCTCGGGAACATTATTCCGTCATTCAGTATCGAAGGTTATGAAAAAGAAAACGATTTTCGCCGCGGCGCAGGTACATTCAAAAAAATCATAGAAGGCATGCGAATCCTGAGGGAGCACGGACTTCCTTTCGGAACATCGCTTTGCTACACCAGTCAAAATACCGACTGCATATCGAGTTCGGCTTTCTTCGATTTTCTGATTGAGCAAGGCGCATATTATTCATGGATATTCACCTACATCCCGGTCGGAAACGATGCCCTACCCGAACTTGTCGCAACACCTCTGCAAAGAGAACTTATGTATCACAGAGTCCGCATGTACCGAAAGACAAAGCCTCTCTTTACCATCGACTTCTGGAACGACGGAGAGTACATCAACGGCTGTATCGCCGGCGGCAGACGCTATCTGCACATCAATGCAAACGGCGATGTGGAACCGTGCGCTTTTGTTCACTTCTCCGACTCGAACATCAAGGAGAAAACGCTACTTGAGGCGTTGCAGTCGCCGTTCTTTATGCAGTATCACAACCACCAGCCTTTCAACGAAAACCTGCTCAGGCCGTGTCCGATGTTCGACAATTCGGGCGCTTTGGAAAAGATGGTTGTGGCAAGCGGTGCTGGTTCCACCGATTACGAGAGCCCCGAGGACATACACGAGCTGACCGAAAAGATGATGGGGCCTACGCAAAGATGGGCGCCCGTTGCCAAAGAGTTGTGGGAAAACTCACCCGCCGGGATCAATTCAAATGCGGAAAAACAACCACAAAAAGGGGAAAGCCCGTCCTGAATCGACACCGTTTTCAGCAATTTGAAACGCACCGCGCGGCGCAGGACAATAAAAGTGCCTTCCGCAAGACTTTCGCGCATCATGCGGCAGGCACTTTTGATCTTTGTGCTTTTATTTTATCTTTACGCTCTTACTTGATCTTTACGGCTTTTACCGTAGAGAAACTTGTGTAAACTCTCTTGCCCTCAACGGTCTTGTAGCCTCTTACCTTGAAGTAGAAAGTCTTACCCTTTTTCAGACCCTTCTTGACGGTTATCTTGGTTGCTTCAGTAGTTCCGGCAACCTTGAACCCCTTTGCTTTCTTCGCAGACTTGTACACAACATAGCCATCAAGCTTTTCTCCGCTACTCTTCCAATAAATCTTTGCTTTCTTTCCCGAGGCCTTGACTTTGTTCAGTTTTACCTTTGTGAGTTTCACATTGTTGCTTGCATTTGCAGAAGCAAGGGCTTTTTTGGCTTCCGCAAGTTCCTTCCTGGTCTTTTCAAGTTCCGCTTTGATCGCGCTTACGTCTGCAGCTTTCTTTGCAGCCGCAAGATCCTTCTGCGCTTTCTCAAGATCCGCCTTAACTTTCTCGGCATCTTTAAGCTTCTTCTCCAATTCCTGCTTCTCGGCTTTAAGCGCATCCAGTGCCGCCTTTCTTGCCATGCTTGCATCGTAGTTGAAAACCAGATCCGGATAGCCCGTGGAACGAACCGTGACATCATATTTGCCCGCCTTTGCCAGTGAATCTGCAAAGACATCGATGCTGCCGTCCTTATTCACCGTGGTAACGGCATTTCTACCGCTTGCAGGATAATTGTTTCCATCAACCACCACGACCGAGATGTTCTTGATGTAGTTTTTAAACTCCTCATCCGTGACACCGTCAGCTTTCAGCAGTGCCGGTTTCTTTGCATCCCCGCTGTATTTAACGGCCTGCGTATCGGTCGTCAAAAGAAGATTTGCGGATAACTTGCTGTAAAGATTTTTCTTGTCCGTAACAACGATCCTATGCATCCCCGGCATCGAATTTTTAGGATACGTGATCTTCACCGCATCCCCTTTTCTTTCAAACTGCGCGCCCGTCAACGACTCGGATGTGAATTCGGGATCGTAAGCATCCTCAAGATTTTCAAGTTTTGCCGTGGCCTTTCCGTCCGCCGCTTTTGCCGGATCCACGGTGAATTTACCGTTCGACAGCTTAGGAATCTTAAGCGCCTTGTCAAAGGTAAGAACATATATCGCATCCTCGGTGAAGTACTTTACCTCCTCTATTGTCTTACTTTCAAGAGCCTTAAGCAACATGTCGTCGTACGGGTCGACAGGATCCGACGGTTTGCTCGACAGCCACCCGATCTCTACACCTCTCCAGAGGTTCACGACGTGGCGCATACCGTAAGTCTTGCCTTCGGTGGTTTTTACAACTGCGCCATTGACTTTCAGCCCTGTTTTGATGATTTTTGCGGGATCGTCAAACCTGACCTCGATCTTCGTGTGGCGTCCCGGCGCTGAAATATCGGTCGATATCCCGGATACTTTTTTCACTTCTCCCTGTGCTTTGGCAAAACTCCATTTTCCGTTTTCCACACTCGCCTGCTTGAAGTATGAAGGTACGGTCTTCAGCAGATAATATGAGTAGCTCGGCTGTTCAAAGAGCGCATCCTTGCCCTTATATTCGGTAGTGGTTTTGTTACCGTGACTCTGGGTGGTAATACTCACACTTGTCGCATCCGTGACTTGATTCAACTTGCCAAGTTCCGACTTTTTCACTTTTACCGGATACACAACCCCCGTAATGTCCGATCCGTCGGTATTCACGTGGTAAGAACCTGCGGCAAGTCCCATACGGGTTTTCTGCTTGCTCGGCGATGCAACGGCATCCACCTTAGAACTGCCTGCTTCAAGCTCAGCCTTGTAGAACTCATCATAAGGTATGTTCATCAGAGCATACACTTCCTCATCGCCATCTGCATACACGTTTGCATTTCTCATGCCCCCAAGCATCAGCATGGACACCGCCACAGCAAGTGCAATAAACGCCGAAGAAACCTTTTTTAAGCGATTTGTCATTATTCTTCCTCCTTGTCAGTTAATGTTAAATTGGGTTTATTTGGGTTAATAATCTTTAACCTAAATGGGATTCTACTACAGAAAAATATCGTTTGCAACAACAAATTCAAAAAGCATTTTTCTGGACAGTGGACAACATATGGTTTATCCTGTTTCTATACGATGCCTGCGGCATTGCAGCGCAATTTGCCGCCTCTCAAACGGATATTGCAAATGCCCGGCGCGGGCAACGCCGATGGAAATTCAACAAATCAAAGGAAAAATAATATGTCTACTAAAAGCAATCTTATAGAATTATTTACCCAAAGACCCGGGGAATATATCTCAGGTCAAAGCATTGCAAGCCAATTTGCGGTTTCGCGCAATGCCGTCTGGAAAGCCGTAAATGCCCTTAAGCGTGAAGGTTACACCATAGAATCCAAGCATAATTGCGGTTACCGTTTTGCACAAGGCAGCAATCTGCTTACGCACAGCGGTATTCTTGCACACATACACGTTCCGTGCGACATAGAAGTCTTTGATACGGTAACTTCGACAAATTCCCTTGCAAAAGAAAAAAACGCCGACTTTCGAGCCAAGGTTATAATCGCAAATAGACAATCCAAGGGTCGCGGCAGATTGGGCAGGAGTTTCGAATCTCCCGGCGGAACGGGAATCTATATGAGTATCGCCATGAAGCCGAGGTTTGCGCTTGACAGATCCCTGTATGTAACTATGGCCGCTGCGGTAGCCGTTTCGCGTGCCATTGAACGCGTATGCGACACCCACATAATGATCAAGTGGGTCAACGATCTCTTCAAAGAAGAAAAAAAAATCTGCGGCATCCTCACCGAAGCACAGACAAATTTTGAAACAGGAAGGATTGACAGTCTGATCGTGGGCATCGGAGTGAACTGCTTTCCCGGTGATTTTTCCGCAGATGTGGATGCGGTTGCGGGATGCATTTCAGACATTAAGGGTGATTTTTCCCGAAACGTGCTTGCCGCCGAGATCATCAACGAAAGCATAAGAATCCTTGAGAACGTGGATGACAAGACTTTTTTCGATGAATATAAGCGTCGATGTATGATTCTTGGAAAAGAAATTACGGTAAACCCCAATTATGATGCAGAGGGCTTCCGTGCCGAAGCCATAGATATATCCGAGGACGGCGGACTTGTTGTACGCATTCTTGAAGGTTCGTACAAAGGCACGACCGCAACGCTTCACACGGGGGAAGTGTCCGTCGCTCCTTTGATTTGATGCGGCGGATGGCAAAAAAAGAAAGGCTATGCCTGCCCGCATCGTACGGGCTTGGGTCACCTGCCGGGCGGGTTCAGCTCATCATAGGCAAAAGGTTTTCCCTCGCTGAAATCGATAACATAACCAAGTCCGGGATCCGGTATCCAGTCCCACATCCCGCATTTTTCTTCCGGAAACATTTCCTGCATAATCGCCGAAATCACCCCTCCGTGACATACCATAACGGTTACGGCATCCTCTCCGCCGTGACGGTGCGACCACTCTTTCAACCTGTGAAGCCCTATCAGTTCCTGCAGACCCTCCTTGACTCTCGCAGCAAAATCATTTCTCGCTTCTCCTCCCGGAGGGCGGATATTTCCCCGCTCATCGTACATCCATCTTTGAAACTCGACGTCTTCTTTAAGTTCATCGAAACTGCGGCACTCAAAATCACCGAAATCCATTTCCTGCAACTTGTCGATTTCTTTGTACTCATCTTTTTCGTAGAGCAACTCCATGGTTTCTTTGGTTCTTGCAAGTCCCGACACAACGCACTGGGCATCCTCCGGAATATCCGGATAAACTCCCGCACGTTTGTATTCCAAAAGAGTATTTCTGCCCCTTTCAAGCAAAGGCAGATCGGTCTTTCCGTAAAACCATCTTTTTTCATTCCCCTCCGTTATGCCGTGACGTATGACCACCAATTTTGAAACCATATGATACCGCTCCCTTATCTGCTTATTGCAGCTTCACTTTTTAAAATCACTTCTCTACATCCTTTATGTCTCTAGCTATCCCGCAAAACACTCTGATGACTCTTTCCGCTTTTTTCCCCAGAAACACAAGGCATTTGCCTGTTTCTTCGCGCCATGCCCTTTCCCTTGCGTCTATCGGAACCACTCCTTGCGTTATGTCGTCGGCTATGATGATTTTATCCCTGAAACTTTCGATGTTTACGCTCAGGTATTTTCTGGCGTCGATTCCCGCATCCACGCAGGCAAGCACATATCTTTCAAAATGCGATAAAACTTTGGCATCCCCATCGATCCAAGCCTCTTTCACGGCTCGCCGGGCGGCCTCATCCCGCCGTAGTTCCACATTTCGGCATCCACACGAAGATTCTTTGTCCGCAGAGCTTTCCGGCGCCGCCGGAGCACACGTCGCCGTGGCGCATACTATGGTGCAATCAAATATATCATCGTCTCCAAATTCAAATTCGCTTTTGGCATACTCAAGTTTCCCCTGATATGCACCGCCCGTGATTAAAATCATATCCTTACCTTCATGTACTCACACCGCAACGGCCAACGCAATCACGCCAATCGCCTCGCACCAGCAGATCTCATAGCCCGCCACATCTCCGCTCATACCACCCAGCTGCCACCTTGCGTACGCGCCTGCGATCAGAGAACTCACGAGTGCCACAAACAGTGCGATCCCGTATGCCAAACCGTCTTTATACAACGAACCCGTAATGACGGTAACCAACAATGCAAAGAGCAAACATGCCGCTATTATGATCCTGCTTTTCTTTCTCTGCGCGGTTTCCGCATAGTTTTCCGCATATTGACTGCGCTCCATGGGCTTACAGTCCAAGATATCATTGCTTGCAACCGCACGGCTCATAACAGGCAGTATGAAAAACAGGCTCAATGGAATTTCATTCCATATGACCACCATGGAAGCATACCACGCCATGAGCAAAAATCCAAGCATGACGACGGCAAAAGCTCCGACGGTCGAATCCTTGAGAATGCGCTGTTTCTCCTCCGTGGAGCGTCTTGACAGGATTGCGTCGTTGCAGTCCATGTACCCGTCCAGATGCATAAAGCCGCATATCGCAAAAATATAAAAAGCAGATGCCGCTGCTGCAATCGAATCCGGTATGCCCCGGTGCGCATCCGCATATCGCAAAAGCGCTATCAGTCCCATCCAGATAAGTCCGATAACCGCACCTACCGCAGGCACAAACGCCAGCATAAGATTTTTAAGCTTTCCATCCCATCTTTTGTGTGGGCACGGCAACACAAGAAAGTTGCCCCACGCCATAAAAAATGCTGTTATTATCCTCATATTGCTTTCTCAACCGTCATTTCCAGCTTATAAACACTCCGAATACCGCTTCCGCCACACGGTCACATATATCCGCCGCACATCTGTCGCACATTGCCAAACTTCTGCGGTAACTTTCTGTCAACTCGCCGTAGCTTCCGCTGTCTGCGTAAATGTAATCCGAAACCATCACGCTGTTTCCCGCAAGTTTCGCAAAGCGTCTCAGATCGCCGCAAACCTTGTCTCCGGCGTTCGGATAATATTCTCCCGAAGCCTTGAACATCTCGTTTTGAAGAAGCGCCGTTATGCTGTCGAGCAGAAAGGTCCCCCGCATATCCACATCCGGGCGGGCTGCTATATCGCACAGATCCGTGGGCTGCTCCACGGTTATAAAACCCATTCCGGCTCTGTCTTTCACATGGTTTGCTATTCTCCTGTCATCTTCGCTTCCCGTGGAGATCATCGTCGCTATGTAGTACAAAGGCGACTTGCTTTCCCTTGCCATTTTTCTTGCAAGTTCCTGTGCGTAGTGGGATTTCCCGTTTTTACATCCACCGCTGACAAATACGTTCATCAGAAAAAATTTCCTTTTTTAATTTCTTCAAGATATTTATCGTCTATAGAACCTTCGGAGAGGGTTTTCATCAAATCCATGCTCGCGCATGCGGCTTCCATTATTTTGAACGCTATCGGGCAACCGCTCCCTTCCCCGAGCCTCATGTCGAGGTCGAACATCGGTGACAGTCCCAGATATTCCATTGCGGTGACATACCCTATCTCTTTGGATTTATGGGAAGCGAACATGTACTCTGTAACAAGCGGGGTGAACTCCTTTGCCATCACCGCCGCAACGATTGAAATGAAACCATCTATCACCACCGGCATCCCGTTTCTTGCGGCGCCGAGAAAGCATCCTACCATTCCGCAGATGTCAAAGCCGCCGACTGCGGCAAGTTTGCCCGTCGGATCCTCAGAAGCGCACGCATCGGCGCATTTCCGCACGATCTCCGTCTTCTTCTCAAGCCCCTCGTTATTAAGACCACCGCCTCTTCCTACAAGCTTTTCGGCGGCGACTCCAGTGACGGCTCTGAGAAGGCACGAACTTGTCGTCGTGTTTCCTATACCCATTTCTCCTACTCCGCAAAGCTCAATCCCCGCTTCCTTCATGGCATCCGCCGCCTCAAATCCGGTCAAAATCCCTCTAACCGCCCGGTCTCTTGTCATCGCATTTTCTTTCGCGAGATTCTTGGTGCCTCTTGCGATGCGCCTGTTCACAATTTTCACCGGTATGTTTCCGCTCTCGGTCAACATTTTATCGGTGTACAGCTCCGGCGGAATTTCTCCCGCAACTCCCATATCTATGTCCAGAATATCTATTCCAAAGTACTTCGCCTGAGAGCTTACCCCTGTGATTCGTCTTGTGAAGTTTACGGTTTGCGAAAGCGTAACCGAATTCGGCGCGGAGGCAACCCCCTCCGAAATCACGCCGTTATCTGCGCAAAACAGCGCCACACACTGCTTTTTGAGGGAATTGCCGGTCACCTTTCCCGTAATCCCCGCAATTCTGACCGAGATTTCTTCCAATTTGCCCAGACTGCCGGGAACCTTGGCAAGCGAATCCTGTCTTTCTTTTGCAAGCTCCTGCGCATAAGCATCCGGGAGCCGAATTTCGGTCACAAGTCTTTCCAATTCCGCTTCATCCTGTGGCAAATCAACTGAATTTCTCCTGTCATCCCTGTTCATACTCATATTCCCCTGTATCGTTTCCCCTGTACCGTCGATTCTCTTTGCTGTACACGATAGCATAAACGTGGATTCTCTTCAAGATATATTCAACAGTGGGGGATGCGGACAAAAAAGGTTTGGCACTTATAACTCGATGTGCTATTATGGGAGTTAGTTTAAGGACTTACGTCGTTCAGGTGAGCGGTGGATGAAATTCTTAACATAATTTGTAGATAAGGCTTCTCTTATCAAAATGAACACCACATATGAGGGTGTGGATAAATCATCATCACATATTATGATCTAGTTGTTGGTTTTTACATTAGAATTGTTAAAGAACATAACTCAATTGGGAGACTTATTATTATCTTTGTTTTAGCGTTGTTTATTGTATCGCTAAATCTCAAGACTCTTTATGCAATTGAGTCAACCGAGAAAGAGAAAGGGAAACCTGTAACATTAACGTTAATCGGAGATATTAACTCTCCAAGCTTTAATGAAAAGGTTCAGAAAGCTTTGCCTAATCCTGAAGTTACGGATTTAGAGGTTATAGATGAAAATCTTTTAAGAGTTCCTGCCTTTAATACTCCTCCTAAACCTGCTTCAGTTGAAGTAAACAGAAGCAAAGGAAGTGTATCATATAAAGCTCGTGGTAAAACATTTATCGGTAGAGAAGTTGGATCCAAAGTTTTATCTGTAGCACAGGGATCCTATCCTGACACACTTACTCTGGCGCATTCAAAATCGGTGTCAAATAGCTATAGCTGTAGTTTAAATGTTACCGCAGCCTCTGTTTCGACGGCTGTCGGGTTTAACGTTTCAAGTACTACTTCCGTGACAATCGGAGGCTCCACTAAAGTTCCGTACAAACATAACGGTAAAGTAGTGAAATACTTAACATATAAAGCGTATGCTATATATGATAGATATAGATTCACTGTTGATAAATACGTTAGTAAGCGTGGTGTCGTATGGAAATATAAGGATGTAGGCACGGGTATAGCATATTTACCTATAGGTTGCCACTATACTAAAACTTATACTTACAAATGAGAGGATTCTTATGAATAAAAAAAAGTTTTTTTTAGAGGTGGGGAGATTGGTGATTGCTGCATTCACCACACAGTTGCCTGCCGTTATACGGAATAATCTATTCAAAACTTTTGATAATACGCTGTATTTGGATGCGTGTGAATATGTTTTGAGAACGCTGACTCTCGTATTATTCTTCTACTATGTGATAAAGCGTTCCATCGATTTATTCTCAAAGCATTAATTTTAAAAAAGTGCTGAATTGCAAAGTGAAAATCCACGTATCCATGGAAAATGTTGATTTAAACTTTGCAATTCAGCAAATTAAAATCGGTAGGTGCGTGCGTTTTTGGACGCAATTCCTAAAGATTACACGAACCTCATGGAACGTACAATTCTTTTTTTGATTATACTTTCCATAGCGGTTTTGCTGTGTACTATAGAAGGTTTTGTCCACTACTTTTTTAATAGTAATGGACTTTGGATAACTTCCCTGCGCGGTATCTTTTCGATGCCAAGCAGGGAATCCGTTTTTCCCCATAAGTAAAAGCAAAAAATGTCCGCGCCCCCCGGTTTCTAAAAAACTTACCGTCCAAGAGAACGTTCATACTTTTTTGAGGGCATCGCCATAAGATATCAAGGTTTGCTTTTTTTGACATTTTCATCTTATCGCACACTTTTTGTTGTATAATTGTTTTGCGGGAATCTTCCCTTATACATGGATGAAGCTTGGAGGTAGAAAGATGAGCAACTATACTTTTTATGCACCGACAAGGGTGATATTCGGCGCCGGCGCCTTATCGGATTTGCATAAGCAAAAAATGCCCGGAAAAAAGGCTCTTCTGGTCATTTCAAACGGAAAATCCACCATTGAAAACGGCTCTCTTGCAAGAACCGAAGAAGAACTCAAAAAGGCAGGCTGCGACTACGTTCTCTTTAACAAAGTGGCCGCAAACCCCCTGAAGTCGGTCGTGGAGGAAGGAGCGCAGTCGGCAAGAGATAACGGATGTGACTTTGTCGTTGCACTCGGAGGAGGCAGCGTGATGGATGCGGCAAAAGTCATGGCGATGCTCACCCCACAGTCATCGGATGACTTGTGGGACTACGCATCCGGTTTTTCCGGTAAAGGCAAATCTTTGGAAAATGATCCTCTCCCATGGATTGCCATAACAACTTCCGCAGGAACGGGCAGCGAGGTGGATCAGGCAGGCGTCATCACCAATCCTGACACAAATGAAAAAATCGGTGTCGGGGGGCAAAATTCTCTTTTCGCCAAGGTTGCCATAGTGGATCCGGAACTTATGAGGACAGTTCCGCCGAAGTTTACGGCTTATCAGGGCTTTGACGCTCTTTTCCACGCTCTGGAGGGATATATATCAAACGCACGCAATCTTATGAGCGAAATGGTGGAGCGCACTGCGATAGAGAATATAGGCAAATACCTCGCACGCGCAGTCAAGGACGGAGACGATATGGAGGCACGCGAAAAAGTTGCGTTTGCAAACACTCTCTCAGGATACTCGATGGTGGCATGTTCGTGTACAAGCGAGCATTCCATGGAGCATGCCATGAGTGCCTACCATCCCGAACTTCCACACGGAGCCGGACTTATCATGATTTCCGTGGAGTATTTTAAATTCTGGATAGACAAACATGTATGCGATGACAGATTTATCGACATGGCAAGATTTCTCGGCAAGAGCGATGCGGACAAACCGGAGGATTTTATTGCCGCGCTCATAGAGCTTCAGGAAGATTGCATGGTGGCAGACCTCAAGATGTCCGACTACGGCATCGAAAAAGATGAGTTCATGACAATGGCCAAGAACTCCAGGGCAGCCATGGGACGACTCTTCGGCTTCGACCCCGCCCGGACCACGGATGAGGAAATTGCCGGGATCTACGAGCGTTCATACAAATAAGGGTTCGGTAAATTCGCAAATAGGGGTGCTTACGCCAATTGCAATAAAACTATTGATATATCCGCATAAAATCGTTAAAATATCTGCGTGGGAGTTGTTCAATTGAAAAATCGGACTTCTCAATCCGGAAATGGTAGGCTGTGGCTGCGCAATAAGTTCCCGGAATTGCGCCGAACTTATTGCGCCGGCAGTGGGTGCCCACTGCCGGCTTCGGCGGTTCATTTACGACCCGTTTGAACCGCCGGCAGCCACTGTTTGATGCTTGAACCGTCGACGGGGACGGTGGAACGGAGATTATTATGAGTAAGAGAATCAAAAGCAATCTTTTCCTGCTTCTGACCGCTTTTATCTGGGGATCGGCTTTCGTTGCCCAAAAAGCGGGGGCGGATGTAGGAACATTTACGTTCAACGGAGTCAGGACTTTTGTGGGCGGTCTTTCTCTGATTCCTGTAATTCTGATACTTGACAACATCAAAAAAAAGAAAGAAGCCAAAAAAACAAAGACAGCCGAAACTCTTGCGGCAGGCGACCCGATTTCCGCAGATGATGAAAATCATGCGACGCAGAATACGGCTGATCAATCTTCCTCATCTTCCCAAACCGGAGGCAGCGGCAGAATACTTTGGATCGGCGGTGTCGCCTGTGGTGCTGCATTGTTTTTGGCATCTAGCCTCCAGCAATATGGCGTGGGGCTTACCACAGCAGGAAAATCCGGATTCATAACTTCGATCTACTGCATAATAGTTCCCATGATGTCTATCATCACAGGACACAGGGTCAAAAAAATCATATGGTTTTGCGCAATCGTGGCCATTGCGGGGCTGTACCTTCTGACCATGAAACCCGGCGAAAGCTTTCACATACAGAGGGGTGATTTCTTCATCTTGCTGTGCGCTTTCGGTTTTGCGCTGCACATAATGGTGATCGACTATTTTTCCCCGAAAGCCGACGGGGTAAAACTTTCCTGCATTCAGTTTCTGGTTGCGGGTCTTTTGGGAATAATATGCATGTTTATCGTGGAAGAACCTCACCTGCCGTCTATACTTGAAAGCTGGTTCCCTATCCTGTATGCCGGAGTCTTTTCATGCGGCATAGCCTACACACTTCAGATCGTTGCGCAGGCTGATGCAAACCCGTCCGAGGCATCCCTGATTCTGTGTCTGGAATCAGTCTTTTCGGTAATAACGGGAGCTATCATACTGCATGAGAGCATGTCGCTCAGAGGTTATTTGGGCTGCCTTCTGATTTTCGTCGCTGTCGTTCTCTCACAGCTGCCGTCCAAGAAAGATCGCCTTGAAGACTCTTCACGGCAAAGTTGACAAGCCGTCACCGATCAAATTCGGTTAGGCCGGGGTTAAAAGTCAATCCCCACCGATGCACGTATTTTATCAGTTATTGTATTTGTTATTAAAATTAGTTATTGAAACAGAGGAGAAATTATATGGAAAAAATTTTCAAGCTCCGTGAGCACGGAACCGATGTCAGAACAGAAGTCACCGCCGGTATCACGACATTTCTTGCGATGGTGTACATCCTTGCGGTCAACCCAAGTATCTTGTCGGCCGCAGGTATGAACAGCGCTGCGGTTTTCACCGCAACGGCGATTTCCGCCGCTTTTGCCACATTGATCATGGCTTTCTACGCCAAATACCCTGTTGCGCTTGCATCAGGTATGGGTCTTAATGCCTATTTTGCCTTCAGCGTATGTATCCCGATGGCAAAGCAAGGGATCCAAGACCCTTGGAAAATCGCACTTGCAGCGGTATTATGCGAAGGAATCATCTTCGTTTTGCTGTCCTTTACAAATTTCCGGGAAAAACTTGTCAACGACATCCCCGAAAATCTGAAGTACGGAATCACTTCGGGCATAGGTCTCTTCATCGTCATAGTTGGGCTTAAGGGTGCGGGAATTGTCATCGGTGATCAATCAACATTGGTTACTTTGGGGAATTTCGCAACGCCTCAGATGGTTCTGGCTCTGGTTGGACTTATGATCATTGCGATACTTCATCACTACAAGGTCAGAGGAGATATTCTTATAGGGATCCTTGCGACATGGCTATTGGGGATAATAGCCCAAAGTACAGGTTGGTATCATGTGGATCCCTCCCATGGCGTTTACTCATTGATCCCGAATTTCTCCGGCGGTGTACTTCCTTCCCGCATGAATTTGTTCGCGTTTAACTTTGACTGGATAGGCGGACATCTCATAGACTTTGCCATAATCGTCTTTTCTTTTCTTTTTGTTGACATATTTGATACGGTCGGAACTCTGATAGGCGTGGCCTCAAAGGGGAATCTTCTTGACTCTGACGGGAATCTGCCGCGTGCCAAACAGGCTCTGCTCTCCGATGCGGTCGGCACCATGGCGGGCGCCTGCATGGGCACCTCAACCGTCACATCGTATGTGGAATCAAGCGCGGGTGTGGCAGCGGGAGGAAGAACCGGGCTCACTGCGCTGGTTACCGGAATACTTTTCATACTGTCGCTGTTCCTATCCCCTATATTTCTTGCCATCCCGGGCTTTGCAACGACCCCGGCTCTTTTGTGGGTTGGACTTCTGATGCTCAGCGCCGTCAAGAACATGACTTTCAGCGGTGACCTTGCGGAAGTGATTGCAGGTTTTCTAGCGATAATCATGATGCCTTTTACATACTCCATCGCAAACGGGATCATGTTCGGAATGCTTTCATGGGTGATCATCAAGCTGTTTACGGGTAAAGTCAAGGATATCAATGCTATAATGTGGATATGCTTTGTCCTTTTCGCAGCCAGAATTTACACCCTCGTTATGCCTTGAAAGGACTTGGGATACAATGTTTTATGAAATGAAGATTGCGGGGCTTGAGCGGAAATTGCCGCTCTGCCCCATAAATGATGAACTTTACATAGGTGCTTTTGTCATGTTCGGCGATGTGGAGATCACCCGCGCCGCCGCAACAGAGCTTCTAAAAAAAGCCCCGGACTTCGACGTGATCGTTACGGCAGAGTCCAAAGGCATCCCTCTCGCATATGAAATGGCACGCGCATCCGGAGGCAAGGATTATGTGGTATGCCGTAAAGCACAAAAACTGTATATGCAGAACATAATCGAAACAGATGTCGATTCCATCACCACAGGCAACGTTCAGAAACTGTGCCTGGGGCAGTCGGACATATCGCTTTTGGAAAATCGCAAAGTCCTCATAGTAGACGATGTTATCAGCACGGGCGAATCGTTGAGGTCCATAGAAAAACTGCTTGAACGCATAGATTGCACTATCGCCGGCCGTATGGCAGTGCTTGCCGAGGGAGATGCCATAAAACGCGATGACATCCTTTACCTTGAGAAGCTCCCCCTCTTTAACCCCGACGGCAGCGCAAAGTAGATTGCATTCCCGGGGATTTTGGATACCCCTGCGCAGACATGCTTGATCGACTGTACCACAAGTACCATAAAGCAAACTACGCGCCCGCATCCGCTTCAGAGAGGTTCATGTTCAGGAACGCACCGCAGACACAGCGCGCATATCAAAACGCATATCAAATCCCGGCAAATCCCGGTGCGTATCAAATCTTGTTTGCGGGATCTCTTCGCAAAACTCCCGGCTCGTAATTAGGTCCAACGACCTCCCACATCACCTCATGCTTCTTCTTAAGGCTTCCGGGTTTGCACACGTTGACGGCGAACGAAAATTTCAAGCTCCGGGATTCACCCTCTTTCAAAGAGTCGATTATCCACCTCACACTTTCCTTATCGTCCATGCAATCATACGGATCGTCAAAAGTTCCCTCCTTGCCGTCCGGCTCAAAATTACTATATTCCGGCATGTAGCGTCTTATGTAGATTTTTTCCGCCGCCGCATTCCCGTCATTGCGAACCTTTATCGTATAGGTGTATACCTTGCCGCTTTCCAGTGTATCTCCTTTTATCGCATCCGTCTCTTCCACAACTATTTTTGCTTTGCGTTCCTCTTTGCGATAGTTGTTGAAACTGATACTCCTGACCTGCTCCCATACAGGTAGATTATTCTTGTAGTAGCTTACCTCCGTAACATTGTAAATACCTTCATCGTAATTGTAGACACCGATTATTCTTATCGTATATCCTGTCTCGTCGTAAGATATATTCGGATCATCCCCTTTTATCTGTTTGACGCTGAAACTAAGGTCAAACCTTTTCAAGGGAGCCGTGGCGGAGAAGACCTTATCATGTATTTTTTCAAGAATCTTATCGTAGTCGAAAGAGATCTTCCCTCCGATATTTTCCGCCTTATATACGGGAACAATTCCATCTTGATACTTATTCTCATCCCTAAGCTCAAAACTGTATTTGCAATCCTCTTTAGGGGGCTTGCCGTTTTCCGTGCATTCAAAAGTCAGCGCCTCTGAAACTTTCACGTCCAGTTCCTCAAAAGGGTTCGACGTGAGCGCCGACACATACGCATGTTTAAGTATACCGCAAGCCGCACAGAATATTCCCGTAGCCGCAACAATGATACCCACTGCGACAAATATTCTTTTCTTTGTTCCAATAAACATATTAAATCTCCGTCAAAATGCGCCTGCCATATTGTTCAGGCACTATCTGCTTTCTTACATGCCCTGAGAACATTTCTTTTTTCATTTTCCGCTCTTCGGATCATAGTCTGAATCTCTGCCTTTCAGATCCTTCTTCTTGACAATCATGAGATCGGACTCCGCATCTCTCACCTTTATGCGCAGAACGAGATAAGCAATTGCCCCACCTATGGTAATAAGCGCCAAGATTATCAAACCCGCTATGTGACGCGCAATCATATACCTTTCCTCCTTATCGCACGTTTTTTTGCGGAAATCCAAAACGCCACTTTGAACATCGGAAACAGAAGAACCACCCAAATCCCGGCCACGGTGCCATTTGCTCCTATAATTACGGCATCGGCTGTGCTAAACGGAGCGCTTCCTTTTTTTGCGTTTCCTCCAGCCGGAGTTTCTCCTTCGTAACTGCCCGGTGCCCTCGCATCTCTCTCTTCCCCGGATGCATCATGTCTTATAACTTTTCTATTTTCATCGGGGACTTCACCCGTGCCCGAATCCAATACGACCGGTCGCAAGGTTTCTCCGGTATTGAGGATCATCGCCTGCCTCAAATTCGGAATGATATCATACTGGACGCGCTTGGCGTTATCCGTGCTATCTCTGTGTTTCAATCCTTCCACGATACCGGTGGGCTTTCTGTCCACGACCCACGGTTTCCATTCTCCCGCCGTTTTGCTTATCACTGCTTTCTGAAAATGCTTTGCACTATGCTCACCCCGGCCATATCTGATGCAATGGCGTTCTTTATATCCGTCGGAATCCTCCGTGGGTCTTTTGACCACCTTCCACTCTCCCCACACGTGACCTGTCTTGGGGATTTTCTCCAAATAAAGCTTGCCCGTTGCCTTATCCCTGTACTCTCTGATCCCATCCGTGGTTTCCGTCGCTTTCTGCTTGATCCTTACATCATAGGTACTTCTGTCCCCCGGTGGTTTCTCTTTGGCGTATGTCGGATTCTTCCATCCAAAAAGTAGTGCGGACATGGTTACCAGCAAAATCAACACTGCTCGCATCCCGCAGATCGTATTTGCTTGTCGTTCTCGCATGTCCTCACCTCCTTGCCTTATTTTACGCCCTTTTTTACGGCATCTCAACTTTTTGTCCGCTTTTCATGATATTTTTGAGTTCTTTATAGTATTTTCTTCCCACCGGAAGTTCCTTGCCATCCATAAGGATAACCTTTCCGTACACAAACGACCTTATATACTTTTTGGCGACAAGATGCGACCTTGATATCCTAATGAAACCCTTGTTGAACAGGACATTTTCCAACTTCCCTATAGTCGATATAAACTCGAAATTCCTATGTTCGTAATATACCGTCACGATTTTCCGGTTAACCTCAAAATATCTGATTTCATTGATTCGAACATTGCGATGTTCCCCTATGCCCGTCAGAAGTATGAACTCGTCGCTCTTTTCCCTCACTATTTCCACCGCATTCAAAAAAACCTTTTCAATCCTCTTGACGGTAGCGGTTTCTTTTAGCAGGTAATTGTTCGCCCTAACATCAAATGCGTAATAGACAGCATCCTTAAACAGGGTCAGAAAAATAATCTCACCCTCATAGCCATTTTCCCGAAGCACACTTGCAACCTCTATGCCGTTGCGCCCCGGCATTCTGACATCGAGAAAAACAATATCGGCTCCGCCAATCACCTCATCCATGGAAAAAAGTAAACTTTCGCCGCTTTTATAGCTGCCAAACGTGGCATCGATATTATGTCTCGAGCAGATGTCTTCAGCTATCTTTTGATATTTTGCAATTACTTCTGCCTGATCATCACAAAACACAATATGCATAAATTCCCTCTTTTTAACTCAAATTTTTTCTCAATCTCCTAAACACAACCATCATTCAATCCAATTCAATCTAAAATCTTTTTCAGCTTCCCAAACACGACGATTCTTTTATCATCCAATTCCTCGGTGCAGGTACTCATCATCACGATCTTATCTTTCTTGGTGACGGATACCCCCGTATCTATGGCAGAAACTTTCCGTATCCCGTCAATAAATTCCTGTCTTTCCGCATCATCATGAAAATCGAGCTTGTACAGTTTGCTGTCGATTCCAATCCTTGCCATTGCGAATATGATCAAGTCATAATTCCTGTCCGGCGTCGCCAAACGCATGAGCTTATGTTTTTTGTAATATCCCGCATCGTCGTATCTTACAAGCGGTTTGAACATGGAGCCGTCTTTCATTCTGTGACCGTATATTATGGTGTTGAAGTTCTTAAAAGGTTTTTCCACCCTGTAATCCACAAATAGCGTGCCCTTGAAATTGTACTCCCCGTTGATCAGGCGGTGAAGATAATACTTATTGTCGCGACCCTGCACCACCGGATAATTTATCACACTCCCCGCAGAATAAAGCCACGCAACCACATCATCGTTCTTCGCCTTGAGTTTCTTCCAGTCTATTCTCGTTTGCTTTTTATCGACCTTGACATTCGCATCTTTTGCAACATCGCTGTATACCCTACTCCCAACGTGATAGTCATATAAGATCCTTACGATCTTGTAGCCACAAAAAGCCATAATTGCAAGCAGAAGCAGTATGGCAGTACGATAGAGCAAACCTTTTGATCTTCTTTTCTCCATTCTTCTACCTTTTATATATATTTTCTGTCATCGAACACATTATATCACATAAAATTACTGTTACCAGTTACTTTTTTGACTTATCCATAAAGCCATCTTACTTATCAATGCGCATCTCACATTTGAGAAAATGCACCTTTGCCATAGTGTGGCCGCAACAATGTGTTTGCAACAAGTATAACTGAACTTAAAATCCCCGGGAGCCATGCGGCATCAATGGTTCCCGAGGATTTTATACGTTTCTTTGGCAAAACCCTTGTATTTACTACCGGTCTACCGGTCGATATGAATATCCACTGCATTTTTCTCAAAATTATACATTATCATCCATTTAGGTTACCTGAACTTGTATTTTTTTAAGATTTTCTCCGGCACTAAATTTTTATTTACACCCGGAGTATCCAAAATTTTATAAAACACGCCGAATTTCGAGTCCAAAAACAGCACAATCTCCTTCTTCTCATTTATTTCGGCGACTTTTTTCCCTTTTTCATTAAGCAGCAAGCACCTTCCATCCAAAAAGTTGGTTCTGCCTGAATATACGTGCGTATGCTTATCGTATAACAAGAATCTATCCGGGATTTCCTCTTCGTCGTTTTCTGTCTTGTTTTTCTCGGATTTACCAAAGTAAACCGCCAACGTATAGGTGTCACTGTTCGTCTGTGCACCATTGAGGTATGTACCTGAATATTTATTGGAGGATGTTGAAATATTCATCCGCCTTTGTATGCGTTCAGTAACATACAGTGCCAAGATAATATCACTCAAAACGATAATCGCCACAAGATACAATATATATCTCTTTTTCATGCCAATTCACCTCGTACAATTTATTTTACAGTCAAAAATCAATGCTTCGAGAATACATAGATTGAACGCTTTATTACATAGTAGCAGAATAATACGGGAGTGAGCGTTCTCAAATTTCTTCAAGAACTATCGCAAAAATTTCCAAAGGAGTAAAACTTTCTTCCTCGGTCATGCGTAAGTTATGTGATTTCTTTGCCTGCTCCACAGATGACCTCTACGTTGTGCTTTCTGACAATCCTATTCTCAGGCAACTACAAGAAGAGAAAAACCACAAGATATCCGGTGGCATTTACCACGAGCTTCAAATACGCATGAGCTATAACTCCATTCACATAGAAGGCAGCAACCTTAAACGAAGAGCAAAGCAGGCGCATATTTGAAACGAATACTTTGATATTGAGCATGCTTAAAAAGCATACAACTTCTTTCTTTTTTCTGCGCGCTCTATATATCAGAACGATATTTTCCTTTGCCGCATCCAAGCCAAGGTAAAATCACCAGTGTAAAGATCCCCAATGCAAAACTGAATACTTTTCTTCTCCCAAGATACCTCCCAAACTTATAGTATAGAATAATGTGTATGATGGCGTTTAAAATTATAACCGATAAGAAAACAAGGGTAGGTGCCACCGCTATATTCCCATTCTTAAGGAACATTACCATGCAAATACATAAGCTTAAAAATTCCGGTATGGTAAGTATGGCTTGCATCTTGAAGATTTTATTGCTCCAACAAAGTCCAAACAGATAAGAGTTCCTGATAACAGGGATGAGGGAGTGCGTCTTGGGGATGCCTATTTTCTTAGATGTCGCCCACATCCCCACGCAAAACATAAGGTGCAGAAGCAAAATCCCCGCACCGACAAGCAAAGCGTTATCGTAGATATTCTCAATCAGCTTAAAAATAAATGTGGTCAATTTCTCTAAACCCATCGTAACCTTTTTTCATGCAAAGCAAAGCAATGCATTGCAATAATATGATAACATACAAATTTATACATGTAAATGACTTCAACGTTGCGAGATCCAAGCCGCTCTCCATCCGACGAGCCGTGTGTTTGCCACGCCTTGCCGCAAAGTTTTCTTGAATTTTCTTTGCCCATTCAATATAATTGATGTATGAAAATTCAGGTCGAGGGTCTATATGGCAAGCCATGATTTCGGTAGACGAATATGGCAAGCTATAATTTTGGAGATTGCATATTTTGGAGATTGCATATGGTGAATTATGATTTAGCAGTGCTGCAAAACGGCAGCGATATAAGGGGGGTAGCTTTGCCGGGCGTAAAAGGCGAGAGTGTTACTATAACGCCCGATACGACATCCCGCATAGCCAAGGGGTTCCTGTACAGTTTGACACTTTCTACTGGCAAAGCGCCGTCGGAGTTAAAGATCGCGATCGGTCGTGATTCCAGACTTTCAGGAGAGGAACTGCTCGATGTTTTTGCACAAGCTCTTATCTCGTACGGGGTTCATGTTCTGGACTGCGGACTTGCTTCAACTCCCGCGATGTTCATGAGCACAGTCTTTCCCCAGTACCGTGCGGACGGCGCCGTTATGATCACCGCGAGCCATCTGCCGTGGAACAGAAACGGCTTTAAGTTCTTTACCGAAAGCGGCGGTCTTGACAAAGGGGATATAACCGACATTCTAACTTTTGCGGAAAGCACGCAAATCCTGTCGAGGCTTTCAACCGAGCCTATGAACCCCAACAAGGGAGCCAGGGTTTCCACCGCTTTGATGCAAACATATTCCACAAGCCTTAGAAAAAAGATCATAGAGGCGATAGCCGCTGCAACTCCGGAAAGCCCGCTTTTCCCTAAAGCAAACAGCGATGAGCATAGAGGCGAAAACGGCGGTGAAGGTAAAGGAATCCATAAACCCGACGAGAAACCTCTGAGCGGCATGAAAATCTGTGTCGATGCGGGAAACGGCGCAGGAGGATTCTATGCGACAGAAGTCTTGAAGCCGTTGGGCGCCGACATTTCATCGAGCCGCTATCTGAATCCGGACGGAAGCTTCCCAAATCATCCCCCCAACCCCGAAAACCGTGAAGCGATGGCATCCGTATGCGAGGGTGTTTTGTCGGGAGAATGTGATTTGGGTCTTATTTTCGACACTGACGTGGATCGTTCTTCCGCAGTTGATGAAAACGGAAAAGCCATATCCGGAAATGCGATCGTTGCCATGGCGGCGGCTTTGATAGCCGACAAGCATCCCGGCTCCACCGTTGTGACAGACAGCGTCACAAGCGACATGCTCAGCGAGTATCTTGAAGATGTTCTCAAGCTCAAGCACCTGCGCTTCAAACGCGGCTACAAAAACGTCATAAACAAGGCTATTGAACTTAACAAAGAAGGCGTTCCAAGTTACCTGGCCATTGAAACCAGCGGGCATGCTGCCTACAAAGACAACTTTTTCCTGGATGACGGCGCTTTTCTTGCAACCCTGATCGTTATTCGCGCCGCGCTACTATTTCGGCAGGGCAAAGGTATTTCCTCCGTCCTCAACAAGCTCTCCGAGCCGGCAGAATCCTCTGAAATTCGCCTGCCGATCAATTCTTCGGATTTTGCCGCATGCGCACAGGAAGCTCTCAGTGCTGTCAGTTCCCTTGACGGTACTTCAACCGCACTCGGCAAACATAATGCGCCGATCGTAAAATGCTCCGTTGTACATCCGAATTACGAGGGAGTGAGGATTTCCTTTTGCGGCGATGTTTCCGGATGGTTTTTGATCCGGCGTTCCCTGCACGACCCGATCCTCCCGCTGAATATAGAATCCAACATTCCCGGAGGGGTCGCAGCGATAAAAAAACTTCTGAAAACTACACTTGGCCGCGTTTCCGGAGTCGATGTTTCTCCGCTTTGCGACAAAATCGAAGAGTGAGTTAATATCTTGATTGGGAACTGAAGAAACAGATCGATTGGAAAGTGAGGAAACAGCTTGTTCGATATTTGTATAATAGGTGCGGGAGCCGCCGGAATGATGGCTGCCATATCCGCCGCCGACAAGAATCCGGGCGCCCGCATCGTGATAATCGAAAAAAATTCCGAGCCCGGCAAAAAGCTTGGTTCAACAGGAAACGGCAAATGCAATCTTTCCAACAGCGCCTGCCCGGGGCATGCCTTTGTCCTACACCGTTTTCTTGATCTTGGTCTTTTTACCATAACAGACTCTTCGGGACGGATCTATCCTTACTCCGAAGATGCAAAAGATGTTGTGCGGATCTTGCTTTGCGCGATAGAAAAAAGAGGCATCCACGTCTGCTGCCACACGACTGTGACGAGAATCAGGAAAACGGGTGATTTTTTTGATGTGCAGCTCTCCCAAAGACATTGTCTCGACAGGAAAAACAATGCCGAAAGTCCAAACACAAAATCAACCGCATATCAAGGCTCTGTAAAAAGCGGCAAAAACCGGCATCAAACTTATTCTGCTGAATACACGAATACAACTTTTCTGACTGCAAAAACTGTTCTGATTGCGGCAGGCGGGAAAGCGGCTCCTCAGTTTGGAACCGCAGGCGAGGGCACAAAACTCGCAAAGTCGCTGGGGCACAGTGTTTCGCGCCTTGCCCCGGCGCTGACCGCCATCAAAACAAAGGAGAATCTTGCATCCATTGCGGGTGTCAGAGCAAAATGCAGGATCTCTCTTTACCGCACACATTCGGATAACGCCGGCTCCTGCGAGGAAATAGCAACGGAAGCAGGCGAGATTCAATTTACCCGCTACGGAGTCTCGGGGATCTGCGTTTTCAATCTTTCCCGCCATATGAAAATATCGCAGGGCAAGACACTTAAAAACGGATTTGACGACTATGAAGCCCGGATAGATTTTTTGCCGGGAATAGGCGATGTTCCCAAACTTCTCTCCAAGCTGAAGCAACTTCCACCAAGTGCCTCAACTGCGCTCTCTGTGCTTACTTCGCTTCCTACGCTCACTTCACTGGTCAAAAAACCTTTAGCGGATTATATACACCTGCATTCAAACGGCGATTTGACAAAGCTTGTTTCTATGTTGAAAGAATTTCGTCTGCATCCACAAGGGCTTATGGGCTGGGACTTTGCCCAAGTTACGGCAGGCGGGGTTTTGTACGATGAAATTGATAAACAGACCATGCAGTCGCGGCTGGTCAAGGGGCTTTTCTTTGCGGGCGAGGTCTTGGATTACGACGGTCCGTGCGGGGGTTACAACCTGCAACATGCTTGGGAAAGCGGAATCAGGGCGGGCGAACACCTGCTTTCGGATTGAGCTTATCGCAGGATACATTCCCATTTTTGTTTGACGTACCTCCTATTAATATTTCCCGGGTGCTTTTATGGACAGAGTTATTTTACATTGTGATGTCAATAGTTTCTATGCTTCGGTGGAACTTCTGGAAAAACCTGAACTCCTCGACAAGCCGGTGGCGGTAAGCGGCAATCCGGATAACCGTCATGGTATTGTATTGGCCAAAAACGAGGCCGCAAAGCGTTTTGGCATAGTCACTGCCGAAACCGTATGGCAGGCAAAGAAAAAGTGTCCGGAGTTGGTATTTCTTTCTCCCCACCACGACAAGTACAGGCAGTTCTGCGAAAAATTGAATGCGATATACAACCAATACACCAACCTTGTCGAGCCTTTTTCCGTGGACGAATCGTGGCTGGATGTGACCGCAAGCCGTAAACTCTTCGGTGACGGAAAAACCATCGCAGACACTCTGCGCAAACGTGTAAAAGAAGAATTGGGGCTTTCTCTTTCGATAGGAGTTTCTTATAACAAGATCTTCGCCAAAATGGGAAGTGAATATAAAAAGCCTGACGCCACCACCGTCATAAGCGCTGAAAATTATCGCAGACTTCTTTGGCCGCTCCCCGTAAGTGAAATGTTTTTCGTCGGGTTTGCAACTGCGGAAAAGCTTAAAAAACACGGTATCCACACCATAGGTGCACTCGCTTCCGCAAGCACTGGCAGGCTGCGAAGTATTCTCGGCAATCAAGGGATCATACTTCAAACATATGCAAGGGGGGATGATGTGTCCCCTGTAAAGGACTTCAACCAACGCGACAGGATAAAGTCCGTGGGCAACGGCATGACATTCAAAAGAAATCTCACAAGCAAAAACGACGTTCTCACCGGCCTTTCCCGACTGTCCGACACTGTGGCAGGCAGACTCAGGAAATATCGCCTGAAAGCTTATGGCGTCAAAGTGGATATCAAAGACCCCTCCTTTCGCACCATTTCGCGGCAAGTACAGCTTCCCGCCGCGACCAACCTTGCCGAAGAGATCAGAAATACCGCATACAACATAGTAAAAGAACACAAAAAAAATAACGCTCCAATACGTATGCTTACGATTACGGCGATAAATCTGGTCGATGAGGACGAAAGCGAGCAGCTGTCCATATTCGACACATACGGCCAAAAACGTAAAGAGGCCGAATCTCTCGAGCGCACCATTGATGAGATACGTAAGAGATTCGGCGACAGTTCAATAGATTTCGGCAATATTATAGACAACGACATCGGCATAGACCTTTAACCCGGCCGGCGCCGCAACTCGCCGCAAGACGATGTTTCCGGCATGGCATATGACGGACATACGGCGATACGGCGGGAATGTCGGCTTTGCCTCTCTATATTCAACCCGGAATGCAGCAGTCTTTCTTGGGATGATTGCATGCACCCGCCATCACCGTGATCTTGCACTTGTACTTTTTATTTTCGTATTTTCCCGTAATCGTCGTCTTGCCCGAAGCCTTGCCGATAACCTTTCCGGATTTTGACACAGTTGCTATCTCCTTGTTTCCGCTCGACCATTTCACGCCCTTAAGACTCTTTCCTGCGCGCTTTACTTTGAGCTGAACGCTGTCTTCCACAAACATCTTTTTCTTGCTGTAGTTGATCTTCGTCTTACCTGCCGCAAATGCGCTCTGCGAAAATGCCATGGCAACCAGCAGTGTCAAAATGAGCGCAATAATTCTACTTGCAACGCCTCTTCTTTTAATATTCATAGTCATACTCCTCCCATCGTTTCTTTCAATTCTCATAGTCATACTCCTCCCATCGCTTTTTACGGTCGTATACGACCTTTGCAAGATTGCCCACTCATTTTACAACATTAAAAGCTGACTTTCCACTATAAATCCACAGGATTCACAAACCTCTTGACAGCTGTTTTGTATAGTATTTCTTTCTCCGGTAGCTCTTTCTATCTCCGGTTGTTGCCTATTTCTGTATGGCTTTCACTATCTCTGCTATTGCATCTTTGTTTACAAGATCACATCCCTTATCGGTATACTCAAGTATTTGACTTCCCGCAGGGTCATCGCCTATCATCTTTCGTGTGATCCTCATAATCACTTTGTCTATGCCCTTGATTTTCTTTGGATCATACGCCCCGGGCAAAAAGTAACAATCTATGGGCAATCTTTTTTCCTTTAACAGTTCCGAAGCCTTGAAAGTTCCGGAGTCCTTGCCCGCATCTTCCTTGGCGTCGGTGACAAAACGCCTTTCAAAGTTTATTTCCATGCACTGCTTGCGATTTTCTTCTTTATCTATCGCAATACCTACGCCAAAGCAAATCACCCGTTTATCCGAAAGTCCCTTGTACCAGTTTTTTGTTATCAGTTCTATTCCTTTGATGCCGCCGGAATATATCCCCCCGCCGTATACGACGATATCATATTCCAACAAGTCTTTTACTTTTGTCTTACGGGCGTTAAGCAGATCTCCTCCGACCGCATCGCATATCCAGCGTGCGTATTTTTCCGTTGCTCCGTGTTTTGAATAATATATAACCGCCGTTTTGCTCATTTGCTCAGCACCTCAATAAGTTTGTACATCTCTTCATTGAAAACATTCTCTTGCTCAAGCGCTTCGGCCAGGTCATAGGCGACGATTTCATCATTAACGGTGCCGATAGCCTTGCTCTGCGATTCTTCCAAAAGCAGTTCAACTGCCTTTGCTCCGCACATCGTGGCCAAAATCCGATCTTTCATGGTCGGCGTCCCGCCCCTCTGAAGGTAAGAAAGTACAACCAGTTTCGTTTCCCTGCCGGTGCGCTCCTGAATCAGCTCAACCAGCTTGTTGCTATCGATTTCCACTCCCTCCGCCTTGATTATGATGCTGTGAAGTTTGCCGCTGTTTGCACTCAGCAAAATCTTTCTGCTAAGCAGATTTATATCAAATTCCCTTTCAGGTACAATCACCTCTTCGGCTCCGCCGGCAAGACCCGCATATAGCGCAATATCCCCGCAGCGTCTTCCCATCACTTCTATAACCGTGGTTCTCTCGTGCGAAGAAGACGTATCTCTTATTTTACTGATCGCTTCAAGCACCGTGGTGACGGCAGTATCAAAGCCTATGGTGAAATCCGTATATCCCAGATCATTATCTATGGTTCCGGGAATTCCCATGACCTTAATTCCGCGCCCCGAAAGTTCTCTCGCACCCTTGAGCGTTCCTCCGCCCCCTATGCATACAAGTCCGTCTATCCCGAATGTTTCAATCATCGAAACAGCTTTTCTTATTCCTCTTTCAGTTTCAAATTCCGGACACCTTGCCGTTTTCAATACGGTACCTCCGCGCTGCAGTATGTCGCCCACGGATCTCCTGCTCATGGGAATAAACTCTCCCTCGATAAGCCCCTCATATCCTCTCTGTATTCCGTAGACCTCCATGTCTTCTTCTATGGCACAGCGCACGACTGCCCGAACAGCCGCATTCATTCCCGGGGAGTCTCCTCCCGATGTAAGTACACCTATCCTCTTCATTTCTCTACCTTTTTGTTTGCAGTGACAATATTTTGCGTATTTTTAAGCGTAAAATCATTTTTATCGATGACCTTACCGTTCTTCAATCTCTCAAATGACTTTATCGTTTTTCCATTCTTTCAAACGGCTTTGCTTTTTTATCAATCCAACTTTATGTTAGAGGCTCCGACTATCTCATTCAGCTCTTCCTTGAGGTATCGTGTCATATCAACTCTTATATTGCTTGCCACTATTTTCCCGTTTTGAAGATATATCAGGGGCTGAATGTCTCCCGGATTTTCATCGAAAACTCTTGTGAGCACTTGCAGGATTTGCGTCTGGTTCATCTCCTGCGGGATTCTGACCTTGAGTCTTTGGCCTGCCCGCCCGGCATCGTCTCCGTTTGCCGCCTGCCCTGATTGTCGTAGGAGCGACACGTTCCCCCGGCGTGTCGGGGCGCCTGATTTTGCGTCCTTCTGATGTTCTTGCTCCTCATTGATATCATCAGGATTTATCACCGTATCGGCAAGCAATTTGGGAGATTCCCCCTCTTTGAAGTTCAATTTTCCCTTGACTATGACGACATTGTCCTCCTCTATATTATGCCGGTATCTGTCATATACATTTGGAAAAACGACCACTTCCGTTATTCCGTAAAGATCTTCCAAATCAAGAAACGCCATCATCTTATTGCTCTTGGTTATGAGATTTTTCTTTCCGGCGATCATTCCCGCCATTACCACACTCATGCCGTCATATATCTCAGTGCTTGCGGAATCGTCAAAACCCTCTTCGGTGAAAGCAGCGCTCTCATCCTCCGGATCATCCGCACCCGCACCTGCAAGTTCACGACTCGTCACGGAAACCTTCCCCCTTATTTTCTCCGCATAAGCATTCAGCGGATGATCTGTGATATACACCCCGAGCATCTCTTTCTCCATGGCAAGCAGAATTTTTCCGTCGAAATTCGTCACATCCGGCAGTTCTGCTCCCATATTTGCGTCGCTCATCTGATCGCCGCTCGTCTCAAAAAGTGAAATCTGCCCTGCGACATTTTTTCTTGCGGCATTCTGTGCAGAACTTATGAGCTGCTCAAACACCGCAAGCTGCGCCGCTCTGTTCGAGTTCAAAGAATCCAATGCCCCCGCCTTGATCAGACTTTCCACAGCCTTTTTATTGACTAAACCCACATCTATCCTCTCTATGAAGCGAAATATGTTTTCGGGTTTGCCTTTCGACTCCCTTGCCTTGATTATCTCGTCTATTGCGTGTTCTCCGACATTCTTTACCCCGCGAAGCCCGTATCGTATCTTTCCGTTCAGAGTGGTATAAATTTTTTCGCTCTCGTTGATATCCGGGGGCAAAACTTCTATCCCCATCTCTTCACAGTTCCTTATGTACTTGGACGTCTGCCCCGTATCACCCATAACGCTTGACAGAAGTGCCGCCATAAATTCAACGGGATAATGTTTCTTGAGCCAGCCTGTCTCAAAGGCGATAACCGCATATGCCGCGGCATGCGACTTATTGAAAGCGTACTGAGCGAATGTTTCCATATCGGCAAATATGCTCTCTGCGGCGGTTTCGGAAATTCCGTTGCGCACGCAGCCGGGGATTTCAACATTGCCGTTCTCATCTGTCTTTCCGTGAATAAAGTACTCCTTCTCGGCAAGCATGACGTCCTTCTTTTTCTTGCTCATTGCGCGCCTTACTATGTCCGCGCGTCCAAAGCTGTAGCCCGCAAGATTTCTCACTATTTGCATTACCTGCTCCTGGTACACCAAACACCCGTAGGTGACATCGAGTATCGGTGCGAGTTTATCAGTAACGTACTTTATTTTATCGGGATTCTTCTTATTCTCTATGTACTTGGGAATCGAATCCATAGGTCCCGGTCTGTACAGGGATATCCCTGCCACAATATCCTCAAAACAGGTCGGCTTGAGATTTTTCATAAATGTCGTCATGCCCGCACTTTCAAGCTGAAAAATTCCTTCGGTGTTGCCGCTTGCAATCATTTCATACACAGATTTGTCGTCATATCCCATCTTGGCAAAGTCGACCTTGACCCCGTGATTTTTCTCTATGTCCGCAAGAGCGTTTCTTATTACCGTCAGATTTCTGAGACCGAGGAAGTCCATCTTCAGCAGCCCCAATTCCTCGATCGTCGTCATATTGAACTGGGTTGCCACACCCTTGTCTGCGCAATAAAGTGGGACGTATTCAACCAGCGGAAGTTTCGATATGACGATTCCCGCCGCATGGGTGGAAGCATGCCTTGCCAGCCCCTCAAGCTTCTTTGACATGTCTATAACCTTGCGCACCGCTCCATCTTCATCGTACATTCTCGCAAGATCGGGATTCACTCTCAATGCTTTGTCTATGGTCATGTTAAGCTCAAAAGGTATCGCCTTGGCAATTCTGTCCGCGTCGGCATACGACATATTCAAAGCCCTGCCCACGTCCCTGACAACCGCCTTTGCTTTCATCGTTCCGAACGTTATTATCTGCGCAACATTGTCCTCGCCGTACTTTTCTCTGACATAGTCTATCACTTCGCCCCTGCGTTCTATACAGAAATCTATGTCTATGTCCGGCATGCTGACACGCTCCGGATTCAGGAATCGCTCAAAGATCAAATTGTACCTGATCGGATCTATATCGGTTATCTTCAGGCAGTATGCGACCAGACTTCCCGCCGCCGATCCTCTCCCGGGTCCCACCATGATTCCGTGCTCTTTTGCATAATTTATAAAGTCCCAGACTATGAGAAAATATTCCACATATCCCATTTCCTCTATTACCTTTATCTCATAGTCCAACCTTTCGCCAAGCTCTCCGCTCGCCTTTCCGTATCTTTTTTCAAGACCTTTACGACAAAGCTCCCTGAGGTATTCACCGTTGCTCTTTCCGTCCGGCGATATGAATTCCGGTATGTGGTATTCTCCAAAAGTGAACTCAACGTTGCAGCGTTTTGCGATTTTCTCGGTGTTTTCCAGCGCCTGCGGAAAATCCTTAAATATCTCACGCATCTCTTCCTCACTCTTCAGGTAGAACTGATCGTTGGGGAATCTCATCCTGTCCTCATCGTCTATATTCGTTGCGGTCTGAATCGCCAAAAGGATATCGTGAGCTTCCGCATCTTCGCGCCTCACATAGTGAACATCGTTGGTGCACACCATCGGAATCCCCGTTTCTTCAGACAGGCGGGCGAGCTTTGGATTTATCTCCGATTCTTCAGGCAGCCCCTGATCCTGAAGTTCCAGATAAAAATGATCCTCACCAAAGATCTCGTAAAGCTCAAGCGCTTCTTTCTTCGCAGCATCGTAATCCCTGTTCAAAAGTGAATTCTGTATTTTCCCCGCAAGACATGCCGAAAGGGCGATGACCCCGTCGCTGTGCGCCCTGAGGACATCCTTGTCTATTCTCGGTTTATAGTAAAATCCCTTGGTAAATCCCAATGAAACTATCTTACACAGATTGCGGTAACCCTCATCATTTTCCGCAAGCAAAATGAGATGTCCCTGATGTTTGTCCTTACCCGGCTCCTTGTTTTCCATCTTCCTTGCCGCCGTGTAAACCTCACAGCCTATAACGGGGTGTATGCCCTGCTTCTTGCATTCGCGCCAAAAATCTATGACTCCGAACATGACTCCATGATCGGTTATCGCAAGCGAATTCATCCCGAGTTCTTTCGCCCTGCCGATCAGATCCTTTATCTTTCCCGCTCCGTCCAGCAAACTATATTCCGTGTGAACATGCAGATGCGTAAAAGCCATTTGCCACCTCTTTCATTCATTGCGTTCTTACCACCATTATTGCATATTTACCTTGTCTAAATCAATAGGGCGCATGGGAGGATGTCATTGCTTTTGGCATGCGTTCATGCTAAAATTTTATTCAAATTTATATTTCCAAATGGGATAGGAGGACTTTGCCATGAATAAACAAGAAATGCTTCGTAAAGCATATGTAAACGCAGTGGAAAACATGATCGTTGCAGGACTTGACAACGATACGTGTTACATAGTGATCCGCGAATCCATGAAGTTATATCTCACAGGTCATAAAATCGAGTGCACTGAAAGGGAAGTTGTGGAATTCATAAAGGAACAGGTAGCCGTTTTGAACGGTGCTATCGCAGGCCATGAAAATCCGTTCGGCATGTAGCTTAATATGCATAACCGTAAGAAAACCCGGCGGGCAGCCTATTTCCCGTCGGGTTTAATATATAAATCACTTTCTGCCTACAGTATACTCATGTAGATAGATTTTTTAGTTTATTTGCCTAAGTGGTAGAAAAATAGGTACAAAATGCAGTTTTCGGCGAGCATGTCGAAGAAAATCTCCAGTCACACCTCCAGTCTTTTGACCTCATTCTTTTGCTCAAATCCTGCGAAACAAGTAATTCTAATGTCTGAGAGGCATATTTTTTTAAAATACATCAATATTTGGCGATAACATATGGTACACACTTAATACTCACTCACATGACGACTATGTGTTAAGCAAACATGCCACAAGTTACGGCGCGGCAAAATGCATAGAAAAGCTTAAGTTTGACAAACAAACAGCTGAGATACTCGAATGTACATGTGCCATAGCAGACAGAAACATATATCTTTTTCACTACTATGACGAGATACTAAAGAGTATCGGCGAGACTCTTAACATTGATTTTTCGGCAAGAGCGATGACTTCAAAAGAAATTTAGGAGCAACGAAAAAGTGGGCTATATAGCAACAAGTATTGGTAAAATTCGCTTAGGCACTTAACATCTATTTATGCTTGTTTCCGTATTCTTTGTACCAGTTGGTATAATTTGAAATAATGAAGCGCTCACCTTCCAAGTAAAGTTTCATTTTATATGATTTGCCTCCCTTTGTGGTCAATAATGCCAGATTATCTTTGATGTACAATGTGCCGTAATACTTCCCTTTATGATTTTTCAGCGTTGCAAAATGCTTGTCCAATATATTCATTTTCCCATATACATCCAAAGCATAGCCCTGATCATAAAAAGCAAACGTAGAGTAGCCCTTCAGAACGTCTTTTCCGATCATATCGACTGCCAAAATCAAATCCATGCTTTTAGGGTTTTTTTGTTAGGAATACCGAAAGTGGATGTTCTTATTCCTTTAGTGGACGTTCCTATTACTTTTTTAGGTGCAAAAAAGTTCTTACCTAAAAACATTCCAACCCCTCCCGCGGCAATAGCCACAGTCAACAGCAGACAAACAAATGGTATACTATGTTTCTTTCGCACCGTAGCACCTCACAATCTACTGCAATATCAATATCAAAATTTACCGTTTGGATAACTTTATTCGCACTCCTATCTTCGGGCAGTTTTAGATTTATAGTTGATTCTTTGGTTTTCATTTTAATGACACCATCATCAGCTTTGGGAGCAAAAATCTTTAATCCGCATTTTTCAATCTTAAAATCTTCCCTTGTTTCTACTACATTATTACTCTCTGTGATATCACTGCGGATATAATAGCATAGAAATTCATATATATCAATAAACATATTGTTATATTTTACGTTGAGGGTGCAGGCATTCTTCTATTGTTCACTCACAATATGCATGGCAATTTCATTGGAAAGCTGAAAAAATGCCATTGCTTCACCGATTGAGTGCGGCTTGCAGTCTTCGATCGTAAATCGCATTCTCGGATTTCGGTTGCCCGTTTCGACAAAAGCCTCCTCCTGTTTTTCGGCGGTCAGCATGTTCAACGTTCCCTCACTACTTGCTCCCGGGAAGATCGGTGTCATGACATCGGATCCCTCTTTTGCACAGAACAAATGAGTCCGGAATGCGTTCTCGGCAAGATATAAGTTTTCGCCGGGGGCATGTATGACTCGGGAATCGACCCCGGCTCTTCTGTGCAATGCGCAAATCCATTCTGCCATTTCGGACAACTCCTCCTGCCAAAATAAAATGTCTTCCCTTGCTTTCTCTTTGGCAAGTCCTGCCATGAGCACACCGTACCTGTCTCCGTCCATATCCCAAATCGTGCTCGAGAGCATGCTCTTAAAACCCGACAAAAATTCCGTGGCATCGATTCCCGCCGCCGCAAGCGGAATCAGGAAGCCGCCACATCCTGCAAAACTGCCTTCGTCAATATCCTCCGAAAGCACATACATTCTTGCCGACCCCCTTGCCGCCATTGCTCGAAGATATTCTCCTCGTCTTCCCGTTATTGCCGTTATTCGTTGTTCAAGTTCTTCCGGCCCGTGTCGGTCGGCTATAAGCTTTTCCACTATCGAACATGCGGCTATCTCCCCTAGCTCTTCATGCCCACATGAGATTGCTATCATTGCTAGTCTTTTGCCCCGCACATCGTTTAGGATCTTTTTATACTCAAAAGCAGACAACGAGTTTCCCGCCATCAGGAAATTATCCGCACGCGCCGCAACCGTTTCCGAAGCCGGTTCGGCTCCCACAGCTCTCACAACTGCGCCGATCGCATGCGCCGCCGCAAGGGGAGCAACGATAATCACCTTATCCGCTACATTGCATAGCCCGGATACGATCTCGGAAACTTTCTCGACGCGACTTGCGGTATCGGGCGAAATCCCCTCTTTGAGCCATGAAGTTGTCCATATATGGTCAAGCGCCCTGCCGCTCGCTTCGCGCAAATCCCGACGTGCCTTGCTTGGGTCTCCTTTTTTCGAGCCCACACTTGCCGGATAATCCGAACTTCCGTTTCTGTTTCCCTTTTCATTCTCTGCTGCCTGAAGCAGTTTTTCATCTATAAACTTTTCATCTATTTTCATGCCTATCCTCACCCTCCGTGCGACAAAGCAATTTCAGCATTTCATCCACTTCCGCCATATCTCCCTGATTGCAGAGAACCGTGAGCTTGTCACCGCCTCGCAAAACAGTGTTTCCCCTCGGTACGATTTCTTCGTTTCCGCGGTTTACCGCTACCACCAGACTTCCCGCCGGCAGCTTCATTTTCTCTATCTTCTTGCCGTCCATGTACCCGAAGATATACACATCGCTGTAAAGCAAAACCTTATTGCTTTTGAGCGAATCGTCCATCCCCAGATCCTCACTTTTGGCAAGCAGTCTCTCCAAAAGCCGATCGTAAATGGGCCTGCTCCCCATGAGATCCGCAACTATATACGCAACGAAGGCGACTATGCACAATGAAAGGAAATTCCTGAAATCCCCCACCATCTCGGTTATAAGAATAACTCCCGTTACCGGGGATCTGACTATCGCCGCAAAATAACCCACCATGCCGTATACGACGAAATTGGCTATAAAAACCTCATCCATACCCATAATCCCGTCAAACAGCATGAAAAAGAATCCGCCCGCGATCCCACCTATAACAAGCAGAGGCATAAATATTCCCCCCGGAGCGCCCGAGGCAAAACTCAAGACGGAAAATCCGAACTTTACCGCAAGAAGCAGCGCCGCCGCACCGAGCAGAAATTTTCCCTCCGCCACTTTCGTGACTAGGTCGTAGCCCCCTCCCAAAACATGGGGATAAAACAGCGCCAGAGGCACTGCGGCGGCAAACGGAACGCAAAGCCTTGCCGCCGTTGAACCGATTTTGCCGTAACCGGCCTGAAAAAGTTCAACCACCCTGCCATACAACGTGCCGAATACCCCCAAAAATATCCCCAGCAGAAGGATCGTCCAATAGAATTTCAGCGGCAGGGCTTCCCCAAGTTTTAGATCGAACACAGGATTCAGTCCGAATATGTAATATGCCACAAAGTCCGCTGCGATCGACGAAGCCATGGAGCCGAGCAAAATATCGGTGGAAAAATTCTTGTGCAGTCCCTCAAGCGCAAAGATGACCCCCGCCAGAGGTGCACTGAATGCGGAAGAAAGGCCTGCGACCGCGCCGCATGTCATGAGCAGTTTTTCCTCTGTGGCAAGTTTATCTGCCGCCGAAGAAAATCCTTTTCCCACCATTGCGCCCAGCTGTATACTCGGACCCTCGCGTCCCAGTGAAAGACCCGCGAATATTGTCGCAGACGCCCCGACAAATTTTGTAATTATGACTCTCGGCCAATTTTGAAATATTTTACCTTTCAATTCGCCAGCAACCTGCGGTATTCCCGAGCCTGCGCACATGGGCTCCATCCGAAGGCACAGCCATGCACAAAAAAAACACAGCAAAAAACCCGCCGCTACCGCAGCGACGGTTTCTGTGCTTGCCGCCGATGATAGCCCATTCACCACCGCCATCCTGAAGCTTTCGGCTTTGGCCAAAATCAAACGGAACATCGATATAAGAAGTCCCGCAAGGATTCCTATCGCGCTTCCCTGCAGGATCAGTCCATACTTTATACCGGCAATTCTCCTTATGCTTTGCTCTGCCTTACTCTTCATCCGCTGCTCCTGCTTTTCCTGTTCATCTTCACCTGCCCTCACCAGATTCTCCTGGATTTCTCATCTCGATCTGCTACTTATCTCCGGATTTTATTCTCGGGACTATCATCTTTCGGCGCTGTTAATCAGTTGGTGTACAGATTGGTCGTGACGTATTCCGGATCGGATGTGACATCGACTCCAAGCGCACTCAAAGTCTGTTCGTCCTGATCGCTCAAAATCGCTGTGCAGTGCGCCCTGCATCCACGTAGCAGCGGCAGTTTCCCTGCGGCAAGCTCCGCATCCCGGTTCCCTTTTTTCGATACAGCAAGAGCTATCAATATCTCCTCACAATTAAGAATTGATCTGTCCGATTTCAGAATATCGGTTTTCAATTTCTGTGTCGCCTCAAGTATTTCTTCTTCGATCAGGAACATCTCGTCGGGCTGCCCCGCAAGATATTTGACGGCATTTAAAATCATCGCCGCCGCGGCAACCATGAGATGCGAGCTTTTGCCCGTAATAATTTTTCCGTCGGAAAGCTCAATCGCCATTACCACTATGTTCTCATCGCATTTTTCGCGTTTTTTCTTGCGTTCCACACACGACCTCGCCGCCGAAACGACAGGCCGATCTTCGACTTCAAGTGAAACTTCTTTCATCAGAAGCTGCGCCCTTTCCAGGGATGCTTCCGTGATTTTGCCTTTTTTATAGTCACACTCTGCGATCAAATATCTTCTTATTATCTCTTGTTCGGCGGCCTTTCGGCATACCTCATCGTCCGTGATTCCAAATCCCGCACGGTTTACCCCCATGTCGGTGGGTGATTTGTATTCCGCCTCTCCGGTGATCTTCTCTATGATCCTCTTTACAACGGGAAACACTTCCATGTCCCTGTTATAGTTGACCGCCGTTTCTCCGTAAGCTTCCAGGTGATAAGAGTCTATCTGGTTCACATCCTTAAGATCCGCGGTCGCCGCCTCATATGCTATATTTACAGGGTGCTTGAGCGGCAGGTTCCATATAGGGAAAGTCTCAAACTTGGCGTACCTAACCTTTGTACCTCTCTTGTAATCATGATAAAGCTGAGAAAGACATGTCGCCAGTTTACCGCTGCCTCCGCCCGGTCCTGTCACAACAACAAGCGGCTTGCTCACCTCTATATAAGGATTTGCTCCGTATCCCTCTTCGCTCACGATCGTCTCCACATCCGTCGGATATCCCTTGGTGTAATTATGCTTATAGGTTCGTATCCCCCGCCGATTGAGCTTGTTTATAAACATATTCACAGCCGGTGCATCTTCATATCTCGTAACCACAACGCTGTTTATTTCCAAATTGTAGGTACGAAAAACATCAATCAGTCTCAGAACCTCAAGATCGTATGTAATCCCGAAATCATGCCTTGTCTTGTTGGTCGTAATATCTCCGGAATATATGCAAATTATGATTTCAGCCTCGTTTTTCAGCTTCCGCAGGAGCTTTATTTTCGCATTTTCATCAAATCCGGGGAGAACCCGCGCCGCATGTTTGTCATGCACGAGTTTTCCGCCAAATTCCAGATAGAGCCTCTCGCTGTTGCCGCTGTTGATCCTCTGTCTGATGTACTTCGACTGTTCCTCTATGTATTTTTCCGCACTAAAACCTGTCTTCATCACATTCTCCCGCATCAAAACAGCAGACCACGCCGCCTATGCCATCGCCTGAAGCGCCCACAGGATACTGGTTCCGACCATCGCCGCCGCAATCACTATCACTATTATCCTTGCAATTTTTCTATGTCTGTCGTTCATTTCCGCCTCCACTGTCTCAATTTAACGCCGCCACTTCGATATTCAATTCGTTCCTGCCTTCCGCCATGCCCTCAAGACTTACCCTGTAATCTACCCCTATCTTACCTATGCCATCTTTTGATAGGTTGTTTGTCACTTTCGTGGTCATGACCTCCATGTCGATCATTCCATACGGCGTTTCATACTGTCCGAAAAATCTCTTGCCTTTTCGAAATTCTATTTCCATTCCGTATCCGGCGTCCTTGCCCAATCGCTTGAGTCTTATGGTGTCCTCCTTCAACTTGAGACTGGTTTTGCACCCCGGAAATCCGGAAAAATCACTTTCTTCATATACAAGATAAGTTGCCCCGTTCCTTTCATACAGTTTCCCCTCGGTAACAAATTCCATCTGTTCCTCGGCTTGCTCACCTGCATACTGCTTACCGACTATTCTTAACATGATGTCTTTCATATCCAAACCTCACAATCCTTTCTATTATCTCCGAAAACGGTATTCCCCTCTCCTGCCACAGCATTGGAAACATGCTGTATTTGGTGCAGCCCGGTATGGTATTGAATTCGCTGAGGAAAATCTCTCCGCTCTCTCTGTCGATCAGAAAATCCGCTCTGGCAAATCCGGCACAGTCGAGCGCAACATACGCATGCTCGGCATATGCCCTTATCCTTTCCACCGTTTCCGTCTCCAGATTGGCCGGCACCCGTATTTCCGTGCCGGAATCGTCCGTATACTTTGCCTCATAATCGTAAAAACGATGTTTTGATGTTATCTCGCCGACCCCTGAAGCAAGCGGACTGTCGTTGCCTATCACCGCACACTCCACTTCTCTGGCGTCAACTCCCTGCTCTACAAGTATCCGCCTGTCGTAATGCGCTGCAAATCGAAGCGCAGTTATCAATTCCGCTCTGTCCTCAACTTTGGAAATCCCTAGACTTGAGCCCAAGTTTGCAGGTTTTACAAACATGGGGAAATGCAATTTTTCCGTACATTTTCTGACGACAAGGTTTATGTCCTCCAAAACCAATGCCCTGTTTACCTGCAGATATTCGACCGTCGGTACACCGCTTTGAATAAATATTTCCTTTGCGAACGCCTTGTCCATACACAGTGCCGAAGCCGTGACCCCGCTGCCGGCATACGGGATATTCATCATTTCAAATATCCCCTGAATCTTCCCGTCTTCTCCGTACGGACCGTGCAGTACCGGAAACGCAAAGTCTATCTCCGCACACGCCTCACTTACGGAAACCGGTTTGCCGCACGTTTTTTCCGATATCACGTGCGGTATATCGTCAAAAACAAACCACTCGCCGTCTCTGTTTATACCTATCGGCACAACCTCATGCTTCCGCTTGTCGATAGCATCTGCAACACTTTTTGCCGAAAGCAGCGAAATCTCATGCTCCTGCGACCTGCCGCCAAAAAAGATCCCGATTCTGTCGCGTCTTTCTCTGTCCTTTTCCATGCGAGGTTCCCTATGTTCTCTGTTTTTTTCTCTGTGTTCTCTATGTAGTCCGTTCATTCCGCTCCTGTCACTTCCGGATTCACAACCAAAGTACACTCAATATCACCCATCGCATACACATGTACCTGCCGTATGCACTTCTCTTCCCGGAGCAGTATTTTACCACAATATTTTCCACAATGACAGTAAAGGCACATGCGTCCAAACATGTGGAAATGTTGCTATGCAATCATTTAAACAGTATTTTCAAGTTCATCAAAAACACAAGTATCACAAAAATGAAATGATAAACTGCCCTCTCCTTCTTCATGTTATGCCTATAGCTATATAGTGCCACAAGCACAGTCAGCCCTGCACAGATAAGCAAAAACTTGTCCAAGTACTCCATAGGATCAAACAGTAAGTACAAATGTATCACCGTTTGAAGTGAAACCAACCCCAGCAGTAAATAAAAGCTATCTTCTTTTCTCAAACGCATTCTCATAGCTTCCTCCTTTGCACTCAAACACCGAAATACAATACTCTTCTCCAAGGACATTCGATTGCTATAAACAGTATAACACATTCCACGATATTTGCCTCACACTATCCGACACCGTCCCGCAAAAATATAAAATTGACCCCCTCTTTTTTTTTGATATACTAGCCTAAAAGATATCTTTAATTGTAATTTAAGCGAAGATACAAAAGATAACTGAAGTTGCGTACCCTCATTATCGGTGGTTCTAAACGCGGCTTATTCTTGAATGGAGGATGATTCTCATGCATAAAATGAATCCCAAACACACCACTGCTCTGCGCAAGGTTGCAGTTGTTTTAGATGTATTGGCAGCGATATACGTGACAGCGTTTATTTTCTGGATGTTCGAGTTGGCGGGCGATGCTTTCTCACAGAAGTTACTCAGGTTTTTCGTGGTAGCAACTCCTATGACCGTAGGTACATATTCAATCGGCATAGTTGCCGCAGTTCACTGCAAAGCGTTTAAGAACGTGATTGGGATTGTCGCTGTTTGCATCGTTTATGTACTGATGATTTTTGGCTCGCTTGGCGCCCTCATGGGAATGGACGGTTGGTCTGATGTCATCGTGTTTTTCCTTCCTCATGTGATCATAATAGGATACATATTCTTTACGCTGATTCAAAAGATAAAGACGGGCGTAAGTTCAAACTGAAACGCCGTCTGAAACTCTGTGATTGCCATGGGTGTTTTGAATTTGAGCCAAACATAAAGTCTTACGCATTAAAAGGTTTGAGAAAGGTAACACTCTTTATTTGGCTTATGCTTACCACAGTGAAATATTTAATCTTTTGTGATTCGCTTAAGCTGCTTGATGGTAAAATTCCAAAAGATGTTTGTGCACAATAGAATTTCACTTACCGTTTTGAATTACGATAGTGGGTGGAAAAATTTTCTCGGCGGGCGTTGGCGTCATGGTGTCGGCAAATCCTACGTGTGGTCACACTATGATCATAACAGCAAAACTCACAGAACAACTGTGCAAGGAGCCGGCGGTAAAATGAGTTCTTCCGGCTGGATTTCAAAGAAGAAAAGAGCTTCCGCATCTTGGGAAAAGGCTTATTGGGACAATAACGCATGGGTCAATGTCAAATAGATCCCAATTCCGGTCTATCCGATGCAACGACTTTTAGGCAATACATGAATGCCTGATTCACATCGACAACCTTTTGAATGATACAAAATCCATCAAAACACTAACCCGGCGGCAGATAGCATCTTAAAAAATCATTTAAAAGGTGCCGCCGGGTGGTTTTTATAAAGAGGTGCCAAATGAAAAATATAATAGGACTGTTATGTGTTCTGATTCTCTTTCTCGTGGGAATGCTACAGTTTCTAAATAGTAACGGAATCCTTCTGGATCAGTTTCTGGATAAATTCGACGCTACGGTAAATATAGTGTCAAAACCGGAAAATGCACGTAAAAACATAGTCAACGTGCAAAAAGTTGCGAAAAAACACAACTTGAGCTTTATAAAGGACACGTACGTTCCGAAAAATAATGAAAAAGAGCAGGCTAAAGTCAATGTATTCGTATTTTTGCACGACGCAGAGTGGTTTAAAAGCGAGTTCCGAAATATATCCTTAACCGAAAGCCATAGAGGGCTTAACAAATTTGGCAGGAGCGATTCTTTCACTCTGCTGACCACAAAAAAAGTGAACCTCAAACCTTTTGAAAAGATCAACAACAACTATTCAAGCGGCGACTAGCATCTTAAGGGAAGCAGCAATGATATAGACGAATTTATCGATACTCTCAACCGCGGAGGTTTTGGCATTCAGGCCAAGCAGGTCTACGATTTTTCGCTGCCGAGCGATTATACCCAAGCACAGTTTTTTATGTGTATGACGATATTGTCTATACTGATTGTCGCATTGTTATTTTGCTGCATTGTGTATAACAGTTCTTTGTCAAGAGAATTTGCCGTATCCGCTTTGTTGGGGCACAACAAGCTGCGATTCTGCTTGAAAAAGGTTGTCTCCCTGACGTTCATCCCTTTCCCAGTCTCCTTTGTCGCCTTGAATATTACCCTATATGTTTTAACCGGGTCGGGTAACTTTTTCAGATACATATATGCGGTCAAAACGCTGTATCCGGCTTCGGCAATAGTGATGGCTCTTATTTTCGCAATGGAATTTGTATTGTTGCTTTTCAAAGTGTCCGGTTTGAGACCGGTATATGTTTTGAAAGGATATGGGAAAACCTATGGCAAGCTAACCGCTGTGTTTAAGATATTGTCGATTGCCACAGTCTTATATATGTCGGTGATCACACTCTTCAGTGCATACCAATATCTACATCTGAAGCCCAATATTGATAAGTGGAATAACTCAAAAAACTATGTGGACATTTATTGCACATGGCCATCGACGCATGAACGGGATGACGAGAAGCTGCAGAAAGTGGTGACCCCTAAATTAAGTGCACTGTGGGACAAGCTGAACAAAAAAGGCGCTCTCATGTACTTCGCACCCTACACTGATCTTGAGCAGAATCCCGCGGATAAAAACTACAATAAAACCCAAGAATTTGAAGGCAACTACGCATATATCAATAAAAATTTTCTCAATTATACTTCCGTGATAGGTAAGAGCGGTAGAGCCATCAGAATCGACAAAGTAAAAGCGGGGGAATGGATCGTATTGACACCCGAAAACAAACGTGTGACAGAAGACGACAAGCTTAAACTGAAAGCGACACATGCCTTTGAAACCGGAAGAACGAAAAAAAGAAGTGGTCGAGAGATATCTAAACATCAAAGCGGGACAGAATTTTTTCACATTCGATTCACTGAAACACCCGGATAAGCCCAATAACCTCGACTATGTACTTATACTGATAAACGGCAAGTTCCATCCGTATGTGAAAAATCCGGGTAAAGCCTATGAAGAACTGAAATACACAATAAATAAAATAGGTGCGGAAGCTTACATAACGTCAATAAACAGTGTATACGATCAAGTTGCAAGACGCATAGACGCCTTTAAGACGGATGCCATCATCAATTTTGCGGGATTTTTACTGGCAATATTGATTTTGGCGACCCTTGTCAAGATCGACAGAGAATCATATTTCCACGATCAGGGTAGGAGAATCGACGTTTCAAGACTTTTGGGGTATAATTTTTTATCCATTCACAAAAAGAAAATTTTATGGGGGATATTCTTTTCGCTCATGGGAATTGCCTTACTTTTTGCGGTAATATTCGTAACTTACATGTTCAGCGGCGTGGGCTTTTTCGTCCCGAGGGGAGGATGGACTTTGTCAAAACTGTCAATTGTTCTTTTAATAAGTGTAATTGCCCTTTTGATATGTAATACGGTAGAAATCGTACAACTTAAGCACAGCGAAAGAAATATCGGCACAAGATTGAAGGAGGGCTGATAAATGAACGATACACATGTACAAATCGCATTGACCGGCGTGTCCAAGAGTTATGGGAATCACAGTATTTTAAAAATGTAAATCTGCAAATCCACGAGGGGGATTTCATATGTATCTTCGGCAAAAGCGGAAGCGGCAAAACCACTCTTTTGAACATACTTGGAACTTTGGAATCTTATGAGACCGGCGAGATGGTGTGTTTTGGCAAGAAGAATCCCATACAAAAGGAGAAGACGTGTGAACTTTTGAGGAGAAATAAAATCGCTTATCTTTTTCAGAACTTTGCACTGGTGGAAAAGATGAGCGTTTGGGAAAACATGTCTCTTGCCGCCAAATATGGCAAGTACAAAGATCACGGTGCCCGGATACGAAAAACTCTGGGTTACATGGGCGTGGCAGATAAGCTTAAGTCAAAAGTATATGAACTTTCCGGAGGCGAACAACAGCGAGTTGCAATTGCCAGAAACATGGTCAAGCCTTTTGACATAATGTTGGCGGACGAGCCTACAGGTTCGCTCGATGCAGAAAACAAGGCCATCGTCATGAATGCGCTCATGGAGCTGCATAAAGCCGGCAAAACCATAGTCGTCGTGAGTCACGATATGGATTTCCGCCGCATCGCAGGCATAAGTTACGGAATCGAAAACGCATGTTTACAAGAATTAAATTAAAAAAACAGCAATTTGTTAAATGAAAATCGGAGGTATTTAAATGAATACGAAAAGCAAAGTAACATTGAGTATAATCATATTTCTTGTCGTTGCAATCGGGGCAGGGCTGTACATACGACACAGTTTTTCGGAGAAACACTCCGATACGGTCGAATCGTCTTTTTCAAACCTGTCCGTTAAAAACAATACGACAAAAGAGTTTAAATCGGTGGGCATTGCGTGGGATGACAATGCGCTGATGCAAAAACAAACAACTATTATTCCCTCTATGTCCTTGGCGACGGCGGTGAGCTTGGAATATCAGACAAAGTAAGCAAAAATAAGACGGCACTGGCAAGCTGGGAGCGCACCGAAAATATTTTATCTTCTTGGGTACACTTTTACGGTAAATAGCCTCCGTCTTGAGAAAATTCAAACCGGGAGTGAATGTGCACTCCCGGTTTTTTCACGGTGCTTTAATATACTGCTTTATATACATTGCCCCTTTTTCAGGCCTTTGCAATGATCCGGCTCACTTCACCACGTTGTATTCGCAACCCTCAAACTGTGTGTCGAATCTGCATATGCTTCTGTAATCACAGTAATCGCACGCGGTTACTGCACTGCTTCTTGATGCTCCGGCTACTTTCATTGGGTTTATGTCTATCTTTCCGTCATTCATCCCTTCTACGAGAAACTTCACCCTTTTTTCCACTGCATCCTGAAGCTGCTTGAATTCATCCTCGCTGAGCAGCGCTTTGCCTTTGAATCCGCTATTCTTCTTATCGACGTCAACTTTCATGACATCGGATTTTCTCTCAAATTCGCCGTCTATACACCTTATCGTTTCCAAATCATCCACGACAAATCCTTCTAACCTGAACTCCCTCATTAAGTTCTTTTTCAGATTTTCCGCAATGCCCTCATCACCTTTTTCTCCCGGCTTTTCGGCGAATCTCGGATTCTGTATGCGGAAGTAAAAAACTCCGGCAGGCTTCTTTTCATGTTCCTGCGCCGCTTTCATGTATAGCATCAGCTGCAGTCTGTAGCCTGCTTCTACCTCAGGTTTGCTTATCGTATTTTCCCCGGATTTATAATCGATTATCTTGACTCTTCCGTTCTCAAGATAATCCACCCTGTCTATTATTCCCTCGATAAAGACCTCGCTTTTTTCGGAGCTTTCGTCGGCGGTGCTTTTCCTTTCGGCGCCGATATCTATGACTATCGGGGCTATACGACGATTCTTGCCGAATCCAACTTCAAAGAGACTTGATTTTATTTTCCCTTTTCTCACATGCTCTATGAGGATCTTGAGGGATTTCAGGCATGTCTCCTTTATTTTTTTGAGCTTATACGACTCTTCATTTCCGAAAGAAAATAGACCGTCGCGGTAATTAGCGGTTTCCTCTTCGATGGCTTCTGCCAGCAACCGTTCACATTCTTCTTCGGACACGCTGTTCCAAATATCATCCCGGCTCAGAACTTCTGTTACTTTCATAATGCACGCATGGTAGACATCTCCTATTTCCCTGCCCGCAACCTGAAATTCTCTGAACTCCACGGGAGACAGTATGCGGGAAACATAATATGAGAACGGACAGTGCGCATATTTCTCCAGCCTTGATGAGGACAATATTTTTGACCCATGGGCATCTTCTTTAAAAAAACGTCCCGTCAAGCCCCTTTCCAACGGTTCCGGGCTGTTGCGAAAGGCAAGACTCCGCTGTATCTCGCGCAGGCTTTCACTTCCCGACTTCTCATACGTTTTTTTTACCGCAGCCCAAATCCCATGCTCATTGCATCCATCATACGCGGCATTTCTATCTCGGAGATCCCGGTCTTTGCTCTCATGCGGCGAAATTGTCTCTTCCCGAAGTTGCTTTGCTTCCTCAACGGACGGATAGAGACCTTCCCTCATACGCTCGCTGAGATAGCGAAGTGTACTGAATTTGCCACCTATCAATGCCATCTCATCGTCTCGGTTGACTATATCTTTCTCTATGACCATCCCGGGGAATATTGCGCAAATAGTGTCCACTATGTTGGAGCGCCTCGTTTCCTTGCCCTCTTCATCACTTCTTGAGTAGCTTATCCACAGGTGTTTTGTCGGTTTGCAGAGGTTTCTGTAAATGGCAAGGCGTTCCTCCTGCATCCTTGTCTTGTCGGATTTGCATATCTCCACCCCCGCCTCGCTCAACCTGTCAAGCTCATCAAATGCCAGAAGACCCTCATCGGTCGGTGCTTCGGGCAAAACTCCCTCGTTTGCCCCCACAACGACAATAGCTTTCACATTGCCGCTACGTATTCGCTTCATCGTCCCGAACATCAAATCGTCAATAGACGATGGGATTCTCCCCACCTCTATTTCACTTAAACCTATACGGAAAATTTCCACAAAATCCGCAAAGGTCAATGCCCGGTTTCCGTCGCGCGCAAATGCATCATCTCCGATCAGCTCCACAAGCTGCTCCAGTATGGACACCAGCATGTTAAGAATCTGTCTCGTTTCTTCGGCATATTCAACGGCGCCGTGCCTGCTTTGCAAATTCATGAAACGACTTAAATTACTCTCAAAATCCAATTCATTCATCAGGTAATTATAGTAATTTCCGATGAACTCTCCCACCGTCACACTCTGGTCAATGATCCTCTCAAGCCCCGCAAAAATCTCTATCACTTCTTTTCTCAGATTTTCCAGTGATTGCAACTCCTCTTTGCCGTATTCAAAGCTACCGTATTTGAACGGTCTTTTCCACATGCTTCCCCTGATGCGATACTTCAACGCATAGTTTTCAAGCCGCTCTATCTCTTCTCCCGGGAAAACCACATCTTTACCGCTCCCGGGCGCTTGTGGCGGATCCTGCGCATCGCTTTTCAGGGTTATCATGCCGCTTTTCAGAGTTCTGAAGATATCCCCTGTCCTGTATCCGTTTAGTACCGTTTCCAACATCGATACCAAGTAAACTGCGGGAGCCGAGTTTATGATCTTTCTTTTGATGTCATGAAAAAGCGGTATGCCATATTCTTCGAATACCCTGGAAATGATTCCACTTCTTGTCCGGCTGTCGTTGCATATCATTACTATGTCTCTGTACCTGTAGCCCTCATCTCTGAGCAGCCTCAAAATAAATTCCGCGGCCGACTCAGCTTCGCTGTACATGTTTGCGGCTTCGCAGACCGTAATCCCGGTGCTCGGATTGGCATTGACCGAAGCGGAATTGAGCGAGTCTGCATTGATCGACGCGGCATTGCCCTGATCGGACGTTTTATTGAACACACTCGAGCTTTGATGGGATGAGATCTTTGCGGGGGCAAAGTCAGCAGGCACCGTATCTATCGCAAAAAGCTCTTTTTCCAGATATTCTATCGCCTTTGCTTTTGCGGCCTTTGTCTCTATTTTCGCCACCTTATCCACTTCGCAATCACATTCGCCCGCAGCCTTTCTCAACCTTTTCATCATCTCTGCGGAGAGAGCGAACAATTCTTCATCCCGACAGTTCTCATCATATGTCAAAACCACATTCACCGTTTCCGCCGCCGACATAATGCTTTTTATTATGTGCATGTTCTTTGGCGAAAATGAATCAAATCCATATATCCAGACCTTTGAACCTTTTATTACGGACGATTCCGGTATCTTTTCCGTATATATGTCGACAAAATCTTCCGAATCTGTGTACTTCCCGGCTATCTCACGCTCATACATATCGTATATCAAGAAGATCTCCCGCAGCTTTCTTGTGAGAAGTTCTTCCGCAGGCATGGATTCGTAGAGTGAGTTCAATTCTTGCGGAGTGATTTCATACTGCTTTAATTCGGAAATAAAATCATTTGCAAGCTCTATAAAGGAGCTTTTCTTTGCGTTCCCTTTAAACAGCTCCAGATCTTCTTGCTGCCCAATTACCTTCATTAGCAGCATCTGTCTTCCGTATTTGTCGATAAATGTATTGTCGATCCCACCAAGTTCCGACAGAACTTTGTGTCCCAAGCGCGAGAAACTGTATACATCAAGACCTATGAGACTTTTTTTATCCAGGCACGCAAACGCCGCCCGCTCAGACTCAAGTGTATATTGATCGGGCACTATAACCACAACACGGTGTTTCTCGCCAAACCCCGTGCTTTTAATCTCTTCGAATATGAATTTTTCTTTATCTACCGATTCTCTTCCGTAATAAATGTTAAGCATTGCAGTACTTTTCCACGCAACTCGCCTCGCCCTCAAGTTCAGCTTCCAAACCGTCGTCCCGGAAGCCTACAAAGTCTCAACCTATCGCTATAATCTCAATTTCGCAGAGCGCATCCTTTGGCAGCTGTTTTACGGCCACGCAGGAACGCGCCGGTTTTGAGGTGAAGTACTTCCCGTACACCTCGTTGAACACCGCAAAATCACTCATATCGGCAAGAAAACATGTCGTCTTTACAACGTTTTCAAAAGTAAGCCCGCTTGCTTCCAATACCTTTCCGATATTTTTGCAAACCTGCTCCGCCTGCCCCGCAATATCATTGGCTTCAATCGCTCCCGTTTCCGGAATAAGGGGGATCTGTCCCGATGCATAAAGCATATTTCCCGTGCGTACCGCCTGCGAGTAAGATCCCACGGCTGCGGGAGCCTTCTCCGTACTTATGTATTCAAACATGCGCCTAATCTCCTCATCTATCATTTATCATACTTAAGACGACTCCATCGGTTTTGTCGCACATGCATCGAGTAAACTCCAATTTTCCGCAGGCGCAAAACCTTTGTATTCCCCTTTATTATAGATTAGATCAATATCCCCCGCAATCCACATTTCCAAATTACTCAAAACAGCGTAAACAATGACCGACAGGTTAATAATTACAGAGGGGAATTATCAAGGATCAAGCAGCAACAAGGGTAAAATGACAGCGTAAAATAAATTTCTTGCAATGCTTCATTACTCATGCTAAACTAATCGGGCAGGGAAATTTTCTCCGGCGCTTGTGCCGGCAGGATTTTTCATCCCGAGGCGCTTCCGTGGCTCAGTTGGCAGAGCGGCGCATTCGTAACGCGCAGGTCAGCGGTTCGATCCCGCTCGGAAGCTCCACGCCGCAAGCACTTGATTTTCAAGGTTTTGCGGCTTTTTTATTTGCCATTTTTGTCCTATAGCTTCACTGTTCATATGTTCCCCTATCGGGCAATCAATTCACCGTCAAACTCTCCACCCACAATTATCTTGCTGAGTGTAATACATTTTTGAGAATAATCCACTGCGCGCAAGCAGCTCCTCTCCTTTCCCCTGTTCCACCACTTTCCCTCGATCCAATACTACAATATGATCCGCATGAAGAACGGTACGCAGCCTGTGCGCTATAACCAAAACAGTTTTTCCGGCCACAAGTTGATTGATCGCCTGTTGAACAAAGACCTCATTCTCAGGATCAAGCGAGGCCGTGGCTTCATCAAGTATCACAACAGGCGCATCTTTAAGCAAGGCTCTGGCTATTGAAATACGCTGTCTTTCTCCACCTGAAAGCGTCGCTCCGTTTTCACCGAGCATTGTTTTATAGCCATCCGGCAGTCTTTCTATAAACTCGTCACAGCAAGCCGCCTTTGCCGCTGATTTGATTTCTTTCTCGCTTGCATTCGGTTTTCCGATACGAATATTATTTTCTATCGTGTCATTGAAGAGAATAACCTCCTGAAATACGAATGCAAAATGCTGCATTAAATATTCAGGATCAAGCTCTTTTACATCTACACCTCCGACACTCACCGTTCCGCCATCTGTATCCCAGAATCTTGCCGCCAACTTGGAAATGGTACTTTTGCCGCTGCCCGAAGACCCCACGAGCGCTGTGATTTGTCCCGTTTTTGCCGTAAAATCAACTCCGTCAAGAACGGGTTCCTCACCATAGGCAAAACTCACATTATCAAAAGATATATCCGTATTTTCAATCGGAGTGCTTGTTTCCCCGGTCATTGCTTCACTCTCCATCAGAGCGCGAAGCCGCTTAGTGGAAATTCTCAAATAGAGTATATCCGGCAGCAGTGTCAACACCGTAAGAATAGGGCCGTAAATTCTACTTGCAATCAGCAAAAACATCAACATAACGAGAAAATCAATCTCTCCTGCCGTCAATAGGTGTACACCCACAAAAGCCGTAACGCCGATACCCGATCTGAGCAACATGGACGACAGCGCCATAATCGAGCCGGAAACAAGTTCTATGCGAATCGCCGCCGACCGTAATTCTGTATAAGCATCATCAAGTTTTTTATATTTTTCTCCCCCAAGGTTGCAGGAACGTATCACTTTAATACCGTCGAGATACTCCTGCGACTGTTTTTCCGCTGTAAGCTTCGCGGAAATATGTTTTGAAAATAACCGGTTTTGCAACTTGCGACTCCCCCAAAAGATGAGTCCCGCAAGCGGAAGCATAGCGAATATAGCAAGTGCCATTCGCCAATCAAAGAAAGCAAGACATATTAAAACAAACGCTGATGATGCCACATTAGCAAGGAGCTGGGGCACAATATTGGAAGTCGCCGTTTCGATATTTGTGCAATCCGTCATAATATTAGAGGATAACTCGCTCAAATCTCTTACATTGAAAAAACTCATCGGTAATTTCCGCATTTGCTCCGCTACGCGAAGTCTGGTCGCCTCGGATTGATTATAGGAGGATACATAGGTTTTCATATAATCATGTTTTGAAAACAAGAAAACTGCAATAAAGGCTATTATACCGATCCCGAATAATATCCAAATTTTATTCCATGAAACATCTCCTCCCGTTAGAGGTTTCAAAATTTCTATGAAAAGTCGGATCGTAATCATGAAAGGTATCATCAGTGAGATGCTTGTAAAAAAACAAGCTATTGCCGCACTTCGCAGCCCTTTTTCCGCATTTTTATCCAATAGCAAAGAATTTCTAAACATTTTCATGAAATAACCGTCTCCTTTCCGATGCCCCATTCAAGAGATTGCGTGTATCTCGTCCACATATCTAAATACACTCCGTTTTTCTGCAAAAGAGCCGAATGCGTTCCGCTTTCAACAAGTTTCCCCTCATTCATCACCAAAATCTTATCGGCGTCCTTTATGCTTCCAAGTCTATGGGCTATGATAATAACTGTCCTGCCCTCCATGAGTCTGCGTAAAGCCGTTTGTATAAGTCTCTCGTTTTCCGGATCCGCAAAAGCTGTAGCCTCATCCAAAACTAAAACAGGAGTATTTCGAACAATAGCGCGGGCAATGGATATGCGCTGAGCCTCACCTCCGGACAAATGGATCCCGCCCTCTCCCAGCACCGTGTCATATCCATCCGGCAGTTTTTCAATAAATTCGTCACAGCAAGCCGCTTTTGCCGCTTCTGTAACCTCTTCATCCGATGCTTCGGGAAAACCTATTTTGATATTATCCCGAACACTTTGATTAAAGAGGTATACATCCTGAAAAACAAAGCTGACCTGACGCATCAAGTCTTGTTCCGTCATTTCGCGTATATCCGCATCTCCTATACATATCCTGCCCCTTGATACATCCCAGAACCGGGGGATCAAGTGAGCTATAGTACTTTTTCCGCCGCCGGAAGTTCCGACAATAGCGGTAACTTCTCCCGCCCGTGCAGTAAAACTTACATCTGATAACGCAAGATCGTCGTCCCCGCTATATGAAAACGACACGTTTTGAAATGATACAGTTCCGTCATCAGGCTTTTTCCCTCGCTCTATTTCAACCAACTCCGGCAATGCCATTATTTCATCAAAACTTTCGACTCCGCCGGAAACTCTCATGCTTGAAGAGGACACATACAAAAATTTATGAAGCACGGAAGCCATAGCAGGCGCAAGCAATAAATAAAAAATGAAATTCAATAAAAAGTCATTGTAGTCTTTCGTTCCTTTTCCGATTAGAATCCCTACAGGAATAAGAAAAAGATAAATATTGTTGATAAGCGCCATAAATGATGCGGTTGAATTTTTCCATTTTAACGTGTAGGTCAGCATAAATTTTGTATATGCTGTAATTGCGCCTCGTAATTGTTTAAAAGAGTGCGCCGTTTGACCAAAGGCCTTAAGAACCGGCATTCCTCTTACGTATTCCACTGTGGCCTCCGTCATATCCGCCGTGTTTTTCTGCAATTTAGACATCAGCTCGGAATTCGAAGAACCCATAGCGATCATCTGTATGCCGAAAGCGGCGATGACTGCGATAAAAGCGGCAAGACCGAAGCGCCAATCAAATACGAACAGAACTGCGAGCAGAGCCGCCGGCGCAACAAAGGCAGCTACCATGTCAGGATATGTGTGAGCTATGAAGTTTTCCATTTGTTCAATATCCTGATTCAATACTTTGCGAAATCGTCCGCTTCCGATATTAAAATGAAAACCGAGCGGAACCTTTGCAATATGTTCCGTTAATACCGTTTTGAGTTTGTATTGCGTTCCGAACGCAGCGAGGTGCGCACATATCGAAGAACCGAAAAATAAAATCACATCGGATGCAATGCCTATCACTGCAATCATTCCGTACCCTAAAACCGAATCTATATTCAGCTTCGTGAATTCCGGATAAACAGAGATCACATCACGAATGATATAATAAACGGCAACATAAGGAACAAAAGAGGCGATTGCGGCCAGAGCCGCAAGAACGCCGCTGATCGCAAGAAGCCGTTTATGACCTGTCGCCAGTTCAAAAATACGTGACATGCCGCTTTTTGTCTTCTTTTCTTTCATCACTTCGTCTCCTTGAGTAATCCTGCTTTCACAAGATGTTTTTTGAAAACAGCCCGAGCCAACACAGTTCCCAATATAGCAGTGACAACTGTGGTAGCTAAAGCTGCAGCAAGATACGGACCGCTGATAAATTCAACCAAGCGAGACATGAATTCCCCGTTGATACTGTTCCCTTCAGCAACTTTAAGATAATAATCTTTCATTACAAGAAACGGGATATAAGAGCCGACGGCCGTCCCCAGCATTAAAACACAATAACCGATGACCTCGCGAGCGTAACTTTTATAATGTCCGCTTCTTGCTATCAATTCCGCGATAATTGAACTTGCAATTACCGCCGCGAGTATTGGCCAGCCGCTGCCCATAACGAACATAACCAGCCCGAACAGAACTCCGAACAATATGATCGCACCGGTTTTAGGCGCTTTTGCCCGAAGCAACATATACACAGATGCCGCAACGAAAGAACCTAATGCAACGCCAAACGGTAAGGTATAAACGGTCATACTCATCACCATAATGCATGCCATAAAAAGCACAATAAATATAACGGTAAAAATGCCGAGATTGATAAAATCGCGGCCGCCCGGTTTAGTACCGGAAGTAGTTTTGTTTTGATTCATTTTAAATCTCCCTCACTTTCTGTTGTTAATTTATCTCGACAAGGATATGATTCGCGTACAGGCAAGATCCAGAAATTCATTATCATGAGAGATCACAATAATGGTTTTTTCCTTGGAAAGTTCCTTCAGCATCTTTGCCACGCGATTCATATTCTTAAAATCAAGCCCGCTTGTCGGTTCGTCAAAAAAGAGTATCCTTGCCGGCGATAAAGCCGCAAGAGCTATACATAAACGTTGCTTTTGCCCGCCGGACAAGGAGAGCGGATGTCTATCCCGGACACTTGTAAGTTCCAAAGACGATAAAATCCTTTGCACATCTTCTGAATCCGGTATTTCACCGGAAGCTGTAAGCGCTGTTTCTCCAAGCACGCTATCGCTGAACAGCTGATAATTCGGATCCTGCATTACAAGAAAAGCAAATTGTTTTCTCATACGAAGATTCGTAAGCTGCCCTGCTACATAAATGTCTCCTTCATCTTCTTTCATAAGCCCGCAGACCGTTCGCGCCAATGTCGTTTTTCCGATACCGTTTTCTCCGATTATCCCGACAACATCCCCGTAATCCACCGAAATATTGATGTTTTTCAACACAGTTTTTTTCCCTCGTTTAACCGAAAGATCTCTTATATCCAACGCGGGGATTTTCACGGGACAACTTGCAGGAGAAACCGAAATTTCAATATCCCATAACGTGCGGAGACCCATACCGTTAAGAGTTTCCACTGGTACGTCAACGAGCCGGTTCATATCGTAAAGTCCGGTCAGTCCGCCCTCGTGAAGCAATGCCACCCGATCTGCCACATCACGAAGATAATAAAGCCGGTGTTCAGAAATCAGTAAAGTCTTTCCGCTATTTTTCAACCGCAAAAGGAGATCTCGAAGTCTTAAGGTTGAAATCCTGTCCAGATTTGCGGACGGCTCGTCCAAAACATATATTTCGGGAGACAGCGCATAGATGCTTCCAAATGCAATTTGCTGTTTCTCTCCGCCTGAAAGCGCAAAAATGTCCCTACCGCACAGATTCTCTAAATTAAGATCATTTACCGTCTGTTCATAACGATGATGCATCTCTTCATATGGAACCCCGCAATTTTCCATGCCGAAAACAATTTCACTGTCTGTATCCGTGTTAAAAAATTGTGTTCTCGGATTTTGAAACACAGAACCGATTTGTACGGCTAATTCATGCGGTTCCCGTCCGGCAATATCCTCACCGTCTATTTTTACGGTTCCGGAAAGTTCTCCCGGATAAAAACTCGGAATCAATCCGTTTATAAGCCTTGTGACGGTTGTTTTTCCGCACCCCGAACTTCCCGAAAGCACGACACATTTACCTCTATCTACTTTAAGAGAAACATTCCGCAATGCCTCCGTTTCCATTTCTGCATAGCGAAAACTAACCTGTTCCAATTCAATCAATCCATCACCTCCCAACGGTTGCCCGTAATATCGGAGCGGAAACCAGCATAACTGTAAATATGAAAGTCAAAAATGTGTCCTTGAATGTTATGTTAAGTTTTATGAATGCTGTTCTGGGCGCGGGATTGTCCAATCCGCGAGTGATCGAAGCCGCTGAAAGCTCTTCCGCAATGGTAGATGCCCGAACCAAAAGCGGTGTAATAAAGCCTTCAAATACGAGCGCCGGTCGCAGTCTTAAGTTCCGCAAGGAAAACCCTATTCCCCGCAGCGACATGGCATCTCGCACGTAAGAAATTTCTTCTTTTGCAGTAGGAAAAAAACGCATGGCAACCGCAAAAGTAATGATAAATGCACGAGGGATCTTCATCGCATAGAGACCTGTTACCATTTCACTGACCGATGTCGTTTTCAAAAATGTTTGCCCGTAGAGCATGATCGGCATGCACATTCTTATACATAAAACGACCATTAAAATCATGCTGCTCAAAGTCGTCGGCATGTGCTTTGAAAAAATAATAAATAAAAGCAATAAAACATATGCAGCAGTGAATTTTATTGTCTTTTTTCTTTGTCCGAGAAGAAAAGAAATTGAGCATACAATGCTAAAGACAATACTCCCGTATACAATATCCTTTGCAGAAAATGCCACTGCACTGATAAGTGTCAGCAAAAAGAATTTATAGCGCACATCAAGTTTCAAACCGTTTTTCTCCCTTGAAATATTAGCGTTTTCCTGCTAAAATCACATCAGTTGTCCTTATCTAATTGGAAGTATAATATATCCTCACTCGTTTGAGCAATAGATTAAGTATGTATATGTCTTTTCTCAAAAGAAAAATGTCTGATAGGAAAAATGGTGATGCATGATGATAAATATAATAAACTCTATGTGCAATGACATGGGAATGGTAAAAAATAATGAAAAAAATCCCTTCGGTTGCGGTTCTTTCTTTCAAGGGGATGATCATATAACACAGGGATATTTTTGGTTTCTGCCTCATGGAGAGCATTTCGTGATTACAAAATGTGATTTTTATTTTCTGAAAGACACCGAGCTTACAATGCCGAACGATTCGCTTTATATCTCGCTTCGTCTCGAATATGCAAAGCATCTGCCTCCGGGCAAAATCGTCGCTTATTTGGAGGAAAACGGCGCCCCTATAAATACTTTAATGCGCAAAGGAAGTCGGGTCGCCTATACTGAGGTTCTATATTCCCCGTCATTTTATAAAATGCATCTTGGAACTCTTTTTACAGCGCAAAAGGCAAGTCCTCTTGAAATTTTGAAAAACATGGGCGGCGAACACAATTGGTCAGCTGAAATCATGGATGTCCTGAAAAAGATATATGACTGTTCTCTAAACGGAATGGCAGCAGAACTGTATTACATAGCAGGCGCTTATGCTCTGATGTCGGCGGTGCTCGAAATGGGAAACGGAAGATTGCCTAAAAAAAGCGCGGATTATGAAAGCATCGTTCATGTTATTCAGTACATTGATGACAATTTTTCACACACGATAAAATTGGCGGAGCTTTCCAGATTGGCGAATATGAGCGCAACAAAGCTGAAAAATTTATTCAGGCAATTTACAGGGTGTACCGTCACTGAATACATTCTGTCAAAAAAAGCCGACTACGCCTCTCATTTACTGGCCGATTCCGATTTATCCATAGAAGAGCTCGCAAAGAAAGTAGGGTTTGATACCGTTGCCGGTTTTTCCACCTCGTTTAAGAAGCAAACCGGTATACCTCCATCAGAATACAGAAGACAAATTGAGTTCAATTGCCTGAAAAACCCATCGGAACTTGAAGATATTACATTTGGGGAGAAGCAATAATTAAAAATGCAAAATAGCGGGGCGGCGCCGTTTGAACGGTGCCGCCCCGGTTTAATGAAAGGAGTATGAGATTACCTTGCTTTCTTTGTTTTTTTAGGCTGAATCTTCACAAGTCCGAAGTATGTCTTCTCAAGGTTGCCCTTGGTATTGAAGTATACTCTCTTGGCAGTCTTGTCGAAGCTTGCCTTGTAGAGTCCACCTTTCTTGATCAGCGCAGACTTCTTTCCTTTCTTAGGCGTTAGGCGCATCATTTTGAACTTGGTCTTTACTTTGACCTTGCCCACGGATGCGATGCTCACATTGTTAAGCTTCTTCATCTGCGTGCCCGATACAACCATGTTCAGCATATATACCTTGCCCTTGAAAATCTTCTTTTTGAGAGCCTTTGACTTAATTGTCTTTTTGCTCTTGGCGGAAACCTTGAAGTATGTCTTAAGGTTACTTGCCTTGTACATGCTCTTAAACTCTTCCGGAGTCACTTTTACGGTGATGTTCTTCACGGTGAGTTCCATATAGCTGTACTTACCTTCCGCCATATCCTTTTGCTGCTGTGGCGTCAAATTGATCGTCTTTGCGTTCTTTATGAACAAAGGCGTTTTCTGTGCCGCAGGCGCATTAGGTGTTGCAGGTGTTGCAGGTGTTGCAGGTGTTTGCGCATTAGGAGCCACCGGTTTCTTATCGCCGGGTTTTGACGGCTCTGCTTTCACTTCCTCATACAGCGCGGTAATCTTGGTGTCTTCTGCGAATTTGCCCTTGAGATCTTTGTCCCACTTGCTGAATTTCCAGCCGTTTGCGGCCTTTACCTTAGGCGCATTCTCATTAAGATCAACTTCCTTGTCTTTTCTGACATCGATCACCGACTTACCTTCCAGTGTTCCGTGCGCACCCTTGTCAAATGTAAGTCTTACATACCCGTCGTATGGCTTCTGCTCATCCGGATTTTCAGGGACAACAACGGTTTCGGTATGCACATCCTTGAGAGCCTTGGATATAGCCTGCTGGAAAGCATCACAGGTATATGTCGCGCCTGCCACAACGTCTATTCCGGTTTCTTTGTAATCCTTGTTCTTGATATCCGCAACATCCTTGCCGATATAGTCGACGAGCATTTGATTCGCCATCTCGAAATAGCCTCTGTTATGCTCTTCGTGTTCGTTAGGATCGTCGCAAACCGTGCCGTTGTCTCTGACATACACGATCTTGCCGTCCTTGACCCAAACTTTGACTTTCACAACGTACGGATCCCAGTTGTGTCCATGACCCGTTTCCGCTTCACCCTCATATGCGGTGGCACCTTTGAGGTCGCCTTCAGCTTTCAGATCTTTCAAAGCGACATCAAGATCTTTGACTATCTTGACAACTTTTTTATCCGTGATGTTCAGAACCATCACATATTTTTTTGCAGCTTTGTAAGCCTCTTCGGCAGCCTCCCATTTTTCCTTGTCAAAGCTTGCTGACTGGGAATCCAGCGATTCTTTCTCAAACATAAGTCCTGCTATTTTCGCTCTCTTCAGCGTCCAGCTCATATCCTCGGTATGCTTGTCAACCTTGGATTTGCTTGCATCTGCGTTATTGAGAACCTTTTTCGCTTCTGCAAGTGTTTCGGTAAAGAATGCCTTGAATCCGCCGGTGTTGCTTCCGATTTTCACACTCGACAGTTTGTCTGCATCCACTTTTTCCGCTTCAGCAACAGCCTGCTTCAGAGCCTCTTTGTCCGCATCCGTTGCGATAACCTCCGGATCTATCACATAGGAATTCAGTGTATCATCCCTGAGCTTATTCGGGTTCTTTTTCTCAGGAGTATGTACAACAACTGCGCCGTCATACTTTTCAACTCCCGGATTGTTTGTGAACACTCCTGCCCCGAGTTCTTTCAGCGATGCGGGCACACTGATCTCTTTAAATTTGTTTCCTTGATTCGCCTTACGGTTGGCAAAAGCCTGTGAGCCAATCTTTTCAAGACCTTCAGGCAAATCGATATCGGTAAGCTTGTTGTCGGCAAATGCCAACGAAGCAATAGTCTTTAGCTTGCTGCTCGCGCCGAATTTGACTTCCGTAAGCTCGCATCTTCTAAACGAGGCATTCATGATCGTTTCAACAGAAGCCGGTATTTCTACCTTGCCGAGAGGGCAATTGGCAAAGCAGCCTTGGTCTATGTATTCGAGTTTATCATTCCATTCCACCTTTTCAACATTTGACATCATGAACACGCCCAGACCCAATCGCTTGAGTTCCCGAGGGAGTTTCACCTGCTGGATGTTATTGAACTGCAGAGCGTAGTCGCCGATCTCCGTGATCGTATCAGGCAATTTTACACTCTCGATATCATAGCCCATATTCAGATTTCTGAATGCATCATATTCTATGATTTCAACATCTTTTCCATCCGGCGTCTTGTCCGGAATTACCAAATTCTTGTTTCTTCTGACTTTCAGTTTTCCCTGATCCGAGAATTTGACCACCTTGTTTCCGTCATACACAAAGTCATCGGTGACCCATTTGGTGTAGTCGATAGGAGGTTTAGGCGGTACCGGCGCAGGATCCACCAGATAGTTTTCACTGTTCTTCAGATTCTTTGGATTGTTGCCCGAAGCCGTGCGTATAACTACCTTTCCGTCGTATGCATCCACTCCCGTATTTATATACAATGCCTGAGCGCCTATGGAGCTCAAGGAATCAGGAACGTGAAGCTCCTCTATCTCATTTTCGGCAAGAGACAGGCGTCCCAGCGTTTCAATATTTCCTTTGAACGTTACTGTCTTGATCTTGTTTCCTCTCGCCATGGAAAGCGGAAGTTCTTTTACTTTGGCAGGCACTGTCAGACTTGTGAATGCATTTCTGAAGAATGCTGCCATGCCGATTGCTTCCAAACTGTCCGGAAGCACCAGATCTCCGCCGCATCCGTTGTATGCAAATGCCATCGCGCCTATAACCCTATATCCTTCAGGGATCTTAAGCGTATTGAACCTTGTCGTCCCAAATTCTCCTGCGAAAGCGTTGCTGTCCACGGCTTCTATCTTGACTCCCTTATCGTCCTTGGCAGGAAGTTCAAGATCTTTTATCGTGGCAAGTTTGGCAAGCCCTTTTTCGGAGAAGCCCTTAACCGCGTTGAGCTCTACCTCGGTCGTCACACCGTTCTCTACATCCTTGACCTTCATCTTCCCGTATACAAAATCGTCGACACTCCAGTTGCTTGCCACAACAGGATCCACAACGTAGTTGTTTCCGTCAGGTAAATTGTTTGGGTTATCCTTTTCCGGAGTCCAGAGAATAACCTTCTTTTCTCCCGGTTTCTGCGGATTATCTTTGCCCGGATTTCCGTCAAACGCATCCTTTGCTATAGGAGGGAGTATGCCGTGAAGATCCTTTTTCAGCGTATTGGGAATCTTTACCTCTTCCAGCTTGTTGTTTGCAAACGCCTTTGAATAGATCAGCTCCGTCTTGTTTCCAAGAGTGAGTTCGCTTATCTCATTGTCGCTGAAGCTCTCAGGTCCTATGCTCGTAACGTTGTCTGTCAGAATGACCTTTTTGAGTTTATTGTTCTGAAAGGCTGCTTTTGACGCGTATTTGAAACTTTTAGGCGCAACAAACTCTTCGATTTCATTGTTCGCGAATGTCCTGTCAAAGATGTATACAAGCCCCTCATCAAGTACAAGGCTCTTTATCTTATTCCCCTTGAAGGCTTCATCGTATATCTTCTTGTAGTTACCGGGAACCGTGAGTTTGGTGATTCCCTTGTTAACAAAAGATTTCTCGTAGACCGCTTCTACTTTTTCACCCTTCAGGTTCATAGCGGGCAGAACCACTTCCTTGTTGGTTTTAAGTTTCTCCACACCTTTTTCCGAGAATCCTTTTACTGTCATCTCGTTGATGTAGTTTTCGTCTTCATAGTCGCCGACCTCGTATCTCTCATAATTAAAGTCCTCTATGCACCACTTATCCTGAGAATACTTGTCCTTGATGATAACCACAACGGTCACATCTTCTTTCGGCATCACAAATGAATCGCCTGTAACCTTAACAGTTCCATACTTTTTCTTGACAGTGAGACTGAGGATCTCCTTGTTCTGATCTTCAATCTCGCATTTGATCTTGACCTGCTGACCCTCTTCAGCCTGCTTGTCCGGAGTGCATGTTACCTTTACTCCTTCGGGAGCCTCCGTCTTTATGTTGAATTTAGGCGCCGTCTTAAGATAAACCGGAGTTATGTCATTGCTGCCTTCCTGTTTGTCAAAGGCAAAATTCTCGACCACAACCTTTCCCTTGATGTTGTCGATCTTGGCATCCCCCTGCTTGATGAGGTTTTCCATGAAAGCTGACAGACCAATCTTCTTTACGGATTCCGGTATGAATACCTCTTTCAGAGTGTTGTATGAAAATGAGTTTTGTTCTATCGTCTGAAGCGTATTCGGAAAATCCACGGCCTTGATTCCGTTTCCTATAAACGCCGCATCACCGATTGTGACAACATCGCTTGGAAGTTTCAAATCGGTGAACTTCAGTGTCGGATCCATAGACGTGTTGCTGAAGGCGTTTTTACCTATAGCGTTGACAACTCTACCATAAACTATCGATGGTATCACAAGGGAGTGATTACTCGTTCTTTTGCTCTTTCCCGATGCGCTCAGACCTGTTACTTCTGCATACGACTTACCTGCTTGAGAGGTATTGTTGTAGGTAAAGTCGCTTGCGATATAGTCGTTGCTCGTCTTGGTCTTAATGAAATACGTGTCCTTGGTATCGTTGAAAAAATTGATCTGATCCACATCCGAAACCGTGAGAACCACCTTGTTGCCGTGCGCCGGATCTCCCGGATTCGACTCAAATGCCTTTACGCGTATTTCGCCGACGCAGTCGGGTACGGTCACCTCTTTGATCCGGTTGTTTCCGAAAACACTCGGATAAATCAACGTGCAACTTTCCGAAAGCTTAAGATCCGTGATCTCGTTGTACGCAAAAGCTCCGTACTCAACTTCCTTTACGGAGTTTGGCAGCACCAGCTTGCTTATCTCGTTTTTGTAAAACGCGGAGTGTCCGATGCTTTCAATATCGTTGGAGAATGTAACCTCCTTGATACCAAGTTCCTTGAACTTGTCTGCTCCGATATGGGAAATCGGATGCCCGGTCTGTGATTTCAGCGATGGGAATGTCAGTTTCCCGTTGTTTTCCAGAAGTTTGGCTTTTCCTGCCGCTGTCAGACCGTTAAACGTCGTTCCGCTTATAAAGAAGTCAGCTTCTTCATAAGCTTTCTCTTGGATCTGTTTTGCTGTATTACCGCTCTTCGGCTGCGCCTGCGTCTTCGCAAACGCGGAAGCCGGGCTGAAACAGGTAATGAGCATAACCATGAGCAAGAGAGTGCTGAATTGTTTTTTCAATCTCTTCATAGCTTATTCCTTTCTTCATCCTTTCTTCGATGATGCTTCTGCCTTTTCGGCAAATTTTCTTTCTGCGGCCGACGTTCCAATATGCGGTTAAGGTTAGCAAAATCAACTATCGTCGCGTCGACTACCCATGGGATATTGCCCTCCAACTTCCGGCGCCCTGCCCCCGCACTCGCAAGGCGGGGGCGGGGAGTGCGGGTCTCCCCAAAATCAAAGAAAAGAGCCCGCACTCCGGTAAGCCGCGGTGGCGTCCCACAATGGGAAACGGCACGGAGCCGCGGCTGCGGCTTACCGGGGCACAAATTCACGAATTAAATCAAATGAATTAAAGTTAGATTCAACAAATCCACAACGTTAGTTTACACTAACGTTTCCGCGCGGTCAAGAAAAATCGGCAAAATAAACTTTTTACCGATTTTTGTTAATTCGTGTTAATTTTAGTAAGCTATACGACACTTTTTATAATTTTAGTAAACCGTCCGCTGCCAACCCGGAGGATTCGTGCAAAGTAGATTTATTTATCTGCCTCTACGCTCAAAACCATTATCTGCCGCTGTGGTCAAAGCCGTTTGTCGGTTTGGAATCGTGCCTGTTTCCGGCAAGTGGCACTTGCGCGTTGTTCAGAATTTCTATCTGCGTTTTCATCTCTTTGATACAAATTATCGCAAGCGGCATGCCGAAGTCCTGCCTCAGCACGAGCCTCTGCACATCAACATCCCGCAGGTTATCCGGCATTGGATATGCGGGGATCATCCAACCGTGCATGCGCATCCGGTCTTCCAGATCGTACAGCGTCCACTTCACATCTGCGTCTTTCTTGAGTCGCCAGCAAACCACGGGAATCTCGTTCGCCTCTTCGAGCATCTCAAAGCACCCCAGCTTTCGGATCTCTTCTGCCATGTACCTGGCAACGTCGATCGTGCGTTGATGGATCTCCTTATATCCCTCAAAACCGTTGCGCATAAACATGTAGTACTGTCCGACTATCTGCGAAGCGCTACGCGAGAAGTTTATCGCCATTGTCGCCTCTTCGCCTCCGAGGTAACTGACCCAAAAGATCATATCTTCGGGAAGTGCTTCTTTACTTCGCCACACTATCCAACCCACGCCGGGATACACCAACCCGTATTTATGACCGGAAGTATTTATCGACCACACGTTTTTCAATCGGAAATCCCATTTAAGTTCGGGCTGCAAAAAAGGCGCAACCATGGCTCCCGACGCCCCGTCAACATGGATCCGCACGGGGAGGTTCCGATGCTCTTTGTTATACTTGCCTACTAACAGATCCAGTGCGCAAACATCGTCATATTTGCCCGTATACGTGATTCCGAGTATCGCCACTATGCCTATCGTATATCTATCCACATAGTTCATGACCGTATCCATGTTCAGTGACAAATGCTCCTCATCCATGGGCACGGTGCGCATCTCTATATCCCAGTACCTGCAGAACTTCTCCCAGCAAACCTGATACCCCGATGAAATGACGATATTTGGCCTTTTTGCGGTACGATCCACACCCGCCGCATCGGCAAGATTCTTCCACCGAAACAACATCGCAAGTCCTCCGAGCATGCACGCTTCGGAGGAACCAACTGTAGACGTCCCCATAGGTTCTTCATCCATATCCGCATTCCAAAGATCCGCAATGATATCCACGCACCGGTTTTCAAGATCTGCGGTCATCGGGTATTCATCCTTGTCAATCGCGTTTTTCTCAAAGTTTTCTGCCATAAGCCGCATCACGGCAGGTTCCATATAGGTCTGGCAGAAAGTTGCCAGATTCTGTGTCGAGTTTCCCTCTATGCTCAAATACTCACGTATCATTTCCGATGCGATGCGAGGTTCGACCGGCTTTCTGTTGAGTTTCCTGTTTGGCATTCCCACATCACTTGCTTCCGATCCGAATATCGGCGTCAGGTATTTTGTGTCCGTATCCATAGACGCAAGTTCATCGCTTATTTTTACCGAACTTTTTCGGGTTCTCTTTGTTGTATTCGACTTCATTTTCTCCTCCCTGTTGCACCGGCGCGTCTGCTATCGTAAGTTCTTAAAAACATACTTAAAAACATAGAAATATAGAAATTAAACGCGCCTCTCCACTGCACCCGCGCCGTTCAAAACTCATAGCTTTCTCCCGCGGCCGCAACATTTACCTTATCTCCCAGCCTCATCTTAAAGCGGACGATCGCTCTCATCCCGGTGCAGTGAACGGGGAATATACGTTCAACCCCCAAAGCTTCCATTTCATCTATCACCTTGTCTATCAGCTCCTCGCCTGCGGAGTAAAGATGCATTCCGGCAACTACCGTCGATATCTTCTTCCACGGGAAGAGTCCTCCTATATAAATGAGTATAGGGACTATTCCCTGATGGCTACAACCGGAAAAAATATGGAGTTTCCCTCCGTCCTCAATCACAAGAGCCTGCTCGTGCTTCATGGGATCTGGGAGTATCTCATCGTCTATTTTTAAATAAAATGTTTCCGTCGGCGAAAACCCCTCCATCCTTGGCACGTTTCCGATGAGCCACACATCCCTGTCGACACTGTGAACCCCCTCCGTAAAAACGATTCTGTCTGCATTGTTCTTTATAAAATCCCCGCTCCACGGCACACCCACATTTCCGATTTCGCCGGGAACAAAAAAACTATGCAGCGCATCCTTGTGGATATAAACTTTCGCTTTCTCATTGACATCAAAAAAGGCCATTGTCCCGCCCGTATGGTCACAATGACCGTGGCTGACCGTGGCGAAGTCCACCCTCGAAAGGTCTATATCCATTTTTTCGGCATTTTCGATCAGCATTGGGGATGCTCCCTGATCCATGAGTATCATCTTCCTTCCGGTCTCTATAAGCACCGAAAGCCCCCACTCCGCATTGCACAAAGTGGATTCCGTCTTGTTGTCCACCAAAAAAGTAATTTTCATGACCGGCCTCTATTTCATAAAATCATCCATATTGTTTATCAATGGCGTCATATATATGGGGAGAAAACTGATTCCGTTTCCCTCCTTCAAGTCCTCCTCATGCAGGAGGTAAGGAACATCCAGCTGACTGTCGAACTTCCCCCTGAACTTATTCAATGCATTTACGGTATAATTCCGCCCCACTTTCACTTCCACGGGAGAAAGCTCATGGCCGCCTTTCACACCGTCTTTGGCGACCAGAAAATCAATTTCCATGCGGCTATTCGCATCAGTCCTTGTGGTGTTGGAATAAAAGTAGAGCTTATGCCCGCTCGCCACAAGCATTTGTGCAATAACATTTTCAACAATCATTCTTTTACTGGCTTCCAGCTTATCAAACAGAAGCTTCCTTCCACCGTCTTCCCTCGCTACGAAATCTCCCCCAAACGCATGGGCAATGAGAAGTCCCGTATCCAACATGTAGCATTTTACTGACATTCTGCCCATTTTCAATTTCAAGCCGTCACCTGTGTCTATGAAATTACGGCTCAAATTGACGATCATGCTGTCTTCCAGACATAACATCGCATCCTCGTAATCTTGTGAGCGCTCCCCTTTTTCCAATGATGACAGCCTGAACTTTATATTGCGTTTCTGAAGCTGCGAAGGGACATTTTCAAATATCCGCAGGACTTTTCCGTCATAACTTTCGGTGTGTGCGATAATGTCTGCGCGATACAACTCCAATATTTCCTGCTTTATGCCATTGACCCTGCCAAGGTCATTTGTCCGCACATATTCGGCGACCGCCTGCGGCATCCCTCCGACTAAAACGTACCTCTTGAAGAAATCCATTGCCTTGCGATGTAACATCAAACCCATACGCCCTCTGCCTGCGAAACAACCTTTGATCCGGTTCATCAGCGTTTCTTCTTCCATCGCCCATAAAAACTCCTCAAAGTCAAGCGGATGCATTTTGATTCGCTTTTCCTCCTCCGGCGATAAAAGCTCCTCTTCTCCGGCTTTTTTATTTTTCGACATCGAGATCAAAGATATCGTTTCGACATAGTCATATCTGCCGTCCTTAAGCAGGTTTTTGAGTGCGGCTCTTGCCTCGGGACAGAACTGCACATCATTCAAAAGAAATAAAGTTTCTCGTTCATGTAATTCAACTTTATAGAAATTCGACAGATACAGCAGCAATGTATCAGGATCATTTCGACAGCCCTCAAAGATATCCGTCACCTCTTTGGGTGCCGTTTTAAAATCAATCAGAATATAACTTCTGTATTCATTTTTTGCAAATTCCTCTGCGACATAACTCTTGCCTACGCATCCGGCTCCCTCTATCAAAAGAACTGTGCTGCCTGCTTGCGTATTCTTCCATGTCACCAATTCCTTGTATATTTTCCTTTTCATCAAAACACCTCTTGCTCAATATCCGCTTTGCCAGCTTGTGGACGTATTCTTGAAACTCGGTGTGCCGCAAGTTCAACCCGCAAGTTTGTGTCCTCTCCACCGGGTTTTAGCAGATTCCGCATCATCTTCGATTATTTATGCGTAATACCTTATATCTACATATTAACGCAAAATCAAAATTTTTCAAGTATCTATTCCACTCATATCACGGATTCCACTTTCTTTTGCAATTCCGGAACCACTTCCGATTCAAACCACGAATTCTTTGCTTGCCAACGAAAGTTCAGCGGACTGGGATGAACTATCGGAAAATATTCGGGCAGATATTCCCGGTAGTGTCTGACAGTTTCCGTGAGGTTATGATATTCGCGTCCCTTCAGGTAATGTCCCATCGCATATTTCCCGACCAAAACCGTCAGTTTTATGTACGGCATCAGCGCAAGAAGTTGCTGATGATACTCTTTTGCAATGAACTTCCTCGGCGGCAGATCCCCGTTCTTACCCTTGCCCGGATAATAGAAATCCATGGGCATTATGCCTACATCCCCGGAATAAAATACTTCCTTATCTATTCCGAGCCATTTGACGAGTTTTTCACCTGATTTATCGTTGAACGGGATCCCCGTTTCTTCCACTTTTCTGCCCGGCGCCTGCCCCACAATCAGTATCTTTGCATTTTCGGAAATCTGAAATATGGGAGGGATTCCTCTCTCCGTGTACGGCAGATTTCTTTCATCTTTCTTCAGTTTTTCTACGATTGCTTCAAGTTCCATATTCACTCCCGCTTTTCCTTTTTCTATACCGATCTCTGTTTCTTAATACCTCGATCTGCCCGCTCTGCTTAGAAAAGATTTATCTTCAGTCATGTCCCGCCGACTTTATGTCAAGCACGGGCGTGCCATCGAACATATCCGCACCGGTAAAATAAATTTTCACCCCGTCGATTCTCGTAACGCTAATCGTGCTCACACCTATCGGATTAGGTCTTGCCGGAGCATGGGTAGAAAAAAGTCCGGTCATCGAACCTTCTCCGTGGAACGGTACGGTCATTTCTACATTATCGCTTCGATCAAACCAGAAGAGCACCATAAATTTTTCTCCCGGTCTCATGTCCGCCATCCCCTCTTTATACTCATCAATAAGTTCTATGACCGCTTCCGTGTCCGGCCTCTCATTTCCGTTTTTCGGCGTATCCGCCTTACCTTTATACGGTGAGTATATGTAGCCAATCGGTTTGCACGATAACGTCTTTCTGTCTTTCGATGTTTCCATCTCTGTCATTTTCTCATTTCTTTTGCCATCTCTTATCATTTTTACATCTCCCTGTTTTTTACAAAATCACGTCCAAAATGCCGTCTTCCGCCATCTCTCGAATGATTAGGAATCGTGAGAAGGATCCCTACGACAGGCGGAAGGAAAAAACAAACTACCGTCGCGGCTTTTAGGCTAAAAAGCCGCGACGGTAGTTATCAATTACATCTAATAAAGTTTTGCGCCTGCCGGGATGTTGTCATCCACTATCAGGAGTTGCAGGTCTTCTTTTCCCCCATAGTCGTATACCGCCGATATCAGCATCCCGTTGGATTCTATTCCCATCATTTTTCTCGGCGGAAGATTGGTTATCGCGATTGCGGTCTTACCTACCAGTTCTTCCGGTTCGTAGAAAGCATGGATGCCGCTCAGGATTATTCTCGGTTCATCCGTCCCGTCATCCAGCGTAAACTTGAGTAACTTTGTACTCTTTGGAACCGCCTCGCATTTTCTTATTTTTACCGCACGGAAATCGGACTTGCTAAAAGTTTCAAAGTCCACCTCATCCTTGAAAAGATCTTCAACTCTAACTTTGGAGAAGTCGATACTCCTGTCCTTTTTTTCCACATAATCCACCGGTTTCATCGTCGGGAACAACAATATATCTCTGATGCTGGCGGAATCCGTTATCAGCATAATCACTCGGTCGATTCCCACGCCAAGACCTCCGGTGGGCGGCAACCCGACTTCCAGGGCATTCACAAAATCAATGTCCATCGGGTGCGCTTCTTCATCAATGCCCGCATCGAGTTCCGCCTGCTGCTCCGCAAATCTCTCGAACTGATCTATCGGATCGTTAAGCTCGGAAAATGCGTTGGCGATTTCCCATCCGTTGATGTATGCCTCAAAACGGCGCGTAATTCTCGGATCTTCCGGATCTCTCTTTGAAAGCGGAGAAACCTCCACGGGATGCCCTACTATAAACACAGGTCCGTCGAGATATCCCGGAACTTCTTCGCAGTATTCTTCAAACATCTCGGCAATCAGCTTTCCCCGGTTCAGTTTCTTGACTTCGGATTCCTCCATTCCGTAAGCTATGGCAGCTTCCCTGGCCTCTTCATCCGTATCTATCTTGGAAAAATCCACTCCGGTAACTTCTTTTACGGCATCCGCCATGTTCAGACGGCGCCAAGGCGGCGTGACGTCGAACTCCTTGCCTTGATACTTGATTATAGGTGTTCCGTTGATTTCCATCTGCGACTTGTACACCAATTGCTCCGTAACTTCCATGGTATTTTCCATGTTTCCGTATGCCATGTAGCATTCCATCGAGGTGAATTCAGGGTTGTGGTTTCTGTCCATGCCCTCGTTTCTGAACATCTTTCCCATTTCATAGACTCTGTCCAGCCCCCCGACTATGAGTCTTTTCAGGTAGAGCTCATTGGATATGCGCATCCTCAAATCAAGATCCAGAGTGTTGTGATGGGTCTCGAACGGTCTGGCGTTGGCACCGCCTGCTATCGTTGTCAAAATCGGCGTGTCCACTTCAAGGTAGCCGTAGTCTTCCTCCAGAACTCTCTTCATCTCATGGATTATCCTCGCCCTCTTTATAAAGGTTTCCCTCACATCACGGTTCATTATCAGATCCACATACCTCTGCCGGTAGCGGATATCCGTATCCTTGAGACCGTTCCACTTGTTAGGCAACACCTGCAAGGACTTTGAGAGAAGAACAAGGCGCGTGACATGGATAGAAATCTCCCCTGTCTTTGTCTTGAATACTTTGCCCTCAATCCCGACGATATCTCCTATGTCGTAAGTTTTGAACCATTTGTATTCTTCTTCCCCGATATCATCACGCTTTACGTAGCACTGTATGCGATCCTGCTTATCCTGAAGATCAAAGAACGCCGCTTTCCCCATGATACGCCTGCTCATTATCCTGCCTGCGCAGGAAACTTCCTCATCCTCAAGCGCATCAAAGTTCTCCTTTATATCATTGCTGTGGGCAGTGACATTCCAAGTTTCCCACAAAAACGGATTGCGCCCCGCCTCCTGGAGATCTTTGAGCTTCTGCCTTCGAATCCTTCTCTGTTCGTTCAAATCCTCTTCATACATCTCACTTTCCGTCTCGGGACTGACGCTTCCAAAGTTGTCGATCTTTTCTGTACTCATTTTCACACCTTTTTCTTATCCTTATAAATAACGATATCGATATACTACTTTTTGGCTTTTTCTATCTTTGAAATCTTATAGTGTATGATCCCGTCCGGAACCATAACTTCCACCACATCTCCTTTTCTGTGACCTAAAAGCGCAGATGCGATGGCCGATTCATTGGAGATCCTCGGAGGTTCGGCAAATGGATCCGCACCTGTGGATCCAACAATTTCAAACGTTCCAGCTTTTCCTTTCTTCACCTTTCCTTTATCATCGAGGGTCTCGACCGTCACAAGCAAGCCGACATTGACCTTGTCATCCTCTATATCTTCATCGCTTATTATGGTAGCATTTCTCATCATCATTTCAAGTTTGGTGATCTCCGCTTCCAATTCAGCCTGCTCGTCTTTTGCTGCCGTATACTCTGCGTTCTCGGAAAGATCCCCGTAAGAAATTGCCTCTTTCAGTCGTTGAGAAACTTCCTTTCTCTTTACAGATACAAGTTCATCTCTCTGCGCCTCCAGTTCATCATAATCCGCTTGGGTCAACAGTATTTCATCCGCCATTTTCTCCTCCGTATTGCTATCCTAATTTGTTTTTGTCAATCTTAACACACTGTGCTTTTATGTTATGCACCGAAACATATCCAAAATGTCGATCCCGACTCCGCCATAAACACACGGAATTTCAACGCTTCTCACGCAAAAGCGGCCGCCAGTTCTCACCCGGATCTTGCGAAAAATTATACCCCACACACCGCCCGGTGTCAATGTGCGACGGCACCCAAAAGCCGTCGCGCGCATGCGTACTGCTCATCGCCCTGCGCCGATATGGACAGCTGCATGACAGGTTTTGCGCACGCCTTGCCTTCGGGAATTGGACGACGATACAAAAATTGCAGGGATCTTGTAACTGTAAAATCCTATTCTTCTTTGTTCTTTGAAACAAAACGCTTTATCTTCTTTGCTGTCGTTTTCTCAAAATCTTCTTTGCGTATTACGACTTTCTTTATCTTCTTGAAGAGCGGCAACTTCTCGTTGATCCGATCGACTTCTTCCCAGATCAGGTCTTGCTCCTCCTGCTGCGTATAACCTGCTCCAAGTGTTTCGGCAACGGCCTCCTCATCGACAGTCACGGATGCGACAATGGTGGTTTCTTTTTCGTTTATTTCGCTCTCCTGTCCCCATACCATTACTTCTTCGACGTAAGGAATCAACTTTATGTAATTTTCCAGTTCCTCGGGATAAACATTCTTACCGTTACGCGTAATTATTATATTCTTGAGGCGTCCTGTTATATATATGTACTTATCGCTGTCAAGATATCCTAAGTCACCTGTGTGGAACCACCCGTCCTTGAGAACTTCATCGGTTGCCTGTCTATTTCCGTAATAACCGAGCATGATGCTAGGCCCCCGAAGCATAATCTCGCCGACGCCATCCTCGCTCTTGTCCACTATTTTCACATCCATGCCTGGAAGAACGTGTCCCACCGAGCTGTTTTTCATAAGTCTTTCCTTATCCGGATTGAGAGCCGCAAGCGGGCTGCATTCCGTAAGTCCGTAGCCCTGAACCGCCTTGATCCCTATATCGTTAAAGAATTCCAACACCTCCGGATCTATTGCGGCGCCACCGGAAATTATCATCTTTATCCTGCCTCCGAATACATTATATATGTCCTTTACAAAAGGCTTTACCACATTGAGATTCAGGCGTTTACTGATCTTATTGACTTTGAGTATCTTCTTGAGGGATTTTTCTTTGCCCTGCTTTCTTATCTCTTTCCAAATCTTTTTATACAGCCCCTCTATAAGAGCAGGTACTCCCAAAAAGAACGTCGGCCGTACTTCCTTCATGTCCTTTTCTATGTAGCGCAGTCCCCTGCAATATGCAATCGAGGCGCCCATGAACAGCGGGATCAAAAATCCGCACGTGCATTCATACGTGTGATGTATGGGAAGTATCGAGAAAAAGATATCATCCGGTGAAATCTTCATGTATGTCGGTGCTCCCATAAGATTGTCGCATATGTTCGCATGTGAGAGCATAACGCCCTTTGCCACTCCGGTGGTTCCCGATGTGTAGAGTATCACCGCCATCTTCTCCGCATCTATCTCCGCATCGAGGTACTGCCTGTCCCCCGTCGCAATCCGGTTCCGCCCTTCCTCTATCATATCGTCAAAACACAATCTATCGACTTGGTGTCCGTCCGGCGCATTGGATTTTATGCTTGAACCTGCGGTTTCGGCGTCGGTTTTAACAGCGGAATCCTGCGCGCAATTATCACTCCTGCCGGCTGACGACATATCCTTGTTGCCGGCTTGCGCCGCACTTCCTTCAAAATTTACAAGTGCACGGATTCCCGTATCACCTTCTTTTGCCATATCAACAAAGATATCTTCAAAGTCCGCATCAAACAGAACGCAGCTTACATCCGCATCCTTTATCAGCTGTTTCAACTCTTCCCGGGGGAGTTCCTTGTCCAGTGGCACACAAACTCCCACGCCGCACATCGTCGCAAGGTAGCTCACCGCCCACCGGTAACAGTTTTTGCCTATTACCGCAATGCGCCTGTCCTTCAATCCTCTGTTCAGCAATGCCGTTCCCAACGCATTTACATCGGCAAGTAGCCGCCTGTATGTTATTTGAGTATAAGGCTCGTTTTTTGCAAATTTCTGATGAATCGCAACTTTGTCGCCGTACATCGCGGCACTTGTCCGAAGCATAGTCTTCAGCTCCGGTATCGCCCTCACATTCAGGTATGCGACCGCCTCATCGTCACTTTGGCATAAAGTCTTTATCTTTGCTTCCGCCTTCTTCTGCTGTCTCTTTCTCACTTCGCTCAGAGTCTCCGGATGCTTTTCACCCTCACTTGCGCTCTGTTCGGTGTTTCCAAAGCGCTTAATCTTTCCCGTGGTCGTTTTGGTAAATTCCTCATCCCTTATATTGATTCTCTTGATTTTCTTGTACGGAGGGAGATTCTCATTCACTTTGTCGATCAGATCCTTGAAGAAATGATAAACCTCTGAGGAATTCATCTCTCCCCTTTCCTCCTTGAGCACGTCATAGTTCGGAAAGATATCCGCTGTGATCATAACGTTTCCTACGCGGCTGTCGCTTATACCGTGCACTAGGACTTCCCGTATGTGCTCATCCTCGGCCAGCACGCTCTCCAACTCTTCAGGGAAAATATTCTTTCCGCCTTTTGTTACGATGACCGTCTTCTTCCTTCCCGTAAGATACACAAAGCCCTCATCGTCCATGTATCCGAGATCACCCGTATGAAGCCATCCGTTCTTTATGACTTCTTGCGTCGTCTTTTTGTCCTTGTAGTATCCGAGCATGACGGAAGGCCCTTTGCATATCACTTCGCCCACTCCGTCCTCATCCGACTCCACTATCCGAACCTCTGTTCCCGGCATCGCTGTTCCAACCGATGCGGCTTTGCTGTATCGGTCGCGGTTCACACACAATATCGGTGCGTTTTCGGTCATGCCATACCCCTGAATCATGGTAAATCCCATGGCCTCAAAGTCCTCTATAACCTTTGGATCTATGGCGGCTCCTCCGGATACGAACTTCTGCATCTGGCCGCCGAACGAGCTGTGGATTGCTTTGAACAATTTTCTGCATATCGCCTTATTGTTGTAAAGTTTCATGCGTCGGGAAAGATCTATGGCATTTCTGAGTTTTTTCGCTTCCCCGCGGCTCTCCGCCTGTTTCCACATGCCTTTATACACTTTTTCAAATACAAGCGGAACCCCAAGCAGCACGTTGGCTTTTACTTCTGCCATATTCTTCTGTATATACTTTAGTCCCTCACAGATTGCAATGGTTTTCCCCTGATAAAAAGTGGTCCATATGTCACATGTCATCTCATATGCGTGATGGATAGGCAGTATGGAAAGTACTATCCCCGGTTCAGGTATCCTGAAGTATTTCGACATGTGCATACAATTTGCCGCAATGTTGCGCTGAGACAGCATGACGCCCTTCGACATCCCCGTGGTGCCGGAAGTGAACAGCAGCGCCGCCATCTCGTCGGGATCCACATTCGTGTTGGCATAACGTTCATCACCCTCTCTTAAGAGCTTGCTTCCCTCGTCTATGAGGCTGTCCACCGTAAGGATTTTTTCCGCCTTATCCACATTTCCATAATCGCCGGCGCCCATGGCGATAAAATACTCGATCGTTTCCGGATTCTCAAACAGCGGCGCTATGCTGTCACGAACCTTTTCGGAATAAACTATGGCGCTCACTTCCGCTCTGTGGGCAAGATTCAAGATTTCATCCTGCGGCAGATTCTTGTCAAGCGGCACTATGACTCCCACGCCCGCAACCGTGGCAAAATAAGTCAGAATCCAGTAATAGCTGCTTTCCCCTATGACCGCTATTTTCTTGCCTTTCAGTCCCATATCAAGAAGTTTCGTCCCATAAGCGTCCATGTCGTCTTTGACCTGCCCATACGTTATGGGAACGAATTTACCCAATCTCTGATTTTTAACAAGATATGCGGTGCTCTCTGCGAAAAGGTCGGTGCTTTGTGTGATAATATCCTTTAGATCGGTGACTTCTCTTACCTCATATAACTTATCGCTGTATCTTTTACTGTTCATTTTCCTTACCTGTCACTTGCCCGTTGTTACCTACCGTCTTCCCGCGATGATTGCATACCTTCCGCCCATGCTTTCAATTCCTCGTCCGTCACTGATTTTTTGAATACTTTTCCTCCCGCAATCTCTGCACCGGCACTCATTTCTGCCTTGAGTTTCTCTGTTGTTTTTCCGATTCCGCTGCCCTTGGAAGTCGCAAAAACGGCAACTCTTTTGTTGGAAAAGTCATGCTTGCCAACAAAGGTTTTCACCACATTGGGCGCTCCCGCATACCATATGGGAAACCCGATGTATACCATATCGTACCGATCCATGTTTTCAACTTTCGCCTTGAAAGGAACGTCTTTTTTCCCCATTTTCTCCTTATTGCATCGCGCAAAAGGGTTGAGCCATTTCAAATCGGCCGGACTGTAAGGTTCCTCCGGCATGATCTCAAATAGATCCGCCCCGATGACTTTCGACAGATTTTCCGCCATTTCTTTCGTGACGCCACTTGCCGAAAAATACACAACCAATATCTTGCTCATAGTATAACTTCCTTTCTTGCTCCTCGCCGTTCCAACGCCCCGTAGCTTGTCCGGCTCACAGCTTGTCCGCTCTGAATCTCCGACACCCTGCTCCGATTTAAGTTGGCTTGTCTTAACTTCACAAGGTCTAATCGTCAATTTCCCACTCCAATATGCTTCCGGTCTTTCCGTCAACTTCAAAGCTGTACTCAAGTCCTTTGTAATGGATTTCTCCTTCATACTTATATATTCCGTCGTCAAGCTCCCATCCGAAGTCCTTTATATCATCTACTCCGGCTCCGGGAACTTTTGCAAGCACCGTACGCTTTACCCGGTCTTCCCCGACATCTCCCGAGAAGTTTCTCTTTGCCGACTTTTTCTTTATTTTAACATTCTTTTCATCACTTTGGGAAACTTTATCGTTGTTTTCTTTGTCTTCCGTCGCCGATGTCGTCGTGTCCATGGCAAGACCCTCTTTTCCCCCTCCGCTTTTGTCACCGCACCCCGTCACAAATATCGGTACGAGCAGAGCGAAAAAAAACACAACGCAACAACGTCTTGCATTTTTTACGTATTTTCCATTCATCTTCGCATCCCTCCGCATGTTCATATTCCGCATGCCATATATTCCGCATGCAATATATTGTTTCGTTTTTCTTTATGTTCCGCTACGTCAGTCACCTGTTCAATGAGCCACGACCCTTGCAAACTTAGAATACTGCGTTCAAATCCGTTCACCTTTGAAAATCGGCAGCCTTACCGTAAACGTGCTACCTTTTCCCCGTACGCTGCAAGCTAAGGCTCTTCCGCCATGTGCTTTGACCAGAGTTTCAACCATCGCAAGACCAAGACCCTCCCCGGGTTTGTCGCTCGTCCTTTCCACTCTGTAAAATCTTCTCCAAATCTTATCCAGATCCGACCGGGCAATTCCCGCACCGCTGTCACGCACGGAAATCACTGCTTCATCGCCCTCTTTCAAAAGGCTAAAGTCAACATCGGATTTTCCGTATTTGATGGCATTGTCCAGCAAATTGATCAAAACCCGTATGAGCATGTCTTCATCGCCCATCACGCATACTCCGTCCACTATATTGAGGTGGATATTTATTCCCTCTTCCTCGGCTATTCGGCTCTGCTGCTCCCCCACACTTTCGCAAAGTCCGCTCAGATCGACTTTTTCCATATTGACGGAAAGTCTCCCCAAATCACTCCTCGACAGTATAAGAAGTCGGTTCAACAGCCGGCTCATGCGCTTGGCGTCCTTGTTTATCGTTTCAAGAGCCTTTTTTCGATAGTCAGAATCTTCCAGCGCATATTCGCTCTGTGAAATTATCACCGCAAGAGGCGTTCGCAGCTCGTGTGAGGCATCGGAGGTGAACTGCTTCTCCTTGTTAAGGGTATCCTCCAATTTGTCAAACATCGCATTGAATGTGACCTTCAAATTCAGCATTTCATCGCCGGACTCAAGCGATTTTCTTTCTTCCTCCTCCACGTTGATACGCTTTGACAGATCTCCGCTTTTTGTGATTTCCCCCACAGTGACAAGGATTTCTCTTAGCGGTTTGAATCCCCGCCGTATTATCAGAAACCCACCGCCCGCTATGATCAGTATCAGCACAGGCAAAAGTAGCGCCGACCACTTCGCCGTAAACGTGAAACTGCTGTCTGCCGCAAGATCCTTGACGATTCCTCTGATCCACGCATACTTTTTTTCACCGCTCCTGCCGAGAATTGCTACTTTCTTATCGTAAAAATACCAGTCTCTGCCTTCGCCGTCTGATACGCGTGTGACCTTATCCTTTGAAACATTCCGATATCCTGTAAGTTTCTGCGGAATCTTCCCCTCGATGAGCTTGCCTTTCCCATCATACACACTGAGAAAGACTCCGTCGTCATAGAACCTGAGTTTCTTGTCGAGTATAAAGTCCTCTCCGTCTTTTTTGACCGACAGAGCCATGTCGCTGACAGATCTTGTCAGTCCGGACTTTGCGAGTTCCCGCGCATGCAAATTTCCAAAGGTCGCAAGCACGGCAATAAATACCCCGGTCAACAAAACCAGGAAAACCGTATACCATATGGTGATTTTTGTTTTGACAGACAATTTCTTCATCACTCTACCATGTAGCCGACTCCCTTCAGCGTCACTATCCTCTTTTCTTCAAAATTCTCATCTATCTTTTTTCTGAGTTTGTGCATATAAACATCTATGACGTTCGATCCTCCGTCATAGTCGTAATTCCAAACATGTGTCGAAAGTTTATCGCGCGACAGAACCTTTCCCCGGTTCAGCATCAGATATTCAAGGATGTCAAATTCTCTGGCGGTCAGCACTATTTCCTTGTCACCTCTCTTGACCTGCCGCTTGTCCTGATCAAGAAGCAAATCGCCTGCGGAAATCACGTTGTCGCTTCTTCCGCCTGCCCTTCTGATCATAGCCCTTATCCTTGCCGTCAACTCTTCAAAATCAAACGGTTTCACAAGATAATCATCCGCACCGGCATCAAGTCCCGCAACACGGTCTTCCACGGTTCCCAGTGCAGTGAGCAGCAAAACCGGCGTTTTATTACCTTCTTTTCTGATTTTTTTCAGGACGCCAAGACCTGTGAGTTTCGGAAGCATTATATCCAATATCACCGCATCATACTCGGCAAACTCCATATATTCCAAGGCCTCTTCACCGTTTGCGCAGGAATCGACTGCATAGTTTTCCCTGCTCAACTTTCGCACTATGATCTCATTCAAATCTTTCTGATCTTCCACAACCAAAATTCTCATGGCTTACAACCTCCTTATGGAATCCTCCTTTAGTATAAGGCATTCAAGCAGCTCTGTCACCATTTTAAGAAGTAACCGCCAAAAAGACATCGCGGCTCATCCGCAAGATCCGAAATTCCCGCAAATGAGCCGCATATGTAGTAAGAAAGGGCTTTGAACGTCTACTGCGGATACAGCCGTGCGCATTCACTTACGCAGGTCAATCGTCATACGCCCTGAATGAACCTTTTACGGTTCTGTATCCCGACGTACCCTCTACTTTCACGCCCGAAATCTTATACTTGTACTTCGCCCCGTACTTCAAGCGTTTTACTTTCACCTCGATATCGTCTCTATCTCTGGAGTTAATCCTTATAACGTACGATTTCCCATGCTTGTCGGTGATCGTGACTTTAGGTTTATGCCACATGACTCTTCCGTAAAAATCAAAGTTCACTTCTCTGTCTTCATCATCGTACTCGACATCCTCGATCTTCGGAGCTTTTGCATACGTTGCCGCCGCCGAAACTGCCTGCCACGCCTTCTTTTTCTGTGCTTTTTCACCTGCGGCGTGTGATCCGACCGTTCCTGCCGCCGCAATCGCTCCTGCAAGAAGCAACATTGACAATACCGCAACAACGGTCTTCTTCAATTTTTTGTTTGTCTTAATCATTTTTTTACCTCCAACTTCAAATTTCTCAAATTTTATTTTACGTGTACATCATACCCCGCCCAGATTAACCCGCCATTAATCCAACATTAAAATCCCATTAATTTTGGATTCGCTCCTTCGTCAATAGGAAAATTCAGAAGCTTGGAGCTTTTTTTATGCCATTGCTTTCATGCGTTTGAAGTAGTATAATTCGTGTTAGTTTCCATGGCAAGCCACTATATATGGTACATTTTCGGGATTGCCTGAATGTGTCCAATCAAGCCGTATTAACGGTTTCCGGAAGCAAAGACAAATAAAAACTACAAATAAGCAATGCTAAAAATAAAAAGGAATATTGATAAAGGAGTAGAGGTGTATACCGATGGGAGAAATTGAGCGTATAATAAAAAGAGACGGACGTGTCGTTGAATTCAGCATCGACAAGATCAGCGACGCTATTTTTAATGCGGCGAAAGTTCTTGGTGGCCGCGACAGGGGGATGGCCACTTATCTGGCAAAACAGGTCGAGTTGTATCTTTTGGAAGTCTGCCACACGGCAACCCCCACGGTTGAGCAGATACAGGACGCCGTTGAAAAAATCCTGATCGAAAACGGACATGCCAGAACCGCAAAGGAATATATCCTTTACCGGGCCGAGCGAACCCGGATACGCGACATGGACACCAAGCTCATGCATATATATGAAGATCTGACTTTCAAGGAAGCAAAAGACAACGATGTTAAGCGCGAAAACGCAAACATAGACGGGAATACGGCGATGGGCACCATGCTCAAATACGGTTCCGAGGGCGCAAAAGAATTTTACAAGATGTATGTGATAGATCCGAAATTTGCCAAAGCCCATAACAACGGCGATATTCACATTCACGACATGGACTTCTATACTCTCACGATGACCTGTTGCCAGATCGACCTGGTGAACCTGCTGAAAGACGGTTTTTCGACAGGTCACGGTCACTTGCGGGAGCCGAACGACATAGAAAGTTATTCGGCGCTTGCATGCATTGCGATCCAGTCAAACCAAAACGACCAACACGGCGGACAATCCGTGCCCAATTTTGATTACAGCATGGCTCCGGGAGTGCGCAAAAGTTACAAACGCCTTTATTTGTCCAACATGGGAAAAATGCTGGAGCTTCTCTTCGGTGTGGAAGACGGTCCTGCGATGATGAAAGAGTTCGGCAAAACCATAGAGAAAGAATACAACGCTTACCCGTGCATGTCATGGGACAACAACTACAAAGAGATAGAACGCAAGTCCCTTTCCGGATACGGCGACGAAAAAACCATTCTCAAGTTACAGGAACAAGCCACGAAATTCGCAGACAGGGAAATCGTCAGAAAAACTTATCAAGCCATGGAGGCTTTGATCCACAATCTCAACACCATGCATTCGAGAGCAGGCGCCCAGGTTCCTTTCAGTTCCATCAACTACGGCACCGACACCTCTCCCGAGGGACGCCTTGTTATGAAATCTGTCATGGAAGCCACAGATGCGGGGCTGGGCAACGGCGAAACACCTATCTTCCCTATCCAGATTTTCAAGGTGAAAGAGGGAATCAGCTACAATCCGGAAGATCCGAACTACGATCTTTTTAAACTTGCGTGCAAAACGAGTGCAAAGAGACTGTTCCCCAACTTCTCTTTTCTGGATGCGCCGTTCAACAAACAGTATTACAAGGAAGGGCATCCTGAGACAGAGTGCGCATACATGGGGTGCAGAACAAGGGTTTTGGGCAATGTGTACGATCCGTCCAGAGAAGTCGTATACGGAAGAGGTAATCTTTCATTCACCTCGATAAACCTCCCGCGCCTGGCTCTGAAAGCCAAGGGAGATCTCGAAGTGTTCTTCGAAAATCTCGACCACATGATAGACATCTGCATAGGTCAGCTCAATGAGCGTATGAAGATACAAAGTCAAAAGAAAGTTAAAAACTTTCCTTTCCTCATGGGACAGGGAGTTTGGATGGATTCCGACAAATTGTCGCCGGAGGATACCATAGAGGAGATAATCAAGCACGGTACACTCACCATAGGGTTCATCGGGCTTGCCGAATGCCTCAAGGCTCTCATCGGCGAACACCACGGAGAGTCTGACAGAGCCGAGCAGCTCGGGATAGAGATCGTCGCATACATGAGAAAACGGATGGATGAGGAGGCTCGCAAAACGGGACTTAACTGGTCAGTGATCGCAACCCCCGCCGAAGGTCTTTCCGGTCGCTTTGTAAAGCTCGACCGCCGTCGATTCGGAAATCTTTCCGGAATAACCGACAGGGATTACTATACAAACGGATTTCACGTTCCGGTGTATTTCAACATCAATGCATTTGATAAGATCAAAAAAGAAGCTCCTTTCCACGAGCTTACCAACGGCGGACATATATCTTACATAGAACTTGACGGCGATCCTCAAAAAAACCTCGATGCCTATGAAAGTGTCGTTCGCTGTATGAAAGAAAACGGAATCGGATACGGTTCCATCAATCACCCTGTCGACAGAGACCCTTGCTGCGGCTATACGGGAATAATCGACAATGAATGCCCACACTGCGGTCGCAAAGAACACGACGAAGGTCCAAAATTCGAGAGAATCCGCAGAATCACCGGCTACCTCGTGGGAACGATGGATCATTGGAACGATGCAAAGACTCAGGAAGAGTGTGACAGGGTCAAGCACAGTACGAGAACGGAGCTTGAATCTCTGTAGACCCGAGCCGAAGCGGAATATGCGAGACTTCACAAATACCATTACACTTCCGCCACGAGCCGATCGGATTGAAATATTGCGATGAGTAAATTAAAAAGTAAACTTCACAACAATGAATACATAAACAAATGCACGGACAAGATGAGTGGCGCCCCCGGGGATGCCGCTCTTCTTATGCGCCAGGACACACTTCGCATCGCCGGCGTGGTAAGGGAATCCATAGTCGACGGTCCGGGGATACGCTTTACTGTGTTCTGTCAAGGCTGCCCTCATGCCTGTCCCGGGTGTCACAATGTTTCCACGCATGATTTTCTCGGAGGATTTGACTGCAAAATCAGCAAGATAGTGGATGCAATCGACGAAAATCCCCTACTTTCGGGCGTCACTTTCAGTGGCGGCGAACCGACATGCCAGTCTCCGGCATTCTATAATCTCGCCCTCAAGGTTAAGGAGCGTGGACTTTCCCTGTGGATGTACTCCGGTTACACTTTTGCGGAATTACTTACGATTGCCGAAACAACGGTGGAACAATTGTCGGAGATCCCGGAACTATCGGCATTTGCGTCAAAGGAAGTCAAAGCACGCAAACAACTTGCACTTCGCGGGCTTCTTGGACTCATAGATGTTCTGATCGACGGCAGGTATGTAGACCGACTGAGAGATTTGACCCTCCCTTTCCGAGGCAGCAAAAATCAGCGTCTCATCGACATGCTCGAAACACGACGAAAAAAACATTTGACTCTATATGACCCAGACCTCCCCGAAAACGCCCGCATATGACATCATTCCACTATATACCCACTGGCAACGTGCGCTTTACTGTGCTATCATATACGTTAGAATTTAAGGCAAATTTGAAAGGAGCAAATCATGATCAAACATCTTACTATTGAGCACGTTAAAGGCAGGGAAATTATCGATTCCAGGGGTAACCCCACGGTTGAGGCGGAGGTTGTTCTTGCAGACGGAACCTCTTGTACGGCCGCAGTGCCAAGCGGTGCCTCGACAGGCGAATTTGAAGCCGTCGAACTTCGCGACGGCGTCGATTCAAGATTCGGGGGAAAAGGGGTTCTGACTGCCGTAAACAACATAAATACATTGATTCACCAGGCTGTCAAGGGTTTGGATCCGCAAAACATATATGACATCGACGGTGCGATGCTTGCGCTTGACGGAACACCCAACAAGTCCAAATTGGGAGCCAATGCAGTACTTGCCGTTTCCATGGCAAGCGCCCGTGCGGCAGCAACTTCTCTGGGGCTCCCTCTTTATAAATTCCTCGGTGGACTTGCAGGCAACGTTCTTCCCATACCTATGATGAATATACTCAATGGAGGCGCTCACGCAAGTAACTCCGTCGATACACAGGAATTTATGATCATGCCCGTGGGTGCACCGTCCTTCAAAGAGGCTCTTCGTTGGTGTACTGAAGTGTTTCATTCACTCCAAAAGATTCTCAAAAGTGAAGGAAATACAACTGCTGTAGGTGATGAGGGCGGTTTTGCCCCCGATTTAAAAGATGACAGCGACGCCATAGAGCACATCCTTGAAGCCATCAAAAAAGCCGGATACACAGCAGGTGAAGATTTCGTTCTTGCCATAGACGCCGCAGCAAGCGAATGGAAGTCGCCCAAAGGGAAAGGCTACTATCACCGCCCTAAGAGCGGATGCGATTTCACCTCTGAGGAATTGATCTCCCACTGGGATGAGCTTGCCTCAAAATATCCTATAGCCTCCATCGAGGACGGTCTTGATGAAGATGATTGGGACGGATGGCGTAAGATGACCGACAGACTTGGACATAAACTGCAGCTTGTCGGGGATGACCTTTTTGTAACAAATACGCAAAGACTTTCCCACGGTATAGACTCAGGTTGCGCCAACTCGATCCTGATAAAACTCAACCAGATCGGCTCCGTGTCGGAAACTCTGGAAGCGATCAAAATGGCTCACAAAGCAGGTTACACCGCCGTGACCTCACATCGTTCGGGAGAAACCGAAGATACCACAATAGCCGATCTTGCGGTGGCTCTCAACACGGGGCAGATCAAAACGGGGGCACCGTCCAGAAGTGAGCGTGTCGCCAAATATAATCGCCTGCTACGCATCGAAGAAAGCCTCGGGGCTGCGGCGATATATCCCGGAAAGCAGGCTTTCAAACGCAACTAATCGCTACATGAACTGACCACTGCGTGCTTAAAAAACCTTACTTTGGTTCTTGTAAGTCCAAAAATCTTTCTTTGTAACAGTGGAGCCTACGACACGAAAAAAGGTCGCTTGTGTGACGGGCAAATCCTCCGCCACACAGCGACCTTTTATTCATCTAAGGCATTATATGTGAAAGCTGACGCTTTCTTGACATATGGTAGTACATTCTATATAATAAGTAAAACTTTAAAATTTAATGTCTGATATTACATCTTTTAATGAAGATAGATTTTTATGGATAACAGAAAATACGAAGCGCTTATAACCATCTCGGAAACGGGAAGCATCACAAATGCAGCAGAGCGCATGGGCTATACGCAGTCCGGAATCACCCAAATGATCAACAGCCTGGAGAAAGAGCTGGGCATTAAGCTTTTGACACGAACCAACAAAGGCGCTATTTTAACCCCCAACGGGCAGAAACTTCTGCCCCTCATGCGAGAGGAATTTCGTTGGGAACGCACCATCAGACAGGAATGTGACCGAATGTCCGGGAAAGATACCGGTACTGTTACGGTAGGATGTCTTTCAAGCATCAGCACGGCATGGATGCCCGAGATTCTGGAAGTTTTCGCAAAGAAATTTCCCAACATCAAGATCAACATGATAGAAAATGAGGCTCCCACCCTTGAGCGCATGCTCATGAGCGGGAGGATCGACATGGCGATGATGGAGGTCGAGAATAAAAAAAATTACATCTCCAAGGTTTTGTTGAGGGATGAAATTGTAGCGGTTCTGCCCGTCAATCACGAACTTGCTTCTTTGAAAAAAATTCCTCCGGAAACTCTTATACGCTACCCTTTTATTTCATACGCCACGGGGGATACCGCCTCAATTCAGGGCTGGCCCGAGCACAGGATACCTCAGGCGAAATTGAATGTGATGTATACCTGCAAAAACGACCTGACCGCAATTCAGATGGTCAAGCACAATCTCGGCGTTTCTCTCGCAGGCAAACTTATGCTCGGAAGCTACGATGCGGAAACCGTCAACATACCCCTGGATCCGCCGATGTTTCGCATACTCGGGGTCGCCACAAGACCCGGAGAAAAGACTTTGCCCGCAACCCGCTCATTCATCGACACCGTGGTTTCGGTAATCTCCAAGGAAGAACATTGAAAATAAACAGCTTCTTTTTTCGTGCGCGCCGATCTTTTTGATCAGTCACTTCCTCTTGTACTTTTGCTTGTTTCCCCTCTTTTGCTTTTAATCCGACCCAAATTTGCCTCCCATGTGAGGTTTCTTTTTTTCTCCGTCGCTTGCCGACTTTATCCGTAGCCGTGTGTCATACAGGCTTATAAATGATGCCGTGATCAAAAGGATAACGCCCGCAACCGTATTCCAAAGGATCTTCTCATCCAAAAATATCATCGCAAGGATCGGGGCAATCGCCGGTTTTATAAAAAAAGCGACCGATCCCGTACTCGCATCAGAATATCTTATCGCAAGAAAGAAAAACATATATCCCAGCCCCGTGACAAATATCCCGCAGTACAGCACGATCCAAAAATGATCCAATATGCCGCGAAAAATTGGCCTTTCGTCTGCTATCAACACCACAAGGAGAATAAGTGAGCCTACCATAAATCCATATCCCGTCTGAAAAAATGTTCCCATTCTCGCAACCGTCCTCTTGCCCATAACGGTGTATGCCGCAAACGTGACAGATGCGGTGAGCATCAAAACTATCCCCGCAAGCGTATTTCCCTCCTGCACATCCCACGGGCGCACCAGCAAGACCGCACTGCCCACGCCTATCATAAATGCAAGTGTCTTGAGCCCGTTCATCTTTTCCTGCGTAAAAAAATGCGCTATCAGCATGGTAAATAGCGGATTCAGGCATATCAAGGAAGCCGCGGTCGCCGCATTGCAGCGTTCCACTCCAAGTTGAAAACAGAGCATGCTCACCGGGATCCCCACGATACCCACAAGACTCATCCACGCGTGATCTTTTACGCTGAGCCTGTCGCCACTTTTTCCCGGCTTGCGCACCGTCTTTCCGATACCTATGGGTAGCAGTATGACTCCGCCGATCAAAAACCGCAAAAACGTCAGCTGGATCGAATCAAGGCTTCCGCCCGCCGTTTTAAGCGCAACTTCCATGGTTCCGAATAAAAATGCCGTCAGGCAAATATACACTATTACTTTTTTCATTCTTTATATCCTAATTTACGCAGTCTCGCTCATTGCTCACGAAACTCGGCTTTTTCCAAAGTGAGCAACCTTATTTTCTTCTCCAATCCGCCCGCATATCCCGTTAAACTGCCGTCGCTGCCGATCACCCTGTGGCATGGCACTATTATAGCTATATTGTTTCGACCAACAGCTCCTCCCACAGCTTGGGCGGACATTCTCTTTATCCCTCTCTTTTCTGCCATCCGCTTTGCAATGTAGGCGTACGACATCGTTTCACCATATGGGATCTCAAGCAATATATTCCAAACATCTTTCTGAAATTCAGTTCCTTCAAAGTGAATAGGCGGCATAAACCCCGGAATTTCGCCGTTAAAATAGGAATCCAACCAGTCGCAGGTTTCACGCAAAACGGCATCTTTCTCTTCTATGCAAGCCCACTCTTCTTTTGGCGAGGATGAGCCCCTCCCATCGCCTGAACATGAACCCCCCTCGGCAAAGGAAAGCCCTGTTAGCTCCTCCCCATTCGATTCGATGATGAGATTTCCCAAAGGTGACTCATATTTGATAAAATGCTTAATTCTCATGTCACAATCACTCCTCCCGGTATATAAAGTGTAACGACAAACCCTAACATCGAATCGTGAAGCGCTTTTCTCACTTACAAGGGTATTTGTCCCCTCACTTCATACCTTTTCCGGCATGCCTTACGGTAAGTTTACCGCCACTGAATGCGTATATCAATACAAAATGGGAATTTATTCTCCCGAAACCGCAAAGACCGCATGCGGCGGTTTCCCGTCACACACGGTCTTTGTGAGTTATAGTTATTAGTAGGGAAGAATTCTACTAAGAAATTTTATTATCAATTAGTCAGCTATGTTGATATTGGCATCATCCCCAAAGATTTCATCTCTAAAAATATAGCGGCAAAGTGAGTTTTATGAAGAAGTGATGACAGGAAGATATTTGAAATGACAAAAACCAACCCGCAAACAACCAAAAAAACCTACAGCGACCTTCACAAAAGAATACTATACTTGTAACTGTCAAGAGGAGATGAAGCTAACGAAACATAGCAAACCAACCGAAATGACAACAACTTTCTTAATAACATTCTTTCTCATAATAACTAATGACTAATAACTTCATAAGAGCCGTGTGTGACGGGAAACCGCCGCATACGGCTTTTATGTTGCGAGGCAAAGAGCGCAGGAGGTAAGGCAAATGCCCGAAATTGTATATAGATGAGATGGCATACAGACAACATGGCATAGGGCAAACTCAACCTACGATATACCCAATTCCGCAAGTTCGCCGTTTATGTCGGATTCCGAGTCTTTCATCGCTTCTATCGTCTTTTCAAACAGTTCATCCAGCTCGATCCCGAGAATTTCGGCACCTTTTCTAATTACATCACGATCACACCCCGCGGCAAATTTAGGTGTTTTGAATTTCTTTTTGAGAGATTTCAACTTCATATCCTGCACGCTTTTGGACGGATACATCAAGGCAACTGCGCCTATAAGTCCGGTAAGTTCATCGGTGGCATAGAGAACTTTTTCCATTTCGTGCTCAGGTTTCACATCCACAACAAGATCGTATCCATGACTTATCACCCCGTGGATTATGTCTTCACCAACTCCCGCATCTTCCAAAAGTTCACGGGCTTTTACGCAATGTTGATCGGGATATTCCTCAAAATCAATATCGTGCAGGAGTCCCACTATACCCCAGAACTCGGCGCTGTCACCGTACCCGAGCCGGTCTGCGTACCATTTCATGACGGCCTCCACAGTCAGAGCGTGTCTGATGTGAAAAGGTTCTTTGTTGTACTTCCTCAGCAGTTCCAATGCTTCTTTTCGCGAAATTTGCTTTTCCATTTCTCCCTCCTTCTGTTCTGTATGGTCGTAATTTTTCTTAACATTATATTCTTTTTTATCGGATTTTGCCATCGACTTTTTTGTAACTGTATCCGGCGCCTCTCCCTGCTTATCTTAACCTTTTTCTTTCCGCTCTTTGCTTTTCAGCCATTTTATGTTACGATTGACCTAACGTTGTCACCTTATGTGGCAAGCCGACCAACATAGGATCGGTCATGCAACGAAATGACTCTTAAAGCAGGATACAATCATGAAAATCAACAAAATTTCCCGAGATAATCTTGAGTCGAAAGACATGGATAGCCAATATGAGGATCAGCCGGACACGGAATACGAGGATGCCCTGGATATGGCATTGGATCAGGAAACCGATGAAATTCTCAACACCATACTTACGGATTATCAAAAAAATCGCGATATAGATAAGATGGAAGTTTCACAACAGCCGGATCAGGAAGTCGTCAAAAAAATCATTTCTGAACTTCTGATGATCCTGTACCCCGGCTATTACCGCGAAAAGCTTTATCGTACTAGGAACACCCATTCCAAACTCAACGTTTTGATCGAGGATGTCATCTATGATTTGAGAAAACAAATTCAAGTTGCCCTTTTGTATGATAAAAAGTTCCGCAAAACCCCAAAGTATATAAGGAAACGCGCTGCACAGCGGATATGTCTTAAATTTTTCTCGACCATCCCCAGGATACGCGAGTACCTCAATACCGACATACAGGCGACGTACGACGGGGATCCTGCGGCGAGCAGTAAAGATGAGATAATCCTCGCATACCCGGGACTTTTGGCCATTACCATATACCGCTTTGCGCATGAACTCTACCTGCTTCGCGTTCCTCTTATACCGCGCATGATGACAGAGTATGCGCACAGGCACACAGGAGTCGACATACATCCGGGGGCAAGCATAGGCAAATACTTCTTTATTGATCATGCCACAGGAATAGTCATCGGATCGACCTCCGTGATCGGCGAACACGTCAAGGTTTATCAAGGAGTTACGATCGGTGCTCTTTCGACAAAGGAAGGGCAGAAACTCCGCGGTAGTAAGCGCCACCCGACCATAGAAGACGACGTGACGCTGTATTCCGGCGCCACTATCCTCGGAGGTGACACGGTCATAGGGAAAGGCGCAATAATAGGCGGTAACGCTTTTTTGACGGAATCGATCGCACCGTATACCACCGTCACCGTTCAAACCCATGAAACTTTGGTCAAGGAGTGATTCAGAGAAACTTAAGCAAATCCGAAGTTGTAACCCCTTCTTTGGAATCCGGGGAAACAGAATCGCCGGATCCGGGGGGAAACAGGGGAAACGGAACTGCCGAGTGGATTGGTAGCGTATGCCTAACTTATTTTTTTTTATAAAACGATAAAACGAAAGGATCTAACTTGAAAACCAAAGTAATTCTCGTAAGACACGGAGAAACCGACTGGAACAAAGCGCGAAAATTTCAGGGAATGACAGACATTCCGCTCAACGAACTTGGAAAAACCCAAGCAAATTATGCAAAACAAGCGCTGCGCAAGGTGCGTATGGATGCCGCCTATGCAAGCCCCCTGAAACGAGCCGTTGAAACAGCACAGATCATCATAGATGGGCACGGCATAGATCTAACCATAGAAAACGAGCTACATGAACAGAATGCAGGAGACTGGGAGGGACTGACCGCCCGTGAAATTGAAGAAAAGTTCCCCGGGCAACACGATATCTGGACATACAAACCCACTGAAGTCCGAATACAAAACGGCGAAACGTTCCGTGATGTACAGGCTCGCGCCACGGCAGCCTTTTGGGAAATCGCGAAAAAAAATCCCGGCAATACCGTGCTTATAGTCGCACACATGGTGTGCCTTTCCACGATCCTACTTGCCATTGCGGGCATAAGCATAGATGAGATCTGGGATCGCCCTCTTTCCAATGCGGGATACAGTGTTGTCGAGGTTGACCTCAATGAAAACAAAGCAACCATACTGGAATGGAATCACGATGGTCACATCCCCCCGGAGCAGCGCCGCAAGCCGAAATTCAAAGTCAAATAACCGTAATCCGGAGTAAGACAGATGAAAAGAGAAAGCGTGGAAAATCAAACCCTTGCCATCAAGGAGCATTTGGGTTATGGCAGTGGCTCCATCGGCGATGCTCTTGCCTACACGATGATAGGCTCTTTTTTGATGTTCTTTTTAACCACGATAGCCGGCATAAAACCTTTCATCGCCGGGAGCATTCTTGCGGCGGGAGCGGTCTGGAATGCATTCATCAATCCAATCGTCGGGTTTTTGTCGGACAAAATCCACTCTCGCTTCGGCAGAAGACGCCCAATGATTCTATTTTTTTCGATTCCTCTTGCGATTTCAATGTTCTTGGCATTCACCAATCTGCCCATCGCAGGCTTTCTTAAACCTGTTTACTATGGTCTTGTTCTTATGCTTCTATGGACAAGTTACACCGGATTTTTTGTCCCCTACTTGGCGCTCGGCACCGGATACACCCGGGATTACAGGGAAAGAACCACCTTGCGCCTCTACGCATCAGCCTTCAACAGTATCGGTGTGGTGATGACAATGACCATGCCTCTCCTACTGGTTAAAGCACTGAGGTCTCTTGGATTTTCAACAAACCTCTCTTGGTCTGCGGTCGGGGCTTGTACCGGTCTTCTTGCCACAGCCAGCATCGTGGTGACCGTAATAACCTCAAAAGAGAAGGATCCTCCGCAGGAAAAGACGCAAATCCCTCATATCCGGGACATCCGCCCGAAAGAGATATTTCGGGAATATCTGGATATCGCAAAATTGCAGCCTATGAAATATCTGGTTATCGCAAGTGTTTTTTCGTTGATCGCCTACACCATGATCATGAGCGACATGGTATATTTCCTGACCTACAATCGCGGTCTTGATGCGGACAAACTTTCCCTTGCGCTGCTGAGCAGGGCGGTGATGGGACTTTTTTTCATACCTGTCGTCGGCAAACTCTCGAAAAAAATAGATAAACGCGCCACGCTTATCTTTTTTTATTTCATCGCCGCATGTGGGATGTTTTTGATTCGCTTCACAGGAGTCGATACATTCCCTCAGCTGTGCCTTTACGTTCTCTTCGTTTCTCTGTGCACCTCCATATACTGGCAACTGATACCCTCGATATATTACGATGTGTGCGATTATGACAGAATGGTCAGCGGAAAAAGTCGTCAAGGCAGCATACTTTCATTTCAGGGGCTGGTTGAAGCTGTCGCCGGCGGTGTGGGCGCCCAGCTTCTGGGCTTGCTCTTGTCCATATACGAATTTCAAAGCGATAAGCTCACTCAAAGCGAGCGTGCTCTTGAAGGCATTTTCAACTGCACAACTTTCATTCCGGTTCTATTTCTGCTTGCGGCAATCTATCCAATATATAAATACCCTATAACAAGAGAAACCCACTCCCGGATCCTGAAGGCCTTAAAAGAAGATAAAGACGGTATTGAAACTGCCAAAAGCGATTTATCTGAAAAACCACGGCAGACCTGATCAGATATATTCCGGTCTCTTTCGCCTCGTTCGCATCTTTCGGTTCAATATCTTTTGCCTTACTCGAATTTTTACATTCGACCGACGGCCTTACCAGTTTGTTGCGATGTCAAGCTGTGTGGGATTGCGCGATGCAAAACCTCCCGTATCCACAACGATCCCTATTCCCACCGACGTCATTATGAAAGAGCCCTTTGGCCTTATCGATAAATTGGCGGCAACCATCACATATCCCCCAAGGGTTTTGACTCCGTCGTTTCTTACCATATACGGGTATTTCTTTTCCGAAAATCCTTTTCCCCGCATTGTGCTCACACATGATGACATGTTCAGATTGTAATAGGTTTCTCTGCCAGAGGGCCCCATGATGCTGCCTCTTGATTTTGAGATCCGCATCCCCGACCAACTCCCCTTGTACGTCCGTTTGGTGTTTTTTTCCGCCTCTTTCTTTATCCTCTCTTTTTCCGCCTTTGCCCGGTTCTTCTCTCTTAGCTTTGCCATGCGCCTTTCTTGATCGGCAAGCCACCTCTGTTTCTCGGCCTCCACGTTTGTTTGGTAACTGTTGATCGCCGCTCTTATCTCAGCCGTCGCCGGAAGTCCCGCCTGCTCCTCAAGCGCAGATAGCCTCGTCGACTGCCGGGCGTTAAGTCCGTTTGCGATATAATTTTGTATGCCTTTTTCCACCTTCAGTGAATCAAAGCATATTACCGTCAAAAGAACCGTAGTCACAAGAGCAAAAACGGCGGTTACGGTCAATAAGGCATCGTATCTTGCGTATATATTTCTGATGGAAGATGCAATCATATCTTTCATTTCTATCATTTCCCTTTCAGTGCTTTTATGGTGAAAAGCGCCAGTATTGGGTATATTTCCAATCGTCCAAGCAGCATGTCAAGCGTCATCACCAGCTTAGACAGTACGCTGTAATCCCCAAAGTTCGCCATAGGCCCCACACTTCCAAAGCCGGGGCCTATATTGTTAAATGTCGCAAGCACCGCAGACAGGTTGGTTTCAAGTGAATAATTGGCCGGGTCTGCGGAGATCAGGACAAATGACACCGCAACTATTATAAAATATATTACCAAATATGACTCCACACTACCCACGGTTCGTTCGCCAAGCCGATCACCGTTGAGCTTTATCACTTTCACCTCATCCGGATAAAGTCTGCTGTGCATTGTCCTCCTGTGCGCCTTGTACAAAACAAGCAGTCGTGATACTTTCAGGCCTCCTCCGGTGCTACCTGCACATGCACCCAATATCATCAGAAGAAGAAGAATCGCTTTGGACAGGCTGTTCCATGTGTTGAAGTCAGTGGTTGAATACCCCGTGGTGCTTATTACGCTCCCCACCGTGAATGCCGCATTTTTGATCGTCTCGCCAAGAGTTGAAGTGTCCTGTGTTTTTCCGAGCATATTCACCGTTATCAAAACTATGCTTAGCAGTATAATTCCGATGTAAAGTCTGACTTCCTCATCTTTGAGCACCTCTTTGAAGCGCCTTGTCAGCATCAGATAAAAAAGAGTAAAGTTTATCCCGAACAATATCATGAAAACCGTGGTCACATTCTGCGCAAATACGCTGTAGGTGGCAAGCCCCGTATTCAGAATCGAAAATCCTCCGGTTCCGGCGGTTCCGAATGCTATGCAAAATGCATCAAACATCGGCATCCCCGCCACGAGCAAAAATGCGATATTCAAAACCGTAAGCACTATATAAATCAAATACAGAATCTCCGACGATTTTTTCAGCCTCGGAACGATTTTGTTTACCATCGGGCCCGGACTTTCAGAGCGTAGCAAATCTATGGAATATCCGTTGTCGTTCCCCTTTGCGGGCAGTACGGCTAGGAAGAAGGCCAAAACTCCCATTCCTCCCAACCAGTGACTGAAACTACGCCAAAACAATATTCCCTTTCCGAGTTTCTCAACATCGGATACAACGGATGCCCCCGTTGTGGTAAATCCCGATGTAATCTCAAACAGACTATCTACAAAACCGGGCACCTGACCGGATATGAACAAAGGCAAAGCCCCCAGAAAACTGAGTTCCAGCCAGCAAAGTCCTGTGCAGACAACATCTTCCCACGTATTCATGCGGCGTCCTGCTCTTCTGGAGTACATGAGCATCGTAGAGGCCAGTATCAACATCAGTACCATTGTAATCAGAAAACCTTTTATTGCCGCACCGTCTCTGGTGTACATTGAAATCCCAAGGGCGGGCAACATTGCGGCACACTCCACAAGCACAACCGTCCCCAAGATGCGTATCAATCTTTTTTTATTCATTGACTATCTCCTTTGCGGTTCTCATCGGAACAAGTCATCAAATTTTTTAATATCATCCCGCGAGAAAACCGCAAGAACCCTGTCTCCCTGCAAAAACATGGATTCGCCGTCCGGTAAAATGTTTTTGCCGCGCCTGTTTATGGAGGCAAGGATCACGTTCTTTTTGAACTTTATGTTTTTCAGCTGCTCACCGCAATGCTTCATTCCACTGCCCACTACAAATTCCGCAATCTGCGCATTCCCGTCGGCAATGGATCTCACCGACACGGCCGCCGAACTTCTCCCTATCAAAGCCCTTACAAATCGAACAATCACATCGCCGCATAGCTGATTCGGATTTATGACGCTCACGTTGTCGATCTTGTTCAAAAGCGCCGCATAGTTTATGTCTTTAAGCTTAATCACACTCAAAGGAACCTTGACTAAATTCGCAAATGTGGCCAGTACGGCATTGCTTTCATCGTCATTTGTAAGGCAAATGAGCGCATCCTGCTCTCTGACGTTTTTCCTCTCCAAAAGAGCAAACTTTCGCCCGTCCCCGTGGACGATATTCACTTTCGGAAATTCCATCGCAAGCTCCTCACAGATCTCTTTATCCGTGTCTATGACTATGATCTCCATCCCCTCTTTCTGAAGGCGAGGGATCAGGCCTTTTGCGATCCTGCCTCCACCGACGATCATGACTTTCTCGACCGTTTCTTTCTTCTTTCCGAACAGCCTGAGCAATGTGCTCAAGTCCTCCTCTTCAGCGGTCACATATATTCGATCTTTTTCTCGTAGTATGAAATCACGACCCGGTGTTATTGCCGTATCTCCGCGCTTCACAACACATACAAGAGCTCCCGAGCCTGTGATTTCCTGAATCGCACTCACAGGTTTTCCGCACAACTCGCTTTCCGGATGCAGCTCAGCCTCCACCACATCCGTCATCCCTTTCGTGAATCTCTCCCTGTGCAAAAATCCGGGATAGGTCAGTATCGCTTCTATATCCTTTGCCGCATACATACCTGGATCTATTATCATCGAAAGCCCGAATTTCTCTCCAAACACGCTTGTTGTTTCCAGATATTCCTGCATCCTAACCCTTGCCACCGTTTTTATATTGGGATTCATTCCGTGCGCCGTCATACAGCTCAAAAGATTTTTCTCGTCCGAAGATGTTGCCGTTATCAAAAGATCCGCATCCTCAACACCGGCTTTTCTCAAAGTTTCCATTGCGGCGCATGTACCTTTTACCGTCATTACATCCTGTGTTTCCTCATTGTACTCAAGCCTGTCTATATCTCTGTCGACCAGTACGATATCATGTCCCTCGTTAAGCAGTCTGCCGGCAAGCCCTGCCCCTATATTACCGATACCGGCAATAATTATTTTCATCTTTCCTCCTCGCTACCCAGAACATCCGCAAATCCTTCCGCTTCAGCTCTTTCAACGGCTGTTCTACCGTCCCTGTCTTTTATCATACGGTTTGCACCGGCTTTCAGAAGCACATCCACAACAGCTTTTATATCTTTCTTGCTTACGGGCGTTTCATTTTCAAAGGCAAACGCCGCCATAAGCGCGGTCGATCCATAATCATCCCTTGCATTTACCGCATACCTATTGTTGTCTATCAAATACTTTATCAGTGTCCTGTTCAGTTTGTAACTTGCAAAATGCAATGCATTGCTGTTGTCAATATAGTAAATAGGCGATTTGTCTTTGCAATACCTTTCCACGTGCCTGTACAACTTCGTTATTCTCTTTTCCAATTCCACGCTGTGTTTATTTCTCTCCACGCAATCCATCAGCGCTATGTCAAGCAAAGCCGAATATATATGCGCTTTATCGCGATTGCTGTCCGGCTGTGCCCCACTTTTGAGCATCATATATACGCTCTTTACCGTTTCTTCGTTGTACACGCCGGACTCCAGCAACGCTCCTATGGGATTGATTCTCTCGTTTGTGGGCAATGCGCCGTGTTTGAGAAGCAATCTTATGGCTTTATTGTTGCCTCTTTCGATAGCAAGCTCAAGGGGAGTCTCATTGTCCCACTCCGGAAACAAATTCAACGGGAAAAAGACTCCGCCCGGCTGATTTACATATCGCGCATCCTTGAGCAGACTTTCCATCTTTGTCATGTTGTCTTCTTCGACAGCGTCAAGCATCCTGTTTGTCCACATGCGTCCCGGTCCGAAAATCGACCACAGGGTCGGCGTGGCCAGCGTCAAGATAACCAACACTATCAGTATCTTTTTTTTCATTTTTATATCCCGCTTGTCTATCCAAAATCTTAACGCTACCATTTTACAAATTTCTGTTTGAAAAATCAACTTCCACATGATATCATGTACGGGTAACGAGCCTCAGTAGCTCAGGGGATAGAGCGTCGGTTTCCTAAACCGTGCGTCGGGTGTTCGAATCGCCTCTGGGGCACCAAAACCGTTGAAACGCCTTGCTTTTACAGCAGGGCGTTTTTATCGTGAAGTTTTTTAACAACATTTCCAAATTCCTCTTGCATACAGTGTGCGCCTGTAGTAGAATACTTGCATAGATTGTTATAAAGTTAACAAATTCCTTTACCGTGTGATTAAGCACGAAATCAGAGGATGAAAATCAGAGAATGAAGAGGATGAGATTATGTATAAGAGTTCAAGTATTGCCGGTGAATACGCAAACAAACTAATCACTGCGGAGCAGGCTGCGGGAATGGTCAAATCCGGCGACCGTTTACACTTCGGTCTTGGATGCGGTTCGACAGAAGAGATTGACGAAGCATTGGCGAAACGTGCCGATGAACTTACGGACATCGAGGTTCTCAGTACGGTTACAATCAGGAAAAAACCTTTCGCTCTTTATGAGGCCGCCAAAGGAAACGACAACGTCAGATTCATTTCCGCGCACTTCAGCGGCAACGATCGAATAATTTCCAAGGACGGACGATGCTGGTACATGCCCATGTCTTTTTCGGAACTTCCGTCGCTTTGGAATCAGAATCCCAGAAGCATTGATATAGCGATGTTTCAGGTCACGCCTATGGATAAATTCGGAAACTTCAATATGGGACCGCAGCTGTCCGATTACTGGGGCGTAATAAAGAAGGCCAAGAAGATAATAGTCGAAGTCAATGAGAAGATGCCTCTTGCTCTCGGTCCGAGGAATAGCATCAACATTGCGGACGTGGATTTTGTCGTCGAGGGAACCGGACATGAGCTTGCGGAAATCCCCAATAAGCAGGGAGACGAGATTGACGTAAAAATCGCCGAACATATCGTTAGCAGAATGCAGTCGCACTGCACCCTGCAGTTAGGAATAGGAACCCTGCCGTCTACCATAGGCAAGATGCTCGCGGACTCGGATCTGACGGACATCAGCGCGCACACCGAGATGCTCGTGGATGCTTACGCCGATCTCTTTGAGGCGGGAAAGTTGTCCACCGAAAAGACCGTGGAGCGTGGAACCGTTCTCTACACTTTTGCGGGCGGAACGAAAAAGCTGTATGACTTTATAGACGGCAACCCTCTGTGCTGTAACGCACCCGTGGATTATGTGAACGATGTTCACGTAATCTCGAGCATGGACAACTTTATATCCATAAACAGTTGTATTCAGGTCGATCTTCAGTCACAGGTCTGTTCAGAAACCGTCGGCTGCAGGCAGATTTCAGGCACGGGCGGTCAACTCGACTTTGTCATGGGGGCTTATCGCTCAAAAGGCGGCAAGAGTTTCATATGTACACCATCACGCAGAAAACTTCCGGACGGCACGTACGAGTCGAACATCTCCGCAACGCTGAAACCGGGTTCCGTCGTGACGACTCCGCGTACCGCAACGCATTATATCGTCACCGAATACGGAGTTGCCGACATGAAGGGCAGATCTACATGGGAGAGAGCGGAAAGCCTGATAAACATAGCGCATCCCGATTTCCGTGAGGAACTTATTGCCGAAGCCGAAAAAATGGGAATCTGGAAAAATACCAGTAAAGTTTCCTGCTGAACCTGAACTCATAGGGCACAAAAGAATTAACGCAAAAAAGAAGTGCGCAAAAAAGCAGGTTAGAAATCAAGCAGGGATCTGCGCCGAGCCGACCTAATATGGCAGGATACCGATCAATCAACAAAACTGCTGCATCGGGCGATAAAAACGCTCGTTGCAGCAGTTTTGTTTTATCCTCTAAACTTCGTCTTTTCTTTCCCCGTGCTTACCTGAAGCCCTTGAGAATTTTTTTCAATTCTTCGCGGCTCGCCGACACGTCTTTGAGGTGTTCCCAGCTGTTATGTTTGTTTATGACCGCAGCCACCTGCCTCAACTTCTCGTAGCACTTATCACGCTCCTTTTTATTGGCGGCCGTCATGGCAAACATAAGATCCACAAGCCCATCTTGATCATACTTTTCATACGGCTTCAATCTGCCTATGATATGCGTGGTGTAGCAGGCAGTTTCAGCCTCCCTGAATAGCAGAAGATATTTCTCCTTTTTTTCTTTATCGGTAAGCTTTTCCCACTTTGCCTTGTCCTCGACATCCACAGGACCTGCGGTTATAGCCGATGCAATTCTGTGCACCTGCCATTCAAGTACGTTGGAAATTATTCCATGCACTCGATATCCGCATGCCATTGCAAGTATGAGGAGGATGGTGGCTATGACCGGGTACACTTCTCTTTTCTTTTTCATATCTTCTTCCTCTACACTTCGTCTTTTCTTTCCCCGTGCTTACCTGAAGCCCTTGAGAATTTTTTTCAATTCTTCGCGGCTCGCCGACACGTCTTTGAGGTGTTCCCAGTAATTGTGCTTCTTTATCACCGAGGCCATATCTCTGAGTTTATAATAATACCTGTCTACGTCTTTACCTTTGGCGTCAGGTAGCATTACAAAGAAATCCCACAATTCATCCATGTCATATCTTGAATAAAACAGCACGCCTGAGACCAGAAAACTATTGCCGGCTGAAAGGCTGCTTTTTCTGGCAAAGAGCTCATATAATTGCTGTTTTTTCTTTTTTTCGCTCAGTGCTTTCCACTTCGACCCGTTTTCAACATCAACCGGTCCGCTTACTATTCCCATCGCAATCGAATGGTATTGGAACTTTAACGTAGTGGAAATGTTTGTGTGTAGAGTGAATACGGTTTTTGCGAGTACACACAGTATAACCACAGCTATTCCCTTGAAAACTCTTTCCTTGGTCATTTGCAACCACACTCCCTTCTTATTTCCTGTACTTACTCGTTGTATGTTCCGCAGTATAAACGTAGCCTTTATTCTTGCCTTGCCAATTACCACGATAGTGATGGGTAAAAACAACACTCTTTATTCTATTACTCTTTATTCCACAATCCTCCCCGGCAGAAGCGTATACTTCTTGTTCAGCTCGTAAAAAACTAGCTCGCCCGCCTAATAGCAACGAAAAGGCTACACTTAACGTACCACCATCAAACAAACCAATAATTGCACTGAACGTTTCCACAATTTTTGCTATGCTGCTGTTCGCTTCATCATCTTAACTTATGTCTTGCTACTCTAATTTTCTTTCTTCCAGTATCATTATTTTTCACAGTTTCACTCTGCTCACGATATTTTGTTGGATGACTTGCAAGTACGGCAACAACAGGGAACGCAGTGTTTGTATTGAATTTAATCGTCTGTTTGAGAAGATTATCCTTTATAATGTATGAAACCTTTATTTCATTTCCTTTTGCGTCTTCAGCCCACGACTTGTCGAGAGTGTTGACTATTCGATTCTTTCCATTCACTACGTAAATCATGGAATTATGTACATTGTACTAACGCTTTATGCATTTGTCAAAATAAAGTATTTTGAGGACGGTGTCAAGTTTTTGCAGAGTTTTTCTCCGGCGTTATATATGAACGGATTTCAGATTTCCTTGTAAAATACGGACAGGGGCATCCGGCTTTTCCGCAGTATCAGCGTGCAATCCGCCCGTCTTCCTTGAAATACTCCCCCTAAATTGCTATAATTGTAGTCGGTTCAATTATCCGAAGCGATGGAGGAAACCATATTGACTGTGGGATATTTGACAAAACATGCAATTTGCCTTTTGACAAATTGCCTTTTGGAGGAAATCAAATGACATATACAGGATATATAAGTCCGCTTTCCGAACGCTATCCGAGCAAAGAGATGAAATACCTGTTTTCACCGGAAAAGAAGTTTCGGACATGGCGCAGGCTATGGATCGCCCTTGCGGAATCGGAAAAAGAGTTGGGACTTGATATTACGCAAAAACAGATAGACGAACTTGCGGCACACAAAGACGACATCAACTATTCGGTCGCGGAAGAACGAGAGAAGATCGTAAGACACGATGTCATGGCTCACGTGTACGCCTACGGCACGCAATGCCCGAACGCAAAGGGGATAATACATCTCGGCGCAACCTCCTGCTACATAGGTGACAACACGGATCTCATTATCATGTACGAGGGACTGCAGCTGATAAGAAAAAAACTCATAAATACCATTCACAGACTTTCCGGATTTGCCGATCGGTACAAAGCTCAACCTTGTCTGGCATTTACACATTATCAGGCTGCCCAGCCCACCAGTGTCGGCAAACGCGCAACTCTTTGGATCAATGACCTTCTCATAGATCTTGAGGATCTCGACTACCTGCTGAGCACCTTCAAACTGCTCGGATGCAAGGGAACCACGGGAACGCAGGCCTCATTTCTTGAGCTGTTTGCGGGTAATCACGAAAAGTGCAGGCTTCTCGACAAAAAGATTGCCGAAAAGATGGGATTCAAAGCCTGCTATCCTGTTTCGGGACAGACATATTCAAGAAAAATTGACAGCAGGATACTCAATCTGCTTGCCGGTATCGCTCAGTCCGCGCACAAATTCAGCAACGACATACGACTTCTGCAGCACATGAAAGAAGTCGAAGAGCCTTTTGAAAAAAACCAGATAGGCTCATCCGCGATGGCATACAAGAGAAACCCGATGCGTTCGGAACGTATGGCCGCACTCGCAAATTACGTTATGAGCGATGCGATGAACCCGCAGCTGACAGCAGCGACGCAGTGGTTCGAGAGGACTCTCGACGATTCCGCGAACAAGCGGATCAGTGTATCCGAGGCCTTTCTCGCAACAGACAGCATTCTGGAACTTTATATAAATGTTTCCTCCGGGCTTGTCGTATACCCTAAGGTAATAGAGGCTCATCTGATGGCAGAACTTCCTTTTATGGCGACCGAGAACATACTTATGGATGCCGTCAAGGCCGGAGGTGACAGACAGGAGCTCCACGAGAGGATCAGAACTTTATCCATGGAAGCCGGAAGGACCGTCAAGGAAGAGGGCAAACCGAACGATCTTTTGGATAGAATTGCGTCGGATCCCGCTTTCAACATAAGCAAAGAGGATCTTCAGAAAGTCATGAAACCGGAAAATTATATAGGCAGAGCCGCAGAGCAGACCACCGAGTTTCTCGATCAGGTAATCAAACCGATTCTCTCCGCAAACCGGGATGTCCTGGGACTTGAAGCGGAAATCAACGTATAAACGTATAATGCTTTGAAAATGCGTCTGTCACAGCAAGAAGATGTCGCAGACGCTTGAAGCGGAAATCAACGTATAGCGAACAGGAGGAATTTTTATGATCAAAGCAATTGTCGGTGTAAACTGGGGAGATGAGGGAAAAGGTAAAATTACCGACACACTTGCAAGCGAAGCCGATGTCGTCGTCCGGTTTCAGGGCGGCAGCAATGCCGGCCACACGATAAAAAACGAATATGGTAAGTTCCCGCTGCATATGCTCCCATCCGGGGTTTTCTACGGACATACTACCTGCATTCTCGGAAACGGCGTTGCGCTGAACATTCCCAAACTGATAGAGGAAATCGACGGTATCGTGGAAAAAGGCGTTCCCATGCCCAAAATCCTCGTTTCGGATCGTGCACAGATGGTCATGCCGTACCATATTCTGCTCGACTCATATGAGGAAGAGCGACTTGCCGGAAAATCTTTCGGCTCCACCAAGTCGGGGATAGCTCCGTGCTACTCGGATAAATATGCAAAGATCGGCTTTCAGGTAAACGAACTGTTCATGCCCGAAGCTGCCTTGCGCGAGCGAATAGAGAACGTATGCACCATTAAAAACACTCTTATACGTCACCTTTACCATAAGCCGGCACTGAATCCCGACGATATTTTCCGAACAATGATGGAATACAAGGAGATGGTAAAACCCTATGCGGCGAATACGACTGCCTTTTTATATGATGCGGTGTCCGCAGGCAAGAACATTCTTCTTGAGGGACAGCTCGGCTCGATGAAAGACATCGATCACGGAATTTATCCGATGGTAACATCATCAAACACGATTGCAGGAGGTGGCGCCTGCGGTGCGGGAATTCCCCCCTATGAAATCAAGGAAGTCATAGCCGTTACAAAGGCATATTCTTCGGCGGTTGGCGCAGGTGCTTTTGTAAGTGAAATATTCGGCGATGAAGCCGAAGAGCTCAGAAAACGCGGCGGTGACGGCGGCGAATACGGCGCAACTACAGGTCGCCCAAGGCGAGTGGGTTGGTATGACTGCGTCGCTTCCCGGTACGGGTGCAGGATTCAGGGTGCCACTCAGGTTGCTCTCACGGTTTTGGATCCCCTCGGCTATCTTGATGAAATTCCAGTTTGCGTTGGATACGAAATCGACGGAAAGATTCACGAAGATTTCCCGAATACCACGTATCTGTACAAAGCCAAACCGGTTTTGAAGAAACTAAAGGGCTGGAAATCCGACATTACGGGCATAAGAGACTTTGAGAAACTGCCCAAGGAATGCAGGGAATATGTAAATGAAATCGAGCGACGCATAGGCGTTCCGATAACACTTTTGTCAAACGGACCTGCACGAGAAGACATAATCTCACGGTCGCCGTTGATTTAGGTTTGATCAAGCCGTTGATTTGGATGCGGTGAAGATGAGCGGATCTCCCTCATTTGAGCAACAAAGCAATATAATACATAATATATAATTTAGAGCATGAAAGGAAAAGGTAGAATTATGTATAAGGAATCACTGAGAGCCGCATGGGCGGAAATAAATTTGAAGAACTTCGATTACAACGTAAAGCAGATCAGAGCCAAAATGGGAAATGACAGAGAATTTATCGGTGTTATCAAGGCGGACGGATACGGGCACGGCGCAGTCCAATGCGCGGAGGTTTTAAGAGAAAACGGGGTAAAAACCTTTGCTATCGCAACTCTTGATGAGGCGATCGAACTGCGTAACGCCGGTGTCGGGGAAAGAATCATATGCCTCGGCTTGACTCCCGATATGTACGCCGATACTCTGATAGATTATGACATCATACCGGTAATCTGTGATTCCTCCAATGCAAAGGCCATCAGCGATGCCGCCGCCGCAAAGGGAAAATATGCCGACTGCCTGATAGCGGTTGACACAGGAATGGGAAGAATCGGTTATCTGGCCGATGATATAAACTATGCGATCGAGGATATCAAAAAGATCGCCGTTCTTCCCAACGTGCGCATTTTGGGACTTTTTTCACACATGGCAACCGCCGACGCCTACGATAAAACCTTTGCGCATCAGCAGGAGATGAAGTACAACAGCTTCTACGAGACCGTAACTCAGGCAGGAATACCTCTTTCCTTCAGAACTCTTGCAAACAGTGCCTCGATCATGGAGCTTCCGACCCTGCTCTTTGACGGCTGCCGTCCGGGGATAATACTTTACGGTCAGTATCCATCGCAGGAAGTCGACAGAAATCAGCTCGATATCAAACCTGTGATGCAGATAAAAGCAAACATACTTCACCTGAAATATGTGCCCGTCGGATTCTCATGCGGCTACGGCAGAAAATTCATCGCAGAAAGGCCTTCCACCATCGCAACCATCGGGCTTGGCTACGCAGATGGCTACCCTCGTCCATTTTCGGCAAACGCCAAGGTTATCGTAAACGGTCACATATGCAATGTTGCCGGCAACATCTGCATGGATCAGTTCATGGTCGATGTAACCGATGTTCCTAACGTAAAGGTCGGCGATGAAATCATAGTGATGGGTACGGACGGAGTTAATACAATTTCCGCCGAGGACATTGCAAATGCGACGGGAACCATAAACTATGAGATCACCTGCGCTTTCGGTCAGAGACTTCCGAAAGTCTTTGTAAAATAACCCGAAAGAGATATATTGATGGCTTTGAATGCTTGGCAAAAGGAATGGAACCGCATGCAGCGCATGGAGTATGCTTATATACAAAAAGGACGTTTCAAGAAAGACTCTCGGATGACCTCCTTTTTGTCGAAGAAAATTCCCGAAAACATGCAAAACAAATTGAATAAGGCGTTCGCAAAGGCTTTTGAAATCATCTTTGAAAAGGGAACTTCAATAATAGAAAAGACCTATGACAAGGACAGCATTGATGAACGCTTCTGCGACTACAAGGAAAGCGCCGACAATAAAGGCGACCTCTCATCGCTGAGAAAGTTTTCCAAGAGTGCCGGAAGCTCTGGAAATATGAATCTTCTACTTTCGGGCGGTGCGGGAATCGGTATGGGTCTTGCCGGTATAGGGATCCCGGATATAGCGATTTTCACGGGAACCATGCTTAAAGGCATCTACCAAGTCGCACTCCACTTCGGCTATGAGTATGAAAGCGAAGAGGAAAAATTTTTCATCCTAAAGATCATTGAAGTTGCCCTCTCTTTCGGAAAAAAACTTGATCAAGGCAACGATCTGCTGAATCAATTTATAGTGGATGGGCTTCTGCCTCAGGATTACGAGCGCAAAGCGCAGATATCCCTGTCATCGGCTTCGCTTTCTTCGGAACTGCTGTACATGAAGTTTCTGCAGACGATACCTCTAGTCGGTGTGGTGGGAGGTGCTTTCAACGCCGTTTATATGAAAAAAATTCTCAAGTACGCCAAATTGAAATACCACCGCCGTTTTCTGCTTGAGCACAAAAAATAAAAAGGAAACCACAATGTCCAAAAAAACGACAAAGACAATTCCAATATGCGTTCTGCTTTCACTTATCATCGCATCCGCCGCTTTTACCACCGGATGTGGCACCGCTGACAAGCAGAAAAATGTTGTTCATCCCATAGAAGTGATGATCTCAATTGATTATCCCGCCGGCGCCAAGATACCGGATATGGAACACTTCAAATTTAAAGTTGAAAAAGGATCAAACGTCCTTGAAGCAACGGAATTGTACGCAAGCCTCGCCGAGATCCCCTTACTTATAGATACGACAAGCAATACCGTTATAGGAATAGACGATGTGAAAAATACGGGCAAAGGAAAAAAAGAAAAACGCTGGAAAGTAAGCGTGAATGCCGAACTCATAAAATCCTTGCCTTCCGAAAAAAAACTTAAAGACGGCGACGATATCCAATGGAAGTACGATTAATGCGCAGACTGTCGCAGGTATGCGGTTGTCGCAAGCCCCGCAAACCTGTGGCGGAAATGCCGGGCGCATGATTATCGACCGGGTGGAAGCACGAATTCGGAGTGTCAGGTGAGCCCGGGGGCGACGTGAGAGAGGCAATTGTCTGACATTTTAAAAACAACGACAACTTTTTCAAATAAGTTTTGTTTCTTCACGCACTCATCACATTTCGGTATTATACTGACAGTGTAAAAGAGTTTGGTATCTAAATACCAACTTTCCTTCTTTTATTGAATACACACACTTTCAGGAAGAATCCCCCGTCTTTGGCGGGGGATTCTTCCTTTTTCGGCTTCTTCTTAAAATCTGTATGTTGACCGCTTTTTCCTGCCGTAAAAGTTACAGAATATGATTTTCCAAAACTTGCTTGTGGAAATCAAAGCCGTTGATCTGCATATAATATTGAGCGCAATCAGAAAGTGCTTTCATGGGGCAAAGGCCTATTATCTCTGTTTCCATAATGCGAACTCCATATCTTGCCGCCTCGGATTTGACCGTTTCGACTACTCTGTAGAGTGGGGTCTGCTCGTAATTTGTCATGTTGCAAGAAACTTGGGCGTACTTTTTACCGCTCTCTTCTTCCACGATCTCAAAACCCATGGACTTTACGCATTTAAATCCGCCGTCTTTTTCGCGGATGATCTTTGCTATATTTTTAGCTATATCAACATCCTCCGTGTCGAGGTTAAGGTTGAATGCCACAAGGGGAGGTCTTGCTCCAACAGCAATAACTCCGGCTGTGGGATGAATGGTGCGACCGCCAAAATCAGGTTCCCAATCGGCTTGTTTTACTTTCTCCGCCATCCCCTCAAACTGTCCCTTACGAATCTTGACCAGATTTTGCCGTTCAGGTTTTGTCGCCGAACTCTCGTACAGGAACACCGGAATCTTCGCTTCTTCTGCGATTCTCTTTCCTACTACCTTGGAAAGTTCAACACAATCCTCTGTCGTGCAATCCTTTATCGGCAGAAACGGCATGACATCGACGGCTCCCATTCTCGGATGCTCGCCCTCATGCTTGGTTAAATCTATAAGTTCCGTCGCTTTCTTCACGAGTTTGACGCTCGCTTCCTCCACCGCCTTGGCATCGCCTATATACGTGATGACTGAGCGATTGTGGCTTTCATCCGAAGAATAATCCAAAAGCGTGCAGCCGGCTGTGTTTCTTATCTCATCCACACATGCCTCGACGACTTCCGGTCTTCTCCCCTCGCTGATATTCGGTATACTTTCAATGATCTGTGCCATTATGTCCTCCTTATGTCCTCAGATATTCTATACTTTTTTCGTTTCTATTTCGTTTCTATTGTCTATTTCTTATCTCACTATTCTTGCCTCTTCTATAGTTTATCGAAGTCACAGCGTTTCTAGAACCATATCGAAGCATTCTTGAGCCATCTGCTCGGCCTCTTGGTACATGGACTGCCCTTCTTTGGTAAAATATGCTGCTTTTTCTTCATTCTTCACACCGGGCAAGTTTATTTTCACATTCAGCCACGAACCCTCAACGCATGCTTTCAGATGTAGCGCACCCACTCCCAGATCGCTTGAGCAATTGGGGTTGGATCTTCCCATCAATCTTTTTACAAGTTTGAGTGTCTCAACTCCCAGTCTCATCGTGTTGAACGGAACCTCGGTTGCAGTTAGGGTTCCTTCGGCAATCGCTTTCTTGCGAGCCGCCTTTTCCTCCTCCGTTACTTTTGGCAATTTGAACGCCGAAGAGATAAGGTTGAAGGCCTCGGTATCTCTGTCCACGGACGCCGTCAATTCTTTGTATAACTCCGAGGCTTTTGCCTTGACGTCCATGCAATCTTCCTCAAAATCCTTGTACTTCTCTTTTCCGATTGTAAGATCCGCAACCATCATAAGAAGCGCACAGCCCTGGGCTCCTGAAAGAGCACTCGCCGAACCGCCTCCCGGTGCGGGTGAATCGGATTTAAGCACATCCAAAAACTCCCTTATTTTCATGTCAACCAATTTCATTTTATCACTTTCCCTTTCTTGATTATAGTTTTCGCAAGATTTGAACCGAACCGGTAGCAGAGCATTTCCATATCGGGCGCGTCCCAAATCACAATATCCGCTTGTTTCCCTACTTCCAAACTTCCGACGGTTCGCCCCTTGCCGATTGCGCATGCGGGATTGATCGTTACCGCCGTCAGGACTTCTTCCGGTAGCAGTCTGTACTTGATGCACGCCAGATTGATCACAAACTGCAGGTTCATCGAAGGACAGGAACCGGGGTTGAAATCGCTTGCGGCAGCCACAGGTATACCCGCTTCCACCATCCTTCTTGCCGGCGCGTAGTCGGCTCCAAGATAAAACGATGTCGCAGGCAGGCACATCGCGGTGGTTCCCGCATTTGCCATCGACTCAATCCCTTCTTCATTTATTGCAATAAGGTGTTCTGCGCTCGCCGCACCTATTTCTCCCGCAAGTTTTGATCCGCCTATCGCTTCTATTTCATCCGCATGAATCTTAAGTTTGAAGCCCAACTTCCGGGCACACTCAAGATACTTCCGGCTCTGTTCATAATCAAACACCGAATCCTCGGTAAATACGTCCGCATACTCTGCAAGGTCATTTTCTTTGACATACGGTAACACCTTCTCGCAGATCATATCTATGTACTCGTCGCCGCGACCTTTGTATTCTTCGGGAACGGCATGCGGCCCCATGAAAGTTGCGACTATATCCATATCGCGCGTCTCATTCACCGCCTTTATTACATGCAACATCTTGATTTCATTCTCAAAATCAAGTCCATATCCGCTTTTTGCCTCACAGGTGGTGACTCCATGCGCCATCATCTCTTCGGCGAATTTGCCGGTTTTATATATTAGATCCTGTTCTGTAGCCGCACGAGTTTTTCTTACCGTGTCGAGGATACCCCCTCCCGCACGCAAAATATCCAGATACGTTGCGCCTTTAAGCTTCATGGGAATCTCATGCTGGCGATATCCCCCGAACACCATGTGCGTATGTCCGTCCACAAGACCCGGCGTTACCAAAGAGTAATTTGCATCTATGACCTCGTCTGCTTCGTTCGCTTGCCCCGATAATTTTCCATTGGATGTAATTTCCTCGATCACACCGTCTTTTATAAAAATCGCCGCATCCTTAAGCTTAAGGTTTTCTCCCTGCTCGCTGCCTTTGTGGCTGTAACTGCCGACGGGGGTCTGTAAAATTCCGATGTTTTTTATAAGTAAAGATTGCATTTCATAACTTCCTTTCCGGTTATCCACTAACGATCCATGAATTTCTCCACCACTTCATCCACTAGTTTCTGTCCCGGAATGTACGGAAGCGTAATATGACCCTTCCCTTTATATTTCTTGTTATATTCGGCTGCGGTCGAAAGCGCATTTTCATTACGAGCCCAGCTTCTTCTGGCCACGCCGCCCATAACGTCCCACATGATCGCCGACTTGATGATCTCATCGGTTCTCTCTGAACCGTCAAGCAACAGGCCGAAACCTCCGTTCACAGATTTACCTATTCCGACTCCGCCGCCGTTATGAAGCGCACAAAGCGACATCCCGCGAGCCGCATTGCCCGCATAACATTGTATCGCCATGTCCGCCATGACATTGGAACCATCTTTGATGTTGGAGGTTTCTCTAAACGGAGAGTCCGTTCCTGACACGTCATGATGATCTCTTCCCATCATTATCGGTCCGCATTTTCCTTCTCTGACAAGCTTGTTGAAAGCAAGCGCAATATCACGCCTTCCCTCGGCGTCCTGATACAATATTCTTGCCTGCGTTCCCACGACCATCTTATTTTTCTTTGCATCGCGGATCCATATCCAGTTGTCCCTGTCCTGTGCCCTGCGCTGCGGATTTATCGTATCCATTGCCGCCTTGTCGGTGACTTCCAGATCTTCAGGTTTCCCCGACAGGCACACCCAACGGAAAGGTCCGTATCCGTAGTCAAACAAGACAGGCCCCATTATATCTTCAACGTACGACGGCCAGATAAAGCCCTCTTTATCGTCTATGCCGTTCTTTGATATCTCCTTGATCCCCGAATCGTACATCGCTTTCATGAAAGAATTTCCATAGTCAAAGAAATAACTTCCCCTCTCGCTCAAGGTTTTTATCGCCTCATAGTGACGCCTCAATGTCAAATCGACCTGTTTCTTGAATTCCTCCCTGTCACTGTGCAGAAGTTCCGTCCTCTCTTCAAAACTGATTCCGGCAGGACAATAACCGCCATCGTAAACATTGTGGCATGAGGTCTGATCGGAAAGTAAATCTATATGAAAATCCTGTTTGACCGCCTCTTCCAAAAGATCGACGATATTTCCGTGGTAAGCTATGGAGATGCTCTCTTTTGTCCGGACTTTTTCTTTTGCAAGATCAAACACCTCTTTCAGATCATCTTTCACGACATCGACCCATCCTTGGTCATGGCGTGTTTCTATCCTCGATTTGTCGACCTCTGCAAATATCCCCACGGCGTTTGCGATGTTTGCCGCTTTGGGCTGTGCTCCACTCATACCGCCAAGACCCGACGAAACGAAAACATGCCCTGCAAGATCCTCCTGCTCGCCGACTCCGAGGAATTTTCTTCCCGCATTCAAAATCGTGTTGAATGTCCCGTGAACGATCCCCTGAGGGCCTATGTACATCCAGCCTCCCGCAGTCATTTGTCCGTAGTTGGCAACTCCCATCTCCTCGGCCACTTCCCAGTCCGCAAGATTGTCATACTCGCCGACCATCATGGCGTTGGTGATGATAACGCGCGGAGCTTCAGGCTTCGATGGAAAAAGTCCCAAAGGATTTCCCGATTCAACCACAAGGGTCTGTTCTTCCGTAAGCTCCTCAAGGTATTTCTTTATCAATCTGTATTGCAGCCAGTTCTGGCAAACCGATCCCGTTTCTCCGTACGTGACAAGTTCATACGGATAAAGAGCCACTTCAAAATCCAAATTATTGTCGATCATCACCTGAAAAGCCTTTCCGGCAAGGCATTTCCCCTTATACTCCTCCACCGGTTTTCCGTAAATGCGCCCTTTGGGTCTATATCTATACGCATATACTCTTCCATAAGTCACAAGCTCTTCCATAAATTCCGGCGCAAGTTTCTCATGAAGCTCCTCAGGTACATACCGCAGTGCGTTCTTCAGCGCTATCTTGGCCTGCGATGCACTCAGCCTGAAGCCTCTGTCGGGCGCGCGTCTGATTCCCTTTTCAAACTCGGGGTAATCAGGATATTCCCAATCCGGCTCAATGGTCATTGCATTTTTTATTTCCTTATTGTCCAACATTATTGCCTCCTTTTCTCAACATGCGTTTCAACCTCTTTCTGAAATGCTCAAGACACTCCGGCAAACCCTAATTCAGCTCTACCATTTCCTCTACAACTTTCAGCAGCGAACCGTCTTTGATCATCTCATCGAACTTAATGAGTTCTTCATGCATCACCACATCCTCTTCTATAGGCCGGGACTTCGTGCGGATAAAATTGTATGCAGCCTTGGTCGCCGGCGCAAGCTTCTCTATTCCGCTTTCGCCTATCTCTTCACGAAGCCAGATGCCCTGTGCGGCTGCCGCTATTTCTATTCCTATGACTTTTTGGGCATTGTCCAATACCATCGCCGCGGTTCTGGCGGATGTTGTTCCCATGGACACATGGTCTTCCTGATTTCCCGACGATGGAATCGAGTCGACGCTTGCCGGATGGTCATACACCTTATTTTCTGAAACCATCGACGCCGCCGCATACTGAGCGATCATAAATCCGGAGCAGATCCCTGCATGTTTTGTCAAAAATCCTGGCAAACCTTCTGCCAGCGCAGGGTTTATAAGTCTTTCCGCCCTTCGCTCCGACACGTTGGCAAGCTCGGAAATTGCGATTTTCAAAAAGTCAAATGCAAGTGCCATCGGCTGCCCGTGAAAATTCCCTCCGGAGATAACATCGTCATCTTCCGGAAACACTATAGGGTTATCCGTAACCGCATTGATCTCCTTGGATACCGCGTCATACACATATTTGAAAGCATCTCTGCTTGCTCCGTGTATCTGCGGTATGCATCTGAGTGTGTAAGGATCCTGCACCTTTGTCTGCTGCTTGCGCTTTGCGTTCCCGCTTCCTTCAAGAAGCTTCAGTAAATTTTCCGCAACATCCATCTGACCCCTATGACCCCTGAGTCTATGTATCTTATGATCATATGCTTTCGTGATTCCGTGAAGCGCCTCCGATGTCAATGCTCCGGCAATATCCGCAATTTTGGCAAGGTGCATCGCATCCCAAAGTACATTGACCCCTACTGCCGTCATCATCTGCGTTCCGTTGTTGAGCGCCAAACCTTCTTTTGCGACAAGCTTGACCGGCGTGATGCCCTCTTGTTCCAGAGCATCCTTGGCAGATACGATCTTTCCTTTGTATTCTACATCACCTCGGCCGATAAGCCCCAGAGCTATAAAAGAAAGCGGTGCCAAATCACCCGAGGCTCCCAGACTCCCCTTGCACGGAACGACGGGATGTATACCAGCATTGAGCATGTCCACCATCGTCTGTATTGTGGAAAGTCTTATACCCGAATTTCCTCTCGACAACGCATTGCATCTCAGGAGCATCGCCGCCCTGACAAACTTCTGCTCGTATGGTTCCCCCATACCGCACGTATGGCTTATTATCAGATTTTCCTGCAATTCCGCCGTCTGCTCCTTGTCTATGAACACGTTTGCAAATTTGCCAAAACCCGTGGTGAGCCCATAAATAATCGCACCCTCCTCAAGTTTTTTATCTATATACGATCTGGCCTTGTTGACCGCCTCTTTCGCTTCCGGCGCAATTTCGACCCTCTCCATTTCTCTGCACACGCGAATAACTTCTTCAATCTTTAAATCTCTTCCATTGATAACTACCGCCATAATAGACTCCTTTTTATAAATTCTACGGGCATGACCCGTTTTCTGTCCTAAGACCCATTGCACGGAAAAAACGACATGGCGGACATGTCTGCATCCGAAACCGGAGCCTTGTTCATTTTCAAGCTCCGTTGTTTATTATACCTTTTTCACAAATTTTTTTCTACTGCTGATTTCCCATGCTATGGACGAACGGAAATAACCGGGTCACTGTCTAAAAAAGCTGTTTCCCGGTTAACGCTACCTGTAAAAGACTGTTTGTGAGAATCAAAAACGAATTCTTTTACAGTTGAATTAAGTGGTTTTCAAAAGTTACTGTTTGGAAAATAAATCAATTTTTTTAACATACTTGTCCCATTCCTCTTTAATCATCTTATCTCTTTTTTCTCGTTCTTCTTCCGTCAATTTACCGGCATCACGATATCCTGTCAGGAATTGTTCATACACGCTTTCTATGGTTTGAGTTATCCGATAGGCTTCCATATTGTTCATCAAGATTTGTTCATATGTTGTGCCATATTTCTTTGCTGCCTTCTGAAATTCATCATATTCCTTGGAGTCTTTAACGTCTTTCAACAACTTACTCATATATCTTTCGATGTCTTTGTCGCTAGGTTCGATTCCATTCTTTTTTGCATACCAAAAAAGCGCTTCCAGTTGCACAAGATCTTTTGTCATCTGATCGTCGGTTGTCTTTATACCTCGCACTTTGGCATATTCTTCTTGAATTGCAAAGTGCGTATATAAATAATTTTGTCCTTTTTTAGAAAGGATATCACCTTGTTTTTTTGAATTCGGACGATTTCTTCAATACTCATGCTACCATTCTCACCGTTTGATCTATTGCTTGTATTCGCAACAGTCCATAACACTATTACAAAAATAGCTATACTCACTATAATCATAAGTGCCAATAATTTGCGTTTAAGTTGATTGATATGCATATTGCCCTCCTCTATTTATATAATTGCTGTTAACTTCCGATGTAGAATGCGCATTTGCAACCAATATGGTTACATTTTGTTTTTTTATGCGGAGAATACAATTGCAAGTATCCTATTGTAGGTTTTAATTCACTGGTTGTGAAGAAGTACTATCATTTACGAAGCTTTACGTGCTATAATGGGGCTTAATTAACGTGACGTTCATTCCGGGCAGCGATGACTCCTGTCGGGTTTATCGATCAGTCACCGTTTACAAAGAATTATTTATTAGAGAAAGGAAGTGTGGCGGATTCCTCTTGCATTCGCCGCACCGGTAAAAAATATGGTCAATAACGAAAAAAGATTACTTCGGCATATCGCAGCCACCGCCGTCGCAGTTATTCTCACGATCCTGCTTATGGGATTCTCCGGCGATCGCGCCCTTGCAAAGAGTTCAAAGTACCTACTGAAAGTCAACACTCGCACCAACGTGGTCACGGCATATAAGTCGGTCGGGGGCAGATGGAAGCCCGTGCGCGCAATGCTCTGCACAAGCGGAGCAAGACCCAAGCATACCACGCCTACCGGCACTTTCCGCATTGGTTATCAGCGCAAGTGGCTTACCATGATCGATGAAAAAAAGAACAAGACCAACGAGCAGTACACTTCTCTTGTAAGCGCAAGATCGCAAATATATATTCATTCAGTTTGGTATTATCGGCGCAGCCACTCTGCACAATCTTCGAGCGCATTCAACCGACTCGGACACAGCGGTTCCCACGGTTGCATCAGGGTTTCCACAATGGATGCCAAATGGATATACGACCATTGCAATCCCGGTACCGGGATCATCGTATTCTCCTCACCTAAAAAAGGACCTCTGGGGCGACCGAAGAAAATTTATTCTCCGTCTTCGCGGGAGATGAACTGGGATCCCACCGATCCAAAGCGGGGAAATCCGATCTTCCGAATGCACAAGCCCAAATTCACTTTCAAGAAAAAGCGCATTACTTTCTATGGCAAAAAATACGACCTCAAAAGCAATGTGAAGGTCATGAATCCAAATGCCAACCAGAATATCAGCGACGGTCTTAAAGTTTTGAAGCTTATGCGCAACGGCAAGAAGACGAGCGTAAAAGGCTTCAGCACGGAAAAGGTAGGCAAATACAAGGCTACCTACTACATAAGGGATCGGTATATGGTGAAAGAAGGCGGAAAAGGTACTAAAAAGACTTTCTCTTTTTCTGTGCATGACAAGACTTGGATAAAAGCCAAAAGTTACTCTCTTGAGCAAAATCAAAGCAACGCTGTCCAAAACGTTGCTGCTGTCGCACTGTCAGGGGATTTGACTTCTTCCCTGAGCGTAAGTATAACGACACCGGACAACAACAAGCAGGTTTTGTCCTTTGAGCAGGCACAGAATTATGTATTTGATAAAGTAGGAAAATACAAGGTGACCTATACGACTTTCAATCCTTATCCCAAGAAAAAGGTATCCAAGACTATCACCGTTGAGGTAACGGCACCTTCCGGCACGCCTGAACAGCCGGCGCAGCCCGTACAGTAGGCAGGATAAAATCTATGATCAAGCGTTTAGATGAAATAAAAGAAAGTGTTATCGCAGATATTGCAGGTAAGATGGTCGCAGCTGCAATCACAGCTCCCAAAGCCAGCGGCAAAGATAAAGTCGTGGCAGCCGTAGTCTCCGGCAAGGAGAAAGATGCCATAGTCCAAAGGCTTCATGAACTGTGCCGAGAATACGATGAGCCTTTTCTCGGAAGAGATGCAGGCTGTCTGGATGCGTGCAGCTGCGCTGTCCTCTTGGGTGTGCGCTCTGCGCCTTTCGGACTCGACAACTGCTCGATGTGTGGATTTGCAACCTGCTCCGCAATGAAAAAAGCCGGCGCCAACTGTGCTCTCAACATCACAGATCTTGGAATTGCAATAGGGTCCGCAGTTTCCATCGCCGCTGATAATCGGATAGACAACCGGGTGATGTATTCAATCGGAAAAGCCGTAAGCCAAATGAAAATTTTCCCCGATGATGTTCGCGTCTGTTACGGCATACCCCTCTCCGTATCATCAAAGAGCATTTTCTTTGACCGAGGTGCCGGCGCAGTTCTTAAGTGAATAAGTAGGAACTTATTGATCGTACTTTTGTTGAAGTCCAATCATGCTTCCGTTGATTGAGCGATACATGTTATTTTGATATACAGAAACATTATGCAATGCCGGCGCAGCGGAAGTTCTCGTTCCGTACGAACTGTTTTTGAGAGAATGGGAAAAGAAAACTTCTTTGAAAGAAGGTGACAAAATCGTCACGCTTGCAAGGGCTTTTAGATGTGGAACGGTTGTCATTGCAAGACGAGCTCTGGATGCCGGACTTATTACACAAAAAACCTATAAAGAAACAGTCAATACTGCCATAACACTATTTGAGAACCAGAACAAATCCGGCAAGAACTCCGGCGGAGATTATTATAAAACGCTTGCGAGCAAAATCGACAGTCACTTTTTAACCAACTTGCTCAATAGCGTAAAATCCGGGCAGACATTATACTCTGACGCATTTCATTTAACCAATACAAATCAATCCACCTTTGATAAATTAATTGCCATTACCGGAGGTGATTTGATATGAGTAACACAATCTATTTGATTGATGCAAACTCACTAATCACACCGTATAGATCGTATTATCAGTTCACTTTCTTTCCCACGTTTTGGGACAAACTTAAAGAGGAAATAGCATGTGGCCATATTGCAATTCTTGACATGGTCAAACTTGAAATTTCAAAGGGAAAAGATGAATTGTCCGAATGGCTTGAGGGGATTACTGCAAATCATGTTATAGACAGAAGAAACGAAAAAATAATCATTTCATACAAAGAAATATTGGAATATCTCCGACAAAGCCCTTGCTATAAACCCTCTGCGCTAGCAGACTGAAATAAGTAAGGGGGACTTTTCCCTCATTTACATCAAGATTATCAATGAAAAACTCCCTCACCGGGGAGTTTTTTGTGGTACTCATGAAAATTTTTGTTATTTGCTAATCTGCTACGTAAGGGAGCAAAGCCACGACTCTTGCACGTTTGATCGCGGTTGTAACTTCTCTCTGGTGCTTGGCGCATGTTCCCGTTACTCTTTTGGGGAGAATCTTTCCCCTTTCGGTAATAAATTTCTTCAGCTTCTCAGCATTCTTGTAATCTATGGCTTCTGTTTTATCCGCACAGAACTGGCATACTTTTCTTCTTCTCATGCCTCCGTGTCTTCTGTTTTCCATTATCGCTACTCCTTTCCTCAGAACGGAACATCTTCTTCAATGGCTTGGAAAGCATCCGGCATTTCACTTCCGGAATCCTGCTTTGATTGAGGTGACCTCTGTGACCCATAGCCCTGGGACTCTCCCTGGGGACGATCTCCCCATTCTAGAAATTCCACCCTGTTTGCCACAACGTCCGTGGTATATACGGTATCGCCGTTCTTGTTCTGATAACTGCCCGTCTGAATCCTGCCCTCGATTGCAACTTTTCTTCCTTTGACAAGGTATTTCTCACAGTTTTCCGCCTGCTTTCCGAATACCGTTATCCTTGGGAAATCCGCCTGCCTCTCGGCACCTTCTCTTGTCATGCGATCTATGGCGATTGTAAAACTTGCGACAGCCATCTGCGTTCCCGAAGTATATCTGACTTCAGGATCTCTGGTCAATCTTCCTATCAAATTTACGCTGTTCATATTCCGGCCTCCAGTTTATTACTTCCGATCCTTGTTGATCGTCTGGTGTCTTATCACAGCATCGGAAATCTTGAGCCTTCTGTCAAGTTCCTTGGGAACATCGGTACCGGCTTTGAAATCCATAACCACGTAATATCCCTCTTCCTTCTTTTCGATAGGATATGCGAGCTTTCTCATCCCCCAAACGTTCACATCGGATATTTCCCCACCGTTTGCGGTAACGATTTCCTTGATCGTCTCCACCGTGGCATCTTTCTTATCCTGCTCCAGCGTAGGATCGATAATGTACATCAGTTCATAATTAGTCATTTTTTCACCTCCCTGCGGACTAAATGGCACCACGTCGATGCATGGTGCAGAGAATTTGCGCAAAATCACGCCCCTTAATTATATATGCGCCCGCAGCAAAAATCAATACCTATCCCCAAAGTTTTTCCGGATAAAGTCCTCTGTCCTTCATCGACCGCAGTGCGGCAACGACCGACGGCTTATCTTCTTTATATGTAACACCGTACCACTTATCATTTGACCTTAAAACCCTTACCGTCGCCTTACCATCGCCTATTAACGATTCTACCGCTGCAGGAAGATAATACTCTCCTTTAAGAGGATTTTCCGAATATATTCTATCCAAAAATTTTGGGAAAGCTTTTTCCATCTCCATTATCATTGGCTTTGTGAATCCCCAAAAGTTCATCGATGCGGTCGCCTCAGGCGAAACTTTTTCCCACGTTTTACCGTCTTCAGCAAGAAAAACTATATTTTCCTCTTTTCTCCCGATCTTCGTGCGTTCCGTAATCCTCACGAGATGTTCATCTTCCGACACTTCACATATTCCTCTGGACACATATCCGTTTTCGGTCAGCGTGTTTGACAACTTATATCCCACCATAGCAAAGCTATATACTCCGTCGCATTTATTTTTTTCTCCGAAATCTTCGCTGCCTCCGGATTCCCCCTTGCCGCCGACTGCTGTGCGAGTTTGATTATTTTCTTCTCCATCCCGGCTCAAAAAATCATATATCCCCAAAAATGCGCCGGGACCGTAATAGTCATCCGCATTTATGACCGCAAACGGACCTTCGATCAGTTTTCTCGCGCTGAAAACAGCATGACAGGTTCCCCACGGTTTTTCTCTTCCCTCGGGAACGGTATATCCGACGGGCAGATCCGTCAGACTCTGAAATGCGTATTTTATATTCAAATGCTTCCCGGCGCGATCTTTTATCAGACCGTCAAAAGCATCCCGATGTTCTTCACGTATCACGAAAATCACATCTTCAAACCCCGCCATCATCGCATCATACAGCGAAAAATCCAGTATTATCTCTCCCTGATCGCTCACGGGATCAATCTGCTTAAGCCCACCGTATCTACTGCCCATCCCGGCAGCCATCACAACCAAAACCGGTTTCTTCATGTCATTGTCTCCTATCTCTTTACTTTCACTATTTCACTGCTTTTTGTCCGACAACCTCGCTAACAAAACACTCCACACCGTATGCCCCTCCTATATGTATTATGCTTGATATATGTCCTCAATATTATAACTTTCCCTTACTTCTGATACAAAAGTAGATTCTTTCTCCACCGGAGTAGATTCTTTCTCCACCGGGATCAACAAATATACACGATTTTTTGTCCTTGTCAATGCCACATAAAAAAGTCTTCTTTCTTCCGCATGTTCATATTCTTCTGCTTCCGGCAAAACGAATCTGAGTACGGGATCATCCAACATCTTATTGGGAAAACCATCCTTCTTGTCAGTAAGATTGTATATGATTACATAATCCGCTTCCAATCCCTTGCTTTTATGTGCCGTTGAAACCCGGATTTCAATATCTCTTTCTTTTCCCTGTTTTTCTATTTTCTTTCTATCATTCTCTGTTAAATCATTATTGTTTCTGATTAGCAGAAGTAGCGTTATCTTCTCATGCCTATTTTTTCTTTCCTTTTCTCTCTCTATATCACCAATTACTTTTTTCACCGCTTCTATCCTGGCATCATTATCAGCATATGGAACAAACAGTACCGGCTTCTGCTCACTTTTATCGGAGATTAGGTTTTTCTTTATTTGCGTTGGATTTTTCATTATAAAGTCAGATGCAATTTCAATTAACTCTTGCGAATTTCTATAGGTTTTTTCAATGCGCATAAGTCGGGAGTCTCCCCAAAACCTTTCAAATGATTTAAAGAGCGAAACGTCGCTTCCCGTAAACCGATATATGGACTGCCAATCATCACCGACACAAAGCAAGTTTGCATGGCTCCGGCTCACGATTTCCTTTAATAAATTATAACGGGCTGTGGAAATATCCTGATACTCATCAACTATTATGTACCGATATCGAGGATTACAGTTTCCCTTACGAACGTATTCCGCCGCTTTATTGATCATATCATCAAAATCTATTTTACCCGACTCAACCAACTTCCTCTCATAATACGCAAACATGGCCTCGGCTATATCGAGAAAAATATAATCCCGCTCTGTTATGTCTTTAGTTTGCTTCAAGTCATCGAAATAATTTTTTTCATAGCCATTTGATTTATAATTCTTAAGGAATGTTTCTAGGAGATTGACGCATTTGTTGAATTCCTGCGTGTCCTCCTTTAGTGCTTCATAAATCTCGGTGCAGTCAATAGGGTTTAAGCGCACACCATTTTCTTTCAATATTTCTGTTAGACATCTCCCAAAATGTCCCCCCTTGTTCATCCATGAATACGTTTCGATTAATTTTGTCCTTTTACTTTTATGAAGTTTTCTTTTCCATTCAATACCATCCAGGTACTTGCGTTCTTCTTCGGTGGAGTATTGCTTAGCTCTTCCTTTTTGGTCAATACCAAAGTGTTCCCACCATATGTCATATTCGGACAAATAGAAATCCGGGGCATACTTTTTTCTTCGGTTATTTTTGATATCGTACGGATAATGTTTTTCATATTCGTATTCTATGCCATTCAAAAATAAAAAGTTCGCAATTGTTGCTTCCTCTATGCTTTTCACATATTCCCCTTTAAGGGTTTTCTTTTTTACCGTGTACTCTTTTTTCACTTCTGCAAGCAGATTCTCTCTTGAAAGATTTTTGTTCTCATACACTTCATGGTCTTGCGGTTTTTCTTCAGGTTCACTGTCTCCATAAAAATAGCTTACATCTCCAAACAAGTGTACAAAAAGGGCAATCCTCTGCATCAGCCTTCTGTCCTTTATATTCTTTAAATATTCTCTTACAATCTGCACAGGATTATTCTCTACAGTCGGCGATTTTCCCTCAACATCAACAATAATACGTCTTCCTAATGCATGAAATGTGCTTGCTTGAATATTAATACCCATAGCGTTGATTCTATCCGTCATTTCATCTTTCGCAGCACTTGTATATGACAGTAACAAGATTTTTGAGGGATCCACTCCTTTCACCTCGCAAAGATACTTCACCTTTGCCGCAATCGTCAACGTTTTGCCGCTGCCTGCCCCTGCGACAATCAAGCTGCAATTGTCATCGGTAATAACCGCCCGCTGTTGTTGCTCATCCAGTTGCTTGCCTTCGACATCCCTGAAAAAATGTTCGCACCGTTTCATTTCACCTTCAACATAAGTTTCATTTTTTTTCTCAATTATATCGTCCAGCCGAAGAAATACATCCTTCACTTCCTGGTATGTTTCATCTCCGGTTATAATCAAATACAGTTTTTCATACCACCTAAACATTCCCAGGTATCTATACATTGTTTCTCTGATTCTAAATTTATTATCTCTACTAATAAATTTATCCTGATTCCTCGTAATAATTGACAGCACGTTCCCTTTTCTCCTCTCAACACCCTATTCGAAATCGATCCGCTCGAATTTTTCATGGCGACCTCGGTCTCTATTGACACTATATATGACACTATAATCCAGATTAAATACAATTACAAATATTTTATGCATAAGCCCCGCCATCAAAAAATCTTAATTCTTTTTCTTTCTGCAAAACCCTTTTCTTCCGGCCCGTTTTTATATATACTGTATGAGATGACAAGTGAGTATATTTTTTCTCGCTTTTCTCAATATTTATCATAAGTGAAAGGAAGAATTTATCATGAAAAAGAAAAAAATCACAATGCTACTTTTAACACTTTCTCTGGCAGTATCTTTCTCCTTCATGGGAGCGGGAACAGTTTTCGGTGCGAGTTTTGACGCAGACAAGGCTTCCACGTCGAATCCTGCTGCCACAGACGGCTTTGCCCTGCAGGATTCAACGCCCACCGAGACAAGCGTAAATGCGGGAGGCACTCTTTCCGTCAGCGGCAAGACCAACGTGCTGATCAACTACGCCGCAGACTATAACAAAAGAGATACATTCTTTGTTATAAAACCTGCCACTTCAGGTGCGCTGAACATCTCGACGCTTACGTCGACCTACGTTTCCGTTAACGGTTCGGATCCGCAATACGTAAACTACAATGCGAGCTATGACTGGATGAAGAACATAACTTACGGGGTAAAAAAGGGGAAAACCTATACGATCAAGGTTTCCGGATACGGAACGCAGATCAACTCCGTAAACGGTGACAGAAACTACTACAATAAGGTTTACATCAGTCCTGTCAAGTTTACCGGAAAAGCCGGTAAATCCGAACGCAAGGCCGCTAAAATCAAAAAGAACAAAGCGCGTAAGGGTTTTGTGGTAAAGAAAGGCAAGGCAAGATACTACAAGTTCAGCAAACGCGGAAAGAAGGTCAAGGTTTCATTTGTGGCTCAAACCGATGACAGGATCCGTGTCACTGTAAAAGCAAAGGCATACGGCTTCAGAAATTACAAGATGACCACTACCGTCGGTCGCGGCTACAATGTAAGAACTCTCAAATTGAGTCTGCACGGAAAGGTTCGCCAAGTAAACGGTACCATCAAGGTTCAGCCATATAAAAAATCTTCCGGTGTATATACTCTTAAAGTCAAATAAATTGCACCGCTCCCCTGCGCAAAGTTTCCGGCAATCCGGCGGACAAGCTCCGGAATAAGGGTAGACGCTGAGATCGGATGGCGCCGAGGTTTAAGCTTAACAAAATAAGCAACTTTAAAACCCCCTTGTGGAGGTGCGTACCCATGCTTGCAAACTCGAAATCCTATCCGGCAATTCTTGTTTGCGACAAGCCGCACCTTCCCATTCGGGGGTTTTTTATTTTGTTCTCTATTTGCTTTTTCCGTTTGTATTTTTCGCTTATTCAAGAGGCTCAAAATCTATTGCGCCATGCTTACATACAGGGCAAATAAAGTCTTCCGGAAGCTCATCGCCCTCATAAACATAACCGCAAATCTTGCAGACATAGCCCTTTTTCTTCTGCTCAGGCTTTGGCTTGATGTGGTCGAAATAGTACTGATATGAAGCTGACGGAACATCGGAAAGAATTTTTTCTTCCGTGACCTCGCCAATGAAAATCGTGTGTGTACCGACATCAACCGTCTTATTTACATCAATGGAAAGCACCGCATTGGTAGCCTCCTCTACGTAAGCTATTCCGTTAGAGGTGCGTAAAACCTCACCGTCGAATTTATTAACGTCTTTTCCCGACTGCATACCGAAGTGTTGAAAAATGGAAAAAGGCGCTTCCTGCGACAAAACCGACAGGTTGAACTTGCCCGTGTTTTTAATCATGTCGTGGGTATAGTTCGCTTTGTTCAGGGTTATCGACAACTGCAAAGGCGAGTCTGTGACTTGAAGTGCCGTATTTATGATACAACCGTTATCCTTGTCGCCATCCTTTGCGGAAAGAACAAATAGCCCGTATGTCAATTTGAATATTGCACTCATGTTCTATTTCTCCTTGAAGACTGCTTTGCCCATGCCGCACAGCGGACACTCAAAATCGTCCGGAAGATCTTCAAATTTCGTTCCGGGTGCAATTCCGTTATCCGGATCGCCCACTTCAGGGTCATATTCCCATCCACAAGCACCACATACATATACGCTCATAACATTTCCTCCTTATTTCTTCATGATTCTTTTTTTGTGTGTCACTATATCTATTCCCAAGGTCACCGCCATTAAACAGGCCAGACCCAATGAAAGTCCTCCGATAACATCCGTCGGGTAGTGAACACCCACATACACACGGCTGAATCCAATGCACACTATGAGTACGCCGAGCACCGCCGTGAGTATATTGGCGCTTCTTCTGTCTTTGCAATATCTCCTTAGAAGGAATATTATCATCCCATAGCAAAAAATTCCGTTCATTGAGTGCCCACTGGGAAAAGAGAATCCCCCTTGCTGTATAAGACGGTATACCTCTTCCGGCCTCGGTCTTGCAAACGAAGTCTTCAGGATCTTATAAAACACGACCACGACAACGCCCGTTATCGCTGTCGGCAAGCCGATATTCTTTCTCGTGGCGGGAATTAGAATCAGCACCACAATCACGGAAATTATCGTCATTGGATTTCCCATATACGTTACGGGAATCAGGATATCATCCAGCACACTTGAGCGCATCCGATATATCCCATGGCGCAAAGCATAATCAAAAGGTTTGCTGTCGCCCGTCGAAACTGCATACCCTATGAAGACAAACAGCCCCAATCCCGCAAGCATTAAGCATATTCTATATACATATTTTATTTTACCTGCCCCGTTGGAAGGGATATCCATCTTTATTGCCCTCAATCTCGACAAGTGCTACTTAAACTTTACCGCTGTTCCGTATGCAATAATCTCGGCAGCTGCCTGCATTATGGCCGAACTTGCGAATCTCACATTGATCACGGCATCGGCACCAAGGGCTTCAGCTTCGTCGATCATCCTCTGCGTCGCAACCTGCCTTGCATCCTGTAGCATTTCCGTGTAACTTGATATTTCGCCCCCTAATATATTCTTAAGACCTGCGCCTATATCCCTGCCTATGTTTTTGGACTGAACCGTGTTCCCTTTCACCAATCCCAGCACTTCAAAATCCTGACCCGGGATATAATTCAAATTGATTAGTTTCATGCTTATTCTCCTTTGGCTGTTGAGCTAAAATCAATGATTTTCGATATCCCCCACATTATACTATTCTTATTCGTAAAATGCCATCGCAAGAAACTTTTTTCACGAGGTTTTCACTCTTTTGCAAGCCCGTTTTCCTTATTTTAAAACTCTTTGCCCTGCGGATGTTGCAATTCCCGATCTCTTTTCCAAAAAACTTGACGCCCTTTCCAAGGATGGTAGAATAATAGGACAACAAACATATGCACAGAGATCCGGAGGGACTGACACAAAATGGGGAAATTGAACAATATACCTGCCTTGATACAGGTGATCACATCGGTAAGAGGTTTTAACAAAAATATAAGGGAAATAGAAAAAGCGGTGGAAGCCGGTGACAGCAAGGCTGAAAAGGAATTGATCATAGAAGCCTCCTACGACTGGGCGCATGACATGGCCACACGTTTCCGGCTGAACGTGGATGTGCACGGGCGGGAAAATATTCCCGAAAAAAACGGTCTTGTGTTTATTTCCAACCATCAGGGGTATGGGGATATTATGATATTGTTTCTAGCTCTGCGAGGCAAGCAAGTGGGCTTTATCGCAAAAGATTCTCTTGAAAAAGTTCCTTACTTTGGCAGATGGATCAAAGCTATAGGCGGATATTTCATACGACGTAAAAATCCGAAAGACGCTCTGAAATCTCTGTCTAAAGGTGCGGAACACTTGAAATCAGGCTATAATTTAGCAATATTCCCTGAAGGAACGAGAAGCAAGGGTTCTAAAATGTCACCTTTCAAAGCAGGCAGTTTCAAGCTCGCCACCATGGCTAAAGCAACTATCGTACCGATTACTATCAATGGTTCGTACCAGCTTTTTGAAGAAAAAGGCTACTGTGTCAAAGGTACTCACGCAAGCGTGACCATACATCCTCCTGTCGACACCGAAGGATTAAGTCGAAAAGAGCTTACGCAGGTCACCAAAGATATCGAGGAAACCATCCGATCTGCAATAACCGGATCCTCGGAACAACACAGATATCAAGAGCCACAATAGGTAAAAGAAAAGAGGAAATGAAAATGATTGAAATCACAAAAGACAGTTTTGAAAAAGAAGTTTTGAAGTCGGATAAGCCTGTATTTCTGGATTTTTGGGCTCCGTGGTGCGGATTCTGTACACAGCTCATGCCGACCGTCGAAGAGCTTTCGGGCGATTACGGTGACAAAATGAAATTCGGCAAGATCAATATTGATGAGGAACCTGAACTGGCTCAGAAGTTCGGCGTCATGAGTATCCCCGTGACTATGGTCGTTGAAAACGGTCAGCTAAAGTCAAAACTTTTGGGTGCTTATCCAAAGGATGAATTGATCAAGAAGCATAATCTGTAATCTCCGTCAAAACAAAGAAAAAGGCACCTCCGTAATTGGGGGTGTCTCTTTTTTCAGTATGTTCATTCGGTGTGTGTGTTCTCTCGCAGCGTATTTACTCGCAATATGTTCACTCGCCGTGACTTGGTATCCCATTACCGGAAACAGGGATCGCCTTTCCTCCGTACGTGGCCGCAGGCTTATACAGGCATTTCACAAAATCTTTGGAGCGCGCAAGTATCTCTCTGATCATGCGGCTACGATATCCGTCGTGCCTCCTCTGCTCCGATGCGGCGCCCTTTACCTTTATTCCAAGTTTATCCGCGATGTACAGCGCTCTGTACATGTGATATTGCTGTGTGACGACAACCATTCTTTTAACTTTGAAGATCGTCTTTGCACGATACATGGACTCATATGTGGAAAATCCCGCATGATCGCAGAAAATATCATTCTTCGGGACTCCCATATCAATCGCATAGTTAAGCATCACATGAATCTCATTGTGCGACAAGCTTCCGTTGTCTCCGGTCATCAGAAGCTTTGGGGCGACGCCCTTTATATAAAGCGAGACAGCGGCATCCAACCTGTCTTTAAGCAGTCCCGACGGCGTTTCTTCATCCTTTATCCCACATCCCAACACCATTATGCAATCCGGCCTGATCTCGGACAGTTCTTTTCTTTCGGACGAAGAAAAAAGGGAGGTTTTCTCTCTGACCGTTCCCACAATATTCACTTTTTCCACCTTGACGATGTAAGCGCTCGTACCCACAACGGTCGCAACGGCTAACAAAAGCAAGGCGATAATCACTTTAAGCGTTTTAAATCTTTTCATATCTTCACATTTTACAAACGTTGATAAACTGTGTTAAAATCATCTCATCTTCACTGGGGATTATAGCATATGTTTGTGTTCATCCAAAGGAGCCGGATATGGAACGTTTTACTGTAACAACCGAAAGAACTTATGATATCCTGATCGGTCATGATATCCTGCAAAGTTGCGGGGAATTTATACGGGAATGCATCAAACCCTGCAAGGTTTGCTTGGTTACGGACAGCAGGGTCAACACTTTGTATGCCGATACTGTAATAACATCTCTTGCCGATAATGGCTATACGACGACAAAGGTTGTTTTTCCGGAAGGTGAGCATTCCAAGAATGTCTCAACCTACTCAAACATACTGGAATCAATGGCGGAAGAGGCTTTCTCAAGGTCGGATCTGATCATCGCTCTGGGAGGCGGTGTAGTCGGGGATCTTTCCGGCTTTGCCGCCGCAACCTATCTTCGCGGTATAGATTATATACAGATTCCAACCACTTATCTGGCAGCGGTGGACTCGTCGGTAGGTGGCAAAACAGGAGTGAATCTGATCTCCGGGAAAAATCTCGCCGGTGCTTTCTGGCAGCCGTCGATGGTGATTTGCGATTATGCGACTTTCAACACTCTCGACGAAGCCACCCTGCTTGACGGCGCATCGGAAGCTATCAAAAGCGGCATGATTATGGAAAAACCGCTTATAGATAAAGTTCTCCAAAAGGATTACGGCAAAGTGATCGAAAGGTGCGTGTCGATCAAAAAATCTGTGGTGGAAGCGGATGAACGCGACACCGGAATGCGCCAACTTCTGAATTTCGGACACACCATAGGGCACGGTATCGAAAAACTGAGTTCATACAGGATCTCCCACGGTCACGCCGTGGCGATGGGCATGGTTGCCGAATCCCGATCCGCATTCCGTATGGGTCTTACGGAATTTGACGCCGGGGACTTTCTCGCAGAAACTCTTACGCAGTGCGGCTTTGATCTCACTCTTGCATACACCGCATCGGATCTTTACAAGTACGCCAAAAACGACAAAAAAATCAGAGGGAATTCCATCTCCATGGTCATTCCTGAGGCTGTGGGAAAGTGCCGCCTGCAAAAAATTTCACTCTCGGAATTGGAAAAATTCATTGAGGCCGGCCTTTACTAAGAAGTCGGGGAAAGTGATCCTCGTGTCGACGTCAGGATTGCTTCTCCCATTCCTCCTTTAGAATCGAATAACAAAGAGAATCTCTGTATACACCGGTGTATGTGTGATACGAATTCCTTATCCTGCCCTCGTACACAAACCCGCAATTTTTTATCACGCCTTGCGATCTCAGATTATGCGGACCTGTGCATATTCCCACAATTTTCAATCCAAGTTCTTCAAAAGCAAATCTCAAAACTTCCATGCACGCTTCTGTCATGTATCCTTGTCCCCACATGTCTTCGGCAAGTGAATATCCTACCTCCTTTGACATGTCGTCGCGGTGCCGGTCTTCTTCAAGCGCTATCGTTCCTATAATGCGCGAGTCACCTTTCAGTCTTATCGCCCACGCCTGCGCAGGCATAAATATAGCTTCGATGATTTCAAGGGATTCGGCCACACTTTCATGCGGCTTCCACCCTGCGTGCGGCCCTACATTGGGGTTTTTCGCATAATTGTATAATCCCTCTGCATCTTCTTTTCCGTATGCTTTTAAGACCAATCTTTCCGTTTCCAGCATTTTCATCCAATACACCGCTCTTTCTTCTGCGTCTATTCGGTCGTGCTTATTATCGTGTTGCTACTTTTATCTATCTGGCTCACCTTCATTCTGGCGGCGTCATTTGGATCCACCTCCTGAGAAAGCCCCAACAGACTTGGTCCCAAGTATGTGGTCTTGAGAGCTTTTCCGTTAAGCGTCACCTTGCTGTATTCGGTGAAGTTCTGTCCTTTTATGTAGTACTTTCCCGCCACGTTGACGACCTTATCTATCTTTATTTTCTTTACACCCATTCTGATTCCGCTTTTCTTAAATGGATTGAATCCCCCGTATATGTAGTCTTTTCCGTAGAGCATGTCATATCCCAGAAGTTTCAGATCGGGCAAATAATCCGATGATCGCGGACTTACGTTCTGATGATATTTAAACGTCGTGCCTTCATGGATTCCCAAGCGGTTCATGACATCGGCCGTCATTTGATACGCTTCGATATCCTTGTTTTCCTTTTTCATCTTAAAGTTGCTCCAGATCACATATTGCGTCTGATATAGATCTTTGGCTTTATAGGATTCTTCCGACATCTCAAGTGCGGGAATGTGATCACCGTACATTACAAGAACGGTGGGCTCTTTGAATTTGGCCAATTTATCGGTCAGATCTTTTATGAATATGTCCATTTCATAGACCTGATTCACATAATACTCGTACTCGTTTTTGGCTTCCTCACTTTTCGCCTTGGTTACCTTGATAACCGGGTTCACGATGAGTTTTTCGCTCGGATATTTGCCGTGTCCCTGAACGGAGATCGTATATACATAATCCCGCGTCTTTGTGGATTTCAACGCATTCATGATCTGTGAGGTCAAAATATCGTCTTTTGCCCAATTTTTTGGCGTCTTCTCTACATCGCTCATATATTCAAGCGAAGTAAATGTGTCGTAACCTATATTGTCAAACACTTCGTTTCTGTTGTAGAACACTCCGCGATGGTTATGTACCGCATGAGCCGCATAACCTATCGCCTTCAAATCCGTCGACACACTCTCCATAGTCTTTTCACGCAAAATCGACTTAAAAGGATACTCCCCCGGTCCGAAAAACTTAACGGAAAGCCCCGTCATCATTTCAAACTCCGTATTTGCCGTTCCGGCTCCGCATGCAGGAACCGTAAGACTTCCCGAGGAATAATCCCTCATAAGCTTTCTGTAGTTGGGCATCGGATCCTGTGACAGCTTTATATCCTTGAACAAAGTGGGATCCACAAAGGATTCAAGCTGCAGAAACAAAATATTCGGTTTCTTGGTTTTCAAATTACTCCCTTTTGTCAGTGTTACTTTTCCGGTTGAACTTATATTGCTTTTCTTCAGGATTTCCACAATCCTTTTCTGTGAATACCCTTTAGGTTTATGGATCCCCTGGTTCAGCCACGTGTTGATAAAGCAGTACGGCACACCATAATCTTCATATGCGTACGCCAAATTCCCGAAAAACGTGTTCAAAACATTGATCCGGATCAATCCGTACGAACTTCCGAAAGCCGCACCAATCAAGAGTATGACAACTACCAGATTTTTTTTGACGGAAATTTTTCGCTTCACCTTGGGTCCTTTTAGGAACAAGACAATAAAGGCTACCAGCACAAGAGCTATGACCGCTACCATCATTCCGATCTGCAAAATCGACATATAATTTGTCAGGATCGTCAGTCCGTCGCCCAGCGCATCGACGTCTTTCATGGTGAACGGCGTCATCCTTTGCATCAGGATAACTCCGTTCACGATTCCGACCACTATCCATGGAATCGACAGCAAAAGCGTCGCAAACACCCGTCTTTTGAACAATATGCCTATCGATACGATTGCGAGTATAATGAGGACATTGTAAAAAAAGATCAGCGGCTTGGTCACCATAAAGTGCAGTCCGCCGTACAACGGCATGCTCTGCCTTGCCCATGTCTCCATGAAAAGATTTAGGAAAAATGCCCATAAAAAGTAATGTACAAAGGTTTTATTCAAATATTTATTATAGAAATCCTTTAATGATTTTCCCTGCATAAACACAATCCCCTTTTCCTTGAAAATTCATTGGCAAGTGCGGCAAAATCCTGCAATGACAAGGTTTCCGCCCTTCTCATAGGATCGATCCCCGAAGCCTGCAAACACTCCGACACCACTTCTTTGTCAAACTTTGTGTCCACCAATGCATTCAACAATGTCTTTCGTCTCTTTCCGAATCCCGCCTTTACGCAGCGAAAGAACATTTTTTCACTTATAAGTTCCACCGCCGGTCTCTCCCTTATATCAAGCCTGAGTACGGTGGAATCGACTTTCGGCACGGGCATGAAACACTCTTTTGGCACTTCCTTGATTGTGTGAATGTGGCAGTAATACTGCACCGCAACCGAAATGGCACCGTAAACCCTGCTGCCCGGTTTCGACTTTAGCCTTTCGGCAACTTCCTTCTGCATCATTATAGTAATGCTCTTTACGGGAAGTTTCTCTTCAAGCAGCTTCATAATTATTCCTGTTGTTATGTAATACGGCAGGTTTCCTATCACCTTGACTGTGCTGCGCTGTGGCTGCAAATCTCCGCCTGACCGAAGTTCCTCTTGCATAAGAGTTTTTAAATCCATTTTCAGCACGTTTGCCACGATAACTTTTATATTGTCAAATCCCGCCAAGGTTTCTTCCAGAATTTTTTCCAGTTCCTTGTCAACCTCAACGGCAATGACCTTTCCGGCTTTCTTTGCCGCTTCTGCCGTAAGTGCACCTATTCCTGAACCTATTTCAAAAACGATGTCATCCTTACTTATATCCGCACCGAGCACGATCGCCTCAAGGATCTCCCCGTCGGTCAAAAAGTTCTGCCCAAGACTCTTGGAAAATTTAAAGCCGTATTTATTCTTTATCCCACGTATCACCGATGGATCGTATAGCTCCATAAAATTCCTCTCTCGTTATGCCATATCCATTTAATTTTGCCAAAAAAGCTTTTGTATTTCCATAACCTATACCAAGCACAGCCCCGATCTTTTCTCTCTTTTTTCTGCTTCCTGCACCGGATGACAAACCGTTTGATTCCATATCTTCCGCTGTGAAAATCTTTGCTTCGCACGCATTGTTTTTTGATGTGCTTTTTCCATGCTTTGCTTTCAGGAGAGCTTCTGCTATGGATTCCGGATCCGCATTTTCGATTCCCAGATCTCCGTTCTTTAGAGCCTTGCTCTGCGGCAAAAAAGCTTCCTTGCACCCGGGATATCTCTCTTTCAGCTTGCGTCTTATATTTTCACCTGCTCTGTCCGGGTCGGTAAAAACTATTATTCCACGATTCTTATATGCGGTATCCGCCTGCCGCCACATTTCATCGCTCATCCCAAACCCATGAGTTTCGATAGTGTTCGCTTTCACAGCACGCTTTACGGCAGCCGTATCATCGCGTCCCTCTACGATTATTATTTCTTCTATCCTGATCTTGTCTCCGTTCATATCACAACACTATTCTTTGTTTTTCTTTTTCTCCTTTTCAATCATGTATAAAATTTCTCCGGGCTTTACCATATTAAGCTGCTTTCTCGCCTGCTCTTCTATGTAATTTTTATCGTCGATATTCTTCAATTCGTTTCGCAGCTTTGCCCGTTTTTCCTTCAGAGACGTCTGCTGTGCCTTGAGTTCACTCTGTTCCATTTTAAGAAGCACGATTTTTCTGACCGACATTACGCTCACGCAAACAAGAACCGCAATCACAACCCGAAACAGCAGCCTACTCATGTTAAGATGCATCTTTTTTTTCTTTCTGCGTTGCTCTCTGCTCTTCATATCCACGTTAACCCGATCTTTTCTCTTCCGTCTTCTGTTTCAGCCAGATTTCCGCCTCATCAAGTCTTTCGACCCTGCAATCGCAAACCTCATTCATGTCGGTGATTCCCGTATCCCTGCATTTGTCGCAAAGGTACTTCACTTCCGTGTAATCGCTGTCAAAATTCCCGTCTGTGAGAACGCCTGCTCTTTCAAGTTCCAAGCGTTCCTTTGCGCTGTTTATACTGCTGAAATCGCCGTTCTTTCCGCTCAACATATTCTGCACGAGTTTCCTGCGTATTTCCGTAAGTTTATCATCTATTTCTTTTATCTGTGGGAGGACTTCATAAACATATTCCGTTCTCTTTTCCGCATCTTGTTTCGCTTTTTCCTGTAAATAAAGATAGTACTCATGAAGTTGAGCCTCCGAAACTCCCGCGTGCCTGTTAACATCATTAATGCCTCTTTTCTCGGATTCTCTTTTCCAGTTCTCCAGCACCTTGTTTACGTAATTGAAATTGGGGGTTGCTATCCCCGATGTCTTTGCGACGGCTTCTAGAACTCTGTCCATGCCGTATCCGTATTCATCGAACCAGCGATTCATCATCTCTTGTTCCTTTTCGGTCGCATTCCTGCTGAATCCGAGGGCTTTGAGCACTCTGCGATATTGAACATGTCTTCTGTCATTTTCCTCAAGATAATCCCTTATACGGTCGATGCTGTCAAGCCCCTTGTCATTCCAACTCTTTATGACTTTGGATATATACCGGAAGCTGTCCTTGCCTTTCTGCTTGCAATACTCTATCGCAAAAAATATAACCTCGGGCGGGATTTTCCTATCCATGATAAACTCATTGATCTTGAGAATTTCAGTGCTACTGAGCTGCCGCTGCATGGTTTTTTCGACTTTCTCAAACATAAGTCCGAGATTTTCATCATTGAACACGGCGTTCCCTGTCAAATCGTCTTTTGCCTCTCCGCTGTTTACAGTGCGATACATCATATCCTTGATATTCAGAAATTCGATTTTCTCCCCCGTCGCCTCATCGCTGAAAAATGACCTCTTTACGAGCCCCATCTTTTCCCAGTAAGCCCATGCTTCTCCAACCTTTTCCTTTGAAATTTTCAGCTGCTCGGCTATCGTGTCGCTATCCAAATCCATACCAAACTGAGCGTACATGCTTGCATACATATACACTTTTACATAGTCACCCTTTGCCTGAGGCATATACTCATTTATAAAAATATTTTCCGTATGCGTATCATACAGATACAAATCCTTTACTTTTCTTTTTATAACGCTCATATTTTATTACTTGTACTACTCATTACCGCTTGTGCCAATCTTACCGGTGGTCACACGCAGTGCGTGATGCTTCAGTTTGCCATATCGCTGAATCTGGTGTAGCGATCCACCCACGTAAGTTCTATATCTCCCGTGGGTCCGCTTCTGTGCTTTGCGATTATCACGTCGCAAACTCCCGGTTTTTCCGAGTTTTCTTTTTCATAATAGTCGTCCCTGTACAGAAACATTACGATATCGGCATCCTGCTCTATCGCCCCGGACTCACGTAAATCAGACAGCACCGGCATATGATTCGGTCTCTGGTCGGGGGCACGGGAAAGCTGTGATAGCACTATGACCGGACAATCCATCTCTCTTGCAAGCAGTTTCAGATAGCGCGACATGTTGCTTATCTCCTGTTGTCTGCTCTCTGCTTTGCCTTCGAACTTCATCAGCTGAAGATAGTCTATGACTATAAGATCAAGGCCTTTCTCCGCTTTCAGCCTTCTACACTTGTTTTTTATCTCGAAAACACTTAAATCTGCCGTGTCATCTATATGAATTTTTGCTTTGGAAAGCTTGTCCACCGTCACCAGTATCCTGTCCCAATCACTGTTGTCGACCGTTCCTTTTTTAATACTCTGCATCTCCACGCGCGCATCCATGGAAAGCAGTCTCTGCCCAAGCTGCTCCTTGGACATCTCCAAACTGAAGATCAAAACAGATGCATCTCCTTTTACCGCACCGTTTAAGGCTATGTTCAAGGCGAATGCGGTTTTACCCATAGCAGGTCTTGCCGCTACGATTATGAGATCCGACTTTTGCAATCCATAGGTCATATTGTCCAGTTGTTTGAATCCCGTTGGAACTCCCGTGATCTTTCCTTGATTTTTCACCGCCGCATCAAGCAAATCCAGATCTGTCATTAGTACATCCTTAAGTTCGGCGTAATCTCCTTTTTGGCGTTCCTGCGCTATTGCCAAGATCTCTTTTTCCGCAAAATTGATTATTTCCTCGGCATCCCGGTTCTGGTCAAAACTGTTTTCTCTTATGATTTCCGAGGTACGTATCAATTTACGTATAGATGCTTTTTCCGCCACGATCTTTGCGTATTCTGCCGCATTAGTGGTAACCGGAACCTCACCGGAAAGAGTTGCGACATAGCTTCTTCCGCCGACGGCATCAAGCAGTTTTCTTCGCTTTAGCTCATCGCAGACGGTGACTATATCCACGGCCTTGTTTTCTCTGAACATATCCAGCATCACGGTAAAGATTTCTTTATTCGCACCGTCATAAAAATCGCCCGGAGATATAAATTCGACAACGTCAGCAAGCGCCTCCTTGCTGAGCAGCCCCGAGCCGAGGACAGATCTTTCCGCATCCGGATTATGTGGAGGAATTTTTTCTATCATTATTGCATTACCCTTGTTTTGTCAACTTCAGTTTACAATTGTACCCAATCGGTACATTTAGACGGCGGCGCAATTTCGGTTTTCACTTATCCCGCCGGCTACGTCCTAAAATCGTCACTTCTTATTTTCAATCCGTGACTTTCACGGTCAATTCCGTTGAAACATCCCGGTGCAGCTTGATTTTGACGCTAAATGTTCCCAACGCCTTTATAGGTTGACTCATTTGAAGATTTTTCTTATCGACGACAATCTTATACTGCTCTTTGAGTGCATCACACACATCTTTGGATGTGATCGAACCGAAAAGCCTGCCGCCGTCGCCTGCTTTCGTCTTGATCACCACTTCTATGGTCTTTATCTTGGCGGCTGTCTCTTCAGCTGCCTTTTTCTTCGCTGCCGCCTCTTCTTCCTGTTTTGCCTTCACTTTTTCAAGCGTGTTCACATTGCCTTTGGTAGCTTCGATCGCCCAGCCCTTCGGGAGCAACATATTCCTGGCGTATCCGTCGCTTACTTTTACTATTTCTCCGGATTTTCCGGTTCCCTTAATATCTCTCTTTAAAATAACAATCATTGCCTACCTCTTCCCGCTGCCGATAATATTTTTTATGACTTCCAGAACATCTTCCGGACTTTCTTCAACTTGCGCACCTGCGGTGGTCAGATGTCCTCCGCCCCCCAATTTTTCCATTATCACCTGTACGTTCAATTCTCCCAGAGATCTTGCGCTCACTACCGTCTTGCCCGAATCATTTTTGCTTGCGACAAATGCCGCTTTGACGCCTTCGATATTTAAAAGTTCATCGGCAACCTGTGAATTTATTATTTGCGCATCTCTATTGTATCCCTCGCAAAGAGACGTTGCTACCCCGTTATTGTGAAGTTCTGCTGAAGCTATACCTTTGGCTCTTACCTTGAACATGTCCATGTTCATCTGGAAAAATCTCTTCACCTCGGTCGTGTCCGCTCCTGATCGCCGCAGCCATGCAGCTGCCTCAAAAGTTCTGACGCCCGTTTTGACCGCAAATCTATTGGTATCGAGGGTAATTCCCCCAAGCAGCGCCTCCGCTTCCAACTTCTCCAGCACTCTTTTCTTTCCCGAGTACTGTAATATCTCTGCCACCAACTCGCAGGCGGAGGAAGCGTATGATTCTATGTATGACAGATCCGCATCTTTGATAAAATCCGCCGCACGCCTGTGATGATCTATTACTGCCACCTTGCCGGCTTTTTCAAGAAGCTCCGGGCAGGACACATAGCTTGGTCTGTGGGTGTCGACAACTATAAGAAGCGTTCTCTCATCGGCAAGTTCCATCGCTTTCTCACCGGAAAGAAAACTATATTTGTCGGTTTCTTTTGCCTGCTTGTAAATCACTCTAAGAGAGTCATTCACCTCATCTACCACAAGCCCCGCATCACGACCTTGCATCTTGCAAACCCTGAACATTCCCATGGCGGCACCAAAACAATCCATATCCGGATTTCTGTGCCCCATTATCAATATACGTTCCGCTTCGGAAATCAGCTGTTTCAGCATGTGCGCAATAACTCTGGATTTACCTTTGTTCGTCTTTTCCACGGTCTGCAGCTTGCCACCATAATAATCTATCTGATTGTGGGTCTTTACAACAGCCTGATCTCCTCCCCTACCAAGTGCCAGCTCAAGTGCCGCCCTTGACGATTCTTCCGTATCGGACATGCTCTCCTCCGATGTTCCCACACCTATTGAAAGACTTATCGGAAAATCAACCTCTGTCTCTATCTGCCTCACTTCATCCAGAATAGAAAACTTGCCTGCCACCATTTTCTTTAAATATGTCTGTTGAAAATACATGGCATACTCATCTTCTTTATGTTTTACTATAGATGCCCTGCTGTCTGCGGCCCACTTCCTTATGGTCTTATCGACGCGCGAGGAAACTTCCATCCTCATGTCTGGCAGCGTGCCTGCAATAAGCTCATCATAATTATCTATACGTATCAATGCCAGACATGTCTTTTCATCTTCGTACGTTTCTTTCAGAATTTCATACCGTGTGATATCATAGAAAAAAACAAGAACCTTGCCTTCATCCCCTTCGGCAAAAGACTCTTCACTTGTAAAGACTTTAAAAGTCTTGTCGCTTCTTTCTATTGTCTTGTAGACCTTACTTTTGGACTCCTCAATAACTTCCTCAAGCTTGACTCCGGTAAGCGCAAAGAAATCACTGCCGGTGATATCGTCATATAAAAACACTTCTCCTATATGCGAATTGAAATCCACGATTTTGCCCTTGTCATCAACGACACACATGGGCATCGGTACGCCTTCAATAAAATTTTTGTTAAACTCTAAAGTACTCATCTTTCTCATTTCTATATTTATGGGTTTTGACTCTCGGGTTTCCTGTTTCTAATTGCTGCCCGCCGGCGTGGGCTTATCGTTGCATTATACCATTTTTTTTTAAAAAACACCAATCCACGCAAGATGGGGACGGTGTCAAGTTTTTACTTGTTAATTTGCAAAGTAAGTTCCGGTTTGTATCTCTAAAGGAATTTCAGATTTCCCGTCAAATGCGTATATAGGAATTCGGCAAGTCCTCGTCGCAGGCAATCGCACGTACATGGATATTTTTCGGGCAAATCTATTGCAAATTCAAAGAAAAACGTTTATCATCACTTTTTAGAGTTGCAGGTTGCGTTCTTGCAGGTTCAGGACAGGAATTTCCGAAAGGTACCAAGATGATGAGGCACGGAAAAAATACCGTAAAAAGCATATTTAACATAGACAGAAAGACCGGTAAAATTCGTTTCGGTAAGATGTATATCGGCGGACGCGATCTGCTTACGATCATCATTGCAGTTTTTGTGTTCATGTTCGTGTATAATGTTTTTCACCGCAACAGTGAAGCCGATGTCAAAGACAGCACGATACGAGAAAATCTGAAGTTCATATCCGGTTATGATTTTTCAAATGTCGCCTCCGTGGAAAAACGAATCGCACAGGCCGGCGGAACGATGCAGATGGTCAAGAAAAGCCATGATTTTTCCAAGACGAATTATAAAAAAATATTCGACGGTTGCGTGGCAATAGGCGATTCCATAACAGAGGGACTCTCAAGCTACGGTTTTCTAGGTGAAGAACAGGTATTCTCCAAAGTCGGTGCGTCACTTATGAAAGACGGTTCGATGGTGAGAAATGCGGCAAAAACCTTTCCAAAGGCGGCTTTTTTCACTTTCGGTATGAACGATATCGGCAACTACCGCGGAAATGCAAACGCCTTTATAAAAAAATACCGTGAAATTATTTCGGATTTTTCCTCCAAATCTCCTCATACGAAACTATTTGTCAACAGCATATCCGTACCGTCAAAGTCGGCGCGTGAAAAAAACCGATCGCTGAATCAATACAAAAGCTTCAATTCCTCGATAAGACAAATGTGCAGATCCATGCACATAACTTTTATTGAGAACAACTATATCCTCGAAGAACATCCCGAATATTACGGAAATGACGGCATACATGTGAACCCCGCCTACTACAAACTCTGGCTCGACAATATGATATTGAAAGCAGGTCTGTGATGTTGAATATCATCAGAAATAAAATCATCCGTATATTGAAAGTTCTCGGTGCATCGGGAATCACCAAAATAGTTTTAATCATCATTTTGCTCATATTCATGACGCTCGTTTATGCGAGTTCAAACGCCAAAAACATTTCTCTGGAAACTTTTGAAGAAACCTTGAAGTCAAAAAGCAATATGGCCGGCATGAAAAAATGTACAAACAGGCAGCTGATGCAATTCATGAATCTTGACTATAATTCGTACGACTCTTTTCTTTACTACCGGAGTAAGGATGCGATGAGCGCCGACGAACTTCTTATAATAAAGGCATATAAGAAAAATGATATACCGCTCGTCGAGGATGCCGTCGATGCTCGGATTGCGGGTAGGATCAAGACCTTTGAGGGATATGCGCCGAATCAGGTCAATCTGCTCAACAACGCCGTGATATACAAAAAAGGGAGATATCTTTTCTATGCGGTAGGCAAAAATGCGGATTCATGTCAGGAGGTGTTCGAAGATGCTATTTAGCAGTACCTCTTTTATCTTTCTGTTCTTGCCTTTGTTGCTGATAATATATTATGCAATCCCGAAAAAGTATTTTTCCGCAAAGAATGCGGCACTTTTGATATTCAGCCTTATATTCTACAGTTGGGGTGAACCTGTGTATGTTTTACTTATGATATACACCTCTTTCTTCAATTACTTTATGGCACACATTATAGTCCGTGCGAAAATCAGAGGCGGACGTGGAAAACTTGACTTTGTCTTTACGATTTTTGTAAATCTGTCAATTCTGTGTTTCTTCAAGTACTTCGGTTTTCTTATGGACACCGTCAACGGGATATTCGGCAGCAACATATCCTACACTGCTCTGCCTTTGCCTGTGGGAATATCTTTCTACACATTTCAGGCACTTTCTTACGTTATCGATGTGTATAAAAGCGAAGTCAGACCTCAGAAAAGCTTTTTGAATTTCGCCCTGTACATCTCGCTGTTTCCACAGCTTATCGCAGGCCCGATCATAAATTATAAGGATATAGAACAGCAGTTGTCCGCAAGGACGATCACTCTCGACCGCTTCGGTCACGGTGCGCGGAGATTCATCTTCGGACTTGCGAAAAAAGTAATACTTGCGAACAATTTAGGCGTTCTGCACCGGTTTGTTATAGGACTTTCGGCATCAGAAAGTTCCGTGATTACATCGTGGATCGCTATCATTGCATACACGCTGCAACTATACTTTGATTTCAGCGGCTACTCGGATATGGCAATCGGCCTGGGCAGAATGTTCGGCTTTAAGTTCAAGGAGAACTTCAATTATCCGTATATTTCAGAAAGTATCACCGAGTTCTGGAGAAGATGGCACATTTCGCTTTCCTCATGGTTCAGAGAATATCTGTACATTCCGCTCGGCGGTAACAGGGTGTCCGCAAGCCGTCACATCGTGAATCTTCTGATCGTGTGGGCTCTAACGGGACTCTGGCACGGCGCAAGTTGGAACTTTGTGGTCTGGGGGCTTTACTACGGAATACTTCTGATTCTCGAAAAATATCTCTACGGGGAATATCTACAAGTTCTGAAACCCGCCATAAGACATGTGTATACCGGCCTTGTCGTTATTGTCGGCTGGGTCTTCTTTTCGAGTAAAGATCTTCCGACCGCACTCGACTATATAAAACAACTGTCGGGACTTTCAGGAATTGATTTTTTAAACATGACAACGATCTATCTGCTGAGAACAAATCTCATTTTGCTGGTTCTTGCGTGTCTTATCGCTGCCCGAAAAGGTATGGATGCTTTTAAGACAGTCGCCGATAAATACCCGCTTGCGGAGATCGTCTTTCTTACGGGTATCTTTACGGTAGCCGCAGGATACCTGATATATGACTCCTACAACCCGTTTTTATATTTCAGATTTTAAAATTGACGGAGGCCTTCATGAAGTTTTCAACCGAAAAAATAACCGCAATAATATTTATACTCGTACTCGGAATATTCTTATTCGGCATACTCTTATCCGACAACAGGAAATTCTCTGAGTCTGAAAACAGAGTTCTGCAGGGAAAGCCCTCTTTTTCGGTAAGCAAATATATTGACGGCCGTTTTGAACGTAAGACGGAAGATTACGTAAACGACCAGTTTCCTTTCCGCGATCTTTTTGTCGGGTTAAAATCCGTAGCCGACGTTCTGGCAGGGAAACTTGAAGCAAACGGAGTATATAGATGTAAGGACAACTATCTCATGGATGAAATCTCGGCTCCCGGAAAATATTTCGCAAACACGGAGAATGCGCTCAATTTCTTCAAGAGAAAGCACAAGCATCTTGCCACGTACTTTCTGCTTGCGCCGAATGCGGCCAATGTTTATCAAGACAAACTCCCAAACACAGTGCGTCTGAAAGATCAGAACAGATACATAGATGAATTCTATAAGAAAATCGCAAGATCCGGATACAAATGCATAGATATCCGCAGGAAATTCGCTGCAGAAAAAGACAATGTACAGCTTTATTACAGAACCGATCATCACTGGACAAGCGACGGGGCTTATATTGCCTATAAATATGCGGCAAAGGCTATGGGATTCACCGAAATCCCCGGCTACGACGGATACGTGGTGAAGAAGGACTTCAAAGGAACTCTCTATTCAAAAAGCGGCTTCGTAAACGGACTGGATGACAAGATCAAAATTTTTCTGCCCGAAAACAAGAAAAACCACATTGATTCCGTTATATATTATGCCGACACAAAAAAGAAGACCACGAACTTTTATCAGTTGAAAAACCTGAAAAAAAAGGATGCCTATACCGTTTTCGGAGGAAGTAACCATCCCCTCTATACGATACAGACACCCTGTGATTCAAAAAGAAATCTGCTTCTGATAAAAGATTCTTATGCAAACAGCATGATACCGTTTCTATCTCAACATTATAAACGCATAGTGGTCGTAGACCCCAGATATTTTTATGACAGTGTGAAGGATCTGATCACTTCAAACGGTATCACCGATGTGCTGTTTCTTTACAATGCAAACACCTTTTTCCTCGACAACTCGCTTGAAATGATGCTCCGTGATTCTTAATATGTTACATCGGCATGTCCTTTATTATATATGCTTATATATGCTTGTTGTTAAATCCCGTATTTGTGCCGAAACATGGTGTAATTGTCCTTGTATTCTTCATCTGAATCTCTGAAAATCCGTTGATTTTCGTGAATGTTCATCGTGTGCCCTCCGGTATCGAGAACGCAACCGGAAATGTTTGAACAATGATCCGAAACACGTTCCATATCCGTCAACAAATCCGACCAGATAAAACCGGCATCAACCGAACATTCGCCTTTTTGCAGTCGCAAAATATGTCGTGTGCGGAGTTCTTCCTTGAGTTTGTCAATTACCTCTTCAAGAGGCTCGGTTCTTTTGGCGGCCACAAGATCGCTGTTTGAAAATGCATCATAAGACAAATCCAGTATTTCCGAAAGTGCCGAACGAATATTGCGATACTCCTTTGTCGCCTCATCGGAAAAAACTATATTTTTCCGTTTCATTTCTTCCACCGACTCCAGAATATTTACCGCATGGTCGGCGATGCGTTCATAATCACCGATCAGTTTCATAAACTCAGTTGCTCTCAGGCTTTCCTCATCCCCGGGTTGATGGGAAGTGAGTTTTACAAGATATGTACCGAGGATATCTTCCAGATGATCGGTTTGCGCCTCTGCTTCACGGATTTCCTCCGCTTTTGCCCTGTCGTAATGCATTACGCTTTCAAGGCTGTCCTTCAATGCACCAACAGCCGCCGTTGCCATGCGTACAAGTACTTGATTGCATTGGTTAAGCGCAAGCGCCGGACTTTCAAGCAATCTTTCATCAAGTTCTTGCATCTTTTCAGGCTCTCTTGCGTCGGGGATCAGTCTGCATACTGTTTTTTCAAGCAGCCCACTGAGCGGAAACAACAATAATGTACAAAGAATGTTAAAAATGGAATGAACGACCGCTATACCCATAAGACTCGCAGGGTGTGTCAGAAAAACAGGGGCAACAACCGCTTTTATCACATAGAAGAGTGTCAAACACACAGCTGCTCCTACGACATTAAATATAAGATGAACCAGTGCGGCTCTTTTTGCGTTTTTACTTGTCCCAACCGATGAAATTATCGCCGTGATACATGTGCCGATATTCTGACCCATTATAATTGGAATTGTAGCTCCATAAGATACTGCACCGGTGGAGGCCAAGGCTTGCAGGATACCCACAGAAGCCGAACTTGACTGGATCAATGCCGTCAATACAGCGCCCGCAAGGAGACCGAGCACAGGATTGGTGAATGTCAGAAACAAGTTCTGAAACTCCGGCATATCCCGAAGAACCGAAACGGCGCTCGACATCGTCTCCATACCGTACATCAATGTCGTGAATCCGAGCATAATCATGCCGGTATCTCTGTGTTTGCTTTGCTTGGACATCATGTAAAGTGTAATGCCGATCAGCCCGAGAAGCGGTGTGAACGACGTCGGTTTCAAGAGACTCACAAAAAAGTTCTCGCTATCGATCCCCGCAAGACTTAAAACCCAAGCCGTCACGGTTGTTCCGATATTGGCTCCCATAATGACATTGATCGCCTGCTTCAGCGTCATAAGTCCGGAATTTACAAATCCGACCACCATAACCGTTGTTGCTGAGGAACTTTGAATCACGGCAGTGACGCCAAGCCCTGTGCTAAACCCCGCAACCTTATTTGTCGTCAGCCGCCCCAGCAACATTTCCAGACCGTTTCCGGCGCGACGTTCCAGAGCTTGACCCATAATTGTCATTCCGAAAAGGAACAGACACAGCCCTCCGATCAGATTTGCCACATTGAAAAAACTCATAGTTCTTTCTCCATTCTTTTCTTCGTTTGTTCAGTTTAAAAATAAAATAATCAACAAACATCAACCGCTTTATCGATGTCCTGCATTCCCTATAAAGAAAATGCGAAAATCCACACCCGAGCAAATCTTAATCGGTTTTTTTTTTTGCGAAACCGCAAGTTATTTTTTCAAATGCAAATTATTTCTCCCAAAATGCAAAAACACGGGTTTAATAATTTCATACAAGGGTATGTTAAAGGCGACTAATAAAAAATATTGCTCAAAGACAACTTAACGGATACGTTATTCTACCATATTGTCGTACCCGTATCACGGTATATTTTAATAACCGTCTTTCCTTTGTCTTGGCATGGATGAACAAATCACAAGGAGGAATTTATTATGAGAGAAGCAGGACATTCATTTCTGGCAAAACTAGGTAAAACCAAGCTCCGTCCGGGTGGCGCCCAAGCTACGGAATGGTTGCTGGAAAAAGCCCGTATAACTGCGGATTTAAAGGTTTTGGAGGTTGCTTGTAATATGGGTACAACCATGATTCAGGTGGCCAAAAAGAGCGGTTGCTCCATAGTCGGCGTGGACATGGATGACGCCGTCGTCGAAAAGGCCAAGGAAAACATAAAGAAAAACAAGCTGCAAAACAAGCTCTCCGTCCTCAAGGCAAATGCTTTTGAGCTTCCTTTTGAGGATGAAAGTTTCGATGTTCTCATCAACGAGGCGATGCTAACCATGCTCGTGGGTGGCGACAAAGGCCGTGCGCTTTCCGAATATTCCCGTGTGCTGAAGCCGGGCGGCGTACTTCTCACGCATGATGTTGTTCTGCGCGAAGAGGATCCCAACAAGCAAAAAGAGATTGTGGCGGAACTTTCACGCACGATAAACGTACACGTTGAACCTCTCACCCTGAGCGGCTGGAAAAATGAGATCGAATCCCATTCTTTCAAGACGGAGCAGAAATATGGCAAAATGACTCTCCTTGATCCTGCCGGGATGATCCGCGACGAAGGACCCACAGGTGCAATGAAGATACTCTCAAATGCCATGAAAAAAGAAAACCGGCAGATGTTCACAGCCATGTTCGACTTTTTCAATGACCATTCGGAGCAACTCGGTTACGTCGCAAATTTCAGTGTAAAGCTGAAATAACCTGCGGCAGGTGGCGGCAGGCTGAGGCAGCTTGAGGCAGGCTGCATGGCTTGCCGCAGCTTATCGGTTTGTAGTTCGTCCGGATTCCTTCCAAAGCGGCGAAAGCTCCTTTCCGCTGCCGCCGCTTTGGAGGAATCCGACAAAAAAGGGTACGAACTTCACAGCGTATATCGTTAATTTATTTCAAAATTGTAAGCCTTGCCATACAGAACATGTGACTGACTTGGGAAGTATTGACTATTTGCTCTTACTTCCTTTTTATATCCCACTATAATTTAGATGACATTATCATCATATATGAAATCACATTATATCCCATATGAGCGATGATACAAGCAAATATAGAATCAGTATAAAAATAAAGTAAACCTAAAATTATGCCGCATATAAATGAGGGTACTATTTGAGCAATACTAAAATGTAGTATTGAGAAGAATGCTGCAGAGATGAGTAAGGCAGTAATTTTCCCGTAGTTTATGGAAAGACCGCCAAGCAAAAAACCTCTCATCAAAACTTCCTCAAGAATAGGTGCAAGAATACAAACATCAAGAAACCCGGCAATCGGTGATATCTGTATTAAACGGATACTTTGTTGGTAATTTTCTTTGCTTGATGGAAATAAATCTTCAAACAGGGGATCTAATCCCCTATCCAAAAGAAAATAAAACAATACGGAACACCCTAATGCCAATACTATTCCCGGAAAAGAAATATTGGAAAATAAACGTAGTCTAAAATTTGTTTTTGTCATTAGTAGATTAAGAAATATCGCCATACATATAGCAACAGTAATTAAGTTTAAAAATCTACTTTGTTCAGGTGCAATCTTTCTCCAGATTGAAATATCAAGAACCGTATAAAAAATCATAAAACCAAACCAAACAAGCACCCATAGAATGCCTTTCCCGATAGATATTCCATTACTCATATAATTGCTTATCCTCAACAATCTCTAACTTAATTTTTTAGTTTTTTTATTTTAGCATAAAATGTTGTCTTCGCTCCCTACTGTCCCGGTGCGTACTCTTTTCATGTGAAACAATCTCCGTCAAGGCTTATATTTCAACATATCTATGAGCCTATTCAATTCATCGCGGCTGTAAAATTCCAATTCTATTGAGCCTTTGTCACCTTTTTGATTGATCGAAACCTTTGTTCCGTACAACTCTTTCAACTCTCTTTCAGTACTGAGCGTATCCGCCGTCTTAACTTTTTTAAGGGGTTTTCTTCTGGGTTTTTTTTCCTCCGCCGCCAGAGATTCGATCTGTCTCACGGAGATCCCTTCCCCTACGATCATCTGACATAGCTTTTTCTGTTTTTCTTTATTTCTGACATTGATGAGCGCCCTCGCATGACCTGTGGAAATCTTTCCCTCCGATACCAAACTTCTCACTTCTTCCGGCAGTTTCAAAAGTCTGAGCATATTGCTTATGTACGGTCTGCTTTTGCTTACGCTTTTGGAAATCTCTTCCTGCGTCATCCCATACACCTTTATCATCTGGTCAAGCCCCATGGCTTCCTCTATAGGATTAAGATCCTCACGCTGCATGTTTTCGATTATGGCTATCAGCATATTCTCTTCATCCGAAAATTCTCTGACAATGCATGGCACCGCTTTCAGTCCGGCTTCCCGTGATGCTCGCCACCTGCGCTCTCCGGCGACGATTTCATATTGTTTTCCTTGTTTTCTCACCACAAGCGGTTGAATAATTCCGTGCTCCGTTATTGAATTTGCAAGTTCCGATATCTTTTCAGGGTCAAAATTTCTTCGTGGCTGCTCCGCATTGGGTTTAATATCGTTTATGTCTATATAGCGTACACCATCGCCGCTTAACTGTTCTTTGTCCTCATTGCCACTTTCGTATGTTTCTCCGTCTGTGGGTTCTGCTATCGGTGCCTGATCCGCAAACAAAGCATCCAGACCTCTTCCCAGACCTCTCAACTTTTTCTTTGCACTCATACCAAGTTTTCCTCTCTAAGCGTGGCTGTCATGTCCGTTGATGCTACCTCTTCTCCTATGTTCACTTGTTGTTTTCCTCTCTCTCAAGGAACTCCCGAGCAAATTCTCTGTATGCCACCGCTCCTTTGGATTTTGAATCGTATTCAACTATTGGAAGACCAAAGCTCGGGGCTTCCGCCAATCTGATATTTCTCGGTATCACCGTGGAGTAAACCTTTGCTCCGAAATATCTCTTAACTTCCTGAACAACCTGTATAGATAAGTTTGTCCTGCCGTCAAACATGCTCAGCACCACTCCTTCAACCTGTAAATCCTTCTTCAAGCTCTTTCTGACCAGTTCTATCGTACTCATCAACTGACTCACACCCTCCAAAGCGTAAAACTCACATTGGATAGGTATCAGGACGCTCTCCACCGCACTGAGCGAATTTATAGTAAGTAGACCCAGTGAAGGAGGACAGTCTATGAAAATGTAATCATACTCATTTCGAATCCCGTCGATGGCTTTCCGAAGTCGCTTTTCTCTTCCCTCCAATTGTACCAGCTCTATCTCTGCACCAGCCAAATCAACATTTGCGGGAATTAAATCCAGATTCTTCACTCCGGTATGAATTATAGCATCGTGCGGATCAAAATTATTTTCTATCAGCAGCTCATACACCGTATATCTTAAATCTTTTTTGGATATCCCTATCCCACTGGTAGTGTTGCCCTGTGGGTCTATATCAAGCATCAGCACTTTCTTGTTCTTCTGCGCAAGACATGCGCCTAAATTTATATTGGTGGTTGTCTTTCCAACACCCCCCTTTTGATTAAAAATCGCAATCGCTTTTCCCACTGCTTTTCTCCTTCTATTTTCATTACGCATTTATCAATGCACACCCGATAAGTTTCGTACGACCTTATCAAGTCGTCACCGACTATTATAGACCACATCCAAATATAATTCTACTCTTTTTCAAAAACTCCATCTGTCTTTCGCAAAACAACAAGAGATGTTTCACGTGAAACATCTCCCTGCGTTCGTTGTTTGTTTCGATTTTCCAAAAGCTACACTTCCTCCGACAAGCACTATTTTATAGGAGTTTTAAGTGGTTTCCCCGCTCTCCGGGGAAAGCGATCTGGGGTTACGGATGTCTTCGTGAACAAAAGTAATGTCCTCGTATTCCCTTCAATATCAATATTCTCAGTGCGTACAAATTTCCCTTCCAAGGCTGCGATTGCCGGCCGGGCATCCGACAGTTCAGCTTCGACCTCTCCGCTTTTGTATGCGATAAAATGTCCGGATTTTTTTACAAACGGCAGGCAATATTCAGCCAATGTCGAAAGATCCGCAACAGCTCTCGAGACACACATATCAAATCTGTCACGAAACTCCTCAAGCCTTGCAAGCTCCTCCGCTCTGCCGTGCATAACTCTTACATTGGAAAGCCCTATTTGTGCAGTCATTTCACTCACCGCTCTGATTCTTTTCTTCAATGAATCAATCAGCAAAAAGTCTTTTTCAGGAGACAATATTGCAAGCGGTACACCCGGAAACCCGCCGCCGGTGCCCATATCCAGTATTTCCCTTGCCGTCTCGTATTCCCCGATCGACAAGAGAATTGCGGAATCCAAAAAATGCTTGACGATAAACTCGCTTGTGTCCTCAATGGCGGTCAAATTCAAATTCTCGTTTTTATCTAAAACAAGTTGCATATATCTTTCCAATTTTTCGCGCTGTGAAGCGTAACAGGTAATACCATATTTTGCAAAAAGATTATCCAACGACTTTTCCATAATAACCACTTCTTTTCCGGTTTCTCTTCTCATATATCGACCGTGAATTTACCGGATCGTCTTAAATCCCATCTATACCCGGCCTGCACTCTCATTCGCAACTGCACTGACGGCTACAATTGTTCCGCCGTTCGCCTATACCTGCCTTCTCATTTTTTCAAGATGAACCAGCAAGACATTGATATCGGCAGGCGACACGCCCGATATTCTTGAAGCTTGTCCTATCGATAAAGGTTTTATCTTGTTCAGTTTCTGAACCGCTTCCAAGCGCAGTCCACCTATTTTATCGTAATTTAAGTTTTCGGACAGTTTCTTTTCTTCCAGCCGCTTGAACTTCGCAACCTGAGTAAGCTGCTTTTTTATGTACCCCTCGTATTTTATGCTCACCTGAACGCAGTCCTCCTCATGTGATGAAAGTTCAGGGCGTTCCGGATCTATCTCTTCAAGAGAAAAATAATCTATTTCAGGCCGTTTGAGAAGCTCATATAAAGAGGTCGGACGTTTCAGCAGATTGCTACCCTTGGAGTGTAGGTAATTTTGTGCGGCTTCTTCACTTACCATAGTTTTTTTTAAGCGCTCTATTTCTCTGCTTACGTGCGCCTGCTTTTTTCTGTATCCAGCATACCGCAACTCGGAAGCAAGTCCGATTTCATATCCCTTGGGAGTTAGGCGCTCATCTGCATTATCCTGGCGCAAAACAAGCCTGTACTCTGCCCTTCCTGTCATTATTCTGTAAGGCTCATCGGTTCCCTTGGTCACCAAATCGTCGATCAAAACCCCTATATAAGCTTCGCTTCTGTCAAGGACAAAGGGAAGTTTTGCATCTATTTTCAATGAAGCGTTTATTCCCGCTATCAAACCCTGTGCCGCCGCTTCTTCATATCCTGAACTGCCGTTGAACTGCCCCGCACAAAACAGACCGTCTATTCCTCTGTACTCCAAAGTGGCTTTCAAATTCAAAGGGTCGATGCAATCATATTCTATGGCATACGCCGGCCTTGTTATCACTATGTTTTCGAGACCCTCTATCGTATGGTAAAAATCCCTCTGCACATCCTCCGGCATGCTTGAGGACATTCCCTGTATATACATCTCGTCGGTATCCAGACCCTCAGGTTCCACAAACAACTGATGCCTCTGCTTATCTGCAAATCTATGTACCTTATCCTCTATTGACGGGCAATATCTTGGACCTATACCCTCTATCTCTCCCCCAAAAAGAGCAGAACGACGAAAATTGTCACGTATTACTTTATGTGTTCTTGCATTGGTATATGTCAGCCAACAGTCTACCTGCTCCCTTTCCGATATTTCATTCATAAAAGAAAAAGGAACTATCTTTTTATCCCCTTTCTGACATGTCATTTTTCCATAATCAAAAGTAGAGGAAAGAGCCCTCGCCGGAGTTCCTGTCTTGAATCTTCTGAATTTCATTCCCCGTTCAATTAAATTCTCTGCCAGTTCATAGGATGGTGCAAGTCCGTTCGGACCACTGGAAAAAACACTGTCACCTATAAATATTTTGCCCCTCAAAAAAGTTCCTGTTGCCAATATCACGGTTTTTGCGGTATAAAACGAGTTTGTCCTCGTAAGCACACCCGTAACCTTTCCCTCTTCTATTATGAGGTCGGTGACTTCGGCTTGTTTAAGATCTAGGTTTTCCCGCTGCTCCAAAGTTTTCTTCATCTCAATGTGATATCTGCTCTTATCGGCCTGCGCCCGCAGAGAATGCACCGCAGGTCCCTTTGCGGTATTCAGCATCCTGCTCTGTATAAAGGTTTTATCGATGTTAATTCCCATCTCACCGCCAAGGGCATCTATTTCTCTGACCAGATGACCCTTACCCGTACCGCCTATAGAAGGATTACATGGCATCATCGCAATCGCTTCAAGATTGATCGAAAAAATAAGCGTCTTTTTGTTCATCCTTGCGGCGGCGAGTGCGGCTTCGCAACCGGCATGTCCGGCACCCACCACTATGACATCGTATTCACCCATAAAAACTTTATTCACATCATTCTCCGTTCCATTGCATTTGCAAACAATACAAACGCCCGAAAAAATACTTTTTCATCATATTGTTTCGTTACTATCCCGTTCAAATCTGCACGACATTAAAAATTCCTGCGTTACTTCCCCAAACAAAAGCGAGAAAAAACTTTTTCCAAAATATCATCTGCCGCTTCCTCTCCCAAAAGCTCACCGAGCGCAAGATATGCCTCTTTGACATCTATTTCGACAATTTCAAGCGGCTCCGGCAGTTGAACCGATGCAATGGCATCCGAAATCGCTCTCTCGGCTCTTTCAAGCAAATCCTTGTGCCGGATATTGGTGATGATCGGGCTGTTTTTTTGAGTTGTGTTACCTGCGTTTATTTTGTTCAGGAGAATATCTTCAATATATAAAATATCGTCAATTTTCTTTAGAGAAACCGAGTGGATCCCGATTCTCAAAGATTCTCTCTCTACGGAGCTATCACAGAAATTCCCCGCCACATCGTCGCTGCGGCATGGCTTCTTGCTCACATCATCCGAGATTTGCGTTTCTTTTCCGGAAATTATCTTTCCTTCCATTGCCCGGTCGATATCATCTGCGGTGATGCGGCTTTTTAGATCATTCTTGTTGAGCAAAATAATGCTCTTTTTCGGATCCAGCTTTTCCAATATTTCCAAATCGGAACTTTCGATATCACAACTACCGTCCATGACCATTATTGTCAAATCTGCCTTGTTAAAGGAGTTTTTAGAACGCTCTATTCCTATGGCTTCAATCTTATCGTCCGTCTCCCTTATCCCTGCGGTATCTATCAAAATGATCGGAATCCCTCGTATTGAAATATCTTCCTCTATGGTATCACGAGTCGTTCCCGGTATATCCGTCACAATTGCCCTAGATTCTCTGAGAAGGGCATTCATCAGAGAGGATTTTCCGACATTGGGCTTGCCTATTATCGCAACCCTAAGACCTTCTTTTAAAATTCTTCCCGTATCATGACTTTCCAGAAGGCGATTTATCTTTGTCACAACTGATAAAAGTTCGGATTCCAGCTTTTCATAGGTGATCTCCTCAATATCCTCATCCGGATAGTCTATATTTACAGCCAAATACACCAAAATATCCGTAAGGTTGTTTCTGCATTCCTTTATTCTGTCGGACAGTGAGCCCTCAAGCTGCCCAATCGCAACATCAAAAGCCTTTTCTGCCTTTGCGGATACGAGATCGACCACCGCTTCTGCCTGAGTAAGATCCAAACGCCCGTTCAAAAAAGCTCTTTTTGTAAATTCCCCGGGTTCGGCAAGTCTGGCTCCCTTGGAAAGTATAAGCGACAAAATCCTCCGCACCGGCACGGTTCCACCATGACAATTCACTTCCGCAACATCCTCAACCGTGTATGTCCCGGGAGCTTTCATAAAAACAGCCATTACCTCATCAATCACATTTTTATTATCATCAAAAATATGGCCATACGTCATCATCCTGTTTTTTAAAGGTTTTCCTGAGGCCGGCACAAAAATATTATTCAATATGGAAAGCGAGTTTCCGCCGCTTATGCGTATTATTCCTATTCCTCCCTCGCCAAAGGGTGTTGATATTGCAGCAATTGTATCTTCCATAGGCTTTCCTTGTCGATCTTTACTTAAATTTATAAATTTATCCCAATTTAATAAAAAATACCCGCTCATGCGGGTACGATCATCTTTTTGTATTCTAATCTATACGTCACATGATCGATTCTGTACGGGACGCATATTAAACAAACATCCGCGATCATTTCAACTCAATAATTATTCTGCGGTAAGGATCTTCACCTTCACTTCTTGTCAATACCTCAGGATTGTCTTGAAGTGTTGAGTGTATCACCTTTCTTTCATATGGATTCATTGGCTCAAGTTTTACGGGTCTTGCAGTGCGCACTACTTTGTCGGCAAGTCTTTTTGCAAGCTTTTTCAGTGTTTCCTCTCTTCTTGATCTGTAATTTTCAGCATCGACTACTACTTTTACATGGTCTTGCCTGTCTTTATTGACCACAAGACTCGTGAGGTACTGAATGGCATCAAGCGTTTGACCACGTTTCCCTATTATCGTTCCTGAATCTTCCCCTTCAATTTTTATATACACGTTTTTTTCATCCGCTTTTACGGTCAGCTTCAAATCAAGACCCATCTGCTCAAGGACTTCATTAAGAAATTCTTTTGCAATATGATCTTCACAGATGGGAAGCGGCTCTATATCCGCATAAAAATCAAGAATCTTTTTATTTTCGCCGGGTATATCGGTCTTTATTTCCGCTGTTTCCGCCGAAAGTTTATTATCTTTTTTAGAAGTTTTTACAGTCTCAACCTTGGAACTTTCGTTATTTTTTCTTTTGAAAGTTCCGACTGCCTCATATTTATCGTCCTTACTTGTTTTTTCAGAATTACTTTTTTCAGATATAGATGACTCTTCTTTTACGCTTTCCGTTTTCTTTTTTTCGACCCGTACAAGAGCAAGTCTCGATCCGATTCCGAAAAACCCTCTGCTTGGTTCTTCCAAAACCGTTATATCGACTTCATCCTTTGTAAGTTTCAACTCAGCAAGAGCAAGTTCAACCGCCGAATCAACGTCATCTCCCCATTTTTCCGTTACATCCATATATTACTCCTTTATGCCCTTGAAGTTTTTCTTCCGGCATGCTTTTTTCCTTTTTTCTCTTTTTCTTCTTTCATGCGTTTTCTAATTTGGTTAAACCTCAAATTGTAGAAAATTTGAATAAACTGACTCAGGAACCAGTATGTCGCAAGTCCCGCCGCATAAGTCTTTGCAAGCCACGTTATCATTATCGGAAATCCGTACTTCATGATAAGCGACATTACCTTACTCTGATTTTGATTCGGTGAAATACCCATGGATCCGTATTTTTGTCCAAGATAAAACGAAGCAAAAGTCGAAACACCCGCCAAAACCGGAAGGATCCAAGGATCTGACTGGGAAAGGTCGTTTATCCACAAAAAATTCTCGTGAATCGCAAAATACATACGTTCCGAATGGACATATGTAAGAGGATTGCGTAGTAGAGTAAAAAGCCCCATTATAACGATCATTTGAATGACCATAGGCAGACATCCCGCCATAGGGTTTACCCCTTCTTCCTTGTACAATTCCTGCATTTTTTGGTTCATCGTTGCGGTATCACCCGCATACTGCCTCTTCAATTCGTTCACTTTGGGACCAAGCTCCGCCATTCCCGATGTGGAAAGCATCTGTTTCTTATAAAAAGGATATAAAATAATCTTAACTACGATAGTCAATATAATAAGTGAAATTCCGTAGTTGTGGGTTATATTGTACAGCGTGGTCAATGCAAATGCCAACGGCGATGCCAATATTCCAAATATAGCGTTCATCAATGTCCTCCATTACTTTAATGGATCATATCCACCCTCATTCCAAGGATGACACCTCATGATCCTTCGTATTCCCAAATACGTGCCCTTAAAAGGACCATACTTTTCCAGCGCCTGAATAAAGTATGCGGAACATGTAGGGTAAAATCTGCATGTTCGCGGCAAAAGCGGCGAAATACAGATCTGATAAAATCTGACAAGCAATACGAGAATCTTCTTCAGTAAATTGCTTATAAGTTTCATTATCTCTATACTACCCCGATCCTTTTCAGTGCAGATTCTATAGATTTCTGCACCTGTCGGCATCCTGTGTAAACTATGGTATTACGTGCTATGAAAATGATATCGTACCCTTTGGGAAGTTCAAAGGAAGATATTCTTATCGCTTCTTTCATCAATCTTCTCGCACGATTTCTTTTGACACTGTTGCCGACCTTTTTGCTGGCCAGAAAAGCTGTTCTTGTATATCTTAAATTGTTTTTCATAAAGAATACAACAACATATCGATCGCTCACAGATTTTCCTTTTCTGTAAATACGATCGAAGACTCTCCTGTAACGCAATACATTCTTTTTCAGCATTTCCTATGCCGTAAGCTTCTTTCTTCCTTTTGCTCTTCTTCTCTTAAGAACGTGTCTTCCATTCTTGGTAGACATTCTCTTACGGAACCCATGTTCCTTTTTTCTCTGCCTTTTTTTAGGCTGATATGTCTGTTTCATCTTTAACCTCCAATAAAATTACTTGTTTTGCACAATCTAAATTACAATGTGTGCATGCGTACCGCTTATTTTACCTTAAGCCTGCCACCAATGTCAATACCGTGTCCGTTGCTTATCTTCACCACTTTTGCGGAAGGATAATTGCTTATCAGATTTTTATCCAAGTCAGTTGCGGTGACAAAAATCTGGTTTTCTTTCAATGATCCAATAAGGTAATTTCTGCGGTCTTCATCAAGTTCACTCATTACATCATCAAGAAGAAGTATCCCTTTTTCATCCGTCTCTTCTTTTATAAAATCAAGCTCGGCAAGTTTCAGAGAAAGTGCACACGTTCTCTGCTGACCCTGAGAACCAAAACTTCTCACATTCACCGAATTCACAAAAAAAAGCATGTCATCTTTGTGGGGACCGCACGTGGTTGTTCTCATCCTTTTATCCGTTAAAAAACTACTCTCCAAAGTGTCTTTAAAAATTTTTTTTTGCTCTTTTTCATCCGCGATGAATTTTATATTTGAATCATACTCTATCCTTAAATTTTCTTTTCCGCTTGTTATATTCGAATGTATCTCTTTTGAAAAAATATTGATCTTATCTATAAATTCTTTTCTCATCTTCATAAGATCACAGCCGTAATCCATAAGCTGCCTGTCCCAGACAAGAAGTACATCATCGTCTGCGAAATCTTCCTTAAGATAGGCATTTCTCTGCATCAGTGCTTTTTTGTATCCGGACAAACAATTGTAATATGACGGTTTTATCTGAGCAAGTTCCCTATCGATAAATTTTCTGCGCTTTTCCGGTTCATCTTTTACTATCTTAAGATCCTCCGGAGAAAAAATAACTATTACTATATTGTCTATTAGCTCAGATGTTTTTCTTACAGGATTGCCATCTTTTCTTATGGCTTTTTTGAAATTTTTTCTTATAAAAATCTCAACTTTGGTGTCTATTATTTTCTTTTCCGCACTTACCTTTATTGTCGCATTTTCTTCCCCAAATTTTATGAGATCGCTGTCTTTGGAAGTACGAAAAGATTTTCCGATGGAAGAAAGAAATATCGCCTCAATCAGGTTTGTCTTCCCTTGGGCATTTTTACCTATTATAATGTTTAAATTTTTATTGAATTCAATAGAAAAATCTTTGTAGTTTCTAAAATTTTTTATTTCAAGGCTCTTTATATACATACTTAAATTACATAATTAAATTCTCACAGGCAAAATGAGATATTCATATTCTCTGCCTTCAAGAGGCTCTATCAGACAAGGTTTTATAGGTTCATTTAATAGCATTCTTATTTCTTTGTCATCTATGCTTTTAAGCACATCTATGATGTACTGGGCATTGAATCCTATCTCAATATCATCCCCCTCTTTCTCAACAATCAGTTCTTCTCTTACATTGCCCTCCTCGGAATTTGAAGAAATTGTAACAATGTCCCCTTTTATATCCATGCATATCAAATTATTCTTTCCCGCCTTTGAAAGAAGTGATGCCCTCTCTATACTGTCAAGCAGCAAGCTTCTTTCCACCTTTATCTTTATCTTGTTTTCTTTTGGAAGTATATCCTTGTAATTTATGAAATCACCGCTCATTATCTTAAGATCCGCTTCCACATTTCCTATCTCAAAGATAGCCTTTTTATCACTCAGATACAACTTCACCTCATTTGATTCGTTGTCCATGTCACTCAGAATCCTGCTCACTTCGCTCAATGTCTTGACTGAAATTATGATTTTTCGCGGATCAGGGCTTGCGTGATCTTTTCTCGTTATTGCCATTCTGTACCCGTCTATCGCAACCATGCTCATTTCATCTGTTTTCATTTCTATCAAAACACCGGTTATTATGCCGCGCGCCTCATCTATACTTGCGGCAAAAGCTGTATTTTCTATCATTTTACCGAGAGTTTCCTTTTCAAAAGTTATAAAATCCTCGTTTTTTTCAACGTTCATTATCGGAAAATCATCCGCGGGCATCCCAACTATCCTGAAATTCGACGTGCCGCATGCTATAAAAACATTGTTTTCAGAATCTTCACCTGTCTGTATATCTATTTCTCCGGAAGGCATTTTCCTTATGATATTACCGAACAGTTTTGCCGTAACCACAGCAAAGCCTTCTTCCTCAACTTCGGCTTCTATCTTGTTACTTATCGCTATGTCCAAATTTGAAGCGTATAAAGTTATGGAATCTTTCTGTGCTTTTATGAGTATACCTTTTAAAACGGGAATGGTCGTTCTCAGTGCCACTGCCTTTGAGACTATGTTTATCGCTTTGGCCAACGATTGTTGCTGACATTTAAATTTCATTTATCTTTCTCCTTTTGTGTGAAGTAAAATCTTGGTATTTCACTTTCTTATTCTCTATATTTATATCAGTAGTAATAGTAGTAGGGGTTGTTTATAATATGGATAACTCCATAAATTGTTTGATATTCAGTGTTTTTCGTTGTTGAAAATCTGTGGAAAAGATTGCAAAGTTGTTATTTGTTATCGACACCTTTGATTTTCCTTTTTATATCTTCTATGATTTCTTTTAAATTGCTGTCCGTTTTCAACTCCGCCTGTATTTTTTCAAACGCATGCATCACGGTAGTATAATGTCTTCCCCCGAAAAGCTGACCTATTTGGGGAAAAGAGTGGTCTGTCATCGTTCTGCACAGGTACATTGCTACCTGCCTTGGATATGCGATCATATTGGTTCTCTTGGATGATTCAAGATCGCTCACCTTTATACCGTAATACTTGCTTACAACTTCTTTGATTTGAATTGGGGTTGCTTTCTTATCGCCTATTACCACTATGTCTTTGAGTATCCTCTTGGCAAAGTTTTTGTTTATATCCTTTTTAAGAAGATTTGCAAAGCTGACGACTCTATTGAAAGCACCTTCAAGATTCCTGATGTTGTCTGTGATTTTCTCTGCGATCATCTGTATGACTTCATAGACATCCTGATCGACTACTACATTTTCATTTTCGGCTTTTTTGCGCAATATTGCAACCCTTGTTTCAAAATCTGCCGGAAGAAGCTCTGCGACCATCTTCCATGAAAATCTTGAGCGCAATCTGTCATCGAGTTTCACAAGCTTGTTTGGAGGCCTGTCGCTTGATATTATGATTTGTTTGTTATTGAAGAAAAGATCGTTGAAAGTATTAAAAAATTCGGTTTGAGTACTTTCTTTTCCTTCGAGAAACTGTATGTCGTCTATTATGAGAACATCTAGGCTTCTGTATTTCTTTTTAAATTCCCTATTATTTTCCTGGATCGATTTTATGAGCTCATTTGTGAACATTTCCGATGAAACGTAAAGCACGTTCAAGTCTCTGTGATGCTCGAGCATGTATATTCCTATTGCATGCATAAGATGTGTTTTGCCAAGCCCGGAATTTCCGTGGAGAAAAAGCGGGTTATATGAAGATGACGGATTTTCCGCAACAGCTTTCGCAACAGCAAAAGCAAGCTCGTTACATTCTCCCACGATAAAATTGTCAAACGTGTACTTTGGGTGAAAGATTCTCTGCTGTGTCAATTTACCCGCCGGATTCCCGATCTTCTCCTTTGTATTCATGATTTCGATATTTTCATCTTTATTTTTCCGATATTCATTGGTTTGTTTTACTACAACTTTATATCTTTGGTTCAAAACTTCTTCAAAAGCTGTTTCCAATATAGGTATGTACCGAATCTTGTGCTGTTCAACGACAAAAGGATCGTCACTTTGAACGTAAACTATCCTTGCCACTTCGTCCACAGAGTTAAGATAAGCCCGTAAAAACCAGTGGGAATAACTCGCCTCGGTCACATTGTTTTTAACTTTGGATAAAACTTTTTCCCAGATATCTTTGATGTCTCGCATGTCTTCCTCTTTTCACTTTCAGGTAAAAATATTTTAATCAATAAGTTATCCATATACAAGTATAAAATCCAAAGTTGGAAAAATAAAAGTAATAAAAGTTATCCATAGGGTGTGTATAATTTTATTCATATTTTCCATTTAAAAATCCGCCGCGGTTTTCCGAAGCAGATTTTTAATATGATCATTATTGATGATAGAAAAATGAAAATACGATTTTCAATCCTCATGTATACTTACGCAGGAATATATAGGTAAAAATAAGGGTCGCTAAAAAGGCTTGTTTTCGTTTTTAAAAGGATTTTTACCGGTAGTTTGATAAAATACTCAAAACAACCTTAAATCCTTGTAAAACGTGAGTTTTTATTATATAATCGATATCGTACAATAAAATAAATAAAAGGTGATATAAATGAGTTCAAAAGTAAACAAGAATGAATACGGCGCCGATCAAATTCAAGTTTTGGAAGGATTTGAGGCCGTAAGAAAAAGACCGGGAATGTATATAGGTTCAACCGGTCCAAGGGGGCTTCACCATCTTGTCTATGAGATAGTGGACAACAGTATAGATGAAGCTCTTGCCGGATTTTGCAAAAAGATCAAGGTCAGCATAAACGAGGACAATTCCATAACCGTTGTGGATGACGGAAGAGGGATGCCGGTGGATAAACATCCCAAGATGAAGATTCCCGCGGTCGAAGTAATTCATACAGTTCTCCACGCCGGCGGCAAATTCGGTGGAGGAGGATATAAAGTATCGGGAGGACTTCACGGAGTTGGAGCTTCTGTGGTAAATGCGCTCTCGACAAAGATGGTGGTCGAGATAAGCAGGGGCGGCAAGCTATATGATATTGAATTTTCAAGAGGAAAAACTACAAAAAAGCTGAATGAGATAGGTGAAAAAAAAGCAACAGGCTCCAAGACGACGTTCTGGGCAGATCCTGAGATATTCGAAGAAACAGAATATGATTATGCGACGCTTCAGCACAGACTCAGAGAAATGGCATTCCTTACGAAAGGAATAGAGATAACCCTGGAGGATAATCGCTCCGGGAATAAGAAGAAAGAAGTTTTCCACTATGAGGGAGGACTCAAGGAGTTTGTGAAGCACTTAAACAGCAACAAGGACAAGATTCACGAGAGTATATTTTATTTTGAGTATATCGACAAGAGCCAAGAAGTTGAGGTTGCACTGCAGTATACCGATAAATACAATGAACTCCTTTTATCTTACGCAAACAATATAAATACGCTTGAGGGAGGATCGCACCTTTCGGGTTTCAAGTCGGCACTTACGAAGGTGATGAACGACTATGCCAAGAAGAACAACATAGTAAAAGAGGGAGAATCTCTGTCGGGAGAAGATGTCAGAGAGGGCTTGACAGCCATTGTTTCGGTCAAGATGACGCAGCCGCAGTTTGAAGGGCAGACGAAAGCAAAGCTCGGCAATACAGAGATGAGAGGATTTGTAGAAACGGCAACAAGCCGGCAGCTGCTTGCTTTTCTTGAGGAGAATCCAAAAGAGGCAAATGCTATTCTCAATAAATGTTTGAGCGCTTCGCGCGCAAGGGAAGCGGCAAGAAAAGCCCGCGCCCTTGTCAGAAGACAGTCTGCGCTCCAAGGCCTTTCACTTCCTGGGAAACTTGCGGATTGCTCGGAAAAAGACCCTGCGCTTTCGGAGATTTTTTTGGTCGAGGGTGACTCTGCAGGAGGCTCCGCCAAACAGGGAAGAGATAGGAAAAGACAGGCGGTTCTTCCGCTGCGCGGAAAGATACTGAATGTGGAAAAGGCACGTCAGGACAAGATGCTCAATTCCGATGAGATAAAGAATATGATTACGGCTTTCGGTTGCGGTATAGGAAGTGAATTTGATATTTCCAAACTTCGCTACCATAAGATAATAATAATGACGGATGCGGATGTGGATGGAGCGCATATAAGAACTTTGCTTTTGACTTTCTTCTATCGCTACATGTCACCTCTCATAGAGGGCGGATATGTCTATGCCGCACAGCCTCCTCTTTTCCGTGTGCAGAAGAATAAAAAATCGTGGTACACATACTCCGACCGCGAACAGGAAAAGCTTTTAAAAGAAATTGAAGATATGCCGGGAAAAGTTGAAATACAGCGTTACAAGGGACTTGGAGAGATGGATTTCAATCAGCTTTGGGATACCACAATGGACTATACAAAGAGGACCATGGTTCAGATAACGGTTGAGGATGCAACTGCGGCAGATGAGATATTTACGACTCTTATGGGAGATAAAGTTCCTCCGCGCAAGAAGTTTATCGAAGAAAACGCAAAATACGCTACACTGGACGTTTAATATAGGAGGAATCATTGGATACGCTAATTGAAGATAAAAATATAATACAACATGAAATTCACGATGAAATGCGTGATTCATACATAGATTACGCGATGAGCGTAATAGTCGGCAGGGCTCTTCCCGATGTGCGCGACGGCATGAAACCGGTGCACAGAAGAATTCTTTACGGAATGTCACAACTTGGCATTACGCCGGAAAAACCATATAAAAAATCCGCAAGGATTGTGGGTGAAGTAATGGGTAAATACCATCCCCACGGCGACAGTTCGATATATGATGCCATGGTTAGAATGGCACAGGATTTTTCTATGAGATATCCTCTCGTTGACGGACACGGAAATTTTGGCTCGATCGACGGGGACGGAGCTGCCGCACAGCGATATACGGAAGCGAGAATGTCATACTTTTCGCTTCAGATGTTGCGTGACATAGAAAAAGAAACCGTGGATTTTGTTCCAAACTTTGACGGTGAGGAAAAAGAGCCGGTGGTTTTGCCGTCACGTTATCCCAACCTGCTCGTAAACGGATCAAACGGTATAGCGGTCGGCATGGCAACGTCAATACCGCCTCACAATCTGACCGAGATAGTCGATGCGACAGTCAAAATAATAGACGAGCCGGAATGCACGGTCGATGATCTGATCAAGATCGTGCAGGGACCGGACTTTCCGACCGGAGCCCGGATACTTGGAAAATCGGGAATCAGAGATGCATATAAAACGGGAACCGGCAAGGTCAAGGTCAGAGCCGTATGTGAAATAGAGGAAACGTCACGCGGCAGAACGAGGATCATCGTTTCAGAAATCCCTTATGCTGTGAATAAGGCCAGACTCATAGAGAAGATAGCCGACCTCATAAAAGACAAGAAGATAGACGGAATTTCCGATATAAGAGATGAATCAAATAGAGAGGGAATGCGTATCGTGATAGAACTCAAGCGCGAAGCGAATCCTCAGATCACTTTGAATCAGCTGTATAAACACACTCAGCTACAGGATAATTTCAGTTGCATAATGATAGCACTTGTCGATGGACAGCCAAAGCTTCTGAATCTCTATGAAATGCTTTCAGAATATATCAAATTCCAGAAAGAAGTGGTGACAAGAAGAACGCAGTTTGACCTCAAGAAAGCGGAGGCAAGAGCCCACATTTTAGAAGGATTGCGAATAGCTCTCGATAATATCGACGAGATAATAAAAATTATAAGAAGTTCCTATAACGATGCGAAAGAAAAACTGATGGAGCGCTTCGGCCTTTCGGAGATTCAGGCTCAAGCCATCTTGGACATGCGGCTTGCGAGATTGCAGGGACTTGAGAGAGAAAAACTTGAAAAAGAATACAGCGAACTGATGGACAGGATCGCATACTTCAAGGCCATTTTATCGGATGAAAGCATGCTCATGGGAGTGATCAAGGCAGAGCTACTTGAGGTAAGAGACAAATGGGGCGACGAAAGAAGAACCAAGCTTGCTCCGGATGCTTCGGATTTTGAAGATGAGGATCTGATAGAAGAAGAAAAAGTGGCAGTTACGCTGACGCATCTTGGCTATATAAAGAGAGTTCCCGCGGACACCTACAAGGCTCAGCGCCGAGGAGGCAAAGGAATCATGGGTATAACCACAAGGGAGAATGACTTTGTAAAAGATTTGATAATGACATCCACACATGACTATCTGATGTTCTTTACCAATACGGGAAAGGCGCATAAACTCAAGGCATTTGAGATCCCTGAGGCATCCAGAACGGCAAGGGGAACTCCTGCGGTAAACTTCCTCAGCCTGTTGCAAAAAGAAAGGATAACGGCGCTCATTCCCGTTAAGGAATTTTTGCAAGAAAAGTACCTGATTGCGGTTACCAAACACGGAAGTATCAAGAAAACGCCGCTGTCTGAGTATGACACCAACAGGACGAGCGGAATCATAGCTATTAAGCTGAAAGACGATGACAGGCTTATCGACGTAAAGCAGACTACCGGAAACAACAGCGTGATAATAGTCACTAAGAAAGGGAAATGCATATGCTTCTCGGAAAAAGACGTTAGAGCAATGGGAAGAGTTGCAGGCGGCGTACGTGCAATCAAGCTGGATAAGGACGATGAAGTAGTTTCTATGTCGCTTGTGGATCCGGATCAGGAACTTCTGGTGGTAACCGAGAACGGATACGGAAAGAGAACACCGGTCAAAGAATATAAAGTTCAGGTAAGAGGCGGTAAAGGTCTTTTGACTTATGACAAGAGTAAATTCAAGAAGACGGGCTCGCTCATAGGAGCCATGGTGGTTGACAAAGATGATGAAATCTTACTGATCAATTCCGACGGAATAATAATAAGGATACGCGCAAATGAAATTTCTGAGCTGGGTCGCGCGACTCAGGGAGTAAAGATCATGAAAGTCGGTGAGGAGACCAAGATAGTATCCATGGCCAAGGTCATAAAAGAAGATGATGCGAAAAACGAAGAAGACGAAGAGGAAAAAGACGCTTTAAAAGATGATGAGATCAAACCTCTTGTTTGATGTCGATAAAAAGCGGCGGAGAATGATCACTGTTCACATTGGATTTAACCCTGAAAAAACGGGTATATACGGGTATATAAAAGATGTGTAAAGTGAATTGTAAGGATCGATGAAAAATCAGCTCGGCTCGCTTGACACAAATAATATAAACAAGGAGTGAATAAATTGGATAAACTTAATTTTCTTATCCCGGGAAAACCTGAATATCTGACCATGGTGAGGCTTGCGATCAGCTCGGTTGCTTCAACCGCAGGATTCAATTTGGAGGCGATAGAAGACATTAAGACATCGGTTTGCGAAGCATGTAAACATGTCTCTTGTCACGGTTTTGCTGGCTTTTCTGAGAAATATGAGGTAGAATGCAATGTTAAGGAGGGCGTGATCGAGATTATCGTGAAAGATGCATGTGAACGCCACACTTTGGAAAAGACACACAAGCCTTGCAAAGTCTGCCCAAGCGAGGGTGATTTGGGTGTTTATGTTGTTGAAACACTTATGAATGAGGTGCAGTTTGGCAGAGACGACGAAGATCACAAGTTCGTCAAAATGGTGAAGATGGCATGACAAATCGGGAGAAATTTACCGAGTACAAGAAGGATCCCACAATTGAATTAAGAAATGAAATCGTAGAGGATCATCTTTACATGGTGGATATCCTGATAAGGAAATATCTCAATAAAGGTGTCGAATACGACGATCTCTACCAGGTGGGCGCTCTGGCGCTTGTCCAGGCGGTCGAGAGATTTGACCCGGACAGAGGCTTCGAGTTCAGTTCTTTTGCCACGCCTACAATTTTGGGGGAGATAAAAAAATACTTCAGAGACAAACAGTGGAGTCTCAAAGTTCCAAGAAGATTAAAAGAAATTTCCTCCAAAATCCAAGAGGTCAAAGACGAGCTTTATCCAAAATACAGAAGATCACCCACAGTCGCCGAAATTGCGCAAGCTACCGGATTTACGGAGGAACAGATTATAGAGGCTGCCGAAAGCTCGCAGGCTTACGGGACTTATTCCCTTGATAAGACTTTTGACGATGCAGGGGAAGAGGGAGAGAATTCTTTTCTTGAAAGGTATACAGGATTTGATGATAAGGGCTTTGAAAGAATTGAAACCTCGGAGATCATAGATAAAGTCCTTGACACATTCAACTCACAGAACAGATATATCTTCAGAGAGAGATTTATCTATAATCGCTCACAGGCCGATATAGCAAAGACACTGGGAGTTTCGCAGATGACGATTTCGCGTGCAGAAAGAAATATAGTAAAGCAGTTCCGCACTGAACTGCACAGAGAATAGGAGAAAATAATGAAACTTGATTTGTATATGTTTGATACTTGTCCTTTTTGTAGGAGAGTATTGGGAGAGATAAATAAGAGCGGCAGAACGGATGTTACTTTGCATAATATCCATCTGAATGAGGAGGACAGGAAATATCTTGTCGAAAATGGCGGGAAACAGCAGGTTCCTTGCCTTTTCATTGATGGCAAGCCTTTGTATGAGAGCAACGATATAATTGAATGGCTCGCCACAAATCCACAGAAATAGCGGCGTAAAAGTCGCCCTATCGCCTTATCGAACCTCGTCGATGCCCTTGTTTGCAAGAGCGTCGGCGAGGTTGTTCATTTTGGTTATGTACTTAAAATCTTCAAGGGTAAAGCGATTTCCGTTTCTTTGGATAAATTTTTCGTAATGCGCATCGACGTTGGTCGAAGGGTTGTCTATGTTCACATGCCCCTTTACTTTGAAAAAAGTCACGCTTGCGTGTTTGCGTACCAGTGCCAGCAATTCCTCCCAGAGCATGCGATTTTCCACCGCCGTTTTTTTTGTCGTTTTCCAATTGTTTTTTTCCCAGTTCACGTACCACTTTTCATGAAAACAATTTGCAATATAAGAACTGTCTGTGAAAATTTCTATATTGAGACCATCTCTTTTAAGCTCTTTCAGCGCTTCTATAACGGCGGTAAGCTCCATTTTGTTGTTTGTCGTATCCGATGCACTACCGTATAATTCCTTCTTATGTTCTCCGAATTCCAAAATCGCACCCCATCCGCCGAGGTTGCTTTCGCTCTGATTGCCCGAGCAGGCGCCGTCAGTATATATTTTCAGTATCTTAGACATGATAAACTTCCTTTCAAAATAAAGTTTATCATAAAAGAATTCCCGGAGATAGTACAAAATGAGTGTAAGATTTTTGTTTTTTTCGCCGATGCGTAAGCGAAGATTATTGAAGGATTGTTAGAGTATGTGTGGTATAATTACTGCTGACTAATTGATTTGTTCAAGGACCGTGGTAAATATATGAATAGGAGAGATCTACAGTGAAAAAAATATCTCGCGCAAAAAAGATATTGTTGGGAACACTCATGGTTATTCTTGGATTGATCTGTTTAATTGTATTTATTCTTATTACTGCATTCCGGGAAACACCGGATGGAAACCGCATCACTACTGAAACGAATGTAAGGATGCTGGTTGACCTACCGGGCAGTTCACCATCTGCCGCTATGACAAAAAGCTTTGATGCAGCAGCATTTAATGACTTCTCCGAGTCCAAGAAAATGGATTACAGATGCGACGTTACCGGAAAAGTGGAAGGAGATATACCTTGTGTTTTTATCGATAAGAGAAAGAACTCTCGTATTTCCTTGCGTTTCCAGGACGATGGATATACAAACATCAAACCGAAGATTAACAGTATTACTTTATATACTGCACCGGGGATGCCTGTTTCTCCCGAAAAGAGAAAGGATAAAAGGGTACGATATAATTCCGCAGATGGTGTAACCGACATATATTTATTCGACTTTTTGCGAAAGGGCGAGTTGAGTTACAGTGATTCCGAAGAAGAGAAACCGCAGGTGATGTTCTGCATTTTCGAAGTCCGTTATACTTATGGCGGCAGGAGTTACGTTAGTTTAACTTCCGTGTCTGTGTTGGATAAAAAATAGAATATATTAAAGACAAGAATCGAGGATTTCCGGAGTACTTGTGGTGGAAAATGTATAAAGGATTTAAAAAGGGGTCATTTGATTTCGCAATTGAAATGAAAGGAAAAAACATAAATGGGATTGGAGTTTTCTTCATTTGCCAGCGGCAGTTCGGGGAACTGCTACATGGTCAGAAGTGAGGGCACAGTGCTGCTCGTTGATGTGGGAATAGCGGGCAAACATGTGATAGCGGGCTTAAGGAAACATGGACATGAACCTGAACACGTCGATGGGATTTTAGTTACACACGAGCATATAGATCATATAAAAAGTATACGTATGATGGGTAGAAAGGCAGTAAATGCCGTAGTATACGGATCTCATGGCACGCTTGCAGAGATTGATGAACTGCTGCCTGCCGGAAGAGCGATGAGAATAGTGCCGGATGAAGACTTTGCGGTGGGAGATATTGAAGTTACAGCATTCGATCTGTGTCATGATGCCGCACAACCCACGGGATTTTCTGTCAGGAGTGGAGGCAGACAGGTTACGGTGGTGACGGATACAGGATGTATAACGGACAAGATATTCGGGGAAATGCTCAAGGCCGATCTTCTGGTACTGGAAGCGAACCATGAAGTTGCTATACTTAGGATGAGTTCCTATACTTTTGAGCTTAAGCAAAGAATTCTGGGCGATAAGGGTCATTTGTCGAATGAAACGGCAGGGAGAGTATTGTGTGAAGTGCTGAAACAGCGAGCATCCGGGGATATCCCGAAGATTTTACTAGCGCATCTTTCAAGAGAAAACAATACTCCCGAGCATGCGCGAATAACGGTAAAAAATATCCTGTTTGAAGAAAATTTTATGCCGGGAAGGGATTATGAACTTTCCGTTATGGCTCGTAGCGAAGTAAGCGCCACGATTAAAGTGTAGCTTTGAAAATCAACTTGCATATTAGTCAATGTGTCAAATTTTATGATTGAAAGGATGAGACATGAACATTTCGATAATTTGCATAGGCAAATTAAAAGAAAGGTATTGGCAGGAAGCCGTTTCGGAATACAGCAAGCGACTTAAAAACTACTGTAAGTTGAAAATAGTCGAGCTTAAGGAAACGAAGCTGCCCCTGAATGCCGGAGAAAAGGAAATCGAAGCAGTTAAATCTTCTGAGGGAAAGGAAATTCTGTCGCAGCTCGGAGAAAACAACTTTACAATCACACTGGAAATAAACGGGCATAGACTGGTTTCGGAGGGATTTGCGGAGAAGCTTGAGACTCTCGGTATTTCCGGTAAAAGTGATATATCATTTGTAATAGGGGGAAGCCTTGGACTTTCGCAAGAAGTAAGTGCGAGGGCGGATTATCGACTTTCTTTCTCGGACATGACTTTTCCGCATCAGATGATGCGTGTGATTCTACTGGAGCAGATATATCGTTGCTTCAAGATAAATAAAAACGAACCATATCACAAGTAGTGAACGCTGCATGAGCAGGCATCAAAAAAGGACATTCCCGGAAACCGCGTGACGATTTATCGGATATGCCCTTTTTTTTCATATGTTGTGGCTCAAAGTCACTGAACTACTCTTTTCTTTCCTTTTTTCTTCCGATGATAATCAGAAGCCCCAGGATCAGGGTTCCCGCAAACAACAGAGCTGCGTAGAGAACTATATTCGAGCGGTCTGCCGTGTCGGGAAGTCCGGCGGTTCTTGTGATACCGGAAGAGTCGTTTGATTGTTGTGAGGCATGCTTATGCAAAGCTTTGGACTTCCGGGACGATGGACGTTTGCTGGTCGCCTTTTCAATTACCTTTTTGCCCCTGCCGACCTGTTTGGAGGTTTTACCGACTTTTTTATTGTTGTCTCCTTTGTCCGGCATTTTCGGTGAAGCGGTATCAACGTTTTGCTTGTCTCCTGAGCCGGGCACGTTGGACGCATTCCGACCCGAGGCGGAGAGAGCTTTGTAGCGAACCTCTTTGATTACATCCGAATGTATCACATCTTCCGGATCTATTGAGGCGATATCGACGGTATATCCTGCTATGACAGGAGAATCAACCTTGTCATACTTGGTCTTGTTGGCAACCCAAGGGGTATAGTTCAACGGTTCTCCGGTAACCTTGTCTTTGGTCACCGTACGCCGGAATTGAGCATTCTGAAGGTGATCGGACGGCGTCTTTTCTCCGGCGCCCGTATAGCGAATCCGAAGTGACACATGGTTTATTTCCGTGACATCCTCACGGCCGTGCTTTAAGCGAACCGTGACGTTCTGATTGATAGCCTTGTTGGAGTCAAAGGTAGCGGGAAGCGTATCTTTGGATACGACTTCATATCCCTTGTTCTCATATTCTTTGATCAGCTTGTCGTAGGCAGCATGAGTATCATTGGACAGAGGTAGAAAAGAAGTACCGACTGCCAGAGTCTTTTCACCGGCCAGCGTTGTGTTTTCGGTTTCATCTATGGCCGTGTAGGTCAGAATCTGGGCATCTGCAGTGTAATTGACGTCTTTGATGACGTTGTTTCTGCTTACCGGCATCTGTGCGACTGTATTTATGTCAGGTGTGTATCCTTCCACCGCAGGTGAGTGTACCTCATTGAACATGAGTTTGTCAGCGGTCCATCCCGCGACTTCGTTTTTTACTCCCGTTACCTTATCGGTTCTGATAGTTCTGCTCCAGTTCACAGTCTGCGTGCTGTCCGGAGGATTTAAGTTGCCTGCACCGCCATAACGCACGGTGAATGTGTACGCGGCATTCTCAACATTGTCTTGGGTATCGTGCACCAGCCGGATCTTCACGTTCTGATCTACCGCATTGTCGTCATCGAATTTTGCAGGCAGAGTATCTTTGGAGATCATTTTGTATCCCAGTGCCTCGTATCTGCTTACAACATTGTCGTATGCGGCCGATGTTCCCGCAGGAAGAACGCCATCCGACGAGCCGCTTGCAAGCAGCGCGTTTTCAAGGGTCTTGTTTTCCGTATCGTCAATCACGGTATAAGTCAAATGCTGACCGTCGCCAAGGTAATTTACATCAAGGTAGATGTCATTTTGTGTAACGTTCTCGGCATTGACTTTAGGAACGTCCGGCGTATAGCCGGATACTGACGGTGAAACCACCTCATCGTATTTGATTTTTGCCGGAGTCCACGGATCCACCTCGGTCTCCACTCCGGTTACCACATCGACCTTTATCTTGCGCTTCCATTCGACTTTCTGCACATGATCGTTAGGAGTTTTGCTTCCTGCGCCGTGATAGCGAACGGTAAGTTTGGATTCTTTGGTATCGGTTCTATCCATGATCTTATGTTTGAGATGAACGGTAAATTCTTGAGGTTGCAGCTTATACGTTACGCCGTTTGGCGGATAATTGTCGGAAACAACCTCATAACCCGCATTCTTGTAATCATTGATCTTAGCTGCGGTTCCGTAGGTATCGGTAGTGCCGTAAATGCCTTCAAGTTGCTCTGTGTGGAGAACAACGCCGCCCGCCGTATCATCTAAGTATTTAACCGTGGCTTTTGATTTGCTATTGGTGTATACGAAGTAAACGATCTTATCGTTGATTTCAAAAGGTATGTTCGTATCGGTGGTCAGTTGATTGCCAAAAAGTCCTGTGATAGCGTGGGCTTCCGTTACGAGTGTGTATCCCGAAACGGTCTTTGCTTTTGCCGGGTAGTCCGGCGATGCCGGTTTGAATCCGTTACCCGGGAAATATCCCGATTTGGAATCCGCAGGGGCTATTTCACTGCCGTCAAGATCCACGTGCTTTACGGTAATCTTGCTTTTGCTTATGGAATTTACTGTATAGCGTATGGTTTTGTCGGGAGTACCTTTCACCGGAAAATCTCTGCCGGCGTCTGTTTGCTCAGCTTTCCACTTGAAGTTATACGCTTGGATTTTTCCGCTTTCCGAAACCGCCTCTCCCACAAAGTTGCCGGTAACATCCCCGGAAACCGTCAGCTGCGTGCCGTTTGCGGTGTTGGTCGGTACGGTTATTGCGCCGATATTCAGATTCAGGGTGCTTGGCGTTGCCATTGTGTCGTTGTAAATATCCGAAAATTTCGTGTAGTTTTTGGTAAGCTTCATAGTGACGGTTATATTGCGTCCGTTTTTCTTGACACGGTCTATAGCAAACAAATTGTTGCTTTTCAGCTCTGCGGTCGGATTGTCGGGAAGAGTCAGCCCTTCCGGAACTTTCAGCACAGCCGTAAACACGCTGCTCACTTTATCGGTCTTGATTTTGGTAAAATCACCGCCGTAATTGTCCTTCAGAAGCTGAATCTGCGCCTTGATGGCTGAGACATCGAGCCTGCCGGTGTAAGTCAAAGAGTCTCCCGGCGTAACCTCATGCAGTTCATCGTGTCCCGTATCCTCTCCTATCAGTATGTCACCTTCGAGTATCAGATCTATCGGGCGTGAAACGAGGAACGTTTTCTGCAGCGTATCGGGATTTGTGGCATTTTCATCCCTGCCGCCGTCGTCTTGCTTTGCTGCCCAGCTGAACTTGAAACGTCTTACGTTGGAATTTCTCTTTGCTATGGCATGGAAGTCACCCGTAACCTCCCCGAGTGCGGTGAGTTTCTGCTCATTGACAGCGTTTGCGGAATCAAGCTCAAGTCCGTCTATGGTAAGCGTCACGGTATTGTTGCCGCTTGAAAGGGTTGTCGCAATACCGGCCGAGTCAACGGCATTCTTGAGTTTTTCGTAGTTGTTCAGTCCTTTTTTCAGAGTGAAAGTAACCGTTACCTTGTTTGCCTCGACAGAAGTTTTCGCAAGGTCAAAGCATTCACCAAGGCCTGCTGCCGTGACCGTAGGATTTGTCGGAATTTTGATCCCTTCCGGCAAAGTTAGCACGGCGGTAAATGTCGATTTCTGCTCTGACAACGCTATTGAGGAAAAATTTCCTGCAGCGCCCGGGAATTGAGTCTCCACGGCCTGCATTTTTTCTTTCATCGAAGAAATATCGACAGCTCCTGTAAGACTGAACGTCTTTCCCTCATAGGCAACCTCGGTTTTGGAGCTGTCTTCTCTGCTTTTGCCCCATATATCGCCTTTCATCTCAAGTCCCTGTGCTTCCACGGTGGTAGCGGCGGGATTGTTCTTCCATTTGATATAGAAGGTTACGTCGGAGGTGATTTCCGGATTGTCGCCTTCAATAGGAAAGAAGAATAACATATGGTCGTCGAAACGATAAGAAGTTCCGCTCCCGTCAGCTTTTACGTACCAGGAATCATTGTCGGCCACCAGATACCCGGCTCTTGTGGCATCTTTGTCGAGCTTCAGAAGGTTATGATTAAGAGTTCCCAAAATCTCGCGAAGCTTCTGCTTATGGGTCGCCTGCTTCTTGACAACGGCAATTTCTCCTCCGTCCGCATCGGCCTTGACCTCAAACACGTTGGGGTTCTGCCTGAACACGGAGCTTGATGAAAATTGTCCGCCGTTTGCCGAAAAGGTGACAGTGTAGGACAAGTCTTCATATTGGGCATACAAGTCGATGTTTTTTTCACCTTGTGCAAAAGTTACGTTGTCACCCGCTCCGATCGGCGTGTTCTGACCCGTGGGGTCTGTCGTCCAGTACTTGAATTTTTTGCCCTCAACAGCAAAATTATTGTTTTCGTTCACAACTTCGGATAAAGCCATTACACGGGCTTGGTTCTTGTCCGGGCTTATTGAATCTGTAAAAGTCTCACCTTTTCCGTTGTGATAGACGATGCTTTTCCTATCCCATTTTGCATACACGGCGAGATCTTTTTCAAGCTTGGTATTTGGGTTGAATTGCTTTTCATTGCCGTCGCCATCTTTGTAAAACCATCCGAGGAAAGAAATCCCTTTGCTGTCCGTCGGATCTTGAATTTGCGGGTTTCCCTCGACATCGCCCAGCTTATAGCCGCGGATCGTTTTAAAGGTTTTGTTTTTTTTAGTTCCATCCGCAAAGGTCGCACTTCCGTTGTTAAGGCTCAATGTTACCTTTGCCGCGGGAACCCACACATGCTTTTTTCCGTCGGATGAAGCCTTGGATACAGGATAGTTGTAGGTGTTGCCGTTTTTATTTACCGGACTGAGACTGTTTACCCCTGAATCTGAAAGGGTCATCAGGGTAAGGTGTTCATCTCCGTTTGAGCTGCCGTTGGTCGGCGTGGTCGTATTGTAGTTATAGTTCTCATCATAAGCGAGTTTGAACGAACCGCCGGTTACGACATACTTTGCCACACCGCTTGCGCCCCCGTTGTCGGAGATCTTATTGCTTGCAGGTGTATTCACAACCGAATTCCCGGTGAACAAAATAAACTGTCCGGCATAGTTTCCTCTTGCGCCAAAAAGTGGATTGTTTCTCATGTTCTCGCCCGTAAGCGTGGAATCTGTAAAAGTTACGCCCGCATTTGCCCCGCCGATGTTGATACCGCCGCCGGTGCTGTTTTTGAAGGTCAGTGCCGAACCGTTGACATCCATTAAGGCCTTCCCGGCAAAAGAAATACGGCCGCCGTCGGATGTAAGCGAGGATCCGTTCTTGATTTCACTTGGACCTTCAAGCGTCATCGTTGTGGTATACGCCGATTTTCCGGTTGCCTTGTAAACGTAGAAGTCGGAATTATCAAGAGACAGAACGTTATTGTTTCCGGCGTTGTTGAAGTAGAACCAAACACCCTTTGTGGTAAACGAAGCGTCCTGCATGTTTAGAGGGGCGTACTGCTCGGAACTTTCGGTATTGACCTGCACGTCTACGGTACACCTGATAAAGCGTGACTGCACGTTGTAGTAAAAACCGGCGCCGCTGCTGTTTCTTGCCGATATCTTCAATGCGTTTCGGGCGGAGCCCTCTACTTTTCCGTTGCCGGTCAAAGCAAATCCGGCCTTGTTTTCGTTCAAAACATAGTTACCGTCTCCGATTGAGGAGTTGGCACCCACTGAAACGGCAGTCGCAAAATTCTTCATCTTTAGGGTTGCGCCGCCGCTTGCTTTCAGCGTTGCACCGTTTGATAAAGCTATTCCGTTTGAATTGCCGTCACCTGTTATGGTCGTGTCGGATGCGACATCAAGAGTAACGTTTTTATTTACGGTAGCTCCTTTGCCCGAAGCACCGTTTTCCTTAAATTGACCGCTTATATGGATCACATCCCCCGCAGATGCGCCTGCGACCGCCGCATCGATAGTTGCAAAGGTTTGAGAGGTATAGTTCCCTATCCAGATCTTGCCCTGCGAGGCGCCGCTACCTTCGGGCGCGATCAGCGCCGAGGAACTCATAGCGGGCAAAGCCCCCAGAAGCAGCACCGCCGCAACCGTCGCCACGAGCAGTCTTAATGCCTGCCCCATTTTCTTTCTGCTGTTGTTTAACATACTTTCTCCTTTCCTTCTTACATATATAGAACTCCTTTTTTTTCAACCGTAAGCTATTTTAACTGCCTTACTACAATTTACTATAAATCTATACTTAATTATGCGGTATTATCTGTATATCCCGTTTACCGTTATACCTTGATCTATGACTTGGTATCTCAAGAGACCGTCGTTCGGCAAAGCTACGGTCGCCTGTCGGAGACCACTTAATGAAAGTTATAATCGATTGATTTTTTATTGCTAATTTTGTTGTTTGTTATGATTTGAAAGTTTTCACCTGCAGAATGCAGGCTATAATTTATGGAATTTGTTAAGATCTCAATGCTAACACGCTCTTATAAAATTGTCCATCAAAAATAAAAATTTTATCATAAACCTTTTACCACCGACAGTAAAATTTAATCATAAGCCTAACTTTGGGTCTCAATCACTGCATGTTCCTTGATGATTTAAAAGAAATTAAGTATACTTTACTCAAGGTTCATATAAGACATGTTTAAATACGTTCCACCGTTTGAATTGTTTTATTGTTGCTCAAGAAAGAACTGTTTTGAAAGGAGGCAGATATGGCAAGTATAAGGTACAATCTGACAAAATTTATGTTTAAGAATCTCATGCGACCGGTGATGAAGAAAGCCGCCAAAGACCCGGAACGATTTATGGAACAGCAGAGGAAAAAGCGTGAAATTAAACCGCTGCCACTCGGAAAACTCCATGAGAGATACGAGTTTGAGGAAGATGAAGAGGGCGGCACACCGTATTACGTAATCCATGGCGCCGATGCCGCGGATTTGGGCGATACTAAGGAGAGCAAAGAAAACAACGGCAAGGGCAGGAGGCGCAAACTGATTTTCTACTTCTTTGGAGGCGGATTCATCATGCCCGGAGATGAGGGAGATTTTAAGTTTGCCCAAGAGATGTCAGATAGAACAGGTGCGGATGTATGGATCATATGGCATAAACTCCTGCCCGATGTTGCCGGCAAAGGACTTTTGGAATCGGTTTTATCTATATACCGCAAGGCGCTGAAAAGTTATGATTCGGAGGATATAACGTTTTTCGGACTGTCATCGGGCGGTTCGCTTTGCCTTGACCTGTGCGTATATATTTCGGAAAACAGCCCCGATACACCGCTTCCGGGGAGGCTTGTTCCCGTTTCGGCAACTATTCTGATGCCACCCACGGAAAAGCAATATATCGACATGGAAAAAATCGAACCCCGTGATACCATGTTCACCGTCGACTACGTAAAGGCGTCGGCTAACATGATGTCGCTTTGCGGCGCCGAAGGATTACTCGGAAATTCGGCGGCACATAGCTGGAAAGGGTTTCCGAGGATTTTGACATTCTATGGAACCGATGAAATATATTATGCTCAACTTGACGAATTCAAGAAAAAGTGTGAGAAAGACGGCGTAGAGCTACAGACGTTCATAGGAGAGGGAATGATGCACACGTGGCTTGCGGCAGGATGGCTTCCTGAAGCGGCGGCGGCAAGGGAAGCCTTGTATAAGTACATACGTGGAGGCAACAGTAGATAGATCAGCGATGCCAAAGTCCGATTCAACGATGCCAAAGTTCGGTTACAAGGCATCAAAATCCACAAAGGTGGAGACAACGGTTCATAGGTTCATTATGGCACAACTGTACGCCGAAATAAAAATCCCAAAAGTCTAAAAAAATGGGCATTAAGTACATTTTTAATATTGCCGCAATTCCCCCTTTCTCTCGTGAAGGAATTGTGATAGAATGAAGAAAAAATATTGACGCAGAGCTATAAATTATCGCCTCCCCGAAGATGTCGCCGGTTTTTACCGGGAAACGGGAATGCGATGGTTTCGGTTCATTTGGTAAGTCCGATATAACTCATATAACTTACCGGGTCAACAATCGTTCGGCGCCCTGACCCGTGCTCACACGTGATACACAGGCAGCGCAGAATACATGCGGCTTGTGGAGCGTGCAAACACGAGAGAAGATCGTCATAAAGTTGTTTCAAAGTTTCTGTTGTATTAAAGAGGAGGAAAGTTTAATATGGATAGTTTCAGTAGAAAGAAAACAACTGCAACAACTATGAAGAGAAAACTTTTAACGATGTTACTGGTTTTCGCCGTCGTTGCAACCTACATTCCTTTCGACCGTGCCTTTGCCGCAGATCAAAGCGCTAAAAAGCAGGACAAAGAGGTCGAAAAGAAAGTAGATAAAGCTGCCGACAAACAGGCAGGCAAAAAGTCGGATGCGGACGCCGACAAGGATGCGGGCAAACCGCAACCGAAAAAGAAGCAGGCAGGCGAGCCTAATGGCGAAGCGGGCAAGGGAAGTGCGCCGCCGGAAGCGAAAGAAAAAGACGCAAAGGCGCAAGCGCCCAACAAGTCTGTGCAGGCACCGATCACAGGAGGCGGACTCAAAGCGGGCAAGGTGATAAAACCAAAGGCGCTTAAAGCAAAAGATCCCGATGAAGAAGATGCGGAGGTAGAATTCACTTCATCTGTGTTGCAACGCAGAATACCGTATGATAATGATAATTGTTATCTGGTGAGTTTCGTATATCCCAAAAATCCCACCAAGATATTCTATCAGTCCAAATATCTTGGTAAACAGAATGATTTGACATTGGCAGACGCTTCGGCTTGGAAAAAGGCAAGCTACCTTGATGATATTTACAGGGACATAAAGATAAATATTGGTAGGAAGAAAGATGGTAAACATAATGAATACGATGTTTTCATCAGCTTGGATCCTACCAACAACCAGCTCAGTATAAGTATTCCCATAAAGAAAGGAGCGCGGTTGGGGGCTTCGGTACTTGAGAGCATCCCTGAAATCAGAATGCTGAAAGGTGGTACGACTTACGTTGCTACGGGTTGGTCGACCAATAGCGGCAACGCTGACAATATCGTAAAACTTTCAGAGAGAAACGTTTTTTCGGATTACGCGGTAAACGGAAGTGGTTTCATCTATGCCACATCGGATACATACGGTGGGGAGAAAACTTTCTCTCAAATGCCCGAGGATAAGTATAATCAGGTCAATGTGACAATAGATACGAGCGATGCGACTTATCACGGACCAAAGAATTTTAAGTTCGCTAAAAATGGAAGCAATACCTTTAAAATGAGAAAAGGTGATTCTTTCAAGAAGTATATAAAAGGGGATTTACCCGATAACGGAAACTATAAGTTTGCATATTTTGAAAAGCCCAGGGATTCCGAGCATGGTGATCCGGAGGTAGGTCTTAAATACCTTGGTTACGATAGACCTGTGGTTGATTGGGCAAAATCAAATAACGACGGCAGTATTAAAATAATACCTAGGTATAGAAGCGATGCCACATCCATATATGTGCATGAATTATCTGAATATAATAGCGCAAGTGTGAAGCTGGCGTCATATGCTAACTATATCCCTATTTTTGATGCAGACAGTAGCGAAGGCGCAATTCCACACGCCAATGTCAAAGGAGAGATGTGTGTAGGATACTCGACGAGACCTGCAGACACGTTTGCCATGTCGTATGATGCGATAAGGAACGCTATCAAGAACCACGGGATGAGACACCTATACCCGGTGTACCAAAAGAAAAATCGGTGCTTTATTTTGTATTACCATGGCGGTAAGGCTGCAGCAGGTTCAGGGTTATCCTCGCTCAAGTCTCGTTTTCTCGTTCCACCGGGTGTGAGCCTAGATGGATGCGGATACTTTGAGCCTGAACTTGTGACAGGTGGCGTAAAATTATATCTATCAGGTTGGAACAAAAGAAATTACAACGATTGGAATTCCATAAGACATTCTAACGGAACAATCAAATGGGCTTTGGATTTTAACCCGTGGTTGGACAGCGGTGGGTCGGGATTAGACTATAGCGAAGATGGAGTGTATGATGCGGTTTGGAGACTGGATCTTGAAGGCGAATGCACTAAAATTAAGGACGCAGACAGCTACAGATGGAGAATGATTGATTATACTCTTACTCCCGACAAAGATACAAAGGGGCACACATATTATAAAATGAAAATAACCAAAGGTTATAGTTCTATGCTCCACAGGGATCTTGCGATTGGAAAGTCCATGCAAATATGGCATCCTGATAAGAATAAGTTGGTGGATGCGGTATTGGAGGAGATAGAGGATAATGCTTTCAAAAATTGTCATTTAAATAACGTAAGAATAAAAGATAATGCACCGGTTTCTCGTAACCACGGAATCAAAATAGGTAAACAGGCATTTCAATCTAATTCCTTTTTGGAGAGTTTTATGGCAGATAACACAAATGCTTGTTTTTCTGAAATAGGAGATGAGGCCTTTTATGGAGATGGCAATCTTTCTAGGATTGATATTACCGGAATTTTCGAAGCAAAGATTGGAGAAAAAGCTTTCGCCTATACCAATCTGTCCAATATGAGTGGTCATATATTTAAATTTAGAGGAAGCTGGCCTACAATAGGGAAAGACGCATTTTTCGCTTCTCAGCTTAGAAATTGCAAACTTAGTGATATCGAGGGTATGAAAAATATAGGCGATGGTGCATTTTCAAAAACTAAAATTAGTGCAGCTTTACCGGGTGCCGATGCGAATTCCGTTGAGATTCCGGCGAGAGTGGAAACCATAGGAGCGGAAGCATTTAAAAGATCAGGCATCAGAAAACTCAAATTCCAAGGGAATTCTGTCAGAAGTATAGGGGACAGAGCCTTTGAAAATAATTACTTAGCGGAACTGACGCTCCCTCATGGAGTCGACAGGATAGGAAAAAATGCTTTCAATGATAATATACTTACCACCGCAAACATCGCAAGTACGGCAGTTACGGAGATTGAGGAAGGCGCTTTCCAACACAATCAGTTGACCGATGCGAAGCTTCCGAGCAGTGTAAAGACAATTGGAAAGTCTGCTTTCGCATACAATAGATTCGGTGATATCACACTTGGAGACGGTGTGGATAGGATTGAAGCGTTTGCGTATAACAGTAACCCTAAACTGGCAAGTGCATCAGTAAGCGAGAACCTTAAATACTTGGATAACAATGCATTCTACCTCGCCCCGAACGACAGAGCTAAAGTCAAGGTGAACATAAGAGGAGGAAGAAATCCTAACGACCTTAAGGATTCGTACTTTCATGTCGTGGATCCTCACATGCATGTAAACCTGACCTTTGATGACAACGGAGGAATCGGCGGCCCGGGAATCATAGAAATTGAGAAGGAAAAGCCGATAGGCGCCAAGTTCCCGGACAAGAAGCCTACCAGAAAAGGATATAACTTCAGCGGTTGGAACACAACGTGGAAGGGTCTTGACTCAGGAAGCGGAAACTTCGATCAAAATTCACAGGTTACGGGCAGCACGACCGTGTACGCTGCGTGGAGCAGCAAGGATGTTTCTATCAGTTTTGATGGCAACGGAGGAAGAAATGTACCTGCATCGACCCGTCAGCACTACGGATATCAACTTGACAATGTAAAGTACGGCAATGCATATCCTACCAAGGTTCCTATAAAGGAAGGATATAAATTCCTGGGCTGGGCAAAGACCAAGGACGCTGCGGAACCTAATGTGACAAGGAATACCGTCATCGACAGCGAGGACCCTATAACATACTATGCCGTATGGAAAGAAGATAAGGTCAAGGTTGAGTTCAACGCAAATGGCGGCGAGAATGCGCCTAACTCTGTGGAAGTGACAAGAAACAAGAGGCTTGGAGCAAGCTTCCCCGACAGAAAACCTACAAGGGAAGGATATGTGTTCCTGGGCTGGGCAAAGTCAAGGTATGCATATAAGGCTGACTTCTTCGGCGATACGGATGTCAATGACAACATGACAGTGTATGCCGTTTGGAAGAAGGGTGAAAAGCAGGAAGTCACCGTAAAGTTTGGCATAAACGGCGGAAACGGGAGCGTGGACGATGTGATCGTTGAGAAAGGAGCTACGCTCGCAGACCGCTTCCCTAAGGACAAACCGACCAAAGACGGTTATGTATTCAGGGGCTGGTCTGTTGATGAGAATGCGGAAAAAGCCGATTTCTTCTCACACACGATCATAAACGACAACATGACGGTGTATGCCGTTTGGAAGAAAAAAGATTCGGTTGAAGAAGTCAAGGTAACGTTCAGACCCAATGCAGGCAGCGATGAAGTTCTTGACATGCCTGAAGCAGTTACGGTCGACAAGGGGGATACGCTTGGAGGAAACTTCCCTAAAGAAGAGCCTAAGAGAGACGGATACATCTTCCTTGGCTGGTCATTAAATCCCGGAGACGCGGTTCCTGCGTTCTTTTCAGACAGTATAGTCGACAAAAATATGGATGTATACGCCGTTTGGAGAAGCAAGGGCGGATTCAAAGATCCGGTGACGGTTTACTTTGATGCCAACGGAGGAAAAGGAAACTTTGTGCCGGTTACGGTTGAGAGCGGAAGCTCTCTTGGGGAGAATTTCCCTAAGGAAGAACCGAAAAAAGCGGGACATAAATTCAAGGGTTGGAGCAGAAGCATTGCCGCAACCGAAGGAGACTTTAACAAAGACTCCATAGTTGGCGGAAACTGGGTAGTATATGCGGTTTATGAGAAGATTGAGAACGTAACGCCGCCGGATCAACCGAAACCTGAAGGATACGTGACGATTACATTTGATCTTGACGGCAAGGCAACATCGGAGGATGCGCTTACGATGTATGTCAATCCTGAGAAAAACGTAACTCTGCCCGCACCGAAAGTCAAACCGAACGAAGGGTTTAAATTTACGGGTTGGGATAAGAAGACAGAAGGAAAATTCACTCAGGACACTGTTATAACCGCGCAGTATCATAGCCTTAATGACATTGAGCCGGGTAACCAACCGCAGCCGCTTGGATATAACAAGGTTACCTTTGACAAAGGTGCATACGGTAAGGAACTGATAGGTGAAACCACTTTCTATGTAAGATCAAAGCCAACGATAGATTTGAGCGAGGTGGCTCCGATTGCCATTGGGCAGCCGGGATTTTCGTTTGACGGATGGGATCGTTTGCTGACGGGGTTATTCTACGACGGCACAACGATCACGGCTCGCTGGAAAGCGGAAAGCAGACACTCCGTCACATACAAGGCAGACGGCAAGATACTGGATGTTGAGTACGTTAGCGCGGGAGAAAGCCCTGAGGAGATACCTGATGCTCCTGACAAGGACGGATACAAGTTCATAGGTTGGCAGAAGGTGGGAACCGATGATGTCTATACATCAAAGGCTCTTGAGAGGATCAAGATAAATACGAATACCGAGTTTGATGCAAAGTATGAGAGGCATGAAAATCCTGATGAACTGATGGTAAGCTTTGAAGTGAGCGGAAAAATCATTTCGATAGAGAAGGTGGCAAAAGGTGCGAGCGTTGTAAACGTGCCCGAGGATCCTGCCGCAGAGTCCGGAAAAGCATTCATCGGCTGGAGTCCGGGCAGAAATGACGGAACGTATGCAAAAGAAGCGATCAAGGCTATTCCAATAAAGAAGGACACGGCATTTGTCGCAATCTTCAACGATATAGACGTAACGCCGATAGATCCTTCGGAGACTCCTGAAGCCGGTTACATAAAGATCACGTTTGACAAGGGCGAACACGGAGAGAGACTGGAGGGCATGACCGCCTTCAAGGTCAAGAAAGATGCCGAAGTCGACCTGTCGGAACATGCGCCTAAAGTGGTTCCAAAAGAAGGATACAGATTCGATGGATGGGATGCCCATCTACACGATGTGTTTGAAGAGGATACGGTCATAACGGCGCAGTACCTTGAGAATAATGATATAATAATACCCGGGGATCCTGAAGCTCCCGCCAAGGAAGGATATGTCAAGATAACTTTCGATAAGGGCGAACACGGAAAATCATTGCGTGGAGAGGAAGTTTTACAAGTCAAGAAAGATGCCGATGTGGATCTGACGTTTGAAGCGCCAAAACCGGTTGCAAAGGACGGATGGCAGTTCAAGGAATGGGATACGCCGCTGATAGGCAAGTTCTCATCGAACACCACTATAACGGCAACTTATGAGAAAGCCGGTGACATAATCGTGCCGGAGTATCCGTCAGAACCTCCTAAAGGCTACGTTGAGGTGAAATTTGAGGAGGGCGTAAACGGAGAATCTCTTGTGGGTGACAAGGTGTTCCACGTAAGGAAGAATAAGTACGTGAGACTGGATGCGCCTATGGCAGTGCCGGCAAAGGGATATAAATTTACCGGTTGGGATATTTCACCGAACGCCAGATTTAAAAAGGATACCGTGATCACGGCAGAATACGCCGTAAGCGCACCGGATGAGCACAGAATTATATTCAAAGCGGACGGACACATCGTCGCCGCATATACGACAGAGGGGTATTGGATTGATAAGGTCAATCCTAAAGCTCCTAAAAAGAACGGATACAGATTCATCGGATGGGAAAGAGAAGATACGGGTGAAATATACACTCTGGATGGCATCAAATACAGCGAGCTAAAAATAGATACAGATATGATTTTCAATGCCAAGTACCAAGAGAAGGAAAAGCGGAAACACATCGTACTCTTCAAACGCGGGGAAAGGATCCTAAGCATTGAAAATGTGGCTCATGGCGAAACGATAACAAAGATACCCGATGCTCCTGAGGTAACCCCTCCGACACAATTTTTGGGATGGAGAATAGAAGGAAAACAGGGGATTTACACAAAGGGACTGTTGAAAGAGATCCATATAAACAGGGATACGAATTTCCTGGAGATGGTTGAATACAGCGACAATGTCATTCCGATTAAACCGGAAGAAGAACCGTCATCGGGGTACATAAAAGTGACGTTTGATAAAGGCGAGCACGGCCGGCTTCTTGGACACAATGTATTTCAGGTGCGTGATCATGAGGCTATGGATCTAAGCTGGATTGCGCCTTCTGTGGTAGCCGATAAAGGATGGAAATTCAAAGGATGGGACAAAAAACTTAACGTCACCGACGAATTGAGAAGCGACGGAAAGATAACGGCATTGTACGAGAAAGATGAAACTCCCGCACCGGATCCTGATCCGGATGAGCCGGGAATCGATCCGGACAAACCGGGAGTAAATCCGGACAAGCCTGCGATAATACCCGGGCTTCAGACGGAAAACCCTAAGGCGGGATATGTAAGGATAACATTTGACCCTACTCAATATGGTATGCTGAACGGCGCAGACGTAGGAAAGAAGCTTGTCTACGACGTAAAAAGCAGCTTGAGATGGGGGGATGTGAAGAACTACATCAATCCTCGGGTTACCCATAAAGATGGATACGTGTACGCATTCAAAGGATGGGACAAGGACTTTCCGAAAGATGAGGATCCCGTCGAGGAATGCACCTACACCGCCATTTTCGGCAGCGGTTACATAAATGAACCGGATCCGAACAATCCGGGACAACCTTACTATAGTTATGTGAGGATTACACTGGATCCGACAAAGGACGGAAGTTTTGCGGATCTCAGCAGAGGAACCAAGAAATACTTTGACGTATACGAGGAGAAAACATGGAGTTTTGTGAGAGAGTATCTTGAGGCAACAGAGCCGAAGTACAAAAACAAAACCAAAGTATTCGAGAAGTGGGTACCTAAGATGCCTGTAAATCAAGGAAAGGTCAGTGAAGTAACCTTTGTGGCAAGTTACAAGGCGGCGCATAAATTCAATATTGAGTACATTGTGAACGGAACCGTGTATGACAGCGAAAAGGTATACGCGATGGATACGCCTAAAGTGCCGGTAAATCCTACGGCGCAGGGCTACACGTTCAAAGGCTGGAAAGTGGAAGGAAGCGAAAAGACATACAGCAGAGACGCTGTCAAGAAATTTGAGATCGTAAGTGACCTTAAGCTGACTGCGGTATTTGAGAAAGACCCTGAAAATCCGAACAATCCGAACAAACCGGGCGGCGGAGAGAGCGACAAGCCGGGAATCAAGCCAAATCCGGGAACGGAAAAACCGGAAGCGGGATTTGTGAGAATTGTCTTTGATCCTACCGCAGACGGAAGACTCAACGGAAGAGAGCTTGGAGAAACGTTGGTATTTGATGTAAGGAGCAGCCTCAAGTGGGAGGATGTCAAGAATCTGATAATGCCGAACGTTATGTACAAGGATAACAGCAAGATATTTGACAAATGGAGCAGAGATTTGCCTGCCGACGGAGATCAAGTATCATCGGCGGCGTACACGGCGGAGTTCAAGAGCAATCCCGGGATCGTAATACCGAATGATCCGAACAATCCGGGAGAAGTTCCGACAGGCCACGTGAGAATCACACTCGATCCTACGGGAGATGGACAGTTTGCGGGAGAAAGCCTCGGAAGCAAACAGGTATTTGATGTCGATGCTTCTCTGACATGGAAAGAAGTCAAGAACAGAATCACCTATAGGCAGCCTGCGTTCAAAGACAGAACCAAAGTATTCGATAAATGGGATATGCCTTTCCCTGAAGACGGAGAAACGGTTAAGGAAGCAACGTATGTGGCTATCTATAAGCAGGCCAAGACATTCACCGTTACATACAAGGTTTCGGGAACTGCGGACGTAACCGAGAGCGTATATCTCATGGGACATCCTGCCAAGGTTCCTGCGGATCCGAAGATTTCGGGCTACAAATTCGCGGGATGGCAGGTTAACGGGCAAGGCCCGGCATACAGCAAAGCGGCTGTGGAGAAGTTTGAGATTGTGACGGACATGCAGCTTGTGGCAAAGCTTGACAAAGACCCTTCGGCCGCAAAGAAAGGCACGACCGTAAGCGCAAATAAGCAACCTCTGATCATAAAGGGCAAGAAGACAATCAAGCTCACGCCTGTTCAGCAGAAAGACATGGCAGACGGCAAGTACAGCTATATGGAACTGACGGTCAAGAACGTCAGTGTGAAGGTAACGCCTGATCAGTTCAGAAAGCTGTATGACAAGAAGAACCTGAAGACATACTTCAAGATGGTTACAAAGGGGAGAAAAGTAGTCAGAGCCAAGAAGTCGATCAAGAAGAAGATCTTCAAAGGCAAAGTGTACATGCTGAACATGGTCATTTCCGGAAAGCAGATGGAACCTCTGAATGCGGGCATCGCATCGGTGGGCAAAGTCAAGGCCAAGACCAAGTTCAAAGTCATGAAGTTTGCGGTGAAGAAAGCAAAGAAAGCCAAGAAGAAAGGAAAGAAAGCCAAGAGAGCGTTTAAACTGCTCAAAAAAGGCGGACTCTTCAATGCCATCTTTGACAAGGCGGTTAAGAAAGTATACTTCAATACAAAGGGCAATCCTACCAAGACATACTTCGGTCTTGTGAAGATACAGCCCAAGAAGTCCAAAAAGGCAAAGAAGGGAAAAAGTGTGAAAGCAAGAAAGGCAAGGAGAGCAAGATAAGCAAATAACATTTAGTGCACGCAGGCGTGCATTACCTCCTTTCTCCCCGGGTGCCGGCGATGCCGGCACCCGGATTTTATGTTCAAGGTTTAAGCGGATATTTTTCAAGCATGCGATAAAAGGTTCACCGGGATACGCCCGGAAAGTCAGCCGCAACCCTTGACCCACTCCGCGAGCATTCCGCCGCCTGCGTTGACAAGAGGATCTCTAAAGAATATGTTCCGAAATGAGAACGCTTTTTGATATAAATGCAGATATGTGCTAAAATGAGAACACTAAAAGCAGGGAGGTGATTTTTTGATAGAGAGAGAAGAATATTTAAACCGATTGATCACTTGGAAAGATGAGCAGGTCATCAAAATTATAACGGGAATACGCAGGTGCGGAAAGTCGACAATTTTAAATCGGTACCGTCAATGGTTACAGGAAAATGGAGTGGCGGATGAACAGATCATTTCAATCAATTTTGAAGAGTTGGAATATGAAGAACTTCTCGATTACAGAAAGTTGCACAGCTATCTGAAGAAGCGGTTGACAGAAGGGAAAACAACTTACATTCTCCTCGATGAGATTCAGAAAGTTTATTCCTTTGAAAAGGTAGTGGACAGTTTATATGTAACAAGCGGCGTGGATTTATATATCACAGGATCAAATGCGTATATGCTTTCGGGGGATTTGGCAACACTTTTGACAGGCAGATATGTTGAAATCAAAGTTCTGCCGTTTTCATTTCGGGAATTTCTTGATATGACGGGAATGGAGAGAGAAAAGGGTTTTTCCGAGTACTTGCAAAATGGCGGTATGCCTTATGTTGCCGCAATGAACCGTACAAGAGAAAAAGTAGAAACCTATTTGGAGGGGATCTACAATACGGTTATTGTAAAGGACATTGAAGATAGATGGGTACGCAAAACAAGAGGTTCTTCAAGGGGCAAAATTACAGACATTGTACTACTCAAGGCGATTGCAAAATACCTTGCCGGCACTGTCGGAAGCCCTGTATCGATCAGAAAAATCACGGGTTATTTGGTTTCGACCGGAAGAAAAATATCACAGAATACGGTGGCCGACTACGTTGGAGCATTGACGGAGTCCTTTGTTTTTTATCCGGCTGAGCGCTTTGATATTGTGGGTAAACAGATTTTGAAATTGAATCGAAAAATGTACATAGTGGATTTGGGGTTGAGAAATTACATTCTTCCGAGGATGAATTACGACTTGGGGTTTTCACTTGAAAACATGGTTTATTTTGAGCTTCTGCGGCGAGGATACAAAGTTGCCGTGGGGAAAGTAGGAAATACAGAGGTCGATTTTGTTGCCGAAAAACAAGGTGCATACAGCTATTTTCAGGTGAGTGCCAATATGACGGCCAAGGAAACCTTTGAACGTGAGATCCGACCGTTGGCAAACATTAAAAATCACTATCAAAAGACCATATTGACAACAGATCGTTTGACGCTCGGAAATTACAACGGTATACAAGTGCGCTATTTACCGGAATGGCTTATGGAAAAATAGTGACCGATCAAAGCCTCTCGCAATCTCCGCTAGGATTTACAAAGACGACCTTATGTAAGCACACAAAGTGGGCATAACATAAATAACAGAAAAATACGCCAAAAGCTACAGAGTGTACATTTTTAATTTTTGTGCAATTTAGCCTTTTACTGGTGAAGAAACTGTGATAGAATGAAGAAAAAATATTGATTGGGCATGATAATTATATAGTCCTTTGGACAAAAGCGAATGGAAATGTAAGGGGTGTTATTCAAATAAAAGGAGGAAACAGTTATGAAAAGTCTTGTTAAGACCGACACGAGCGGTAAGCAACTACAAACCGCGGCGCGGCGGCTTTTGACGTTGTTGCTTGTTTTCGTGGTCATCGCAACGTATATTCCGCTTGACAGGAGTTTTGCGGCGGATCGCACCGCCAAGAAAAAGACGGGCGGCGCCCAGGCAAAGCGGGCGACCGGCACGCTCAAAAATCGCACGGGCGGTGAGGAAAGTTCGGATGAGGATGTAGTAGTCCCCGTGGATCAGGATCAGACTCCGGCACCGGGATATGTCAAACTGATCTTTGAAAAAGGAGAGTGTGAGGGATTGATCGGAAATGCGGTATTTCACGTCAGGAAGGGCGTGGAGGTGCAGCCGGATCCGCCGACAGCAATACCTCATGATGGGTATGAGTTTTACGGATGGTCCCGGCAGGTCAGAGGCGCATACAACGAGGATACCGTTATCTTCGCAATGAGCAGTCCTATGAACTACTACAGGCGAGTGTTGTTCTTTGCGGGAGATCCGCCAAACATATATCCTGTCGGAGTTGCGACCATGGAAAGAAATCGATGGTTAGGGTATGCGCCGCAGGCGCCGTACAAGCCGGGATTCAGATTCATAGGATGGGCAAAGAAAAAAGCCGACGGCAGTTACGACAAGAGTAAACTCTACACCAAGAGTGCACTCAAAAGCGATTATGTGGTAAGTGAAAGCACAGACTTTCTTGCAGTCTATGATAAAAAAGAGAGCGGTAAAGTAGCGGTAACATTTGACAATGAGGGCATTGTCTTGGGTGTTGCCCACATCAAGAGGGGCGACAGCCTTTCTACGGCTGACATACCGCAGGATCCCGAACATAAGCATGGTAGCACAATGAACTTCATCGGATGGAAGAAGAAGGGCATTGACGGAACATACGGAAAAGAAGCGCTTACATCGCTGAAGATAAATGCCGACACCGTCATGGAAGCGGTGTTTATGGGCGGAAACTATCCGGCATACGAGCTGAAACCGGGAGATACCGTGAAAGAGGGCTTTGTAAAAGTGATCTTCGACAAGGGCACACACGGTGAAAAGCTCATCGGAATGACGAGTTTTCAGCTGGCAAAGGGTATCGTGATTCCCCTTGTTGATATGATGCCCGGGGTAGTGGCTGATAAAGGCTGGAAGTTCAAGGGCTGGAATCCTGAATTGAACCCTAAAGTGAGATGGCACAGATTTGAAAGAGACACCGTAATAACGGCGACCTATGAATCGGATAAAGACGGCGGAGCGGGATATGATCCGAGCGAAGATCCCGGAGAGGCTCAGGTGCAGCCGCCGAAGACCGACACGCAGCCCGAGAAACCGGCTATCAAGGAAGACCCCGGCGAGGGCAAACCGGAAAAGGGCTATATTAGAATCGTATTCGACCCTACGCCGGGAGGAAGTTTGAACGGCGGGCAAGCCGGGAAGAAGCTTTCCTATGACATAAAGAAGACCCTCAAGTGGGGTGACGTCAGAGATAAGATTACGCCGGTTGTCTCAAGCCAAACTGAAGGATATTTCTTCGACGGATGGAGTCCCGGATTTCCGCAAGACGATGAGTATGTTGCAGGTGCAACGTACAGAGCTACCTTTAGCTACAATGATCGCATAAAAGTGGTGGATCCACAGCATCCGGGAACTCCGGATCCTGTTCCTCCGGCACGCATATACATGGATCCGGGAAGGGACGGACACTTTGAAGGACATGAACCCGGGGTCAAGCTGATGTTTGACGTAAAGAGAGGAACCGAGTGGAAGAACGTGGGCGATGAACTCTCAAGGAACACACCTGCATACAAAGACAACACCAAGGTCTTTGACGGGTGGAAACCGCAGATACCGACAAACCGGGAAACAGTAGAGGAAAGAACTTTCAAAGCAACATACAAAGAAGCGAGGAAAATTAAGATAAGCTATAAGGTCGCCGGCGAGACTGTCGGAAGTGAAAGCGTGTATGTCATGGATCCGCCGGCAAAGGTTCCGCAGGATCCGCACCGGACGGGAACCGAGTTCAAAGGATGGCGGATAAACGGGGAAGGTAGGCATTACAGCAAAGCCGAACTTGAGAAATGCAGTATGACAACGGACACAGAATTTGTCGCCGACATCGAGAAACTCGACAATGTGATCCCCGCAAAACCGGGAACGAATAAACCGCAAGGGTATGTTGAGATAAGTTTTTACATAGACGGAAGCAAGGGCAGCACCGACGATGTGACCAGGTACTACGTGAACTCCGAGGTTGAGGTGACGGTGCCGACGCCTACTGTGAAGCCGAACAAAGGCTGGAAACACACCGGATGGGATAAGAACAGCACGGGGAAGTTTACGGAAGGCACTATAATAGCCGCAACGTATGAGAAGACGAATGAAACCCCGGACGATCCGGGTAGCGATCCAAGCAATCCGGCAGACCCGGGGCACCCGAGCGATCCGAACAAGCCGAATAATCCAAGCGACCCGAGCAATCCGGGAAAGCCGGGCAGTGACGACGGCACGGAGGAAGCGGATCCGCAGAAACCGGGCATCATATCGCATGATCCGGGCGAGATGGAAAATCCGGGAGAGATCCCCGCAGGATATGCCAGAATCACGTTTGATCCGACTGCGGACGGAAGCCTGAACGGCGGTAAACTCGGCGGCAAGCTGATATTCGATATCAAGAAAAAACTCAAGTGGGCGGATGTGAAAAACCTCATCCTGCCTAAGGTGAAATACAAGGATGGCAGCCAGGTCTTCGATAAATGGGACAAGGATCTGCCAAAAGATCAGGACAGTATATCTACAGGTACGTATAAGGCGGTATTTGCAGGCAATGCCGGAAACATAAGCATTCCCGAGAATCCGAATAACCCGGGAACTATCCCTGCCGGAAAGGTCAGGATAACGCTTAACCCTACGGGCGACGGATACTTTGGCGGAGCAAAGGAAACGGTTGGGCAACCGCTTGTCTTCGATGTGGACAAGACGGCCAAGTGGGGAGATGTCAAAAACGGCATCGTATACAACAAACCTGCCTACAAGGACAGAAGCAAAGTCTTCTCCATGTGGAACAAGGCATTCCCTGCGGACGGCGACATGGTCGGTAAGGAAGCCTACGTGGCAATCTACAAGCAGGCGCGCAGGGCGACGGTTACGTACAAGGTTAGCGGTGCGGCGGATGTTAAGGAACAGGTATATCTGCTCGATACACCTCGCAAGGTTCCCGTGGATCCAAAACTCGCCGGCTACGTGTTCAAAGGCTGGCAGGTGGACGGAAGAGGCAAGACATACGCCAAATCCACGGTTGAGAAGTTTGAGATCGTGTCTGACATAACGCTCGTTGCCCGGTTTGAGAAAGACCCGAATTGGAAAGGCGACCAGAATGCGGGCAAATCCGGTAACGCAGGCCTGGGCGACAGCGGAAAAAGCAAAGGACCTCTGATCATCAAGAGCAAGAAGACGATAAAGCTGACACCGGCTCAACAGGCGGGCATGGCCAGTGACAAATATACCTACATGCAGCTTACGATCAAGAGGGTTTCTATCAAGATGATGCCGCAGCAGTTCAAAAAGCTGTACAAAAAGAGCAACCTCAAGACCTACTTCAAGTTGATAACCAAGAAAAAGAAGAAGGTCGTAAAGTCGAAAGCCGTAAGAAAGAAGATCTACAAGAAAAAGATATATATGCTCAAAATGGTGATCTCGGGCAAACAGGCGAAGAAATACAAGGTGAAGGCGGTCGACATAGGGATTCCGTATGCTGGCAAGAAAATAAAGAAGCAAACCAAGTTCCGCATCATGCGCCTGTACGCCAAGAAGATCAAGAAAGTCAAAGGACAGAAAGTAAAACGCAAGAAACCTCTGATCCTGAGAAAGAAGGGAAAACTTCTTAAGGCAAAGTACGACAAAAAGACCAAGACCGTGTACTTCAGAACCAAGGGCAATCTTTCCAAGATGTACATAGCACTTGTCAAGATACAGCCCAAGAAGAAAGCAAAGAAAGGTAATAAAGCCAATACCGGCAAGGTCGCAGCCGTAGCCGGGGCAAGAAGATAAATATTTTTAAACAACGGCACCGGAGGTTCTCGCAGACCTCCGGCGGCCGACGCTAAAGCAAGATCTCAAGGTCGTGTGCGCCCGGAGGTGCAGGCGATCCGGAAAGCGTGCGGGCGCGGGGATCGGTAAGTAGATAGAAAAGTTATTGCTAAACTCACAACAGTTATTGCAAAGAAAAGTTATTGTTTAAGGAGGAAACAGTTATGGATGGTTTCAGTAGAAAAAAGACTGCAACGAACATGAAGAGAAAACTTTTAACGATGTTACTGGTTTTCGCTGTCGTTGCAACCTACATTCCTTTCGACCGTGCCTTTGCCGCAGATCAAAGCGGTAAAAAGCAGGACAAACAGGTCGAAAAGAAAGTGGACAAAGCTGCCGACAAACAGGCAGCCAAGAAGTCGGGTGCGAATGCCGGCAAAGCTGCGGACAAACCGCAACCGGAAAAGAAGCAGGCAGGCGAGCCTAGTGGCGAAGCCGGCAAAGAGAAGAAAGATGCCGCAAAGCAGGCACCGGTCGTAGGAGGCAGTCTCAAAGCGGGCAAGGTGATAAAACCAAAGGCGCTTAAAAATGTAGACCCGGGGATCGACAAGGATGAGCCGTTTAACGGGGAAAATTTACGGAAGAGGATACCGTACGACGATAAGAGTTGCTTTTTGGTGAACTTCGTCTATCCACAGCGTCCGGAGAAGATATGTTTTTGGTCCAGCTTCCGACATAGCCAGAGACTTTTGGATCTTACGAAGGACACTTATTATAAAGGTAGCTTCGTTGATGAGCTTTATCGAGAGATTAGGCATAGGATTGGAAGAGGTGGAGATTATGATATTTTTATAAGCATAGATCCCACGGACAATCAGCTTAGTATAAGCATTCCTATCAAGAAAAAAGCAAGAATAGGCGCATCGATACTTGAGAGCATACCTGAAATCAGGGTGATGAAAGGCAACAGTACTTATGCTGCGACAGGTTGGTCTACCAACAGCGGTGGTGCTGATAGTATTGTAGGAATTTCAGAGAGAAATGTTTTTGCTAACACTGAAATAAAGAATGATGGATTTATATGGGCGACGTCCGTAGAATGCGGCAAAGACCAGGATTTCTCGAAAAGGCAGGAAAATCTGAATAATGAGGTCGCCGTTACAATAGATACGAGTGATCCGAATTATCATGGACCGAAGAATTTTAAGTTCGGTAAGAATGGGACGAATAAATTCACGATAAGAAAGGGAGATTCTTTAAGAAAGTATATAAAAGAGGATTTACCCGATAACGGGGGTTATAAGTTCAGTAATTTTAATAGACCTAATGACTCTAGCCATGGTGATACGGGAGCCGGTGCGGGATATTTCGGTTATGATACACCTATAAGGGATTGGGCAAAGTTAAATAAGAGCAAGGAAATTGTAATAAAGCCGGTATACATGTACGGTGGAAAGTCCGTATATGTGCATGAACTGCCTGAATTCGACAGTAAGAGTGTAAAAATGACGACAAAGCAGTATGGTGATGATTGGTATGCACCGATTATGGATCTAGAGGGATCTCCACCGCAGCTCGTTCAGTACGGAGCAATCCCACACGCAAATGTCAAGGGCAAGATCTGTGTGGGATATTCTACGGAATATAGCGCCAAATCTGCTATGTCCTATAACACAATAAAAAACAATATTCAAAATAACGGCAAGACACATCTATATCCTGTATACAAGGACAAGAAAGTTTGTGTGATTGTAGAGTACCATGGAGGAAAATCCGCAGCAGGAGCAGAATTAAAATCGAGGTTCTGTGTCGATCAAGGCAAACCTATTAGTGATGACGGATATATTGTTCCCGTGCGTAGTGGCTACTATTTTATAGGAGATTGGGTTCGTTCGCGACATAGCGATGGAATATACAAATGGCCGGAGCATTTTTTGGATTCAAGATTAGGAACAGTCGGAAATAGGGGAATATTTGAAGCGAAAAAAGACTGCATTGTTGATGTTATTTGGGCTACTTATGGAGAGCATACATTAGAGCCGAATGAATTCAGCTACACCGTTAGTGAGAAGAAAAATGCGTATGGAAGATTAGAATACTACTATAGATTAGATCATTTTCGTAGGAAGATTGATTCTTATAGTTCAATTGTAATACCTCTTGTGTTGGAGAAGGCATATTACAAAGGTAAGGAAGTAAGGGCAGAACTTAATGAAATTGCTTCAAATGCTTTCAGCAATAGATTTATAAGGACAATAAAAATCAAAGGCACGCATATAAACGGGAATACAGGTTATGCACATGTAGATATTGGGGACTCTGCATTCACGTCCAATCCGGCGTTGAATATATTTAAGACAGACACCAATGAAATCAAAATTAGCAGAATTGGAAAACGGGCATTTTCCGGAAATGGCAATTTTCAAGTGGTGGATGTTAACGGCGGCGGCAACATTGAAGAAGAAGCATTCAAAGATACACAGGTTGGTGGTTATGAAATAGATGAGTATGGCGACCGTCGGTCTTTCTTCAGAGGAAGTTGGCCAAAAATAGGCAAGAGAGCTTTCGAAGGCGCTCGCTTATATAAAATGGGAATAAAAGATATCGGTGGAGTGAAAGATATCGGCGAAGAAGCGTTTAAAAATTCCTATATAACACACCGTTTAACCGGAAGCAAAAAGAATTCACTTGAAATTCCGACAAATGTTCAGAGCATAGGAAAAGGAGCCTTTGACGGTGTCGGACTCAAAAAAATAGAATTCCTTGGGAACACATCAGTGGATCGGATACAGGAAGGAGCATTCAGAAACAATAAACTTACAGATTTGACGCTCCCTTCAAAGATAAGTACAATTGAAAAGGAAGCTTTCAGAAACAACCTTATAAGTGTTTTAGATCTTGAGAATGTACCGATAACCGAGATTGCCGAGGGAGTTTTCCGCGACAATAAATTGACAAAGGTCAATCTTTCGACCAAGGTCAAGACCATTGGAAAATATGCCTTTATGAGCAATAACTTTGGAACTGTTACAATCAATGACAGTGTAGAGAAGATTGAACAGGATGCGTATGGCAACAACCCTAATTTGGTGAGTGCGTCGGTAAGTCAAAACCTTAAAAGCCTTGATAGCTTTGCATTTCGAATGCAACCAAACACAGGGAACAGGCCCAAGGTGAAGGTAAACATCAGAGGAATAGGATCTGCGCCCGCTAGAAATCCACATGATTTAATGGATGGACCTTACCATGTGGTTAATCCACACATGCACGTAAAAGTCAAGTTTGTGGATAACGGAGGTAGTGGAGGCCCGGGAATCATAGAAGTTGAGAAGGACAAGCCTATAGGGGCGAATTTCCCTGAAAAGAAACCTGTGAGAAAAGGATATAACTTTAAACACTGGAGTTTCAAATATGCCGAAAACGATACTTATCAGGATATTTTTGACGCAACATCTGAAATAAAGTACTATCATTTAGAAAATGGAACAGCGACAGTATACGCCAAATGGCAGCCAAAAGATGTTAAAGTCAACTTTGACGGAGATGGGGGTGGCAATGTACCGAGCTCTACGACTGCGCAATACGGCAGAAGCTTGAATTGGGCATATCCGCACAATAAACCGTTTAAGGAAGGCTATAAATTCCTTGGCTGGGCAAAGACCAAGGGTGCCGCAGAACCTGATGTAACAAAAGATACCGTAATTGACAGCGAAGACCCTATAACATACTATGCCGTATGGAAAGAAGACAAGGTAAACGTAAGCTTTAACGCAAATGGAGGAGAAAATGCGCCCAATAAGCTTCCTGTTTTGAGGGATAAGAGTCTTGGCGAGAGTTTCCCTAACGTAAAACCGACCAAAGAGGGACACGTCTTCCTTGGTTGGGCAAAATCAAAAAGTGCGAGAAGACCCGACTTTTTCAGCGATACGCCTATTCCTGAAGATATAACTGTATATGCCGTTTGGAAATCGGCGGATGCTGAAGAAGTCGAGGTATACTTCAATGTAAATGGAGGAAACGGAAGCGTGGAGCCTGTAAAGGTTCAGAAAGGGATGGCACTTGAAGACGACTTCCCTACAGTAAAGCCTGAGAAAGACGGATACACATTCAGTGGATGGGCTTCAAGCCAGAGTGCGACTGTGCCGGACTTCTTCAAAGATACGGAAGTAAACGCAAACATGACGGTATATGCAGTTTGGAAAGTGGATTCCGGTGCAGAAAAAGTGACGGTTACTTTTAAGGATGGAGAAGGAACCACAGATCTTCCGGAAGCGATTACGATAGAGAAGGGAAGTAGTCTTGGAGATCAATTCCCTAAAAAACAGCCAAAGAAAGCGGGTTATGTCTTCGAAGGCTGGACTGCAACACCGGCTGCAAATGAGCCTGACTTTTTTGACGATACGGTGATAACAGCGAACATCACTGTCAGACCTTTTTGGAGCTACAGAGGATATGCGGATGAAGATAAGGTAAGGGTATGGTTTGATGTAAACGGTGGTAAAGGCAAAGTCAAACCAATGCTGATTGAAAGGAATAAGTCACTGGGCGAAGCTTTCCCTAAGACAAAACCGGTCAAGGCATGGCATATATTTAAAGGCTGGGCGAAGAGTGCATCGGCAACTGAACCTGACTTTGATAAAAATACATCTGTAAGAGGCGACTGGACAGTGTACGCCGTATATGAGAAACTCAAAAACGTGATTCCGGGGGATCAGGAAAAACCTGAAGGTTATGTGACGATAACATTTGACATAGGTTCTGACGGAGACTCTATGGATTTTGACAAGTGTTATGTCAAGAAAGACACTGAGGTCACCATTGAGCCTCCGAACGTTGTGGCAAACACAGGATATAGGCATACCGGCTGGGATAAGTCGCTTACCGGAACGTTTGGCGAAGATGCTACCATAACCGCTACATACAGAGAAGTTGCGGACGTGGTAACTCCTGATGACGGAGACAAGCCTGACGGGTACAGCACGGTAACCTTCAAAGCCGGTGATAAAGGAACCGCCGAAGGAAAGACGGTATACTATGTAAATCCATATATTTATTCTGTTGTTCTTGACGCACCTACGATAAAAGCAAAGACGGGGTACAAGCATACGGGCTGGATATGGGAAGGTTCAGGAGCCGATTGGGAACCCGGATCAGAAGTTGAGTATGATAGGGATTCTAATATAGTGGCTACGTATGAAGACATCCCTAACATTGTGCCGGGAACCGAGACCAAGCCTGAAGGATACAAGGAAGTTACCTTCGACCTCGACGGCAAGGGAGACACGCTGGATACCACCAAGTACTACGTGAATCCGGATGCCAAGATCACTTTGCCTGAACCTGTGGTAAATCCTCACACCGGATATGAGTTCAAAGGCTGGGACAAGGAAGCTGTCGGGCCGTTTAAAGAAGACACCACAATCAAGGCTCGCTACACGGAGAATGATGCAATCGTTGATACCGATAAAGAGAAACCTGTCGGGTACGTGGAGGTAAACTTCGATCTCGGGGAAAAGGCAACCACGACCGACAAGACAAGCTACTATGTAAATCCTGACAAGATAGTGGATCTGATCGCACCGATGGTCAATGAGAAACCGGGTTACGAGTTCAGAGGCTGGGACAAGCAGACCAAGGGTCAGTTTAAGGAAGACACCACTATCAATGCCAAGTACAATGAGCTTTCGGATATCGTGACGGGCGACAAGAAGCCTGCCGGATACAAGACTGTACTCTTTGAGAGCACGGGCAAAGGAAAAGCGACGGGAACCACCAAGTTCTACGTAAATCCTGACAAAGAAGTCAAGCTGGATGCACCTAAGATCACGCCTAATGAAGGCCTGAAATTCACGGGCTGGGATAAGGCGACGGAAGGCAAGTTTGAGGATGATGTTGTCATAACGGCGCAGTACGATAAATTGCAAAGCGTTGAGCCGGGCGATGATGAACATCCGGAGCCGCCTAACAAAGACTACGTGACCGTTACATTTGAAAAGGGCGAGCACGGCGAACTTGACGGAACGAGCAAGCTCTACGTCAAGAAGAACGAGGATGTCGACCTTACGGCAAGCGCTCCTAAGGTAGTGCCTGAGGATGACTACAAGCACATAGGTTGGAACAAAAATATCAAGGGCAGATTTGCGGAAGATACCGTAATTACGGCTCAGTATCAGAAACTCAACAACGTGGTAGTTCCTGAGGATCCTGAGAAACCTGTACCTGAAGGGTATGTCAAGGTGACGTTCGACAAGGGTGCGGACGGAGAGATCCTGTACGGAAAGAACGTATTCCATGTAAGAAAAGATACCGATGTGAACCTGAAAGCCAAAGCTCCTAAGGCGGTCGGCAAGAAGGGTCATAAGTTCAAGGAATGGGATACGGATATAAGCGCACTCAACCTGAATGAAAGCAAGACGATAACGGCGACATATGAGGCAACCGCGCAGCATAAGGTGGTCTATGAGGCCGACGGAAGCATAATCGGCGTGGAATACCTTGATGATGAGGAAATGCCTGCAAACGTGCCTAAAAACGCTCCTGAGAAGGCAGGTTATAAGTTCATCGGCTGGCAGAAAGACGGAAGCGGAGACACGTATCTGACCGGTGCGCTGTCGCAGCTAAAGATCACGGAAGACAGCAAGTTTGTCGCAAACTATCAGAAACTGGAAGCAGAGAAATTCCTGGTAACCTTTGAGAACGACGGAGTTATCTCCACTGTCGAGAAGGTTGCAAAGGGAGCAAGCGTAACGACGGTGCCTGCCGATCCTACGGAAACGGGCAAGATCTTCATGGGCTGGAAGATAGAAGGAAAAGGTCCGGGATACGGCAAAGAAGCGATCAAGAACCTCCCTATAAACAGGGAAACGGCATTTGTCGCAAGCTTTAGAGAGGGAACCGACGTCATTCCAAGCAAACCGGACGAACCTGCAAAGCCTGACTATGTCAAGGTAACATTTGACAAGGGCGAGCACGGAAAGAGCCTTGAGGGAACGAGCGTGTTCCAGGTCAAGAAGGATACGGAAGTCGACCTTTCGGAAGATGCTCCTAAGGTGAAGGCGGAAGGTAGCTGGAAGTTCAAGAAGTGGGATAAGGATCTCAAAGCAAGCTTTGATAAAGATACTAAGATAACCGCTCAATTTGAGGAACTGAAAGATGTTGAACCTGCGGACGATCCTGAACCGCCGACAGCCGATTACATCAAGGTTACGTTCAAGCTCGGCGAGCACGGACACAGCTTTTACGGCGACAGCGAGTTCTACGTAAAGAAGAACGTGGATGTTACGCTCAAAGGACCTAAGATCAAGGCGGAAGACGGCTGGAAACACACCGGATGGGACAAGGATCTCAAGGGCAAGTTCACGGCGGATGCAACTTACACGGCAACGTATGACAGGCTGAAGGATATAGAGCCGGGCGACACGCCTGATCCTCCTGCTGACAACTATGTAAAGATAACTTTTGACAGAGGCGAGCACGGAACGCTTGAGGGCGACGACAGCTTCTATGTAAGAAAGAATAAGGACATAACGCTGAAAGGACCTAAGGTCACGGCGGATAAAGGCTGGAGATTCACAAGCTGGGACAAGAAACTCAGTGACGTATTTACGGAAGATACGACGATCACGGCTCAGTACAAAGAATTTAAGGGTGAAGACATAATTACACCTGAAAATCCTGACGAGCCTGTACCTGTAGACTACGTAAAAGTAAGCTTTGACAAGGGCGAGAACGGAGCCGAGCTGATAGGTGAATCGGTATTCCTTGTCAAGAAAGGCGCAGACGTAAGGTTGAAAGCTCCAAAGGCAGTCGGCAAAGACGGCTACAAGTTCAAAGGCTGGGACAAAGAAACGAGCGGAATCTTCGGAGCTGATACGGTTATCACCGCGAAATACGAGCAGACTGCACAGCACAAGGTTGTCTACGAGGCGGACGGAAAGGTTCTGGACGTTGAGTATGTGAACAACGGCGATGAACCGAACGATGTACCTAAGAATCCTGAGAAGGATGGCTACAAGTTCATCGGCTGGCAGAAGGACGGCGCAGGTGACATCTACCTGAAGAGTGCCGTTGAGAGGCTGAAGATTGCGGCTGACACCAAGTTTGTGGCAAACTTCAAGAAAGAACAAGCAGAGAAGAAAATCGTGACCTTTGAAGTCAAGGGCGTGATCGTGGCTGCGGAAGCTGTCGAAAAAGGCGAGGCTCTTGTGGACGTACCTGCCGATCCTACGGAAACGGGCAAGACGTTCATGGGCTGGAAAGTCAAGAAGACGGGCGAGACATACAGCAAAGAAGTTATAAAGAAGCTTAAGGTCAACAATGACATTGCATATGTCGCAAGCTTCAGAGCCGATGAGAACGTGCTTCCGAGCACACCGGAAGATCCACCGAAACCTGACTACGTCAAGGTGACATTCGATAAGGGAGAAAACGGTGAAGCTCTGAAGGGCAATGCGGTTCTTCAGGTCAAGAAGGACACGGAAGTGGATCTGACAGAGGAAGCGCCTAAAGCAGTCGGAAAGGACGGCTGGAAGTTCAAGGCTTGGGACAAGCCACTGAAAGGCAAGTTCACTTCAGAAATGACGATAACGGCAAAATATGAGGAAGTTGGAAACATAGTGGTTCCTGAGGATCCTGAAGATCCACCGAAAGCGGATTATGTGGCAGTGAAGTTTTCGAAGGGCGAGCACGGCGCAGAACTTATCGGTGAGACAGTGCTCCACGTCAAGAAGGACACGGAAGTGGATCTGACCGACAGTGCTCCTAAGGCTATAGGAAAACCGGGGTACAGATTCGCCGAATGGGATAAGTCTCTCAAAGGCAAGTTCAACGGGGAAACTCTGATTACCGCAAAGTACGACGTGACGCATAAGTATAAAGTAAGCTACGAGGCTGATGATGTACTTGTGGGCATGGAATACATAGCAAACAAGGATAAGCCGAAAGACGTGCCTGAGGCTCCTGAAAAGGACGGATACAAGTTCATCGGATGGCAGATAGACGGAAAAGGAACTATTTACCTGAAGTCCGCCATAGAAAAACTGAAGATAACTGAAGACACCAAGTTTGTGGCAAAATATACGCAGCTGCCGCAGCAGCCTGTAGTGAAACACATCGTGACCTTTGAAGTTGACGGAGTCATTACAAGCGTTGAAAAAGTTGAAAACGGCAAGAAACCTACGAAGGTACCGGACAACCCTGAAAAGAAGGGATACACCTTTATCTCGTGGACGATCGAAAAGACATCCAAGACGTACAACAAAGAGGCGATCGAAGGAAGCGACATCACCGAGGACATGGCATTCAAGGCTACGTTCAAGAAAGAAGAAGTCACACCTCCGGGACCTACACCGACAGAACCTGAGACACCGGGAATCGTTACACCGGATCCTGACAAGCCGGGTGAAGTTGCAGAAGGCTCCGTGAGAATCACATTTGATCCTACCGAGGACGGAGTTCTCAACGGCGGAGATAAGGGAAAGAAGCTCATGTTCGACGTCAAGAAGAATATGAAGTGGGAAGATGTGAAGAACCTGATCCTGCCGAATGTTGCGTACAAGAATGACAAAATGATATTCGACAAGTGGGATAAGGAATTCCCTGCCGACGGTGACAAAGTTACGGAAGTCACCTATACGGCGGTGTTCAAGAAGAATCCGGGAATAGAGGTACCTCCTACACCGGATCAGCCTACACCTACGGGCAAGGTAAGGATCATCCTCGATGCGACGGATGACGGACACTTCACAGGCGGAAGCGGAGATGCCAAGGTAGCGTTTGATGTAGACAAGAACCTCAAGTGGGGAGACGTGAAGAACCAGATCGAGTACAGGAAGCCTGTATATAAAGACAAGACCAAGGTGTTCGATAAATGGGATAAAGCATTCCCTGCAGACACGGATCCTGTCGCTGAAATGACTTACACGGCAACATACAAGCAAGCCAAGCACTTCACCGTTACATATAAGGTAGAAGGTTCGGCTGACGTGACGGAAAACGTATATCTGATGGATAAGCCTGCAAACGTACCTGCGGATCCTAAGGTATCCGGATATGAGTTCAAAGGCTGGCAGATCAAGGGTGAGGGAAAGCTCTACACCAAGGAAGCAATCGAGAAGTTTGAGATAGCATCCGACATTGAGTTTATCGCAAAACTTGAAAAAGAAGCGGTGACGCCTGCAAAACCTGACGACAAAAAACCTGAACAGCCGAAGCCTGCAACGCCTGCAAAACCTGCGGCACCTGTGACACCTAATGCGGACAAGACGGGAAGAAGTCCACTGCTCATCAAGAGCTCAAAGACGATCACCCTGACACCGCAGCAGCAGAAAGACATGGCAGAGGGCAAGTACAGCTACATGGGACTTACCGTGAAGAACATATCCGTAAGGATGAGCCCGGAAGAGTTCAAAGCTGTGTACAATGCAGGCAACACCAAGACGTACTTCAAGGTGAGCACAAAGAGCAAGAAGTTCATCAAGTCCAAGGCTCTCAAGAAGAAGATCTTCAAGGGCAAGGTATACATGCTTGACATGACGGTATCGGGCAAGCGGATAGCGAAACTCAACAACGTCGGAATCGCATCTGTTGGCAAGGTAAAGAAAAAGACCAAGTTCAAGATGATGAAACTGCTCGGCAAGAAAGCCAAGAAGGCAAAGGGCAGAAAAGCAAAGAAAGCATTCAAGCTGCTGAAGAAGGGCGGACTTTACAAGGCAAGCTTCGACAAGAAGACCAAGACGGTATACTTCAACACCAAGGGTAACCTTAAGAAGATGTACTTCGGACTTGTGAAGATTGCGCCTAAGAAGAAAGCCAAGAGGGCAAAGAGAGCAAGATAAGAGAAAAAGGAGAAGCTCCGTCAACTCTACACCGGGGAGACGGGTCTTATCCCAAAAACTTAGCAAAAGAGAAAACAAGATATGGTTTTCATGGAATTACTCTTTTAAACAAGATGGGCGTCGGCATTGCCGGCGCCCATCTTGTTCTTGCGAATGAAATGTGATAAACTAAAGAAAAAATATCGACGCCTTTTGATAAGTATTGATCTTTATAGGCGTCGTGCTGCACGTTGTAGTTAAATATTTCGTGTTTGGCGTAAACACGGAGAGTGAAAGTTGTAGTTAATGCAAATAATTTATTTAAGAGAAGGAGAAAAAGTCATGGATGCTTCAAGTAGAAAGAAAACGACCGTCACGACCATGAAACGCAGGCTGCTGACGATACTGCTTACCTTTGCGATCGTTGCAACCTACATTCCTTTCGATCGTGCTTTTGCCGCAAATGAGAGCGGTAAAAAGCAGGACGAACAGCTCAAACAGCTCAAACAGGTCAAAAAGACAACGATTAAAGATACGGGAACAGATGAAACAGATGCGAAGTATTTTAAGTTTGATCCAAAGTTTGGTGCGATAAAACTATTCAAGCGATATGAATTCGGAGCGCCGACGGAAGTGGTTATACCTGCTAAGATAGACGGTATAGACGTGTCCAGTATTGGTAGAGAAGCGTTTATCGGATGCAAGAATTTGACAAGCATCACCGTTCCAAACAGTGTAAAAGCTATAGGCGTTGATGCTTTTGCCGGATGCAGTAAACTAAAAAGAATTTATATAGATCATGACAGGATAATGTCAAATTTAACTTTGAATGAGTCGAGATGGGGTGCAGGCGATGCCAGAATATATTACAGAGGAGAATCCGATCCCACAATTTTGTACAAATTTGACAAGGCAACAGGCACTGTTTTGGGGCACAAAGGCAGTTTTGATAATTCTGCACCCGATGTGATAAAAATACCGAGCTACATAGATGGAGTGAAAGTAAAAAAAATCGGAAAGGATGCATTTGAGGGATGTAAGAGTTTAAAAAGTATAACAATCCCGAATACCGTAACTCACATAGAAAACGGTGCGTTTAATCTATGCAAGAGTTTAAAAAGTGTAACAATCTCGAGCGGAGTAACCCATATTGGAAGGTTGGCATTCAGTGGATGTACCGCTTTAACCGCCATTACAATTCCTGATAGTGTTACGAACCTGTGGGGAGATGCGTTTGCGCACAGTAAACTCAAAACAATATATGTTGATCAGGACAGAAAAACGTCTCCGATAGCTTCGGCAAAACCATGGGGTGCGCCGCGCTATGCCAGAATCTATTACAGAGGAGAAACTGTTCCCACAGACCTATACGAATTTGATAAGGCAACGGGCACTATATCAAGATACTTCGGTGAAGCGGACGACCCTGCACCCGCTGACCTTAAAATACCAAGCCGGATAGACGGGGTGGAAGTAAAAAAAATTGGAAAGGATTCATTTTTGGGATGCGAGAGTTTAAAAAGCGTCACGATTCCAAGTGGAGTAACTCAAATTGAAGCCGGAGCATTTTTGGGATGCGGTAGTTTGAGGAGCATCAGCATACCAAGTGGGGTAACTCAAATTGGATATATGGCATTTTGGAGATGCAGGAATTTAAGCAGCATTGAAATCCCCGGCAGCGTGATCGACATAGGAAGTGCTGCGTTCAGGAATTGTCATAAACTCAAAACGATATATGTCGACGGGGACAGGAAAATATCACCGTTGGCAGGGAAAGAAAATGGATGGGAAGCAGAACATTCCATAATCTATTACAGAGGAGAGCCTGTTCCGACAGGGATGTATAATTTCGAAAAGTCGACCGGCACTATATTGAAATACTTCGGTGAATCGGAAGACCCTGCACCAACTGAGGTAAAAATACCAAGCCATATAGATGGAGTGAAGGTGGAAAAAATTGGGGAGAAGGCATTTGCAGGCTGCGATAATTTAATGAGCGTCACGATTCCCGGCAGCGTAACTAAACTTCAAGAGGGGGCGTTTGCCGCTTGCCCTAAGTTGGAAAGTGTTACAATTCAGGAAGGCATGACAGAAATCGGTGCTTTTGCATTTTGGAAATGCCACAGTCTAAAGAATGTCACGATCCCGAACAGTGTAGAGGCAATAGGCGATCGTGCATTTGAAGGTTGCGGTGATTTGGAAAAAATAACATTGCCGAAAGCCAACATAGCCTGGCGAGCATTCCTGGACTGCGGAAGTCTAAAAAGCGTGATATTTGAAAGAGGAGTCAGAAGTATTACGAATGAGAGTTTTGCCGGTTGCTATGCTTTGACAGCTATAGGACTGCCGGACACATTCCAAGATATCCACCGCGGATCCTCCGGTGACGGCGCATTTGACGGCTGTATAAATCTTGAGTATATATACATTGACAAAACAGAGGATGAATTCAATAAAACGGTCACGAAAGCAGCCGGAGATTACCTTATAGGGTTAAAGAAAAAAAATATACAAATTATATTTAAAGACACAGAGAAAACGTCCCATTATCTATTTGATAAAGCAAACGGAACCATACTTAAATATTTTGAAACGGCAAACGGTGAGACGCCCGCCAATGTAGTGGTTCCATCGAGAATAGAGGGTATTGTCGTTAAGAATATAGCTTACGATGCATTCCATAAGTGTGATCATGTGACAAGTATTACTCTTCCGGAAGGGATTGAAAGAATAGAGAAGCAAGGGATAAGTGAAAACAAGAACCTCAAAGAGTTGAAGCTTCCGACGACTCTTAAATACATAGGCAAGGAGGCGTTTGGAGGAAATACGTCACTTAAGTCGATGGTGATCCCGGAAAACGTTGAAGAAATGTCATCGGATGCGTTTAAAAACTCGATCGGGATGAGCTTTATCTACGTTGATATGCCTAAATCGGATTGCCCTTTTGCCAAGGATAAGCCGTGGGGTGCGCCTGAAAGCTGCAAGGTAGCATATAGAGCCGACATAATACCGAAGGGCGATGTGTCGGATGACTGGGGTTCCGGTGAATATGCAAAGGATTACGTCAAAGTAACGTTTGGTTCGGATGCCGAAGGAAGCATTGAGGGCGAAAGTAAATATTTCGTAAGAAAGGACAAGAGAATTGATCTTACGGATATAGCAAAGGGTAAGGCAAAGGCAAATCCGGGATACACATTCCATAAATGGGATAAACCGCTTGAGGACACCTTTGATAGCGATACCGTGATAACGGCAAAATACCTTAGCAATGATAAGCCGACAGCAGTAGACCCAGGCGAGAAACTTCCTGAAGGGTTTGTCAAAGTGACATTTGATAAAGGTGAACACGGCGAGCTTACAGGAGATAAAGTTTTTGCCATAAGAAACGATAGGGAGTACGATCTGACGGACTATGCGCCTAAGGTTAAGGCTGCGGACGGCTACAAGTTCACCGGCTGGAGCAAGAACCTTGAGGGCAAGTTCACGGAAGATGCGACGATAACCGCACGGTATGAGGAGATCCATACCGAAGATATCATAGTACCGAATGACCCGAAAGATCCAAAACCGTCGGAAGCCTATGCGAGAATAACGTTTGTGCAGGGTGAACACGGAAGCCTTGAAGGAAAGACGGTAGTTGATGTCAAGAAGAACGTTGACGTTGACCTGAAAGAGCATGCGCCTAAGGTTAAGGCTGCGGACGGCTACAGGTTCACCGGTTGGAGCAAAGAGATTAAGGGCAAATTCGCGGAAGACACGACGATAACCGCACAGTACAATAAACTCAAAGATGTTGAGCCGGGAACGGATCCAAAACCGTCGAAAGACTACGTAAAGGTGACGTTCAAACTCGGCGAATACGGTAAGGAATTCACCGGCGGCGACACGAGCTTTTACGTCAAGAAGAATGTGGATGTTGAGCTTGAAGCGCCTAAGATTCTTCCAAAGGATGGATACAAGTTCACCGGCTGGAGCAAAGCATTCAAAGGCAGATTTACGGAAGATATAAGTATTATCGCACTCTATAAAAAGCTTGAGAACATCGAGCCGGGAACGGATCCTAAACCTTCGGAAGCTTATGTAAAGGTGACGTTCAACCTCGGTGAGCACGGTAAAGAATTCACCGGCGACGACACGAGCTTCTACGTCAAGAATAACGTTGAAGTCGATCTCAAGGACAACGCACCAAAGGTCAAGGCTGCGGACGGATACAGGTTCAGCGGCTGGAGCAAAGACCTGAAAGGTAAGTTTGCTGAAGACACAACGATAACGGCTGAGTACAAGAAACTTGAAAACATTGAGCCGGGAACGGATCCAAAACCGTCGGAAGAATACGTAAAGGTGACGTTCAACCTCGGCGAGCACGGTAAAGAGTTTACGGGCGGAGACACGAGCTTCTACGTCAAGAATAACGTTGAAGTCGATCTCAAAGACAACGCTCCTAAGGTCAAGGCTGCCGACGGCTACAAGTTCAGCGGCTGGAGCAAAGACCTGAAGGGTAAGTTCACCGAAGACACTGAGATCACCGCGCAGTACGAAGAACTGAAAGCGGAAGAACGAATTGTGACTTACAAGGCGAATGACAAGATTGTCGGAATCGAGTACGTTGAATCCGGTAAGACGCCTGCAAACGTACCTGACGCGCCTGCAAAGGAAGGCCACAGGTTAATCGGCTGGCAGAAAGACGGTACGGGCGACATCTATACCAAGGATGCCCTAGGAAAGGTTAAGATTTCCGAAAACGCCACATACGTTGCAAAGTATGAGGAAGTGTCTGCGGGACACAAACTTGTAATCTTCGCGGTAGACGGAAAGATTGTAGACATACAGAAAGTCGTAAGCGGAAAGAAACTTGAAAAAGTACCTGAAGAACCGAAGGTTGAGGGATACACGTTTGAAGGCTGGAAGATGGAAGGAACCAATAATATCTACAGTGCTGACAGAGTGAAAGACCTTGAGATCAACAAGGACACGACGTTTGTCGCAAGTCTGAAGAAGAATGCGCAGCCTGCAATGCCTGATGGCAAAAAGCCTGAGCAGCCAAAGCCTGCAACGCCTGCAAAACCTGCGGCACCTGTGACACCTAATGCGGACAAGACGGGAAGAAGTCCACTGCTCATCAAGAGCTCAAAGACGATCACCCTGACACCGCAGCAGCAGAAAGACATGGCAGAGGGCAAGTACAGCTACATGGGACTTACCGTGAAGAACATCTCCGTAAGGATGAGCCCGGAAGAGTTCAAAGCTCTGTATAGTGCGGGCAACACCAAGACATACTTCAAGGTAGCGACAAAGAGCAAGAAGTTCATCAAGTCCAAGGCTCTCAAGAAGAAGATCTTCAAGGGCAAGGTATACATGCTTGACATGACGGTATCGGGCAAGCGGATAGCGAAACTCAACAACGTAGGAATCGCATCTGTTGGCAAGGTAAAGACAAAGACCAAGTTCAAGATGATGAAACTGCTCGGCAAGAAAGCCAAGAAGGCCAAAGGCAGAAAAGCGAAGAAGGCGTTCAGTCTGCTGAAGAAGGGCGGACTATACAAGGCAAGCTTCGACAAGAAGACCAAGACGGTATACTTCAACACCAAGGGCGACCTTAAGAAGATGTACTTTGGACTTGTGAAGATTGCACCTAAGAAGAAAGCCAAGAAGGCAAAGAGAGCAAGATAAGCGGGAAAGAAAAAAGCCACCTCAAACCCTATACCGGAGAGGAGGGCAGGATCCGGAAGCTTAACAAAAGAGAAAACAAGATATGTTGTTCATAGAATTACTCTTTTAAACAAGATGGGCGTCGGCATTGCCGGCGCCCCTTTTGCAAAATGAGATTTTCATGCGCATAGCCGGGAATTTTCATAAGTATTTTCATACGCGCCCGGTTCTGTTCCAATTTTTCTTTGAAAAGGTTGCAAAAAAATGGTATATTGGATATGCGAAGGCAACCGGCGGCGGTTTTGAGGATATTTTCCGTGACGACAAGACGGTATGGAGCTGTTGCGGCAAGTAAACACATGTTAATGTAAAAGGGGAACGGAAAGGGAGATTGACATGCTTTTAAAGAGAAAATTATTGGTTATTGCTATGTCGTTTGTTTTGGCGTTGACCGGAATGAACTTTGCGTTTGCAAGATCGGCAAATACGTTCAAGGTTCATCTGATCAACGTGGGGAACGGAGATGCGACTTTGGTGGAGAATGAGGGTAAATACATTCTGATTGACGGGGGATATGCGTCACAGGGAGCGAAATCTTCCGTAAAGAATATGACCACACAAACGCCCGCACCGATAGACGGAAAGAGCGGCGAGCATCTTTTGAGAAACTTTGTCACCTATCAGAACGGTGTAATCAATGCGGACAAAGAGAAGAATTGGCATTATGAAGCCATAAGGAAGAATGCGGATGCTTGGGTCAAAAAGTTCAGGCAGGCACGCGTTGCGGCGGGCAGTCAAGAAGAGAAATTCTACAATGCACATAAGGAATTTTTTGACAGGATAGAGAATTACATCGCCCTGAAAAACGGGCAAGGCGCAAGTTTAAAGAAAGCGGACTACACATATGAAAAGATGATAGAACTCTATCGCAAATACATAGCAGACGGAAGCGGCATATTTCAAGAGGGTTCAAAGGGGTGCGTCAGCGCTTACAAAATCCCGGCTTCGGTGGGTGAGAAGACCAAGGAAGAACGCGACAAGGAACGTGAAACTTTGGAGCTTATCACAGGTTATGTATATTCGCTGTCATACGATTTTGCATATTATCTAATACACGACTACTTCAATACCGATCACTATAGGAGCACGTACAGCGATGTGATGAGATATTTGGACAAAATCGGGGTGAAGAAGCTGGATTACGTGGTGGTTACGCACGCACACCAGGATCACATAGGCGGAATAGGTGCGTTGCTTGCAAACGATAATTTCAGTATCGGAAAGGTATACTACAACGGCGCCGTATACAATTCGGGGAATTACCGTCACTTTGAGCGCGAGGCCATTACGCAGAACGCAAAAAAAGAGATAGATCTTGCCGTTGCGGACGATAACCGCGAGAATATAATACAGATCGGAGGACTTAAGCTTACCCAGCTCACGGACACGGATCGTGACGTGAAGGATACTTTTACCGAGGTTATCAAGGATAAGGTAAAAGATATCACCACAGGACCGAAAGTGAACAATCAGTCCCTCGTGTACAGGGTGGATTATGACGGAACATCGGCAATATTTGCCGCCGATGCTGAAAAAGAGAGACAGGATCAGATACTGCACGATCATAAGGATCTGCTGGATGTCGACATATACAGAGCGGCGCATCACGGGCACAGCAACTTTGCGGGCGGGAAATACAATGAACCGTTCATGTCGCAGGGGCACTCGGCAAATTGGAATTTTGTAAAAGAAATAACGCCGTACAATGTCCTTGTCAGCTGCGGAAGGGATCACGGCGAACCGAATGTGTACGCTATGAAAGATTTGGTGGAAGCCAATGTGTACGTCACCAACGACGACAGGCACAATACGCAGTACGAGGCGCTCGTTTGCACGTGGACCGCAAACAGTTTTGACATATCAAGTTCGGATGGCAAAAAGGTTGAGAAATACAGCTCCTACAGACCATATTACACAACGGTTTCGAGTTACGGAACGCCGAATTTTGCCTATAGGACAAAGCAGGTTGCCGGACTCCGAAATCCTGCGGCACGCATTAAAAATTACAATGCCAAGACTTCCAAGCCTGTTACGGTAACATCCACGCCAAACTACTATTTTGGAAAAGTTTATTATCAACTTTCAAATAATGATTCGGGATATAACAATTATGAGTGGAAAGAGGGAAACACCGCAACATTGTCAGGAAAATTCCGCGGAGTTGTGTACTTCAAGTATGAGAACAAGTTCGGCGATTATCTGATCAGAAAAACCGACGGATTTGAGGTCGGGTCAAAGGCAAAACCGCCTAAAAAACCGGCAAAGGTTAAGGGAGTGAAAGTAAAACGCAGAAACCTGCAAAAGGTGACCGTGAGCTGGAAAAAAGTTAAATCGGCATCGGGGTATCAGATATCCAAATTCAAACGCAAAAAAGGAACCAAAGTTGCGGCATACGCCGGGGGGAAAAGCAAATCAAAGGTTTTGCGGGCTCCGAGAAGGGAGAATATGTACTATAAGGTGAGAGCCTACAAGAAGTTCAAGGGCAAGAAAATATACGGCGCATGGTCCAAGGTCAGGAAGTACAGACTGAGATAATATGACATGCAAAGGGGAGGGCTCGGCTCGCCCCTTTTGCATGTTCCGAGATTTTTGGCGTCCCTGCAAGCGCCGCCCCGGAAATTTTTGAATAAATTGTTTGACAGCCCGTCTGCCGGATGGTATACTTGTGCGGTAACAAAGAAGAAGTTATCCGCTTCTCACCTTTCAGACGATGGAGTTTGTTGGTTAAATAATTTAAGGAACCGCGGCGGAGCCGGCGGATCTTTTTGAAGCGGGTACTCGGTATCCGTTTTTTTTAATTGGGAGGGTAAGAAAATTAGCAAGGAAAGCAGAGTCAACGAAGAAATTCGCGCCGCGGAATTAAGAGTGATAGATTCAACGGGCGAAATGGTAGGGATCATGAGCAGGGCGGACGCACTGGATCTGGCGGAAAAAAGCAAGCTTGATCTGGTGGAGATTTCCCCGAACGCGACCCCGCCTGTAGCAAAAGTTTTGGACTACGGTAAGTATCGATATGAGTTGCAGAAGCGAAAAAAAGAGGCGAAAAAAAAGCAAAAGACCATTCAGGTAAAAGAGATACGTCTCAGTACTTTTATCGAAGAACACGATGTTCTTGTTAAGGCAAAGACCGCCTGCAAATTTCTCAAGGACGGCGACAAGGTGAAGGTGAGCCTTCGTTTCAGAGGTCGTGAAAGAGATTATGTGAACAAGGGGCGGGAAGTAATGAATTCATTTGCCGAGGCGTGCGGTGAATTCGGAACTACAGAGAAAAAACCATCCTTTGAGGGCAGGAGTCTGACGATGTTCCTGTCGCCGAAGACGGCCGAAAAGCAGAAAAAATAACTTTGCCGGCGTTGCCCATTTCATTTTCGAACGAACGTGTCGCAGAAGACGCCGAAAAACAGAAGAAATAACCGGGATATCGGAGAAACATTGAAACAGGAGGAATCATTATGGCTAAAAACAAGATGAAATCCCATAGGGGTGCATGCAAGAGACTGAAAATCACGGGTTCCGGGAAGATCCGGAGACATAAGGCATACAAAAGTCACATCTTAACAAAGAAGACCCCTAAGAGAAAACAGGGGCTGCGCAAGTCGACGATACTGACAAGCGCAGATCATAAGAGAATGTTGAGAGCTATGGCAAAATAATTTCGGGAGGTAGAGAAGATGGCAAGAGTTAAAAAGGGTGTCAACGCCCATAAAAGACATAAGAAAATTTTAAAAATGGCCAAGGGCTTTTACGGTCTGAAAAGCAAGGTTTTCCGTGCAGCCAATCCGGCTGTGATGAGAGCGCTCAGATCGGCATACATAGGCAGAAAGCTCAAGAAAAGAGATTACAGAAAGCTGTGGATCGCAAGAGTGAATGCGGCTGCCAGAGCAAACGGAATCAGCTACAGCCGTTTGATGGACGGACTAAAAAAGAGTGGAATGGAAATCAACAGAAAGATGCTTTCCGAGATCGCCATTCATGATGCGGATTCTTTCGCAAAACTCTGTGAAACTGCAAAACAAGCCCACACAAAATAATTAAAAATGAATCTTAAAGACAAGACAGTGATTGTGGGCGTTTCCGGGGGAATCGCCGCATATAAAACGGCAACGCTTGTGAGCATGCTCAAAAAAGCCGGAGCAGAAACGCATGTGATCATGACAGGCAACGCATGCAAGTTCGTATCTCCGCTTACTTTTGAAACTCTGAGCGGAAATGAATGCGTGACCGATACATTCAGTCGGAATGGAAATTTTGAGGTTGAACATGTGGAACTTGCGAAAAAGGCGGATCTGGCGATAGTCGCTCCGGCGACCGCAAATGTTATTGCAAAGTTCGCTTCCGGAATAGCCGACGACATGCTCACAACAACTTTCCTTGCGCTTGAATGCCCGCGCATTGTGGCTCCGGCCATGAACACTAGGATGTATCAAAATCCGGTGACACGCGACAATATTGAAAAGCTTAAAAAATATGGCGTCATAGTGACAAGGCCGGCGGTGGGACGTCTGGCATGCGGAGACATCGGACCCGGCAAGATGCCGGAACCCGATGAGCTCTTTGACATTGTGGAGTGTATGATCGCAAGGGAAAAAGACATGCTCGGAAAGAAAGTCCTGGTGACGGCGGGCGCGACTCGGGAGTCGATAGATCCGGTACGCTTCATAAGCAACCATTCCAGCGGCAAGATGGGTTTTGCCGTAGCAAAGGAGTGCCTGATGCGAGGCGCCGATGTCACGATTGTAAAAGCTTCAACAAGCGTGCCTGCGCCGCGGTTTTGCAATGTGATAGAGGTCTTGGACGCCGGCGATATGTATCAAAAGGTAGAAGAAAATTTTGCAGATAAGGATATAGTGATAATGGCGGCGGCGGTTTCTGACTACACCCCAAAATCCTATTCTTCCGATAAGATCAAAAAGACGGAGGAGAATCCTTCGATCCCGCTTGTCAGAACCAAGGACATACTGGCCAGGATAGGCGCTCAAAAGACAAAAAAACAATTCGTGTGCGGTTTTTCCATGGAAACGAGGGATCTTATAGAAAATTCCAAAGCCAAACTGCATCGAAAAAATGCCGATTTGATTGTGGCCAACAACCTGAAAGAGAGCGGAGCGGGTTTTGGCACCGATACAAACGTTGTGACGCTCATAGACAGAGACTCGATCGAGAAGGCTCGCCTGATGAGCAAGTCGGAAGTGGCAAGGCTCATAGTTGACAAGATAAACGTGCGTTTCGGTTCGTGAGCGCATGATGTGCTTGATTTTTCACTTACTGCTCATCTCCCGCGGGGGACTGACTTTACTGCCCGTTCCAAGGATATGATGTATTTGATACTTTACCCGGCCATAGGTGATATAGGTTTGGGAGATTTTTTGCGTGGTATATAAAAAAGCGGGAAGCAATGCGGATCCCTGTGACGGAACGCCGCAATGCGACCTACTTAATGTTGTGGGAGGAGTAACGAATTGGACAATAACAGCAATTGGAAAGACGATGCCGAGATGAGACGGCAAAACGAGTACAGGCAATATGATTATCAAAGCGAGATGGATCCGAGGCAGTATGGGCTTTTGGAAGAAAGAAACATCGCGATGGCGGTGATCTTTTCCGTTTTGACCGTAGGAATATATTATATTTACTGGATGAACAAGGTTGCGAACACGATAAAGACGATGGATAGCGACTATTCGGGGGCTGCGCCCGAAACGATCTTTTTCTTCATAGTGCCTTTCTACAGTTTTTATTGGGTATACACGAGAGGAAAGAGACTTGCACAGGCGGCAAACGGAAGGTGGCATTACTACAAAATAACGGATGACTCGTTCATCTATGTTGTCGTTGCGGTGCTACTCTCAAGCTTTATAGTGATCGCCATAATGCAAAATGATCTCAACACATTCGCAAGGGATTTGCGTTCTGCCGGTTCCCCACACGATGCTACGTGGCAGTGCGGGAACTGAAACATGGAGGCTTGGTATGGAGTATTTTTTGAGTCATATAAAGTACATATTGTTTGCGGGTATTTTTATCGCCGTAGTAACTTCCGTATGGGCGCTTGCCGCCATCAAATGGCAGAAGGACAAGCGCAAGTCGGGGGAAAAGGATCCGCCTGCCTGTGAGGGTTGTGCCGGATGCGGTATGATGAATCAATGCGGAAAGGAGAGGGATCCGTCTATATAGCAAAGACCTGCGATCCATCCGCAAACGCCCGCATTCTTTTGGGCGTATATTTGAGAAGCGGGGAGTGCATATACCCGCATTTGTTCGGGCATGCGTCACGCAAATGCCAGCATTTTTTTGGGCGTATCTTTTGGAAACAGTGCGCTTGCCGCCCGCGTGGCATCCATTCTTGAAAGAAAAGTTTTATAACCGTTCTGAATGTGTTTTTTTAGTGAAAGAAAGTAATATTAATTGAATTAATTTCGTCTCGATGATATCATGTATGTGCGGCGCTCATCAGGTGTGATGGGCGTGCGATTATTTAATTTAAATTCATATTTTATTTTATAGAGGAGATTTTGTAATGTCGAAAAAAAAGAAGATAATTATTGGCTCATCGCTGGGTGTGGCAGCTATTATTATCATCGCTTTGCTGATGGTGTTTGTGTTCGATACGTTTGGGATGTTTACTTCGGAGTATAAGCTGAACTATGACAAGTATGTCACGGTTGCCAAGTATAAGGGGCTTGAATACACAAAACCGAAGGTCATAGCAACGAAAAAAGAAGTAAAAGCCGAGATTCAAAACTTTATCAAGAGCAAATCCACGACCAAAGAAGTCAAGACCGGTACGGTGAAAAAAGGGGATACGGTAAATATCTCGTATGAGGGAAAGATCGATGGTAAGACTTTTGAAGGCGGAAGCGCAAAAAACACCAATATAACCATCGGGCAAACGTCGATGATAGACGGTTTTGTCGATGGTCTTATAGGGAAAAAGGCAGGGGACAAGTTCACGTTGCATCTCAGATTCCCAAAGAACTACGCAAACAACAAGGAACTTTCCGGAAAGAAAGTTGACTTTGCGATAACAATCAATTCAAGGCAGGAGACCACGACGCCAAAGTATGACCTTGACTTCATCAAGAAGAATACGCAGTACAAGACGGTTGAGGCATACGAGGATTCCGTAAAGAAATCACTTTTGGAGAAAAAACAGTCACAGGCGGATGCGACGGCTAAGAAGTCCCTCTGGGAGAAAGTAGTTGCGGCGTCCAAGGTCAAGAAGTATCCGCAGCAGCAGCTGGAATTTGAGCAGAAACAGGTGGTCGCACGCTATAAGAAGATGGCGAAAAACTACAACATGAGCTGGTCGAAGTTCCTTAAGACATATATGAATACGGACGAGAAAAAGTTCAAGAAACAGTCCGACGAGTACGCTAAAACAGTAGTTAAACAGAAACTTGTGACGTATGCGGTCGCAAAGAAAGAAGGGATCAAAATCTCCGACAAGGAATTCAATGAGTACCTTGCAAAACTGCTGAAGCAGGCGGGCTTCACCAAGGAATCCTTCAAGAAGCAGTATAAACAGTCGGTGGAAAAGTATGCCGAAGAAAACGGTTTTAGAACAAATCTGCTACTTGAAAAGGTCAATGAAAAGGTTATGAAATACGCAAAGGTCAGTTAGGCTTCATCTCTGATGCAAGTCGGAGACTTTGTCGGATTTATGAGGCTCCGAATCGACGGAGCCTTTTTTTGTTAAACAATTCAGGAGGGTTAGTATGAAATGTCCGTTTTGCGACAATGCCGATACCAAGGTCATAGACTCAAGACCGACCGAAGAGGGGCATGCCATTAGAAGACGTAGGGGGTGCGACAAATGCGGAAAGCGATTCACTACATATGAAAAGACGGAAGAATCCATAATACGTATAATAAAGAGAGACGGGCGCAGGGAGAGCTTTGACAGGGACAAGATAATCAGAGGATTGGTGCGCGCCTGCGAGAAAAGACCCGTCTCCGTTGAGCAGATCGAAAAAATAGCCGACGATATTGAAAGAGGACTGAACAACCTGATGGAGAAGGAAGTCAAAAGTGAATTCATAGGCGAGCTTCTCATGGATGAGCTGAAAAAGGTCGACGAGGTTTCGTATGTGAGATTTGCATCGGTGTATCGCCAGTTTACGGATGTGAATACTTTTATCAAGGAAATAGAAAAACTGGTGGGCAATAAGAAAATGAATGGGACGGGTAGTGAAAATGAATAAAGATACGGATAAAGATACAGGCACGGTGAAGATTGCCATAGACGGTCCGGGAGGAGCCGGCAAGAGCACTATCGCAAAAGCTGTCGCAAAAAAGCTGGGTGTGGAGTATGTCGACACCGGCGCCATGTACAGAGCCGTCGGATACAAGATGAACGCAAACAATGTGGATCCCAAGAATACGGAGGGGATCAAAGCAACTTTGGAGAATACCGAGATAGATTTTGACTGCGGCGTGATATATCTGGACGGAGAAGACGTGAGCGGAAAAATCAGAACGCCGGAGATGTCGGAGATCGCATCGATCTATTCGGCGCTGCCTCCGGTGCGGGAAAAACTCGTTCTGATACAGCGAAATATAGGGCGCAGGAAAAGTGTCGTGATGGACGGTCGTGACATAGGAACCAACGTGTTCAAAGATGCGCAGTTCAAGTTTTTTCTCACGGCGAGCGCCCAAGAAAGAGCCAAAAGACGTTTTCTGGAACTCAAAGAAAAAGGTGACGACGTCACGTTGAAAAAGGTTCTTGAGGACATCGAAAAGCGCGACTATACGGATACGCACAGGAAACTGAATCCGCTTAAAAAGGCCTTCGATGCTATCGAGGTCGACACCACTGACATGAGCATCCAAGAGGTTGTCGCATTTATATACGGAAGAGTCACCGGGGGGGAATAGCCGGGTGTCTTTTTACGACACTTACTTGTCGGGAAGGATTGCAGGAGAAAGCCCGGCCTGCATACATGAGCCCGGGCGGTGCCCGAGCGGCAGTTTGGGATTCCGCCTGCCCTGCGATTAAATTGCGCAGATTACCCTTGTGAGAGCGTTTCAATGATGGTATAATTTATCCCGTGAGAATTATATTATGAGTCGGGATGCGGCTTGATTTCGGAGGTAAAAATGCTGATTAAATCTATGCCGCAGGAAGAACGTCCGCTTGAAAAAGCGATAAACGGGGGCGTTCGGGTTTTATCGAATACAGAACTGCTTGGATTGATAATACATACGGGAACAAGAAATGTTTCATCCCTGCATTTGGCGGAACAGGTGCTCGCATCGGGTAACAGGGGTTTATCGGAACTTGGGGAGATCCAATACGAGGAGCTGCTCGGGATCACGGGTATAGGCCCTTCAAAGGCGATGCTGATACTTTCGGTTATAGAACTAGGGAAGAGGATTGCGATGGCTCCTGCGGCAAAGCGCAAAACTATCGCATCATCGCACGATGTCGCAGATTTGCTGATGGAGAGGTTGCGACATGAGAAAAAGGAGCATTTCAAATCCATACTGGTGAACACAAAGGGCGAGATCCTTTCGATAGATACCGTTTCCATAGGTGCGCTTTCCAATACTGTGGTGCATCCGAGAGAGGTCTTTGGCAGTGCGGTGCGAAAAAGTGCCGCAGGCGTTATTTTTGTGCATAATCATCCAAGTGGCGATCCGTCGCCCAGCGAGGAGGATATAGCCACGACAAAAAGACTGACAAAGAGCGGCGAGATACTGGGAATCAGAGTTTTGGATCATATTATCATAGGTGATGGAAAGTTTTCCAGTATGAAAGCGATGGATCTGATGAAGTGATGGTGAGGATAAGATGAGCAAGGTGTACTTGGTGGCATCGGGAAAGGGCGGAACGGGAAAGACCATGTTTGCGGTCAACCTGGGAAGTTCGTATGCGCAGAAAGGCTACAAAGTTGTTATCGTGGACATGGATATGGGGCTGAGGAATCTCGACCTCTATCTTGGACTTGAAAACAATGTGGTTTACGATGTGTACGATGTGATGTCAGGGGTCTGCAGGATCAAACAGGCACTCATCAAGGACAAGAGGTTTGAAAATCTTTATATCATGGGTTCATCCCCGGAGAGGGAAAAAGGCGATCTGACACCGCTTCACGTAAGGGTTTTGTGTGAAAAACTCAAGCGTGAATTCGATTACGTGATAGTGGATGCACCGTCGGGTATCGATGACGGAATGGTACTTGCTTCTTCCGGAGCGGACACCGCCATAATAGTCGCCACGCCGGAGTATGCGGCACTTCGCGATGCCGATACGCTCGACAGGACGGTTCTGAAACTGGGTATTAAGAAAAGATATCTGATTGTCAACAAACTGGTAAGTGAAATGATGGATGCGGGTTACATCCCAAAGATTGAGGAAATAACGCAGATTATGCGCGCCAGGCTCATGGGTGTGATTCAATTTGACATGAACATCAATATATCGACAAATCTCGGGGAACCGATAGTGCTCAAGAAAGAAAGCTATATATGCAAAAACTTCAGCAATATAGTGGACAGGCTCATAAAAGAGGAACTTACGGAAATAAGAAGAGGAAACAGGGTGTATGATTGAAAATTTAAGAGAGGAGGTACTTCAATGTCTCCGATAATAACTGCTGTCGTTGCGATAGCTGTCGGTGTCGTATGTGCGCTTGGCGGATATATATACAGAAAGAATGTCGCTGAAAGGACTATAGGAAGTGCCGAACAGAAGGCGAGAAATTTGATTCTTGATGCGGAAAACAGTTCTGAAACGATAAAAAAGGAAGTGACGTTGGAAGCCAAGGAGGAAGCCCACCGACTCAGAAACGAGGTGGACAAAGAGATCAAGGAAAGGCGACTGGAAGTGCAGCGCTCGGAAAGACGTCTGGCGCAAAAGGAAGAAACTATAGACAGAAAGCTTGACGGAATAGAAAAGAGAGAAGCGAAGCTTTCCAAAGTGGAGAAAGAGATCGCTTCAGAAAAAGAAGAGATCGACAGCATATTTGAGAGAAAGATCGCCGAACTTGAGAAGATCTCGGGATATACCGCAGAAGAGGCAAAGGAGATGCTGCTAGAGGGAATAGAGAAAGAATGCAGGCACGATGCTTCACAGCTGATAAAGGAAATAGAAACGCAGGCGAAAGAAGAGGCCGACAGGAACGCCAAGGAAATATTGACCGGCGCCATACAGAGGTGTGCGGCCGATCACGTTGCGGAGAGCACTTTGTCCGTGGTCAATCTGCCAAACGATGACATGAAAGGCAGGATCATAGGCAGGGAAGGACGCAACATACGAGCCATAGAAACTCTGACCGGTGTAGATCTCATAATAGATGACACTCCCGAGGCTGTGATCGTTTCCGGTTTTGATCCGATAAGGAGGGAGATTGCAAGGCTTGCACTTGAGAAACTGATCGTGGACGGCAGAATCCATCCTTCGAAAATCGAGGAAATGATAGAGAAAGCAAAGAGGGAGGTCAACCGGATAATCAAGGAAGAAGGTGACCGGGCGACCTTTGAAACTGGAATGCATAACCTGCATCCTGAAGTGATAAAATTGCTGGGACGTTTACATTTCAGAACTTCTTACGGACAGAATGTGCTCAAGCACTCTATAGAGGTCAGCCATCTGGCGGGTCTTATGGCAGGCGAGCTCGGACTCGACGTTAAGCTTGCGAAACGGGCAGGACTTCTCCACGACATAGGTAAGGCTCTGGATCATGAGTATGAGGGAACGCACGTGGACATAGGCGTGCAGGTGCTGAAAAAGTATAAGGAATCGGAGGCTGTGATAAATGCGGTTGCGGCGCATCACGGCGATTATGAAGCAAAGACCATGGAGGCGCTTTTGGTTGCCGCCGCCGACGCTCTGTCTGCGGCAAGACCGGGCGCACGCAGGGAAACATTGGATGTATACATAAAGCGCCTTGAGAAGCTGGAAGAAATCGCCAATACTACGGAGGGCGTGGACAAGTCGTTTGCCATACAGGCAGGACGCGAGATACGTATTATAGCAAAGCCTGAAGAGGTGAAAGACGATGAAATTGCTTTACTCGCTCACGAGATATCAAAGAAAATCGAATCAGAGCTTGAATATCCGGGACAGATAAAGGTCAACGTTGTTCGCGAGACAAGAGCGATAGATTACGCAAAATAGGAAAATTCTTATCCCGCATCCGAAGATGCGGGATAAGTTACGTTATATGTCGAAAAAAGGAGTGAATCGGCAGCTGCGATCCTGCGGGAAGCACTGACAGACGCGGTCGCAACAGCATTGCCAAGGCAAATGACACGGATGGACTTATGATATATTTAGACAACGCTGCCACGACGATGCAGGATGCGGAAGTGACGGAAGCAATGGTAAAGTCATTTGAAGAGGATTTGGGCAATCCATCGTCACTGCATGAACTTGGCAGGAAGACTCAAAACAAAGTGAATAAGGCGAGGAAGATCATAGCGTGGAAATTGGGAGTTGACGCCGAGGGTTTGGTATTTACATCTGGAGGCACGGAGAGCAACAATACGGTCATACGCGGTGCGGCGTCTGCGCTTGGTAGGAGAAAACGGAGGGTCGTTACGACGAAGATAGAGCATCCCGCAGTGCTCGAGCCGTGCGGCCATCTTGAATCACAGGGATTTGAAGTCGTGTTTCTGGATGTGGACAGGCACGGTTTCCCCGATATGGAAATGTATCGAAATTCGCTTACGGAGGATGTCGCGCTCGTTTCCGCAATGGCGGTGAATAATGAACTGGGAACGATTTTACCGATAAAGAAGATGTGCGAGCTTGCGCACGAGGCGGGCGCATTGTTTCATACTGATGCGGTGCAGGGTTTCGGCAAAATGGATTTGCGTGGATGCGATGCCGACTTTGTATCTTTGAGCGCCCATAAGTTGCACGGTCCAAAAGGGGTGGGGGCTTTTTACGCAAATGCGGATGCGAGATTTGCGCCACTCATGCTTGGGGGCGGGCAGGAGAAAAACAGAAGATCCGGAACGGAGAATGTTAGCGGAATTGTGGGCTTTGGAAAAGCCGTGGAATTGTCCGCCAGTGAAAAGGAATCAGTCTATGTGCGCCGGCTCAAGGAGAGGCTGCTTGCCGGCTTGACGGAAAACATAGACGATATCAAGGTCAACGGTCCTTTGACAAAAGGCGAAGTTTCCGATTATATACTCAATGTTTCGTTTTTGGGTACGAGAGGAGAGGTTATTTTGCACTCTCTGGAAGCCGAAGGGATCTATGTTTCCACAGGCTCTGCATGCTCATCAAACAAGAACGGGAAAAGTCACGTTCTGAAAGCAATAGGCTGCACGGAAAGGGAAATCGAAGGTGCAATACGCTTCGGCTTAAGCGCATACAATACCGCCGAAGAAATCGATACTACCGTTGAGTGTGTAACGGCGGCGGTTAAGCGTTTCAGAAGATTGGGCAGCTTTAGATAAGGACAATCGCCGAGCATTGGCTATGCGCCTACTGAGAACTCTTTATGTCATTTCGCATATCACTTCTCTGAATTTGGGAGGGATCGACTGCGGATTGACGATATTTACTGATTGGAGAGTATTACTTACATGAACGAATGGAATATTTACATTGTCAGGTGCGGCGAGGTCGCCTTGAAAGGCATGAACAAGCCGTACTTTGAGAAAATATTGGTGGAACGTATCAGAAAAAAGCTGAAAGATATAAGTGGGGTTGAAGTTACACGCCGCGAAGGACTGATATTTATCAGAAGCGACAGGAAAAACGATCCTGATCTCATAGTCAGTCAGGTTTCGAGAGTTTTCGGAGTGGCGTCCATAAGCCCTGCGACAGAAGTTGAGAGTGAGCTCGATAAGATCGGAGAAGCTGCAGTGCAGTTTATGAAAAAACAGATCGAAGAAAGAGGAGTAAAGACTTTCAAAGTCGAGGTGAAAAGGGCGGACAAGAATTTTCCCATAAAATCTCCCGAGATAGCCAAGAGAATAGGCGCAAAAGTGCTTATCGGTTGCAAGGTGCTGAAAGTTGACGTTCACGATCCGGAGTGCAGACTTTTTATAGACCTGCGCAGGGACAGAACATATATTTACGATGAGAAAGTTTCGGGATATGGCGGGCTTCCGCTCGGTACCAACGGGAAAGGGTTGGTTCTGCTGTCCGGAGGAATAGACAGCCCGGTGGCCGCATGGATGATGGCAAAACGTGGGATGCTTCTTGAAGCGGTTCATTTTCACAGCTACCCTTATACGAGCCCGCGCGCGCAGCAAAAGGTGGAAGAACTTGCCGGCATAGTTGCATCATACAGCGGTAGGATGCGGATGCACGTCATAAATCTCCTGCCTATACAGGAACAGATCGTAATGAACTGTCCGGAAGAGGAAACCACCATACTGGTAAGGCGGTTCATGATGAGGATCGCCGAAAAAATCGCATTGAAAAACAAGTGCATGATGCTGATAACGGGGGAAAATCTCGGACAGGTCGCAAGTCAGACGGCCGAAGCTCTGGTGGTGACGGACGCCTGTGTTTCGATGCCCGTCATGAGGCCGCTGATCGCTATGGATAAGGTCGACATAATGGGAAAGGCAAACGAAATCGGGACGTATGAGAAATCCATTGAGCCGTATGAAGACTGTTGCACGGTATTTCTCCCCAAACATCCGACAACAAAGCCGAAACTTACCCGGATAGAGGCTTCGGAAAGCAGGCTTGAGGTCAATGCTTTGATCTCGGATGCGGTGGAAAAAGTCGAAATCGTTACGATTGTCTGATGTGATATTTAAATTTTACAGTTTACAAGTCTTACAGTTTGCAAAAAACAATGTTAAAAGGGGTTGACTGCAATAATAATTTGTAATACAATCATATATGATTAAAGATCTAAAACCAAATCCAATAAGTTGTTACTCAAAATTTATTAATGAAAGGAAGCAAAAATGGTAAAAAGCTGAGTATAGGTGTTGTGGTTTTGGTAGTCATGACTTCGCTTATTATGGCGAGCGTTGCGTTTGCGAGCAATGATAATTATGGTTACAGTTTCTACTTGGGGTCAGGACATCAGAATGCATATTCCGGGGCAAGGTATAGGCAAACTTCTAACGAAAATAATAAATGGAAGGTGAACTTGGTGTATAATTCTGAAGGCTCAGGTGGAAAGGCGACTTTCTGGCTGGCAAAAGATAACAAGAATCGTACTGTTGTTTCCTACACACATACGATCAAACAGGGCTCAGGGGCTCACTATTATGGAGCCACAGCCGCCGCTAGCAGAACCAATGTTAGGCTTGGTGGGGAAAATAACAATAGCAATCCGTGCAGCGTTTCGGGCTATTGGGACGAAGAAACTGACTGATAGATTTTGTGAGTTCTGGAAAGGTGTCAGAGTGAGCGTTTAATGCTCACTCTGGCTTTGATTATTAATGATGAAATCATATATTTGGCGAATAACGCATGATAAAATAAAGTTGTTTTTTGTACTTTTTCTGATCGTTGTACCGGCATTTCAGATCCTGCAAACGTGGAAAGCATGTCATGACTTGGGGTTAGGCATGTACGCTCCACTATACGGCACGTTTCAGAGTTTGCCGGGGATGGCATTTCACATAATACACAGGGTATATATGTTTTTTATGCCGCTGTACATGTTAATAATATTTGCTGAACTGGATATAGAAAACGATGATAAATGTTTAGGCAACGCTTTGGTTTGCAGAATGGGACGCAAAAGCTATATTCTGGGAGAGTTGGGAAGGAGTTTTATATCGTCGTTTACGTTGATCTTATCGGCAATGATGATAAATTTATTGTTGGCTTTGATCGTATTCAGAGGAGGTACGCACATGGATATGGAACCGGGGGATTCTCCCGAGAATTTTCTATACAACCTGTCAATGCAACATCCTTTGATGGCGAATTTAATATTTAATCTTGTCACATCATTTGTGTGTGCACTTATATGTACGGTTGGAGTGGCGCTGTCACTCGCATTGCGCAACAGGAAAATAGTATACAGCATGAGTTTGCTGTTGTGGATGCTTCCTGTAGCACTGACGAAAAAATCGCTTTTGCTCTCCTTTCAACCTTTTTCTGAGTATGATTTTGGCGACTTGATACCGACTTTGGTTGTGGTTGTTGCGATATACCTACTGGTTATCTTTATTTCAATGCTATGGAGAATAAAGAATGAGGAAGTCTGATTTTTATAAAGGCATCGTGCTGAGTTTGCCGGTTTTAGCGGTCTTTTCTGTGGTGTCTTTCTTGGACGCTACACATTTAGCGCAAAGTGAAAAGATATCCACAAGAGGACTGCTTGTGACAATGCTGGATTTTAACAGTGGGGGAATATCGGGAATAACGGTACATGTGCTATTTTTTGTCCCTGTGGTTGTTGTTGCGTTCGGCAACATATGGAAAGTGAACGAAACATATGAATTGCTCAGATATCGGACGAGGGGATTTTTTACGAAAAAGATGATTTTCGTTGCTTTGTTGTATAGCACTGTTTTTATGAGTGTAATTGAGCTTATGAAATTTATTCTTGCCGTGCTTTTGACTGGCAGTGAAGTGTATTTTTCAGCGTTTTTTCTCTCGTATCTATTGCCGGATTTATTGATAGGAACACTTTTTTATTACAGAATCGTGGGGATTTATTTATTATTCAGATCTAAATTTGATAAAGAGATACTCGGGATATTATTGACTGTTTTTGTGTATTATGCGGAGTATGTGTTCTACAACTACGTTTTTGTTGATTCTCCTGTTTTCCCATGTCATTCCATGACAGTTTCGTTCTCTCATCTTGTGGGAAAGGCGAGCGCGGCCTTTGTGGCTTTTGAGGCGTGTGTTTCGTTGGGGCTTGATGTTCTGATAACGCTCATACTGATTATTGTGATGAGAAGAAAGGATGTGCTGCATCGTGGGGAATAGAATGCTGTCTGCGGGAATTTTCGCTTTGGTTGCATTGTTTCAGTTTCTTGTGATCAGAAACGCATTTGGAAAAGAATATACTTTATCATTCATAACAATATATAAGCAGAGTGATAGAATCAGTGAGCTCATGATATTGGCACTTCTTGCATATCTACCTGTTCCTTTTATGCTGTTTTTTGCTTATGATGACATCTCGGAGATTACAGGTGGCAACAGTAAACTCATGATAATCAGAAATTATGACAGAAGTCTGCTGTTTTTAAGAAAAAAAGCGGAAACAATGATATGGATATTGCTTATGATTGTTTTTATGATAGTGTTGTCGACAGCGTTTGACGGCAGCACGCAGACCTTGGATTTAGGTAGGAAGATGGAAGCCGTTCTGCTGTATTTCATGGTTATAGTTGATATAATATTAATCAAAGATGCTATGGAACTCCTACTACTTCCGCCGCAGGTTACCAATGTGGCAGTAAATATATTCTTTTTGTCCTCTCTGTTGTTGACAAATGAAGGGAATGCAAGCGCCATGAATTATATATTTTTTCCGAGACTGGCATTTTCCGATGTCAACGGTGTAGTTGCGACGGGTAGTGTCCTAAAACCTTTTGCGTTTTTAGGCATAGGCTGTATCTTAATGCTTGTATTGTGTGAGAGAAGATATAGGAAAGTCGACATATATTAGGAGTGTTTAGCGAACACTTCTATTGAAGGTTATAGAACGGCTATTTATTTAAAAAATCAAACGGAGGTATTGAAAGTGTTAGAATTGCGCAATGTTACCAAAAGACTAAAAGGTATGAAGGTCTTGGACAATGTTTCGTATAAATTTGAACCGGGAACTGTTTACGGTTTGTACGGTGTGAACGGTTCGGGAAAGACAATGTTCCTAAGGATGGCGGCAGGTCTGATAGTTCCTACAGAGGGTGAGGTGTTTTGGAACGGCAGGAAATTGCATGAGGACATTTCGTTCCCCGGGAATGTCGGTATTGTGATAGAACATATGGAATTGTTACCTCGGTTTACCGGCAGAGAAAATTTATTGTATCTATCAAAGATAAAGAAACTTGTCGGCAATGAGGAAATCGAGTCGTCATTGAAAAGAGTAGGGCTCGAAAGAGCGATGGATCTAAAGGTAAAAAAGTATTCTCTCGGGATGAAACAGAGATTGAATATAGCGCAGGCGGTATTTGAAGGGCAGGAGTTGATCCTGCTTGATGAACCGACAAATGCGTTGGACGATGACGGAATTAGTTTAATATATGATGTCGTGAAAGAAGAAAAAGAACGGGGAGCAATCATTATCATTGCTACACACCATAAGGATGATCTTGAAAGTATGTGCGATGTGCTTCTGAAAATGCGGGAGGGCAGGCTTTATCAATAATAGGAAGTCCGGAAACGTGTTTTCGGTGATTCGATTCCGATTCAGGGTAATTTCTCCTGAATCATTTTTGTAAATGAGGAAAAAACACTTGCAAAAATTGTGTGGACATGTTTAACTATTGATGGTGTCGATCACAATTGTTAAAAAATAAACTTACTACCTGAATGATTGTAACACCAATGTTGGACGGTTATAAGGCAACACTCGGGAAATTGACGAAAAACATCTCTTGAGGCTTGGAACCGTGATTATAATTTAAGGAGGCATTTACATGAACTTTCAACTAACGAAGGAACAGGAATTCGTGAGAAAAATGGTAAGAGAATTTGCTGAAGCCGAAGTTGAACCCATTGCCGCAGACATAGACAAGGAACACAGATTCCCTGTCGAGACCGTGGAGAAGATGGCGAAGTACGGCATGATGGGAATTCCTTTTCCTAAGAAGTACGGCGGAGCCGGAGGCGATGAAGTTGCCTATGCGATCACCGTGGAAGAACTGGCGAGAGTATGTGGTTCCACGGCCGTTATCGTTTCGGCCCACACATCACTTTGCTGCTGGCCTATCTACAAGTACGGTACGGAAGAACAGAAGATGAAATATCTTCCGGATCTGCTTCAGGGAAAAACACTCGGCGCTTTCGGCCTGACTGAACCTAATGCAGGTACCGATGCCGGCGGACAGCAGACGAGAGCTGATCTTGACGGCGACGAGTATGTGCTTAACGGTGCAAAGGTGTTTATCACAAACGGTGGTTATGCCGACGTTTTCGTTGTTATGGCAATGACGGATAAGGCAAAGGGAACTCACGGCGGAATTTCCGCATTCATTGTGGAAAAAGGCGATCCGGGCTTTTCGATCGGAAAAACCGAGGACAAGATGGGTATCCACGGGTCTTCCACGACCGAGCTTATTTTCCAGAACTGCAGAATCCCTAAGGACAGACTGCTTGCAAAGGTCGGACAGGGCTTCAAGGTTGCGCTTTCCACTCTGGACGGCGGACGTATCGGAATCGCTTCGCAGGCGCTGGGAATCGCGCAGGGCGCATTTGACGTTACGGTTGAGTATATGAAGTCAAGAAAGCAGTTCGGAAGAAAGCTTTCCCAGTTCCAGGCGCTTCAGTTTGAGATGGCTGAGATGAAGACGAGGATAGAGGCTGCAAGACTGCTCGTGTACAAGGCTGCGTTCCTTGAGGATGAAGGACAGGACTACGGCGAGGCTTCCGCTATGGCAAAACTCTATGCGGCGGAAACGGCTATGGCTGTTACGACCAAGTGTGTACAGTTCCACGGCGGATACGGATACACAGCAGATTATCCGGTTGAAAGAATGATGAGAGATGCCAAGATTACCGAGATCTATGAGGGTACTTCAGAAGTTCAGAAGATCGTAATTGCTGCAAGGACTTTCGGGAAATAAGGATAGGAGGAAATAGAAATGGCATTTAAAATTCTAGTTTGCGCTAAGCAAGTTCCGGATACAAATGAGATCAGAATCAATCCTGAAACGGGAACATTGATTCGTGACGGCGTTCCAAGCATTTTGAACAATGACGATGCCAACGCTCTGGAAGAGGCTTTGAAAATTAAGGACAAGTTTGATGATGTTCACGTAACGGTTGTTTCTATGGGACCTCCACAGGCTCAGGACATGCTGTTTGAATGTATTGCGATGGGTGCCGACGAGGCGATCCTGCTCTCCGACAGAGCTGTGGGCGGTTCCGACACATGGGCGACATCTAATGCGATCTCCGCAATCATCAAGACGTATGGCGAATACGATATGATCTTTGCCGGCAGACAGGCTATCGACGGAGACACTGCGCAGGTGGGACCTCAGATTGCGGAAAAGATCGACCTTCCTCAGGTTACCTATGTTGAAGAGTTTGACATTTCGGACGACCTGAAAGAAGTCACCGTCAAAAGACAGCTTGAGGACGGTTATGAGTTGTTGAAGGTCAAGACACCTTGCATGCTCACGTGCATCAAGGAGCTGAACACACCAAGATACATGAACATCGGAAGAATCTTTGACGAAAAGGATATCAAGGTTTGGAGCGCGGATGACGTAAACGTTGACAGAACCATCGTGGGACTGAAAGCATCTCCGACCAACGTATTCCGTTCGTTCACACCGAAGCCGAAGGGAAAAGGTGTCACGGTCGAGGGCGACTCCGAAAAAGATATTGCTAAAAACCTGCTTATCGGCTTGAAGAAGAAGCATATTATTTAGGAGGAGGAACGATTACAATGGCAAAGAATTTTGACGATTACAGGAACATTTGGGTTTTCGTTGAGCAGCGCGACGGAAAACTCATGAATGTGGCTCTGGAATTACTGGGCGAGGCTACAAAACTCGCCAAAGATATAGACGATGAAACCAAAGTGTGCGCCCTCTTGGTCGGCGACAGCGTTGACAACCTTGCCAAGGAGTGCTACGAGTACGGTGCGGACGTGGTTTACTATATTGAGGATGCGTTGCTGAAGCATTACACGACGGACGCTTACACCAAAGTTATAGTGGATGCCGTGAACGAATTGAAGCCGTCCATCTTCATGTACGGTGCAACACATATCGGAAGAGACCTTGCACCGCGTGTTGCGGCAAGACTGAATACCGGTTTGACAGCTGACTGCACGCATCTTGACGTAAGTGTTGCCGAATATATCAGGTTTGCCGAGGAGAATACCACTCTGAACACGGCAACACTGAAAGCGGATGATCCTGACAAGGGACTTAAGATGACACGTCCGGCGTTCGGCGGAAACCTGATGGCTACGATTATCTGCCCTAATACAAGACCGCAGATGTCGACGGTTCGCCCGGGCGTTATGCAGAAGATTGAGAGAAGAGTCGGAGCGACCGGTGAATTTGTCAAGCTGAATCACAGCCTTTCAAAGGATGATATTCACGTACAGCTGGTGGATGTCGTAAAATCGGCCAAAGAGCTTGTTTCACTGACCGATGCGGACATTATCTGCTCCGGCGGACGTGGACTTGGCGATGCTTCGGGATTTGAACTGATCAAGAAGTTTGCTGACAAGGTTGGCGGTGTTGTGGGTTCTTCCCGTGCCGCAGTGGACTCAGGCTGGATTGACCATTCACACCAGGTAGGTCAGACCGGAACTACGGTTAAGCCTAAAATCTATTTCGCCTGCGGAATTTCCGGTGCTATTCAGCACTTGGCAGGCATGCAGAATTCAGACATCATCGTAGCTATCAACAAGGACGCGGATGCTCCTATATTTGAGGTTGCGGATTACGGAATCGTCGGGGATCTTTACAAGGTTATTCCTGAGATTATAGCTGAATGGGATAATGCGGAAGCATTGTTTGATGCATCTGAAAAATAGATCGCGACTGTTCGGATAAGTTCGTCGGATTCGTATTTACCGGCAGGACATATCGAGTTGAATTTCAGAGTTTATTTTCCGGGGAGTGCGGCGTTGCTCCCCGGTTTTATAGTATTGGGAGGAATTTATAAGTGAAGAGGGTCATAACATACGGAACATTCGATCTGCTGCATTACGGGCATGTCAATCTCCTGCGCAGAGCAAAGGAGTACGGCGACTATTTGATTGTTGCAATATCGACAGATGAGTTCAACCTGAATTCGAAGAATAAGAAATGCTATTTCAGTTACAGCCAGCGCAAGAATCTTGTGGAGTCCATAAGGTACGTCGATCTGGTCATTCCGGAGGAAAACTGGGAACAGAAACTTTCCGATGTAAAAGAGTACCACGTGGATACCTTTGTCATAGGCGATGACTGGCGTGGAAAGTTTGATTTTTTGAAGGAGCACTGTGAGGTCGTGTATCTGCCGAGAACTCCGGAAATATCGACGACACAGATAAAGCAGGAACTTAAAAAGTAAGCGGGCGAGATCATGTTCGCCTCAAAGTAAGAGATGCTTTTAAGCGGTAACCAAAATTTTATAATCCTGACAACCGAAGCATATTCAGACAAAAGCGGAGCATATTCAGGCAAACGTCGGCCGGAAAAACGGCAATGTAAATTTGCGTTGCTTGAGGCAACGAGGGGCTTCCTAATAAAATATTTATGCCGGATGGATGAAGTGTACAATTATAATTGCAGACGGCGTAAGCTTCGAAAAATCCGAATGAGGTACTTGAAGCCATTGACTATATTATAGGAGGTAATGAAAATGCTTAGTTACAACATTAAGGCGATAAGGAAGTCGAAAGGACTTTCGCAGGAGGAACTTGCCGCCGAACTGAACGTGGTACGCCAGACGGTTTCAAAATGGGAGCAGGGGTTGTCAGTTCCGGACTCCGATATGTTGATCACTATATCGGAAGCACTCAAAACTCCCGTTGCCACTTTACTTGGCGAAGATATTGCCGAGACTGAGCCCGACGGTCTCAAAGCGATTGCCGAGAAACTCGAAATCATCAATTTGCAATTGGCGCAGAGAGTTGTACATAGGAGAAAGGTGATTCGCTGTCTTTTCATATCGCTGTGTGCGGTCACATTGCTGATAGCAGCCATATTAGTCGCAATGAATGCTCCATATGAAAAGTGGGATTACCATGAGCCTGAAACCGCTGTGCTCGCAACGGCATACCATGCGTTCGAATGGCTGTTTTTCAGGCTCGCGCCGGTTCTGTTAATTGCAGGAATCGCGGGAGCTGTCCTTACGAGGAAGAGGAGATAAAGCCATGTGATAATGGTGAATAGACATAAAATGAGAAAGGGTGCATAATAATGGCAGAAGATGCAGATAAAAAAGGGTTTATGAAGAAATATAAAAAAGGAATCATCTGGGTGGTTGCTGCGCTCATTGTGGGTTTGGCTGTCGGATTATTTGTCGATAATTTTTCGAGTGAGAGCACAACGACCAAGATTGGGTTTGAGGATATTGCCGAGTTAGATACTCAATCCGCAAATTGCGCTATCATAGATGTGATGCGGGATTCAAGGAAAATATTCGGCAAAACCGTGCCCTTTACACAGACTGAGTATATTTACAGCTACAATGTTGTTGTAAAGGCAGGTTTAAACTTCAAAGAAATTGTTTGGAAAGAAAAAGGGAAAAGAATAGAAATCAAAATGCCGAGCATACATGTCACGGACAGTTATATAGATGAGAAATCCGGGAAAGTGTATCGTGAGGAAGAGAGCATATTTTCGCCGGTAACATTTAAAGAAAACATGCAGGCCAAAACGAAGCTTGTTAAAAGAGGGGTGGATGACGCGATAGCAAACGGTCTTTACCGCAACGCCAAAAAGAATGCCGAAGTTATATTGAAGAGCTTTTTCCGACAGCATGCCGAATATAAGGATCACAAGATTGTATTCAAGTGGAAAAAGGATAAGAAAATATGAAAAAGAAGAAAGGTAAAAATATGAAAAGTAAACTCATCTTAATAGGTATAGCAAGTGTGGCGGTAATAGCAATTTTTTATTTCGTGCTTTTCATTACTAGATGACTTAAAGCATAAGCAGATATCTTTTAAATGCCCATCGGAAAAGATGGGCATTTTTTGATTACGTAACCCTTTGTGCTTATGTCCATGCCATTGAAAGATAGACGACAAAAGGTTCATATGTTATACTACAGGGGAATACTTGATTGAACAACTGCCCGGAGTTGAAAGTCCCGACGGCAGCCGCTTTTAATGTGTGTTTGGCGGCTATGCGAAGTCAATGTCTATGAGAGGAACGTTTATGGGTAAACAGAAAAAAACATCCCGGAAAAAAGAAAGTCCTGCCGGAGAGGATCGCAGACACCTGCTGAAGTGCAGGCTGATACGTCTGTTCAAGCCTGTCAAACGCAACAAGATCGTTTTCTCCCAGTTCGGAGGCAAGGGTTACGGATGCAACCCGCGTGCGATCTGCGATGAGTTTCTGAAAAGAAACGCAGGATATGATTTAGTGTGGATCTTGGGCAAGAGCAAGAGCAGAGAGGAAGCCGGGATCCCGGGCGGCGTGCGGACGGTGAAAGGGAAACAAGCCATATATGAACTGCTGACAGCAAAAGTTTGGATAAACAATATTCATTTCAACAAGAATTACTCCAAAGGGCTTGTAAAACGTCCAAAGACCATCTATTTGAACACTTTTCACGGAGGAATAACTCTCAAAAGCGAGGGGAGCGACAAGCACACGTACAAGCCGAAAGCGTATGAGGATCTTAGTGAAAAAGAGAAAAACTACAGAGTAGATTCAAAGTACGTGGACTATGTTACGTGCGGCGGTGAAGTCGAAAAGCACGTGTTGAACGAGTTCTTCTACGGGCACGGAAAGATATTGGAATTGGGGGATGCGCGTACGGATGTTTTGGTAAACGGATCAGACGAATCGGAACGTGCAGTCAGAAAGTGGTACGGCATAGGAGAAGATGTCGGTATAGTTTTTTTTGCCCCGACGTTCAGAAACGGTATGAGCCTTAAATGGTACGACATGGATTACGTTAAGGTCGTGAAAGCGCTTGAAGAACGCACGGGAAGACCGTGGGTGATGCTTATAAGATTGCATCCGCGTCTCATCTCCAAGGCAAAGCAGTTGATCCCGGATTCCGATAAACTGATAAATGCGTCGGACTATCCGGACATGCAGGACATTGCGGTGGCCGCCGACATGATGATTTCCGATTACTCATCGGCGATAACGGACTTTATGCTTACGGGAAAACCCGCGTTCATGTACGTTCCGGATCTTGAGGAATACATGGAAAGCAGAGGCATGTACTATACGATGGAGCAATTGCCGTTTTCGTATGCGAAGACCACGGATGCGCTTATCGGGGAGATCGAGCGTTTTGACGGTGCGGCGTACGCAAAAAAGAGTGCGGAGTTTCTTGATTTTATCGGGTACAAGGCGGACGGTCACGCATCGGAGCGTATCGTTGATTTTTTGATTGAAAAAATGGGATAAGGTATCGGACAATGAAAGATCTGGGGGACATCATATAAATGGAAAAAATACATAATGTTTTGATGGTGAATAAATTTGATGAAAAGCGTATTCGCGCCGAGGTGACCAATATAGAGTGGGAACGTGTTACGGTGCATATCACAGTGAAGATACATGCAGCCGGAGATTTTGACTTTACGGAACCGCTTACGTTTTATGCGGTTTCCGAGTTTTTCCGTGCCAATGCGAGATTCAAATCGGAAAAAGTGGCCGATGACCGGTACATAATTTCACTCAACTATACAAACCCGGGGTACTGCAACTGCCTGCCCAACGGTATATACAAAATACTCGTCTGCCAAGGAGATGATGCTCTTTGCATGATGGAAATCTCGGAAGATATAGTTCCGGTGGTCAAGGGCATGTCGCGTATTTTTCTTCACAACAAAAAGATGAAAGGATACACTATAGATTTTTCTGTTGCGAACAGAGACGACGCGCTTTATCTGAATATGATAGCGCAGGATATGAGAAGATGTCAGATACCTGTATTCAGTGAACTTGATGCAGAACCCGGTCAGGAGCCGACCGGAGCAAAAAAGATTGGCGCGGACGTGAAAAAGAAAATTTTGAGTAAGCGCCATGCCGTGATCTGGAAGATATATCAGCAAAAGCTGAAAAAGTACAGAAATTATTCCGCAGATACCGGCAAGAAACAGACACTGCTGTTTATGACTGAGCAAAGTGAGGTGCTTGGCTCCAACTTGACAAGCGTGATAAAGCGGATGAAGGAGCGTGGGATGGAGAAAGACTACAACATCCTCACGTCCGCAAGATCCATGGTTGCAATAGGTCACTACGGGATCAAGAGCTGGATTGCGGTGATGGAGAAAATAGCAAAGGCGGACATGATATTCATAGACGACCATGCGCCCGTATTCGACTGGTTCACACTTGACGAAAAGACGACCCTAATACAGCTTTGGCATGCGGGAGCGGGCTTCAAGTCGTCGGGTTACAGCAGGTGGGGCAACTCAGGCTGTCCGGGTCCCGTGAACTGCCACAGGCAATACAAATACGGGATTGCGGGAAGCAAGAGAATAGCACACTTCTTTTCGGAGGTTTTCGGCATAAATGAGGAGCAGGTTCTGCCGACCGGAATGCCGAGAATGGATGAGTACCTCGACCCCGAGTACAAAGAGAAAAAGACGAAATGGCTGCATGATAAGTTCCCTTTGATAAACGGCAAAAAGGTGATCTTGTTCGCTCCGACCTACAGAGGAAAGAATCGTTCGGATTCCTACTATCCGTACGAGCTTATAGATTTTGACAGGCTGTATGACTTCTGCGGCGATGAGTATGTGGTGCTTTTCAAGATGCATCCTTGGGTACCGGAAGCGGTGCCGATAAAGAAAGCGCACAAGGATCGTTTTGTCGATGTGAATAAGTATCCGAATATAAACGATCTTTTCTATGTGACGGATCTACTCATAACGGATTATTCTTCGAGCATATTTGAGTTTTCGCTTATGCATAAACCGATGTTATTTTTTGCATTCGATAAGATACAATACGCATTTTCAAGAGGGTTTCACAGGGATTATGAAACGGCGGCGCCGGGCAAGGTATGCTATAACTTTGATGAAGTGATGAAGGCTTTGGAGACGGGCGACTTTGAAGAGGAAAAGGTGGAGGAGTATGTTCGTGTGCACTTCGATTATACTGATGCCCACGCCTGCGACAGGGTGATAGACTGGATTGTTGAGGGAAATGTTCCGGAGGATATACGAAAGTCGCTTGATGTTATCGCAGCCGACAATGCGCGCACCAAGTCGCTTGATTTCAGCGGTTGCGACATAAGCGACATAGAGATTTGATGCTCCTGCATATGAAATTACGGAAAACGATATTCCGCCGCGCAGAGCGCATAAGTGGCGATTGCGGCGGCATGCACGTCGTTTATCGTGACTTTTCAAGGCGGAGTAGAGGAGGATGAATATGAATATAGCGATGATCTTTGCCGGAGGAAGCGGCATAAGAATGGGCGCGGGGGTACCGAAACAGTTTCTTGAGATCAATGGTAAACCTATCCTTGTGTATACGGTTCAGATGTTTCAGTATCACAATATGATAGACAAAATATATATATCCACACTGAAAGACTACATACCATACGTGGAAGACCTTGTCAGGGAATATCGACTCGGCAAGGTCGCCGCTGTCATCGCCGGCGGGGCGACGGCGCAGGATTCCATCTACAATTGTCTAAAGAAAGGCGAAAGTGAGAATGACGAAAACAGTGTGGTTTTGTTGCATGACGGGGTGCGTCCTTTTGTGGCGTACGACGTTATTTCGCAGAACATACTTACCGCAAAGGAAAAAGGAAACGCCATAACCTGCACTTCCTGTTTTGAGACGATTTTGCTCAGCGGCGACGGTAAAAGAGTCGAGAAGGTGCCGTTCCGCAAGGATACATATGCGGCTCAGGCGCCGCAGACTTTCATTTTGAAGGACATAATCGCGGCGCACGATGCGATAAGAGCCACGGAAACCGGATACGAGAACATGGTTGACGGCTGTACGATCTGCAAGACGCTCGGCGTAGATGTAAACATGGTTGAAGGAAACCGCGGGAATATAAAGGTCACGACGCCTGAAGACGTGTACATATTCAGAGCGCTGCTTCAGTACAGGGAGAATGAACAGGCTTTCGGATTCGGGATAACCGATGGAACAAAGGCTGAAATAAATTATTTCAAGAACTCAGGCAAGTAGGGAGGATTTGCATGGAAACGGAAAAGCAGATTGATTCGTTGCTCGAAGAGGATATAATATCGGCGGCGGGTATGCTCGACCCTGAAGACTACGCCGGCAAAACGGTGTTTGTCACCGGAGCGACGGGACTTATAGGTTCACAACTTGTAAGAACCCTGCTCAGGCTGAACGAGTCGGGTACCAAAGTCAGGGTGGTCGCCTTTCTTCGCGATGAAGAAAAAGGAAGGCGGGTTTTCTGCGATTGCTTTGACAATCCCGCATTTGAGATGGCGGTGGGTGAAATTGATCGGGAAATCGACTATCCGGGCAATGTGGATTACATAATCCATGCGGCAAGTCCGACGGATTCAAGGTATTTTGTCAAAAGCCCGGTGGAGACAATACATGCCGCAGTAGAGGGCAGCGATAATGTGCTGCGCTTTGGAGTCGAAAAAAAGGTGTCGGCAATGGTGTATCTGTCATCGCTGGAGGTGTACGGAACGCCGCAGACGAAAACTCCTGCTGGAACCGTTTCGGAAGATGATTATGGATATATAGATCCGCTGAATGTGCGCAGCAGCTATTCGGAGGGAAAGAGGATGGTTGAGTGCCTTTGCGTTTCTTATGCAAAGGAATACGGACTCCCCGTAAAGATTGCAAGACTTTCGCAGACCTTTGGACCCGGCGTCAAATACGATGACGGAAGAGTGTTTGCGGAATTTGCAAGAAGTGTTATCGAGGGCAAAAACATAGCTCTGCACACCGCGGGCAGAACTGTGAGGAGTTACTGCTACGGCAAGGATGCGGTAACTGCGATTTTGACCGTCCTTACTCGAGGAGAGACTGCGCAGGCATACAACGTAACAAATATGGACACCGCATGCTCCATACATGAAATGGCGGAACTTGTCGCAGATCTTGATCCCGAGAAGAAAGTTAAAGTCCGCGTCGAAATACCGGAAGACGCCGCTTCTTTCGGCTACAATCCTGAAATGATAATACGGCTGGACTCATCCAAAATCGAAGCGCTGGGTTGGAAACCGACTGTAGGCATAAAAGTGATGTTCGAGAGACTGATAACGAGCATGCTCGGGCAGAGATAATGAGCAGCATCTTATAGGAAACGTTGAAACCGCTTCGGGAGTCTATTTCGATAAAAAACTCCACAAGAGCTTGATGTCGTAGGAGAGAGATTCAGATGTCTTCTTGTCGAAAAATAATAAGATACATGTTAAACGGCAGTAGCGCCGTGATTTTCATGGCGCTCGCTTTTGTCATATCACTTTTCAGAGGTGTAAAGCCGGGAAAGGTGTTTTTTGTTTCCGACGTGAGAGCCGAACTGGGCGGGAACCTGCTCGACGTTTACGATTTCCTCGGCGGGTCGTATGAGCGTGTGACGTATTTAAAAGCCGACCGCAGAAAATTTTCATCGCCGTGCGCTTTCGCGAAGATGGTGTACGACACGGTGACATCCGAGGTCATCTTTCTCGAAGACTATTTCAGATATACCTCGTATCAAAAGCTCAGACCCGGGCAGAGGATATATCAGCTGTGGCATGGCGCGGGCGCTTTCAAAAAGTTCGGATACGGCAGAGCGGGTGGCAATGAGAAGATAAGGATACATAAGGGATATAGGAAATATGCGGGAGCGATTGTGAGCAGTGAGAAGATAAGGGGCTGCTACGCCGAAGCTTTCGGGATACCCGTGGAGAGGGTCAGAGCAACAGGTGTGCCGCGCACGGACCTGTTCTTTGACAAGGATAAGGTTCTCGATGAGCAAAATGCGGTTTATGAGCGATACCCGATGCTGAAAGGCAAAAAGGTTATACTGTTTGCGCCCACATACCGCGGTCTGCGGGCGGAGGATGCAGGCTACGACTTCTCAAGGATAGATTTACGCAAGTTCGCCGACTCGCTTGATGAGAACTACGTGTTCGTGTTCAAATGGCATCCTGCGGTTCACAACAACATTCTGAAGCACGGGGGCGACGATTACAGAATAGATGACTACGGTGAACTGTTTCTCGATTTGTCGGCGGAAAGAGATATCAACGCGCTTTTGCTCGTTACGGATATTTTGATAACGGATTATTCATCGGTGATTTTTGACTACTATTTTACGGGAAAACCCGTAGTGTTTTACGATTTTGACAGAGATATTTACGGAGACGGCAGAGGCTTGTATTATCCGTACGAAGATTACCTGTACGGACCTGCCGTGGAAACCCAGGAAGATCTCATAGAGGCGATCAGGAAGGAAGATACGATGCCGGAGAAGCGGGAAACTTTCGGTCGTATGTTTCTGGACGCCTGCGACGGGAAATCTACGGAGAAAGTCTGCCGATGGGTCTTTGGCGAAAAGGGGACGGACAGATGAAACTGATGCTCAATATCGGCGTTTTTTTCCTTAATGTCGTTTATTTTTTTCATAAACTGATGCCTGTGAAAAACAGGATAAGCGTGGTGAGCAGACAGAGCGATGAGCAGACACTCGATGTTGCCCTGCTGTTTGATGAAATCAATAAATCTCACCGGGAGATCGAAACACGCGGCGTATACATGAAAATACCGGGCGGACTTGCCGGAAAGATCAAGTATGTATTTCACATGCTCGGCCCTGAAATGCATGCGTTTGCAACGTCCAAAGTTGTGATACTTGAGGGGTATACCATAACCGCAAGCGTATTGCGGCACAGGCGGGGGCTAAAGATTTTGCAGATGTGGCATGCACTGGGAATCCTAAAAAAATTCGGGTATTGCGTAAAGGATCACGTCGAGGGATACGATGCCAGTATCATAGATGCTCTGAAAATGCACAAGAATTACGACATGATACTGGCAAGCAGTGAATTTTGCGTGCCTTTTTACGCAAAGGCATTCAATTATCCGAAAGAGAAGGTTAAGGTCATGCCGCTTCCGAGGGTGGATCTTTTGAGAAGCACGGGATTTATGGAGAAAAAGGCGGAAGAAATATATGGCGAATATCCGTCGCTTTTCGGCAAGAAAACAGTTCTTTATTGCCCGACATTCAGAAAAAACGGAAGCTGCGCCCGCTATGTCGAGGATCTGATCCGCACTATGGATCTGCAAAAATATAACCTGATAGTTAAGCTGCATCCTGTCGACGAGAAAAAAATGCGAATCTCCGGCGCCGCCCGCAATGCCGGAATCACATATGAATTTTCGGAAATTTTTACGTGCGGCGATTTTACGTCCATGGAGTTGCTTTCCGTGGCGGACTTTGTGGTGACCGATTACTCCGCTTTCGTATTTGAGGCGGCGGTGGCGGAAAAACCAATATTTTTGTATACGCCGGATATAGATGAGTACGTGGACAGGCGCGGGTTTTGCATAGACTTTAGGAAAGAATTGCCGGTGGATACGCACGAAAGCGCAGGTGAGCTTTGGAAAGCCGTTAAAAACCGTGAATTTTCCGTGGAGAGAATCAAAAGATTTTCCGATAAATTCATCGATTCGGGTGAGCACAACACCAAAAATCTTGCTAACCTTGTCCTGTTATTATATAATAGCAACGTTGAGTCGTGATGACTTTCAAGGAGGAATCTATGATTTTTGGATTGATACTTGCGGGCGGAACCGGAACCCGCATGGGCAACGTAGACAGACCCAAGCAGTTTCTTACCATAGGGAAAAAACCCGTGATAATTCACACTATAGAAAAATTTGCGATGAACGATGAGTTCGCCGGGATCATAGTTCTCTGCCCGAATCAGTGGATCTCCTATACAAAGGATTTGATAAAGAAATATATACCCGACACCGAAAAAATTTCCGTGATCGCCGGAGGGGCAACGAGAAATGAAACCATAATGAACGGTATTGCACATATAGAGGAGCGGCATGGTCTTTCCGACGACACCGCCGTTGTGACCCATGATGCGGTCAGACCGTTTGTGACACACAGGATAATAGAAGAAAACATAGCGATGCTGAAAGCCGATAAAATCTGCAACACCGTCATACCGGCAACCGATACGATAGTGGAAAGCGCAGACGGTGAAATCGTGACGTCGGTTCCGGACAGAAAACTTTGCTATCGGGGACAGACTCCGCAGAGTTTTCCTGCCGGGGAATTCAAGAAATTGTATGAGGAGCTTACCGAAGATGAAAAAAACATTCTCACCGACGCTGCCAAAGTATTTGTCATCAAAGGAAAAAAGGTTTTCCTCGTCAAAGGTGAAACTTTCAATATAAAAGTGACATACCCATATGATCTTCAGCTTGCAGAAACTCTGCTGGGAGGTAATGATCGGTGTTGAATACGGTATATCGTCTGGTGGCTCCGGGGCGTTTTGAAACAGAATTTACCGACATAGACCTTACGGGTGACAATGTGATCGTAAGACCGACGCATTTATCTATATGCAACGCCGATCAGAGGTATTATCAGGGAATGAGATCTCCTGAAGTTCTTAGAAAGAAGTTGCCCATGGCTCTTATCCACGAGGGTATAGGAGATGTCATACATGACCCGCGGGGAGAATATAAGCCGGGTACTGCGGTTGCCATGGTTCCGAACACGCCCGTCGAAAAGGACGGGATCGTCTCGGAAAATTATCTGAGAAGCAGCAAGTTCAGGGCAAGCGGCTTTGACGGATTCATGCAGGACTGCGTAGCCATGGGCAGGGATCGCCTTATTGAGCTTCCCGCCGGGATAAATAAGCGGGTTGCCGCTTTTACGGAATTGGTATCGGTAAGTTTCCACACGATCAATCGTTTCGATGAAAAGGCTCACGTGCGCAGAGAGAAAATAGGTGTTTGGGGAGACGGTAACCTCGCATTCATAACTTCCCTATTGATCAAAAAGCGTTTTCCGCAAAGTGAGGTTTTCATTTTCGGAAAGAATGATTACAAGATGGTCGATTTCGTCTTTGCCGACGATACGTATGACATAATGAATATACCGGGTGATTTGAGGGTTGATCATGCCTTTGAATGTGTCGGAAAAGAAGCCTCCGGAAGAGCGGTGAATCAAATTATAGATTTCATCCGACCCGAGGGGAGCATAGCCCTCATGGGAGTCTCGGAAAATCCAGTTCCGATCAATACGCGTATGATCCTTGAAAAAGGTCTTAATGTATTCGGCAGCAGCAGAAGCGGCGTCAAGGATTTTATCGATACCATAAATCTTTACAGTTCGGATGAGGATGTTGAAGAATATTTGGAAACACTTATAGGAGAAACCGTGACGGTGAGAAGCATAGCCGATATGAACAGAGCATTTGATTGCGATTACCGCAAGAAAGGCGGCAAGACGGTCATGATATGGGAGAAGTGACGGCTCCGGCAAGATGCCGCTACTCATAAGAACGCTTTGTTTGAACCGGAATAGGATGAGAACGGCAGTGAATCGTAAAGTTGATTTGGAATTGGGAATATTGGGTTTGGGCGTCTGTGTATGTTCCAATCCGGAAAGTGAGAGAACGTGGATACGTTTTTGGAATTGATAAGAGATCATGTCAGATACAGGCACCAGCTTCTTAAGCTTGCGAAATCGGATGTGATAAAAAAATACAGAGGCGCAGCCTTGGGCTGGTCGTGGGCGGTGATAAAGCCCGGGACAACCCTTTTTGTGTACTGGTTTGCATTTGCGATTGGCATAAGGAAAGGCAGAATGATCGACGGTTATCCGTTTTTTCTCTGGATGATCGCAGGATTCATACCGTGGTTTTACATCAGGGATTGTCTTAACGTAGGTTCGGGCGCCATAAGGAAGTACAAGTATCTGGTAAAAAAGATAAAATACCCCGTGGGAACCATACCAACGTTTGTAAGCCTGTCGAATTTCTACGTCAACATAGCGCTTCAGGTAATAATGCTGGCAATCTTTTTCATCTACGGTGATAGACCGACGATATATTATTCTCAAATAATAATAATAAACGTCGCGATGTTTCTTTTTTGGACTTCATGGTCTCTGTTTGCATCCATGTTGTCAGCCATGAGTTCCGATTTTCTCAATCTTGTAAAGTCGGCCGTCCCCGCATTGTTTTGGCTTTCGGGTGTACTGTACCCTGCGGCGCAGCTTAAGAGTCCAATTTTGAGAAGCCTTTTGCTTTGGAATCCGGTGACGATTACGGCAAATGCGTACAGAAACTCCCTTATATACAGAAGATGGATATGGGAAACACCGCGTGAGATGCGAAATTATCTGGTGATAACCGTGATTATGGTGCTTCTTGCGGTATGGTCATACAGACGCCTGAAAAAGGACATACCGGATGTGCTGTAAGAATTGAGACGACATCAGGGGCGATGATTGTGGCAAGCAAAACGCAGTTCAATACAATGGCCATAGAGACTAAAGCAAACGTAGCAAAAAACAATAGACATAGCAAATGCGGCAGGCAAAGTGTAACAAATACAGTAAACATAACAAATGCAGTAAGGATAGTGAAGACAGTAAGGATATTTCCCGATGAAGACCACCACGGAGGGCAAAAACAAGCCGGCGATTTCTTTTCGCAACGTAACAAAGACATATACGCTGTACAAGAACGATAAGATGCGATTTCGCGCCATTTTTTTCAAGAATGTGCAGGGCAAGAAGAACAATGCTATTTCCGGCGTATCGTTTGATATAGAACCGGGGGAGATGGTTGCGCTTTTTGGAAGAAACGGCGCGGGGAAGTCCACGCTTCTCAAGATGATAACAGGCGTGACCTACCCTACCGAGGGCGAAATATCCATAAACGGCAGAGTCAGCGCGCTGCTGGAGCTGACCGCAGGATTTGACACGGAACTTACGGGAAGGGAAAACATATATTTCAGGGGAAGCCTCCTTGGACTTACCAATGACGAAATAAAGGAACTGGAACCTGAAATTATAGATTTCGCCGAGTTGGGGGAGTACATCGATCAGCCGGTCAGAACTTATTCAAGCGGAATGAAGGCCAGATTGGGATTTGCCATCAACGTCAATATAGATCCGGAAATCTTGATAGTCGATGAAGCTTTGAGCGTGGGAGACAAATCTTTCAGAAAAAAATGTACTGCGAAGATACATAATTTGGTGGAGGAGAAAAATATAACATTTTTGTTTGTGACTCATTCCACAAGAACGGCGCAGGAATTTTGCACCAGAGGGATAGTGATGAAAAAAGGCAAGATGGTTTTTGACGGAAAGATAGAAGAGGCGATCGAGTTTTATGACGATATGGTGGAAAAGGAAGATGAAGCCAAGCGCAGGAAAAAGGAGAAAAAACGTCAGGAGCGTCTGAAGGCGAAGAAGGAAGAAGAGGAACGTTTACACGGGAGAATTATTTTATGAAGAGATTTATGACCAAACTACATAATCTGAAAACATGGCACAAGGTTACGGCGATGATCCTTATGCTGGTGATGTCGCTTGCAGGACTTGGAGTCATCTATGTACAGGGAATGATGGGTAAGATCAAGAGAACACACATAGATGTGAGAAAACTTTCGTGTGTCGATGTGGACGGATATGTGAATATCGCGCTTTTGGGCGTCGACTCGAGGAAGATGAAGAAAAAGAATCTTAAGCAGAGCAATACTGACTGCATAATAGTTGTCAGCATGAACACCAAGACAAATGATGTGAATTTGATTTCCGTATATCGCGACACATATTTGAGGCTCAACGGTACGGAAACGTATCAGAAAGTCAACAGCGCCTTTGCTTACGGTGGTGCGGCAGGAACGATAAAGACCCTGAACGAAAATTTGGATCTGAACATAAAGAACTATGTACTTTTCAATTTCAAGATGGTGGCGGATCTTGTAAACGCCGTGAACGGTATAGAAGTCAATGTCAAGGATTATGAGATCGAGGAACTTAACAAATACACGATACAGACTGCAAACAATGTTGGACAAAAAAAATACAAGCTTGTAAAGAAACCGGGCAAGCAGACATTGGAAGGAGTTCAGGCGGTTTCCTACGGAAGGATAAGAAAGGGCGTAGGGGACGATTTCAAGCGCACAAGCAGAATGCGTATTGTTATCAAGAAGGTGACCGAAAAGCTAAAGACGGAAGGTTTGGGAACCTTGATGAAACTGATGGATAAGCTTCTTCCGCAGCTTCAGACCAATTTGTCAAACAACGATATGATAGGACTGGCTCAGCGTCTATCCAAGTTTAAGATCAAGAAGAGCAGAGGCTGGCCTTACAAAGTTGCAACAGGTTATATAGATCAGAGCTCATTTGTATTTCCGGTGAATCTTGAGCAGAATGTAATAAAGCTGCACAAGGAAATGTTTGCGCAGGAGGCGTATAAAGTCACGGATAGGCTCAAGACTATAGCCGCAAGGGTTGCCGGTGCTTTGGGTTCCTCATCCAATCAGCAGACGGTCGATTCGGGGAAAACAACGACAGGCAACGGGTATAAACCTAGAACCCCAGCTTCGGAAACGGTAAAGGGAAGCGGGAACGCAGCAGGAGGCAAAGTGCCTCCGCAGAAAACAACAAAGAAAAATGCCGCAGGAAACAACGCCGCAAGTCAGCCGAAACAGGAAACAGGGGGGAGCAATTCCAATCCTCCGCCGGCAAACAGTGGGGGCAACGCAAACGGAGGCGGCGAATCGGGCAACTCCGGAGATCTCGGAAATTGATCTGCGTACAGGGCTTGAGGCTCTGCAGGCCACCGGAGCCGCAGGCATGAACTCGAAAACAAGTGGAAACAGTCGGTGATATGAAGAAAATGAACGAATTTACGGGGAAGAAACCTTTGAAAAAGGGCGGCACTATATTTTTGGGTATTGCGGCGGCGTGCATAATTTTGGGATTCCTGCTGAGCCGTGTCATCGGTAACGGCGACGGAACCGTTGTGGGCGAAGGCGGCAAGATCAGCATAGCAGACGAATATATAGGCAGGCTCGACATAAGTGGAACCATATCAGAGTCCGAGGGCGGCGGTTTACTCGAAAGCGACTCTTACCATCATGGGTGGTTGCTCGACAGGATAGAGGACATGAAGTCAGACAGCAAAAACAAAGGAATGATTTTGTTCGTAAATACCCCGGGAGGGAGTGTATACGCTTCCGATGAGCTGTATATGGCGATAAGGGATTACAGAAAGAAGACGGGACGTCCCGTATATTCATATATGGCAAGTCAGGCAACATCCGGAGGCTACTACATCTCCGCTCCCTGTAGCAGGATAGTCGCGAACAGAAACTGCTGGACAGGTTCCATCGGAGTGACCATGGGCACAATGTATGATGTGACGGATATGCTCAGGAAAATGGGCGTTCGCACGGTTACCATAACATCTGGGAAAAACAAAGCCATGGGGAGTCCAACCACGGAGATGACATCCGATCAGAAAAAGATAATGCAGTCGCTTGTAGATGAGGCGTACGACCAGTTTGTCGATATCGTGGCGGACGGGAGAAAAATTGCTAAGACCGCAGTCAGAAAAATTGCGGACGGACGCCTTTATACGGCGAAACAGGCAAAAGCGAGAGGACTGGTGGATCAAGTCGGAACGTTGCAGGATGCCGAGCGTGATATGAAAGCGAGGTTTCACCTGAGAGGATGCAAGGTGGAAGAGATTTCTTACGACGGCGATACCGGAATCATTTCACGTCTGTTCGGAGAAACGGCCAAAAGAGTTTTCTCCTCGGCCACAGGTGGAAAGTCGGACGTCGATCGCCTCAAGATACTTTTGGAAGCGAATCAGGGATTTACGGTTACATATCTCTCCCCGACTAAACGGTAGCGAAGAAACAGGATGTAAGAATTGTATATTTTGGAGGCATAAAAGCTTGAAAACGTACTGTCAGGTAAAAAAACTTGACAGTACGTTTTTTGCGTGATAAAATGTGCGAGTATCGGACGTAGTCAAAATGCCTGAGGGCGGAGTGACCTGAAGGGGGCGGGTATGAATCGGATAGTGAGAGAAAGCCTTTTATTTGATTTTTACGGAGAACTGCTCACCGCCAAAAAGAGAAGAGTCATGTCGCTGTATCACGAGGAGAACTGGTCTCTGGCGGAAATCGCAGAGGAACTTGGAATTTCAAGAGCCGCAGTATACGATTCGCTCAAGAGCGCGGAGAAAAGACTCGAGGAATACGAGGAAAAACTCGGAATGCTGGCGCAGATGTCGTATAGGGTGTCCGCATGCGAAAAGGGACGATTGATAGTCGCCGACATGGATAAGAAATGCGGCGATGCGAATTTGCGCGCAAAACTGAGAGAAATCATGGAAATATTGAACGAACTGGAGAAGTGACTTAGATGGCATTTGAGAGTTTATCGGAAAAACTGCAAAATACCTTTAAAAATCTTAGAGGCAAGGGAGTTCTTACGGAAGCGGACATAGATGCAGCAATGCGCGAGGTCAAACTTGCTTTGCTTGAGGCTGATGTCAACTTCAAGGTAGTGAAAGACTTTGTCGGGGACGTCAAGGAAAAATGCCTCGGCGAAGAGGTCATGAAGAGCCTGACGCCGTCACAGCAGGTGATCAAGATAGTGGACGAAGAACTTACCGAACTCATGGGCGGCGGAAGCGGAACCAAGATCAGTTATTCACCGACAGGATTCACCACCATAATGATGGCGGGTCTTCAGGGAACGGGTAAAACCACGACGTGCGGGAAACTGGCAAACTACCTGAAACAGGCGGGAAAGAAACCGATGCTTGCGGCCGGTGACGTATACAGGCCTGCGGCGATAGATCAGCTTGAGGTGGTCGGAAAAGCCTGCAACACACCCGTTTATGTCGACAGAAACAGCAAGGATCCCGTGGCCATTGCAAATGCGGCAAAACAGGAAGCCGAACGCAAGGGGTACAACGTCCTTATAGTCGATACGGCGGGGCGACTGCAAATAGATGAAGAACTTATGCGGGAACTTGAAAATATAAAAGAAGAAGTCAAGCCGCATCAAATTCTGCTGGTTGTCGATGCGCTTACAGGGCAGGATGCGGTTAATGCAGCCGGTAGCTTTGACAAGAGATTGGACATCGACGGTATAATCATGACCAAGATGGACGGAGATGCCAGAGGCGGAGCGGCGCTGTCGGCAAGAAAAGTGACAGGAAAACCGATATTATTTCTGGGAACCGGAGAAAAATATGATGCGCTTGAGGCTTTCCATCCCGACAGAATGGCGCAGCGAATACTGGGAATGGGGGATCTGCTGTCACTTATAGAATCGGCTGAACGCGAGTATGACGAAACGCAGGCGGAAAAACAGCTGGAGCGTCTCAAAAAGAACAGGTTTACGCTTGACGATTTTCTTGGGCAGATAGCTCAGATAAAGAAAATGGGAGGAATAGCAAAGATATTGGACATGCTCCCCGGTATGGGCAATGCCGACAAAAAGGGTGTCAACATTGAGGAAAGCGAGAAAGAATTCAGGCAGTACGAGGCCATAATTCAGTCCATGACGAAAAAAGAAAGAGAAGAACCGGGAATACTGAATGCGAGCAGGCGAAAGAGAATATCAGCCGGCTGCGGTCAACCGGTCAGCAAAATCAACACGCTGATAAAAAGATATGAGGAAGCGAAAAAGATGCTCAAGCAGTTCAATAAGCCGGGTGCAATGAAGAAAAACCGTTTTTTGAAAGGACTGTTTTAGCCGTAAATGCAAGCCCTGAAAGGATTTATGAAACAGCAATTTGATACGATCCCTTGCGTGTCGTTTTCTGACCTCCCGTTGGGAAGAAAGCGGACGTGCGCCGGAGGATCTTGCAAATAAAAGAAAAAAATTTAAAATTTAATGGAGGAAATCAAAATGGTAAAGATCAGATTAAAGAGAATGGGTGCACACAAGAAACCTTTTTACAGAGTGGTTGTTGCGGATTCCCGCACACCAAGAGACGGAAGGTTCATTGAAGAAATCGGGTATTTCAATCCGATGACAGAACCAAACGTCATCCAAATAAACGATGAGAGGGCAAAAGACTGGCTCTCAAAGGGAGCACAGCCGACCGAAGTTGTAAGAGATTTGTTCAAAAAATCCGGAATTATTGAGTAGGAAAGCGGCGGTGTGCAATGACTAAATTAGTTGAAACCATTGCAAAATCTCTGGTAGAGCATCCTGAAAAGGTTGATATAACCCGTAAGGAGGGCCAAGATGGAGTTGTTTTGCAGCTTCACGTGGCGGATGATGACATGGGCAGAGTGATCGGCAAGCAGGGCAGGATCGCAAGAGCGCTTAGAACGGTCGTCAAAGCGGCGGCGATGAAGCAGAACCGCAAGGTAGTAGTGGAAATAGTTTCTGAAGATGATGAGTGAAGTGTGCGAGCAGATGCACTTCACCTGTGTCAATGGCACATGGATCGCCTGCGGTTTTGGCATGCTTCCATGTGTCGCATTGCTTTTTGGGCACCATAGCAGCATGCATATCGAGGAATGTGAATGAATAAAAATGATAAAATTTTAGTGGGGAAAGTGACTAAGCCCTTCGGAATCTTCGGAGAGGTGAAAATAGAGAATTATTCAGGCTTTGCCGATGGATTTGAGCTGCTTGAGGATGTATTTCTCGACGACGGCAAGTTTGTTCTTGAGGAAGTGAAGCACAGAGGCAGAACGACCATGCTGAAATTTCGCGGATGTGATACCAGAAACGATGCCGAAAAATTAGTCGGCAGAAAGATATACATGATGGAAGAAGACCTCAGAAAACTGCCCGATGACGAGTTTTATGTACGCGACCTGATAGGCATGGAAGTTTTTTGTTGCGGCGAAAAAATAGGGATCATCAAAGAAGTGTTGACGGACAGACCGCAAGATCTGTACGTTGTAACTCTCATAAACGGAGACAGTACAATGATTCCGGCAGTCAAAGAATTTATAAAATATATTGATGTTGAGGGTGGCAAGATGGATGTTGAACTGATCGAGGGGATGATATAAATGCATTTTGACATACTCACTTTATTTCCCGGGATGTTCACGCCTATCACAACAAGCATGCTCGGAAGAGCCGTGGAAAAAGGAATCATAAGTTTTAATTTCGTTGACATAAGAGATCATAGCAACGACAAGCACAAGAGTGTGGACGACTATTCATTTGGCGGAGGTCCGGGCATGGTTATGGCGCCGGATCCGGTTTTTGGCGCCATGGAAAGCGTAAATGCCGGAGAGAAAAAAGTATTATATATGTCGCCGCGCGGAAAAGCGCTGGGGATTGAAAAACTGATGGAATTGAAAGACGAAAAAGAGATCGTGATACTGTGCGGACACTATGAGGGTGTGGATCAGAGGATATTGGATTTTTGGGACGTTGAAGAGATCTCCATAGGCGATTATATATTGACCGGAGGAGAACTGCCCGCCATGGTGCTCATAGACGCCGTGTCAAGATTGCTGCCCGGGGTGCTTTCGGGCAGTGGCAGTGCTCTGGAAGAATCTATATACTCGGGACTTCTGGAATTCCCACAGTATACACGACCCAGGGAGTACAGAGGCATGAAAACTCCGGAAGTGCTGCTTAGCGGAGATCACGGGAAAGTCGATCTGTGGCGATTTGAGCAGGCGCTTATACTGACACGGAAGGTACGCCCCGATCTCTTTGAAGAGTATGTGAAGAATCACGTGGATTTGGGGAAAGATGAGCATAAAGTAATGGAAAAAGTACTGAAAATGTTGTAGAATGATGCAAAGAGGGTTCTATGGAAAAATTAAGGAAAAAACCTGTTATAGCGTTCTTAGCCTTGTTTGCCGCTCTTTATGTAATTATTTATGTAATACCCAAAGTCACCGGTGCGCTTAAATTCTCATATATTGCCGAATATGGCGGTCTTGAGATCTCCGACAGCGAAGACAGTTATTTCGTAAGAAACGAAAAAGTGTATTTTTCGAGCGTGAGCGGTACGGAAAACAGGTACATAGGTGAGGGTAAGCTCATAAGACGCGGAACCAAAGTTTTGAACATAGAGAAAGGCGAGGAGAAAAGCGGGCAGTCCGAGTATGCGGATATACGGAACAATATCGGAAAAGCGGGCATCGGCACGGGTAGCTTTGTATCAGACTCGGAGGGCATAGTAACGTATTTTGCAGACGGGTATGAGGCGGCGTTTGCACCCGAAAAGATAGAGAAGAAGAAGTTGAGCGACTTCAAGAAGCTGGACAACGATCTTTCCATACAACTTAAGCGGGACACGGTGAGTGCGGGAGACCCCGTATTCAAGATTGTTGACAGATCAGGCTGGTACATGGTGACGTATATTCCCAAAAACCACAAGGACAGATACGCTGTTTCAAAGAAGTATTCCGTGATCATAGACGATAAGTATGAAATAAAGGCCACACTCAAAAACGTGAGTGCAGAAGGCAACAAGATGAAGATGGTATTTGAATCCGATTACTATTTCAAGGGTTTCAGCACCATAAGAACCGCAAAAGTCAAGATAATAACGTCCAAAGCAAGCGGACTTATCATATACAACACGAGCATAACGGAAAAGAACGGTCAAAAGGGCGTCTTCGTCAAACAGGGAAGTGGCAAGTATAAGTTTACACCGATCCGGATAATAACGGGGGATGACGAAAAATCCATTGTGACAAGGTCGATATTCTACGACGAAAAGGGGAACGTCTACAACACCGTGAAAAACTACGATGAGATATTGAAAAGAGCGTGATAAAGTATGTCGATCAAATCAAACATTGAGCATATAAACAGGATCAAGGCACAGGCCGCAGAAAAAACGGGAAGAAAAGAGAATGACGTTCTGCTCGTTGCGGTCACGAAGCTGCATAGCCCGGCTGAGATAAATGAGGCGATAGATGCGGGCATCACAGACATAGGTGAAAACAAGGTGCAGGAAATCCTGGACAAATTCGATGATGTCAGACCCGTAAGGTGGCATCTGATCGGTCATCTGCAGACCAACAAGGTCAAGTACATAATAGACAAAGTTTCCATGATCCATTCCGTGGACAGCCTCAAGCTTGCAAAAGAAATCAACAAGAGGGCGCAGCAACACGGACTTGTCATGGATATACTGATACAGGTCAATTCCGCACTGGACGAGCGAAAGTTCGGTGTTACGACCGATGAGACGGAAGATTTGATATCCCGGATCGTATCCGAGTGCCCAAATGTCCGAATACGAGGGCTTATGTGCATAGCTCCCTATGAGGAAAACCCCGACGATGCGAGGCCGTATTTTGCCGCAGTCAAAAAACTTTACGACAAATACTCGGCAAGCAAAGACGAGAATGTTGATTTTGCCTTCCTTTCAATGGGAATGACAAATGATTTCAGGGTGGCCGTCGAGGAAGGCTCAAATCTGATAAGGGTCGGGACGGCGATTTTCGGCAACAGAGACTACAGAAAAGAAGAAAAATAGTTCGCGCGGAAAAGCGCAAGAAGAATGATGGAGTTGCGCAGAAAAGCGCAAAAGGATGAAAGGAAAGGTTACTATTATGGGCATTGGCGATTCACTGAAGAAGATGATCGGTATAGAGGAACTGGATGACGATGAAATAACTGAAGAGGAATTGGAAGCGGAGAGAAGAAAAATTGCGGGTCAGAGTTCGAAGAAAGAAACGATTGCCGAAAAGAATATGCCGGCAAGACCTGCGGAGAAGTATTCAACTTCGGCATCCAAGGCGATGACGTCCTCGTCAAAACCGGAAAGGCGTTTTACCATCACAAGCAGCAATTCTTTTAAATTGGTTTTGCTTGAACCCAAGATTTTTGATGAGTGCCCTAGGCTTGTCGACAGTCTGAAGAGTAAAAAACCGATCATCGTAAATCTGGAGAAGACAGATGTGGGAGTCGCAAGAAAGATTTTTGATTTTCTGAGCGGTGCGACGTATGCTCTTGACGGAAATGTGCAGAAGGTTGCAAATAACATATTTATTTTTGCGCCTGCCAATGTCGATATAGCCGGCGGAATAACGGAAGATCCGGCAAGCCCGCAGTTTATTACGGGCGATGGGACAGAAAAGCCCGAAAGTCCTTGGAGGTAATGGTTTGGGATTCGTTTTGATAAACGCTATAACGTGGTTTTGCAGGATACTGATATATCTTCTGATAGGTAGGGCGATATTGAGTTGGTTTATAAGATCGCCTTATGTGAACCCCACTTTGGCAAAGATATATAAACTGTGCGTCGATCTGACCGAGCCTGTGGTTGTACCGTGCAGGATGCTCTTAAGGAGATTTAATACCGGGATGTTCGACTTTTCCGTGCTTCTGGCGTTTTTCCTTATTCAGATAGTGGAACGTATTTTGATCATGCTGGTATACAGATTTATGATCGTATAAATGAAAACTTTGACGCCCGTGGCCGAAACTTTGCGTTACAGGCACCCGGGTCTGTGATTTTGTGGAGAGGGATAATCGTGTTGACACCCAAAGATATTGAAAGAAAAGTGTTTTCATCCGGAATAAAGGGATACAAGAAGTCCGAGGTGGACGACTTTCTCGATGAAATTATGCTGGATATGGAATCCTTGATAAATGAGAACGAGAGAAGAAAGATCATGCTTGCCGACATGAAAAAGGAACTTACGGAGAGCAAGGAGAAAGCGAGCGCCATGCTCAAGACGTTGGAACGCGCAAGGCTTCTAATGAGTGACATATCGGAAAGTGCGGAGAAGCGCGCCGAGATCATCATTAAGAATGCCAATGAAGAAGCGGGAAAACTCGTAGATGAGGCCAAGGAAGCCGCAAATTCTTTGTCGAGCGAGCATGATGAACTTAAGTCGAGAATAGCTCGCTTTAAAAGCAAATATAAGAGTATGCTCACGGAAGAATTGAATAAACTTGAAAACGAAACGGAGGATTGGTTCAGCGATCTGCGAGAAGATTTCTATCCTGCATCCATGGTAGGCGTGCCGGAGGCGGAAGATCCAAGCATGCTGAAGCCTGTTGATCCGGCCGTGGAGGCGGGGCTTTTCTCCGAACCGGAAAAAAGCGAAAGTGCGCAGGCGAAAGCGCCTGATGAACGGGATGCCGTAAATTCTTCCAAATTCACGGATGCCGAGATTTCCACGGATCTGGAGAATACCTTGGACGGCTTGCATTCAAACGATGAGAAGAGCAATGGGAAAAAAGAGCAAAATGAGCAAAGACCCACACTCACGGATATCGTTTTGCCAAAGTCGGAATCGAAATCGGGTGTGGATGATATGGCCACAACAGTGGTGATAACACAAGAAGAGATGGAACAAATCCCGGGAGTTTCTTCCGAATCCGAAAAAAAGTAATGTGGGGACGGGGCGATTGAATTGCCCCGTATTGTAGTTTATGAGATATTTTTTTGTGACAGTGGCGATTGTATTGATGGATCAGGTCACCAAGCATGAGGTAAGGGAAAATCTCTCCGTCGGCAAATCGATCGATATAATAGGAGATGTGTTTGAAGTGACCCATGTTGTAAATAAAGGAGGCGCATGGGGGATGCTTTCCGGATTCACATATCCGCTTGCCGCATTTTCTGCGGCGGTTTCCATCGGTATAATTGTATTTCTGGTTTTGAGTAAAAGTTTGGCTCCCGCAAGCAAGTGGGCACTGACACTGATAGTGGCGGGCGGAATAGGAAATTTAACAGACAGGTTGCTGTTTGGGCATGTGACTGATATGTTCTCATTTTCCTTTTTTTCACCGGTTTTTAATTTTGCCGACATCAGCATAACCTGCGGGTGCATACTTATGATTTTTAACATAGTCAGAGACGGAAGAAGTATCGGACAAAAAAGCTGAGAAAGGAAGGGGAAAATCAAAAAGTTCACTTATTGCATAACCAAAGAATTTGCGGGACGCAGAATGGATGCCGTGCTTTCGGAACTGATTGTGGATTTATCCAGATCGCACATACAGGGACTTTTTGATATAGGTGCGGTCAGTATCAACGGAGAGCAGACGGATTCCAAGAAGTATAAGGCAGTTGAGGGTGATGTCGTTGAGGTTACGATCCCCGAGCCACGGGAACTTGACATAGAGGCGCAGGATATTCCTCTTAACATAGTATTTGAAGACAATGATATTCTGGTGATAGATAAGCCCGTGGGTATGGTTGTGCATCCTGCCGTGGGGAATCATGACGGTACACTCGTCAATGCGCTCATGTATCATTGCGGAGACAGCCTGTCCTCGATAAACGGCGTGGTCAGACCGGGTATAGTGCACAGAATTGACAAGGATACGAGTGGGCTTCTGGTGGTGGCTAAAAACGACAACGCACATATTTCACTTTCAAAACAGCTATACCACCATACCATAGTCAGGAAGTACTATGCCTTGGTTCGGGACAACCTGAAAGATGATTGCGGCAAGATCGACAAACCTCTCGGAAGAGATCAAAAAAACAGGATGAAAAGAAAGGTGGGGGGAATCAACGCCAAAAATGCAGTTACTCATTATAAGGTTTTAGAACGCTTCGGTGAGTACACTTTTATCGAATGTAGGCTTGAGACGGGGCGCACGCATCAGATAAGGGTGCACATGGCGTACATCAAGCATCCTTTGGTGGGAGATCCGATATACGGTTCGAAGAAGAGGGATTTTGCGGTGAGCGGGCAACTGCTTCACGCCGGCATATTGGGTTTTGTTCATCCCGCAAGCGGTGAGTATGTGGAATTTCACAGCGAGGTACGAGGCGAGTTCGCCGAAGTTCTTGAAACACTTAGAAAAAAAGTGAATTGACCGCAGGTATAGAAGCCGAAGTCTGCAGTGATAAAATGAGACCTCCACATATAAAAGCTCAAACCCCTGAGTATAAAGCCGAAAGCGGGCTGATGCAAGAGGCCGGGAAATAAAATAAGAACGCCTTTCTGGCGTCCTTATCCCATCGCTTCGTCAACTCATCGATGCCGTTGTTTCACCGATGTTTTAAATCGTATCAACGTTTTGTGGGCATATGACCATCTAATATGTGTGAATTATATGTACCCACGAATCAATTTCGAGAAATTGATTTTGTGATAGGATGCGTGCTATTGTGTGTCAGTGATTTTATTTCATCCGTCGGATAATAACATTCGACCCGTTGAAATCCAATTCCGGTCGTCGATGTTTGGGTTTACGTCCGGTAGTAGCCGGTAGAGTCCGGTAGCGCCCGGCAGAGCCGGCGGCGATCCGTGCCATGTTCGCCGGGCAAGCCTTTTCTGTGCCGCCCGGTGAACATGCCGGAATACCGTCGAGAGCAAACACTCTACATCCGCTTGATCTGTTTCAAGCAGTTACGACAGATGAGACCGCGCTTAAAGGCGATATTGTGGTCGTCGTTGCCACAAATGGAGCATTTACATTCCATGGGATCCTCCTTCCGTTAATCGTTTTTATGACGGAGCAATGTCGTAACCATAATGTATTATGCTTCTATGGGGAAAACAATCCGAAGCTGCGTAGGTGATCAACTTTCGTTTTTTGTTGTAGTATATGAGTTGTAATTTGCAATGATTGGAGAAATTGATATGGTTTTAAAGGGTAACGGTGAAGCAATTGGACTTTTGAATCAACTTTCGGAGCGACAGATGCCCGAGCATCCGGAGGATGTATTGTTGGCGTTTGAGGATTTTGAATTACTGATGATGCGCTACGAATCGGCGATAAGGGAGGTACAAACTAAACTCGAAATTCTGAATGCGGAGCTTTCGCTAATAAGGGATGACAGCCCGATATCCTCAATCCATTCGAGGCTGAAAAAACCTGCGAGCATATACGGAAAACTGATCAGGCAGGACAATGAGATAAGTGTCAGATCCATAGAGGAGAATCTGAACGACGTTGCCGGCATACGGGTCATATGTGCATTCATAGATGATATATATAAAGTGGCGCGCATGCTTGTAAGGCAGGACGACATCACTTTGATCGAGGTTAAGGACTACATCAAAAGCCCAAAGCCGAACGGATACAGGAGTTTTCACATAATCCTTGAGGTTCCGGTGTTCTTTGCGGAGGAAAAAAAGCCGATACGGGTTGAAGTGCAGATCCGCACCGTTGCCATGGACTTTTGGGCAAGTCTGGAGCACCAGATAAGATATAAAAAGGGCCTTCCTAAGAAAAAGGCGGACGAGATTGCGGCAGATCTGAAAGGTTGTGCGGATACAATCGCCGAGACGGATCGAAGGATGCTTGCGATCAAAGAGAATCTGTCGTCGAAGTGAGGCTCGGATCCTCAGGTCTCACCCAGACAGTTTTGTTATGGGTGAATATGACCATACCGGGCTTTGCACCGGACGGTTTTTTCACATACCGTACCTTTACATAATCCACCGGAACGTTGGATGAAAGGCGTCCTTTGCTGTAGAAAGCCGCTATCGATGCGGTTTGCAGTATATCTTCTTCAGAGGGTTCAAGGCCATTTGTCATAAGGATGACGTGGGATCCGGGTATGTCTTTGGTGTGAAACCAGTAGTCGGTTTTGGACGCCGTGTGCAAAGTGAGAAAATCGTTGTCCCGGTTATTTTTGCCTACCAAGACTTCCAACCTGCCACGGGTTCTGTATCTGTGCGGATTGGACTTATATTTCTTCTTTTTTTTCGACTGCTTTTTTTCCCGGCGCCGCAAAAAACCGGAATCTTCAAGTTCGGTGCGTATGGAATTGATCTCATCCACACTGCCCGTGTTCTCCAAAAATGCAAGCACGGATTCCAGATATTCCGTATTCTCCTTGTTTATACGCAGTTGTATCGTTTTCTCCCTGACCGCAGTCTTTGCTTTCCCGAAGCTTTTGAAATACAGCTGGGCGTTTTTGTTGGGGGAGTATCTCGGATCCAAGGGTATAGTAACATCTTCGTTGTTGTAGTAATTGGTTACGGTGACCGATTTTGCGCCGTTTTTTATCAGGTGCATGTTTGCGGTGAGAAGTTCACCGAACAGGCGCAACTCTTCTGAGTTTTGGGCGTTCAGCAAATCCTCTTTCAATCTCTGTTCTTTAAGATAAAGTTTATCCAATTTTGAGTTCAAATGTTTTATAAGTTCGCCGGATTTCTGGCGCACTCTGTTTGAGGATTTTTTGTTGCCGAAATACCAAAATAGAGCCTCGCTCAAGGATGCGAATGTTTTCTTGGCGCAACCGCTTTCAAAGGCATGCAGATCCGTAACATGAAACTCTCTCGGAATCCCATCCTTGTCGACATAGACGCGTGGAGTAAAGTTTCCCGAGGTCACATCATCTATTATGCTTTGCAGGCGCAGCCATGCGGACGTGGAGTCGAATAGCTCCTGTGCAATTGCCGGTGAGATGCCGCCTATCTTATTCAATATATGTTTTGGCGTGTTTCCGGAATTGTCGGCTTCATCTTCTGAAATTTCCTTGAACGGGATTTTGTCCTGCTCAGGTGGATATTCGTATGTCTTGCCGGGCAGAATTTGCCTGCTGCGATTTACGTCTATGGATATACGCTTTATACTGTCTATGATTTTGCCGGTACCGGTATCCACGAGAACTATGTTGCTGTGTTTGCCCATAATTTCAAATATAAGCTTTTTCGATGTCGTGAAGCCCAGCTCATTCAAGGTTTCGAGCGAAATTTCAACTATGCGCTCCGAGCCTTTTTGCTCCACGGAAACGATTCTGCCGCCTTGGAGGTGCTTTCTCAAGAGCATGCAAAACGGAAGTGGTTGAGCCGGATTGATCGGGTTGTAATCAATAAAATATAAGGAAGCCGCCATACTGCTTACTGTAGCATACAGCTTCTTGTTGCCGTTTTTTGTATGTATGTGGATAACGATTTCATCAGGCTCGGGCTGATATATCTTATCTATCTTTCCAAGCCTGATATTATACGCTATCTCTTTACACATTGCCATTGTAACTATTCCGTCAAATGCCAAAACATACCTCCGTGAATATTTTTGTAGTGTGCGATTCATACGGCGCAGCTGTCAAAAAGAAAATCGGAACCGCTTGTGTAGCGGCTCCGATTGAATATGCTCTTGCCGCAGGACAGTACTCTTATCTTCAGTCTGTGGTATTTTTCCAACTTCAGTCTGCGTTTGTTTACCACATATCCGGTAATGGTGTAGGTTTTTCCTTTCAGAGAAATCGTTTTTATAAAGAAAGGGCACATCGCATCGGAGCGATCTTTGTAATAGTCCGATTTTGAAAAGCGAGCCACGTTAGGTTTAGGTTTTGCCTTATTTGAACTGCGCCCCACATATCGTTTTTCTTCTATATCTGCATAAGGAACGACTCTGAAAGACTTTTTTCCGTTAGTGTGATCTGTTCTTTTAATTTCTATTTTACTCCGGATTTGCCCGCCTTCGACCATTTACCGTATACGAGTATTCCCTCGACCTTTACAAACGCACGAACCTTAAATGAATATCCGCCTTTTTTCAGCTTGCCGGTCGTGAAGGTCACAGGCTTTCCCAATGCGGCTTTGCCGCGGTTTTTCAGAGTCGCCGTTTTGGTAAACTTCCTGCCTGATTTACCCGCATTTTTGACAGCGTACAGCACTTCGTATCCTGATGCCTGTTTCACGCCTTTCCATCTGAGTGTGAGTTTTTTCTTCTTGCTTTTGGACTTAAGGATCGACGGTTTGGACTTTTGGATAACTTTCATCATTTCCAGGTATTTTGATGCCTTTGTACTCGTGTCGGCTTTTGCTTTTAATTCAGCCTCAAGTTTTGCCCTGGCTGTTATTTCAGCGTTTATTCTTGCAGTCAACTCACTCCTGATTTTATCCTCTGAATCTTTTTTGGCTTTGGCATCCTGCTCAGCCTTTACCTGTTCATAATTCTGCCCGGGCTTTACCGTAATTCCTTTGACTGTGATGGCGCTGTCGTTTTGGGTGGAATTTTTCACCTCTCCTGTTATATCGTTTCCAAAATCAAAGGATCCTTTGAGCATTTCGATGTAGTCGCCCTTCTTGTAAGGCATCCCTGCAACTTCGGATAGTTTGCTCTTTCCTACAACATACAGACCTTCCGGCGCAACAATATTCATTACCAGGAATGCAACAGGAGCGGTTGCGTACGGAACCGGATTGAAAGTATATAGTCCGCTCTCTGCACTTACACCGGCAACCTGAGTGCCAAGATCACCGCAGACCATTCTTTCTGCCTTAAAGTGACCACCCTCTATAACTACATTTCCTTTGTTAAAAGCGCTTTCACCGGACGGTTTTCCGTCAAAAACCGCTTCAGCCGATATATTTACGTCAAGCCGGATTCTTGCATTGTTTTCATAGGCTATGGCTGCTTTGTTTTCAGTGCTCGAAATCTCTAACCACGTCACATCTGGAGCGTAACCACTCTCAAATACATGTACTCCGTATACGTTAAGACCTCCGTTGGATTCAACCATTATGGGATGCATGCCGGATTTTGTAAACTTAAGAGTTGAATAGCCATTTTTGTTACTATTATGTAAGTCTAAAATACCGGTGGATGTCACCCTGAAAATATTTTCGCTTAAACTACTGTCACTGGAGATATCGTGTCCGTTCAAATCCAAATCTACTTTCCGATCCACTTTAAGTTCATTACGGACATATATATCGGCCGTTAATTCTATTTTGTTGACACCGGTATTATTCAGTGCCGCTTTCAGCGTTGCTTCATTTGATACTTTTGCTATCGAATCGGCGGATACTTCCGAAGACATTGCGGGAAGCAGCGCCGCAACCATCACAAATGTAAGCAGCACCGACATCAAACCTTTTTTACTAATGATTTTCATTTACACCCTCCTTCCGGACAAGCACCGGCATGAAACACCGGCGCAGCCAACAACATTTTGTAAAGTATATCACAGAAAAATGAGAATGTAAAACCGGATCGGCGTAGACGACGTTAAAACCGCAGGTATACGGCATTTCAGTCCAATAGAAAACAGAAAATCGGAACCGCCGATGAGGCGATTCCGATTGAATATAGCTTCGCATGACAGGTTACCAGATAGGTTCCCAATGCGCGTAGTAGTGGCAGTCGGCGTGCAGATCCATTCCCGCCTTGCCTCTAACTTTGAGTACCACGCGCTTGGCAGAGGAAGATCCCGCATTTACCGACAAGTTTCTCCATGTTTTGGAAAAGGCGGTTTTTCCGGAAGAGGTTACTCTAATCTGTAGTCTGTGGTATTTCTTCATCTTGAATATGCGATTGTTTACCGCATATCCGATGATGGTGTAAGTTTTACCTTTCAGAGAAATCTTTTTTATAACGAAAGGACACGTCGCATAAGAGTAGTTCCTGTAATAGGTCGATTTTGAAAAGCGAGCCATGTTAGGTTTAGGTTTTGCCTTATTTGAACTGAGTCCCGTATATCGTTTTCCGTCTATATTTACATAAGGAACGACTCTGAAAGATTTCTTTCCTCCCTTTTTCTTATACTTTAACTGAGTTTTGGAAGTCTTTTTAATCAGTTTTTTACCTGCGTATACGTAGTAACCGCTCGGTCCGGTAGCTCCGTGCCATTTTAAACTAAACACACGCGGACTGATTTTGGTACAGGTGAGTCTGACTGTGCCCATTCTGCCCGATGTGGCTTTGACACTCATCTCATTTCCGTAGACCTTTTGTCCGCCGTCCATAATATAGCATTTTACCGTGTAGGTGGTGACACCGGCATATGTGACCGGAACATCGAATGAATTTGAATAAGTCTGCATATGTACCTGCTTATGAAAAGCGCCGTTTCTGTAAAACTCAAGGTAGCAGGACGAGTGGTCGGTGCTTGTCCTTACATGGATAGTGGCAACACCCGGACCTTTGGGAGATGCTGTCACGCTTTCAAGTTCCGGTTTTTTGACAGTCGAGGTTTTGTTAGTCGTGTTAGTCGGAGTCTTGCCCGAATCTGCCGGCGCAGGTTTCGAACCGGTAGTCACGGTGACTTCAGAGGTGGAACTTATCCCATATTTATTCTTGAACTTCACTCTATAGGTATATTGGGTATTGTACTCAAGCCATCTTTCCGTAAATGAACCCTTGTCAGGAAGTGTGGTAACGGATTCATAACTTCCGGAACCTTTTCTGCGTTCTATGACTGCCAATGGGCCGTTAGCCGTACTGTCGAACTGTGCCGGATAGCGGTCACGTTGCTGTGTCCACGTGAGGTTCACGGTGTTGGGATTTTTAGGATCCGTTTTCGCCGTCAGTGACTGTGGAGTTTCCGGTATCATTACGGCGGTCACAGGAGTGGAAACGGCAAAGACGGAACTGTCCTTTTTCGAGGTTATACGATAGGCATATCTATTCCCGTGGTGGATATTGTTGGAATATACCTCCCTACCGGCATTTTTGGATACGGTTCCGTAATAACTGAAAGGCCCGTCATTGACACTTCTGGACAATTCCCATCCGTGACCGTCGGAATCTCCGTTTTCCCATTCAAACACAATGGAAGGACTCTCTCCTCCGGGATTTCTCATTTCTGCTTTAACTGTAGGCGCAGTGACTGCAAGAACACTCGATTTGCTGAGTGTCCCGATACATATAACGGCACAGACAGCCGCTACCATAAAAACGCAAAGTCTTAATTTACTCATTCTCATAATATATCCTCCCTTTCAACAGACCGAGATTTGTTTTTTAAAATCCCTTATATTTCACTCCGGATTTCCCCGAATTTTTGATAGCGTACAGCAATTCGTATCCTGATGCCTTTTTCACGCCTTTCCAGGTTTCGATTGAATAGGGTCTTGCCGGACAGGTTACCAGATAGGCTTCCAGCTTGCATAATAGCTGCAATTTGTGCGCAAATCTATTCCCGCCTTGCCCTTGGCCTTGAGTACCAGACGTTTTGAGGAAGATCCCCCCACATTTACCGACAGGTTTCGCCATGTCTTGGAAAATGCGATCTTGCCGGAAGTTGTCACGCTGATTTTCAGTTTGCGATATTTTTTCATTTTAAATATACGATTGTTTACCGCATGTCCGGTGATTGTATAGGTTTTTCCTTTCAGAGAAACCTTCTTGATAATGAAAGGACACGTTCCATAATAGTATTTCTTATGATTTACGAAGCGAGCCAGATTGGGTTTAGGCGTTGCCTTATTTGAGGCAGACCCTGCATATATTTTTCCTCCTACGTTTACGTAAGGAACGACTGTGAAGGATTTCCCACCTGCCTTCTTGCCCTTATATTTGATCTGAGAACCCGAAGTCTTTTTTACAAGCTTTTTGCCTGCATATATGTAGTAGCCGCTTGCACCGGAGTTTGCGGACCAGCTCAAATTTACGATATTCCTGCTGATTTTGGTACATGCGAGTTTTACGCTTCCCAGCTTTCCCGATGTAGCCCTGACACTCATCTCGTTTCCGTAAATCTTACGTCCGTTGTAAATCGAATAGCACTTTACCGTATAAGTGGTGACACCGGTATATGTGACCGGAAGATTGAAAGAACCGGAATACATGTTGTACTTTACCTGTCCGTAGAAAGTACCGTTTCTGTAAAACTCAAGATAGCGATCGGAGTACCCGTTTCTTGCTTCAACATGTACGGTCGCAATCCCCGGGCTTGCAGGAGTTGCATAAACCCTTACAATCTGTGGTGCATAGCTACTTGAAATGCCGCTTCCCGGATTCTTGCCGGGATTTTGCGCTGCAGGATTTGCACCGGTGGTCACGGTAACTTCGTTGGATACCGGACCTTCTCCGTACTTATTCTTGAATTTCACCCTATACGTATATTGGGTATTGTACTCAAGACCGCTGTTTTTGAAAGAGCCCGTATCAAGAACAGAATTGACGGCACTGTAACTACCGGAACCTTGTTTGCGTTCCACTACGGCATGCGGACCGTTCGCCGAAATGTCAAATTGAGCCTTATGCCTGACACGCTGCTGTTCCCATTTCAGACTGACGCTGTTTGGGCTTGCGGAATCGATTGTCGCCGTAAGCGAGTGCGGAGCATCAGGTTTTAACGTGGCGATGACGGTATTGGAAGTTGCTTTTACAGAATTGCCGTCGTTCCAAGTCGCCTTATAAGTATAACGATATCCGTTAGTGAGATTATCATCCCTGCTAACTCCCGAGTCCTGGGATGCGAAGGAATAAGGTACGAAAGAACCGCCATTGATACTTTTGGAGAATCCCCATCCTTTACCTGCGGAATACCCGCCATTCCACGTTATCAGAATATAAGGATTCGCTCCCCCCGGATTTCTCATTTCCGCCTTGACATTTGGTGCGGTGGCCGCATGCGCATTAGTTTTGTTGACTGCTCCGATGCAGATAAAGGCAAAGACAGCCGCCGCCACAGTGATAAAAAGTTTTAATTTAATCATTCTCATAATACACTCTCCTTCATGAACGGACGCCGGAACAAGAGACCGGTGCACCAAAAAGATTTTTTTCAGTATATCACAGAAAAGTGAGAATGTAAAACAGCGGAACGCCGTGCGGTTTGCGATATCAACGCATATTAACGCTTGAAATGAACGTATTCCATATCAAAACCCAGAGGACGTGGACCGAAAACTTTGAGTCCTTTTTCGGTCGTCCAGACTTTGGGTGCGGGAAGACCTATTATGAACATTCTCTTTCCTGATCCGAAGTTAGGTGTTGTTATAACGCCGGCATCTTCGCCGATCATGCAGATGAGATCGGGAATCATAATATCAATTTTACCGTTTCTGTATCCGAGCATGTTTTCATTTTTAATCAATATTCGATATGTGTCAGATGAAAATTCATCGAGTCCCACGTAATTGATTTCACCGAGGTTGAAGCCGCCGGAGGTCTCCCACGGCATGGACGTAACTTCGCCGTGAAAAAGGACTTTTCCGTCATATTCTGCGGCAATATTGTTTGCTGCAAGTTGTCCGTTGCCGTTGGCAAGTCTTAAGGTTCTGCCGACATCAATAGCATAGCTTAACATGCCCGGTATCGTGGAACGCTTGTACTGACTGCCATTCATCGGATGATCCGCAACACCCACTTCATTGTCGCTAGCCACCGCAATGGATCGTATGATCTCCTCTGCGCGGAAGTCATCGCATACTTTCTCAAAGATTATGGATTCGCCGAAGTTGGTGGCTACCGAAAGGGGATATATGGGCATCCCCTCAAGAAAGTAGGTAGAATGTTGAAGTTCGGGGACGGCTCTGCCTGCGGGATCGGCGTCCATTATCGGAAGATCCAGCATAGCCGCTATATGAAGCGCTTCGGCCGTATTTTCGCCGCCTAGTTCAGTTGAGGAAACGGCATAAAATTTTCTGCCCATGTAAGTCTCCAGTCGTTTGAAAGCAAGCGCCGCAGCCGAATCATCAAGTTTGGGCAGATTTTTGAACCGCAAAGACGAGTCCGATTCAGCGGAATTTTCTTTTGGGGCGCCACATGCGTAAGGAGTCGCAATATATTCATCGTCGGGAAGTTCTGACAGTGAAATCATATTGAAAGTTTTCCCGGAATCAAGATCTCTGCCGACAAGTTCCAGACCGTTTTCAAGACTGCCGCCTCCTCCAGTGCCCAAAACCGTACAGCCGTGCAGAAGATCGCTTATCTGTTGCTTTGTGAGTGTAATCATCGTTCTATCTCCCCATCGTTTTATTCTTGATTTCCTGATCTATTCTGATTTCATTGTTTCCCTTGAAAGAGAAGGAACAAAGTGCTCTATTGCGGCGTAGATTATTGCGGCTGCCACGATCCCGAGATAGTCTATTTTCAGTGCAAACGAAATTATTACTGAAATTATCCATGCCGCCACACCGACGAGGTTCCACCCTTGTACGGGATGCCAGTTTTTTGCTTTACCTTTTCCTATTATGAAGTAATCCACAAACATGATACCGCCGACAGGGCAAACCAAATATGCGAGCATGCTCAAAACATCTTCAATTCTTGTCAGGATGCCGCAAAGTCCCAAAATGATGCCGACAACACCGGCAGCGACAGTCACCTCTCTTCGTCTGTTGTCGGGAGCGTTGAGCACCATGACGAAGTTCAGCCCTGCGCTATAGGCGTTTGAGACATTGGTCGTCCATGCCGAAAGGATGAGAGATATCACGCCGAAGATCGGAAGTCCCACCGTTATCAGCACGGAGCTGATATCATAATCCGTAGTCATTTTGGTCAGCATAGCGCCCAGAACCAGCGTGATAACACCCATCGGGAAAACTCCAAGAATAGTTGATTTGACGGTATCTTTGCGGGATCTTTGAAACCGGGTTATATCGGCTGCGGTTATGGTTCCCACCGCATAGAAATCAAAAGAAAGCGCAACACCGCCCATGAAGCTCATGGTTCGGGGAACATCTTTGTCGAGCGCCGAAAGCCCGAACTGTTTGACCGCCATTACGGTGCCCGCAAGCATGACCGCAAGGAGCAGAGGTATGGAGACGACATTCAGTTTTTCTATGGCGCTCATACCGAAGACTGCGGTGAGAAGCATGATCAACCCCCAACCTATACCTGATACCGCAACAGGTATGTCTATGTTGAAAGACGACATCATGAAATTGGAAAAAGATTGCGCGCATTCCTGATTGTTTATGCCGAACCAGCCCACCAAATTGATGGCATACACCACACTTATTATATATCTAGCTCCTTTCCTGCCAAATGTGGATTCTGCAAGTGAGCATGAGGCGAGTCCAAGGTCGCTCCCCATAAAGCCCAAAACGGACATGATCACCACCACTATAACATACCCAACGGTTCCCGAGGCTATCGCCTCCCAAAACGGCATTTTGCCGGCGAGAAGGGCACCCTCAAGAAACGAAGGAATACATACACAGATCCCGGCCTGAACAAAGGCGAGCGACAACCAGCTTTGACGCTGCTCGGGTGTCTTGGGACTCAAAGCGTTTGACTCTGTTTGATTCTTACTCATAAAATACCTCCTTATGAATCATTTTCCTAGCTACAACTATATCTTAATCTTAACAGAGATCGAGAAGAAAATCTTTTGGCACGACAACAAAGAAAGCAATGGATTCTGTGTGCGCAAACAAAGAAGTTGCTATTGCTTTACATTTGAAGTAAAATTTATACTTAAGTACAGAGAGAGGAGAATCAATCGGGAAGTAGGTGGATTCGGCATGAGTGTTACGGTAAGAGACTGCCTTGAACTGCCTTCTCTTCGCTCGGGAAGAGTGGTTGCGGGGGAAAAGGGTCTTGACAGTATAGTCGCAAGCATATCTGTTCTGGAGTTTGACGATTACGAAGACAATTTTTATATACCAAACGAGATGACAATAACGTCTTTTTATTGTGCAAAAGACGACGTCGATGAGCAGTGCAGGATAATACGTCATTGCAAGAAGAGCGGTGATGTGGGACTTATACTTTTTTACTCGGATATAATTCTGAAAGGAATAGATGAAAGGCTGATAGAGACGGCAAATGCGTGCAATTTTCCCGTAATCGTTTTGCGTGGTGACGATATGGGGCTTGTTTACAGCGATGTAATAGCCGATGTAATGGAAGCCGTAATAACCGACAAACAATCGGAAAAGAGCCACAAGAACAGTTGTAAAGGCGAATCCAGATGGGGCAAAGACCTGATTTCAGCCGTTATCGATGAGAAAGCTCCCGTCTCGGGCGAATCCGCAAGGAACCTTCTTATGTCGGCAAGTGAGTTTGATTGCATGATCGTCATGACATGCCGCGACAGTAAAAAACATCTGACGACGGAGCATCATGCACGTGTAAAAAAATATCTCGAAAGCTCGGGAATTCCTAACGTTGCGGATGTGCAAAACGGTGAAATAGTTATCATGGCAAAGAATCCGGATTTCAGTCAGTATTCGGGGAAAAACGCGCGCCGATCGCTCAGGCGGCATGACTGCAAGATGTGGGAGTACGACCACATAAAGAAGATAGGCGATATCTGCGGCTGTGAAAACGATATTGTTTTTTTCATTTTTGCAAACGTTGCGGATATCGAAGATTACGGCCACAATTATAGGCTTATGCGAAAGATCCGAAGTGAGGTAATGACCATATTCCCGCACAGGGAGATGATTTCATCTTCGCATATGAGATTTGCCCGGCGATGCGCGAGGCTGCTTGAGGATGAGCAAAATGAAGAGGCTGAATTGCTGCTGAAGATAATGGAACCACTCGCTTCGGACAAAGATTTTGAACTTGCGGAAACACTTGCGGCATATCTTTTGGATGCCGACTTTGAGGTTAAGCGCGCAGCAGAATTGACATACATGCACAGAAACACGATCCTTTATCGTATAAGGAAGGCAAATGCCTTGTTTAACGATGATATTCATAGATCTCCGTTCCGCAATGAACTCTACTTGGCAGTGGCGCTACGCAGGTTGAAGGATGCGAGGGCAAAGGAGATGAACAGATAACGGAATGAAGAATAGAGATAAAGAATAGAATGGATCTATCGATGCGGCGAAGATGACAAATTGTGGCGAAGACGATAAATCGCAGGGGAGATGAGAGATATGAGAAGATTATTGGCAGGTGTACTGATTTTGCTACTTATAGGGTGCAGCATATTAGTTTTCAAAAGTTTCCAAAGGAATTCCGGCGGCGGAGAGGCAACGGGGAAACCGGAAAAGCATTCCGCAAGGCTGACTCTGGATGATACGAGTGAAAAAGAGGTGAAGATAGGAAAGTATATTTCTATGCCGCAGTGCAGCATCATCGGTGAGCACGATGAAAACAAAGGCGCATCCGAAAAAGACTCGTCTGAAAGAGTTGAGATTTCGGCAAGACCGACATCGAATAAAAACCTCAAAAAAGAATTTGAACCTGTAATTCTGAAGGCTTCTGCTGAAAAAAACGACTCAAGCGCCGGAAGCTCCCCAAAGACACCGAGGATAAAGTTTAAATATGCGGGAGAGTACAAGGTCGAATACAAGCTGGCAGATAAAAATTCAAATGTTTTGGACTCAAAATCGGTATATGTGACGGTACTTCCCAACAAAAAAATCAAGACAAAAGGCGTGGCTATATGTATGTATCACTACGTATACCCGTCGGGGAGAAAAGATGCGGGTGTAAATGCCAATTTCATTTCCACAGGGGATCTTGAAGCTGAACTGAAATACCTGAACAAGAATCATTATTACTACCCTACATGGGAGGAAGTAAGAGACTACGTGGACGGAAAGCTTGTTCTGCCTGATAAGAGCATAGTCATTACCTTTGACGATGGAGCAAAAAGTTTTTTTAAGTACGGAAAACCTTTGCTCGAAAAGTATAGGATTCCGGCAACATCGTTTCTGATAACCTCAAAGGGCGGAACAACGCTCGTGGAAAAATACGCAAGCAAGTACGTGCAATATCAGTCGCACACGCATAACATGCACAGACCCGGCGGCAGGATAGGACACGGCGGTGTAATGACAGCTTTGACGGAAAAGGAAGTTGTAAAGGATCTCAAAAGATCGCAGCATATATGCAGAAACACGCAAGCGTTGGCATATCCGTTCGGAGATGTCACCAAAAAGACGGAAAAATATGTGAGCAAGGCGGGTTTCATATGTGCTGTCACAACGGCATACGGAAAGGTGAGACCGGGAGACGACCCAATGGCGCTCAATAGGGTCAGAATGTCTGAAGGACAATCGCTCAAAGCCTTTGCGGATGCGGTGAATTGAGAAGAAAGCATGCGGCAAACACAGCTTCGCATACATCCGAATTTTCACTCGGTTTTATCATCTGCTCATTTCTGCTGATGTGATTGCCTTTTATTTAATGTATGCAACGGGATCAGACACAAGGCGCATATCAGAGAAATCGCAAAAACGGTGATCCATGTGGTTTTATAGGAAGCGTATGTCATGACATAGCTGAAGAACAGTGGGGCGATACATTTTCCTATGCCGCGGGCGAATTCATAAAGGCTCATAAGGCGACCCTCGTGGCGGGAGGGAGCGACCGAGGCGAGAAAAACACCCGAATAGGTGGTAAGAAGGACTTCGCCCGACGTCCAGACGAAAGGAGCCAGGCAGAAGATTATTTTGTTGACGCCGAATGAATACAACCCGAACCCGGCGGCAAAAAGTATGCCTGCAAAAAATATATTGAGCAGGGGGGAACGCCTTTTGACCAACCAAGTCAGAAACGGAGTAAGAATCAAAACTGCGAAAGCGTTGATTGCCCAGACCGCAGAAGAAAGTCGCGAGCCCATGTGCAGCCCATACAGGGAGTCCAATTGGAGGGGGAATACATAGTTCATTGCAATATAGCATCCTGTGAGAAGCGCAAGGATCGAAAGCATGCCACACAGCACGTATCGGGAAGAGTGCGAGCTCTCCCCGCCGTCCGCGGCTCCGTTCGCAGCACCCTTGCCGTCCACAGCTCCATGCGCCGCACCACCGTCCGCAGCGCTTGGGTAACGGTACTCGGTCACGGCAGATTTTGAGGTTTTGCAATGATCGACGTGATATAGGTCATTGACTTTCAAGGAAATCACAACAAACGCCATCAGAAAAAATATAGCCTGACAGAAGAATACCCAAGGCATATGATCATAGAAAAGAAGTCCTGCCAAAATAGGCCCCAGGGCGCAACCCAGATTGCCGGCAAGGTGGAGAAGAGAGAAGGATTCACTTCTGTTTTTGGTACAGGAGTTGTCCACTATCATGGCAAAAACCGTCGGCATAAGCGCACTGGTTGCGGAATAGGAAATGAATATGGGCAGCATCACAAGACGCCTTGTGCATATAAGTCCGGCGATGATCATGGAGATAATCGTAAGCAAAGAAAGATATGAGTATACACGTTTGCGTCCGTACATGTCGGCCCACTTGCCCCCGGCGAGCGACCCTGCGATATTTCCGGCGGCGGCAACAAACAGAAAGTAGCCGGTCTCAACCTTGGAAAATCCGAGACGTTCCGTGAGAAGCAGCGACATGAAAGGAAAGACGAACATCATGCCCATTTCCGTGATGATCCTCGAGAAGGAAAGATAATATATTTCAATCGGTAAATTACTGTACTGCCTAAACATCTTCATTCATTGAATATAATACAATAAAGCAGTAATGTCAATTTCTGCATTAAATAGACACCTTGAATTTTGTGGTGTATAATATCCGCATGGGTAGAAGATACAAGCATGAAAAAAACAGAAAAAACAGCGACAGGAAAAAAATCAGGAAGAAGAGATCGACGGCAAGAACTTTACTTCCGATTTTAATCATTGTTTCACTGCTGGCTCCCGCATCATATGCGGCGGTCAACCGGCATGTCATGACATACTACAAGGCTCCCGCGTATGACAGCAATGTGGTAAAACCCGCCGTTGCTGCGGATGGGGCCATAGTTTTTTCCGTCGATGAAGGGCGCATCATGTACGGTAAAAATACGGACAAGAAATTGGATCCTCTGAGCACAACCAAACTTATGACAGTTCTTATGGTCATGCGGAAGATCGAAGCCGGCGAGATATCGCTTAACACTTATTTCACCGCCAAGAAACAGGATACAAGGGTCATGGAAAGCAAACTTTACCTGAAGACCGGTGAGAGAATGAGGGTAAAGGATTTGATGTACGCGACCCTGCTGTATTCCGCAAACGATGCGGCAGCGGTGCTGGGCAGCAACATAGCCGGAAGTAAAAATGCGTTCGCAAAGCAAATGAACAGAGAGGCAAAGAATCTCGGATGTTCCAACACGCACTTCACCAACGCAAACGGGTTGATAGAAAAAGGCAATCATTCATCAGTGAGGGATATGGCGCTGATCGCAAGTGAGGCATTCAAATATGATGTGGTCGGAAAGATATGCAGAACAAAGGTATACAGGTTGCCGCCGACCAACAAGTACAAGAAAAAAGTCAAAGTCAAGAACACAAACCCGTTCTTTCGGAAATACAAGAAAGTAAAAAATCCGTTCAAATTTTACAATATAAGAGGGGGAAAGACCGGCACGTGGGATATGGGGAATGCGTCCTTGCTGGAGATGTCTGAATATAAAGGGAAAAAAATCATAACGGTCGTGATGAAAGACTATTTCAAGAAACGCTATCCCGATACCGTCAGACTGCTCAATTACGCGCGTGCTGTGATAGACGAACAGGAATATATGAAAGAAAACCTCGGCGAAACCCAGCCCGTTCGGTCGGCAACCGGCTTTGAGAAGTCCGTGGTAGGAAAAATAAATGATTTTTTTGGAGTGGGAGTCGCCAAGATAGTGGCGTCGGAATACACGGAAAACGAAGGGATAAAACTCCGCTGGAAGAGAAGCGGCAGCCCGGACAAATACAGGATATATAAAAGGCTCAACGGCAAGTTGAAGGAGATAGGGAAAGTTCCACGGAGCAATGACCTCAGTTTCACCGATGGCCGCGTAACAAAGGGAAAGACCTATACGTATTATGTGCGCGGTACGGGCGGTGGCGTCATGGGCGGTTCGGTGGACTTTTTTCTTGATTTGTGTTCGAAAATAGTTTAAAATATCCGCTAAAATAAATGCCGTAAATAACGCATTACAGTATTATTGTATAAGGAGGAGATATGGCTCATTTTTTCAAAGAACCTTCCAGGACCTTCAGTGAATATTTGTTGGTGCCGGGTTATACAACCAAAGTCATGAATGTCGACAATGTATCGTTAAGGACGCCGATAGTCAAGTTCAGCAAGGGCGGGGAACCGTCGCTTTGCGCAAATATTCCGCTCGTTTCCGCAGTCATGCAGGCGGTTTCCGACGACAACATGGCCGTGGCTCTTGCAAAAGAGGGCGGCATCTCATTTATATTTTGCTCGCAGGCCATAGAATCGCAGGCGAATATGGTTAGAAAGGTCAAGGCGTATAAGGCGGGTTTTGTGACAAGTGACAGCAACTTAAGACCCGACCAGACCATGCAGGATGTCGTGGATCTGAAAGCAAGGCTTGGGCACTCTACGATCGCCATCACGGAAGACGGGACGCCTGAAGGAAAGATGGTGGGCCTTGTTACAAGCCGCGACTACAGAGTCAGCAGGATGTCACCGGATACCAAAATCAGTGAGTTCATGACGCCTTTTGAGAAGCTTGTCTATGCAAAAGACGGATGTACGCTCAGCGAAGCAAACGACATACTTTGGGACAAGAAACTGAACGCTTTGCCCGTTGTTGACGATGAAGGCAGGTTGAAGCACTTTGTTTTCCGCAAGGATTACGATAACCATAAATCCAATCCGAATGAGAATCTTGACGAGCACAAGAGCTTTATAGTGGGTGCGGGCGTAAATACGCGGGATTACAAGGAGAGGATACCCGCATTGGTTGAAGCCGGAGCGGATGTTTTGTGCATCGACTCTTCCGAGGGCTATTCCGAATGGCAGAAAGAAACTTTGGAATGGGTTCGAAAAGTTTACGGAGACAAGGTGAAAATCGGAGCCGGAAACGTTGTGGACAAAGAAGGATTTGATTTTCTTACCGAAGCCGGAGCGGATTTTATCAAGGTTGGGATCGGGGGAGGTTCCATATGCATAACGCGCGAACAGAAAGGAATAGGGCGCGGTCAGGCAACATCGGTGATAGAGGTTGCCGCGGCGCGCAACGAGTATTTTGAGAAAACAGGCGTCTATATCCCTATATGTTCGGACGGCGGCATAGTATATGATTATCACATGACTCTTGCGCTTGCCATGGGTGCCGATTTCATAATGCTTGGACGATATTTTGCCCGTTTTGATGAGTCCCCGACAAACAAGCTGAACGTAAACGGAAATTACGTAAAGGAGTACTGGGGAGAAGGCTCAAACCGCGCCAGAAACTGGCAGAGATACGACCTGGGCGGCGATCCGAGGATGAAATTTGAAGAGGGTGTGGATTCATACGTTCCGTATGCGGGATCGCTTCACGATAATGTGAATCTTTCATTGAACAAGGTCAAATCGACTATGTGCAACTGCGGTGCGCTCAGCATACCCGAACTTCAGAAGAAAGCGAAATTGACGCCGGTGTCCGCAACATCCATAGTGGAGGGCGGCGCGCATGATGTGATCCTGCGCGATTCATCCGGGAATGCTATCAGATAGTGATTTGAACGGTCGGGATTCATCTCAAAATGCCATTGGATAGTGACTTGAACGGTATAAAAGAGAATAAAACGAAGAGAATGAAGAAAGACAGGAGAGGCAGCGCAGTTGATTAAAGAGAGAAAAAACATAGGAAAACAGTGAGTGCCGCCGGCATATGCACATATAAATTGGAAGAGTGGGCAAAGCTCAGACAGGTGGATTGAAAAAGTGGACGAGATGCAGATACAATTTTTCAACGAGCGTAGCCCGGGAAAGCGGTTGGGGAAATTTTGAAAGGCGGGACTGACGAGGAATCAGTGTAAAACTAGCTTCCTTTTTTCGAAAAATAGCAAGACAAAAAGAGCGAAAGGCATTGAACTATCTTTTGTATAAGGTTAAGTTCACGCATTTTGCCCTAAAGTTTTGTACTCGTTTAGGGTGCCGGAACTAATTTGGGATTCTCCGGGGTTTAATTGGTTTATACCGGAGAATCTTGTTTGCTCGATTTTTAATCGGTATGGCATAATAGCTACTTCGTCTTTGTCTATTTTTTGATGTGGAGTTTATAGGACAAAAAGTGTTGATAGAAACCGGTACGACTGTTGATAATTCGACGGTTGTATCGGTTTAATCTTTTTCGAAATAAGATTAAGGGTGGACAAAAAGTCTGTGTGAAATCTCCTTAGAATGTTAAAAATTCAATGTCAAAACGTGGTATATCTTCCTTAAAATCAGTGTTCTTGGAGGAATATATTATGCAGAAAGTAAATTGTCCCATTTGTAATTGCAAATATATAAAGCACAGTAAGATAAAATCCGGATCTCAAAGGTGGTTTTACAAGTCTTGTAAGTTAGCGTTTACGCCAAAGATAGATAATGGTACTAAACAGCTTCAACAGTTCTTAACTTGGGTATTCGGCAAAGAAGTACAAAACAATATGTGAGGTGATGGAAGAACTTTTAGGAGGAAGCCCTCCAAGTATTTTTATCCTCTCATCGAAGGTGAAGATGTTTATCCTTGCAGCCTTTGTTTGGTGTCATAGTATTTCCTTAAATGACTTATTGGAGTAATTTCCTGAACACAAACCGTAACATACTTTGCAAATTAACATGAAATATCTTTTTGCCTGTATTAAAAAAAATTTATTGACATCCACCACTATACGGTGTAGAATAGAACAAAATTACAGATGAATGTAAATGTATTTAAAAATATTGAAACGAAATTATAATCGAATCAAAATGAAATGGGAAATTATTTAGGAGGTGATTATTTTGCGATTTGAAGTTGATTTTCAATTAAATTCACAGGAGATTCCCAAAGATAAAAACAAACTTTTTGCGTCGTGGATGAAATTTTTTATGAAAAAATATGACGATGCCATGTTTGATAAACTGTACAATTCAGGAGCTGTTACTAAGAATTATACATACTCCGTCTTTTTAGGGAATGATGTTGTATTTAAAAAAGAAAGCATTAAGTTGAGTTCGGACAGAATTAAACTATTCTTTACTTGTTATGATATGCGGGAAAGCCTTGCTTTTTATAATATTTTTACTCGTGCGCATAATGAAGAATATAACTATAAAAACCTGATCATAAGAGCGGCCTCGATTAATGTCGAGAAAAATATCATCTTCAGAAATAATCAAGAATGTTTCAAGACGATGAGTCCTATTATTATCAGAGAACACTTTATCGATGAAAATGTTTCGGATTTCTTTCATTGTGTCGGGGAGGAAAAAGGGAAGGCTATATTTGTAAGAAATATCAAAAGCAGGCTTAAAAAGCAGTTTGGGGAAAGCGTGGAATATGATTTAGAAAAATTTGATATTGAAGTGGTAAGACATAAGATGGTAACAGTCAGACATCATGAATTGAACATCCCGTCAAATTTGGCGATATTAAAAATATCTGCAAAGCCATACGTAATGGAGTATTTGTACTACGCAGGAACAATAAGCAGTTTTAACGCCAGCGGGTATGGCATGCTAAAACACATAAAGAATGTGTGATCTGCTGAATTTGGAGTTATGGAATATCATAATTAAGGAGAAGAAAAATTGGGTGGAAAAATAATAAAAATCATGCTTGGAGATTGGCAGTATAATGCAGGTCTCGTCGGACTGTATCGCATATTGAAACACTCAGGAAAAGATATACAAGAATATACAAGGCTTTATGTAGAAAACGGAAATGAAGAATGTGTGGATGCGTCTTATGAACTTTGCATGCCAATTGAATATTTGGATGGATTTACTGAAGCTTACTACTCGTATTTGATTGACACATATATGGAGCAGTTGGGATATGGAAGAATAATTTCATTTAAACGGCAGGCATTGGATATTCGGGACTCTGATGACGCAAGCTTAACAAAAGAAAGGGTGGATATCTTAAACTCATATATTCAGAATGTATTGCTAAAGTATATGAAGAGTGCGAGTTTTAAAGCAGCTTTTGAGATTATAGACGCTTCTTTGAATTCTATTGGTAAAACAGAAGAGACATGTAGTGCTTCGACTCACAATGAAGAATGTGTCTCAAAAAATCTTCTTGATAAGGTTCGCAATACTAAGCCTGTAAAGCTGAGTGAAAACGAGAGTGTGATTTCAAAAAGAACTGCGATAACAGAAGCCTGTGAAAATATCATTGAAATTATAGACGTTCTTGAACGATCTGAATATAGAAGGCATCTTGGAGGTAAGAATGTAATTTATAATTATATAAAAAATAATTGGGATAAAATCAGCATTTTAAATCCTCTGGTGAAGGAAAAAAATATTTATGTAGAATTCGATAATTACTTTGTCAAGTCATGTATTGAATATGTAAAAAGCGATAAAGAGAAACATAGATACAGGTGTTTCTGCTGTGACATGCCTATTAAAGATTGTAATATTAACCTAAGTTTTTTAGCACACACAGGATTTGACGCTGCGCGAAAAACATCACATGTGTGGGACTTCCAAAATGATGTGGCGATTTGCGAATTGTGCAGACTTGTTTATGCGTGTATGCCTGCCGGATTTATTTACGGATTTGATACCGGTCTTTTTATAAATAGCAATTCGAATATAAATGCATTACTAAATGTGAACACGAGGTTATCGGAGGGTTTTTTTGCCGATATAAAACAAGGAGAAAGAGGAATTACATATAAAAGCATTGTTGATGCTATACTCAAAAAGAAAAAGGAAGGCTTGCGATATGAGTTGGCGGATGTGCAGGTGGCGATATATGAAAACGGTAAATATAGATTTAATCTACTGCACGAAGAGCTTTTGAAAATAGTATACAAGTGTGAGGAGAGCTTTAACAATATAAGGAGAGGGACTTTACATGAAAATAAAAGATATTTGTCAATATATGATGAAACCATAAAAAGACTTCTTGACAACCAAAATATGTTTTTATGGATAAATAAGCTTTTGCATTATTATGTTTCTGATAAGGAAGCATGCAGATATAGCGTAAGCAATATTTTTCAAATTCTTTTGATTAATACAGAGTACTTGAAAGGAGTGGAGACAGTGGATAGTATTGATAAGAATAAAGTGCACGAGGTGAGGAAATATGGTTGGCATGTTAGGAAGGAATACAGTGTAAAAAATACAAATGCCGTTAAAAAAATTGACAGAATAACGTATAAGATGCTTAATTCCTTAAAGACTTCTAATCCATATGCTTTTATTGATATACTGGTGCATTGTTATATGTATATCGGGAAGGAAATCCCCAAGGTTTTAACTGAATGCCTAACAGATAAGGACACATTTAAAACTTTTGGATATGCATTTGTTATAGGTCTAAACGGTGTGGACTTTGTTAAAGAGAAAAATAAGGAGGATAAGTAAATGAAAATTAAAGGTCTTACGATGACGATTGTATTTGAAGCTGAAAGCGCAAATTACGGTGAATCCGTTGGCAATGTGGCTGCACTTAAAAAAATATCGAGAGGTAAGGGAGAACAATACACATATATATCCAGACAGGCGCTTACATACAATATGGTTGAGCAGATAAAAGAACCTCTTGCAAGCGTTGTAGCGGAAGGTAGTGGTGACAAAGCAGTAATTCAATATTCGAAGGACTGTACCATAAAGGATTTTCCCGAACTTGACTTTTTTGGCTATCTTAAGACACAAAAGGATAGCAATGGACTCAAAAGAGCTGCCAAGGTAAGGGTTTCGAATGCGATTTCAATGGAAACTTTTAAAGGTGATATTGATTTCTTGACCAATAAGGGTTTGGCGGACAGGATTGACTCGAATATGAATATCGCTCAATCCGAGATCCATCATTCCTTGTATAAATATACGGTTACAGTTGATCTCGATCAAATAGGAATAGACGATGCGGACAAGGATAATATTGTAGAGATTGGATCTGTAGAGAAATCAAGACGTGTACAAAAACTGCTTGATACAATATCTCTTCTTTATAGAGATATAAGAGGTAGAAGGGAGGACTTAAAGCCGGTTTTTGTCATAGGAGGCGTATATGACATAAAAAATCCTTTTTTTCATAATCTGGTAGAAGTGAGTGATAATATACTCAATGTAGAGAGAATTAAGGCCGGACTTTTTGATGCAATTTCAGCTGAGACATATGTGGGATATTTGGATGGAAAATTCGATAATAGTGAGGAACTGAAGAAAGAACTCAATGCAGTGAGTATTCCGGGTTTCTTTTCAAAATTAAAAGAACAGGTGGAGAAATATTATGAAAGCAATTAAGTTGTTTCTCAACCAGGAAACAGCTAATTACAAGGTCGCAACGAGTTTCCAATTAAAGCAGACTTATCCTTTGCCCCCGTTTTCTACAATTATAGGGATGGTTCATCATATATGCGGATATGAAAATTATGTACCTATGAAGATAAGTGTACAGGGGAAATACTTTTCGAAGACAAACGATTTATTTACTCGGTATGAATTCAAAAATGCCGTAAAGTATGAAAGAAGAAGACACAATATAAAAGTCGGTGAGTATGGCATATCAAGGGGAATCGGTACGACTGAAATGTTAGTTGATGTAAAACTGAGAATCCATATAGTACCGGAAGATCAAACGCGTGTAAAGGAAATCTATGAAGCTTTCAAAAAACCTAAGGAATATATAAGTCTTGGGAGACATGAAGATTTGGCAGTCTTGGAAAAAGTTGAGATGGTAAATATCGAAGAGGTTGAATTGCAGGAAGATACACCTGTAAGAAACGGTTTTTCAACGTATGTGCCACTTAAGGCTTATAATACCGAAGACCATGCGTCAGGTAAAAAAATCACCGGTGTCAATACGAGGGGGACTATGTTTAATTTGACCAAAGACTATGCATTAGTTAATTATGGGAATAAAAAAACACCTAAGTATTTCAGAAAATGGAATAAAATTAGAGTTTTATATGCCTCACATATAATTTTTACTGAAGATACAGGTGTTTATAGTGACTCGGACGATATTTTCGTTTTAGCATAATATATAGTTGAGATGTTCGGAGGTGAAACTTTGTATCTTGCAAAATCCAATCCGAAAGAAACATTAGAAGAACATACTTTGGAGTTGTTAAATAAATTTGAAAAACTGAGAGCACTCTATCCGGATATAATGATTGATTGGGAACTGTTGAGAGATGCGATAGTCTACCATGACATGGGGAAAATAAATGATGTTTTTCAGAATAAACTCCAGGCTGCGGTGAGTGGCAAAGGGTATTTTAGTGATGAAAATGAAATTCCGCATGGATATTTGAGCATATTATTTATTGACTATGATAATATAACGGATTCCGGATATCGGAACAAAAACATATGCGATTATGTTTCTTTGCGAAAAAAAATATTGATCGCATCGGTATATTTCCATCATGCAAGAGGAGAAATAGGAGAGGATATCGGAACAATAAAAGAAAGATTGTCTAAAGAAAAAGAAACATTGGAACACAAAGAGTTGAATTTCAAAACCCCGGAATTACAAAAAGTAAGGGTGAGAAAAATTCCGAGTCAGCGCTTCTTTTGTTTTGATCTGTCAAGAATTATACCTGCTGATTTATGCTATGATGAACGAAAAGAATCCTATATTGAATACTGCAAAATCAAGGGTTTGCTAAATAAAATCGATTATGCCGCAAGTGCGCATGAAGAAATAGAATTTCCAAGCAATTTTATTGAGGAACACCTTGAGAAAATGTTGAAAAAGCTTCAGGTGAAAAATCCGCAAATACATTGGAACAAGCTGCAGTTATATATGAAAGCACATCAAAATCGTAATATTATTGCAGTGGCACAGACAGGAATGGGTAAAACTGAAGCCGGCTTACTGTGGATAGGTAATAATAAAGGTTTCTTTACATTGCCACTAAAAACAGCAATCAATTCGATATACGAAAGGATAATCCAAAATATAGATTGTGGACTTTCTGAAAAGGTGGGTCTGCTGCATTCGGATATCGCCGCTCAGTATCTGAAGCTATTGAATGAGAATGATTTTTCGAATGATGCGTTTGAACTTGATGAATATATTTATAATACAAGGCAACTTAGCATTCCTCTTACCATATGCACGATAGATCAGATATTTGATTTTTGTTATAAATATGCGGGCAGTGAAATAAAACTTGCGACATTGGCATACTCTAAAATTATAATTGATGAAATCCAAATGTACGATCCGGGACTCCTTGCGATCATCATGGTAGCTTTAGAATGGATTGTTGCAGCGGGTGGAAGTTTTGCAATATTAACGGCTACTATGCCACCGTTTTTAATTGATGAATTTAGTGCTTTGAAGATTCCGTTTGAATTGCCGGATCCTTTTATAAATGATGATGTTCGTCATAGCATTAAAACTTTTGATAAAAATATAGATTCGGAATTTGTAAAGTCCCTATTTGCCGATAATAAAGTTCTTGTGATTTGTAATACGGTAAAAGAAGCCCAGAGAATTTATCATGAATTAGTGGAGGATGAAACTTTTATTGGCTTGGTTCGCATTTTTCACAGTAGCTTTATTAAAAAGGACAGAAGACGAATTGAGAGTGATATATTAGTGTTTACCGAGAAAGGGAATACCGAAAAAGGCATCTGGATCTGTACTCAAGTTGTGGAGGCTTCTCTGGATATTGATTTTGATGTTTTAATAACCGAGTTGTCCGATATAAACGGTTTATTTCAGAGAATGGGACGGTGTTACAGAAAACGGATATTTGAGGACGGCGGATATAATTGTTTTGTGTTTTTAGGGAATGATACCTCAAAACCAAGCGGTATCGGCACTGTCATCGATGATGAAATTTTCAAACTAAGTGTGGAGGCAATTAAAGAAATAGATGGCAAAGTCAATGAGTCTAAAAAACAGGAACTGATTAATCGAATATATACAAGCTCCAATCTGAGAAACTCAAAGTTTTACAGAAGGTATGCGCTGGCAAAAGATTCACTGCGAGTTATCGAGCCGGGCGACTATACTAAAAAAGAAGTGAAGCGGATATTTCGTAATATAAATTCTGTAGGGGTCATACCGAAAGTAATATATGATGAAGTTGAGAAAGAAATTAAAGAGAAAATAAATAAATTGCGAAATAGGAATTTCTGTGATGGTTTCAAATACGAGAGGCTGAAAATCAAGCAGGAACTTGAAGATTTCACCGTAGATATACCACTTTTTATATTTCAAAAGATAAAATCCGTTGATATGAGAGTTACACCTAATTGGAGTATACATATTGCCGACATCGAATATGATGAATATGTAGGTGTCAATAGGATGAAGGCGAAAGATAATACGGCGGAAGATATATTTGCTCGAATGATATGATGTATGGTGGAAACAATGGAAAGAGTAACAGGAATAATGATATATTACTATTTTGTTTGCCATAAGAAACTTTGGTATCATATAAAAGGGATCAATCTTGAACAATACGATGAAAATGTAAACATAGGCAAAATAATAGACGAGGCTACATATTCAAATGCCCATAAACATATTTCAATTGATGGTAATATAAACATTGACTTTATCCAAAAATGGAAGGTACTGCATGACATTAAAAAGTCCAAATCGATTGAAGAGGCGGGTATATGGCAGATGAAATATTACATGTACTATTTGGAGCAAAAAGGAATTAAAATTGAATATGGAATGATAGATTATCCGATTATCCGAGAACGAAAAAAAGTTTTATTGAATGAGCATGACAAAGAAAAATTAGATGAAATAGTGAAAGGTATTGAAGAAATTAAAAATCTTAAGTCGCCACCTTCACATAAAAAAACAAAAATATGCGGTAAATGCGCTTTCTACGCATACTGTTATTGCTGAATTATGCAAAGAAGGAGAGAAAAATGGGTGAAACTTATTATCTGTTCAGCAGCGGTGAATTAAAAAGACGTGATAACAACTTGGAATATTGTACCCAAGATGGCGATAGACGAAATCTAAAAATTGAGATGTTAGATGAAATATTTCTGTTTGGAGAAGCGGGGATAAATACAAAGGCATTGAACTTCATGGCTCAAAATAATGTTGTTATGCATTTGTTTAATTATTATGGTTTTTATAGTGGTAGCTTTTTTCCGCGTGAAAATAGCGGTTCAGGCAATATTTTAGTAGAGCAGGTCGAACATTATAAGGATTCAGCAAAAAGGCTTATTATAGCTAAAAGACTTATTGATGCAGCCTATCATAACATGCATAGAAATCTAAGGTATTATAATGAGCGTTCAATAGATTTAATAAATCCCATGAACGAAATAGAAGCTTTGGGCAAATCAATTCCAAGAGTAAAAACAGTTAAAGAATTGATGGGAATAGAGGGTAATATACGCAAAACATACTATTCAACATGGAACAGTATTGTGAAACAAGATATTGACTTTCAAAAAAGAGTAAAACGACCACCCGATAATATGATTAATTCGCTGATTTCATTTATCAATTCTTTGATTTACAGTGTGGCGTTGGCAGAAATCTATAAAACCAGCTTATCGCCTTATATAAGTTATCTTCATGAACCAGGAACGAGAAGATTTTCACTGTCGCTTGATATAACTGAAGTTTTTAAACCGCTTATTGTAGACAGGATGTTGTTCTCTATGCTGAATAAAAATCAAATAACTCAGAACGATTTTGAAAAGGCGTCAAATTTTACATACCTAAAGGACAAAGGGAGAAAAAGTATTATTAAAGAGTTCGACGATCGTCTCAAAAGAACAATTAAGCATAAGGAACTTGGCAGAAATGTGTCATACAGATATTTGATGCGACTCGAATGTTACAAGCTTATTAAACATATAACTGGGGAAAAGGAATATGAAGGATTTAGAATGTGGTGGTAAATAGCAGTGCTGATAGCATGAGGTCTATGATTGAAACGAATTTTATTACGCATATGATGCAGTGGCAGATAATCAATCCGCTATAGATAGAAAAGGTGACTATTATGTATGTAATTCTTGTATATGACATCTATTGCGATGATGAGAGCGCAAAAGTACAGCGTAAAGTGTTTTCAGCATGTAAAAAATACTTAGTGCATATACAGAAATCTGTTTTTGAGGGTAACGTAACAAAACCTAAACTTTTAGAATTGGAGTATGAGATCAAAAAGTATATACGCCCTGATCGGGATTCCGTTTTGGTTTTTGTAAGCAGAGGAGAAAGATGGCTTGAAAAAAGGTTTTGGGCGAAAATTGATGATGCAACAAGTAGATTTATATGAGCATAATACGGCGGCGGTAAGGTTGAGTATAAACTGAGCAAAATGGCTTTTAAAATGCTAAATTTAATAACGATGGAAAGGACTGAATTATGGATAAAGGGAAATATTTAGAGCATATTAAGGAGAACTATTTGACCATGGGTAATGACATTGTAAATCAATTGAAATATATATGCGATCAACCAACTACACAAGGATCAAATCGTGAAGAAATTTGGAAGTCTATGTTTGAAAGAATCATTCCGCAAAAATTTAATATAGAACGCGGGGTGTTCATAGTGGACTCTAAGGGAAACATATCTAACGAAGTGGATTTGGCTATATACGATGAACAATATACTCCGTATATTTTTAAATACGGAATGATAAAATTCGTACCGGTTGAGGCGGTGGCAGCAGTTGTTGAATGTAAGAGTAAAAGCCAAAGAAAAGAAGACTTGGAACCTTGGTGTGAAAAAATAAAGGAATTGGAAACAGGAGAACATGTCGTTGTCAGAATGGCATCCCAAATTGTAACCGAGACTTCGAGCAGAACACAAGAGTCAACAAACCCATTGAAAATTCTGTGCTATATCACGGGAACAGACAAGTCCGAAGAGAGGAATCGAGAAGAAGTTAAACAGAAGTTCTGGGAATGCGAATTTGATATTGTAATTAGTGCAGATGAGAAGAATGACATCAGAATTGACTTTAATAAGGTATATGAAGATTTATTGGACTGGCATATAAGATGTAATATGTACAAGAAATTTGATTATGCAGGTGAATACAAGAAAAAATATAAAAGTAGTTTGCTTCCATTGGATGCTAAACCAGGTGAAGAAAATAAAAGTGCTATAAAAGATTTATCGGAACAAAAATTAGACAATTATAAAGTGAAGGGGAATGAACTTATGTCATTTGTGTTTCAATTCAATCAGATTTTAATGCTTATCAATAATCCGATATTTTTCCCACATATGGATTATGTGAAAATGTTTAATGGAGAATGTGTATGCGATAAAGACTCGAAGAAGGAGGAATAAGCGTATGATTCATGTAGTAGGCATACAAGTAGAAAAGATACAGAGTTATATATTTCAGAGACTGGACGATTTAAGATCCGGTATGCAGAATGATGCTAAAGCACTGACGACAATTGTAGATGCTTCAGAAAATATCAGCGCTAACATAATGCGTAAAATAGTATCCGAATATGAAATAGATAAAAAGATATTAAAAGCTTCGGGAAAGATTATTTTTGTTACAAGTTTATCAGAAAAAGAATGCAAAGATATATTTAAAAAATTGTTCGAGTGGGCCTATATAAAATATGACGGGAATGTATTTTTGAATTATGTATTTAAAGAATATGATAATCTGAAGGAGATGAAGATAATACGCGAAATCGCAAAAGGATTCAAAGGAAATAAGGCGAAAAATGCTGTTATAAAAGAAAATAGGGAACTGTTATTTAGCTTTACAGAACTGAATGAAAGTGACATTGGACGGAATTTGAAAGAGGTGAATAGTGTTTTTGCAAAAAATCTTGATGATCTTGTAACTGAAAATGCACCAAATAAAGTTGAGAGTACAAACGGTAAAATAGCAGTGGTAAAAGCCGACATAGACGGGTTGGGAGAAACTTTTGCAAATATAGAAGAGTACGAAAGCTACAATAAACTCAGTAAAATCCTGGATGAAATAATCAATAACGATTCATTTGCGGAGAGAGTAAAAACTGGAAATGATTTGCAAGGAAAAATATTTCCCTTCTACGTTGCCGGTGATGATATTTTTTATGCTGTCACAATAGATGGTATGTTGGATTCGGTAGAAATAATAAAAAATATGATATCTGAGATCAATGACGAAATTGAGAAACTGGACAAGGTCAAAAAGATGTCAATTTCTATTGGAGTGAGTTTCGTTAACAATCATATGCCATTAAGATATTATCGAGACATGGTAGAAAAAGAATTGCTAAAAATAAAAAAATGCATGATACATAAGAATAAGAATGAATTTAAAAGTATCTTAGGACTGTCGATATCCGGGAATTGTTTTTTTGTCTATGCTAAAAGTGATCAAGAAAGAATTGATGCATTTTCAAAATTAAAGGATGAGGTTAACGTACTAAATTGGATTAGGAATAAAAAGGTAGATGTAGGGAGTTATTTGAATAAGATGCTTTTGGCTCTTGAAAATAGCAATTCGGATACTGAAAAGTTCAATATGGCACTGTACTGGCTTTTGCCGTTCATACAAAACTCAACAGAAAGTAAACTTGAATCAATGATGAAGTATTATTTTTTGTCCCATCTTTTGACGGGCAAAAAACCCTGTGAGCCATTGTTTGATGAAAAGAAAGTTTCTAAGTGTTTAATTCCAAAATTGAAGCTGTTATTAATCTTGACTGATAAAAGGTATATTGGAAAAGTAAGCGAGCCTGTTTCTAATTGTCTTACAGAAGTGAGAACAGAAAAATTCTGCAAAGAATTCAAATCCGCAATGTTTGATGAACCGATTAGACACTTATATGAGAAGAATAAAGGATACATAAAGACGTTTGAGGAAGAATCATCTAAAGAACATAAGCTACGCAACATTAAGCCTTCAACATTTATTAGAGCGAAGAAACCGGTTAAACAGGGTGAGGAAGGATCATCTGAAGAACATAAGCTACGCGACATTAAGCCTTCAACTTTTATTAGAGCAAAGAAACTGGTTGAACAGGGTAAAGAAGAACTTATAGGTGAATTGTTGATTAATAACAACAATAAAGGAGAGTCGATTAGTAACAACAGTAAAAGAGAACATAAATATGAAAAGAAAGTAAAAAGCTTATTACAAAAATGTTCAAGTTATAATTGGTTGGATCCTTTGATTTTGATTTATAAATACAGTAATGAGAAAATGAAATTCGAGCAGTATGGGTCGCATAGTGGCTATTTTGATGATATTATCGAATGTATGGAGGGAAAAAATGTTCACGATTGAATTTAAAGTAAAAACCATATCAAATTGCCTCATAGGTAATCAGACCGAAAGTTTTTCTATAGGCGGTGTGGACCAGGCTACAACTGTGGATGTTGAGGGATTTCCGATAATTCACGGCTCGGCAATTAAAGGGTGCTTGAGGAATATCGTTAGAGAGGAAAACAAAGTTAAGTGCCTTATGCCGTCAACTATGAAGTTTTTAAAAGAATATTTAAATGATCTTTATAAAAAATATGATACTCATAGTGAAGAGAACGATGTAATTAAAAATTTAAAAAAAACAATTGAAATTTACGAGAAAGAGTGTAAGGTAGAATACATTTTTGGAATTGAAGGGTTAAATACAATGCCACGGTTGTTTTTTTCCGATATAAAGTTGAAAGATAAGAATGCCGGAGAGTCTTACTTTATTATTGAGACAAAAAATTCTCTTGAAGAAAAAAACGAAAAGGTGGAATCTAGACCGAGAACTTATAAAGTGATTAGACCGGGACTTGAGTTTGAAGGAAACATTAAATTTAAAGGAAACAGCAAATATGAAAATGAGATGAAGAAAGAACTTGAGCAGATGCTACTAAAATTTAATGATGGAATATATGGCATAGGAAATTCTAAATCGAGAGGATATGGAAACATAGAAATAGAATTATGTGGGGAAAAGAACGATGCTGAAATATGAGATGAAAATTAAAAGTCAGGGAACTATAACAGTTATACCGGATTCTCAAAGATTGTTTGGATTTTTAATTAATAAACTAAAAAAGTATTTAGGTGAATCATCTATAACTAAGCTTGTTATGGATGTTAAATCCGGTGAAGAGATGTGTATGATGTCAAGCCTCATGCCGAGCGGATATGTCCCTACGCCTAAAAATTACATGTTAGATAGTATTGGCAGTGAACAAGATAGAAAAGAAGTATATAAATCGCTTAAAAAAAGGGATTACATTAAATATGAGGCTCTGGTGGAATTCAAAGATAAAGGATCCGATATGTATATGGAAAAATATTTGACCAAAACCAGAACTTTTCAGCAGAAGTTCAATCTGAAAAGCCAATCTTTGAACCTTGACGGATACCCAAATCAAGCATACACTGTTCCAATCATACGTATAGGAAATGGTACTATTCGCGAAGTAAAGAACTTCAGTTTTTTCGTTACAGTGGATGAAAAAAGTAAGATGCAAGAGGGACTGGATTTATTAGACTCAAATTTACGTCAATGTGGAACTATGGACTGCGTCTTAGGTCCAAAAGGTAGTTACGGGTATAACTGTTATGAAATCCAAAGCATTGAGAAGGGAGCATGTGATTTTAAGTTCGGTAAGGGGAAATATCTGAATTTAGGGATGCTGCTTCCGAATGAAGAGGTTATAAATTGGGAAGACTCTTATTTGGAAATTTATACTTCCGACAGGAACTCATATGATATATATAATGAAAAGAAAAAGGTTATAAGTTTTATAAAGGAAGGTAGTGTAATAGATGTAGCAAATTACGCGGAATTTGACTGTATAGGAAAGAGTATAGCCAATCCATATAACCTATTATACAGAGATGCTATTGTTTTTGGGAACTCATATTTTATTGGACTGTAGGTGAAAAATGAATAAATATAAGTTGCAATTAAAAACATTATCTAAAGTGATTTTATCAGGAAGGGAGTCTTCTGCACTTTATAAAGGTGTAGACTATAATAAAGAGGAGAAGTGCAACATAATATATCCGTTTTATAGTTATGAAGATCGTATGCTAAAAAGCGATGAAACATATAAATTGGCAAAAAATTATTATATACCGGGATCTTCTTTTAAGGGCGCATTACTTAGTTTTTGCGAGGATGAAGATTTTCATCGAATAAAAACATATGATATACCTGTAGCAGGTGCCGATAATATTACAAAGATAACTTTGAAGAAGATACAGTACCTTTATTATGATGATAAAAAAGATGGAAAAAATAAGGAACCGAAACTTAAAGAATTTATGCCTAATGTAGGAGTAGAAGTTCTTAAGCATAATAAGGTAGTTGAAACATGTATTGCAACAACATTAAATAGGGATAAAATTGAAGCCCTGATTTCAAGAAATAATGAATTTAACAGAAAAAAGTTGGAAAGGTACATCAACATTTTAGATGAAAGGTTAAAATATGTTAATAAAAAGTTCAGATATGATAGGCATGCTACTGAAGTGGCTTCAGGTGGAACCGATGAAGCATTGATGGCACTCAATAATTTAAAAAATAGGGTTAGAGAAATACTTTCAAAAGATGATATCTTGATGTTTATTGGTGGATATAAAGGGCTGAACAACAGTTTAAGAAAAGGACTTGAAGTTAACTCTACGCAAACACAAAAGCAAATACCACAACCTTCAAAAAAAATAGGGGTAAATAGTTCTGCACGAATGGGATTTTTTGTGGATGATGAAGTATATCTGCCTTATGGAATAGTTACGATTTCAATGAATGGATGATAGTCGGTGAGGAGTAGTGCCAAATCATTAGTAATGCTTTTCCCCAATTATATCGCAGAGATAAAATATCCTTTGATAGTCAACATAAAACCCACATGATGATTGGTGATTTACAGATTCGGTATAAACTGTCGACCGTTATTATATGGGGAATATATGGTGATTGACAGAGGGTATTTTTATTGAAAAATAGACGAAGTGGCTAATAATGCAATGACTACATTTATGTTGATTATGGTTTTACTTGCAGAACGACAGAAATAAATGTAGAATGCAAGCATAGTCAACAGTTCCACAAGGAGCTGTCATAATAGAATCAGAGTGAAATGTAAATTTGTATGAGTAAATTAATTAAATGGTGTCCTGTTACAGTCATAATAGAATCAGAGTGAAATGTAAATACGGCAATAGGCGGCTAATTGGGAAAGGGGTAGCAAGTCATAATAGAATCAGAGTGAAATGTAAATTTTCGTACGATGTAGACGCCGAAAGAATTTACGCTGGTCATAATAGAATCAGAGTGAAATGTAAATTGATGAAAAAGGAAGACTTTTTATGCGCGGGCAAAGGTCATAATAGAATCAGAGTGAAATGTAAATAAGCTTTATGACAAGGATGGTAAAAGAATACTTAAGCGTCATAATAGAAGCAGAGTGAAATGTAAATTTTTCCGTACCACGCCGACACGATGTCGCCGTATATGTCATAATAGAATCAGAGTGAAATGTAAATCGCTTTCAGATAATTATTATATAGATCGTTCTCGTAGTCATAATAGAATCAGAGTGAAATGTAAATCGGCATATCCAGTGCCTATCCTCGGCGAGATATGTGGTCATAATAGAATCAGAGTGAAATGTAAATAAGATTGCAAATACTTGCCTCATTTTTCCAAGAGAACGTCATAATAGAATCAGAGTGAAATGTAAATTTTAAAAACACAAAAACGCGTTCGACGGATGCGCAAGTCATAATAGAATCAGAGTGAAATGTAAATTGCTATACCCTCCGAGGGGAAAACATTGGCTTTTCCGGTCATAATAGAATCAGAGTGAAATGTAAATCTCTTACTAACTTCGGAATATGTCAAAGGCCATTTGGTCATAATAGAATCAGAGTGAAATGTAAATTTTTTTTGACCTTTCTTTTTACAGGATGCTAAACTTGTCATAATAGAATCAGAGTGAAATGTAAATGAAAATGATCCTGCTACGATTGCGATCAGCGTTACTGTCATAATAGAATCAGAGTGAAATGTAAATTACCATGATGCGGACACGTGCGGGATCGCCTGTATTGTCATAATAGAATCAGAGTGAAATGTAAATCTTTGATCGCAAGCGACGGATCGCAGTATAGCGCTAGTCATAATAGAATCAGAGTGAAATGTAAATAATCTATCCCGGCAGGATACGATGCTAACAAATGGAGTCATAATAGAATCAGAGTGAAATGTAAATTTGTTTTCTTTTTTGTATTTAGCATATCCTTTACTTGTCATAATAGAATCAGAGTGAAATGTAAATTTAAAAAGGTAGTATACTTATATATAAGTATATCTATAGTCATAATAGAATCAGAGTGAAATGTAAATCCGAGCTCGGACAGTCGTTCCAATTCTGCCTTAAATCGTCATAATAGAATCAGAGTGAAATGTAAATAGTTTTGCTGCTGTTGTTTCCGTCACTTCTTGCAATTGTCATAATAGAATCAGAGTGAAATGTAAATGCGACACGGAAGCGTTGAAAACCTTGAGAAGAATCTCGTCATAATAGAATCAGAGTGAAATGTAAATAATTTATATAAGTTCATTAACGTATTTGCTGTGCTTGAGTCATAATAGAATCAGAGTGAAATGTAAATCAAGAACGCTTGAATTTACCGTGACAAATTCGCCGTAGTCATAATAGAATCAGAGTGAAATGTAAATATGATTGTGCTTGATTGTTTTAAGTCAAACAACTTCGTCATAATAGAATCAGAGTGAAATGTAAATGTGGTTCGTATAGCTTACTGCGAGCCGGAGGGCTTACGTCATAATAGAATCAGAGTGAAATGTAAATGACGGAAGGACCCGTCATGAATGACCTCGCCCCCACGTCATAATAGAATCAGAGTGAAATGTAAATGCGGAATTTAACCATGCCATTATAGTTATGTATATTGGTCATAATAGAATCAGAGTGAAATGTAAATTGTCTTGTACATCAGATCTATATCAATTACCATGTTGGTCATAATAGAATCAGAGTGAAATGTAAATCATACTTGAGTTTGAAATTAGACGAACTGAATCTTGGTCATAATAGAATCAGAGTGAAATGTAAATAAGATTTTTTGTAAAAATTGTATGTTGTTATACCCCAGTCATAATAGAATCAGAGTGAAATGTAAATTTTTGATTTATTTCTCTTGAAGAAGTCTTTCAATCTCGTCATAATAGAATCAGAGTGAAATGTAAATACATCACGGGCATGAGTCAAAAGAAATTTGACCGACGTCATAATAGAATCAGAGTGAAATGTAAATTATAAATTGGGGTTTCCGAACATCGATTCAATTTTCAGTCATAATAGAATCAGAGTGAAATGTAAATTAGTCTACCGGCGAATTACGATGCTGTAGTCGTGACGGTCATAATAGAATCAGAGTGAAATGTAAATTCGGAAAATAGAAGCCGCAAAAGAAGAAGCGAAAGTAGTCATAATAGAATCAGAGTGAAATGTAAATCTTATATAATTCCAATGCACGCATACAATTTTACAACGTCATAATAGAATCAGAGTGAAATGTAAATCTTGGATGGAAGTTTGCTAAATTAGCAGAGGAGGATGTCATAATAGAATCAGAGTGAAATGTAAATGATCATCGGATACTGCATAAAGCACATCCCGAAGCTGTCATAATAGAATCAGAGTGAAATGTAAATATGCATGTAAATTGCCGTTCCACCACGGTGGCATTTGAGTCATAATAGAATCAGAGTGAAATGTAAATGAACATGACGTCAAAAACCACGAGAATACGCGTAACGGTCATAATAGAATCAGAGTGAAATGTAAATACTTGTAAAAGTTCGATTGTTCTTTTAATATCGTCGTCATAATAGAATCAGAGTGAAATGTAAATGTTGATGATTTAAGTCCTGCATCCATTCCAAGTATTGTCATAATAGAATCAGAGTGAAATGTAAATATACCATGAAATTTTCCATAATCAAGCCATTCCATGAGTCATAATAGAATCAGAGTGAAATGTAAATACGACAAGCTTAACACTCTAACAGGCGGACGCTTAGGTCATAATAGAATCAGAGTGAAATGTAAAAGGCCATGCCAGCAAGGACAGTACCAAAAATTTTACCAGGTCATAATAGAATCAGAGTGAAATGTAAAATCCTTATGCTCCGCATGAGCGGGGAAGCAATGAAAAGTCATAATAGAATCAGAGTGAAATGTAAAATTTTTGCTATTATTACTGTACTTAAGATCAACTACGTGTCATAATAGAATCAGAGTGAAATGTAAAATATAGCCTTCATACTTAACTTCTGATGCCTCCTCAGTCATAATAGAATCAGAGTGAAATGTAAAAGTGTTTGATTTACCTACCAGTAACATGAAAGTTTTAAGTCATAATAGAATCAGAGTGAAATGTAAAACTTGCCGTTGCCGCGGTGTTTGCTGTCTGTGCGGCAGGTCATAATAGAATCAGAGTGAAATGTAAAAGTAATGTTAGCAAAGCGCGCAAGCGAGTCGGCGGCCGTCATAATAGAATCAGAGTGAAATGTAAATCCGGGTTACTCTTGATCAATTCGTTTTGCACAGCTTGTCATAATAGAATCAGAGTGAAATGTAAATTTGTTTCAAGCCTGCGTAATAAATTTCGTTAAAGAAGTCATAATAGAATCAGAGTGAAATGTAAATGTAGGATGCCATGAGCAACAAATCTAACCACGCATGTCATAATAGAATCAGAGTGAAATGTAAATGAGATAGTAGAACGGCTTGCAGAAAGGTTTGGGTGGAAATATGAAAGAAAATAAAGAGAGAGCAAACATACCCGACGAATGGGCTGTGGATTATACAAAAAGTGAAGAAGAGAACGAAAAAAGCTTTGGAAAATACACACAATCATTCGACGAGAGCTTCGAAGAGATCAAAAAGGAATAAGCCAACCGATACGGTTATCGGCGATGGTCAAGCGACTGTCTTTGATATAAATTCGCCACGTGCATGGCGTAATAATGCACACGGAAGAGAAGCGACCTCGTAAAAAGCGTACCGAAGAAAGGAAAGGTATTTGTTATGAAAAGAGAAACCATTGAAAACCTCTTAAAAGACGCAGGCGTAACGGATGACAAATTGAAAGGCGTCATCGACTCCATCCTTGCAGAAAATGGGAACGACATCGAGAAGCTGAAAGCATCCAAAGCAAGCGTTGATGAGCAGTTGAAAGCCGCGAACAAAACGCTTGAGAAATTCAAAGACGTTGACGTTGATGGATTAAAGGGCGAAGTGCAGAGGTACAAGGAAGAAGCCGAAGCAAAGGATAAGGCGAACAAAGCCGAACTCGAAAAGTCATAATAGAATCAGAGTGAAATGTAAATTCGCACAACAAAACTTCTCATAGCGCAACCTTGCCAGTCATAATAGAATCAGAGTGAAATGTAAATCGTCTTTGTCCGATATTTTCGGCTCCATGCAGTCGCGTCATAATAGAATCAGAGTGAAATGTAAATACGTGATTTGCAAAGCTGTTAAAATCCCAATCAAAAGGTCATAATAGAATTAGAGTGAAATGTAAATTTTTTAATGTTGCATCTATGCATTAGTCAATGATGTGAGACCAAAATTATCAAAAAGAAAAAGTCAACATGATTTCATTGAATTGGTTTTACCAAAGTGAGTGATAGCGTATTCGATAAAGAAGCTATGTCTCGAGTTGTGAACGTCTCTCAATAGGCGATACCTGGCGTCATTATCGGTTTGGATGATTTTAGGCTTATACCCAAAGTGGGCTATTGCACGTTTTACAAAATCAATTGTGCTGTAGCTGCTTTGTTCAAGATAAGGATAAATGAATCGTTCTCTTGAAGCCTCGTCAATCATCGTGTATTGATAGAACTTATATCTAAGAGAGTCTCCGGTTCCATCAAATCACTTGTTCCGACGCATCAGGGATGCCTTTGAGATGTGATACTTTAGACAGACAAAATTGACCGAGCAACCAGCACGATAGAGCTTTACGGAGTAATACCTTGTGTCAATAGTGTGAGGCAAATATCTTTGAGAATGTTGATAAATGTTGTTCCGGTGAGACTGCTATTGTTTTGATATATATGGGGAAGGAAGAAGGAAGAGCGGAGATACCTCTTTGAAAAATCTTCAACTCCGATGCACCGGACGGAAGGGACAGAGAATGGGTGAAATGTCAAGATTGGCCATTGATAATCTGCACCGGCAATGGTATAATCACTGAAACGTTGTCTTTACGCTTTGAGACGATCGTTTTCGGTTGCGGCAAAGACAGCGCAATAGTTTAAATCAAAATAAAGTATATAGTAATGTATAAGGAGTGTCATTTATGGAAAAACTAATTATCAGTGCCTGCATTTGCGGGGCGGAGGTAACGAAAGAACAGAATCCGGCGGTTCCCTACACGGTAGAAGAAATTGTGAGAGAAGCAAAATCGGCATACGATGCGGGGGCGGCGCTTATTCATCTGCATGTCAGAGAAGATGACGGAACACCTACACAAAGTACGGCGCGTTTTCAGGTTTGTGTCGACGCTATCCGCAAGGAGTGCCCGGATGCCATCATTCAGCCGTCCACAGGCGGTGCTGTTGGAATGACAGATTTGGAAAGGTTGGAGTCCACAGATATAGTTCCCACCCCGGAAATGGCTACACTGGACTGCGGTACGTGTAACTTTGGCGGTGACGAAATTTTCGTAAATACAGACACCACAATAATAAACTTTGCAAAGATCATGAAAGAAAAAGGCATAAAACCGGAACTTGAAGTATTCGACAAAGGAATGATTGACACCGCACTCAAGACTGCTGACAGAAAGGGACTTTTGGTTCACCCTCTGCACTTTGACTTTGTGCTGGGAGTACAGATGACGGCAACGATCAGAGATCTTGCTTTCATGGTGGATTCAATACCGGCAGGATCGACTTGGACGGCTACGGGACTTGGTAAGAATGCCTGGAATATAGCTGCCGCAACGATTGCCATGGGCGGCCATGTGAGAGTTGGATTTGAGGACAGCCTTTACCTTGAGAAAGGTGTTCTTGCAAAGAGTAACGGTGAAATGGTTGAGAAAGCTGTCAAACTTGCAAAACTCTTGGGCAGGGAGATAGCAACACCTGCGGAAGCGAGAGAAATACTTAGCTTGCCGCCGCTTAAAGCTTAATTGTTTTCAGAAAAACTCCGGCAGCCTTGCGGCTGCCGGTTTTGTGTATTGAGCATAATGGTGCCGGCGGTGCGGGCAAAATCGCATACCGATGTGTATCGGCGTAACCCACACACCGCACTCCGCGCGATTTCCGGCGGCGCAGCCGAACCCCGGTGTGTCAAATGCAAAATCGGAGCAATGTAAAAGAGGAGAAAGAACGATGACATTTTCCACGGAGACAAAAAATGAGTTATCCAGGATTGAAGAGGAAAGTCAAAGTTGCCGTTTGGCGGAGTTGTCAGGCTTTTTGCGCGTGGCGGGAAGCGTGGGGCTTGCGGGACGGGGCAAGTTCAAAATAGTGGTCGCCACTGACAGCCCCGCTGCGGCGCGGCATTATAAAAAACTCATAAAAGAGTGCTTTGATGTTGAGACGGAACTTAAGATCAGTGGAGCCGCAGCCTTGAAAAAAGGACACACATATGTGCTTACCATAGAGCCTTGGATGAAGAGCGAAGCCATCTTGAAGAAGACGGGGATGCTTATGGCGCGACGGGGCGCAACCCTTATAAGTGATGGGATCCCGGATGAGATTATTGAGGATGAACATCGCAAAAGAGCTTACCTGCGCGGTTTTTTTATGGGAGCGGGAACCGTAAGCGATCCGGATAAAGGGTATCATCTTGAACTTGTGTGCAACAGCCGTATTTTGGCAAAAGATCTCAAACGCCTCATAGACACGTTTGAGGATATGTCGGCAAAGATAATGAAACGCAAGGAAAAATTTGCGGTGTACATGAAAAATTCGCAGTACATAAGTGATATGCTTGCGATAATGGGTGCGCACGCTCAAGTACTGGAATTTGAAAACATAAAGATCAAAAAAGGTATTGTGAATGAAACGGTCAGAATAACAAACTGTGATAATGCAAATACCGACAGAACACTGGATGCATCGCAGAAGCAGATAGCTGCGATACAGAAGATAGCAAAGAACGGAGCCCTTGCGGCACTGCCTAAAAAACTGCGGGAACTTGCGGAATTAAGATTGGAGAACCCTGAGGCAAATTTGACGCAGCTGGGGGAAATGCTGTCACCTAAACTGAAAAAATCGGGTGTCAACAACAGGATGAAAAGGATAACGGCATTCTCCGACAGGTTACCGTGACGGGCAGTATGCTGTGAAGAAAGCGGGGCGGCTTCAAAACGGGTCGGTGCCAAAACGGAGATTACCCGATGAATCGGAGACTTTGAGGAGGAAAATTTTCCGGTGAAGCGGAGGCTCTGCGGAGGGAGATTGCCCGATGAAGCGGAGGCTCTGCGGAGGGAGATTGCCCGATGAATCGGAGACTGCTCAAAACATTGATTTTCCAATATTGATTGTTCAATCAAGAAGAAATGACGTTTTTTTAGACAAAACCCTGAATTTGTATAGTGTGCAAAGCTCGCGGTCGATTGAAAACCCGCGGGTTTTGTGTTATCATAAAAAAATGTTAATTAGGTACATCTAATGGGAACGGGAGGCGTTTCGGGATAAATGAAACTTGGAGAAAGGATAGTAAAGAACAGAAAGATCATACTGCTTGTTGCGGCAGTCTTGTTGATACCGGCCGTGATAGGTTATAGATCGACGGGAATAAACTACGACATGCTTTCATATCTGCCGAATGATATGGAGACCATGAAAGGAGAAAAACTTCTTCTCGATGAGTTCGGAAAGGGCGGATTTACCATAGTGGTGATTGAGAACATGTCAAAAAAACAGGTAGCTGACGTTGCCGAGAAATACAAGAAAATACGTCATGTGGATTCCGTATTTGATCTGAACAAGGTAATAGATCCACAAGTGCCTCGCAGCATGTACCCGGGGATAATCAAAAAGAATTTCGACAATAAAAATGCGTCCATGATAGTTGTTTTTTTTGAGGGATCCACATCTGACGCAGGCTCTTTGGAAGCTATCAAAGAAATCAGGGAAGTAAGTGACAAAAACTGCTATGCCTCCGGGCTTACGGCGTGTATCTATGATTTAAGACACCTTTGCGAGGGGGAGGAACTAAAGTATGTCGTGATTGCTGTGCTGCTTTCACTTCTTGCGATGATGTTTTTGCTGGATTCGTACCTTGCTCCTGTTATATTCCTGATCTGCATTGGAATTGCGGTAATGTACAATATGGGATCCAACATTTTCTTCGGAAAGATCTCATATATCACCCAGGCTATCGCAGCGGTTCTCCAGTTAGGGGTGACCATGGACTACTCGATTTTTCTTTGGCACAGCTATATGGAGAATCTGGATAAAGGCAAAGACAACAAACAAGCCATGGCCAGAGCCGTCAATGATACAATGGTATCGGTCACGGGAAGCTCCGTGACTACGGTGGCGGGATTTCTTGCTCTATGCTTTATGACGTATACCATGGGAGTGGATCTGGGTATAGTTATGGCAAAGGGTGTAATTATCGGCGTTGTTTCAAGCGTGACCGTTTTGCCGTCCATGCTTCTTATGTTTGACAAAGCGCTGAAAAAGACGCGTCACAGAACCTTGATCCCCGATACTCATAAACTTTCACACGGTTTGACCGCAAGGTACGGCATATATCTTCTGATTTTCGCCGTTCTGCTGATACCTGCCATATACGGGTATCAGAAAGACAATGTTGTATACGATTTCGAAAAGATACTTAACGGAAGACACGGCTTATCTGTGCGGCAGGCACCTTTTCTTGAGGCCAATGAAAAACTGGAAAAGAATTTTCACATAGGAACAACGCATATGATAATTGCGGATGCAGGGCTTGCCGGAAAGCAGGGCGAGGTCATGTCGAAAGAAATAGACAAGATAGACGGAGTGAAAAATGTGTTGGGCGCCGATGTGCTACTTGGATCCGCGCTACCGAAAGAAATGTTGCCGAACGAATTGAAGACGGCGTTCATAGGGAGCAAACATCAGATAATAATGGTCAATTCCGGGTACAAGGTTTCCACCCCCGAGTGCAATGCGCAGATAGAGAAAATAGACCGGACGGCGGGAAAATATGACAAGTCGGCAAAGGTTATAGGAGAGGGACCTGCGATGAAGGATCTTATAAACCTGACGGGCAAGGATTTCAAAATGGTCAACATCATATCTATTATAGCGGTGTTCCTTATAATATTTTTTGTCCTGAAGTCAATAACCTTGCCTATTATACTTGTTGTCGTGATTGAGTTTGCAATATATGTCAATCTTGCGATATCAGGATATACGGGGCTTGAGCTGGCGTTTATAATTCCGGTGTGCATCAGTACGATACAACTGGGTTCCACCGTGGACTACGCCATTTTGACTTCGACCAGGTACAAGACGGAGAGGATGGCGGGCAAAAATAAAAGGGATGCCATCGTTACGGCGACAGCTGTGTCAATGCCTTCCATAATAACAAGTGCGGTGGGATTCTTTACGGCAACTTTCGGAGTGGGAATCTATTCCGACATCGGAGTCATAAGCACCATGTGCATTTTGATGGCAAGAGGGGCGTTGATAAGTATGGCGACCGTGATTTTGATACTGCCGTCGATGTTGATGGCGTTTGATAAACTGATTTGTAAAACCACTGTAGGTATGAGGGATCTGTATGAATCCGGTGAGGCGGAAAGAACATGAAGCCAAGGATATGCAAGCTTTCGGGGATGACAGGGTTGATGCGGTTTATGTATGAAGAGGTGCGGATATGAAATTGAGAATAGGTGATTTTGTAAAAAAGTTTGGCATTATATTGCTGATTGTTTCCGTGGTGAGTTTTTTCGGAGGTGCGGATTTTTCTCACGGCGGGAGCGGCAAGAGTGCGGATAAAGAAGAAAACAAGCAGACCGTGTACGTGATGCAGAAACCGGACGGCAAAGAGTATAAGAGAATAGTCAGCCAGAAGAACAAACTTCATTACAGGGGCTATGAGGATGAGAAACTGCCGGTAAGCATGAAAGTGTCATATTTTTTGAATAAAATGCCTGTAGAGGCGAATGACCTGATAGGCGAAAGCGGTGATTTAATCATACACATAGAATATAAAAACAATATAAAGAGCGGCAATGTTTATGTCCCTTTTCTTGCGGTAACCTCGCTTGTGTTGGACAGTGACAAGTTCTCGAATGTAAAGGTGTATGCGGGAAAGGTAATAGATGACGGCAGCAGGAAAATTGTTACAGGATTTGCGACTCCGGGAATGACCGAGAGCATAGGACTTGCGGGTAGCGGGGTCAAATTTCCGGAAGAAGTTAACATACTTGCGAAAGTGAAAGATTTTGAGATGGGCGAAATCTATTCATACATAAGCGCAGATCCGTTCAAGAATATCGACATGAGCAAGGTTGGCAGCCTTGATGGCCTTGAGGGAAAGATATCACAGATGCAGGAGGGAACATCCCGGCTGTTGAAAGGTTCGTGTCAACTTGCAAAAGGCAATGCCGCAATTGCAAAAGGCGCAGGCAAACTTACCGAAGTTAGTAAAAAGATAAGCAAGATGACCAAACTTCTCTCGGACGGTAATGCCGCAATCAAAAAAAATATTCCTACACTGGCGGGCAGCATAGGGAAACTGCAGGAAGGATCCAAAAACTTGGCCGACGGGAACGAAGGCATGTCGGAAGGATTGAAAAAACTGTACGGTGCGGCTCCAGGAAACTCATCTCCCGGAAGCGGCACGCAGGCACTTGCGGGCGCCGCAAAACAGGTGCAATCGGCGGCAAAACAGGTTTCGGGAGGAATCCCGAAAGTCATCGGATCCGTCACGGGGAACATTAAAAAGATAACGGCAAACAACGACGAGATCAATAGCGGAACGCAACAACTTGTCGACGGGATAATATCGTCGGTAAACAAGCAGCTTGCGGCGGCGGGCGCCGGATTTTCCATAACCGAAGAAAACTATCCCGCCCAGATAGCTGCGGGGCTGAAAAGCATAGAAGCCGGCATAAAACAATGCGAAGAGGCAATTAAGCAGTATGAAGCTGCGGGACAGACTGCATCGGAAGCTTACAAAGCGGCGGTAAAGAAAAGAGCCGAACTCATGGCCCAGCTTGGGATGTTGAGCGGAATCAAGGGTCAACTTGATGCGATAGCCAAATACCATCGTGGAGTGAAGGCGTACACCGGCGCTGTGAGCCAACTGGAAAAAGGAATAAAAGAAAGCAAGGAGATTCAAACCTTGGAAAAAGGAGCAGAGGCTGTGGCAAACGGGAGCGGGCGTCTTGCCGAAGGCATTTCGGGTGTGAATGATGCAATAGGAAAACAGATGATTCCGGCTGCGGCCAAGCTCGCGGACGGTTCGAAAAAGTTGAATGCGGGTATAGGCGCACTTCAAGGGGGAAGTATGAGCCTTGTCAGGGGTGTCAATAAACTGAGCAACGGATCCATGCGTTTGCACAAAGGGATGGTTATTTTCAGCAGCAAGGAAGCGGAATTTGCCAAAGGAACCGAGAAACTTGCAAAAGGCGCCGCGGCACTGAGCGAGGGTTTGGGTGAAATGACAAAGACCTTGAATGCGCAACTTGCCAAACTCAATATCAGGGGAGTCTCAAAGGCGATAAACAACGCCAAAGCGCTTCAAAATGCGGCTGAACAGTACGACAGCTTCGGTGACCTTCACAGCTACAACAATGTGACATTTGTATATAAGATCGATGAGATGAAAAAATAAGAGAGTCAGGTAAACTTATATTCGCATATTCGCACGCCGCTTGGGAATGAGATTTTTCCTCAACATGGCGCTCTATGTGGGAGCAAAGGATTTCCTGCCGCGAAACAGTGGATTAAAGAGGTGGTCAAATGGCCATCTCTTTTTCACGAGAGCATTTACCACAGCTCGCAAGAATCCGGGTAGGTGGTATACAATACTTCCTGTTTGGGAACGTATAGTCGGGGGTAAAGATACGATTCTGTGGACGGTGTACTGTATACTTGCGGAATGGGAGATTTTGGGGCAAAAAATTCTGTTAACTATTTTGCAAAAGGTGTATAATCCTTTGTAAGGAGGTGAGTCCCATGTTCGTTGAAGAACTCTCAAAGATCAAGGAATGTGAAGATAAAGCTGAAAAGATCAGAAAAGATGCGAGAACAAGGTTCGGAAAGGATATCGAGGAAGCACGAACCGAAGCTGAGGGATTGATAGAACAGGCAGAGACTAAAGCTGCCGAGATTCGCGAAAATGCAATCAAACTTGGCGAGGAGGAATCCGGTCGCAATTATGACGCTTCCATAGAACAGGCACGAAAAGAGGCGGCACGGCTCACAGAAAAGGCAAAGCCAAATATGCAGAAAGCCGTGGCGTTCATAGTGGAAAGGATAGTGAAAGTCTGTGGCAATAATTAGTATGGAAAAACTGGCGGTCATCGGAATTGATGACGTCAAAGAATCTTTGCTCGCGGATTTGATGGACTTGGGTATCGTGGAGATCACGGATCAGACCGAGGAATTTAAGGAAGATGAAAGCCTAAGGCAAATCGTAAGCCTCGACGGTGATGAAGACATCGTTTCCGGGCTTGAGAGCCGGATAGCAAGATTCGGTGTGGCTTTGGATCTGCTTTACAGATACGGAAAGGAAAAGCAACCGCTTTTCATAACCCGTAGAAGTATGAAAAAATCCGAATTTAGCGAAATACTTTCAAACAGGGATGCCATTCTTGAGAATGTAAATCATGTGATGAAAATGAACAAGCGGTTGCACGACCGCAGAGAGAAACTGAATAAAGCGGAGCTGGAGTTCAAGAGCATGGAACCGTGGATCGCTTATGATCTTCCGCTCCAAATCAGGCAAACCCGGCATGTCTGTTTTGAACTTGGAGTGGTGCCGGCAACGGTGAATGTTCCCGAAGTGGAAAAGGCCGTGGCAAAGATCAGTGAAAGTGCGAATCTGGAAATCGTAAACCGTGATAAAGACATGATATATATTTTTGTCGCGGATATCAAAGATGAACACGATGACATAATCAAGCTTCTGAAGCAATGGGGTTACACTCCCGCACCGTTTGAAAATCATGTAGGTACGGTCAAAGAAAACAGAAAACGCCTTGAAAAGGAAATTTCAGACGCAAGAAAAGCGATAAAAAATCTAGAGGCGGATATTGCAAAATGCGCTCACATGAGAAAAGATATCGAGTGTATGCATGACCGACTCATAATGGAAAGAGATCGCGAGAAGATCAAGGGCAGTTTCCTGAGGACGGAAAAAACGTTTAAGCTTGAGGGATGGGTGCCCGCTGAAAGTAAAGCGGATTTGGAAAAGGTGCTGAAGCGCCACGAATGTCTGTATGCGTATCGCAAGCCGCAAGAGGATGAGGAAGTCCCCGTGCTTGTCAGAAACACAACGTTCGGAACACCGTTTTCCGCAATTACGGAGATGTATTCGCTTCCGGATTACCGGGGCTTTGATCCCACGGACATATTTTCGATTTTTTACGCGATGTTCTTCGGTATAATGTTGAGCGATGCCGGATACGGTCTGATAATTGCAATTGCGAGCTTCTTTATTTTGAAGAAATACGATATAGAGGGTATGACCCGCAAGATGATAGGAATGTTTTTTCTGTGCGGTGTTGCGACGGTGTTCTGGGGCGCAATGTTCGGAGGCTGGTTCGGCGACTTCATACCTGCGTTTACGCAGACGGTTTTCGGGCATAGGGTCAATGTGGGGGCAATATGGTTCAATCCTATAGAAGATCCCACACGACTACTTATTTTCTCTCTTCTGTTCGGCGTGGTGCATCTCTTTGTGGGCATGGGCATCAATGCGTACATGATGATAAAGAGAGGAAAACTGAAAGATGCGGTATTTGATGTATTTTCATGGTACATGGTGATAGTCGGCGGCGGCATGTGGCTTGCGGGCGGCAATATATCGCAAGGGCTTGTGCCCGTGGGAAGGATAGTATGTATCGCAGGCGGCGTCGTAATTTTGTTTACCGGAGGCAGAGAGAATAAAGGAATCGGAAAAGTTACAGGCGGCTTGGGATCCTTGTACGGCGTGACCGGTTACATATCTGACATACTGTCATATGCCAGGCTTCTTGCTCTTGGGCTTGCGACGGGAGTGATCGCAAATGTCGTAAACTTGCTCGGAGCAATGATAGGGAACGGCGTTGTGGGACTTGTGGCGATGATAATCGTCGGGCTGATAGGTCATACGTTCAATCTTGCAATCAATGCGCTCGGTTCGTTCGTTCATTCCAGCAGGCTGCAGTACATAGAATTCTTCGGTAAGTTTTATGAGGACGGCGGGGAGGAGTTCTCGCCTTTCAGAAACGATACACGCTATGTGAGGTTGACCGAGGATCAATGATCACCGGAATATGAATAGCCGGAAAATGAATAAAAGTTTGGTGGAAAACAGGAAAAATAAGCAATAACACGAAAGGTAAAAAATAAAAGAAAACCGGAGAATATTAAGAAGTTACGAAGATAGATTTCGGTGGATTGAAAACGGAGGTTTAAAATGGTTACAGGTAATGTATTTGCCCTACTGGGGGCAGCGGTTGCGGCTCTTGCCGGTATAGGAAGCGCAATGGGCGTTGGAATTGCGGGACAGGCTGCGGCGGGAGTCCTTGCAGAGGATCCGAAGAAATTCGGTAAGACTTTGATACTGCAGGCTTTGCCGGGTACGCAGGGCATCTATGGTTTGTTGATGGCATTTCTCATTTTTATCAGAATAGGACTTCTCGGAGGTGGTCTGGGAAATCTGTCTGTTGCACAGGGTCTGTACGTATTGGCGTCGGGGCTGCCCGTCGGATTGATAGGGATATGGTCCGGTATCGCACAGGGAAAGGCCGCGGCTGCCGGAATCATGCTGTTGGGTAAAAGACCCGATCAGATGGCCAAGGGCATCATATATGCGGCTATGGTCGAAACGTATGCAATATTCGGTCTGCTGATTTCGATTTTGATGCTGTTCAATCTCGGAATTTAATCGACTTGAAACGATAAATTGGGAAGTGAAGAAATGGGTGTAGAAAAGATTACATCGAAAATAATCAGCGAGGCTGAAAATGCTGCTGAAAGTCTGCTCAAAGAGTCCGAGAGGAATTGCCAAAAGCTTTTGAGTGAAGCGCAGAAGAGGGCGCAGGACACAATCGGTGCGGCTGAGAAAGAAAGTCTTGCGGAAAAGAATAAAATAGTAAGACGCAGCGTTTCCGTGGCGGAGATCGACGGCAAAAAAATATTGCTGGAGGCCAAACAGAAGCTTATCAATGAGTGCTTTGACGCTGCGGCGGCGAGGATTTTGGATATGGACAAGGAGCGATACATGGATTTTCTTGTCGATATCGTCAGAGAAAGCGGCAGTGATTCCGGAGAACTGGTTATGAACAAGGCGGATTCGGAGAAGCTGGGAAATGACCTTGCGGAGAAGTTGAACAAGGAGATTCCGGGCGGTGAATTTACCGTTTCCGCGGAAAAAGCAAAGATAAAGGGCGGGCTGCTGCTTAAGAGCGGTTCGGTGTACGTCAACGGGAGTCTGGAGACCCTCTTGGAAGAAAAGTACAATGAGTTGACCTCTGAGGTTGCGGCGATGCTCTTTGAGGAATAGGGAGATTTTACATGGCAAGAAGAAATGAAAACGAATATATTTTTGCCGATGCCTACATTTGCAGTTACATGAAGGATCTTATGAAAAAAAGCGACCTTATAAGGCTTGCCAACTGTCCGGATTTTGACAGTGCGGAGTCTCTGCTTCGTGACTTCGGATACGGAGAATCCCCTGAGGTAAGAATGCTGAACATAGAGGCTTTTATCAGACGGGAGCAGGTAAAACTCTTCCAAATGATATACAATACTTTGCCGGAAAGGTCGGAGCTTGCGCTTTATCTGTATCCTTATGATTACCATAATGTCAAAGTATGCCTTAAGTCGGAAATTCTGGGAATAATACCGGACGACAATCTGCTGATGACTACCGGAGACATAGACTTTCGCAGGATGATGGCCATGATACGTGACAGAAATTATGAATTCATGCCTGTCAATATGAAACATGCGGTCATAGAGGCCATAGATCTTTACAGTAGAAGCAGGGATCCTCAAGAGATAGATATAATCATGGACAAGGCGTGCTACAAGGATATGTTGCAGGCCGCCGAAGAGAGCGGGGAAGACTTTTTGATCGGATTTGTCAGGCACCAGATAGATCTTTTGAATTTGAAAGTGTTTGCGAGATTGCGCGAGATGGGAAAAGCGTGGTCGTTTTTCGACAAAGTCTATTTGCCGGATGGAAATATAGGCAGAGATTTCTACATAGACAGCTGGGAAGAAAACTATACCCAAGTTGCGGAAAAACTTGCGCCGTACGGTCTGTCCGCCGTAATGGCCGAGGGTGGGGCTCAAATCAAGGAAAAGGGAAGCTTCACGCTGTATGAGAAAATGCTTGAAGATTCTCTTATGGAATACAACAAGAAAGCCAAATATCTTTCCTTCGGCATAGTTCCGATCGCAGGGTATTGGATAGGCAAAGAGGTTGAACTTGACAATATAAGGATCATATTGATGGGAATGCTGGCAGGCGAAAGCCCGGATAATATTGAGGAAAGATTGAGGGAACCGTATGTATAAGATCGGGGTAATAGGAGACAGAGATTCCGTGCTTGGATTCAAAAGCGTGGGTCTTGACATATACACTACGACAGAAGCGGCCGAAGCAGGCAGGATTCTGCGCGAATGGGCAGAGGGGGAATATGCGATTATATATATTACCGAGGAGCTGGCAGTAAAACTGGAGAAAGAGATCGATAAATATGTTGAGAGAAAACTGCCGGCTGTGATACCCATACCAAGCAGAGACGGCCCGTCGGGATCGGGGCTTATAAACGTAAAGAAAGCCGTGGAAAAAGCGGTTGGGGCAGATATACTGTTCGGAGGTGATAAATGATGAATCAGGGAAGAGTCGTAAAGGTGTCGGGACCGCTTGTGATGGCTTCCGGCATGGAAAATGCCGATATGTTCGACGTAGTTCGCGTCGGTGATCTTGGACTGATCGGAGAAATAATTGAAATGAGAGGTGACAGAGCCTCCATACAGGTCTATGAGGAAACGGCGGGGCTTGGGCCGGGAGCTCCCGTGGTAAGTACAGGAGCGCAACTTTCGGTTGAACTTGGGCCGGGGCTTATAGAAAATATTTATGACGGGATACAAAGACCGCTGGAGGTCATGTATAGGCAGCAAGGTTCGAATATAGAGAGAGGCATACAGGTGCCTGCGCTTGACCGGGAGAAGAAGTGGACGTTTGTTCCGACGGTGAAGACGGGGGATGAAGTCCAAACCGGAGATATAATCGGAACGGTTAGCGAGACGGTGATAGTGGAACAGAAGATCATGATTCCGCACAATGTCAAGGGTATCGTGAAAAGCATAAAGTCGGGGGACTTCACTGTCGAAGAAACGGTATGCGAAGTACAAAATGAGGATGGCTCGGTGTCCGAGATATCAATGATGCAGAAGTGGCCTGTTCGTGTGGGCAGACCGTATAAGGAAAAACTTGTGCCCGATATGCCGCTTCTGACGGGGCAACGCGTAATAGACACGATGTTTCCGATCGCAAAGGGAGGTGTTGCGGCGGTGCCGGGGCCTTTCGGTTCGGGAAAGACCGTCGTTCAACATCAGCTTGCGAAGTGGGCCGATGCCGATATAGTTGTTTACATTGGCTGTGGGGAGCGCGGAAATGAAATGACGGACGTGCTTCGTGAATTTCCGGAGCTTAAGGATCCGCGAAGCGGAGAGTCGCTGATGAAGAGAACGGTTTTGATTGCGAATACCTCCGACATGCCGGTAGCGGCCAGGGAGGCGTCGATATACACGGGCATAACAATAGCGGAGTACTTCCGAGATATGGGTTATTCCGTTGCACTCATGGCCGATTCCACATCAAGATGGGCCGAGGCGCTTAGAGAGATGTCGGGTCGTCTTGAGGAAATGCCGGGTGAAGAAGGCTATCCAGCCTATCTTGCATCTCGTCTTGCCCAGTTCTATGAACGTGCGGGCAATGTGATTTCTTTGGGCAAAGAAGGCAGAAAAGGAGCGCTTTCCGCTATAGGAGCCGTATCTCCTCCCGGTGGTGATATTTCAGAACCTGTGTCGCAGGCCACTCTCAGGATAGTCAAGGTATTTTGGTCACTTGATGCGAGTCTTGCGCATGCTAGACATTTCCCCGCAATCAACTGGCTTTCCAGCTATTCGCTGTATGTGGATCGTCTCAACCTGTGGTATGCCCACAACGTTGACAAGGCTTTTCCTGCGCTCAGGACAAAGGCGCTCAGACTTTTGCAGGAGGAAGCGGAACTCAATGAGATCGTTCAGCTTGTCGGTGTTGATGCTCTCTCATTTGACGACAGGATAAAGCTTGAGGCATGCAAGTCCATAAGAGAGGATTATCTTCACCAGAATGCTTTCCATGATGTGGACACGTATTCATCCATGAACAAACAGTATAAGTTGTTGAGGCTGATATTGGAATACTATGATCGCTCAAAAGAGGCAGTTTCAAAGGGCGCGCCTTTTGCTGAAATCGTTGAAATCCCAGTAAGGGAGCGAATAGGGAGATTCAAGTACACAGAAGAAGGGCAGATAGATGATTTGTTTGAAGAAATAATGGCTGAAATGAAAAAAGAAATCTCGGAATTGGCCGGTAAGGGGGATGAAGAGGATGATTAAAGAATACAAGACCATCTCGGAAGTAGCAGGACCTCTCATGATGGTTCAGGACGTCGAGGGTGTGACGTATGATGAACTTGGTGAGATTGTTCTGCCAAACGGCGAAAAGAGGCTATGCAAAGTGCTTGAGATAAATGGCGGGGATGCGACCGTTCAGTTGTTTGAAAGCGCCGCGGGTATAAATCTTAAAGAAAGTACGGTCAAGTTCACAGGCAAGGGTACCGAATTTGCCGTTTCACCGGAAATCATGGGACGTGTGTTCGACGGAATGGGACACCCGAAGGACGGAGGACCCGACATAATACCGGAAAAGAAGCTGAATATCAACGGACTTCCGATGAATCCTTCCGCGCGGGATTATCCGGCTGAATTCATTCAGACAGGTGTATCGGCAATAGATGGACTGAATACGCTGGTCAGAGGTCAGAAGCTCCCTATCTTTTCGGGAAGTGGCATGCCACATGCGAACCTGGCAGCGCAGATTGCACGTCAATCCAAGGTTTTGGGCGATGATGCGGGAAACTTTGCCGTGGTATTTGCGGCTATAGGCATAACCTATGAGGAAGCGGATTTCTTTGCCTCGGATTTTAGAAGAACGGGTGCGATAGATAGAACCGTTATGTTTATGAATCTGGCAAACGACCCTGCGGTTGAGCGCATAGCCACGCCGCGTATGGCTCTTACGGCAGCCGAATATCTGGCATTTGATCTGAACATGCACGTTCTGGTCATAATGACAGATATAACCAACTATGCGGAAGCCCTGCGTGAGGTGTCTGCGGCACGCAAGGAGGTGCCGGGTCGCCGCGGTTATCCGGGATATCTGTATACGGATCTTGCAACCATGTATGAGAGAGCGGGGCGTAAGAAGGACAGCACCGGTTCCATTACGATGATACCGATTTTGACCATGCCGGAAGATGATATCACGCATCCGATACCGGATCTGACCGGATATATAACGGAAGGGCAGATCATACTTTCAAGGGAACTTGACAATAAGGGGGTGCAGCCTCCGGTCGACGTTCTGCCGTCATTATCAAGACTCAAGGACAAGGGTATCGGCGAAGGCAAGACCAGGGAAGACCATGCGGATACGATGAATCAGCTGTTTGCGGCGTACTCGCGTGGCAAAAGTTGTTTAGAACTCATGACGATACTGGGCGAAGCGGCTCTTACGGAGGTTGATCTGATGTATGCGAAATTCAGCCGCGAATTTGAGAGCAGATACGTGTCACAGGGATTTGAAACCGACAGAAGTATCGAAGAAACCCTCGGCATAGGCTGGGAACTTCTCAAACTTCTTCCAAAGAGTGAACTCAAGAGGATCGACGATGATCTGCTTGCGAAGTATATGCCTGATTGAATCTAGATAAGAAACGGTTTTGACAGGGAGGTAGATATGGAACGAATGAACGTCAAGCCGACCAGAATGATGCTGACTTCATTGAAAAGACGCCTTAAAACCGCGGTTCGAGGTCATAAGCTTCTTAAAGATAAAAGGGATGAGCTGATGAAAGGCTTTCTGGCGGTTGCCCGTGAAAACGGGAGACTCAGAAAGGAAGTGGAAGAACACCTTGTAAGGATCTACAGGAACTTCGGTATGGCAAGCGCGATAACCAGTTGGGAAGTTATGGGCGAATCCCTGATGTTTCCCAAACAGGGTGTTGAGCTTTCAGTGGACACAAAAAATATAATGAGTGTCGAGGTTCCCGTGTTTGATTTTAAAACCACGGCGGAAGATCCTTCGGACATTTTTCCGTACGGTTATGCGAGAACGTCGGGCGATCTGGACAATGCTATTTCCGAGTTGTCCGGTATATTTCCTCTGCTTCTGGATCTTGCGGCAAAGGAGAAAGAAACGGTTCTTCTGGCGGCGGAGCTCGAAAAGACCAGAAGACGTGTCAATGCGCTGGAGTATGTGGTTATACCGCGGTTACAGGTAACGATCAAGTACATACAGATGAAACTTGATGAAAATGAACGGGGAAATCAGACACGCCTTATGAAAGTCAAGGATATGATGATTACCGAAGCCATAACCGATAAGCGGGAGAGAGACGAGGCCGCAATAGAACGCGCCGTACAGGCCGTACAGTGACATCCAATGTATCCTCGGCATCGTCGGCATTCTAGTCGAACACATCGCATGCCTGATTCGAGAACAGAATCTTAAAAATATCTTAATTTTAGGTGTGCTTTATGGAAAACATGATTTTATCTATGCTAGAATCATGGGGAAGGGGCGAAGTGCGTGTATGAGGCAATATCGACTTGATACTGAGGTGGAAAATGAATGTAATCGAGAGATTGGAAAATGTGGCGGGAGAAAATCCGAAAAAAACGGCGTTTAAATCCGCAGGCGGTGAGATCACATACGAAAAACTGTGGAGTCTGTCGGATAACTTGGCGACATGGATAGACAAAAAGCGGGGTAATGACAAAACCCCGGTCGTGGTATACGGGCACAAAAACCCATGGATGCTCGTATGCTTTTTTGCGTGTGTCAAGTCAGGAAGAGCATATTGTCCGGTGGATGTTTCGATGCCCGGCGACAGAGTTATGAGTATCGTGGAGAAAATCGGGGATCCACTCGTTTTGGCGACGGAACCGATGGAATACAACGAGGTTTACAGCATAGACGATCTCAAGAAATTCGCAAAGCAAGAAGAACCGATAGACAGGAAAAAATGGGTCGTGGGCGAGGATCTGTTTTATATAATATTCACATCCGGAAGTACCGGCCTGCCAAAAGGTGTGGGCATAACGGCAAATAATCTGACCAATTTTACCGACTGGTCACGAACGCTCGGAAAAGAATACGATGGGGAAAAACGCGTATTCCTCAATCAAGCGCCGCTTTCGTTCGATCTTTCAGTCATGGATATTTACACTGCACTGACATCCGGTTCCACAATCTGCGGAATCGACAAGGAACTGCAGCAGGACAATACTGAGCTGCTTCGATATATAAAGAAAAATGAAGTAAGCTACTGGGTTTCCACCCCGTCATTTGCGGATCTTGCCATGACATCACCGGAATTCAACGGAGAGGAGTTCAAGCATCTTAAGAACTTTTTTTTCTGTGGTGAAAGATTGTCGGTAAGCACTGCAAGGGAGCTGATGAGAAGATTCCCCGGTGTATCGGTGATCAATACGTACGGCCCTACGGAATCCACCGTTGCCGTCACGGATGTGGAAATAACCGATGAAATGCTGACATGGAAAGAACTTCCCATAGGCAGTGTGCGTAAGGGAACTGAAATTTACATTATAGACGAAAACGGGCAACGACAGGACGGTGAGCTTGCGGGCGAGATGATAATCTGCGGCGACACGGTCAGCCCCGGATATTATGGTGATGAAGAAAAAACTGTGGCTGTATTCACAGAAGGCGATGGAGGCTGTAGATGCTACAGAACGGGGGATCGGGGGTTTTACGGAAAAGACGGACTGCTTTACATAACGGGAAGGATGGATCTTCAGATCAAATTTCACGGATACCGGATAGAGCTTGGTGACATAGAGCAGAATCTGCTCACCATTGAAAATGTCAAGTCCGCTTGCGTTGTTCCCAAGGAAAAGGACGGCAAGATTCAGCAGCTTGTGGCTTTTCTCGTCCGTCCGGGCAGCGAGGGAACTTTTGCAGAGCGCAAGTTCATACGAAACGAGTTGAAAGAAAAGTTGCCTGATTACATGGTGCCGAAAAAAATAGTTTTTGTGGATTCCATACCGATGACAAGCAACGGTAAGACCGACAGACGGAAGATGGAGGAGATGCTGTAGATGACGTTATTTGATGAATTCGATTTTTTCTTCTGGCTTGCGTTGCTTTCCATTCCGGCCATAATACTTGGGGCAATGGAAAAGAAGCTGAAGTATTACTCGTTTACGGTAACCGTTTTCTTCGTTTTCATGGCACTCAGAAATTCCCCGGAAGCATTGGGCTGGCTGGCGGTCTTTTGTTTATATAATTACGTGCTCATAGCGGCATACATGCACATAAGGAAAAAGGTCGGTCGCAATAAAATAGTGTATAGACTGTTTTTGTTGGCTTCATTGCTGCCGCTGATATGCAACAAGCTGTTAGGACTTTCCGGAAATCCCGACAAGGTACTGGTGTTTTTGGGAATTTCATATTTGACATTCAAAGGAACGCAGATAATAATAGAGATCTTCGATGGGATAATAAAGGAGGAAAAACTATTTGACTATATGTATTTCATCCTTTTCTTCCCGTCCATAACATCAGGTCCTATCGACAGAAGCAGAAGATTTACAGAAGATCTGAACAGAAATATTCCAAGAAGTGAATACCTTGAGATGGTGGGCACGGGTCTTTTCAAAATCCTGCTGGGCGCATTTTACAAGGTTGCGATCGCAGCAGTATTCTACAGGATCATGTCTGATTTCGGCATGGGTTCCGATTTGCGTTCGGCATTGATTTACATGTACGCATACGGACTGTATCTGTTCTTCGATTTTGCCGGATACAGCCTTATGGCAGTAGGGGCAAGTTACGTATTCGGGATTGTAACACCGGAAAACTTCAATAAGCCGTTCATGAGCAAAGACATAAAGGAATTTTGGGATCGTTGGCATATTACGCTGTCTCACTGGTTCAGAGATTTTATATTTTCCAGGCTCATGATGGGATTCATAAAGAATAAGATTTTCAAGAGTAAGCTTACAGGTGCTTCCGTAGGGTTCATAGTGAATATGACGATAATGGGTTTGTGGCACGGACTTACGGTTTATTATGTACTGTACGGTTTGTATCACGGTTTGCTACTGGCGGGAACCGAGATATTCCAAAAGAAGTCGAAGTTTTACAAGAAACACAAAAAGGATAAGTGGTTTATCGGTATAGAGTGGTTTGTGACTTTCAATCTGGTGATGTTCGGATTCTTCATCTTCTCGGGAAGATTCACGGAGCTGATGGGAATATCGACTGTATAGATGGGGCAAATGCACTTTGTGCGGAGGAATGCTGTTGGAAAATGTCGATTAAGTCGAGTGGAACGGCAATGAATAAATATTTCATATTATAGGAGGAAAAAATATCATGGAAGAAAAACTGTTGGACATTTTAGAGGAAATATGCGGAGATGAAATCGTAAAAGAAAACAGAGACATAAATCTTAATGAGGAGGATTTGATGGACTCTCTTGATTATACCGAGCTACTCATAGCGATTGAAGAAAATTTTGACGTTGTGATCGCACCGTCAGAAGTGACAAGAGAGGAAATGGACACTCCAAACAAGATAATAGGTGTTGTGAAGTCCAGAATGTGAGCGCATAAGATCTAAAAAGCGGAGAACTACTGTTTGGAAAACGCTGCATGCGGAGTTTGGGCAGCATCTTTGCATATGATCTAAAATGTTGAGAGAAACTGTTTAGAAAACGGAAGGGGAACTGATGAAAAAGATTGCGGCATTCATTACATCCGCGATAATTTGCATTGTGATAATATCTGTATTTCATTTTGGATTCAGTCATAATTTGAGGTTAAACAACAAAGAGTTCGGCACATGGTACAATCCTTTCAAGGATTTGGCGTCAGGGGTTATAGCGCAAAATCTACACAGCGACACCATGCCCGTATTCGGATCTTCGGAATTTAAGCATGGCAGACATACCCTATATCATCCCAGAAACATGTTCAGAAACCATGATATTTCTTTGATGACAATCGGGGGTCCGTACAATCAGTGTCTGAACCACACCATAATGCTCGGTGCGATTTCGCCTGAAATGAGAAAGCGAAAAGCCGTATTGCTGCTGTCTCCGACGTGGTTTTACAAAAATGGGGTGAGGCCGGATCGCTACGGATTGCGATTTTCCGAGAGTGCATACATGTCATTTATGGAGAATAAAGCGATTTCCGATGAAACCAAGAGATATGTGGCAAACCGTACGGAGAGCCTGATGTCAAATTCAGGATCGGTGCTTCACAGGATAATGGCTATAAACAGAATCTTTGTGGATAAAAAGGCCGGGGAGATCGCAAAGATTGCATACGGCTTAAGGAAAAGATATGTACGCGATAAGGATGTTTTGACGTTAAGAGGGCTTCTTAAGGCTGAGCAGATAAAGCGAAACAAGAGGTATGTGCCCACGGAAAGCAATGAAGCGCCTATTGATTGGGACGATATGTTTGCCAAGGCCAAGAGTGAGACATTCAAGACGAACAATCCATACTATATCAGGGCGAGAAACTGGAACCTGAAGTTTAAACACAGGTTTAAACTCGCAAAGAACCTGCACAAGAAGGAAAACTTCCTCAGATCGCCCGAGTACGATGATTTGGAAGCATTTCTGCAGGTCTGCAGAGCAGAAAAGATAAAACCTCTGCTCATTATTTTGCCCCTCAACGGCAGGTGGTACGATTACACCGGGCTAACGAAAGAAAAGAGGAAGGTCTTTGCAGATAAAATAACCGAGTACGCCCAGTCGTACGGGGCAAAACTTGAAAATTTCTCAAAATACGATTATGTACCATATTTTTTATTCGATGCCGCACATCCGGCTGGACAAGGATGGGTGAAAATAGATGAAGCAATTTATGACTATTATAAAGAAAATTAAAAGCATAATATTTTCCAAGGAATACCTGCTGTACACACTGATGTGTACGGGATTGATGCTCGGGTTGTATTTCTATACTCTTTATTCCGGAGCAAACTCACAACCGGAGTTCACCTACGCGGAGTTTTGATACCCTGAAGAGGCGTCTGTTGTCGTGAAGAGTTTAAATCCCGAGGGTGTGCAATTGACTCTTCGAAGTATAATGCCCTGTTTTAGATTGAGGAATACAGATGAATAGAGGTCAAATCATTGAATTGGAAATTGAAGATATGACAGTTGACGGTCAGAGCCTCGGCAAAACGCCGGAGGGTCTGGCTGTCTTTGTGTACGGGGCGCTACCGGGCGATACGGTGATCGCAGAGCTTACGAAGCTGAAAAAACGTTATGCTTTGGCAAAATTGGTTGACATTGTTACGCCGTCACCGCAAAGGACAGGTGGGTTTTGTGATTTTCAGCAAGAGTGCGGCGGTTGCATGTATTCGAAACTGACATACGGAATGCAAGCGGCGCTTAAAGAAAAACATGTCAGGGAGGCTTTGATAAGACTGGCCGGCATAAAAAATCCGGTCGTTAGGCCTATAATGGAAGATCATCGACCGTTTCGATACAGAAATAAAGCGAATATGCCGGTTGCCATGCAAGTACAGGACAATCCCAAAGTGGGATTTTACCGGAGAAAGTCCCATGAAATAGTGAATTGTACTGACTGCAAAATACAGTCCGCCCCGGCGAATGCCGTAGCCGATGCGTTGCGCAGATACATGAGCCTGCATAAGACGCATAGACGTGCGCAAGATGCTCAAATTGAGGAAATACGAAATTTGACGGTCAGAACTGCGTTCGGCACGGGCGAGGTGATGGTTATTCTTGGAATAAAACAATATGCAGAGCGCAACCCGATTATCGATACGGAAAAACTGACGGAAATGCTCGTAGATGCCGTTGACTCATGTAACCACGCAGCGCCCGGAGCAATGCGCAGAGAAACATCACGTGATTTGAGTAAAAGCTCCTCAATCGCAGTGGATAAGTGCGGTGAATCATCGCATCCGGAGGTCGTGTACCGTCTGCAAAGTATAATTTTGGATATAGCGACCGCAGGTGGCGGCAAAAATGCGTGCAAGTGCGGAGAGGGCATTTTTCACAAGACGGGCAATGAACAAGGGAAAAAGACCAAAAGTGTAGTGCTTGCGGGAAAAAACACGATAGAGGATCGGCTAGGCAGTATGAAGTTTGAGATTTCTCCGTTTTCATTTTATCAGGTAAACCCCGGGCAGACGGAAAAACTTTACGACACAGTTTGTCGATACGCTGCCCTCAAAGGCGGAGAAAAGATTCTTGATCTCTACTGCGGTGCCGGAACGATCGGGCTGTGGCTTCTCAACGATCTTAAGCAAAGAGATGAATCCGCATTTGAAAAAACGTCGGTAGTGGGAGTGGAATCGGTAAAGAGTGCGGTGCTCGACGCAAACCGAAATTCCGTACTGAACGGGATTGTGAACGCAAGATATGTACACGGAAAAGCGGAAATATCACTGCCGCATCTGATATCGGAAAACTTTGCGGAAGATCCGGCACTTAAGATGACGCATGTGGATGTAGCAATACTCGATCCGCCGAGAAGCGGGTGCAATGAGCGTCTGCTTTCCTGTCTGCTCAAAGCATCACCGCAAAAAATAATCTATGTATCATGTGACCCCGCCACACTTGCAAGAGACCTAAAATTCATTTTGCACGAAGGGTATGAGTTTATAGAAGCAACACCCGTCGACATGTTCTGCTGGACAGGGCATGTGGAAAGTATGGCGCTATTAGTTAAGTCCGGGACGGACGTAAATTAATAGCTGGTACGACTCATGCAAAGATTCCCCACGAACGAAGAGAGCGGTTGGAATCGACTGCGGAAGAAAAAAATAAAAGAGAAAGAGGTAAATACCTTTAAAATAAGAGTTATACAAATCAGAATTTGTATAATGAGTGGATGCTCCAAGTCTATGAGAGTTAACGGTGAATTCGTCGATGAGTGCTGTATGAGTAAAATCATGGATTAGCAACAGAGAATCATGAGAGGAAATACACAAGTGATAGGAATATATTTAAGTGGAACCGGAAATACGAAGCACTGTGTTGAGAAACTTGTATCTTTGATAGATGACACGGCAGAATGTGTTCCGCTGGAGCATCCGCGGATTCTACATATATTAGGGAAGCAGGACACAATTATTTTGGGTTATCCAACACAATTTTCCAATGCGCCCTTTATGGTACGCGATTTTATTGTGAGAAATAGCTCCGTATGGAAAGGGAAAAAAGTATTTTGTGTCAATACAATGGGACTTTTCAGCGGCGACGGAACAGGATGTACGGCAAGAATTCTAAAGAAGTACGGTGCAGAAATCCTTGGAGGTCTCCAAATAAAAATGCCTGATTCTGTTTGTGACAGTAAGTTATTGAAAAAAGATATTGAGGAGAACAGACAAGTTGTTAAAAATGCCGATAAGCGTATTGAGCAAGTTGCAGGACAAATCAAGCAGGGAAAATATCCTCAAGAAGGATTATCTCTTATAGAACATATCAAGGGATTGCTTGGACAGAGACTATGGTTTTATCGTAAAACGATAGGATATACTGATAAACTGAAAATAAGCGATGCGTGTATTGGTTGCGGCTTATGCAGTAAAGAATGTCCGATGAAAAATATCCAAATGAAAGGTAAGCGAGCGGTTTCCGGAAATCAATGTACAATGTGTTACCGCTGTATTAGCCTGTGTCCTCAAAAGGCAATCACGTTGCTCGGCGAGCAGGTGAGGGAACAATGCCGATACGAAAAATATAAATGAAACGGTTGAATCGTATTATAGGGACATAGCATAAGGTTTTAGTCGGATGACTCTTATCACATATATTTGACAATCCTAGGCACCGGAATTCCGATGTCTTTGTCTTTGTGCATTAGTCAATGATGCGAGACCAAAATTGTCAAAAAGAAAAAGGTAACATGATTTCATTGAATTGGTTTTACCAAAGTGAGTGATAGCGTATTCGATAAAGAAGTTATGTCTCTAGTTGTGAACGTCTCTCAATAGGCGATGCCCGGCCGAGCACAGCCATGGGCATACGGTTTGAACGACGCATATATCTGTACATCTGTTCTTTCAGATCCTTGAAACCTCGTCGATCATCGTGTATTGATAGAACTTATCAGGCATTTCACCGACATAACAGGTTTTTGGGACATATTTGACGTCCATCTGCCATTTGATCCCTAAAGATTCAGGAGTG
>CALIBC010000177.1 GCA_938045615.1 uncultured Clostridia bacterium | reverse complement strand
GTGTGTTCTCGATCGTCATATCGCCCGTACTGTTCAGGTTGAAGGTGATATCCGTCCCCGAAGAGCTACCGGAAATATTGACGTCGTGCACCACAGCATCCGTTGTTGTGATGCTTTCGTTGCTCCAGCCGCCCGGACGCTGCTCCGTGTTCGTGTGGTAGTAGTAGTTGGCCAACGTACCGCCATTCGAACCTGAGTTTAGCGTCAGCTGATTTTGAAACTGCGTGGCATTACCGATCAAAAAAGTACCGCCGACACCTCCATCGGTCTTTGCGGGCTTATTGACACCCGTCCATAAACCCAAAACAGCTTGCTGCGCCATACTTGGATCAAGACCTATAACATTTCCACTTGGAAACGAAGCGGCATCAAACAGCTCTTTTACTTGTAATGTATAGGCATTTGCACCCGTAGGGAGATCCAATCTTGAAGCTGTAGCATCACCTCCACTCGCATTCGTAGTGTGTGGATATGTCTGATTACAATTCGGATCATTTTTGATACCGATAGGCGTAGAGCCTTTTCCAGTCAAAGAAATCCGTGTCCCAGCATGAACGGTAATATGTCCGTCTATATAACCACCGAGGTGAGGGCCGGATTGGCTATGAACAGAGGCGCATTCACCAGTGACCTGATCATATTGGTTTGGTGACCAATTATACTGACATGAATTAGTACATGGACCATAAGTAAAAGTGGTTTGTCGATAATACCACGGTATTGGCGTAAAATTGAAATGCTCTATCTCAATCAAATTGCTACCGGTGAATTGGATATGCGTTTCTGTTCCTCCCGCCCTTATATACTCATACTGCTGAATAGCCAAATTCCCGGAAGAAGATCCAGGTACCACATAAGCTCCTGGAATTACACCGCACACGTTAGGAAGAGTCCAAGTGGGATATATTGTCGCAGTACCAGCACATACGTAACAATTATTGTTTGAACATACGATCTGGCCGGCAGAAGCCTTATTCGTTGCATAGAGCACTAAATTTTGAGCTGTCCCCAGTGTAATACGCCCGATGCTTCCCATAGCAATCGTCGAAGAACTAAGGGTGGCTGACTCTCCAGCTCCAAAGTCATTATTACAATCCGGAACCGTCTGCCCCCACGCTGTTCCGCCGCCTGA
>CALIBC010000176.1 GCA_938045615.1 uncultured Clostridia bacterium | reverse complement strand
AAACTGAATATATTTTATATTTTGAGGATTGTAAATAATATAATTACAACTATAAGAAAATTTATAGGAAAAGTCAACTCAGCAATGAAACTTAAGGAGCATTGTATAATATGCGTTCTGATAAAAGAAAAATAAACTATATAGTTGTAATCTGTAATATTACATCCGCTTGACGCAAGAAAGAAGCAGTGATATACTGAAATAAAAGTTATTTATAAAATAACAATAAAACTTGAAACTGTATTTTGTGGGGCTTGAACAGTTACAAAGAATGAAATTCTTGTGGAGGGTATAGGATGATACAGATTGCAATTGTGGAAGATGAAGAAATTTACGTAAAACAATTAACAGAGTATATCCGGAAATATCAAACGGAAAGGGGAAGATCAATAAATGTTACGGTATTTGGTGATGGAGAAGATATCACTGAGAATTACAGTGGCGGTTTTGACATTATTCTGATGGATATTCAAATGCGGTTCATGGACGGTATGACAGCAGCAGAAAAAATCCGTCAGATGGATCAGAAAGTAATTATCATGTTTATTACAAATATGATTCAATATGCAGTACGTGGATATGAAGTTGATGCAATGGATTATGTAGTAAAACCAGTTGAGTACTTTTCTTTTTCGCAGAAACTGGATAAAGCGGTTGGACGTATGCGCTCTGAGGTTAAAGAATTTCTTACGATTCCGATTGGGGAAGGAGTTGTAAAGATAGATATAGCAGATATCTATTTTATTGAGGGACAGAGACATAATGCAATTTATTATACTTCGAGAGGAGATTACTGTTCAAGAATTACGATGAAAGAACTCGAAGAAAAACTTGCGGTACATAATTTTTTTCGATGTGCAAAGGGATATCTGGTAAATATGAATCATGTAGAGGGATTTGTTGGTTCTGATTGTGTGATCCATAATGTACATATACCTGTCAGCAGAACCAGAAAAAAAGAATTCATGAATCTGCTTCTGCAAAACCTCAATATGGAATGATTTCATGCGAAATGGAGGATACTATGTTATATCAGGATATTCCAAGAATTTATACGGCAATAGCAGAGTGGGGATCATGTCTGGTTTATCTTTGTATCCTAAAAAAAGGAAACATGAAATCTGTGCATTTTCTTACAGGCAGTCTTTTCATGCTGGCAATGCAGAGTATCTTTCTGACTTTGACAGGCAGCGTAACTGAAATTTTGTGGATTCCCTGTATGATGACCGCTGCAGGTATGATGTATGGATTTCTTATGGTCGGAGGAAATATGAAGCCTCTGGGAGCGGCTTATTGCTGTGCCCGTGCATTTGTTCTTGCTGAGTTTGCAGCTTCGCTGCAGTGGCAGATGGTATCTTGTGTACAGACATGGGGGAATCAGAGCATCTGGGTTGAAATTCTGATCACGATGGTTATTTTTGGAGGCTGCTTTACTATTGATATTTATTTAGAAAAAGATCTTCTGAAGCAGAATTATCTTGAACAGATGACAGTAAAGGAAGTAGCAGCGGCGGCAATCATGGCTGTTGCAATCTTTGCTTTTAGTAATCTGAGCTTTTTAAATGAAAATGCACCATTTGCGAGCAGAGAACGTGCAGATATTTTTTCTATCAGAACACTGATCGATTTTGGAGGAATTGCAATCCTACATGCTTATCAGAGCAGGATCAGTGAGTATGTTGCCGAGAAAGAACTTTCAGTAATGAATGTGATGCTGAAAAGCCAGTATGATCAATACCGAAATTATCAGGACAGCCTGGATCTCATACAAATGAAATACCATGATCTGAAACACCAGATAACGGGACTTCGTGCGGAATCAGATGAAGAGAAACGAAAAAAATGGATTGATTCCATGGAAAAGGAAATCGCTGCTTTTGAAAATATAAGCAGAACTGGGAATCAGGTACTTGATACGATTTTGGCAGCTAAGATTTTCCATTGTCGAAAAAATCATATACAGATTACCTGTGTGGCAGATGGGAAATTATTGGATCATATGCATGTAACAGATATATGTTCTATATTTGGAAATGCTTTGGATAACGCTATTGAACATGTAATTTTGATTCCGGATCCGGAAAAAAGACTGATCCATCTGACAGTATCCGCTCAAAAAGGATTTGTGTTCATCAAGATAGAGAATTATTGTGAAGCAGAAATTTCCAAAAATGAAGATAATCTGATTACAACAACAAAAAAGGATAGTAAAAATCATGGTTTTGGATTGAAAAGTATTTGTACAGCTGTGGAAAAATATGATGGTTCTGTAGTGTTTGGAGTACAGCAGAACTGGTTTGAACTAAAGATTCTTTTGCCCAGAGTAATTTAATGCTCTGGGAATTTTTGCGTTTTGTGCCACATTTGTTACATCTTGTGCCAAAAACGGCACAAGATAATAATCATGCTATAGTAACGCTAACAGAGAGTGATACCTGAAACAGCTAAGAGAGAGTCAAAGGAGGAAAAAGAGAATGATCAGTGTTGAAATGGAAGATGTTCTGGCGGTATTGCAATTATGTAAACCGTATATTATCGGTATTGTTGCTGCACTTGTAATTGGAATCGTAATTATGATCGCTTGCCGCAGAATGTCCAGGGACAAAAGATTTCTGATAAGAGGTGAAGCTGCGATTGCAATGGTTCTTGCAGTTGCTGTCTGCGTAAATTTGATCTGTTTTGGACCAATGGCTACGTTAATCGGACTGGCAGCGGGAAATGGAACTTTAAGTGATGAAACAAATGAAGAAACTGCGAGGGTAGCAGAAGAGATAATGGAAGACGGAATTGTTCTTCTGAAAAATGAAAACCTGCTTCCTTTAAATAAAACGAAAAAACTGAATATTTTTGGCTGGGAATCTATTAATCCTGCATACGGAGGAGCTGGTTCCGGTGGAATTAATGATCTGTATGATATTGTCAGTCTGAATCAGGGACTTGAAAATGCCGGATTTTCTATTAACCGGGAACTGATTGATTTTTATAACAATTATGGAGCGGACAGTCCGGAAATGTCTATCCAGAAACAGAGCTGGACATTACCGGAGCCACCGGCAGATACTTACAGTGATGAGCTTATTGAAGGTGCGAAAGAGTATTCTGATATAGCAGTTGTGGTTCTTTCCAGAAAAGCAGGTGAAGGTCATAATGATATTCCTATGGATGTAAGAAAAGCAGCATATGATAATAATTCAGATGAATATGATGATTTTCCTGAGGGAGAGCATTATTTACAGCTTTCACAAACTGAGAGAGATATGGTGGATATGGTTTGCTCAAACTTTGATAATGTGATTGTGATTTATAATGGAGCAAATCAGTTTGAACTTGGTTTCGTAGATGAATATCCTCAGATTAAATCTGTTATATGGTGCCCCGGAACAGGAAATGTTGGATTTAATGCACTTGGAAAAGTATTTTCCGGTGAAGTGAATCCTTCCGGAAAAACACCGGATACATTTATTTATGATATGACGACTGCGCCGTGGTGGAATAATGCAGAAAAAACGGAGTATACAAATCTGGCAGATATGGCTGTTGAAGGAATGAACGCAGGAACTGCACAGGTGTATGCTCCGGCATTTACGAATTATGTGGAAGGCATTTATGTAGGATACAAGTACTATGAAACAGCTGCACAGGAAGGTTCGATTGATTACGACAAGACTGTACAGTATCCATTTGGATATGGTCTGAGTTACACAGAATTTGAACAGAAAATGGGTGAACCGGAGGAAAAAGACGGACAGATATCTGTAGATGTAGAAGTAACCAACACCGGAGATGTTGCCGGAAAAGATGTAGTAGAAGTGTACTATAAACCGCCATATACAAATGGCGGAATTGAGAAATCTTCCGCAAATCTGATCGAGTTTGCAAAAACAGATCTGCTTCAGCCGGGAAAATCTCAGATAGTTACAGTTACATTCAGTATAGAAGATATGGCCTCTTATGATGAGAATAATGCAAAAGCGTATGTTCTTGAAAAAGGCGATTATGTGATCTCTATCAACAGCGATTCACACACTGTGCTGGATCAGAAAACTTATACTGTAGATGCTGATGTAGTATATGAGGGAGAAAATAAAAGAGCATCAGATGATACTGCAGCAACAAATGTATTTGAAGATGCAAAAGGCGATTTGACATATCTGTCACGTGCAGATCATTTTGCAAATTATGAAGAGGCTACAGTAGCACCGGCATCTGCAGAGCTGGGTAAGCCATATGTTTCTGAATATCATCTGAACAGCAACTTTGATAAGACTACATACCTCAATGATGAGGATGTAGTGCCGACTACGGGAGCAGATAATGGACTTACATTAGCTGATATGCGTGATGCTGATTATGACGATCCTCGTTGGGAAAAACTTCTGGATCAGCTAACTGTTGATGAAATGGCAAATATGGTTGCGATGGCGGGTTATCAGACAGCAGCCATGGATTCTGTGGGGAAAGTGGCTACACTTGATTTCGATGGACCAGCAGCAATTAATAACAACTTTACAGGAGTTGGTTCTATTGGATTTCCAATTGAAGTTGTGGTTGCTTCCACATGGAATAAGGAACTTGCACAGACCTGGGGGGAATGCATGGGCAAGATCAGCAGGGAAATGGGTGCAGAGGGTTGGTATGCACCAGGTATGAATACTCATAGAACCGCATTTGGAGCAAGAAACTATGAATACTTTTCAGAAGATGGAGTTCTTGCAGGAAATATGGGAGCAAAAGCAGTAGAAGGAGCAAGAAAATATGGAGTTTATTCTTATATCAAACATTTTGCTCTGTATGAGGGAAATGCAAAGATGGTAAGTGTCTGGTCAAATGAGCAGGCAATCCGGGAAATCTATCTGAAACCATTTGAAATTTCTGTAAAACAGGGTGGCGCAAATGCGGTTATGGTTTCCTGGAGTTTCCTTGGAGATAAATGGACCGGAGAAAGCAGTAACCTTATGAATACAGTTCTCAGAGATGAATGGGGATTCAGGGGAATGGCGCTTACAGACTTCTTCCGAAACAATGGTCATGGATTTATGAATGCAGATGCAGCTTTGGCGAATGGAGTAGATGCAATGTTGTCCACATTCAACGGAGAAGAGAACAATGTAGCCAATCCGGAGCATCCAACATCTGTACTTCAGATGAGGAATGCCTGCAAAAATGTCATGTATACAGTTGTAAGCAGCTGGGCTTATGATGGAGAACACGAAGAAACAGGTATGGAAAACTGGAAAAAAGCAGGAATTGGTATCGACATTGTAATAGTACTTTTGATGGCGGGAATGGAAGTTCTGGTAATCAGAGGATATAAGAAAAGAAAGAATTCTGAATAAGGATGAAAGTGGGATGGAAAACAGTTATGAAACAGCAAAAATTGGTTAAAAAGATGACAATAGAAGAAAAGGCAGCGATCCTCAGTGGGAAAACTGTCTGGCAGACCAGAGAGATTGACAGATTTTCCATCCCGTCCATCTTTCTTTCAGATGGACCGCATGGGATCAGAAAACAGGCAGGAGCAGGAGATCATCTGGGACTGAATGCATCCTTGAATGCAACTTGTTTTCCAACAGCAGCGACGATTGCAAACAGCTGGAATCAGGATCTGGGGGAAGAGATTGGACAGGCTCTTGGAGAGGAAGCAGCAAGTATGGATATAAATATCCTGCTTGGTCCGGGATTAAATATTAAAAGAAGCCCATTATGTGGAAGAAATTTTGAATATTTTTCAGAAGATCCATATCTTTCCGGGAAGATGGCAGCGTCATATATTCGTGGAATACAGAGTAAAGGCGTTTACGCCTGCCCGAAGCATCTGGCGGTTAACAGTCAGGAACTTCGGAGAATGGCAATAGACGCAGTTGTTGACGAACGGACATTAAGAGAAATATATCTGACCGGTTTTGAGATAGCTGTTAAAGAAGGACATGCAAAAGCAATCATGAGCAGTTACAACCAGATTAATGGGATTTACGCTAATGAGGACAAACATCTTTTGACAGACATCTTGCGCAAAGACTGGGGATTTGATGGAATAGTAGTAACAGACTGGGGCGGAAGCAATGACCATGTGAAAGGTGTTGCTGCCGGCTCAAATCTGGAGATGCCGTCCTGTGGGTACGATTCTGCAAGAGAAGTGATTGCTGCTGTACGAAATGGAAAGCTGAAGGAAGCGGATTTGGATGAAAGAGTTGGAGAACTGGTGGATGCAGTGATGGAACTGACATCAGGGAAGAAGCTTTCAGATAAAAACTTTGACAGAAACGCACATCATCAACTGGCAAGGAAAGCAGCAGCAGAAAGCATGATTCTTCTGAAAAATGAAAAACAGATTCTTCCGCTGGATACCAAAAAATCCATCGCTGTTATTGGAGATTTTGCTTTTTCACCCAGATATCAGGGGGCAGGATCTTCTATGGTCAATCCAACAAAAGTAGAAGATATGTCATCGATTTTGCAACAATATGATTTGAATATTTTGGGAATGACAAGAGGCTATCATAGAAATGGAGATGTAGATGAGAATGATAGAAAGTTTGCATTAAATTTGTCTATGAATGCGGATATTGTAATTTTCTGCTTTGGTCTTGATGAGATCAGTGAATCAGAAGGACTGGACAGAACCCATATGCGTATTCCGCAGGATCAGATCGATCTTCTGCAGGATATTAGTAAGGTGAATGAAAATGTTATTGGAATACTGAGTGCCGGATCAGCGATAGAAATGCCATGGCACACATGCTGCAAAGCGATTTTGCATGGCTATCTGAATGGACAGGCAGGCGCTTCTGCAACATTGGATATTCTGACCGGAAAGGTGAACCCATCAGGAAGACTGGCAGAAACATATCCCATATCTTATGAACAGACACCGGCATTCCGATATTATCCAAGTAATGAGAAAACATCGGAATACCGCGAGAGTGTTTATGTAGGATATCGCTATTATGATACTTCAAAAGTACGGGTGCAGTTTCCATTTGGTTTTGGACTTTCTTATACGGAATTTACATATTCTGATCTTATCGTAGAAGAGGATGGAATCAAAGTTTCGGTTACCAATACAGGTGACAGAGACGGAGCTGAGGTTGTTCAGATGTATGTAGGACTTCCTAATGCAATCGTGTTCCGACCGGAAAAAGAACTGAAAGGTTTTGCAAAAGTTTATCTAAAGGTAGGAGAAAGCAGACAGCTCAGGATTCCGTTTGATGATAAGACATTCCGTTATTGGAATATAAAAACGGGACAGTGGGAAATAGAAACAGGAACTTACCAGATTATGGTAGGAGCCAGTGTTGCAGATATTCGTTTAACAGGTATGACTGAGAGAACAGGAAATAGTAAAGGGTATCCGTACAATCCGGCAAAAATGCCTTACTATTATACAGGAATCGTGCAGAAAATATCAGATGAGGAATTTCGTGAACTTCTTGGTCATGAGATACCGAATGGAAGATGGAGTGGAAATCTGGAAATCAATGATGCAATTTGTCAGATGTATTATGCAAAAAGCCGACTTGCAAGACTGATATATAGATGTCTTACAAAAATGAAAAAGAAGAGTGAGGCACAGGGAAAGCCGGATCTGAATATTCTTTTTATTTACAATATGCCGTTTCGGGGGATTGCCAAGATGACCGGCGGGGCAGTCAGTATGGAAATGGTATATGGAATTGTCGATGTTGTGAATGGCCACTTTATGCTTGGAGTAAAAAAAGTAGTTGGCGGATATTTCAGAAACAGAAGAAATAATAAGAAATATGAAAAATTATTAAAAGGAGCCGGAGGGAAGTGCAGATGAATCATATAAAAAATATATGGAAATGTTTTGAAGAGAAACATTCTGCTTTTGCAAAATGGCTTTATCAGATATTCTATTTTGTTATATTCAGCATGGGCGTGACAGTATTCCAGTATCTTGTATTTACATTTTTACCGGGGATTTTGGGAATTGGTCTGGCCGGTACAGAATTTATGTGGCCAAAGGTTTCCATGAATCTGTTTGGAGTAAAATTTACATGGAGTCTGCTGGGGTATAATGTATTGCGTGATGCAACGGGGAATATACTGATCGGTGGTGGACTTGGCTATTTTATCAGTTATGAACTGGGGTCATTTCTGGCACAGTGTATCAATTTTCCGCTTCAGAGAAATATTACTTTTAAAAGCCGTGGAAATCCTGTATATCAGGCAATCTGGTATTTTGTTGCATGGGTGGTAATTTCACTGATTTGTAATGGATTTAATAATCTGTGGATGCCGGTTGCATCTGCATATGTGGCACCGGCAGTCTATAACATGCTTGTGACAATTATTACAGGCGGAGTTTCCATGGTGATTTTTTTCTTTGTGTTTAAAATTATTTTCCCGGAGGGGAAGGCTGAATAGAAGAAAATAGCAAGATTTTCACCCGAAGGAGTTTAGTAAATAACCCCATCATCCATGGTAAATCCTTCAAGCGAGTTCTCTTTTACCTGGATGCAGATATTTCTTCATCATCAATAATAGCCTTTCTTTTACCTGCGATAATGCCTTATATTTCTTCGTTATTTTTGTGGGAATGGATGAATGGAACATTTGCTCCGACAGGAAGTTTATTGATGCTGATTTCAGCCCCTGTTAATGAGAGTGTTTCATGAAGTTCTACTCTGCCTTCGTTCCAAATATTTGTTTTTGCATAATTTGCCATGTTTGTTACCTCCTGATTTATATTTGCAATTTTCGATTGCTTATCTATAATTTGCTGATCTACGCATGCAAAAACAAGTACGCACCTTTTTATAACTATACACTTTAAAATGTATGTGCTATCATAAAGTTGGAGGTGAATTCA
>CALIBC010000175.1 GCA_938045615.1 uncultured Clostridia bacterium | reverse complement strand
AATTCATTTTATGGTTTAGTGTCCTCTTCCTACTACTGATGGTAGCGACGGGGTGTGAGAAAGAGGCTAGGACAAAAGAAGAACCGATATTTCCACACAATTTGGAGTTTGCGGTCTTTGAACTAACGGCTCGTCAGTCATGTAAAGTGGCTTGTGGTAAAAATGAAGAAATCTTGATTTCACTCCAAGGCGTCAAAGATGACGTGGATACAAAATGTTCACTGGTTCAGTTTGACAGTATTCAAATGATGGAGCAGATCAAAATCTATGCTTACTTAAATATAAATGGAGATAGTACCCGCTTGGAAGTGCCCTCCAAACCATGTGGAACTGTAAGCTATTATTGTAAAAATAAATCGGAAGAGGTACAGGACGTTTTCCGATTGATTGGTGAAATCAGAGATGCACCAGCAGCACAAGGTGACAGCGCTTGGTTTTTCGACACCTTTGAACTCCTCTTTGGCAAAGGTGCCTCTATATATCATACACCATATCATATTTATTTGGCGAAAGCCGATCCGACAAAGTACGATGCTCCCCACGCTCGCCTTGAAGATTATAGACTGATATTCATTCTAACCACGAAATGAGATGAAAAAGACGATCGCTTTTCTTGTGTCGCTATTTTCTTGTGTTACAATCATAAATGCACAAGAAATCTGTTCAACACCTTCACCAGAACCTCCTCAATGGATATTTAACCCATCTCTAAAACCTATTAGAGCAAACAAATTATACCGAATAAACATCTTTGTGCATATTGTTCAAAGTAGTACAGGATTGAGGTCGAGTAAGACGATTGCACCATTGGTAGTCAACTATTTAAATAACAGTTTCGCAAATGTTCGGATACAATTCGTCTTGCAGGGTGTCGATCTTCTTGATAATAACTATAAGTATTTAGCAGGTAAAGAGAGGGAGTTGTTTAATACTTCAAGGCGTAAAAATGCTATTAATATATATGTGGTCCCCAAGAGCTTATGGACAAAGTCGGGACAGGCTGATTCTATCCCTTCAACGGCTCTCATTATACGTAGTGATCGTTGTGAGACTTCGGATTTGCCCCATGAAATGGGGCACTGTCTCGGACTCTATCACACCCATCACGGAACATGGAATGAACCAGATTCTCACGACAGCACACAATGCCGAGAATTTGTAGATGGAAGTAATTCTTCTACTTGTGGGGATTATATTTCAGATACTCCCGCCGATCCTTGCTTGTGGTCTATGACTACTTGTGCATATACGGGCACCGGAAAAGATGGACATAAACAGAGGTACACCCCTGATGCATCTAATTACATGTCATATGCTAATCCTCTATGCCGAACAAAATTCACAAATGGGCAGATAGAAAGAATGAAACGATCCATTGACACCACTGCAATTCTTCAAGATGTCTTATTTTGTAAACCGCCTTCACGGCCGACCATGATAAAAGGAATGGCTCATAACAATCAATTGGCACCCAATTCTCAGTATGGATTTTGGATAGATGACGTTGGGAATGCAGATTCTATAGAATGGACTGTTTGGGGTGGAAAAATCATTGGGGGTCAAGGAACTTCTCACGTGAGTATAGAAACAGCTGATTACGGTGCTTTTCGCATACAAGTAAGCAAAAGAAATAACTGCGGCTGGAGTGGATCTTGCATCGATCACGGCACAATTAATCTGGGATTAGCACCTTTTTCTCTCTCCCCCAACCCCGCCACAGATGCAGTGACACTCAAACTGACGGAAGGGGGCGATGGAATTCTGTCTCCTCAAGGTCAAGGCTGTTTGACCACAAAGTGCGTTACAAGTACGTATGAGATCCAACTTTGGAGCGGACTAACGATGTTAAGATCGTTTAAGACGAATCGACTAACCTTCCAAATCCCGATCGCGGGACTTCCGGCCGGGCTCTATTTCGTGCGCGTCATCAAAGACGGACAAACCTACACTGAGAAGTTGATCAAGAACTAGCCCCTTGAAATGGCTGCTGTGTAGAAGCAACGTACAAGTGAACCGTTATCGGGCAGACCGAAGGAATGAAAGTCCCTCGGGTCTGCCCGATTTTCGTATGGACGAACGGCATCACCCCCTCCACGTTCCTTTCATCGGCCCCTTAGCTTCGGGTCGGCTTTGATGCGGGTGTTTTCTTCGGTCGATTCATGGGACTCTGGTTTTTCGTATAAGATCAGGTGGCGACTTTGGAGCCGAACCGCCGCAGAGTGAAGGCTCCGGGGGCAAGGCGTTTTGTAGCACAAAACGGTTTTTGTAGCACAAAAACACACCTTGCCCGGCCTTTGGGCCGTGTGTCTGAGAAGAAGGTTCGGCTCCCCAAAGTCTTTCAATTCGGCGGCAAAGTTAGGGCAGCGCTTTTCGTGGGTAAAACGTTTGTTTTCAATCGGAAGCCACGCCGGGGAAGCCCCCGAAAGCCTTTATATATAGCTGTGTTTGTGCAGCTGTTTATTTGTGTGGTTACTCACTTACTCACATGTAACTGCACAAGTGAGTAAGTGAGTATATGAATATACTTACACAGCTACTCACAAGTGCGTTTATATATAATGTACGCGCGTACTATAATATACCTCAGACCTTGAACCCATGAAAGAAGAACCCATGAACACTCCGCCCGGCTGCCCGATCCGGATCGGCTTCGGGTCGCTCAAAGGCGGCACGGGCAAAAGCACGCTGGCGGAGATCACGGCCAGCTACCTCTGTTACACCGAAGGGCTGCGCCTCTTCGTCGTCGATTGCGACTACTCGCAATACTCCTTCTTCGGACTGCGCGAACGCGACAAACAAACCGTACAGAACGGTGAACCGGCGTTGCAGGCACGGATGAAGAAGCACTTTGAAGCGCTCGGCCGGGAGGCTTACCGTGTCATCAAAAGCACCGCTGCACGTGCGGAGGAGGATGTCCGCCGTTTTATGGCCGAGCGTGCGGGTGAAACGTTCGACCTGATCCTTTTCGACCTGCCTGGCCGCGCGGACGATCCCGGACTCGTCGAGCTCACCCTCGGCATGGATTATCTCATCTCGCCGATCGAGCCCGACCGCCAATCGCTGGTAGCTT
>CALIBC010000174.1 GCA_938045615.1 uncultured Clostridia bacterium | reverse complement strand
CCATCCCCTACTCCAGCGAATACATCTGCAACGGCGGCAATCTGCACCAGCGCGCGGGCCAGAGCATGCTCCGCTACGAACATTCGGGCATCATCGGCGGACTCGGTCGCTGCGGCGTGGAAAGCGCGGCAGGCTGGGCGGCGTATGCCGGCCGATTGGAGAACCCGGGCACACTGAACGACTTGAACACCATGGCCCGCGGCGCCGCACACCGCTCGCTGGAGTATAAGAGCGACAACGGAAGCCTTGTGCTCGACGCCGGTCGGCGGGGGAATATCATCTTGAACCGCGGCGCCTTACTCACCGGGCCGTACACTACCGGGCACGTCGTTTTTCGCACTCGCGAGGGCGATATCGATCTGCGCGACCCCGTGGACATCACTGGCGGAATCGGCGGAGGGGTCTTATTACTCGCCCAGACGGATAGCCTCGAGAAATTATCTAAGATCAAAGCCTGCGATTGCGACGAAATGCGGAATAATGTCTACCTCCAAGACCTTTCTTACACCTCTACGCATTCGGATAACAGCTTTTTCATCGGCGCAGACAACAACATCAAGCTGAATTATGGCGGATTGGCCAATATCGGCACACGCGAGGATCCATTTCTTAGCACCGACTACGAAGAAAGGGACGGTCAGCCCGTCAGAAGAGGCGTAGGCTATGCCGGCGGGGTGAATGGCGGATGTGATAACAACGCTTTTCACTGCGATCTGGACCCGAACGAAAATAAGGCTCGCGATCTGCAACTCACCTTCACCACCTACGTGGCGAGCGATGGCAGCACGAAGCCCATCCGCAGCGGCGGATTTGCGGCCGTGGCCTCGGATCGGATCGATGTGTACAAAAATCTGATATATACCGGCGGTGAGGGCACAGGTTTGGGCACCCCTCCGACGGCGAACGGCCTGCTGCACGGCGAAGACGTACGCGGCTACGGGCTCTTCCTCAAAACGCAGGCAAACAAGGGCAACTGGACGGAAAACATGCTCCTCCACACGCCCTCTTGCCCCACCACCTGTCAGGCAACGGGCTGCGGCAGCGGCGAAACACCACGCGCCTACCTGCACCACACCGCCCGCCTCACCTTCCACAGTGACGCCCGGCTGAAAGCTGGCAACCAACGCCTCGTGCTGGAGTCGCCCGTGATCGAGACCTTCGGCGTGCTCGAGCTTGACGCACTCACCAACGCGGGGGGTAACACCGAGATCGTGATCAAGACAGACTCCCTGATTTGCCACGACAGTTTGATCCGCGCCGGAGACGATCGCGTAAAATGGACCACTTGGAGCGGCTTGCCCGGCGACCAACCCATCATCAAATTGGGTTACAGCCGCCGCACCGCCCCCTTCGCCGAGTATGCCGTGGACGGCAAGCGCTGCCGCGAGTGCGTCAGCCACTATAAGGGTAAGATTTATGCCCCGGGCGAGACACCGCTCGACACGATGTTCATCCAATTCGGCCCCAACACGCCCACCGAACGTCGGAACGTGTTGGTGCTCGACCACACCGTGCTCTCCTTCCTCACGGATTCTTTCGATCACGTCAAGGGCGGCGACATCCGCCACGCGCGCTTCTTTGTCGATACGCTCAAAACGCGCAACCAAGTGGAGTTTTGGACCGACGAGAAGCACGAGCGGGAAGGCCACCTGGAGCTGATCTCCGAACCGCAGATGCTCTCGAAAGACTACGCCGGAATGTACACCCGCCATCTGCACCTCGAGCCCATCGGCGCTTGTGGGCGCCCCACAAGTGAGCTTTGGCTGCCGGGCAACGCGCTGGACGTGATCACCACGTCTACGTTTGGCGGCTTCGGCATCCAGTACACCGACGTGCACGTCGAAAACGGCGGACATCTGAACCCGGGATTCACCTCCCTGCGCCTCCGCGGACAATGCTACGAACAGCAAGCCGGCACACTGACGATGAAAGACCTACGCCTCGACAGCGGAGCCGATCTGCACTTCTCCATCGGCTCCACCCAAGGCCTGAATGGCAGCTACAGCGACGCCATCGACGTAGACCGACTCACGACGTATGGCTCCGTGAATGTCCATATCGAGATCCGCCCGTGCGAGCGTGTCGAAAAGCGCTGCTATCCGCTCATCTACTATAAATCGGTGACTCCAAACAGCCTCAACAACCTGAAGCTGACAACGAAGAGCGTCACGATCGACGGCGAGGAGTACCCCCTCGCGCTGAGCCTCTCCACGGACGGCGTCGTTTACCTCTGTGTCGGCAACGCCGTGGATCCGGTGCTCACGCATACGGTCACCATGCCCGAAGTGAGTGGCGTCACGACCACACCGCGGGCAGGCATCTGGCCGGTGAACAGCCGGAGCAACTTCCG
>CALIBC010000173.1 GCA_938045615.1 uncultured Clostridia bacterium | reverse complement strand
CATCAAGGGTGCGCAGGCCGTTTACAAGAAAGGTTCGTTCTTTACGGCTGTCGTCGACACGGATGTCGATTTGGGCGTTTCCAAGGAAAATTTGGCTCAGGTCATGTGTGAACAGGAAAAGGTCGCTACAGCGCCGTGAACATACAAGACGGAAGAATACGAGAGAGGACGCGGGGCGTTCTCTCTTTTCGCTTGTGACTCTGTTGCAAGATGATTTTGGCAGGGAGGCGGTTTTATGTGGAAGCTATTTTCCTTTTTGAAGATGTTTCGTGAAGATTTGCTCGTCATGATGGTGGCGCTCAAGGATTCTCGCACGCCTGCGGCAATCAAGGCGGCGTTTCTCATCGGACTGCTCTACTGTATCAGCCCGATCGACATCATTCCGGATGCTGTTCCTGTCCTCGGCATGGTCGACGATGCAGCGGTCTTGCCGGCGGCGGTCTTCGGGCTGATCCGCTTCCTGCCGCCGCACGTGCGTGCGGACGCACAGGTGAAGGCCGAGCGGCTCGGGCGGCGTCTGCCGTATATCGTGGCGCTTGCCTCAATCGCGCTTATCGCGTGGATCGCCTTGATCGTCTGGGGCATCATGGCGATCTTTCGCTGATTATTATACAGTATAGAGATGCATGGATTTGGCGGCTCATAGGATTATGGGCTGCTTTCTTTTTAGAGGGAAGGATTTTCTCGTCCGGCAGAGAAAAGTATTCTTAAAGTGAAACAAGAAGATGATTTTTCTGCAATTTCAAGGAGATGAGATTTATGGCTTTGAAAAAATGTATGGGATGTGGCATACCGCTGGGGAGCGATGCGAAATCTTGCCCGCAATGCGGCATGGCTCAGTCCGAAGAGTGCAAATGTGCACACTGCGGCGCCGACCTGCAGGCAGGTATGCGCTTTTGCCCTGAATGCGGGCAGGCTGTTTCCGAAGGAACGACACAGCAGGCATCGCAGGCGCAAGCGCCGGGTGTGCCGCCTGCGGCGGCAGTGCAGTCATCAAGCGTGAATGTCGACAAGTCGCAAAATGCACCGCAGAATTTTGCATCGCCTTCGTCGCAGAACTTTGCGCCGCCGCAGGGCGCGGGAGCGCAGCCCATTTCTGCACCGCCGATGCAGACCCCGCCTGCGCAGACATCGCCGACTGGCGGACAGCCGATGCCTCATCCGGTCAACACCCCGCCGTTTGGCGCTCAGGGAGGCGCTTTCGGTGGCGGGACAGGTGCAGCGGGGGCGGCCGGCAGTTTGGGCGAATGGAAGGAAAAACTTCTTTCCTTTGAAGGACGCCTGAATCGCAAGCCGTACATCCTGCGTGGGTTGGCGGTCAGCCTCATCAGTTCCGTTATCGTACAGATCGTTTCCTTTATCCTCGGTTTCATTGTCGCTAAGATTGCTGAAAGCTCGCCTGAGCTTGGCATGGTGCTCTTCATATTCCTCTATGCGGTCATCTTTGTCTTATGCCTTCCTGCAACAGTCATCGGCATTTCCTTGGGAATCCGTCGCTGCCATGACAACGACTGGTCGGGGTGGCTCGTCCTTCTCAGTTTCGTGCCGCTTGCGAACATCGTTTTTGGGCTGTTGCTCCTCTTCAAGCAGGGCACGCCCGGTCCGAATCGCTTCGGTCCGGATCCGCTGCAGTGAAAGGAGTCGGTCTTTATGAAGAGATGTGTGATGCTTTCCCTGATTGCCGCTCTGCTGCTTGCGGCGAATCTTTGCTCGGCGGCGCGTTTGCCCGATGCGGATTATGCGCTCGGCGGCATAAAGTTCGGCGCTGATGCGGACTATGTGAAGAGCGTCTACGGGGAGCCGGATTGGGTCGATTACCATGAAGGCACACCGTATTCCGGTGATATCCCGCTTTGGATTTATCACTACGGCGATTCGTTCGTTGTGGCGATTGAGGCCACGCGGATGAATGTATCTTCCATTATGACTACGGCAAACAACGGTATCGCGACACCGCGCGGCATCCATGTGGGCAGCACCCTGACGGAGATACAGCGCGCCTATGGCACGTTGCCGCAGGCGCACAAGGCGAATCAGGGCTACTGCTATTCCTATGGTTGGGGACTGATCTCGCTGGACTTCTATGTCGATGGCAAGGGCAAGGTCTATAAGATCTGGACGGGCTATTCCGACTGAACGTGCTTCTGATGTATCCATCGGCGGGCGGACTTTTCACTTTTTTTCAAAAAGGTGTTGACAGTCCGCCTGCTTTCATGTATTATACTACTTGCTGCTGCGGGAAGCGGCAGCAAGACGCTCGAGAAAAACTTCAAAAAAGTGCTTGACAATCCCTCGCGGATGAAGTAAGATAGTCGAGTCGCCTGTGAAGAACGAGCGGCGAACAGCCGAAGCAATTCGGCGGTGTTCCTTGAAAACTAAACAATGCAGAAATGAATCATCTATATGATTCAAGCCAGATGTCCATCAAGAGAAATCTTGATGAAACATCGATTGTGAACTACATTTGTAAAAGCAATCGACAATTTCTTTATGCGATTCGAAAGAATCGTATCCAAAGATAAAAAGAGCCAATTCGGCTCTCTGCAAACTTGAAAAGTGATTTTCACTAATTCTACTGTGATGATACCACAGTCGGACCTAGTGAAAAAACGCAGAGATTTTTTCGCTAGGCAAGGAACGGCGAAGCGGCGTCCCGCAGACGTACTCGTGTACGTCGAGGACACGCAGCGAAGCCGTGACGCAGCATAGCGGAAAAAGATCAAGTTTTTTCGGAGAGTTTGATCCTGGCTCAGGACGAACGCTGGCGGCGTGCTTAACACATGCAAGTCGAACGGGAACCTTTATTTCGGTAAAGGTGAGAGTGGCAAACGGGTGAGTAACACGTAGGCAACCTGCCGACAGGATGGGGACAACATTCCGAAAGGAATGCTAATACCGAATGGAGTCCGGGGATGGCATCATCCCTGGATCAAAGATGGCCTCTGAATATGCTATCGCCTGTCGATGGGCCTGCGTCTGATTAGCCAGTTGGCGGGGTAACGGCCCACCAAAGCGACGATCAGTAGCCGGTCTGAGAGGATGAACGGCCACATTGGGACTGAGACACGGCCCAGACTCCTACGGGAGGCAGCAGTGGGGAATCTTCCACAATGGGCGAAAGCCTGATGGAGCAACGCCGCGTGAGTGAAGAAGGTCTTCGGATCGTAAAGCTCTGTTGCACGGGACGAAAACCGAGCTTGAGAATATTGAGTTTGGGTGACGGTACTGAGCGAATGGCAGATTATGGGGGTTCCTCCCCATACCGTTTCCAAGCTGGCAAAATTTGAATCTCCGGATCCTGCCTACTGGTGCCATCAGGGCTATGCCGTAGTCAATGTGGATGTGCGGGGAGCAGGACATTCTGAGGGAAATATGCATATGTTTACCCATCAGGACAGGGAGGACGGCTATGACTTTATTGAGTGGCTGGCCCAAAGAGAATGGTGCAATGGAAAAATAGGGATGTCCGGCAACTCCGGCGTGGCCATGCATCAGTGGGGCATTGCCGCCCAGCAGCCTCCCCATCTGGCTTGTATTGCGCCCTGGGAGTGTACCACGGATTTGTATCGGGAGAGCCTTTTTGAAGGAGGCATTCCTGCCCTTAGTTTTAATGAGTTTATTGCAGCCCAGGTAACCGGAAGCGGCGGAGTGGACGATCAGGTGGCCATGGCCAGGGAATATCCCTTAATGAACGGGTACTGGGAGGATAAGATTCCAGACTTTTCTAAGGTACGGATTCCTGTATACCAGACGGCAGGATTTTCCCATTTCCATTTGATGGGCTCTGTAAAGGCCTTTCGGAAATGCAAATCCCGGAGAAAATGGATGCGGATGCACAGGGATTTCGAGTGGCCGGATACCTATATGCCGGAAAATCTGGAGGATCTGAAGCGATTTTATGACCGGTATTTAAAGGATATTCACAATGGATGGGAAATGACCCCCAAGGTGCGGGTGGACATTATGGATGCCTATGACTGCGATTTCCAGGTCCGCAGGGCAGAGGAGGCCTTTCCTTTAAAGAGAACGGAATATAAAAGGCTGTATCTGGATGCCTCCACCATGAGCCTGGGGGAAGCAAACAACCCTGCAGCCGCTTCGGTTTCCTATGATGCCAACACCGAAGAAGCGGTCTTTGACATGGAATTTAAGGAGGATACGGAGCTGACAGGCTATATGTAT
>CALIBC010000172.1 GCA_938045615.1 uncultured Clostridia bacterium | reverse complement strand
CCTCTGCAACTCTTCGAACTGGGGCTATAGTTCGGATTATGCGTCAGCCCTGTAAGGAGCATGCAGAGCTGGCGGAAACGACTTTCCTGTCTAAATTACCTTTGACATCATACACAATACCATTCTCTTTTAAGAGGGATTGTATATCTATTCTCTTAAATTCCTCATGTGCAACAGCCGAAATAATTACGTCAAACGCACCATACCATGAAGGATCTATACGAGAATGGATTTTTATTTTGTATATTTGTTCTACTGTTTTCGCGTCGGCCCAAGGATCAAGAAACATAATATTCGCTGTGTACTCGTGCAAAGCTAAATAAACATCTATCACTTTTGTATTACGTATATCCGGACAATTCTCCTTAAAAGTGATTCCCAATATAAGAATAGCGGCATTCTTTACTAAAATTCCCCTCTTATTCATCAATCTAAGCACCTGGCCACCAATATAATACCCCATCCCATCATTAAGTCGGCGTGCATCCATCATGATGCGAGGTAATACACCATATACTTTTGCTTTTTCAATAAGATAATAGGGATCAACACTTATACAGTGTCCACCAACCAGTCCGGGTTTAAATTTGATAAAATTCCACTTTGAAGAGGCTGCATCTATAATTTCTTGCGTATCTATCCCCATCGCATTGAATATTTTTGCCAACTCATTCATCAATGCTATATTAACATCGCGCTGAGTGTTTTCTATAATCTTTGACGCCTCAGCTATACGGATAGATGAAGCTCGATACGTCCCATTTACAAGGATCGAATTGTACAAATCATCCACAATTCTCGCAACATGCGGAGTGGATCCAGAGGTTACCTTCTTAATCTTTTCGACAGTATACTCTTTATCCCCCGGATTTATCCGCTCTGGTGAATATCCAGCAAAAAAATCAGTATTAAACTTCATTCCAGAAACACGTTCAATCTCGGGAATACAGATCTCTTCAGTCATTCCTGGATAAACCGTAGATTCATATATGACGATATTATTTCTAGAGATAACAGAGCCCACAGCCCTGCTAGCAGATAGCAAAGGTCCTAAATCCGGCCGATTACCACAATCAATAGGAGTCGGAACAGTCACTATATATACATTACAATCCTTAGTGTCCTCAATATTTGTCGTACATTGTAATCCATTATCTATAGCTACCCTAAGTGACTCGGAAGAGATTTCTAAGGTTACGTCGTGGCCTCTTATAAGCGAATTTACTCGCTCTTCACTTATATCGTATCCAATTGTCGAATATTTCGTAGACAATAATTTGGCTAAAGGAAGACCCACATACCCCAAGCCTATAACAGCTATCTTTATTTTATCCATACAAATCACGTATTTCACTTCTTAGTACTTCCAGAAAGGACCTGCCAAATCTCAAATCTGGTTCTATATAATTTCCCTCCCCCCATTCATTCCACGATCTTAAAAAAATCAATCGGTGCTCTTTCTCCTTAGAAAAAACTGATCCTAAAACGGAGCGAACATGCTTTCTGAATTTTTCCGGAGTTTCATTTATTAGAATATGCCCACTTCTCCCAGATCGAGGAGAATGATCCCAGTTCGGGATTATTGTTGGATAACAATAATCCAACTTATCCTCCTTCCCCGAAAAATATTTAGCCGCACGTCCATAATCAACAATTTGGCCGCACCTAAAAATATTCTTTAGCGTTTTCATGTAAACTTTCTCGATAAAAGAATAATCTTCTTTCATAAAATGAAAAAGTCGTACTATGTTGACTGCATCAAACCCCTTGTCTCTCAAAAAGTCTATCTCATCAACATTATGCGTTTGAGTGACAAAATGTATTCCACTTAATCCATGTTGCTTAGACAGATGATTCCATAACACTATAAAACGTTCTACATCAGGGATATCGAAAGGAGAGTACACATAAAATAGTGGTTTACCATCAACTTTTACATATCGTTTGTCTTTAAATGCCGGCAATAATGTATTGAAATGGAGGACATAATCAGCCTCTCCTGGATATACTTGCTCTATAAGCAATTTATTACTACCACCTTTTTTAAACTGTTTATCTTCCCATGAATGATTTGCCCAAGCCAAACAAAATGGGAAATCAGGCTCCCCTGATTTTAATACTTCATTAAACGGACGTTCCAATAATTGTCTCCCATTTCCAAACCAATAATGCCAGTAACAGAAACCCTCTATCCCATATTGCTTTGCGAGTTGAGCTTGTGCATTCCGACTCTCAGCGAGTCTCAGATCATAGTATCCTAAATCCGCTGGAACTTTCGGTTGATAGTGCCCGATGAATAATGGCTTGGCCTTACCTACATTTGTCCACTCTGTAAATCCTTTCCCCCACCATCTATCATTCTCTGGAATTGGATGGTATTGAGGAAGGTATAGGGCAAGCAATCTCACCCGATTCTTATTCATACCCATTTCGTCTGTATTTCTTTAATTTTTCCTTTATAAATATCGCATCATCAATAGTCTCTATCCTTTTGTAGAGAAGTTCTATAGATTCTACAATCTGCTTACTTGAGAGCTCTGACAATTTAAATGATGACACGATATTAATAATCTGGGTAGAGTACCTATATTTCACAATGCGAGCTGGGTTTCCACAGACAATAGCATAAGGAGGAACATCTTTCGTTACAACCGCTCCGGCACCAATAATTGCCCCTTTTCCTATTACTACACCCGATAGAATAATTGCATTTGTGCCGATCCACACTTCATCCTCAATATTAATAGCGCCTCGACTTTGGGCATCAAGTTCAGGATTGGATCCAATAAACTTTGAAAACACTGGAAATGTTGTAATAGTATTTATCTGGTGATTTCCACCAAGAATAAACAATACACCCGGTGCTATCGATACAAAATCACCTATCCTGAGCTCTTCACCATAATGAGCCGAAAGACTTTGTATATTCAATAACCCATATCCTCCCTTCCCCACAGAGACGATTTCTATAGGAAAAATATTCCCAGCGACAGTTTCATTGTGTAAATTCTTTTTCCTCCATTTTTTCTGAAATCTAAAAAGATCATACTTTCGGTACAAAGATCTAAACAGAGGTGCGCGTTTAAATATTTTCATCTATTCTGAGTCTCGAACGATAGAAATTGCAGGAAGGATTCCATTATTTTGATCGGATCATTATTATCCCGAATAAACTTTTTTCCATTACCCGCAATCTCTTCTAGCTCATCCTCATTTTCTTGGTAATAAGAGATTTTATCACACAAGTCGCTAAGTGTACCGTCATAAGCTATATAGTGAACTCCCTGCTTCATTCCAATATCTGAATATATCGAGCTATCTAAACCAATATACGCACATCCGCACGCCATACCCTCTACAAAACCGATACCTGGTAAACCAATAATCTCCTCAGGATTGACAAACATCATATACTTATTGTATAGACCTACGATGTCAAACTTCATGTATTCTCGATCTCCTTGGTATACTCTCTGAGAAACTCGAGTAAAATAGATCCGCAGTATATACAATGCCAAACGAGCTCTCTTTTTTATCTCCCATAATACTCCTCCTGAAAACCTATTATAGCCCCTCCACTTTTTTACTGGCGCCCCCCCCTCCCGTTTATGTTCACTCGCATCTGATATGAAGGAATCACATTTTTCTTTGACTAGCTCAGAATTTGCATAAATCTCTTTCCTCATAGGTTGCAATATCCGGCCACCAAAAAAAGATGTAAAATTTTCATCATCGATGGGATACGTTAGAGTGCCCGTAGCAAGAGCCTTTCTTTTTCTCAGAGAAAAGTCCGTTTTCACCTGAAATCTATCCTTAGGAACAAAGGGCATCACATAGACATCCTTCTCATACCATCCATAGTGATAGCGGAAATAACTACTGTTCTTCGATAAATTACTCTCTGAAACAAGAAGATCTATTTTTGCCTCTTTTGCATTATTTGATCCCATGGCCGTATGATATCCATAATGGGACAGCTGGGCAACCTTATAGGCTCTGCAAGCCCTTAAACTCTCTATAAACCGTACGTTCTCTTTTCTCATCTTTCCATCGATTGTCGCAAAGTTTCTATAAATAAATGTAATAAAAACATCGTTAGATGTCAGCTTTTGTAAGTCAGTGATAATCACAAACCTGAATGGGTTAAATTTGTTAATAACAACCCATGTCCAGAACTCAACAACACCACAGGATAAAGAAGTTGCAATATTATCTATATATACATAGACCTTACATTCTCTATTATAGAGGAAATCGAATATATACGAATATTTCTGCACGCTTCTGACACGGTTATAGATATCTCCCACGCCTACTTTATACCATGGACTAATATGTGGGTTATGTAAAACAATCCTCATATCTGTCTATGTAACATCATTTTTCCTAATGAAAATAGCAAATGGGTATATGGATAATGATGTAGAGGGGCTATATTCAAAAAGACTAAAGCTGTCAACAACTCAACCTTCTCCCAATTATAACCATGAGCAATAATATATTTCTTAAAGTATTCTCGACACTCTATCATGGAATTTTTCTGAAGAAATTCATAACTAACTTTGTTGATCTTACGACTAACGTTGTAAAAGTCTTTTGCTATTAATTCATGTGAGACGATTAGGCCATGCAACAATTTTGCAAAGTCGTAGTAAATGTCACCATACAATAATTCTCCTGCAAAATCTTGCCTCCAATCTAAAAGAGCAAAAGGCTCTTCATCGGAAGAGCTACATATTAAGATGTTCTCAAAATGAAGGTCTCCATGAAATCGCACCGGAATCCCCTTAGAGATAATATCCCAATTAATACTCTCCATCATCTTCTTTAATGGAGGTATTTTTTGATCATTAATTATTTCCTCCTCATCCAACATCTCAAACCTCATAAGGTACTGACGAACTCTATCGAGTGTTTTGTCCTTATAAAATTCAAGGCATTTATTTCTAAACCGATCTAATTCATCCTTGCCTAATTCTTTTTTTATCCAAAAGCCACTCATCCAATCTAGGAAAGACTTAAATAATGGCAGCGTTGGACTCTTAGAGAAGATTACTCCATCTATTTTTTTATAAGAATACATATGCTCGGAAAAAGCCGTTATCTTGGGAATATAGTGATCCAGCAATTTAGATCTTTCAACTCTATTACTGATAAAACTGGTGTCAATGTTGAATTTTACAACTTTATCATCTATGAACCAGATTGATTCACCTTCCTTCTCCAAAACATTCGGAGCTTCTTTGTTTATTGATTGAAAATAATCCCGGCTTTCCTTTAGCCTATCCAAATTGCCTGTGTCAAACCATGTAAATTGGACTGATTCTATAGCTTTCTTGTGTAGTAAAGCTCTCATGCCATAACTTTCTCCTATCTCAATTGCACCGTAAGCTTGCCCCACTTCCATTGCATCCCAAAATGTTTCAAAATCATGAACCCCAGATAATCCAATGTACGGTTTTACATTACCAATAGACCCTTTTGAGCATATATCGGTAACCTTACCATAGAGATCAAAACGGATCCCTCTGTATTGCTCCTGATTTTCAACATCTGCATATCCCATCCAGTTGCATGAAGGAGCCGGAATATCTTCGAGTACAATAGTATCATTCGAGCAAAAAATGAAAGGGCATTGCAAATAGTCCCTACATAAAAGCATGGTAAATCCTAATCCAGCCCCCTTACCGTCAAAGGGTTCCACCTCAACAAAAGTAAAGTTACGATATGGATAAGCAATAGTCAAAAATTCGACTACCATCTCTTTTTTATAGCCTATAGGTATGACAAATTCCATTTCCTCTGGGAACTTCTCGATTATATATGATATAGAGGGTTTCTGAGCAATCGAGACCAATGACTTGTTGATATTTCTCGATATCTTCCCCAATCTACTTCCTAATCCAGCCGTAGGAATGATAACTTTGTATTCCATAATTATTTCCAACTTCTACTTGGGAAGTTCTAATATTTCTCTCAGATCTCTCATGCTATCCTCTACACTCCCCTCTTTTTTGAAAAGAGTAGAAGAACCACATACCAAAATATCGGCTCCGCTTTCCAACATCAGAGGCGCACTCTCAAAAGTAACTCCCCCGTCTATCTCTATGAGAATATTTTGCTTACCATACCGCATCAACATCCTGTTAAGTTCTTCTATCTTCTTGTAGACTATGGGAATAATCTTATGCCCCACAATTCCCGGATTAATCGCCATTAGTGTGATCGTATCAATATTATCCAATACATAATCCAAAACAGACAGAGGCGTCGTAATATTAAGTGCAACACCTGCTTTTTTCCCTCTATCTTTAATCAGACTCAGAGTTCTATGTAGATGCGTACAGACTTCAGCATGAACAACCAGACAATCTGCACCTGCATCGATAAAAGCTGGAAGATACTTCTCAGGCTCTATAGTCATCATATGAACAGATACGGGCAACCTTGTTATAGTTTTGACGGATTCTAACGCCTCCGGTAGTAGTCCATATCTTGGGACAAATACTCCATCCATAACGTCATAATGGATCATGTCACATCCACTCTTTTCTATATCTCTAACCGCATTTCCTAATTCAAGCATATTTGCACAAATCAATGATGCAGACAAATAATAAAACTTTTTCCTCATGCAAACTATGTATCTATATACGTTATTCTAAATTACTATGTCTAAGCCATAAGGTGTTATCTGTTTCTCCCGTTCTCTCCATAATATCTAAGACGACTGCATCAAACAAGAGCTGCAAACACTGTTCATTTAATGTTGACATCGGCTGGATGGATCTCATTCCTTGCACTTTATTCTTTTTAGAAGGAGCTCTCATCTCTATTATACAATCTGCGAGCTGGCCTATTCTTGACCTCGAATTCCCCGTTATTACAGCTATCTTTGCATTGTTCTTCTTACCGATAGATGCAATATCATATACAGTCTGTGTTTCACCAGATCCGGATGCAATAATTAGGAGATCCCCCTCCTTTATTGGAGGAACAACCGAATCCCCTAATGTATACGCATGAAAACCCAAATGGCCAAGTCGCATCCCAAACCCACGAACAGCGTACCCAACACGGCCAGCCCCATGTACAACTATTGTTTTGGCTGAAAAAATTTCGTCTATAAAATTTTGCACATGACCTTCCTGGACTTGCCCTAAAACAGAGGTTATCTCTAATAAAATTCGTTTTACATTATTCCTATACATATCGTAGCCCTCTTAACGCGGTGTTAATCTATAGTATCTTGTGAATCTTGTAGAAGAAAGTCTGTCTACATTAAATCTACACTCTACCTGATAATGTCTTATCCACTCATAAAAAGCTTCAGGTACTTCATCCGGATGACATCCCCAATCATCAAACAAGAGATACATTGGTTCCCTTCTTTTTTCCAAAAAAGGAGTCATGCATACAAGAGCATCATATGTCGATACCTTCAAATCTGCATCAAAATGAACAAGAACAACATCCTTAGTTGCCTGATATAGTTGTTCTCTAACTGTAGGAAGATTATACCACCCCTTAATTAAGAGGAATCTCGACTGTTTACTATATTTATGTAGGTTCTTGTAAACAGTTTCTGTGGATGTTTCGTTAAACATTCCCTGTTTCCAAATAGTACTATCTATTGGTAATCCCTCAAAAGAGTCGAGACCAATGAACAAAACATCCTTCTTCCTTATTAGTTCTGATAAATAAATAAGTCCGAGTCCCTGATATGTACCAAATTCCACAACATCACCGGAGTAGTTATTTGCAAGAATTTCATTGGCAATATCTTTCATATTTAGATAACGACCGACTTGGTGCTCTATCTCCTGGATATTTTTATGTCTTCCTAAAAAGTCTCTACTAAACTCCTCTTTCCTTGATAGGATGTAATTGATATCCGACCATTTTCTATTCAAAATAAGATCTCTTCTTAAACGAATTCTTTTTAGAAATATATTGATCATCATATTCAATTAAGGTATTCTCTAAATACATAAAAGTTCTCTTATCTTCAAACAGGCATCGAGCACAGCTCCTTCTCCGGAATTAGATGGAGTAATATAATCTGCCGATTCCTTCGCTTCAACTCTAGCATTATTGGGAACTATCCCAAAAAAACAACTCTTTAAGATTTTCGCATCGTAATATCCATCGCCCATATAAACCACATTTGACATACCATATCGAGCCTCGATAAAATCGTATCGTTCATCCTCGCTGACAAGGCACAACTTTTGTCCCATATCATCAACAATCCTTCTTTCCGTTATTGGATATCCTCTTTTATCAGCTGTAACAAACAAAATTTCGACAATGCCTCTAATCATTTTAATTCCGTCATTATCGTGCGGGCCAAAAATCTTATATTCTTTCCCATTGGAGGAATATAGAAATTGTCCCGGCGTCATGACCCCATCA
>CALIBC010000171.1 GCA_938045615.1 uncultured Clostridia bacterium | reverse complement strand
TTGGAGCGTCGGCTATCGACCGACGACAAGCAACGGAGCGAGCGACCGTAAGCCCTTCCGTCCCCGCCCTGCTACGTATGTGAAACAGCCCCCATCCGGATCTTACCGGGTGGGGGCTGTTGGGCGTTATAGATAGGTATGGTAGGGTTTACCTATCTATCATCCCATTTTTTTCAATTGTACGACTTATGATATACGGATACATCAGGGTGAGCAGCGACCGGCAGACGGTGGAGAATCAGCGGTTTGAGATCAATAACTTTTGCCAGCGGCAGGCGTTGCCGGTAGACGACTGGATCGAGGAGACGATCAGCGGAACGAAGGACTACGATAAGCGGCGCCTAGGGCGACTGCTCAAGCGTGTCGGCAAGGACGACATCATCATCTGCAGCGAGCTCTCGCGCCTGGGGCGGAACTTGTTTATGATTATGGAGATCCTCAACATCTGCATGACGAAGGAGTGTCGCGTGTGGACGATCAAGGATAACTATCGGTTGGGGGAGGATATACAGAGTAAGGTGTTGGCCTTTGCCTTCGGTCTCTCGGCCGAGATCGAGCGCAACCTGATCAGCCAACGCACCCGCGAGGCGCTGGCACGTAAAAAGGCCGAAGGGGTCGTGCTCGGGAGGCCGAAGGGGAAGCGCAACACGCAACTCAACCCGAAATGTGTGAGACGGCATAAGTACATCCTTGCTTCACTCGAAGATGGGATTAGCATTCCTCGGATAGCAAGTAACATCGGTGTCGCTCGTGGCACGCTCTATCGATACCTGGCCTATACAGGAATACGGGAGCCTGTGAAAAACACAAGCCCCCGCTGGGAGAATGGCATCTACTAGGATGCTCTCGAATAAGTTCAATTCCTGAAGACGAACTCCGGAAAGAAGGGTGAGGGCATGCCCGTGGTACGCAACCCGCAATTCTACTTTAGGGAGGGATTATGCTGGAGCGAAATAAAGACCCATCATATCCGAAGCAGAATAAAGGAGAAGTCTATAAACTCAAATAAGAGCATGGCCTTTTATCCATACGAGGATGTGCTTCCAGCCTCCTATATAATCTCATTGCTAAACTCATCATTTGCTGCAAGCTATGTGGGCTCTTTCATCAATAACACACAAACTTTTGGGATAGATGATGCACGGCAGATACCTGTTATCATACCTACAGCAGAAGAATTGTTACAAATCAAGGAGGTCGTAATGCAAGCGATTAGTGTGAAACGTATGGTTAATCCAACTCATTTGTCCGAGAAAAGATTGGAGGAAATACAAAGGCAAGTGGATCAATATATCTTACAGCTCTACCGAATAGAGTTGAGCAATTAATTCCTCAAGCCTCTGTTCGATTCCTGAAATACTGGTGTCTCCAACTTTCTTCTTTTCAACGATGTCTGCAACCAAGTGTGTAATCTCATCCTTTATATCATCAGAGGGGATGATTATAGGCAGTTGTCGGGCATCATTGATCTGAAAGTGTGATGTGTTGTTGATGAAGTTATCCACATATAGGCTAATCAATTTCGAGTTTATAAGAACCACGAAGTAGCTGTTTTCCAAGTGGCACATAGAGAATAAACTCATGCTCAACACATCGAATACACCATTCCCTTTGATGCGGCTTTTCAAATAAGTAGAGTTTACATCAATCCAGCAGAATCCCTCTCTAAAATAGAACGCATAGCCTTGGTAACGTGCTTTGGGGTCTGTCTTCAGGAATTGAACATTCTCCTTAGACCATGCGATGACGAAAGGGGTCTCGAGATACCAGCGATTGCCGTCCTTGTCTCCCTTATCGTAAGGGACATAGAACGGCTTGTCGCTCGCTATCCCATTCTCCTTTTCGTCCTCCGTGAGGGTATCCACATCGGCGATCTCAGACTCCTCTACAATCTTAAAGAGGTAGCCTTGCCCGAAGATGTCCCTCCCATATTCCTCTTTCAGGCTATCGAACAAGGTCGCAATCTCCGCCTCGCTCTTTGTGGCGAGAAAGTCATTGGCTGACAATCCGTCTAACCGCTCTATAGGGATACGGTAGCGTGTGATGGCAGCTTCCAGCTTTTTCGGACGACTCTTTCTAATGTTATCTGCCCACTTGGTGTTTGCACGTACGGCAACGTACTTGCCATTATTAGCCGTAGCCAATCCCTGTCCGCCCTCTGTCAAACAGCCAAGAAGAGCGATGTCACCGGGCTTGAGGCTTGCGCGATAAGCTGCCAGTTCATCCGCATACTCCGTGATTTTCCTACTTGTCGAAATCTTATCCCACCATTCATCATAGAGCTTCTTTACCGTGCTTCCGAGCCGACGATACACCGCGAGATTGAACTCGGTAGGCTTGAATATCACAGAGCTTTGTGTCTCCAAATACATCTTCTGCTCAATGGGAGGAAGTGCGATCGGCTCACTTAGGCTGGAGCTTCCGTCAAGGAACTCCACCTTGTGTCCGGGCTCCATCTTTCGCTTAATGACTTGGAAAACGCAGGTGTCTACCATCGCGCTTTCAAAAGGATTAGCCGTGTCGAAGATGTAGTCCAATTGATAGGAGAGGATCAGATCCCTCATGTTCCGCTTGGTCTGTATTGTCCAAAAGGTCTTTGGTGTAATCAGGCACAGGCAGCCATTGGGAGCAAGCAGGCGGAGACCTCGATGAGTGAACAGATTGTAGGTGTCATCTGAAAAGCCGTATTCCTGCTCATACATCTTCTTATCGTCTTTGTCGACACCCTTAGTCGAGATGTACGGCGGATTTCCGATCACGATATCGAAGCCCTCTTTTGTCGGTCGTGAGAAGACCTCGCTAAACCACGTATGCCAAAGGAAGAAGTTGGGATTGGCGAAGACGTTGACGCCGGAGAGGTCGATGTTTTGCCCATCTACTCCATCAAATCGTTCTTGGATGATGCTGTGGATCTCGCTGCGGAGGTGCTCCTTCTCCTCATGCGAGGTGGCACTGTAGAAACGACGCTTGGCTTCACTGAGCTTCTGACTGCGAAGGTCTACTTGCTCATCAAACAATGACAAGATCCGATCTCCCGTTATTTCCTGCGGCGGCATCAGCGTACTGAGGTCGACGTCCTTGTAGCGTTCAAGGAGCGAGTTGCCCTGCATGATTTTGTAGTCAAGGTTAGGCAGCGGTTGGGGGAGCTCCTCGTCGACTACGAGCGAGAGCCAAAAGCGCAGGCGGGCAATGTCCACTGCGCCGCGATCGAGATCCACGCCGTAGATGTTCTGCTGGAGGATCTCCTTCTTGATCTCGGCGTGCGACTTGGATGGGTCTTCCTTCACCTCGTCTTCGAGGGCGATGCGGCAGAGGTAGAGTTCGCGCAAGAGCCCCATGGGGAAGGCTCCGGAGCCGATGGCGGGGTCGCAGATCTTGACCGTACGGAGGCGTTCGGCCACCTGCTCGCGGAGAGAGGGTGGCAGTTTGAGGCGGAGCTCGTTGTAGTCCTTCGTGCGGACAAAGCAGTCGATGGCCTGCCGCATTTTCTCTTTCTCTTTGGGTATGTCGGCCTGGAGGTAAGCCGTGAGGGAGCGGCGGCACATGTATTGCACGATCTCCTTGGGGGTGTAGAAGGCGCCCTTCTCCTTGTTGTCCTCCAGGAGGCTCTCGAAGATGCGGCCAAGCATTTCCGGGTCTACGCCCACCTGCGCGTCGTCCGGGTCGTTCTCGTCGATGGTGAAGTTGTACTGTTCGAAGAAGGCGAAGAGTTCGCGGAACAGCTCGACGGGGAAGCGGGCGTCGGTGCAGGCTTTGAAGCATCTGTCGGCATCGTCCTCCTCAAAGAGTCCGCCGTTGAGGTAGGGCACGCGCACTTTCTCGTCGAAGACGCGCGTGTCGTAGAGGTCATTGTCGGCTTTGCGGTCGGTGTTGAGCGCGTGGAAGAAGAGATGCTCAAGCACTTCATGGACAAAGTCGGCTTGTTGCTCCGTAGTGGCCTCCTCGAAGAGCTTGTACATGAATCGGAACTTGCCTTCACCCCAGTGGCCGCCATCAGGCACGCCCATCCAGCCTTTCTTCTGCAGGAAGTGGAGGAAGACGATGCGCCCGAGCAGCTTCTTCACGTAGTCGCGCACGCGCTTCTCGTCGCCGCCGAAAGCCTGCATGATGGCCTCGTCGGGCGCGTGCTCGGTGCGTTCCTCCCACTTATTGGCCTGCTTGACGTAGCGCTTGCCGGTGGCGTGGAGCACGAAGCGGGCGTAGTGCTCGCGGTACTTGTCGAAGAACTCCTTCGAGAGCGCCTCCACGGAGAAGGCCTCGCGGATGTCGGCGATGGTCACCTCCTGGCCCTTCTTGTCGAACAGCTTTTGGAAGTTCTCTGCGGCCGTGCGGCTGGAGTGTCCACGCCCGAAGAGGAAGGTGAAGCGTTTGGGGTCGGTGGTTTGCTCACTCTCCGAACTCTTGTAGCAGAAGGAGAAGCGCCACTCGCGGTCAGTCGCATGGGCTTCGTCGTAGTGGAAGAGCATAAAGGCGGCGGAGTTATGGTGCATGATGCGTCGAGTGAGGCACTGCAGGTTGACGCGGTTGTACGCCATTCTCACGCTGCTGTCGACGGTGACGTCGTAAATCCGCAGCCATGCCCCGCTTACGAAGATTTTCCCGATCAGCTCCATACGGCCGATGCCAGTGTCATGGGCCAACTTGATGTTGCTTTCTTCGTCGGCCAGGTCGTCCTTATTGATGGGGTCTAGCTCTGTTTTATCGAAGATGCGATAGATGACCTGCTCGAGGAATTTGTCTATGCCGGAATAGCTATTTTCCAAGAAGCCTCTCAGTGTGTCTGTGTGCATAATAATATGTATGGGTTTGTTGTGTGAATGATTGCCTGTGTTTGCTGTTTGAACGTGAGTTTGATGTAAGCGATTCGTCTATTATACCCCCGGCAGAATGTCTGCCGACATGCTCATGGGGTATGATACCCCCGGCAGAATGTCTGCCGGCGTACTCATGGGGTATGATGGCCTCGGCAGAATGTCTGCCGACATGCTCATGGGGTATGATACCCCCGGCAGAATGTCTGCCGACATGCTCATGGGGTATGACACCCCCGGCAGAATGTCTGCCGACATGCTCATGGGGTATGATAGCCTCGGCAGAATGTCTGCCGAGGTATCGCACATCAAGTTCACGTGATTATTTGATGGTTCCTAAAATGATTCGGGGGTCGCCCTTGGAAGCAATCGGCACCTCCTTAGCCAGCCCGCCCAGCGTTTGTTCTATGAGGTCGTCTAAAGAGAAGAGCTGTTGCTGCTGTGCCTGCTGCTTTCTATCGATCTCAAGGAGCCGATTGATCACGCCCACGTTTCCTCCCTCTACTTGTTCGCTGGCCCGTCTCAAGAGCTTCTTCGACTCCGGAGATTGCGTGAGAGGGTATAAGCGCTGAATGATGGCGGAGGCCTTACTACCGTTATCGTCAGCGCGCGATCGGCTGTCTCGGTAGATGTGATTCTTGTATGCCTGAAGCGCCTCCTTCTCCAGCGCCTTCCACATTTTCTCGCTGTTCATGGGCGGATCAATGGCGCAGGCAGCCTCATCCGCTCGCAGTTCCTCGAGGACATCTATCGGCGAGACCACCTTGAACCTACTCCTCGTCTTGCTCTGCGGATCGAAGTAGACGATCATGGCGTTGGCGGGCTGCGTTCCGACTAAGAAGTAAGCCGTGCCCTTGTCGTCGGTGGTTTGCACCATCAGCCAGTCGCCGGGCGCGTTGGCTTCTTCTATCCGGCGATAGCGGGGGCGGTGCGCCTTGACGTAGGCACGCAGCTCCTTGACGTATTTCAAGTAGGGGGCATCGCCCACCTCATCCTCAATCTGGTCGGAGGTGGGGAGAAGTGCGTAGTGCACTACGTCCTCGGCGTTGGAGAAGATCTTGCTGTCCTCACCGAAGAGGGTGTGGAAGGATTGCAGCTTGACGTGCGCCTTCTGCACCAACTTGATCCTCTCGTCGCCCTCATCGCTAGGCATGAAGTTGTAGACATAGATGTGGGGCGCTGCCGATCCGATACGGTTCACGCGGCCGATGCGCTGCATGAGGCGGGTGGCGTTCCAAGGCGTGTCGTAGTTGAGGATCACGTGGGCGCGATGTAGGTTGACGCCCTCGGCCAGGGTGTCGGTGGTGATGAGCACGTCGTAGTCGCTCAGCTGTTCCGCAGCGGGGCAGTTGGCGTCGAAGTTTCGGCGGATCACGACGCGCTCCTCCTCGCGGTTTTGCGAACGGATGACAATCGGATGGTGTCCGGCTTCCTTCACCACACGCCCGAGCTCCACGGCGGTAGGGATGGCTTCGGTGAAGATGACGAGGAGGCCGGTGGTGTTCTTCTCTGGGTCAAACAGCGCGGGCAGTTGCCGCTTGAAGGCCTCGAGCTTCGGGTCCTTCTTGATCCACTTCGGATCCCAACGCGTGCAGAGGTCGCTGAGGATGCGCTCGTCACGCTGCAGCAACTCGATGTACTCCGGTTGGAAATCCTCACAGTGGTATTCGGCATTCTTCCCGCCTTCGTTCTGCCCCTGCTTGTTGAGGTCGTCGATCTTCCGGCGCAGCGCCGCCACAGCCTGTTCGAAGATAGGGAGGGCGCGTAGCTCGCCATTGATATCGATGTCGGGGCAGACGAAGAGGGTGTTGTTGCCCCACATACGGATCATGTTTTGCGTGTTTTGCCACAGGTTATGGAGCGACTCGCGGAAGGCGTCTGCGGAGCTTTCGAGTCGCTTGACGAGGCTCTGTTGCATGAGCCAAGCTAACTGCTCGGCCACATTGCCCGCCGTGCGACTGCCACGGCCTTTGTGCTTCTCTGCGTTGGCGGGATCGGCGAAGTATTCAATGGCGCGATAGCGGGCATAGGTCAGTCCGTCCTTATCCTCTTCTCCGGGAGCGATGAGGCGCATCGTGTCGTTGAAAAGGCTGACCTGCGCGCTGTCCATGACGTATTTCAAGGCTGTCGGCCCCTCGATTCGCGGGAAGACGAGCCCTTGCGCTTCCAAGTCTTCCCCGTAATTCATCTCCACGTCGGTGCGGGTGCGACGCACCATGATGTCCACAAGCACTTTGGAGCGGATCTCTTCGGAGAGTCGCTTGAGCCGTTCGGTGCGTTGATCCTCGAGCATCGGACTGTTTTTGTCGATCAGCTCTTGATATTCCGCATGGACCTCCTTGAAAAAGGCATCCAAGTCGCCGCCCGGCACCTTTGTGAGTGTGCTGCTCTTGGGCGTACGCTCAAAGAGGTAGATCTGATTCTTCAAGTCCTGAGGACGGTTGTTCTGCGGGGTGGCAGAGAGAAGCCCGACGTAGGGCGTGGGAGCGATGGATCCGATCAGACCGTTGAGCGCTCGGTACATCTCCGTATCGGAGTTGCGGAAGCGGTGGCTCTCGTCGATGAGGATCAGCCCGTAGGTCCTGCTTTGATCGAGCACGCCGTCAAGCGTGCCGTCGTCAAGCCTCTCCTCGTCGGCTTCGTCGTCCATCTCTTCCGTGAGCTTGTCGAGTCGACCTAAGGAGATATAGTCGATGCGGTCGTTCAACTCGGGGTCGGCGGCGCAGATGTCACCGATCGTGTCTCGCCACGGCTGCAGCACGGCGGGTGGCGTGACGATCAGCACACGGCCGCCGCGCCCATCCTTCTGTGGTTCGGTAAGGAAGTGCCGCACGATTAGTGCGCCCACGACCGTCTTACCAAGCCCGACCACGTCGGCCAGCAGGAAGCCGCCGTGCCGCTGCATATACTCGTAGCATTGCTTGACGGCGTCAATCTGATAATCGTACGCACTGTACGTCGTGGGCAGATAATCCTTGATCTGGCTGCTGAGTTTCGTGTCGAGGAAGGTGGCAAACTGGGTTTGCAGCAGTTTGATGTAAAGTTCGTAGGGCGTAAAGGGTGCGGTGGCCGCCACCTCTTCCTCCTTCTGCCGCTGCTTCCGCTCCCGGTTCACCTCCTGGCCGATGCGGGAGGGCTTGATGACTTGCTCGAGGAACGTCTGAGTCCAATCTTCCGCCTGCTCCCACATTTCATTGAACCAATAGATATGCCCCTTTACCCTTATCTCTTCATAGTTAGCGCCGACAGTACTGCTGACCGTCTCGAGATAATTCAATTCTGCATTGCCCAAGAGCCCTCTATAGGTGAAGTTGGAGCTACCCATAATGGCCATAGCGTTGTAGTATTTCCAGCTTCCGTCCTTCATAAAAGTCTTTGAAAAGATATAGCACTTGGCATGTAGGAAGGTCTTCGTGTACTTCCTCACCTGCATCTTCTTGCCGCAATGCGTCAGCAGCAAGTCGACCACGCCCTTGTATTCCTCTTTGAGCTCCAGCTCTTCGAGATCCTTCTTGATATAATCGTCTGGGAAGTTCTTTCTATAGGTTGGCTCCTTTACTTGGCTGGCGTAGACATAAGGCTCTTGGCCGATCAGGATTTGCAGCTGCGTGCCGTCGCGCTCCAAGAAAGTCGCCAGCTTATCAACGACGAGTGCCATACCCGGCACGTCCCAGTAACCCGTGGCTATTTGAATCGTGTTGATGTCTTTCTCTTTGATGCACCGCCTCAAGTAGGCAGCCATCTTCAGCTTATCGGTGTTATCGATAAGGGTGTTACTCAGTTTTTCCGGCTCATGCAGCAGCTCATCCATCTCTCTATTTTCGTTGATCAGAAGCGCAAAGGAAGCAGGGATGCTCAAAATAGGGAGTATTATCGTAGCACCTCCCCCTGTCTAAAGGCGCGCCGTCTTCGCCGCTGAGCCAAAAGTGGTGAAAACGGCGGGCTGTTTTTGGCCGCTGGGTGGCGGGCAATGAAAAAGGTGCCCCGTTTGGGTCGCCCTGGGTGTCGGGGCGTACCTGATGGGGCACCTTCATTTTCATTCTATGACTCTACGACGCGTATGATGGTCGCAAACAACGGCTGTAGTGGGGCGTCGGTCTCGGGCGGATAAGTGGCTCGCCCGTTT
>CALIBC010000170.1 GCA_938045615.1 uncultured Clostridia bacterium | reverse complement strand
AAGCGAGGTGAAGCAAATCTGTTTCACCTGCTATCCAAGTCATTGATATGGACACCGTAATCCGTTATGGGGATTCAGAGCCGCCAAATATGGACGGCTCTTTTTGTTATGCTCCGGCAAGTGCCCTCTTTGGGCAGTCCATGCAAAGTGCACTAGTCAACAAAAACTGGACACAAAAATCTAAAAATTAGTCATGAGAACCTGAATATCATAAGACCCATCGCAAAACTCACTTGCGATGGCATGGGCAACATTTTCAAGCTCGGACGCAAGCCATTCGCGATACTGCTTGTAAGGTATCCAATCGTATGTACGGGGTGCTCCTCATTGAAGAAGCGAATATCATCAAGTATCTGAGTGGGGCGTTATCGGGCGAAGTGATATGGAAATCGGTAAATTTAAATTTGTACAGGCTTAACATTTAGACACCTAGCAATTCCAATTTTAGCGTTTGGAAATATCTGGTCTGTAAGTCCCTTCCCTGCATTTTTTAAGGCATCTTCACTACCAACAAAAACAATATCAAGCTGATGCTTTGCTCTGGAACATCCCACATAAAACAGTCGCTTACTTTCATCATTCGTAAAGGTATTTCCATCCATATCAATAATAATTATGGCATCTGCCTCCAGCCCCTTGAATTTTCTTACCGTAGTAAATAGAACCCCTTCCCCCTCCATCTCTTTTCTAATTTGATGGTTTCCTATCTTGTCAATATCCTTAAGAATCGAGCTATTCTCAGTCTTGAGCGTAAGCACACATATTTGATCATAAGAGTAATTTGCAGCACGATATTCATCTATTCTTTTGCTTAATGTCTTCAATGCTTCTCTGGCATCGCTGCACAGATAAAATCTTGGCATATCACCTTGAACGGATCGTTCTTTAACCCGTGGCAGAATGTCAACAGGTCTTCCGGCGGTATCCGCAATCTGATATGTATTCCGGCAATTTATATTCAACACGAGTCTGCATTCGGCATGAGCAAGCCAATCGGGGAACTCAAGCCCCTGCACAAACTGCTTCTTATCGTAGAAGACATAGAACGCACCGTCTTGAAGCAAGGTGATATCATACAATTTACTAATCGCCTCGCCATCAAAGTCCTGCCCCTCATCAATGACTATGTGTTGATAGTTCCAATCGTAATGTTCAAAATTCGACAGGAAGCAGATCACATCGTCATTCTCTACAGTCGGGACTTTCATGGCAGCACAGGCGAGTTGCGGAAGATTATAAAAATCTATATTTGTGTATTTGTCCGGTGCCTCTTCTTTTAGGCTCTGCAAATACTCTTTCAGATACCTGTTGAAGCATAAAAAGAGAACCTTTCCTGACGTTGCAAGCTTACATGCCTTTTCAACCGCAAGCATGGTCTTTCCTGTTCCCGCGGCTCCCTGAATGGCAGCGACACGCTGTTCTTCGAGATAATCCAGCAGATAATTCTGCTGCCTCGTCAGGCGAACGAACTCCTCATTCCGCTCTTGACGCCTCGACTTCAGACTTGGTACCGCACTAAAATATGGGGCAAAAGCATCTACAATTTTTTTGCAGGAATTCGAGTTTAATCTTGTATGTTTCCTTCCGTCGTAATAATCATAAATTCCCATGATGAACTTCTTGGGATTATCCAATGCATTCTCATACAGAACAATCTCGTCTCTGTACTCCATGGGAAGTTCACCGACAATATCCCTCTTGCCGATTGATGGAAACCATGCTGCCGGTTCAACAAGGCAATATTGTCTATCATCTTCCGATGAACGATCTAACAGCTCATTGACCAGATTCTTAAATTTATATCTTATCTCCCGATCACACTGCTCCAACGGACCACATTTCATACGGTATTTTTTCCCATTGTCAGTACGGACATATGTCCAGCGGTTATTTGTACATTCAATACCGCCGGATTTCACTTCAAGAACAATCATTCCGTAGGTCGGATGGAAAACCGTAAAATCACATTCTCCCCATATAATTGTATCCCTTTCATTGCGAGCATTCCATCTGACCGAATGAAAAACTATGAAATCATCTTCCAGTTTATCCTTAAGTGCTTCAAACACCCTCCTTTCTCCAAAACTTCCATGGTCATCTTCAAGTCTGTTGGGTATCATCCGTGCCATACATCAATCCCTCCGTTAAAATAAATTTATAAACGCTTTTTCTTTGATCTCACCCACTTTCATGGATGTCCACCCCGCAACATCAAGCTTTTGTCTGTCATCCTCAAACACCATTATTTTCTTATCTCTCCAAAGAAGGAGAACTTCATATTCATAGTCCGTTCCCTGCACTTTGCATTTGCAATATGCCTCTGTCGGCAACGGTATATGGTAATAATCAAAGTCCGCAAAGATTTCCTTGCAGTTATCTGGTATCATCACCATGAATTCACTCCAATTGTTATAACTGCACGGCCATGAATCGCCAAAACGCAGACGGTCTTCTGTAATTTCTGCTGTAGGCTTCGCGCTATGTTTCTCTTGAAAATCTTCGTCCGGTATCACAATCGCCTCGCCGCTAAATGCTTCGAGGAAGCGATATGCTTCACAACGATCCAACAGGTCATGCACCGCCTGATTGTAATAATTTCTCAGGCAGCGATAGCAAGAAGGACTGCAATTACAGCTCTTTGTCAGCGAGACAGCCTTGGACACGATCTGCTGGAATACCCCACAGTCCTCCGTCACAAGTCTTCTGACATGACCGGCACCTCCGGCAACGCCATCATACAAGATGATGGCGTATACCATGCTGTTCTCGTATCGAACCTTGTGAAGACAACCTTTAATGTCTGTTCTTTCGATATCCAGCTCATCAGACATTGCCTCCAAAAGTGCATACATTACAGAAAGCATGACCGCCTGATTCTTTGCTCTTGATGTCCCGAATACAATTTGTACGACATCCGTCTTAAACGCATGACAAAGGTCTTTCCGATATAATCGGCCATTGCAATCCTTGTCCCAAGGGGTCTTATGTCTCTCTTCAATATATTTTGCGTTAGAATTAAAATCTTTTTTATTCTTACCGGATACAGAACTAATAGAATACCCACAACGATCGCATACGAAGAAGTTATCCTTGCATACAACCATCAGTGAGTCATTCGTAGATGTTTCCATCTGTATCTTATGGCTTCCCTTAATCAGAAAAGTCTTTTTGATCATAATCTGACGCTGTGTATCGCCGATATAATAATCCTCGCTCTTAAATGATCGATCTGGTTTTCTGAGCGGCACAGCCGTAGGCTTAGGCTCTGCAATAAACCCTTTTCTCGGCTCTATCGCTTTCTTCCATATCGCTTTTTTTATGATTGAATGACAAGAGATACATTTTTCCCCGTCTTTAGATGGCTCCGTTCTTCTGTAATTCCATGCCCTACAGAATTTATTCTCGCATTCTGCAATATAAACCTCTTCCCAGTCCTGTACCGTAGTCTGCGGCAGTTTTCTTATATATCTGCTGGTATAAAGCGTTCCATCCGCAACAACCTGTGCATCAGGAGCATATTCCGCAATTGCAAGCTGAAGATCGCGCACCATCTGAAGTTTTTTTCCGGATGGCGAGTTCGTTCCTTGATATAGTTCAACCGTATCAACCGGAAAACCATATTTCGGTAGAACATTGTTTCTGACGAGGAACTCAATCAATTCGTTTCGTCCACGCTTATCTTTCCGTTCATGCTGATCTTCCGGACTTCTGCGATAATCCTTCAACCTTCTTTCGTAGCGTGCTGCGGCCTGAATGTCGTTCTTTCGTTTTAACCTAGCAATTTCCTTCACATACCAGTCAACGGTATTTCTGAAATCCTCAACAGCAACCTTTAATACGCCATCATTTCCAATGAGTTTTTCTGTCCACGACCAGTCGCTAATCCCCATAACATCATGGAGCTTGGCAGGAAATGACCTTTTCAAAACATCAAAGAGCTCATTTGGTCTGTTTTTGATATAATCCACCAGTTTTTCATAGCCATCGTTATTCAGAAGTTCATTGGCGTCGTTCTTGTTGTAAACCTCTTCGTAATGACCAAAGAAATCAGCCAATGCAACGGCAAAGATATGCCGTAGAACGACCTTTTCATTGGAGATCGAAAAAAGAGGAACCCCAATCTTCCCAGAAATCATCCGCTCAGGTTTGTCAAAATATGTAAAGTCATGTGACCCCAGCTTCGCATAGGTAAGTGCATACGCTGCAGAATGCATGCTTCGACCTGCACGTCCTGCACGCTGAACATAGTTTGCGGGGGACGGCGGCATATTGCGGAGATATACGGTCTCCAGATCACCAACATCCACGCCCATCTCAAAGGTCGTAGAACAACTCAGGGCATTGATCTCCTTGTTGACAAACATCTCCTGATATGTTTGCTGCTCCGCTCTGCCAAGCTGTGCAGTATGTTCTTTGATATGCATCGGACGCATCTGTTCGGTAGAATACAATCTTGCGAAATGATTATCTGACAGCAAATCTTCATGAGAAATCCTTCGCAGCTTCCCATCGCACCTTATGGATACACACTTGCCCTGACAATTCGTCATCGTCGTCTTACCGCATTTCGTGCAGACATAAACCGGCACATCTTCAGAGCCGGCTTTCACTACAAAGCGGTTGGTTGAAATATAGTACTCTGCTCCGCTATCATGGGTCATGGAGAACTCACTTTGCAAAAGAACGGCATGCCAGAAATCCGAAAGCAGATCGATTGCCTCCTTTTCGTCGATGCCAAGCACTTGCATGGTTCTTTTCACACGACCATTCTTAAATGAACCACCATTCGGTTTCTGTCTCGGAGTCCATCCGCTAAGACCGTTTTTCTTCCTCTCCGACTCCGACTGCTTGCATTTTACAAATCTTCTCGGAGATGCTGTATAATATATGTATTCACGGTCATCGTCCGTAAGATTGACACCTTCCCCCTCAAGCGCACCGTTATAGACCAAATCCATCACAAGCAGGTGAAATAGTGCCACAACATCCTCGATGGACTTACCGTACTTATTGGCAACTGCTGTCATGAGTTGTGGATTATTTCCCTTATAGGAAAAATCCAATACTCCGAGCGATACCAGACTGGTACTTCTTCTGGCTCCAACCATCTCGTTTAGGACAGCAATCCATGCCTGATGTCTGCTAACCGCAGTAAGATTTTTCTTTCCGTCATCGCCCGGATCAGCAAATGTCCTGTTTGTATCAAAGTAAGATGTGAGTTCATCAACAAGAATAACGATCTCCCAAGGATTTTTGTTGATGCTGTCCTGATTCTCTTTAATTACGTGCCAGATCCCCCTTCTGCGAAGGAATTCCTGATAGAAGGATGTCATATAGCACGCAAAGAAAGCCGCTTCACTGCGACTATCAGAGAATGAAAGGAACTGTCTTTTTTTCTTTATGGTTTCAATGACCGGTTTTGAAGCAATCGCCATAGAGAACGGTCCGCCGGTTGGCTGTTCTTCCTTGTTCTTACTCTTGAGCACTGCCTCGTGTTCCGGAAGCTGTTCGAAAAGCTCCGTGCCAAGCACTGCGGTAGCAGCATCGTATCCAAGATAAAACAGCTTCATATGACCTATATTACAGCATGGACACCGATGCTCACTTCGTGTCCCCTTAACTTCAGCCTTTCTGACTCGTATACGATTAGCAGCATCGCAATCACAGTCAAATTCTGATCTCCGGCTTTCGTGAAGGATCTTTCCACACGTTGCACAGATCAGAAAATCATTTTTTCCACATCCATTTTGCTCTGTCGCATCATCCTCATCGTCTTCCTGCTCATCCCACCGCTCATTCTGTTCGCGAAGGAGATACACTTCCTTCTCTTTGTCCCATCTGTCATGGGCGAATTCAAAGAAGCCATGCACTTCTTTTCCGGCGATACCGATGCGGCCGCAATCATCACACACCGCCGCCTCAAAAACTCTGTATTTCCCGTCTGGAGTATACTTGGAGCGATTCAGGAAGATGCTCTTCCGCGCCCCGATGGTGATGTAAGCACCTTCAAGCGCACGTACGAACATATGATATCTTGCCTTGATAAGTGCCGTCTTATTCTTCTCTGCACGAGATGCGACATGGATAAGATTAACAATGTCATCTTCCGTAACAGGCATGAGGCTATTGACACGAGAGGTGATCTGCTTTACCGTCATTGGACTGGTCGCACATTCACGAAGCGCCTTGTACAGCGTTGAGGACATACACAGGTCGAACAGAGTCTCTGCATCGCTGAGGCTGCTGTCATACTCCACATGATATGCATCAAGAATTTCGTTTAGTGAACTTTCCGGATTGGAAAGTTCGGAAAATAATCGAACAGGATAGTCAATCATCCGATTCGGGAATTCCGGCATGACCGTGTTAGATCGGATGATATCGTCCTCCTGAAATTTTGCCGCACACAAAGTTTCAGCAAATGCAACGATATCCTTATCCGCTTCCTTCCCTCCGAGAGTTGCACTGGTAAGAATATGCCGGACTTGCACAGGATTACTGATTCTGGCCTTCAACCGTCTTAGGAGCAGCGATGTTTCCATTCCTGTTGCGCCTCTGTATATATGCGCCTCATCAAGAATAAGAAACTTTAACTTCGCCCCAGAGAACACCTGATCGTCATTCGGTCGAAGCATCATGTATTCAAGCATCGCATAGTTCGTCACTAGAATATGTGGCGGTGTATTCTGCATCGTTTCTCTGGACAACACTTCATTAGGAAGTGGATTCAACGCACGACCGTTGGCATCCTTAAATATATGACCGTATTTTTTTTTGCCGTCCTCATTATTCTGTTCAGTGCTGCTGTTGTAAACACCAAAGGTAATATCAGGATAGTCCTTCAAGATCATTCGCAGGCGTTTCATCTGATCGTTCGCCAGTGCATTCATCGGATAGATCAAAATTGCCCGCACACCACAGGAGAGGGTTCCAGCCTGTTTTTCCCGAAGCAGATAATTTATGATGGGCAAAACAAAACACTCTGTCTTGCCAGAACCGGTACCCGTTGTCACAACCAGATTATGCTCCTGGTTGATCTTTCGAATGGCTTTCTCCTGATGCAGATACAGCTTTCTCTGCAACTTGATCTCCTTGTCGTTTTCCGGCACCTCTTTTTCGAGATCTCTGAACAACGGAGAAAGTTCTCCCTCTTTAATCAGGCTTTCTATGTTCTTTCCTATTTCAAAGGAATCGCTAATATCAAGATAGGGCCCCTTCGCCACAGAATTCTCTTGATTCAATTCCGCAGCAAACTGGTTGGCATAGTCTCTGTCTGCAATATGAAAACTGGTCAATACATAGCTGATGAATTCAGCCTTTATGCTTTCAGACGCTTTCATCGGATTAAACATTTATTCCACCCTCGTCTTTCTGTATGTATATAAATCTGCCAGATAATAATATCTCTGCTTGTCGATTGTGGGTTCTCTATCAGTGATAGAGTAACGATTTTCCCCTGATGATTTGTCAAAATATCTGTAGTAATAGATACCGTCACCGTCCTCATTAGTAATGCTCAGTGTATGGTCGTTGATAAATACGATTTTCACAGGATTGATTTTATATAACTGAAATCCTTTTTCTGATATCTTGTCCTCAAAGGAAAATTCATAATGTCTCGTGCTTTGTCCCATAAAGAACATGACACCGCTGTACACAGGGCATTCTCTCTCTTCACTGTCCACAAACTGAATCCCCTTATATTCTATCCGTTCAATATAAGTATTTCGAATATCAACGCTTCTTAAATCCCCTCCCTCCTCAAAGGTAATGTTTGTTATCTCTATCATACGTTGGTTGAATCTTAAGTTATTTCTATCACCTATAAAAAGTGTACCCTCATCAAGAATTGTCTCATCTCCCAGAAAGATATTTTCAGACTCCTTTACGATGCTGTACGTATATTCATTTAAGGCAAGTTTAGATGTGCCGACAATAACCTCATCATTCAGGTTAAGAGGATAATCCTCAGCCCCTTCCGCTGTTTCTATGCGCAGCTTAAACTGCCCATTCGGATTGCCAATGAACCCCATGCCCTTATTCCAAAAAAGGGTGCTGTCATGATAGTCAAATTGCACTTCTCCTACGAACCGTTCCGTCGTCGATATACATCCGATATTGTATTCCTGTATCTCCCGGTCTTTCGATATAGTAAGTATAAGATCGATCCATGTTGGATCGACTCCACCGGAATATGCAAACACTGCATTGCCATAATCAAAACAGCCCTTTGCCTCTTCCGTAATATCGACCGTACCGAGCTTCATATTGCAGGAACAGTCCTTGGGGGTCGCAATATATATTTTTTCGTTCTGTTTAATCTGTTTTATCCATGCCGTATACCCTCTGTTCCACTCCTGCCCTTCATTATTTCTAACATATATCCTAGGTGTTTTGAGTTCAACCATTCCATCATCATAGGGAAAAGAAATCTCTTCATCGCTGCTATTAATCTCATATCTTTTCGAACCATGCAAACTCACAACATTTACATAGGCACCTTCAAAGTCCTCGCTGCTGAAATAAAAATCCCGATTGAAATTGATGGAGAACCCCTGTATAACTTTTACTGAAAATCTCGAAATAATTCTGTTTTTCTCTAAATCGACAATCTGAAAATTACAAGTCTGATCCTCTACCGTCTGAAGTGGTATGGTATAAATAAAGCTGGTACCTGATACCTCCGGAGCAATGTCGCCTAGTCTGAGCCGCGTCGCGTTCATTGACACGACATACTTGCGCAGCTTTTCCTTATCATCCAATATAAGAAGAATGCCGGTTGCCTTTGTGACAACACAGTATTTATGCCCCTTCTTTGTAAATACCACTTCCGCGTCTGACGCAGGATGTATCACTCGGATGCCACTGTCTGGTGATTCATCCGAACGATCAAATGCTATGATCTGGTCATCATATTTGACTACAAAATTCTCTCCAAGTCTTACAAAATATGACTTCCACGGGCTGCCGGCATCAATATCCGATACTTCGCTGCCTATGAATTCAAAAACATTACTTTCGGTTGTAAAAAAAGAATAAGAACCTTTTTCACAATCACGAATATCATCTTCCTTTGTGTTTGAAAAACATAGATATTCCCTGTAAAGAGTATCCTCTGAATCATATATTTTATCGTCATCACAGGATAAAACAATACGGATATTAAGCGACCCGTCCCCCTTTCTCAGACACATATCTACGTCAACATGAAATCCATTCAGCGTTTTTCCAAGCTCATTTCCGTAATAACTTAACGATCTGACATCAACATTAACATCTCCGGTGTAAACTAAAAGTTCAACTTTTTCAAATTCGGTCTTTTTAAGTCGTATGTCGGGAAATAATATAATAACATCTGTCTCATTCTGTAGAATATATGCCGGACGGATTCTCGTGTAATCAATCGCGACGCTTCTTGCTACAGAAACACTCGACTCATATTTCCTATCCTCTCTTGCTCTCTTTAACTTGCTCTCAAACCATTGATCACACAAAACATCCACATACAATTGCGCTGGCGCAATTGTATGGTTTATTATTCCATCGATCCTGCGAAGCATATGACAGATGAGCTTAATTGCATATCCAGTCCTGTATATAATGAGTTTGCGGATCCCCTCCTGGAAGGAATAAACTTTTGCACTGATTTCAAACCTGTCATCATCAGCCTCATCGCCTGTATTCAGCTTGTTTCGCAGTGCCATAACCATTCTTTCTATAATTGGATCATCCTCAATATACGTCCACTTCATATTTGTCTTGTAAAAATCAAAAAGGAAATCATACATCAGCATCCATGATCTTCTAGTAGTCAGTGCATGAGCAACAATTGTAGACTTGTATTGACATTCTTTTTCATTTGAAATAAACCACCTGTGGTTCTTCACAGCGGCTTCCCACACGCAATCACAGAGTATTTCTCGAAGTTGATTCATCTCATCTCTATAGCCGAATTGCGTCGTAATATATTTCCAGAAACCGGTCTCATCTTTGCTATCCCACTCTTTGGCATAAGTAATAACAGCAAGCGTAATTTCCATTTTTTCCCTTAGCGGAAATTCTTTTCGAGGATCTCTCAGCCTCTCATCGATATATCTCTTTGTAATCGTATACAGATTTTCTTTGCACTCCTCTGAAAGTATTTCATTTCCAAGAAGTGGATTTTCTGCAAAGGTTTTTTCAACCGGGATTTTCGAATCAATCTCGTATGGCTGCATATCTTCCTCCACAGAACAAAACCTCTGCACATCCCCCTCCATCTGTTGTTCTGCAAATCCATAAAGGTCTGCTATATCCTCGATGGAATATCCATGTCGGGATATAAATGAGCGAAACCACAGTGTATCCTTATTGGATGGAATCATCAGTCTGCCGTTAATAGAGTAAGCATTCAGAAATGCAATGATCTTCTCATCATTTACCGTTGACTGTGCTGTAACATATTCCATTCCAGTTAAAAATTTACAGTATTCCTCTGTACTCATCCCCCTTTTGCTGGCAAACTGACGAAAATTCCCTGTGTTCTCGGGACAAAAATATTCCTGTTTAAGAATCGAGACAATTTTTCCACTGGATATAATTTCAAGTTCCTCCATGGACAAACAGTCAAGTCTACTTTCTTTTATTTTGGTCTGTATATATTCCGGCATCATGTTCAGGAAGAAGCATTTTATTTCATCGTCTGATACAAATATGGCTGCGCAGTCACCCGTACCATTGCTAAGAAAGTACGCTTTTATTCCTTTATCAGATTCAATGCTTTCGACTTTCTTCTCTATCATGTTGAGAAGAAGCCCCTCATCTGAGGCATTCATTTCTCTATTCAGCCAATTTCCACGTTTTCTACCTTTATTTAACATTTGCTGTATTCTGGATCGAGTAACATTGTACCATTCTGTAAGCCATCCAGGCTTAAAACCGTAACCTTCTTTAAGCCTCTTTACGGTCTCAGCATCTATAGTTCTTTTATTTCTTTCATCTACGGGTGTACATTTCACTCTATCATCAGCAAAATAGCCAAATCCTTCTTCGTTTATTTCATGTATGATAGTTCTCAGTTCATCTGCAGTCTTTGCCCCCATCCCTCGAACAGAATTCATATCGTCTCTAGTCATTTTGAGGATTTTTCCAACTGTATCAAATCCACTATGAACAAGGCCATTACGTAAACGGGTACTAATATCCAAGTCATAAACCGAAACATTTTCAATCGCTTCAGGAATCACATGTTGCTCAAAAGATTCCTCTTCTCCATAATCCTCCACAAGTTGAAAACCACTACCGCCGATCTCTTCAATAGTTTCCTTAATGTCCTCATAACTTTTCACACCAAGATTTCGAATATCAAGAAGCGTTCCATGTTCATAGGCTGTTACTAATTCTGCCAGCGTTTCTATACCCGCACGTTTAAGTGCGTTATATGACCGCACCGATAAATCTATTTCGTCTATACTTATCTGTTCATATCGTAAATCATTCATGATACAACGCTCCATACACGCCCTAAGATCATTTTCAGAAGATGCGTTTCACGGATTTAAACTCAAAAATGAAGTTCATCAGATTGGTGTTGAATGTCTACTCTCCCAAGGAAACAAGCCAGACACATAGTAATGTCTATGTGGAAGATTTATTGACGATGGCAGAGCAAAAAGGATGCGCTAAGATGATGGACAATTTTATTTAGATATTCCTTGGTCTTTCTTGTATAGTGGAATTTAAAGCATTAAAGCAACATTAACTTTTGCTCCAACCTATCACTCTAATATTAATATTATAATTCCTTCTACATAAGTTTTTTCCTGCTTATCGAAAAATATATTTTGGAACTTCTTCCTGCTATCCATACCTCCTCACCGCACTTCCATCCCCTCACGAAATGCCGCCGTCAGCCCCTTATCTGCGCCCACAGACACGTACTCCACCATGCATATTGTTGTAGCAGTAGATGACGCGCCTGCACTTATCCGTGAAATACCAGACTTTAGCCTCAAAGCAGCTCGACACCTGTCCACATTTCTTGGTGAGAAATTCTGGTGTGAACATCTTTTGAACTCTCGCGCAGTCCATGTATTTCTTGTTGACGAGGATGCCCTTGATGTTATTGGCAACCCATTTCTCCTTGCCCGCGACCGTCAGAATATGCCGCGCAGTCAGCTCATTGGTCTCAAACTTCGCAGATAAATAATCTGCTGTAGACCTTGAAACATCTATCATATTGACAAATAAAATAGCATGAGCTACATCTATTTGGTATAATTAATCAACGACCAAAAGCATCCAATGATTCTTTGCATTTTAAAAAGGAGGGCTCGATGGCAGGATTTCGATACATCAAAGGATGCGGCATGCTCGCCGCACTCTGCGCCTCTCTCCTCACAGGCTGCTCATCGACGCTCGCGACGGAGGGCAGCGATCCGTATACACCGGACGATGTGATCGCGATGACGGAGAAGGCGTTTTCCTCCTGCAGGCCGCGCCT
>CALIBC010000169.1 GCA_938045615.1 uncultured Clostridia bacterium | reverse complement strand
CATACCGCACTCCTCCGACGAGCTGCATAAACAAGCGCCTATGCAGGCGTTTGGTGATCTGGTTGTTAAAAATACCCCCCCCGTTTAACAGTTAAGTCCATTATTTACGGACTCTTACTTGTCTGCGGATGCTTGTTGCCGTCCGCAGCCATGTTCGCGCACCCTTTTGCCGGGGATGCGTGCCGTGTCGGTGTGTCCGTTGGGGAGGGAGAACTGAGAAACAAACAAGCACGAAATATGAGTAACGGAAAATGTTATTGCGCCTACTGCGGCCAGTCGTTCAAGAGCGTCAGTGAGCTGACGCGTTCGGGACTGTGTGCACGCCACCCCGAAGGCCCCGTCCGAGGGAAACACAAACTCTACGAGGGGACCGAGAAGTCGGTCTACACCTGTAAATACTGCGGCGCTGAAGCCCGCACGATCGATCGCCTGACGGCCTCCACCTGCCTCCACCACCCCAAGGGACACCACCGCGGCCACCATGAGCCGGCGCTGTAGAAAAATTGACGTGGAATCGAAAACTTAGAACAGAGATGAAAGAGCAAATCAGAGACCTATTTAACAACAGGATGAAATCGCTAAGTGCGATCTATGAGAATACGACGGATACCTTCTATTCGCATATCCCCGATGATGTACTGAAAAGTATTAGAGATGCCTTCAAAATATCAGCGGAAGAAGATGTGCTTTTCTACCGAGATACTTCTTCGTTTAATACCGCACTTAACGGCTTAGTCATCACTACATCCGGTGTTTATTGGAATCTCAATTATATCACCAAAGATCCCATACATGTAGAATGGAGTCGTATTCAGCACGCTGTGTATAAGGATCTGAGTATCCATCTACTTTTTAGCGACGGGCTGTCACACCCTTTGGACATCAAATTCTTTTTCAAGAAGGGAAAATTCGAGCCTGAACATGCTCTTCATTTTGCAGCTGTGTTGACAGAAATCGCCGAATTGTGTCAGCAGACTAAAGTCCCGGATGCCTCCAATGTTAATGGCGGATTTTATCAGCGTTCTCAGCAAGAGAATAGTGAGGTGTTTGCCGATCCGAATTCTTTGAAAGAGCAAATCAGGCTTTTGTTTGTCGACAAAATGGATTTGCTGAAGAGGACACATGAAAATGCGTTTAATACATTCTATTGGGAGGTTCCTGATGACACGATAAAAAGCCTAAAGGAAGGATTCGCCATATCCTCAGAGGAGGATGCGCTTTTCTTTCGGGATCCCGCGTTCTTGGCTTCTGATCTCGAAGGGTTGCTCATTACTACATCCGGCGTTTATTGGAGCCTTTCTTATTCATCAGGCAACCTTGCTACCTGTACAATTTGGGATCGCATTCAAGCAGTCGAATACAGAGACTCAAACATGCACTTCTTTTTTCGTGATGGTTCTTCGTATGCCTTGGACATCAAGTACTTTTTCAAGAAGAAGAAATTCAACCTTGACCATGCGAACCATTTCGCAGCTGTGCTGACAGAAATTGCGAATCTGTGTCAGCAGAGCGAAATGCAGAGCGTTGCCAATGCACGAGTTGATGAGCCGGGTGTAGAGAGCTATACCGTGGCAACTTCGTTCCCGCAACAAGGCGGCAGCATGACCACCGCCGAGCAGGAGTATCTGACGGAATATAAGGAGTGCTTAGCAAGCAACGGTGGCGAGTTCTCCGACTCAGAGCGCCGGTTGCTTGAAAGAATGCGCAAAAGCCTCGGCATATCCGTGAAGCGGGCTGCCGAGTTGGAGGACTCTCTCACGCCCGCCTTGCAGTTGACCGAAGTGGAAAGCGAATACTTAGAGGAATACAAGCAGTGTGCGGTCGGAGGCAATATTACAGATAGCGAGCGCAGACTGCTCGACCGAATGAAGAAGACGCTCGGTATATCCGATGAACGCGCCGCAGAAATTGAATCATCTATTACGATCTGACATATATATGAGTAAAAAGAAGAATCTCAACAAAGAGGCCGCGTTGCAGAAGATCTTATCCACAGCCGGCGAATTGGAACAGAAGAATGACTATCTCACTCGATCGGATCTATCCTTTGAGCTAAAAGATTACGGTGTAGAGGGGGACTCACTACAGCTGAACGACCTGATTCGGGAAGCGTACGAAAGAAACCGCTCCATGAAGAGCGCCTTCGATCGGATACTAAGCAACGACAAGCAGCGGCCCGTCCTCGAGGCCGGCCGGAGCTTTGAACTGGCCGCAAGGAGTGGCTATGAAAGTCTGATTGATCTAGCCAAACAAGATCTTGCCTCCGGAGGACGGTCTATAGAGGCACTCACGAGCCTGATCAGCAATTTGGCGATGTCATCCGAATACGGCCAGGCAAGTAGCTTAATGAGGCAGGTCGTCGGAACGGCTGGCCTTGACCGGGTGAAAGGCGAAGCGCAAGAGCTTTTTGAGAAATACTCTCAGGTGATTGACTATTACGACAACGCCAAGGGGAGTGTGCTGAATGTGATCTCGGACTTCTCGCTGGTGCGTGAGCGGGTAGCAGAGAGCTATCGGACATTTGCCTCTATGCTTACCGACATTTTCGGAGACAGTATAAGAGCCGTCGATCCGAACCTCTTCGATTTCGACAAGATCGAATACTTGGATATAAACTCCATGATGAAGCACATGGAGTTGGCATACAACAAGCTTACGACCGAGTGCAGCCAGCTGATGTCGTCCATCACGGACAGCTTCAAGAATTCACTGAAGACGGCATTGTCCATCAATAACAACGTGCCCGACAAGCGGGTGGGGCTGATCATGGCCGGACTTACTATGGTCTCTCACTACTTCGACGCACACGACCAGACACTCACTATGCAGACCGAGTTGAGCAACATGAAGACAAGCGCCAAGCGAGACGTCTCGCAGATTACGGCCGACCTGCAACGATTGGCCTTGATCTACGAAACGATCAAGTCCATCTACATTCCCAAAGCCGAACTCTATCAAAAGCACAGCGGAGAGTTGCTGGAGACGGCCATGAGGAACATTGCTGGTATTGTCTATACTAGTCCTAAGCTGCAAGAGCTGAACGCCCGAAGGATTGCTCGACTGGAGGAGCTGAAAACGCTGGGAATAGAGATAACCGACATCCAGCGCAGCGTCAATTATTACGAGGGAGCTATTGCTGGAAACAAGGAGGTCATTGCACAGTTGGAAGACGAATATCAAATGGCTAAAGACAAGCTCCCGAAGAAGCCGTTCGGGATAGCCACGAAGAAATACAACCGTGACGTGTACGAATGGAACCTTACGTGCCGGCCTTTAGTGACCAGATATGAGGATTTGAAAGTCGACATGCGTGTAGACGACGAAGAGTTGCAGTCGCAGAAAGCTCGTCTTCAAGTGTTGGAAGGCAAGAAGCGAGAGCTGCAAGCAGAACTTAGGAGCATCTCGCGCTCTATCAAGGGGGTTCTTTCCGTCGATGACGGCATTAAGCGCGATCTTCTGCCCTACATGGATCAAATCATCGGCCTGCTCCGAGTTGGTAAGGATGTGGCAGAAGCCAAACTCGATACCCGACTCACTCAAGCGGTTCGGATGAAAGACCTGTCTCAAATGACCCATGAGGTCCAACAGGAGGATACTTATCAAAAGTTTTTGGCCGACAATCGCCATCTGCTCAACGTAAGCCATTCCTTCGCCGCCGCCTCCGTCATGGCTTTTGGCGAGGAAATGGGATACAACCCGAGATCGAACGTCTCGTCGCAAGACATGAACGCTGTGGCCGCAGCACAGACGCAAGTTTTGAACAAAGGCGTGGACTTACTCCGCAAAATGAGGACACTGGAGCGACTCTATAAAGCCGAACGCCTCGCCTCTCAAGAATACGATCGAGAAGTCAAGCGGTTGCAAAAAGACTTCGACAGTCAGTTTGCCGATATCAACACCCGAAAAGAGACCTTGGCACAACTGATGAACGACACCTCTTTCACCCAAAACAAAGACGAACGACGAAAATACCTCCTCCGGCTTTCCAACATGGATACCAAGGGCCTCAGCGCCGATGAATGGGAGGCATTCCTTCGAGGCGATCGGACGATTACACTATAACAGATACACGAACTACAAACAGACATACAAATGGAAAATAGCAGACGCAGACAACGTGTGGGAGACTCCATGGAGGTCATCTCCACAAGGCAATACGCAGCCATGGATCGCGCAGCTGAACAAGAACTGGCGCGGCAAGAGAAGAAGAACCGAAGACGGGAAGAAATAGAGATGTCCAGTTCCTATTCGATGATCAAAGGCATCAAAACCATTTTGGACGACTGGTATGTGGACGCCATTGTCGGGCTCGTCATTCCCGGAGGAATCGGCGACGCCCTTTCGGGCAGCCTCTCGTTGCCGTACCTCTATATATCCATGTTCAAAGTCCGCTCCTTCTCCCTTACTCTATCCGTACTCTATAACATGCTGCTCGATGTGATACTGGGAATGATTCCCTTCTATGTGGGCGATGTGATCGACTTCTTTAATAAATCATTCAAGCGTAACTATAGACTGATCGTCGGCTTTGTAGAAGACGATCAAGAAACGATTCGGCAGGTCAAGCGGAGAGCCGTTTACTGCTTCTTTATGATTCTGGTCTTCATTGGGCTGATTTATCTGCTCTTTGTACTTGGAGCTATGTTCATTAGTTGGATACGTAGTCGTCTTGGCTGGTAGCGTAACCATCGAAAGGAGGATGGGGGTGCGTGTCTGTGATATATCGTACCCCTCCCCCTTTCCCGAATCTTTCTACTTTCGCCCCGGCTCGGGTCAAAACTCGAGTTTGAATGCTTTCTGAGCCTCATCTCGGGTCAAAACACGAGTTTGAATGCTTTCTGAGCCTCATCTCGGGTCAAAACACGAGTTTGAATGCT
>CALIBC010000168.1 GCA_938045615.1 uncultured Clostridia bacterium | reverse complement strand
TACCGACGGCGAGGAGGGCCGAATTGTCCGGTTTCTCGTGTTGCGCATGGAGCGCATGGGGTGCGACGAGTGCGATAAGCGCGATGAGTGTCGCTAAGAGGGGGAAGCGTTTCGTTTTCATTCTGTCTATATGGGTTTGTGGGTTATGTACATAAATAAAACTACTCAATGATGTAGGGCGTGGGGTAAAGGCGTTGCTCGAAGGTGAAGCCGTGGGGAAGGAACTGGTTTATGCTGGAGTCGGATTCTAACTCATTTGCACTCATCATAAATCGTCTCATACTCTTTTCCGCCTCGTCTTCTTCATCTTCGTCTGTCAGACGATAGGAGAACAACGCAACCTTCTTTTCGTATGTGTCCAGCAGGTTTCCGACGGCATAAAAGCGTTCGATAGAGGCCGCAAGTTGTTTCCTTGCTTTCTCTCTTTTACCGTCTTTCTTCTCGCCTGTTGTAGGCTTCTCATATGGTTCAATATACATGAGCTTGCATTCTGTCAATTCATTGAAGAGGATAAAGGCACTTCCTACGGCTGGACAAATAATGAAGTCGCATTTCTCTGCTTTGTCCTTTTTCTTCTTTCCCTTGGGATTAAACTGATCAATGTATCCTTCAAAGTCGATGATTTCAAGCGGTCGTTGACCAGGGTTTTGAATCACGGAGACGCCTTCACCTGCCTGCTGAATGATTGTCTGCTTTTGATCGCGGATTTCAAATTTGAAATCAATCGATGCCTCTTTTTTAAGGGACATGATCGTGCGATCCTCTATGCAGAGGTGTTTGGGATAATCTTTCAAAAAGAACTCCGTCAGCGCGTTGTTTATCGTCATTCTTTTATGCTTTGATACTCTTGGTAGATTTGATCCATCACGTCGGAGAGATCCATCGTACTGATAAAGCTGCGTCCACTCCGGTTGTCCTTGGCCATGAGCGAATAGACCTCTCCGCTATCCATCCGATACGCGGCGATCTCGTCCGGATTGATATAGGGATACTGCTCGCGGGCCTTTTCGTAGTAGGACGCTTTGAGGAGCACATTGAGGTGGTTGAG
>CALIBC010000167.1 GCA_938045615.1 uncultured Clostridia bacterium | reverse complement strand
ACCGCGGCACTCAATATCGACTATCCCAAAGAGCTCCTCAAAATTTGATGCGGTTGTCTTGTAAGAGGTAAGGCTCCTGTGGTTATCTGATTTGGAAAAATTTATTTTTGTATAGCTTTTTACATAAAGCGGCAAAACGCATATATAATCCTCCTTTTTTATTCTTAAGTCGATCTCGCTAAAACTAACTCCGATAATTATGCATAAAATAGCGCTCTTGGTTTTATATAATCATAGGTATAGTCAGAATATTTCTCAGATAGAGAAGTTGTACAAGAATAGATTCTCTCATTTGTATCATGTCATACCTTTTTACGAAGGGGATAAATCGAATGTCTTACCTGTTTACGAGTCTCCATATCAATTTCAATCTTATATAGCACAAGCTTATCAGCAGATAAAAAAAGCAAATGATGAGAAGTATTCTCATTACTTTATAGTTGCCGACGATATGATTGTTAATCCAGATATTACAGAGGAAAATCTTTTTGAGGCTACAGGTATTGATGAGAAAAGCTGTTATATTACAGATTTCAAGGACTTGAGAGAAAATATGAATATTCCATTGTTTCACTCAATAGAAAAAAAAGGTGTTGAGGTTAATGGGATTTTGCCCTCTTGTAAGGAGGCCTTAGAAAAAATTCGAACTTACGGTTTGCTCACAATGCCTTACAAAAAGGCGTTTATTTTGAGATATGTTCTCTATTGGTCTTTTTTTTTGAATTTAAAAAAGGCGCTAAAGGGTGTGTATTATTTGATTTGGGGAAGGAACAAGAGAAGGAGGGAGCTATATCCTATACTATGGGGATATAGTGATATTTTGATAATTGAGGAGTCTGCTATGATGAAGTTTTGCACATACTGTGGTTGTTTTGCTGCCTGTGATGTATTTGTCGAACAAGCAATTCCGACTGCTCTTCTGCTGAGTGCAGAAAAGATTACTACTGGAGCCCAAATCAAGAAAAAAATGATACCGCAACTCTCAATTGAAATGAAGTCGGATATGGAAAAAAAATACGATTTAAGTATAAAACGCTTAATGGACGATTTCCCATCGAATTTATTTTTTATCCATCCCATAAAGCTTTCTCAATGGAAATGACAAGAAAGGTAGCGGTAATTGGTAGTGGCGTTTCGGGCTCTCTGTCGTTCGGTGCTTGAAAGACAAATACGAAATAACTGTTTCGAGAAAGAATCTACATTTGGTGGATTCGTTTGTTGCAATAAGGTGGATAGTTTTTATATCATAAAGTAGAGGGCATATGCTTAAATTTCTCTTCGTCTTGATGTTTGACGTGGTTTTGAATTTTTTCAATCGAAAATATAAATCTGACAAGGCCATGCGCCACTCCGCCATCTTAAATGATCATGAGTCGGATATCCAATAGAAGATCATATCGCATGTCAGGTGTATAAAAGATTATCGTATAATTCATACATGTTAAGCGACAGACACCCCTATATCTAGAAATCTAGATTTTTTAAAGGCTTTGTGTTGTACCATATAATATACTTTAAGCCATATGACGAAAAAGCACGAGGGAAAAGATTTCACTTCCTCGGCTAGAAAGTAAACTACCAATACTAACATTGAGGAGATTATATTCAATAATTTCAAGCGAACTAAGGAAGCGGGGATGGCGCATAGTTCTCTTCTTTATCCCCCCAAATAGAGATTTCCACTTCATTGCGAATTGTTTTTTTTAATCCAACTGTTGAATATAATCATTTTGCATTGTTGATTAGATGAAAGAGTTGCAATATATCAATGTGACCGGATATAGTATCGTCGTTTTCTATAGAGATATCAAACGTCTATTTTCTTTATTGATAGGATGCGATATCTCTAAATACAAACGATTTATCGATGGATTTGCTTCTCATGGTACAACATCGGTTTTGTGTGAGATAGATGATAATCCTTATAGCTGGATATATTTGCCCACTCATCAATATCAATATTCATCGCGCCATATTATTTGTACTGGGAATTTCGCATCTTCAAATAATGTAGAAGGACGAAATACTGGGTTAGTTGAGTTTACGAACTTCTTGCATAGGAATGTTATTCTTGACGAGCTAAAGAAAGTGCTGCTATCACCGAAATATCTTGCACATCAGAAATGCAGGAATGTATATGAAAATCAATCAGTAGTATATCCTGTGTTGGAGGGTGTTTTTTTTATGTTCGAAAAACAAACAGAATGCACTCAGGATGAGAATAGTATGGGATATGGAGGATTAGAAGTCGTATTCTTCCATATTTGATGGGCTTTATTTTCTTATATCGAGATCCTTTCTGTTTATGAATAGAAAAAAAGTAGGAGCCGGTGATACGCTTGTAAGCTCTATTTCTTTCTATGCATACCCTGTATGCCATTGATTTTATGACATACTGTCTTTTTAATAATCTGCAATTTGATATTGATAACCATTTTGAGGGAGAAAGCACATCGGTAATACTCGGATTTCTAGATCGTAGAATAAAGCTGATTCTGTCAATATATAAAATCCTTTCTACAGATAAAAGACAGATTACATACAAATGCATAGATGAAATGCAGGGCTGACGCATAATCCGCACTATAGCCCCAGTTCGAAGAGTTGCAGAGGAT
>CALIBC010000166.1 GCA_938045615.1 uncultured Clostridia bacterium | reverse complement strand
GCGTCTTATCGGGAGGAGACGCGAGTCGCTTCTAACTCTGAACTTCCGCGTGCTCGATTCGCAATCCATTTTTGATTGACTATACATGGTGAGATGTTCGTACACTTCGAGAGTTTTGATGATACTAGGGCTGGGGAATTTTCTGCCACAGGATTTTCGAACCAAATCTCTTAGCTGATACATGAGCTCTTCAAAGACTCCTTCTTGTTTCCATTTTCGGAAATAGAGATATTTGCTAGGGAGCAAATATCTCCGTGGGAGCATTCGGCATACCTCCGCTATTTGTAGTAATGTATTCACGATTGATTCCTTGAAGAGGAATTTATCGGTGTTCTTTTCCGACGTTCCAATAGGTCTCTACATTTTGCCACAGTTTATTGGTCAGGCCAGTTGGGCGTTTTTTCATCACTTTGATCTTGTTGACTATAAAGTCGCGAAGAAATCTTTGATTGGCCCGCTGACAGTTCTATTCTTTTCACCTTCTCTTTCCTCTTGGAGAGAAGGACTCTTTCGATATTTATTCAACAAATTTAGAATAGACTCTCAATACATCTGCAGATTGTCTATCTATTCTTAAATAGATGAGGGATAATTCTTCTGTCGAAGAAGGATGGCGATGGACCGCTATCAACAATATCTTCTACCTCTTAGTAGTTATTTTGATGCGGTTGTCCAGCTCTCCAGAGAGAATGATTGGAGAAAGCATGTGGGGAGACAGTCGTAAACATGGAGCCCATGTCCAAAATCCCCATCTTTGTTCTACGGTATATCTCAGAAACAAAGTTTGGTGCAGAAATTCCAATAGTACAGATCTTCCAAATCAAATCAAGCACAATTTTTCGTAGCTCTTTGATTTGAGCTATTGATTGTCTGTCACCCTTGAGTATGTACTGATAGTCTTTATGTGCAAAAGCCCTCTTTTATTGAGTGATTTTATCCTATTTGTACGGATAGGGGTGGATTGAAATTATTTCTGAAGAGGTAATCTATAGTTTTTTAATGCAGGAGGGCTGCCGATTGCAAGAAATTCTCACTATGAATGCAAAAAGGATCTTTTACATAACACGTACTTACCCTGATAAGAATTTTGGAGGAGGAGCTATTATTCGGAGGGGGACGGTTGATCATTTAAGAAAGAACGGTTATGATGTTTGGATAATCTCCCCTAATTACGATAGTTTGAAAATTGATATAGATAAGGAATGCAAGCATATTCTTCTACCCCGTCTTGGAAATTTTAAAATATGTGCATTTCTCGAGGCTATAGGCCTATGGGACGATTATATGATGAAATGGGTGCATTGTGCTATTCGATTCTTGAAAGATATTATCAAGGAGCGAGATTTGCTATTTGCCACATCAGGGGGAGAACTGGGGTCCATCATTTTGGCTAAGAAATTAGCTGATATAATTGGTTGTAAATATGTTGTTAATCTCCATGACCCGATAAGTTTTACTACGATAAACGGAGAAGTGTTGAGATATATTAAGACGAGGGTTGGACATGTTATTCGTGATAGCGCAGAACAAGTGTATTTATCGCGGGCCAATGCTATTATTACGTCATCCGAATCATACGGAGATCGTTTAAAGCGAAAATATCCTGCTCTTGCTTCAAGAATATCATGTCATCACTTTGGTTATATTGAGTCTTTTCAAATTAGTTCGAAGGGAATTGGCGAACAGATTAATATAGTCTATGGTGGTGCGATGGGGAAAGTTCAATCTCCAGAGATTCTTGCAGAAGCAGCCAATGGAATAGATGGTGTTAAAGTCACGTATATAGGTGATTGGCAGAACAATCCGAAATTGCTCCAATATAGGAAAAAGCCTAATATTGAGCTAATTAACACCTTGTCGAATGAGAAATATATTGCTTATTTACAAGATAATGCAGATGTTGGATTCGTTTCTCTACGAGGCCAATTATCAGAATTATGCATACCTTCTAAGCTATATGAATTTATCAATTTAGGGATTCCTATTTTAGGGGTAATCAAAGGTGACGGAAAGAATATAATATGCAAGAATCATTATGGTGCTGTGGCGGATTTTAACCCAAAGTCATTAAGAAATGCTATATTAGAAATGATTCGCCCGGAAAAGCTCTCTTTCTACAAGAGAAAAATTATCAAAGATCGTGAAATGTGGGCTATGGATTACCAAATCAAAGATGTATTATTGGTATTAGATAACATATGAAAATTATTTGTATTGGCTTGGGATATATCGGTTTTCCGACGTCGGCGATACTGGCTGGAAAAGGACTAACAGTGGTCGGTGTTGATATTAATGAGCGAGTGGTGAAATCGGTAAATAGAGGTGAGACGCACATCGTTGAGCCGGGATTGTTAGAAGTGGTTGAACAGGTCGTGAGAAGCGGACATTTGCGTGCAACGATGCGACCAGAAGAAGGCGATGTATACTTGATTGTCGTTCCGACACCGTTCGGTGGTAATCATGAGCCGGATATTTCGTATGTCGAAACAGCGATACGCTCGATTATTCCCTTGTTGAAGAAGGGTAGTCTGCTGATAATCGAATCCACCTCACCAGTAGGTACAACTGATAAAATGAAGCATCTCGTTTACTCTGAACGTCCAGATTTAGAGGGAGTTATCTATATGGCTTATTGTCCGGAAAGAGTACTGCCCGGCAATCTCCTTTATGAGCTGGAATATAACGATCGGGTGATTGGGGGAGTCGATGAGGCTTCAACGCAAAAAGCCATGGAGTTTTATGCGCTTTTCGTGAAAGGGCATCTGCATAAGACGAATGCCAAAACGGCCGAGATGTGTAAGCTGACGGAAAACTCCTCGCGTGATGTACAGATTGCTTTTGCTAATGAGCTGTCGCTGATTTGCGACAAGGCGGGAATCAATGTTTGGGAGTTGATCGAACTGGCCAATAAACATCCTCGGGTAAATATCTTGCAGCCGGGTTGTGGTGTTGGTGGACATTGTATTGCTGTCGATCCATATTTTCTAACTTCGGAATTTCCTGTAGAATCGCAGTTGATTGCGAAATCTCGTGAGGTTAATAATTATAAGGCCTTTTGGTGCGCAGAGAAAATCGGAAATGTCATATTAGAATATGAGATGAAGCATTCGCGTAAGCCCACCGTAGCGATTATGGGACTGGCCTTTAAACAGAATATTGATGACTTGCGGGAGAGTCCGGCGAAGTATATTGCTCAAAAAGTTATGCAATCTGAGCCTGAAAATCTGCTGATTGTAGAACCCAATATACACGAACACTCGATTTTTAAGCTGACAGACTATCATGTGGCTTATGAGCGCGCGGATATTATCGTTTTCCTTGTTGCACACAAAGAATTTAAGATGCTGGCATGGAATGATGAGAAGGTGATACTTGATTTTTGTGGGATATTCAAACAGTGAAAAAAATAATGCTTGTGTTCGGGACACGTCCCGAGGCAATTAAGATGGCTCCGCTTGTGCAGGAGTTCCGAAAACGCCCCGAGCAATATGAAACGTTGCTCTGTGTAACGGGCCAACATCGAGAGATGCTGGATCAGGTACTAAACATCTTCGGGATAGTTCAGGACTACGACCTTAACATTATGAAGCCGGGGCAGGATTTGTATGATGTCACGACCCGAGTCCTTTCCGGTATGCACAAAGTCTTAACCCAAAGCCAACCGGATGTGGTGTTGGTACATGGCGATACAACCACATCAATGGCTGTCGCTTTGGCTGCATTCTATCAGCAAATACCGGTAGGGCATGTGGAAGCAGGACTCCGAACACATAATATTTACAGTCCGTGGCCCGAAGAGATGAACAGACAAATTACGGGTCGGATTGCAACATACCACTTCTCTCCTACACCGTTAAGTCGGGAGAATCTGCTGCGTGAAGGCATCGACGAGAGCCGTGTCTACGTCACGGGCAATACCGTGATCGATGCACTCTATGCCGTAGTTAATAAAATAAAATGCGATATTTCTTTACAATTATCACTCGAGAAAAAGCTGCGAGCTGCGGGCTATGATGCGGGCCGATTGGCGACGGAAGGGCGTCGTCTTGTGCTTA
>CALIBC010000165.1 GCA_938045615.1 uncultured Clostridia bacterium | reverse complement strand
CGCAGATCTATGCACAGGTGACGGACAAAAAGATCTCGGAAGACATGGACAAGCTAATCAACCGGCTGCGTTAGCGTGATCCTCGCACAACTGTCCAAACAGGTCTTTTTCTTCTTTCATCGAATAGATCTTACTACGTGACTACAACAGGGGTAATGCGATGAAAGAAGCGAGATTAGGGTGTAGTTAGGATGTAGTCAGGAAGTCATGCTTTCTACTACATATCTCTACTATAGCGTATTTTTGCACACAAAAGGGAAAGCAAAACCGCTCATACCCGATAGATGAATTCATTTATGGCTAAACGACAAAGCAAGACAACCATAAGAGAAAGTAGGAATTAGTTCTGTTTGCGTTGCTAACGTGACGCGCCTATGCGCGAGGACGCGAACATCTTGAAAATACGGCAGAGATGAATTACGATAGAGTACGAAAGAATCCGGCCTCTTTTTGGGCACTGACAGATGGCATTACAGGCGCCATTAACAACTATCTTTATTTGAATCCTAGTGTATATGAATCGAAAATCACTTCTTGAGATGTCTGGAAAAGAGGCGAGGAGCTTCTTTTTAAAAGGGAAAAGCTACTGTAGCATAGATATCCCCGAATATTTTTCTTTCTCTGATGTTTTGGCTAAGGCAAATCAAGAGATTGGCCAAAAGCAGAACACATCGGATTTTTACAATAAAAACAAGCTAAAAAAATGCGAACGAGTAAACCATATGCTGTTCGCAAATAAAGACGGGAAATTATCTTGGCGTCCTTTGCAAATAATACATCCAATTCTTTACGTCTTACTGGTTAGAGATATAACAGAAGAAAACAATTGGATAAAAATACAGGATAGGTTTTCCCTATTTCAACGCAACAATAAGATAAAATGTTTTAGTATTCCCGTAGAAGCAGAGAGCAAACAATCGGATAAGGCAGAGCAAATCCTTCAGTGGTGGGAGAATATTGAGCAAGAATCGATAGTTCTCTCATTGGAATACAAATATTCATATGATACTGATATTGCTGATTGCTACGGCTCTATATATACCCATTCAATTGCTTGGGCTATAGAAACTATTGAGAAAGCAAAAGAAGATAGGAGTAAAGACCTGTTGGGGAATAGGATTGATGAATATATTAGTAATTTGCAATATGGACAGACGAATGGAATACCACAGGGGTCTGTGTTAATGGATTTTATCGCAGAAATAGTATTGGGGTATATTGATGACTTACTATCATCCCAAATAGAAGAAAAGAATATCCAAGATTACAAAATACATAGATATAGAGATGATTACAAGATATTTGTAAACACCCCCAATGATGGTGAGATGATATTGAGGATACTGTCAGAACTGATCACTCCGTTTGGATTAAAATTAAACTCATTCAAGACAAAGGAAAACAAGAATATCATATCGAGTTCTGTAAAGCCTGACAAACTGCATTGGTTCCAACTTGATAGTGATATTGCTTTACAAAAGCGATTTTTATTGCTTCATCAGCATAGTCTGATTTACCCTAACTCCGGAAGTGTTGTTCGAGGTCTATCAGAATTAAACAAGAAAATACCAGACGAAGAAGATTCAATTCAAATCATCAGTATAGTAGCTGATATTATGCTTCATAACCCCAAAGCAATTCCTGTCTGTTGTTCTATAATTAGCAAGGTGTTGAAAAACACCAAGGAAAACAGGCGGCCTATTTCAGATAAAATACATCAACGCTTAATGGGAACCTCAAAATCTGAGTATGCTCAAATATGGCTTCAAAGAATGTTGAAGGATAGAATAAAAGAGATTGACTTTAGTGAGAGTTTGTGCAAACTAGTGAAGGAAGAGAGCGGTGTCGAACTATGGAATAGCAGCTGGCTTAGTAATAAAAAGCTCAAGGCGATAATAGATCCAGTGAGAATTTTTAACAAGAAGCTCTTTTTGGAAATGGATGAAGTGATAAGGGATAATGAAGTCAATATTTTTACACATTCACTATAGTGCGATTGTTGTAAGTAGGCAGAGAAACAGCACTTGGCGCAGATCTTCTTCTGCTCCCCCAAGTACCGTTTTCAATTCTCAAATGTGTGATTGCCCTACCGCTTCCCACCTCCTCTGTAGTTCTCTTCCAAGATCCGTTCGAGATCCGAGGCCTTGTAAAGGATCTTGCCGGCAA
>CALIBC010000164.1 GCA_938045615.1 uncultured Clostridia bacterium | reverse complement strand
ACGCTACGCCGGTCATGCTCAGCGGACAGGAGTTCACAGACTACCTTGTGACGGGTCGCATGCCTGCCGGACGCGTACTGCGTGACATGCCCGCCAGTGCTCTTGAGTACGTCGAACAGCACCCCTCTTATCGCACCTCCTACTCTTACCTGCACAATGTACCCTTCTTCGACAAGGAAGCCGCTGCGAACGCGTCGGGGGGTGGTGCGCCATCCAAACCTTCTCGTCCAGAAAAGACTGCGTGGCAAAAGGAGGACATACAAAGGCGATGGAATACGCGCGTGTCTACCAACCGACATGCCGCAGCCCTTGAAGCCATTGCGACTGATTTTGCCGACGTGCCTTCTATTACGCTCCTCGGAGGCAAAGTGAGCGGCCGAATAGCGGCCGGCGCAGATCCTTCGGAGGTAGACGCGCTGATGGCTCGCCTCCGTCATAAGATCGAGGTAAAGAAGGCGTGGGAGGATCGAAGGGACACGAACTACCTTTCTGTTTTGCTAGACAACGTACCGGAATACAAAAAGAAATTTGGATCTGATGCGTTGCATACAGTCTATGATTCCGTAAAGGAGAAGATTGCTGGGTGGGAAAAACTGCCTTTGGATAAGCAGTTGAAAAAGGCCAAGTTTGAGGCGATTGAGTTCTTTGGATCGAATAAGTATGGCGCGCAAAAGAAGTATGCCACATGGGAAGTCGCACGTGATGCATATAAGAAACACTGTGCTCTTCTTGAGTATAAGATCGCCAAGCAGGAGGTAGAGTGGGATACGCTTCACGCGTTCGGGTATGCAATGACCACGAAGAGCAAGAATGTGAAGATACTTGCTTCCGAACTGGAATCTTTACTCAACGCCAATGCCCCGCTCGACACATTGCAAACGAAGGCGGCCGAATTTAAGGCAGCGGTTGAAAAACTCGAGGCGGCAAAAGCGGCTCGAGCCGCAAAAGGTTCCTTGGGGACAGAGTTTTACACGCAGGCGCGCAAGGATGCTGCGTTATGGGATAAGACAGGGGGACAAAAAGCGGATGACATGCTGATTGGTACAGCGTCAAAGAGCTGGATGAAAGCGCCTGCGATTGAAAAAGACATGATTTGCGACTATTCAACGCATTATTGCGACGTGAATGAGCCGCTACAAGGCCGTAAGTATGAGAAGCCGCAAACACGGGAGAAATTTGAGAGAAAGGTGAACGCTATCACGTCTTACATTGAGAGGAATGCGCTCCCGGAGGATATGTGGTTTACGCGCGGCGACAGCGGTTTAGACGTTATTGCGTCAAGAATAAGATTTGCGGGAGGGGAGATGCCGAGTAAATTGGACGACTTGGTAGGTATGACAATGCAGGAAGGCGGCTTCCTCTCAACAGGAAGTCGGAAGTGGTCTGGATATTACCATAAACCAGTGGTTCTAAATATCTATGCACCCAAAGGAACGCGTGCTGCCTACATAGAGCCGATAAGTCATTACGGAGCTGAATTTCTTGGACTGAAGGGCGGCGGAAGAGGCTGGGATGGAAAGACGCGTTTTAGCAAATTCGGCCAAGAGCAAGAGACCTTATTCCAGCGCGGCTTAAAGATGCGCATCACGAAGGTCTACAGGTCGAAGACGGCTTACGGGGATCAGATCTTTATTGACTGTGAGGTGGTCGGACAGGAGTTTAGAGATCTATCCAAGATCAAAGACGTGAACATCGGCTATTAAGTTCCTGGAATTTTGTCCATCGGGACATGGTCGCTCGGTATGCTTAGATATTCATCTATGAGCTTGTAGAAGTTCGCGATCTCGGCCTTTATGTTATGGGCGTATTTCCCCCAAGAGGTAAACAACGCTATAAGTATAGGGTAAGGAATGCCTGGATACCGTTTGCCTCCTACTGCTTCATAGTATTCATTCTCGCCTTCGACAGCCCCATTCGTTTCAACATATCCTTTCTCTATCCACCAGAATAGCCCCATCGGGGCGAGATCTGGACTCGAGTAGGGATTATCATCGCCTCCGCTATAATACCGGCATTGCTTGATCAATTCTTCTTTGCTCATAGTTGTATCCATTTAATCAGACAAAGGTAGGCGTCCCCGTGGGATCTACCTGAGTAGCACCTCGGAGTAATCCTGAAAGGCACGGGACCGAAACCCGCCTTTTGATGCCTTTTTCGACGTGAAACTTTCTGGAAGTTATGTGTTTAAGAGGTGGACCTACTTCAACTCGTGACAATTCGTCACGGGTTCGGACAGACCATCTCGAGGACTCCCTCGGAATGGTAGCCCGGGAGTTAGTCTGCAAATAAGATTCGATGTGCAAATGATGGATTGAAGCGGCATGCAAGCACCCTTATGCTGTGAAGCTGATTTAGTCTGCAAATAAGAAGCAGCCTGAGATAGAATATGTTGAGATGTTGGAAAGGTGTTCCAGTCACTCTGCGCGCATATAAAGCAAGAGCCGCCCGGAGTCGCTCAAACGGTTTCGTGACCACTCCAACAGCTTGATTAGCGAGCTGTCGCAGAGGTGGAAAAAGAGTCTGAAGGGCCGGTGCGCAAAAAAGTTTACCAAACATGCTGATATTGCGGACGTGGCATGCAATCTTTGCATTCGTAGAACAATTAGACAAACAACACAGCCGCTCTTGGGAAAGAGTGGGGCTGCAT
>CALIBC010000163.1 GCA_938045615.1 uncultured Clostridia bacterium | reverse complement strand
AAGAGAAGAATATAGAAGGGGCGAAACCCTGCATTTTGAGAGTAAAGAGGAAATGGACGCTTGGTTGGACGCGCTATGAAATACAAAGTAGACTTCACGAAAGACGCTCAAAAGGTTATCAAGAAGTGGAAGAAGTCCAACCCCATCTTGTTCAAGAAGCTGGTTGCCATTCTCGATGAGATCTCAATGCATCCGCGGACAGGCATTGGCCACCCAGAGCCCCTTAGAGGTGGCAACGACATCACCTATTCAAGACGCATCTCTGCACACGATCGAATCATTTACGACATCTACGACGATGTCGAAGGCCATTACAACGACAAATAGTAAATCTCCGACCCCATTTCGTTTTTTTGTTCCCCCATGACCCATTACACGATTATCCAAGGCGACAGCCGAAGCATGCACGAAGTGCAAGATCAAAGTATCCATCTGATCGTCACTTCGCCCCCTTATTGGCAGCTGAAAGACTATGGCACCACCGATCAAATCGGTTTCAACGATAGTTACGAGACCTATATCAACCATCTCAACCTCGTGTGGAGCGAATGCCATCGTGTGCTCCACGACGGTTGTAGACTCTGTATCAATATCGGTGATCAGTTTGCCCGATCCGTCTATTATGGGCGCTATAAAGTGATCCCAATCCATTCTGAGATTATCCGTTTTTGCGAGACCATTGGCTTTGATTTCATGGGACAAATCATTTGGCAGAAGGCTACGACTATGAATACCACCGGCGGCGGTGCCGTAATGGGCAGCTTCCCGTACCCTCGTAATGGCATTGTCAAACTTGATTCGGAATACATCCTCCTCTTCAAAAAGCCGGGTAATGCACCTAAGCCTTCCGACGAACAGAAGGCACAATCAACCATGACCAACGAAGAGTGGAACACGTTCTTCAGCGGTCACTGGTGTTTCAATGGAGCCAAACAGAGCCGCCATTTGGCCATGTTTCCCGAGGAGTTGCCTAGACGATTGATAAAGATGTTCTCCTTCCCTGGTGAGACCGTATTGGACCCCTTTATGGGTAGCGGCACAACTGCAACTGTTGCCAAGGCGTTAGGTCGAAACGCCGTCGGCTATGAGATCAATCCAGACTTTATCCCGCTGATTGAGGAAAGGATTGGGTGCGATGATTTGTACACCAAATCTACTGTGGAAATCCTGCGGCAGAAAGCGGGAGACACGGACTTTGAAGCAGCTATCGACACGCTACCCTATCGCTTCATCGACAGCCACAAGACGGACAAGCAGGTAGATGTCAAGAAGCTGCATTTCGGATCGAAGATAGACGCCGAAAACCACGCCGAAAGGGAAGCCTATTATACTGTTGCTCGAGTGCTTTCTCCTGAATTGATCTCTCTGAATAATGGGAGTGTCATCCGCCTAATCGGCATAAAGGGTAATACACAAACGAGTGAGGCGGCCATCCGTTTCCTCAAAGCTAAGTGCAAGGGAAAGCGGGTATTCATGAAATACGACGAACAGAAATATGATGCCGATAACCACCTCTTAGCCTACCTCTATTTGGAGAACAAAACGTTCATCAATGCTCATCTGCTCAAAAAGAAGTTGGCCGAAGTGGATGAAAGTATAGAGTATAAACACAAACAGAAATTTCAAAAGCTACAGTCATATGAGTAAACAGAAGAAGAAACAAGGAGAAAAGAAAACCGCAAAGGATTTCGGCAAAAAAGAAAGGGTGTTGAACTATGCCTGTCAGACTTATCAGCTTTCTCGTCCGAATAAGGTGGGGGCGGTGATGGCATTGATTAGAGAATGCCAACCTCGGACTATTGAAGAATGGGAAGCATGGTATTTTGAACATGCGTCTACGGAAGGGAAACATCCATCAAAGGTTACGAGGGCAAGCATAGAGGAGCTCGGTGAACGGTTGTATGCTAAGATCACGGAAGTTGTTATTCCCGAATGGACGCAGGCCTTCAAGAGTCTGACGCGAAAGGATTGCATCGACTACATCTACAATCTGACCATAAACCGCACCTATGACGGATACCTCCGCGAGAAATCTGTCGTAAACGATGGGCTGGCTAAGCGTTTTTCCGAGTTGCAGTTTGAAGAGAGCGATTCTAAATTGGATCATGCCGGCGATGTCGATTATATCGCTCGAGTTGGAGAGTATATGATCGGCATACAGATCAAACCGGTAACGGCCCAAGCTAATTTTGGCGCCTACTCCCTGACAGAACGTATGCAAGCCAGCTTTCAAGACTTCGAGGAGAGCTTCGGTGGCAAAGTCTTTATTGTGTTTAGCATGGATGGTGAGATTGCCAATCCGGAGGTGATCGAAGCAATCCGGCAGGAAATAGACAGGCTCTCTACTCTCTAATTCCCCATGCTCACCACCCTCCTACGTCCTTTGTTTTTACGCCGTGCGCGCGTCATTGAGACTTACGCCACGGAGGCCCACGCCATCCAGCGCCGGCAACTCTGCCAATTGATTCGCACCGCCCGACAGACGGAATGGGGCCATGTGCACTGTTTCGACCGTATGCCCGTCGAGTCGGACGCTTACGAGGCCTTCCGACGGGCGGTCCCCGTCAGCGCCTACGAGGATTTGCAACCCTACATCCGACGCATGATCGACGGCCAGCGCAACGTGCTCTGGCCCGGAGCCACGCGATGGTTCGCACAGAGCAGCGGCACGACCGACGCACGCAGCAAATACATCCCCG
>CALIBC010000162.1 GCA_938045615.1 uncultured Clostridia bacterium | reverse complement strand
GCACAATTCGATCTGCGTTTCTAAAGGGGAATACGAAAGAACATCTGCTATTTTTTTATGTGGATGAAGGTTTCACGGGCGGCGTCTCAAGGGATGAGAAAATCAAGATCAAATTCGAGATCGATGTATGCCCGCCCACACACGCGACGTTTGAGCATCGGTATCAGCTCCGACCGTCTCCATACAGCATTGATCTGTATGATTTGCCCTCCCTGTTTGCCGGAAAAATACACGCTGTCATCTGCCGCGCATGGAAAAACAGGGTCAAGGGAAGAGACCTGTACGACTATGTTTTCCTGCTTGCAAAGGGCGCGGCAGGATGTCGAACCGTTCATTCGTGACAGATCGAGTCTGAATCTATGGAGTGCAGATTTTTTCAAGCAGATCACGGAGAGGCTGAGGGGGCGGTAGGGAAAACGTTTTCAAGATATTGGATATTATACAAGATGAAAGATATGGGAATATATGAGCAGATTGTTGTATAAAGCATTGACGCCAACGGATTCCGCAGAACAGGTGGAGGAATATCTGGAGGCACTCACATGGGCACTTCAGCAGAAAGATATCCATAACATTGCCCTTGCGGGGGCATATGGCTCCGGAAAAAGTAGTATCATTGAGACCTTCTTGAGAAACGAACGTGAGAGAAAACGCATTATTTTCGATCACCTTTGTAGTAAAAATCGCATCATATCAGACGTATCAATGAAGGTCTCGATGGCGGAGTTTGAAATTTGTAAGGGAGATACTGACAGACAGGAAAAAACGTGTCGGCATGATGATTCGTCTCAAACCTTGAACGAAGTATCCGAATGGATCCTTAAGCAGATTTTCTACAAGGTGGAATCCAATGAGATTCCACAGAGCCGTTATCATAAACTCTGCCGGAGATCCTTTTGGAGTGACTATAGCAGTGCTGTTCTTGTTCTCTTTCTGATCCTTTCACTTGTTTTTCTGTTTGTTCCTTTTACCCTCGATCGAGTGGTGGCTCTCGTTGACTGGATGACACTCCGGAGTGGGGGTTCGACTGTAACATCTATGGGAGGGTTATTTCTTTTCGCATTACTTATCCTTGGAATGGCTGTTTATAAGTGGCGATTCCTGTTTTCTCGTCTCAAGCTGAAATCTTTGAAACTGCCCGCAGGTACTGGAATCGAATCGGAAAGGGAATCAGAGTCCGTATTTAACAGGCATCTAGATGAAATTGTCTATTTCTTTGAAGTGACGAAATACCGCGTTGTATTTTTTGAGGATTTGGATCGACTAGATGAGCCAAATATATTTGTACACCTGCGCGAACTCAATACCCTTTTGAACAATAGCGATGCAATATCGAAGAAACCTGTTGTCTTTGTTTACGCTGTTCGTGACGATTTGTTTGGTAAGGAAGACAGAACAAAGTTCTTTGATTTTATCATTCCCGTGATTCCAATCATCAACACGACCAACTCCAGAGAAGTGCTGCTGGAATGGCTGCGAAAAGAGCAAGAAAAAGACAAGCGCGGTCATAATATCTCGGAGAAATTCATGAGGGATGTGTCCCCCTATATTGCAGATATGCGTATCTTACGCAATATATGCAATGAATTTCTGATCTATAAGGGAACATTGAAGAAAAGTAGAAATACTGCCCTTGCGGATCACAAAATATTTGCGATGATCCTCTTTAAGAATCTCCATCCGCAGGATTTTGCTCATATTCAAGGAGAGCAGGGCATTATCAAGGAGGTGTTTGCAGGAAAGCCGTTGTATAGAAGTAGAAAAGAAAACGAGCTGCGGCAGTGGTTAGACTCTCAGCGAAACTACGCGTCTGAAAAAGAGGTTTTGAGTAAGGAAAAAGAGCTACGCGATTTGTTACATGCTCCCCTTCGCGCCATGATTGACGAGTATAATATCGGTTTGATGAGAGAGAAAGCAAAAAACAACGGCTTGTTGGTATTTCTACTTTT
>CALIBC010000161.1 GCA_938045615.1 uncultured Clostridia bacterium | reverse complement strand
GGGCATTACGCCAACGGGCCAGCGATGCACGCGAGATGCCAAGCAGACGCATGACATCGGTAGAGTTCAACTCGATCTTCTCGTCCAACACCGAGTAATCTCGTTTCATCTCAAGTATGAAGTCGGCAATCCGGTTTATGCTTTCCTTCAATGAGTGCAACTCTGCCAGCAAATGTTCGTCGGAATAAATCTCAGTATCCATCATTTCCTCTCCATTAAGTGAAGAAGTTGCGGATTCTTTGAATGCTTAAGGATCTTTCCGAGAGCTTCTGGTTGATCCTCTAAATATCGAGAAAACCAATAGCTATTTAGCATCATTTTCTCGACTTGTTCCATTTGAAGAGCATACAATAAGGGGATAATATCCTCTTTTGCAATTGTCGTATAGACCCTGTTCTTTTTATACCCAATCTTCAAATAGTCAATCACCCCCTTTGGGGAATGGAAAATGACTACATCCTTGTCGAAAGCACTGACACATCGGCGATAAGTGTCAAGTGTCATGTGTCTTTTCATTTTGCAGGCTTTTAGAAAATTGGAATACTCCATATCTGCAAGATCTGCTCTTTCTTTGAGATTATCACACTGGGCGCACATCATTTCAAGGGATTCTCCTACGATATATACGCACCGTTCTTTTTCTGTTATAATTCTCTTGTTGGTGTCCATGCATATAATACAATCATAACGGCCGCAAAGTTCTGACGAGAGAGGTCTATCATTAGAATATCTAATTGCCAATGTTGGTATTAGAATACCATCCGCCATTTTTAGTTCATGTTCTTGTGGTGCCACACTACCTTCAGGGACAATCAGTGCACGGTGCAAGTCCCCTTATATATATAGGGGCTTGCACCGTGCACTGAAAATGTAGCCAAAGGAGTCTGTATCTATTGTAGAATCAAGGGATTTGGTGATCGTTCGTTTTCGGAGTATTTTTGGACCCGAAACAACACAAGCGAGTGTTGTCGAAGCAGTATCTATGAGTGCTCTCAAAATACTCTCTTCTGGCTACAATTCGGCTACAGAAAAAAATAGGGCTGTGTATACAGTTATGGCATAGGACGTTACGGAGAAGGTTCATAAGCCTCTCTTTCCGCCGGAAGGCTCCAAGAGGACTTCAGCAAAGGAGTCAGTTAAGCCTTCAAACTCATAGAGAATCGCTGTAAAATCAAGGTTTTACAGCGATTTTTCTTTTGTATATATCTGATCTCCTGACGGCCTTTCCTCATACCTTGATCGTCATCGATCGGTCAAACGTTGCTACAAAAATCACGTCCCGAAGGGTATTTAATACCGTTCCGGACGTATCGCAACCACGTCCCGAACGTATCACAACCACGTCCCGGACGTATCGCAACCACGTTCCGAACGTATCACAACCACCTCCCTAACGTATTACGACCACCTCCGAACGTTATCCCCCTCCGAAATCAGGGCAACCGCATCAAAATGTCATTATCTTTGAGATATGGAAAAGATCGACT
>CALIBC010000160.1 GCA_938045615.1 uncultured Clostridia bacterium | reverse complement strand
TGCACTAGTCAACAAAAACTGGACACAAAAACCTAAAAATTAGTCATTAGAATTGAGATACTGTACATATTCATCGAAGATGTGATACACAGAATATCCATGACCTCCATTCAAAGGACACGTATCAAGGAGCCGCACCTTCGTGCTTTGGCGCGAACTGCTCCCGATACTGCTTCGGCGTAAGGTATCCAAGGGCATATGCAGGGCGCTCCGCGTTGAAGAAGCGAATGTAGTCGGATACCTGAGCGGGGACATTCTCCGGCGAAGTAATATGGAAATCTGTAAAGAGTTCGGCCTTGATCCAACCATTAATCGCCTCCATCGCGGCATTGTCTGTCGGTGTGCCGGCTCTGGACATTGACCTGACAATGTTGTACATGGGCAGGAGTTCGTTGTAGCTCTTGGATGCGTAAACAGAGCCTTGATCGCTGTGCAGGATGAGCTTCTGATTCGGATACTGCTTCTTGAACGCAAGCACGTCCTGCAAGCCGTCGAGGTAGGTCATGCGATCGCCGCGCTTGGATGAGAGCGCGTGGGCAATGAGCTCGTCATTCCACAAATCCATATATAGTGTGAGCTCGTAGTATGTGCGCTCCACATAAAAAGCGGTCATATCACTCACCACACATTCCATGGGGCCGGTGATGTTGATTCCTGCAAGCAACAAGTTCGGATAGGTTCTGGACGGATCGCCCTCCTTCTTGTAGCTGTAATGTTTGCAAAGGCTCTTGATCCCTGCGATCTTACAGCATTTATGGGCATAGGGATCGGAAAATACGATTCCTTTGTCCAATCGGATCTTGGCATTCAGCCAGCGGTAGCCATGGGAGGGAAAGCGCCCATGGTATTCCTGAAACAATCCGATGCTCTGCACAAGCCGTTTCTTCTGTTCGGGTGGATGTTCCACGCTCTTCTTCCAGTTGTAGAAGCTGCTGTGTGGGATTCCGGTCTTTGTACAGAGCAGCCGGATGGGGAACTGTCCGGAAAGCTCCATGACTACTTGGTATTCTTCCTGCCGATAGGAATGAACGTCTTTTCCGCACCAACTCCTTCCACCAGATAACCTTTTTTTAAGCGTGCCTCTGTGATCCTTGCCATAACGAGGGCGTCGATGAGTTCTTCTTTCGTCATGGACTGGAGATCTTCCAGGCCGGTGGGAACTGGTATGGATTTGGTCTTGGCAAGACCCAAGCAGCTGCGCACACCCCTTTTCGGCGGGAGCTGGTTGGCATCCCGGTAGTGGCGCATGTAATCCCGTGCGGTCTGCTCGCTGATCCCATATTCTTCTGCTGCTTCATATCTCGTAAGCTCGCCGTCGTAGATCCGACGGCCTATGTCCAAACGTTGCTCCTTGGTGTACTTCACGTGGCAACCTCCTGTCTGCATCGGGAGATAGGCTGTCCGCTGCCTGTCATCCTGTGTACAGGATACTGCAAACAGTGTCCATTTTCTACCCCCTCTGTGTCCAGTTTTAGTTTACCACTTCA
>CALIBC010000159.1 GCA_938045615.1 uncultured Clostridia bacterium | reverse complement strand
CTCACGTACGGTTCTTAGAGGGGTCGGGAGCAGTAATGCTCCCGACCTACTCGACGGATTTATGGGTGCTTCGCCATACATTATTCTGATCCATAATCGGACGAAGGAGATCGCGTGCTACGACCGAGTCTTCACCGATCATTACGTCTACACCGACTCTGTGCCCATCGCTTGGCAACTGGGTGAGGGCTCGGAGATGGTCTGCGGCCATACTTGCAGTGTGGCCACGGCGCAGTTCAGAGGGCGCGAATGGACGGCTTACTATGCGCCGGACATCCCCGTGGGGCGTGGGCCGTGGAAGTTTGGCGGGCTGCCCGGCCTGATCCTCCGCATCGAGGACAGCACCGGCGATCAACGCTTTACGGCCATCTCCATCCGCACGGCTCACTCCGATATTTATATGGATAAGGATCGGGATGACTTCAAAACGACCCGCGAACGCTTCAATAAGCAGCTGAAGGACTACAAAAACGATCCCGGCAAGATCGTGTCCGGCAGCCCGTATGCCCCGAAGGATGAGAGAGGACGAGAAGTGCTCCCAAAGCGGAAGCTATTTTTCAATCCCATTGAGTTGGAGTAAGAGGGCGGCATCATGCGACGGGCGTTGTGCTATCTATTCATCGGGCTGTGGTACCCATTCGTGCTGTCAGCGCAAAGTGTGGTCATCACCGGGCGCGTAACGGACGCTGAGACGCGACTCGTCACCCCTGACGCTATCGTGAAAGCCTTGCGAGTCGATTCGACGCACGCCATGCTGACCTATGCGCTCACCGATGCGGACGGGCGCTATCGGTTGGCGTTGAAGGCTTCATCAGATTGCGATCTGGAGTTCTCCGTGATGGGTTATCACACCGTCCGCTCGCGCATCAAAGCGCAATCAGCCACCATCGACCGTGCCCTCACGTCCGAGACCTTCCGATTGAAGGAGGTCACGGTTAAGGCGCCACCCATCGGCGGGCACAACGACACGATCTCCTACAACGTGGCCGCCTTCATCTCCAAAGCCGACCGCAACGTGGAGGACATCCTCCGCAAACTGCCCGGCATCACTGTCCGCACGGACGGCCTGATCGAGTATCAGGGAAAGACCATCAACAAGTTCTACATCGAGGGGCTCGATATGCTGGAGGGCCGTTACAGTCTGGCCACGCGTAACATCACCCCCGACCGCATCACCAGCGTGCAGGTCTACGAGAACCATCAGCCCGTGCGCCTGCTCAAGGGCATCGATTTCTCCGACCGCGCCGCCCTCAACATCAAGCTGAAGAATAACGCCATGCCCCTCCCCTCGGGCTACACCTTGGCCGGTGGCGGTTATGGCCCACGAGTGCTCTACCGGGGCGAACTCTTCGGCTTCATGGCCAACGCCCGCATGCAGCTGCTGGCCACGCTGAAGGCCAACAACAGCGGCCACGATGTGCAGGGCGAAATGACGCTGCATTACGGCGCCGACGATCACGGGGCAAAGGCCGCCGAACAGCTCGCACCCGTGCCGTTCGACATCCCGCAGACCGTGAGAGCCCGCACGCACGATGCGCTCGAGCGTACCGCCTCCCTCAACACGATTCACCGGGCCGGCGCCGACGCCACACTGAAGCTAAACGTGAGCTACACGCGCGACCGAAGGGATTATGAACGCACTTCCACAGACGCCTACCTGACCGACAGTGCCCCCATCGTCATCCGCGAAGACATGACCACGCGCGCCTCCGACAACGACCTCTCCGCCGCCCTCATCTACGAGCGAAATCTCGACTCGGCCTACATCAAGAACACCATCGGCCTGCACCTACGCTCCCAACCCTCGCAGACGCTCATCCGCGCCACGCCCGACCTCCGGCAGGACTTCCACTCCGAGCGCCTCGATCTGGCCAACGACCTCTGGCTGATGTAGCGCCGCGGACTGCGCGTCTTCCGACTACAATCGTCCATCGCCGCCGGCTTCCTGCCCGCTGACCGACTGACCATCGCCGCCGCCGACCATGCGGAACGCTCGCAACGCGTGTCTGGCCGATCGCTCTACACGCGCCACGCAACCTCCTTCGTGAAGGGCTTCAACGCCTTCTCGAACCTTCACTTCGACCTAGCTCTGGAAACGGAGCACGACCGCATCGAGACCGATCGCACGGAGGATTCCCTCGCCGCTCCCGCCGCCAATCGCAACCACGGCTACCGCATCACACCCATCGTTACGCCGGCTTACACCTACGCCCGCGGCCCATTCAACCTCTCGCTCGACTTACCCCTGAAATACCTCCACCTGCGCTATACCGACGACGTCCGCGCAGAGACCTTTCGCCACGATCGGCTCTACCTCAGCCCACACCTTAGCCTCAAATACACAGCCTCGCCGGCCCTCTATTTCACCCTCGGGGGCGGACTGAACCACGCCACGGGCGACATCCTCTCGTTCCTTCGCAGCCCCATCCGCCGATCGTACAACCGCCTCGACAGCGGCGCCTCGGGCATCTTGGCGCACCGCCGCACCGCCAGCCTCACGGCCAGCTACATGTATCGTCACACGATGGAAGGCCTTTTCTCGTCGCTCTTCCTGCGTTACAGCCGCACGCAGCGCAACATCCTCAGCGGGACAACCATCGTGCCCGACGGCTCCATCGCCACACGCTCACAAGGCGCCACGACGCACACCGATAACTATAGCGCCGACTTCTATTTGGCCAAGAACGTCCACAGCTGGAACACGACATTCTCCCTCAACGCGGGCTACACCGCCTTCCGCAGCCAGACGCTCCGGCAGGACCGTAGCTTGGCCTACAGCGGCAGCCTCCTCTCCGTTTATCCAACCATCCACCTGCGCTCCCTCGCGTGGCTGTCTCTCCGGGTGCGCGGCATCGCCGAGCTGTCCACCCGCACGGCCGACTTGCCCAACGCCAAGGCCACCTCGCACCTCAACACATGGGGCACCGATGTAGACCTTTCCATCCTACCCATCGAAGACTTAGAGCTCTTCTACCGCCTCGACCTCCGCAGCCTACCCGCCGAGAGCGGGCCACGCACCACGCGCTGCTTCATGGACACCGGGCTGCGTTGTCACCCCGCGCGCCGCGTGGAATTAGAGCTCACCGTGCAAAACCTCACCAACGCCGACCGCTACACCGAGATCCAGTATGTGGACGCCGATCGCTTCGCCACCACTTTCCACCTGCGCCCTCTGCACGCCCTCCTCACGCTCAAGGCCGCGTTTTGAAGGCTGTTTTTGATTGTATTCTTTCTGCACGAAATAAATTTTGTTCGCGCACGTGATCAAAACTTAATCATTCACGAGCTAATTCCAATTCTCGCATGCGTGCTTCCCCGCCCTATCACTTACCGCCTCCCTTATAATTTTCCTCCAAGATCTTTTCCAAGTCTGAGGCTTTGTAGAGAATCTTGCCGGCGAACTGCGTGTAGGGGATGATCTTTCGATCGCGATAGTCCTGCAAGGTGCGGGGGCTGATGTAGAGTCGTTCACATACTTCTTTACCCGTGAGGAAATGCTCTCCACTGAAGAGTGGCCGGTGTGTCTCGGACACTTCCCGAATCCTTTCTCTGACTCGTTGCAAGGCTGAGATGACCACCTGCATTTCGCCCGTCTCTAAACTCAATTCTTGGATCGCTTCCATCATCATGCTTTCGTGTTTGCCGTTTTGTCAGACTTCATGCAGAGCAACCGCTCCACGTCTTCTCGCTTGTAATAGCACTTGTGTCCGATCTGCGCAAAGGGCAGCACACTTGTATCACGGTAATGTTGCAGAGTGCGTTTGCTGATGCCGAGTAGGCGACAGACGTCCCCGTTGTGCAACTATTCCGTGTGTTTAGATGGTTCTCCGAAAGCCTTCAGGCAACATTCTGCAAGGCTCAGTATCTCGTTCCGCAGGCAGAGCCAATCGGCCTCTGTAATAATTAAGTACTTCATGATCTCACGTATTAGTTTTCTGGTTGGTATTTAGGTTTTACTGTTTTCGGCGGCAAACGTAATTGCACGCAAAACGCTGCCCATGCAATCGGGAACAGTAGGGATGCAAATGGAATAGCAGGGATACAACCGGCGCAGCAAGGGGTGGCTTTCGCTTATTCGGAAAACAGCCGCAACTGAAAGCAGATAGCAGCCCGCGAATCATCCCCCTTCCCCTTCCTTTCACAACCACTTTGTCTTATCAAAGGAGTAAGTGGTTCTCATACAAGACCTATTTTCCGAAGAAATCGGCCGCAAACAGATGCAACATCATGCCGGAATGCGCTGCATGCTTGGATGCTGGAGATGATCATCACACTTTCATCCCCGAGAACCCATCCAAACCAACCATGAAGAAACAGGCAGATAAAAGCAAGATAAACACCAGCAAAACACCGAACAGTGGCGGACGCTCATCCAAGAACGGGGAGATCGAGACTTACCTCTCTCAGCATTACGTATTCCGATACAACACCGTTTGGGGACGGGTGGAATATCGCGGCCGGGAGGACACCCGATTCGTAAAAGTCGGTCGCTATGAGATCAACACGCTGCGCCGCGAACTTGACAACGAGGCCGGGATCACGACCTCCCCAGACAACCTCTACTCGATCATTGAAAGCAGCTTTTCGCCCCGTGTCAATCCCATACAGGCGTATTTCAAAGCCTTGCCTGCCGCTGCACTGGATGACCCAAACGCACACGCCATCCGTGAGTTGGCCGACTGCGTCGTCGTCCGTAACCCGGAGAAATGGC
>CALIBC010000158.1 GCA_938045615.1 uncultured Clostridia bacterium | reverse complement strand
TCGAGCAGGTCGAAGCCGATCGAGGGCTTGGGCGAGAGCATGATCTTGTTCAGCTCGTCGGCGATGCGCTCCTTGGATATGATGGCGATGCGTTCGCGGTTGCGGGCGATGGCGTCGAAGGTCTCCGGATCGAGGTCGAAGCCCAGTTGCGAGGCGAATCGCACGGCGCGCATCATGCGCAGCGGGTCGTCGCTGAAGGTCACGTCCGGGTCGCGCGGAGTGACGATGCGCAACGCCTCCAGATCGTCCAGCCCCCCGAAGGGGTCGACCAATTCGCCGTATCGCCCATCGTTCAGGCAGAGCGCAAGGGCATTGATCGTGAAGTCGCGTCGGTTCTGATCGTCCTCCAGCGTGCCGTCCTCGACGATCGGTTTGCGGCTGTCGCGGCGGTACGACTCGCGCCGTGCCCCGACGAATTCGATCTCGCTGTCGCCCAGTTTCACCTGTGCCGTGCCGAAGTTCTTGAACACACTGAGGTGTGCCCGTCGTCCCAGCCTTCGCGCCACGGCCCGTGCCAGCTCGATGCCACTGCCGACGGTCACCACGTCGATATCCTTCGACGGTCGCCTAAGGATCAAGTCGCGCACATAGCCACCGATCACATACGTCTCCAGCCCCAGCCTGTCGGCCTCCTCCCCGATCATCGGGAAGGGTTGCCCGGCCAGCGCCTCCGCAATATCTTCTTCGTAATACATCATCTAATTTTCTCTTTGAAATAAGCCAAAGTCTCACGCAGCATTTCCTGCTCCAAGCCTTGCATGTAAGCCGACATGAATGCCCAGTCCGGGGTGCCGTCGGGAGTGATGGGGAGATAAATCCTGCCTTTTGGACGAGTTTCTTAATCGCTCGAATAACGAAAAGAGCATTGTGTCGATTGAGTTTGGGATGTCGAACCACTTGTATGTTTTGCCCCGTATAAAAGGAGCTCGGTTGATAAAAGACGGTTTGCGTGTCAAGCCCGATGGTGATCACGTTTCCTTCATCCATCTTGTAACCGTCTTGTGAGCAGACGAAAGAATCGACGCCATTCCAGTTGTCACTTCGGGTGATATAGGGGTAAATGCCATCGCCCTCGACAAGCTTCTTTCTGTCGATACTACTGCTTGTGGAAGCAATTGAAAACTCTTGTCCGAACACAAACACCCTCCATTCTCTATCCTTTAGCCAAGCAGGAATAGCCTGATTCTCGGCAAGCTGCCGCTCCAGTCTGCTTATGGCTTCCTTTATAAGCACCTTCTCCTCTTGCTGCATGTAAGCCGACATGAATGCCCAGTCCGGGGTGCCGTCGGAGATGACAGGGAGCATGATGCGTTCGCGAGTTATTCGTGCATCACTGATTTCATGATTAAAGCCATATCGCTCAGCCATACGAGAAAAGACAGGAGGAAAGAACAGATAGATATACCTGTCTGCTCCTTCCCGTTCCAGTTTCGTCACATGATCACTCGCCACGAAGGCGTAGGGATGAAAGAAGGCACTGCCGACGCTCCCGCTGTTGGTCAAGCTGAGACAGTTGGCAAAGACTCGAATCCCCTCTCGATTGCCGATAAAGCCGTCTACGCCGTTATTGAGTGCAGAGGCCGATACATAAGGCACGTTGCCTTCGACATGATCAGCTCGCTTGATCCTTTTGCCCCGCTGTATGCTTGGGAAGATCTCAGATACTTTGAACGTCCGCCACTCCCTATCCGTCAGTTTCAGCGGCTTACTCATCGCCTCCGCCTCCCTGCCGGTCATCGTCGAAGAGGTAGCCCCGCCCGTGGGTGATCATGTTGAATTGGAACGTCAGGTAATCCGCCATCGTGCGGCGGAAATCCTCCTCGCTCGGGATCTCATCGTTGAAGTAATAGAACGAGTGCAGCCACTCGTCTTTCACTTCGATGGTGGTGGTCACACAGAAACGGCTCTCATATTCCGTGATGCGTCCGTTCCAGACGTCAAGAAGGTACTGCCGGCGGTCTTTCGCGGAACTCGTCTCCACTAATCCCACGTGCTTGGAAACCTTGAAGCCGTCATCCTCGAAGTTGATGAACTTACACTGTTGATGCGCAAAGTCATGCGGTATTCCGGCCGTGAAGATGGCGATGCAGGGGTTAGTACCCACGCGGTAGAACGTATCCTTGTTCAGTGTGATCACTCCCTCCAGCGTGTGGTGCCGGAGGATGCTCTCCTTGCTCGCTTGCTCCTCACGCGTCTTGCCTGTCAGTGCCGACTGCGGAATGATGACTAATACACGTCCACCCCGTGTGACGGAGTCCAAGAGATGCTCCGTGAAGTTAATCTCATACAGTCCCGGCGTCAGTTTTGAGCCCTGCGAATACGGCGGATTCATCATCCCCACGTTGCAACCCTTGAGCTGCAATTGGTGCGGATCGAGCTTCAGGAAGTCCTCGTTGCTGAGATTACTCTTGCCATCGCCTCGGAGGATCATGTTTGCTGCGGCGATGGTGAACATGTAGCTCTGTGATTCGATGCCGTGCAGGCGGCTCTGCCGGATGTCCATCTTCTCACGCTCCGTTTGCGCCTGCGAGAGCATGTGGTGCATGGCTGCGATGAGGAAGCCCGCCGTGCCGCAGCAAGGATCCAGTACACTATCCGTCGGCTTTACGTCAGCCAGTAGGCAGAACAATTCAGTGATGTGTCGCGGCGTGAGCACGATACCCAATGACTGCCCATCACCACCCGAATACGACATGAACTCGCCATAGAAACGTCCCAAATAATCCTCTGCCGATCGAACGTATTTGATGCCCCGATAAAGTTTGTCGTAAAGGAACTCTGTGTAATATCGGAGCGGCGTTTTGCCCAGTGCCGGATGGATCTCGTTGATCACCTTCGTGTCACGGATGACGGCGAATTGGTTCAGCACAAGATCCATCTTCGTTTGCGGAGACACCCGCGCCCGCTTGAGGCTCGTCTCGATTGCATCGTAGAGCTTCTGTCCGTCCGTTTTCCCCTCCCGATCGCCGATAAGCATATCGACAGCGAACGTCCGGTGCTCGATCTCTTGCAATGCCAACAGGATGCCGGCCACGATGAGCGGTTTGTCCTTATCCTGGATGCTTCCGTAGTTGCGCAAATCCTCGTGCAACGCCTGCGCCTCACGCAATATCTCGGCTGTCTCTTTCTCCCGCTCCGTCGACTCTCCGAGTACCTCGCGTCGGTAATACTCCTCAATGTTCGAAGGGGCAAACGAGATCAACGTATTCAAATCCGGAAGTACCGTGCACGTCCCGTCGCCGTCCACAAAAAGTGGTGTGATGCGATGCCGACGCTCGTCGCCCGAAATGCCTAAGGCAAAGACCTTCTTATAATGTGTATGCCGAGCCAAGTGTATGCCATAAAACAGTGCCCCATTGACGGCATACTCCATCACCGCCCGCGTCGACCTGTCGAGACTCCCCGCGTCGTCAAAAGTCGCATGCCTGTCCGCGTCAGCCTTGTCCTCGATCACGATCAGGAACTCCCCATTCACCACGCCACAAAACTCCGGGCGCCCCACATTGCCTGTCCCCGCCTTCGAGGCTGTTTTGAGTGCCTCGTCGATCTCCCGGATGTCGCTCCCCTGTGCTGACAGCCGAATCTCGGCCTCGTCGAGCATGGATTTTACCCAAAAATCAGTCTGGATTTCCTTTTTTGCCATGATACATATATGTCTTTGTTTGACGGCGGCAAAGATAGATGCCACCCTTGCCACGGATGAAAGCCCAGTCATGAGTTAC
>CALIBC010000157.1 GCA_938045615.1 uncultured Clostridia bacterium | reverse complement strand
GCCTCAAAGACCACCTGACAACAACCACCTAAACCAGCCGACAAGCCCCACCTACAACACCCTCAAACACGAAGAGCCAGTTGACGCCGCGTTCAATAACGCGCCTGATGGCCAAGATGCGTGGAGCCAGAGACAAAGAAATAGCCAATCAGATTGATGATCTTTTTGAGCGATTGGACATTGCCGATTGGGCTGACCAGCCCGGGAATAAACTGTCTGGAGGAGTACTTCGCCTGGCCTGCTTCTGTATGGCAGCGATTCGACCGGGCCGCGCCGTGGTATTGGATGAGCCCACAAACGACGTGGACCCGGTTCGCCGTCGATACCTCTGGGGCGCGATCCGCGATCTGACTGAAAATGGCGCTGCAGTTCTGCTGGTGACCCACAACATCAGTGAAGCCGAGAACTCTGTCGATGAGGTAGCGATTCTCGACCATGGCAAAGTACTGGCTCAGGGCAATGCCGCCCGCATCAAAGCAGAAACTGTCGGCAGCAACATGAAATTACAGGCATTGACTACGGTTTCGCGGGATGCGTTTACTTGCCCTTATTGGGCCAACGATTTAGAGGTCAGAGACGGGGAAGTGATTGTCTCATTTTCTGGGGAACGGGCGGGAGATGCGTTGTTGTGGGCCTCTGAATTACAAGACCGTCGATTGCTGGGGGATTATTCGCTGCGAGAGATGTCTCTGGAGGATGCCTATGTTCGACTGGTGGGAAACAAGGAGGAGAGCACGAATGCCCGCTAAAGGACAGCTGAAGCATGTATTTAGCCTGCAGGCCCAGAAGCAGGGCAGCTATATGGTCGTGTACAGCATCTTCATGACGATCATAGCACTTGGCGTGGTCGTCGGATTCCCATTTCTGGTCTCTTCTTCTCCGACGGGAAATGAGCTTCTATATCTATCAACAGGGGCGCCGACGATCGTCTTAATTATGACTGCGCTCGTTGTCGTGCCCATGCAAAATGCGACTGCTCGAGCGGCCGGCTACATCGATTTCATTAAATCATTGCCAGTGAGTCGAAAATATTTCCTGTTTGCCGACGTCACGATTTGGGCCATCATCACAGTGCCGGCGATTGTTGTGTCTGTTCTGGTCGCACATTTCATGTTCCATCCAGGTTTTTCAATCTCTTGGACAATTCTCCCCGTATATCTATTGGTGGTAGCCTCATGTTTTGGCATCGGATATGGTTACTCATTTGCAATGCCTTCCGAGTTGGCGATGGCTTTATCGCAGGTCATTGCATTTGTAGCCCTCATGTTCTCACCGATCAACTTCCCAATAGAACGGCTTCCAGGGTGGTTGCAGATTGTTCACACAGCTTTTCCCCTGTATCATATGGCTCAAGTTATGCGCGCTTCCTTGGCTCACGATATCTTCCAGGCGCACATAGTTAGCTACGTAGTGCTCGCCGCTTGGACCGTGATTGGTTTCTTCGGTGCGATTCGTGTCCTTGAGCGGAGCTGAAGAGGCGGTTATCCTCGTTGCGGGAATAGCGGCCTGGGGTTAACCCGCATCCCAGCTCGTAGACGGCTTAGTAGATGGCCTTAATAGGCTTCAGCCGGAAAGCCCGTTACCTTGGTGGTGGTCGCAGGGAGGAGTCTTGCGGCTGGGCCAGCGGTGG
>CALIBC010000156.1 GCA_938045615.1 uncultured Clostridia bacterium | reverse complement strand
AGATAAGTTACATAAGGCGTTGTTGTGGACATATACCGATCAGATGAATAGCGAGGTAACGGTGCTGACGTTGGCGTTTGCGGAAATTGGGCTTCAAACAGGTAATTCGAAAAACCCTAATTCTTCTACGATGGACTCCTTAAAGAAAAAAGATATGATCACAACATGCTTAAGATTACTTGGGGAAGAACCTGATTCATCCTGGTTTAGTTTCTTAAATGAAGCATTCGGTGGTGAAGATATCTTTCCAGAGCAGGTAGAGCAGGCTATAGAAGATAGGATTGCTATTGAGAAAGTGAAAGGCGTCTGTGCTGAATCGCAAGAACTCCTTGATTTAGTGTTTATGGAGACTGGAGGGATGGTTTCTGGTATTGATGCAATAGCTACCGCTAAGGTTGTGATGTCTCTTGCTTGTATTAGCAATGGTAGTGATGGGGAATATGAATATAGGGTTGCTGAATCAGCAAAGATCTTAGGCTTATCTAAAGATCAAATAAAGAATTTAGTAACAGAATATATAGGTATGAGAAATGGATAAACATATTGATCAAGGAATTACTGGAGGTAAAGAAGTCAGCGATTTACCAGGCGGAAGCGTCGTTAATCCGTGGGCTGACATGGTTGCTCAGCCTAACAAAAGTGGCGGCGAGCAGGGTTCGGGCGATGGTATTGATAATATTATTTCTAATCTTCAGCAGCAAGCGGAAAAGCGTGGAGCATGCATCAAACCGGAACTTCGGGTTCATCTTCAAGTAGCAAAGCGCGAGATAATAGACCGTATTGGCTGGCAAGACGATCCAAATCAGCTTATTCTTTATCCAGGCAGCAGTTCCGATAGGACGATGGCTGATGTGTTTGGCGAACAGGTTGTCCACATTGATCCGGACGGCAACGCTTTGGCGTGGCTACAAGATAAGGGACTTCGTACAGAGCAAACAACAATTGAGGACTATATTGCTCATATGCCTGACGGAGAGAAAATTAACATAATACTTTCGTACAATGCAGGTCTGGTGCCTGATTCGGCGTTGGAGCTGCTGAGTTGTGAGTATGATGCAGATGACATGCAAAATATCTATATGGATATCGGGTTGGTTCTGCTGCGGAGATGTTGGAGGGGCTGTCTGAAGGCATTGAAAGAAACACAAAACTCACACCTTTCATTATGGGAGGGGTGCGAGAAGTATTTGATCCAAAGAAATCTCTTACAGAAAATACGCGTGCAGTCGAGGAGGTGTTAACGGCGCAATTTATGAGGGATGGTTTGAGCGAAGATGAGTCTGATGGTAAGTGGTATCCGATGAGGGGTGGACAGTCTCGTATTCCTGAAAGGCTGGATATGGCTGTGTTTGCTAATTATCTTGCCTCTTTGTCGGAGGATGAAAAGTGTGCTGACGGGATGAGAGCGATTATTAACAACGGTATGACAGAAGAAGAGAAGGACGGCTTTATGTCGCTCCGTCCAGAGTTTAGAACATTTA
>CALIBC010000155.1 GCA_938045615.1 uncultured Clostridia bacterium | reverse complement strand
CGGCAGTAACACATTCGCCCAAGCTGCGGGCCGATCTGAAGTACATCCAGCAGCGCTTTGGCCTTTTCGGCGGTGCCACACCAGACGCAGCATTTGCGCAAACCTTTCGCCGCTATGTCCGCGAGATCGAGATGCACCAGCGTTTGTCGGCTGGTCGCACGGATCTCACTCCCGCAGAGCAGGCGTGGCCCGCGTGGGCACGCCGCCTCTATCGGGATTCGTACAACGTCAACCTCACAGCTGTATTCGTATGAAAAAAGGAACTAACAATCCCAACACTAAGCCGGGAAAGCGCGGGTTCAGTGTGGATAATTTGGACGCCTATGACGTGCGCCTGCCCCGGGACGGGGGAGAACTCTTTACCGTATCGCCCTTTGTGATTAGACAGGGAGACCCGGAAGAGATCACTGAAGTAGGTCTGCATCTCAAACGCCCGGGCGTTGTGGGTATAGATGCTTTCGTGGGAGACGGCTTTGTGGACTTTGAGAAGCATGTCCTCAGCCTGCACTTGATCCTACTTCCTGGGAGAAGAATGGAGCTGCGCCTTGACGCCGCGCGTGCATTCTTGGATTTGGTAATTGAAAACGCCGAAAAGCTCTCCGGCAGATCAAAACTTGAAGTGCTATGACTTACGGCTATATCCGCGTCAGCAGTGACAAGCAGACGGTTGAGAATCAAAGGTTCGAGATTCAAAAATTTTGTCAGCGAGAAGGTCTTACCATTGATGGCTGGATCGAGGAAACGGTCAGTGGGACAAAAAGCTACGATAAGCGTGAATTGGGAGCGTTGCTTACAAATATTTCAAAAGGAGATTTGATTGTTTGCTCCGAACTCTCGAGGCTTGGACGTAATCTTTTTATGATTATGGAAATCCTGAATCAATGTATGGATAAAGAATGTCGCGTATGGACGATCAAGGATTCTTACCGTCTTGGGGATGATATTCAGAGCAAGGTGCTTGCCTTTGCATTCGGGTTATCTGCGGAAATTGAGCGAAACTTAATTAGTCGGCGGACGAAAGAAGCCCTAGCACGAAAGAAAGCAGAAGGCGTAATCCTTGGTCGTCCGAGAGGAAGAAAATCAGATCGAGTAAAACTTTCCGGGAAAGAGGAAATTATAAAGGAACTGCGAAATCAAGGCGTTTCTATCAGTGAAATTGCAAGAATCTATAAAGTGAACCGTAATACGGTCAGCAGTTTTATTCATACACGGATGGGAGCTGGTGAATAACACAAAAACCCCCGAGGAGTTGTTCCTCGTGGGTTTTGTATGAGCTCTGTGTATCGCTTGTCACCGTTAGCGCACAAACACAACTGCGCCGTTCATGAGCATATGGCTCTGCTGGTTTGCTGCGAGGATGCGGTCGCCATCATCAACGGAGACAACGACGTTGACAGGATTCGTGGAGTTGTTGCCGCCGCGCACCTGTACTGCCTTTACGACGAGCGGACTACCGCCAATGCGCGGGAGGGTCTGCGCGG
>CALIBC010000154.1 GCA_938045615.1 uncultured Clostridia bacterium | reverse complement strand
ACTGTCCGGGGCAACGAACGTGTACCGCCGCCCCGTGGTCTCATTTCTGTACATCGCCACTTCTACGCTTATTTAGCAGAAAGCAGTGCGCCGATGTATTTGCCCGTGATCGGCAGCGCCATGCCACGCATGTTGAAGCCGATGATGTCGCCGCGGTGTTGCGGGTCTTTGAGCGCGGAATACATGTCAAAATCACCCTGACAGCGACCCACGGAATCCTCGTGGTAGGCCAGTGAGGCGGGCACATCGTCCGTGGTGGCCGCTGCGCCCCACGCCTTCTTCTCGTGCGTCGTATTCAGATAACCCGGGGTCAGCGAGCAACGTACGACGCGGAACGAAAACAGGCGATTCTCATTCCAGATGTTTTTGTACGCTTTGAGGTCTTGCAGCATCAAGTCCGAGGCATGCACGTGGTTCAACGCCAAAATGCGCTCATCCTCGGGTACCTCCAGCTCGTTGAATCGAAGCTCCATGTCGAGGATGTCCTCGAACCTCAGCATCTTATACCCTCGCTTGTTGGTTTCTGTCCCGCCGGCGATCGTCACGGGGGTCGTCGGGGTGTCTTTCTGCGGCGCCCAATTGAAGGCGGCCAGCGTGGTAAACTGCTTCAGCAGCGCCTTCTTGTGCCCCTCGATGACACTTTGACGTTTCTCCGATGATTCTTCCACTTCGATGGCATCGCGGTAAACCGTGTTTTCCGTGTCGAAGCGGTGCAAGGGTAGCTGGTGAGGCACATCCGTGCGGGTAACTACCGGAATCGGCCACACGGTATTATCCATGTAAACCTTCGGATCGACGCCAGCCTCTTGCAGATTCAGTGCGTTGTTATCCACCCACGCGTCGAGGTTTTTGCAGTAGGACAACAGGGCGTTGCTCGGATAAAACTTTTCAATGATTTCCGGAATCCAGATCTCTTTATTCAATCCCATTTCTATACTGTTTAATTGTTATTGCAATGCTGTTTCAGGACGGATCATGGCCGTAGGCTTCACGGAATTTCTGCACATAGAGGTCGTGATCCTTTTTCAGCTCTTTCAATCTGTCGGCCTTCAGAATGTCGGCAAATGACATGTCAGCCAGCTGTACCATGCCACCGGACGTTCCTGCGGGTGCGACATGCTCGGCGATGCTCGGGCGCTTGGGGATGGATGCCAGCCGGACGGAAGCCTGCGCAAAGTCCATCTCAAAGTCTTTCAGCCATGCCTCGCGGCCGTCTGCATTGATACGGGCTTCGCGGATGGCACCATCCACCAATCGCACGGCCTCGGCCTGTTCCGCCTCTTTCTTCGCCTTATTGATCGACTCGAGTCGCTCAGTCAGTTGTTTGTTTTCGTCGCGGAGACGGACGGTCTCCGTTTGCAGCTCGTCGCGGTTGCGGATGATGACCTCGACCGCCTCCGTTACAGCCGCTTCGCCAGCGGCATCATTGAGTTTCAAAAGTTCCTTCAGTGTCATATATGTATCATTTGAAATTGCGGTATCGGGGTGCTCAGCAAATAGGCGGATCACCTGCGCACGGTCATTGAGGTCTACCCGCGTACCCGTGGCACGGTCATAGAGCGCCAGCGCATTGTGGTTGGCTCCAATGGGGCAAATCGACGCTTCGCGCGCTGTCCAACGCACAATGGTCGGCCCGGTCTGTCCCGGCATGCGATACGCCGGATCCTCCGAGGCTTCGTCCACCCACGCAGAAATAGAGGCCATGCGCAGAAAGTCACGTTCTACTTTCCCGGCTACTTCTTTGGCGCGGGCATCCGTTTCATCGAATACGGCATCGGCCAGAATCCGCCTCCCTTCGATGCGGATATTCTCCCACCGGCCGATGGGCAGTTCCCAGTCGTTATGATTGAGCAGCATCACCGGGTTACGGCGGAACTCATCCAAGTTCGCCCCCGCGGTCAGCATACGGATCCCATACGTGTTCACCGTCTCATCGTGTAATATGAAAGTCTTTACAGCCATTGTGATCTCGTTGTCGACTGCAAAAGTGTCAGGCCCTCAAAATCTCCGCAAATCAGCGTGTAAAAACCTGATAGATTTGGCGGTTTTTCCGATGAAATCAGCAGTTTTTTGCACGACTCTTTTCGGGCAAACGCCCTCTGACTGTAATTTTGTCAGGTATAATTACTAATGTAACAGGTAGAGTAAGATGGATAAACAACCCCCCAAAGGCGGAACGAAGGCTGCCCGCCAGCAGCAGCGTGAACTGGCACGGCTCAAATTCTTTTATCAGCATTGGACGTTCAAGGAAATTTCCGGGTGGCTCGGCGTGTCTGAAAACACCATTGGGAAATGGGCAAAGGATGACGGGTGGAAAGATGAAAAGCGATCCCTCACCCAAAGCCGCGAACAGGCCCTACTGGCCGCGTATAAGCAGCTGGGCGAGATCGATGCCAACATCGCCGGGCGCCCCGAGGGCGAGCGCTTTGCCACCAAAGATGAGCGCCTCGCCCGCCGTGACCTGCGCCGCGACATTATGGAAATGGAAGCCGGCAGTGGTGTCCGCGATGTGATCAATGTATCGCAGGCCTTACTGAATTGGCTGCGCGCCTTCGATCCCACAAAGGCCATCGAAGTCAGCGCCCTATTCGATCAATACATTAAAGAGATGATGCTCCGATGAAGCTGACGGATAAACAGGCTTTACAGGAATGGGAGCAATACCTGCAATCCATCCGCGAAGAAACGGCCATCGATCGCGCCATGCCCGTGGCCGAACGCGAAAAGCGCCGCCAATGGCCCCTGAGGCGCATCC
>CALIBC010000153.1 GCA_938045615.1 uncultured Clostridia bacterium | reverse complement strand
AAGATTTTTCTGCTGATAAATATGCGAATCTATTAAAGTTAGCAGGTATATATAGTTCTATAGTTGAGCCTAGTTTATTAGATAAAAAATTTACTCAACGAACGATGAATGACTTGCTTACTGGTAAAGTAGATGATTTTGATGAGCATCTTGAAAAGTTAAAAAGCCGAAATACAAGGTGTCTGTTGTAAAATTGCCGTTTCAAATGAAGGGGTTTCTGAATTATGCCGTGAATTATCCGGCTGCGGAAAAATCAATTGAGGAGGCAAAGGCTGCGATTTCAAAGATTGATCCGCATACGATTCCTTCACATTCCATTCAGAAGACGATTGCGGAGATTCTGGAAATTGCGAGGCAGATCTCCTATCATCGATTCCGTTATGCGATATTTCCGTATGTCTGCCAGGCGAAATTCATGAAAAAATCCCTGCATAAGGTTGATCCAGGGCTTTCAAATTATGATTTGATGTGCAACCTTTCCTATAAGACCTGGGATATGAATCAGGCCTTGGGAAAGCTGGCTGATATGATTAGAAAGAGTGCGGTACTGAAGGATATTTTCGATGAGGCCTGTCGGAACCAATCATATGAGGAAGGCATAAAAAAGCTGAGCAGCACGTCTTTGGCATTCGCAGATGCGATGGATGCGTTTTTAAGAGAGTTTGGATGGAAGTCAGATCATAGTTATGTTGCTTTTTCCACCACATCCTGGAATGAGAATAAGGCATCCCTGTTTTCTCTTTTAGGCGTGCTTGCACGTTCAAAAAGCTCTCTGGAAACAGACCAGGGCCGGTATCAGACCATTATGTCAGATATTGATGCGAAATTATCTGCAAGAGAAGCGGCGAAATTAAAGGAAAGGATTGTCCAGAACCGTGCGTATCATGTTCTTCGTGAGGAAAGTCTGTATCAGCTGGAAACCTGCTACGGATATTGCAGGATCCTTCTGGATCGTCTGCTGGATGGTGATTTTAAGGATGTGATCTCCAGAGAAGATGTTCTGTATCTGACTGTGAGCGAGCTTTGTAATTCAGACAGGGAGCAAATTCGGGCGTTTTTGGAAAAAATTCGAGTTCGAAAAGCGAATCGAAAGATCAATATGAGGCTGTGGGAAGGCCTGGAGGTATCCAGGGACAACCATGATGTAACCGTATTAAAGGGGGTTTCCGGAAACAGGGGAAGAGTGACCGGGAAAGCCAGGATCATCAATGGAATCCATGAATTTGGAAAGCTGAAGGAAGGAGAAATTCTTGTGTGCCGGTATACAGATCCGGAATGGACTCCTCTGTTTTCCATTGCTGCTGCGGTCGTTTCAGATACGGGCGGCCCATTATCGCATAGCGCAATTGTGGCCCGTGAGTTTGGGATTCCGGCAGTACTGGCAACGGGAGAAGCTACAAGGCGTCTGAAAAATGGAAGTTGGATTGACGTAGATGGAGATGAGGGGATTGTTCATGTCTTGTCGTGAGAGAGTGGTGCTTTTTCCGCATGCAGGGGGGCTGGCATATTCGTACTATAAACTGGCGAAATCAATTGAAACAAAGACCGGGATTCCTGCCAGTGTATATGAATATGCCGGGCATGGAGAAAAATTACAGATGAAACCCTGCTGTATATTTTGTGAAATGATCCAGATGATTGTAAAAGAATTGCGAAAATACGTGCTGGCAGAAGGTTATTAGCTGTTTGGACACAGCATGGGAGCGTACATTGCACTTGAGGTTGCAAAGCAATTGCAGGCAGACGGAATCCCAGTCAAAGGATTATATGTATCAGGTGTGACCAGTCCGTATTATCAGAAGAGAGCGGATCAGGAAATCAATGATCAAAACATTATCCGTTATCTGAAGATATTAGATTCCCTTCCGGAGGAAATCATGGAAAAAGAATCCCTCAAGGAAATCTATATGGATATGATCAGGAATGATTTTATATTATTGAATTCCTATCAGGTAGAAAATCTGCAGAGCAGACCATTTCCAAAGCTTCTTGTCCTATATGGTCTGGAGGATCCGGTTATAGATGAAAAACGGATCGAGGAGTGGGCTGATTTAGACGCTGAATATTTTGATATTATTTCTTATGAAGGAAATCATTTCTATCTTTTTGGACAGGAAGACAGGATTGGTAATGATATTTGCAGATGGATGTGATGATTTACTATTGTGACCGCATAGGAGAAATATCGGATATTTTATTTGAAAAAATTTTTCGGCTCATGCCAGAGGAACGGCAGGTGCGTGTTGGCCGGATACAAAACCATATTCGTCAATTGCAATCTGTCGGAGTCTATGCTTTATTTCTTTACGGCTGCAGGGAAGAAGAAAAGAACTGCTGGAGGAGATGGGCGGAAAACGGGGACATTCCCACGTTTTCTTATTCAAAGTATGGGAAACCCTACCTGAAGAAAGGAGCGTGTCAGTTCAGCTTTACGCATTCGGGCAATATGGCTGCTTGTGGATTTTCCAGTCAGCCGATTGGAATTGATGCAGAACAGATGACTTCATGTACAGAACAGATGGCACATCTTGTTTTTTCTCAGGAGGAAATGATACGATGGAAGCTATTTCCGGATGAATATTGGAGAAACCGGTACTTTGTGGAGCTGTGGACTCGAAAAGAAAGTATTCTGAAGAAGAAGGGGCTGGGATTTTATGGAGATCTTAAGAACTGCCAGGCAGAGCAGGCGGCATTGAAGACGTGGTGGTTGGAATCGTATTGCTTGTCGGTTTGTAGTTCCGGTGGTAACCCAGGGATACAGAAGGTGCTACCGGCGGAACTGGAGAAGATGATAGAGGCATACGACTCGAAAAATACAGCCGGTATTTGTCTGGAAAGTGGGCTGAGCCGGGAATGAATAACAGGAAGGAACTGCAGGAATGAAAGTTGTGCTTTGTCCCTTTGCGGGGGGTGCCAAATCAAGTTATAATTGTCTTTCCCGATATTGGTCAGAGATAGACACAATGACCCTGGATTATAAAGGGAGAGACGGGCAGGATACATATAAGGATTTTAAGCAGGCGGTAAAAGACTGCCTGAAGCAATGTTTTGCTTTTGTGGGAGAAGATGAATATGCGATTTTTGGCCATAGTATGGGTGCTTTTATTGCCTGGGAGGTGGCCTATCAGATGCAGTATATTTATGATCATCCGCCTGTCAAAATATTGATTTCCGGAGAACCGTCGCCAAGACCAGGGAGGTGCATGGAGGAGTTTGAAGGGGATGAGGAACTGAAACAGTATTTAAAGGAGATGGGAGGAACTGAGGAATCTCTGATTGAGGACAGGATTTTCATAAAGAGTATATTAAACCGTATGAGGGGAGATTTTCATTTGTTGAATACCTATGAGGCTAAGAATCGGGTATTAAAGCTCAATTCAGACATGATCTGGATGTACGGAAACAGGGATAAACAGTATGATGCAGATACCATAGAGCTTTGGCAAAAAAAAGTTTCCGGCCGGTTTGACCGGAAGATTTTTGAGGGCGGACATTTTTATTTTTTTGAGCATCCGCAGCAATTTGCAGACTTTATAGAGAACAATCTGAGGTATGGGAATGAAGGATATTTTTTGGGCGCCCAACTATAACTGGTGGGTAAAAAAAGGGAAATTGATAATCAACGGAAACGTGTTTCCCGGGGAGGCGGCGGAATTATTTCCACATTTTTATGAACTTTGCGCAAAGGGCACCACCGAGGAAAAATTATTGGAAAAATTTGCGGATCAGGATTCAGTCTTCGTCAAAAGATTTTTAAAGGATTTAAAAGATTGCGGTGCTGTTATTTCAGATATTCAGTCCCCGGCAGATCTGTTCTACGGGCAGTCTTCTGTTTTCAGACAAGGAGAACATTCAAATGATTTCTTTTTTATGCAAAAAGAAAACGTAGAAAATTATCGTTATGAACAGGGCTTTCGTATCGTGACAGGCACAAAGGAAGAATGTTTTAAGGATATTGACGAGGAAAGCGGCATGCCAAGACGCGAACAGGATGTGCCTGAGAAGACCATCCGGCTTATGAAGGAAGAACCGCAGGGATTCTATGTAAAGAGACGAAGTGTCCGGAAATTCGATCAGTCTGCGTTATCTTTTGAAACACTTAGCCGTTTTTTGGAAATCATATGTGTAAGAAATGAGCGAAACGATAGCAGCAGGGTGCCGGCAGAATATGCTTATCCCAGTGCGGGGGGGCTTTATCCGCTTGATTTTTATCTGATGATAAAAGGAGGAAGAGTGGAGAGTGTGCCGGAGGGCTTATACCGATTAGATCCGGTTCAGAGAAAGCTTTTTCTCATAAACGGGATAATTCCGGGAGATGGGACCTTCCAGTATGCGTTAAACAGGGAGATTTTTCAGCAATCGGCGTTTTCGGTGTATATCTTTTTCCGCGCGGAGGTTTCCATGCCAAAGTATCAGGATATGGCATATTATTATGCAATACTGGATGCCGGCTTTGCGTCTGCCTATCTCGAGATGCAGGCGTATGAGCTGGGACTTGGGAGTTGTTCCATCGGGGATATGCGCTTTTCAAAAATTGAGAAACTTTTTAAACTGGAGCGTGGGCAGAAACACTTACATACAATTGAAGTGGGGAAGCGAATGGGTTCAGCAGAAAATAAGTAGTTCTCAATTTCCGTGCTGATCTGTCTGCCCGTGAATTTTCGATCTCACGCAACAATAAGTTACTTTCGTGGTCGAGGACAATACCGTTCGTATGATCAATTCTGCTGTCTACGCCATGCAGATGCTGCAGCAGGAAATGGCCGGAGAAGCAGATCGCACCGGTGCTGACCCTTTCCCCGGAAGGCGATCTGCTTTCCCCGCTTCACTTCATATCCCGCTTCTTCCATCCGGTGCAGAAAGTCCTCAAAGTCCTTCGGCTTGCCGGAGAGGATCTGATCGATCTGTGCGCATAGTCCGTCCGGTCTGCCAGAGTCCTTGCCAGTGTCTTCCCCTTATTCACATGCATGGCAATCAGCCGTGTCGCTGCCATAGGCCCCTCCTCTCATAAAAAAATAAGCGGTGCCGAAGACCTCCGGCACCGCAGTACAAAACACTGTCCTGTTCTCTTTTCAGGATTGAAAGAGATGCTGCCGACCGCCATTCCAAGGAACACCTCTTTATTCACCGGGTGACGCGCCACTGTCTCGTTTGCTTCCACGAACGGAAGGCTGGTTGAATCCTCGCACATGAACAGGCTCTTTTCCGAACTGATTCGGAAGAACGATCTTCTGAAGGTTGTATTTCACAGTATCCGCCATACCAGCATCACTTATAAGCTGAAGTTGAACGGCGGGGATATGAAGTCGGTACAGGGCGATTTCGGTCATGCACAGTTGAAGATGGTTGCGGATGTATATTCGCACATTATCGACGATGATCGCTGCCTGAACACACAGAGGATGGAGGAAGCATTCTATTCAGGGAAGAAGGATCCCTCCTGGAATAACGGAAACGAAGTCCTGACAATATAAAAGCAGGTCGCTGCGTATTGCTCTTCAGGACTATTATAAAGCATCAATGCAGCGGTCAAGTTGGCTTCGGCAGGGGCTTGTATTTACCAATGAATTGGACACATATGAACATCGGTTGAAAGATGCGTGGGAACATGCATTTGCAGATATGGAGGAGGATCTCAAAGATTATGAGAACCCCACAGAGCAGGAGAAAATAAAAAGATTTGCTGACTGAATTGTACACATGCTCCACCATCCTTTCTGTTTGAAAGCTCGACACTCCCGCCAAGCTGGTGTACCAACTGTTTTACCGTATACAGCCCCAGGCCGGAGTGACCTTCGCCGATTTGCCGGGCTTCATCACCCCTGTAAAATCGTTCCGTTGCGCGTTCTAAATCTTTTTTGCTGAATCCGCATCCCGTATCACATACTCGATAGGTGATGGTCCTCTGATCTGCAAAAGCGGAGATCAGGATTTCCCCATTTGCAGGCGTATAGCGCAGACTGTTGGATACGAGATTATCAAAGATGCGATCCAGTTTGTCCGTATCAAGGGAGTATGCGGCATGTATGCTGGCATCATCACATAACTTGATGGAAACGGCTTTTTCTTTCGCCTGTAATTCGTAATGCTTTACTTTCTGAGAGAGGAAATCATACAAGTCCACCCCTGTGAGTTCTAATTCTTTTCCGGCCTGCTCGGACTCGGAAGCGGTCTGTATTTGCTGAACGAGGTTGCTGCATTTTTGGGCGTTTTCCTCAATAACAGACAAATACCGCTGTGATCTTTCCGGATTCATGTTTTTACTATCCAGCAAGGATTCTGTGTAAGCCAGAACAATGGAAATCGGGGTCTTTAAGTCATGCGCCAATGCCTCAACCATCTCCATGCGCTCCCGTTCCATTTCCCACTGAGTGGAAAGGGAAGTTTTTAATTCCTCCTGCATCTTGGAAAAAGCAGTACAGAGTTTCCCCAATTCATTTTCTGGATAATAGTTGATCTCGAAATCCAGATCCTTGTCTTTTATCTTCCTTGCCGCTTCCATTAAAAGCTGCAAAGGCCGATTGATCCGCTTAATGAACTGCTTGGAAAACAACATTGTAAACAGGATGATATATAATACAGGTGAAAACAGGGCGGCGGCAATCACGCCCAATACCCATTGTCCGCCGCTGCCTGAAGCGGATATTTTCACCTCATAAACAAGGACGACGGCACCCTCCATTTTCCCGTCCTCGCCCGTAAGCGGGATCACGTGCAGGTATGTATTCTTATCCGAATAGACCGCTGTTGTGTTCAGATGGTTGATCAGGTCAGCTTCTGAGGAG
>CALIBC010000152.1 GCA_938045615.1 uncultured Clostridia bacterium | reverse complement strand
AGACACATTCTGCTGCTCATAGCCGCCTTGCTACTTACGTCCTGCCTGCCGCTCAAGCACACGCAGCCCACACGGCAGTCGCACGTGGATTCGGTCTTCGTGCAGCGGCTTGTACCTATCCCTGTGCCGTCGGATACGTCTCTCCTCCGTGCCTTGCTGCGTTGCAATGCAGAGGGGCGCGTGGCGATGGAGCGCCTATCGATCGAGACCACCCGCAACGCCCGACTGGCTTTCCTGCTGGATAGCCTCGGGGAGCTGCAGGTCGAGACCGTTGTCCGGCATGACACGGTCTGGGCAAAGGCTGACAGCGTCTTTATCAATCGAGATGTGGTGCGTGAGGTTGTGCGAGAGGTGGAGCGAAAGACTACCCGCTGGGAGCGGTTTGTTCAAGGCTTTGGCACCGGAGCCTTTTGGGCATGTATTGGTGCACTGGCTTTCATGGTCGTAAAGTTTGGCTTTCGGATATATCGGAGGCGACTGCCTCTATAACCGTCCCCTATGAAGGAAGAAGACCGCCGCCGGGAAGAGGAAGAGCGCCGTCGGGAGCAACTCTTTCGCGCCATCGAGCAACTGATCTACACGGCCTATCTACAGGCGCTTTCCCTGCCTGCCGTGCGCCGTGCCATCGAGCAAAAGAAGGACGACTTCTTTTTCGAGAGCAACCACACGGCCAACCGTCAGGTGGAGCGCGTGCTGGGCGCGATGGCCGACCGCCTGAACGGGCTCCTCTTGAATGGCATCCGGCGGGAGTGGGAGTTTAGCAACGAGGTGCTTGAGGCACGCGTGGAGGCGCAGCTGGATCCGTCTACGCGAGACAGGATGCTGCGCGACCGTCTCCGAATTGATGCCACGCAGCGCAGTCGGTTGGCGTCTGCCGATGCCTTTGTGCGCGAAAAGCAGCGTGACGGGCTGAATCTCTCCGGCCGCGTGTGGAATCTGGCGGGGAACGCCAAAAAAGAGATTGAGGTGATCCTGCAAAACGCCATCAAAGAGGGCCGCCGTGGGACGGAGATCGCGAAGGATCTGCGCCGCTTCCTTATCGAGCCGAATAAGCTCTTCCGGCGGGTGAGAAACAAAGAGACGGGCGCGCTGGAGCTGAGCGCAGCGGCCAAGGCGTACCATCCGGGGCAGGGTGTGTATCGCTCTTCCTACAAAAACGCGCTCCGAATGGCACGTACGGAACTGAAGGCGGCGCAATGCGAGGCAGCGTGGCAGTCGGCACAGACGAACCCGCTCATTGTGGGCTGGGAGATCCGCCTGAGTAACAACCACACGACGCTGCGAGACGGTAAGCCGTGCCCCTTCCACGACATGTGCGACGAGTTGCAAGGCGTGTACCCCAAGGCCTTCCGATTCCGCGGCTGGCATCCGCATTGCCGCTGCGAGATGTTGCCCATCATAGCTCGCCCGTCAGACAGGAAAGAGCTCTATCGCCGCATCTTCAAGGGAGACGCCAAAGAGCGCGCCTCGTGGTCTCCGCGGGCGGTGGAAGAGGTGCCGCAGGTGTTCACGGACTGGGTGGAGAGGAATCGAGCGCGTGCCCGTGGTTGGCGCACCCTCCCGCGCTTCATCACGGACAATCCGGCCTACATCGTAGGCGAATACGGGCGCCCAAAACCGCGGCCGGTGGAGGTGCCTCCGGAGCTCAAAGGCCCGAAGAAGCTCTCTCGCTTTGAAGGCAGCTTCCAACAGTTTGCCGATGAGGTGCGGGAGAAGAAGCGAAACATCGGGAAAGTTATGTGGATAGGCGTGTTGGATAGCGAAATAGTAGCTGATATGCACGCTCGAGGGAGGTTGCTTGAAACGCATGATATCGTTGTGCTCGATAAAACGATACTGAAGTACATCAACCACCCGAAAGAGAGTAAGGGCGCAACGGTCGCACCGGATCGATATAATGAGATCCTGAAGGCGATCAACACGCCATTACACATCTACGAAGACACCAACAGCGAAGTGCTGGTTTACGTCTATACGCATCCCTATGAGCCGGGCCGTGTGGTTAAGGTTGTCGTACATCCGAATTTTAAGCACAAGGGATCGGTCGTCAACGCTGCAAAGTCGTGGGGCGTGGTGGAAGCTATCCAAATGGACATGAAGAATTACCGGAAAATAAAATAGGGAGCATCCTGTAGTAGGACAGCCCCCTATGTAGGTTATCGGTGCAGGCAGGCGACGACCCTGCAATATGACGCGGCTATGCCGTATCCCCGCTACCACTTTGCGACCATCAGCACCGATATATCGGGCACAAAGATAGATCAAATGAGACAGTCCCCGCAGCTTTTCAAGAGCTGCGAGGGCTGAATATGTGGTAAAAGCCGCCCGAAGCGTAACATTCACCCTGCCAGTCCTCCCACAGGGGTTCCTGACATCGGGGGCAAAGATAGATTAAAGAAAAACATAAGGGGAGCGAATCGTAAGACCCGCCCCCCAGCGTGGGGGTAGAAGTGCGGCCGAAGCCGGACATCTACCTGTTCAATACCTTAGTATTAACGGGCCAAAGATAGATCAAATAAAATAGGGAGCCCTTTCGGAGCTCCCTATAATGCAGAGCGGGGACTCGAACCCCGCTATATGCAAACAGGCATTGCTGCCCGAGCCTCGACACCTTTGCGACCATCCTGCATCGATACCGATGGTAAGTACGACTATTCCCCGAAATAGCTTTCGATCTCTTCCTCTGAGAAGACCTCTGAATGGCGCACCTGTTCGAGTATGTCCTCGAGGTGGCTGTCGCGGAGCTCCCCCACGAGTGTGGTCTGCTTGCGCCTTATGCTTTCATGCAGATCGTCGTAAGTCCATTCCTGCAGGCTTGCACAGCCTATGAATGAGGAATGGTTGAGGAATGAGTAATCGCCCATTTTGATCGGATATTGCAGTGCGAACAGGGCGGGTTTGCTCTCCACCGTGCGGTGGATATTTGAATTGATGAAGAAGAAGCCCACGACACGCCCCTCTGAAACGCCCATCACAACAAAGAACTTGCTGTGGCCGATCTTCTTTCGGAATCTGTCTGCATTGGAATGAAAGATGGCTCCTCTTTTGATTAGGGTCTCACTCAGCGTACTCGGTAGCTCCATAGATCACAGCGGAATGGTTTGCAGGCGTGCCTGCTCGTCGGCGTACTGGGCATATTCGTCCGTTTCGCCGTGCTCCTTCATGATATCGAAGAACGACATTGGCCTGTTTCGAGGCGTCTTATCCCATGCCGAGCCGTGAGAAAGGGCCGTGATCGTCTTGAAATCTTTTCCGCCGTATTCATTCAGGGCTTTATCGAGCGCCTTTATATCGCTCCTCGAGAGCACACGCCGATCGGCGTCTGCAAGCGGTGTGATCTGCTTGTCGATCTGCGCCAAAAAGAGATCCGCAAAAGCTCCATTTCCAGCGTCTTTTTCCTTCGCTTTGAACAGATCATACAGCGCCGACGGAACGGGTCCAAACTCCATAGCGACATACCTGTCGCCCGTGATCGTGCGCCCCCAGTCGGCCAAATGATCCCGATCGGCGAAATAAAGCACCTTGAAGATCTTATGGTATCCCCGATCGGTGAGCCTCGATGCTACGTATAGAACGGCATTGAGCGCCCTTTTCTGATTGAAACTTAGTGGCTCCATTTCTCTATCTCTATTTGTTGCTCTAATCTTATAGCAAAGATAGCATGCCCCTCTTTCATTTCAAAAAGCCTATGACAGTTTGTTGTGCCTCGTTTCTTTTCGCGTCCGTTTGCAGGTCGCGACGAAGTGCCCCATCTACTTTTGCCGCCGAAACAAAACAACCAACAGATTTCGACATGGATAAGATGAAGATGATTCTCGCACTACTGGCGGCAAAGTTCCCAGGCGTGCGGAAGGACGGTCTGAATATGCTGGCGCGCTTGATG
>CALIBC010000151.1 GCA_938045615.1 uncultured Clostridia bacterium | reverse complement strand
AACCCCTCATCGCCGCAGCGCTCCTCTTCGGCAGCAGCGGCGGAGTCGCGTGGGGACAGACGGATGGCTATTATGCAGCAGATGGGACACATGCTTCTTCCAGTTATAGTTGTAGCCTTCACTATCAAATTGGATCAGGGGGTTGGACTTCTCCAGATAACAACTTTGGTCCGGGAGAGACCGGAACAATTACCCCTCGTGGTGTAAATATCGGATGGTGGGGTACAACGGTGCCCTGGGCAAACCTCGGAAATGGACGTGTCACAGTCGGGAATACGAACAATATCGTCGTAAATGCTGCGAATTATGCTAGTGTAGGGAGTTCAGCTTCTCACTACAGTAGTTGTTGTGGTAGAACGATTGGTGGAAGTACAAATCTCGTCGCACCGACAAGTGGTCCGAGCGTACCCGATAATACAGGTCTCCGATATATAGGGTCATCAGTTCCTGCTACTTTTTATAACTCCCCAACGCATATCACAGTCAATGCAAGCTCTTCAACAAGTGGATCCCCTTGGCAGTTGGAATGCTTCCAATTCTTGGATAACCCGTGGCACTATTATTTCTACACATTAGAACAACAGAGTGGTTGTAGTGATGGTTGTTCTCATTCAGGTTTTTCTCCTTGTTCTGATTATGTGAATTGGAATGAAGTACGTTATTCAGTCTCTAACCGAACACAAGGCGGCTACGTACCTGGCATAATCACATTAACTGCAGGTTCTCATGTTCGATTGACGGGTATAAGTGCCTATAGTGTGGGTGCAGGTTCTCATGGAAATTCACATGCTACACTGAACTTGCCAGCGGCCTATTATACCTTGATGAACGATAGCCACTTTGATGCTGCGAGCATTGTAAGTAATGGTACGATCAACTGGGGTATAGCCGGTGATACATTAGGTACAGACGCTGTGTTGGGTATTCAGGGTGATTTCCTTCCCGGAGCAAGTGCTATCATAACCAGTGCAACGGGTGGTACGATTCTGATGGGCGCAGGCACTCAGGGTCAAAACAAGATGACGGTCAAAGCGCCTACAGGTGGTACCAATAATTACCCTTACGGCTTTTCCGGAAGAGGGGCGAATGTGTATACCGGTGTATGTATTCCTGCTACTGGGACAGCTAACGTGGGTAACTACGGCACCAATGACATCACCGTAGAAAGCACGATGACCCTCCCAACTGCGATGTCTGCAGGCAAGTTGCAAATCTTTAATACGATGGGCAGCGTGAACTTCAAAAACAAGATTCCGACAACGGGTGCAGATGGTAATGTCCTGTTGATGGCCAAAGGTACCTTTACGATGAACAGCGCCTCTACGCACACGATGACAATGGCCGCTGGCAACACCTCGTTGATGGGTGGTGTAGTTGTTATGGACAAAGATGAAACGGTCACGCTGGGCGGAACCGGTAACTATAATGTATTCGGCTTTGATGCTGCTGGAAGTACGCCCACTTTTGGTCCCTTGTCATGGATATATTGCGGACAACCATCCCCCTATTCTTGGTGTGTAAACAACACGGAAAGAGCGGAGCATATTCCGCATGCAACTCCAGCCATTACATATGGCTTACAGGGTCCAATTACCGGACAGGGTTATGTTGGTGACTGTATGCCTGCATTCACGGGCGACGGACATATCAAAAGCCAGGAAAACAGTACAGTGAAGGTGAATGACTCAGGTTCTGCACGCTGGCAGGCAATGGGTAACATCACAACCGGAAACAGCAAAGCGCTTAAGTGGGAAGTCGGTAGTTCTGCCACTGGTACGGCCTCCTGGCTGGCTAATGGAAACATTACGCTGGGCACAGGCAACACAACAAATTGGAAGAGCACCACATCGACCGCGGGCGATCGTCTGTTTTGGAATGCTGGAGGCAATATCACCACAAACGATGTCACGGCTAAGTGGGAAACCTCAGATGGCAATATGTATTGGCGTGCAATGGGCACGATACAGGCCGGTAGCACAGGACATGAGTTGAACACCGTAGAGTGGAAGTCCACCGGAAAAGGCAACATGCTCTGGGAGGCCACTACGCTCAATGTTGTAAATGGCAGCAACCTTTTGAAGTTTGAACAGACTGGAACGGGTCGCACAAACTGGCATGCTAAGGGTGACATCAATGCAAAAGCTGGAAGTGGCGGTATCACATTTACCAATAGTTCGATAGACGCTAACGGTTTGGGTACGATGACTTGGCTGGCCGCTGGCAATATCAACACAAGCGCTGCTGGCGAACTGATCAAGTTTGAGCAGACAACAGCCAATGCAGGTAGAAATGCTTGGAAGGCAGGAATCGACATTCGCACAAACAGCAAGATCGAGTTCCACAACCAAGCAAGCAAGTACAACATGGAATGGCATGCTTGCAATGACATTTTGACGAACTACAATGGTAGCAGTTTGGATGCTTCCGACCACTTCTTGGTTACGTTCAAGAACGAAAAGGAAGGCAACGTAATCTGGCATGCGAACCACGATATCGACACCCACAGCAAGACGGACTTCGAAAGCACAAACACTGCGTCGGGAAACATCACATGGTACGCCGGTAATGATATCCATACTCGTCTTGGAAAGAACAGTCCTTCTACGCTTACGAATGGCGTGAACTTCAAACAGGAAGGTGCAGGACGCACGATCTGGCAAGCCGGCAATGACATCACGACGCACAATGCCGTGCATTTCCAGTTTACGAGCAATGCAAAAGACTGGGCTAGCCTTGGCCTATTAGCCGAACAAAATATTGTATTAGGCGGTATAAACGCCTCCGAATATGATGTGAATAATACGTCTGTAACGAATGAGTTCAAGGTAGAGACAGAAGTAAATGACACAGTCGTACTGCATGCGAGGAATGGCCATATCCTGACTAACTCCTTAGTGAACATTGAGCGCAGCAATACGGGTGCAGCGCTTACGAAGCTCTGGGCTGGTTGTGGTACGTTTAAGCTGGGCAACGACATCGATGTGGAGCACACCTTTAATTATACCGAGCCTACGGGTGGTCAGGCTGCTGGATCGCAGATCTATCTTTATGCTGAAAATGACATTTTCTCCAATAAAGACGCAGCCAGCGGAAGCTGCGACACGCGTGAGGCACCGATCACATTCACTGTACCGGCGGGTTCGAAGACGATTACCAAATGGGAAGCTGAGCGTAACATCAATACGATGGGCCGTGTAGACTTTGCCTACGGGAATGCCTCTTCGGCTGGTCCGTTGACATGGCTTTCGCGTGCAGGCTATATCCAGACCGAGCGCCCTGTGACGATCGCTTATAAGAGTGACAGCACAATCTCGATCCTTGCGGAGGATTGGCGCCATGATCCGGCTAGCCATAACGACGTAAAGTCACATGCTAATGCTACCGGTCGTCGTGGTAATATCCACTTCTTCGACTCTGTTCGAATCAATCGCAACAATACGGCAGCTGGCATGACGCAGCTGAAAGCCGAAAACCATATTTGGACAGCCATGCTGGACTACGTGGATGAGGCCTCTACGGGCGATACGATGGAGATCATCTCGCATAAGGGCGATATCTATCTGGGATATAACGACAATACCGCACCGCAGTCACCTTATC
>CALIBC010000150.1 GCA_938045615.1 uncultured Clostridia bacterium | reverse complement strand
CGGCCGGGATGCCGGTCTTGGCCTGGTCGGCCGATTTGAGGATGCCGTGCATCTCAGTGTGATAGGTCACGTGCATCGCGTTGTCGAGCTTCGTCTGCCCGACGGTCTTGATCTCAAGTTCTTTGTCCATACGGTTGTTTAATTGTTGGTGTTGTTTAGTTGTTTGTTGTTAGGTGTTGGTGTTGTTTGGTTGTTAGTTGTTGGTGTTGTTTGGTTGTTGGGGGTTCATTGTTGGTTGTTTGTGGATTCGGCGGCAAAGGTGAAGGGCGCTCAGACGCCCCACAAATCGGCGTGTGAAGAACCGCGGATTCAGGCGGTTTTAACGGTTAAAATCGGCGGTTCTTTGCATAAGGCTGGGAAGAGGAATACTTGGAAGCCTGGCAGTTCGTTACTCAGAGAGTGTTAAAGAGAGGGGGCTGGGGTGAATCTACCGAGAAGGGTACCGCTATAAACGCAAAATGGGACTGATCTTTCGACCAATCCCATTGACTCCAGAGGTAAGGGTCTTTGGATGCATCTTGCTTCATCTCTAATTCCGTCCCAACGATAGAGCCACTTTCCCAACAGCATTATTCAAATACATTCTGGAAACGACAGGGCGACGACCATCAATAAAGATAGCCGCCGCCCCGCGGGTGATCCCCCCGTAGAGGTATCGCCACAAAAGTAAATTCACTTCACTAACTGCATTCAAACATTCACCCAAACCCGGCGAATGCGTGCACCCAAGCAGAAGAGCACATTGCGTTATCCGCCATTCAAACAGGGGGAGGAAAAATGTTCCATTAAGCATGAAACAATAGGTGCTGAATAGATGTAAATCAACACAAATAGAACAGAGAAGATGGCTCCATAGAACAGCTTCATCGAAAAGGATCTGATTCCTTCCATAATGCTTCTGAGGTATTCACTTGCCGTCTTTGGAGCATGCTTAATTCTGAATAATTCTTCCGCGAGGCCGGCGTCGTCTTTTACGCCGTCTTTGTCTAAGAGATACTTATCTAAGAATGCCTCTTGCTCCTTGATTAATCGCTTCTCTATCCCGAAGTAATAGCAGTCCAACAAATACAGGATGACAGTAGCGATAAGGCAGATGATCAAAGTGGAGAGTCTGATCTCAGCCAAGGCCAGCGTGCCGGCAATGATGGTCACCGCCCACGTCTTACAATTCGCACAGTTCCCCGCCAAGCGGTTGATGATGCCCTGCATCATGTTTACATGCGCCTGTATGGCGGGGCTATCTATAAGGTTCTTCTCTTGAGTTTGCATGGTTCTCTTATAAAGCCGTTTGTATTCAAGAGTATATTGCATCTTAATTGTGAAAGCCATAAAGCATATCCAAGCATCTCCCGCGGTTAATGTATTTCAAAAGACTATCGGGAAAGCCTTGTTCACGTAATCGACACATTGAAGTAGAGTTTGTTTTGTTTCGTTCGTCTGATCGATTTATCCAATTACAAAAATCTTCATAGCTGAGCTCTTTAAGATGTCCGGTTGTTACAGCAAAATTAAAAGGAGGGAGTTTTCTGCTGGTATCGAAGACTTTTGTTTGTTCAATAGGTCTTTTAGGCGGATTAAAAAGCAGCCGACTCATTATAAGTTCGTGATATATCCAAGGTGAAGCGGTCTCTTGGTCATCTATATATCCAAGCTGAGTAGAGTTCTCTGTGTCCAGAAAGAAGAAGCATTCGGTTTTATAGATCATCATATCTAAAGCCGTTGTTAGCATAGTATGTATATGACTTGCAGCGGCATTGTGTGATGCGTAATCATATGTCCCACTTTCCTCGTCAATGCAGTAGGTGTCATCTATCCATTCTAAAAGTTCATTCGCATATCCCCAAACACAAGAATCTACGAAAGGCCTTAATCTCGTCTTTTCTCTAATCAACCCGGCCAAGGCTATAGCATAATATTCGTCTTGATGAGAGTGGGAAATGAAAATATCTGCTTTGACTTGAGGAAACCAATCCTCTTGCATACGTGAAGCATCAATAGCCCCATCTAACTTTATAAACGAGTCAACAGCAGAACAAAAAGACGTTATAGTCATATCTTTTGCATCTTCATATATCTGCATTTCTCTTGAATAGCAACCTTCGAGATTGTATCGTTTCTCAAGCATCTCTAAAAGCTGAGAATTCAGTTTGAATCCTTTGTACATATCTGTCTTATTGAAATTACGCCCGCAAAGATATTTCCAGCAGGGGAACTCTTTGATTGGTTGTCGTAAGCCTTTTCGCGGGTCATTGACTGTCCCAGTTCCACGAGGGGTAGGCACGGCGGAGGGCGGCCGCCGTTTCGCGGCGGGTATGTAGGTCGGACAGGTAGTGGCTGACTCCACGCAGCACGTCCATAATAGACCGTTCGTCTACGAAAAACTCATGCTCGGACAGAAT
>CALIBC010000149.1 GCA_938045615.1 uncultured Clostridia bacterium | reverse complement strand
TTTCAATAGGAGATATCCAGCCAAGTACAGCCATGGGAATCCTATTGGAACGACGCATATATCTATACATCTGCACTTTCAAATCCTCGAAGGAATAGAAACTTAGAAAGTTGTAGAAGCGCTCTTGATCGTTCCTGTGACTTCGTTCTACTTTGCCATTGTGCCAAGGGGTTCTAGGGCGAATCAACTTGTGCTGTATTTCTAATTGATTACAGAATATATCAAAAGAATGAGTGCGTTTGTAATCCTTGGGATAAGTAAATTCAAAACCGTTATCCGTTTGAATCGTTTCAGGAGAATATCTGAAATAGTTGATTGCACGTTTTACAAAATCAATGGTGCTGTAACTACTTTGTTCGCGATAGGGATAAATGAATCGTTCTCTTGAAGCCTCGTCAATCATGGTGTATTGGTAGAATTTATCAGGGATTTCACCGACATAGCAGGCAGAAGGAACATATTTGACATCCAATTGCCATTTAACCCCAAGTTGCGTAGGTGTGTCATACTTTTGAGGTTTTCTCTTTTTCTTTGTTGAAGGCGCTTTTGAGGAGAAACCGAGTGTTCTATATATCCTGTAAAGTGAGCCGGGGTGCCTACTGTAGCCCTTTTGGGAACGAAGTTTGCCATACATTTCGCATATGGAGATATGAGGATTACGACGATGGAGATTAGTGATCCACTTAAGCTCAGTCGGTGTATGCGCATTGGGATGAGGTGAAAGAGGTCTGTGAGAACCGTCAGCAAGAGATTGACGTGTACCGTCGAATTTCTTGTTCCAACGCATTAAGGATGCTTTGGATATATGATATCTGCGGCAGACAAAACGCACGGAACATCCACTACGGTATAGCTTTACAGCATAAAATCTTGTTTCAATAGTATGTGGGAGATATCGTTGAGAATGTGTTATACTGTTCATAGCGATTGAATGTCCTTTCGTTAGTGGATTTTGTGGTAAAAACCATTCTAACGGACTCAATCGCTTTTTTCTACCCTTGAGGTCTCACATCTATTGTAAAGCTACA
>CALIBC010000148.1 GCA_938045615.1 uncultured Clostridia bacterium | reverse complement strand
AAAGCAACCTCAAGTATAAATATCAACATCATTTGTATTTTAAACATCTCTTATACCTTTTGTTGACAGTATACCATTAAAGTCTTGGATATTCGACTATTTTATTTAAAAACCACCTTAATTATTCATTACAAAAAGTAATATATACTTGACATTATGTAAGGTAAATTGTATTATAAAAATATAAAATAAATATGACATTATGTCGGAGGAGGTAAACTTATGGATTTTGGATTCAGTATTATATTGGGATTAGGTGTTATTATGTTCCTTATTTTATTTATGCTTGTAAATGCGAACCCCAACACCATAGTATATGACGAGATGCAAAAGTCTATACAGGGAGATGCATATAAGTATTCAGGTATCACCTGTACATTTATAGGAATTATATTTGCATATTTATTGGACTTTAAATGGTTCCCCATGGATGGAAGCTTTGCAATGCTTACAGTAAGTATCCTTAGTGTGCTTATTTATGTGGTGTATATGATTATAAAGGGAGCATATTTCGGAGTTTCCGGAAAATGGAAGGTGTGGACGCTTATGGAGTTTTTTGTCGGTATAAGCAACACCGTTTCAGGTGTATTTAGAATACTACAGAACGGACTTACATACGGAAAGCTTACAATGGATAATGCAAATTTACTTATTGGTATAAGCTTTATAATTACCGCATTTACTGTGCTTATCCGAAAGGCAATGGAAAAGAAAGATGAGGAACAATGAAAAATCTAAAAATGAAATCTGCAAGAGCCGCCAAGGATCTTTCACAACAGCAACTGGCTGATATAGTAGGGGTTTCAAGACAGACCATAAACTCCATTGAGATGGGAGTATACAATCCCACTATAAGACTTTGCATCTCAATCTGCATAGCTCTTGATAAAACCCTTGATGAACTTTTCTGGCCGGAAACATAAAAATATTTTATAGCATTAAAAAAGGAGAAGAAACCTTCTCCTTTTTAATGCCATATCCACAACATCTTTTCTGGTACATCATTCTTTTGTAAGTGGTAAACTATTCTCCAGAGATTCCGGCAATTAATATCCCATAAAAACGGCATTTTATTTTCCATAGGTCCATCTTCGGGTATACTGCTATCCGGAGGTGATGAAGAAAGGTGAAAGATTGGATGACCTATGAAAAAATTCATGAGCTAAAGCGTTTCCATTTTAGCAAAGCAAAGACGGCTCAAAAGCTGCATGTCGACTATAAAACCGTCTTAAAGTATTGGGACATGCCGCCAGATGAATTTGCGGAATGTAAGAACAGGACACAGAGGCGAAGGCGGAAAGCGGACATCTATAAGGATTACATCGTTTCCTGCCTGCAGCAGTATCCGGACATGACCGCGTCCCAGCTGTATGACTGGCTCAAAGAGCGCTATGGAAAGAACAAGCTGCCATTTCGGAAACGATCATTCCGTAATTATGTTGCGGCAATCCGGAAAGAATACGATATTCCTAAACCGGATAACGCCAGAGAATACGAGGCTGTAGATGAGCTGCCGATGGGTAAGCAGGCACAGGTCGACATGGGTGAGATCAGCCTGGAAACGTCGTCAGGCCGCTGTAAGAAGGTGTATGGGTTCGGGATGGTTATGTCTCATTCCCGGTATAAGTACATTCTTTGGCAGACCAGGCCGTGGACAAGCGCAGATTTTGTGCAGGCGCACATCAAAGCATTCGCTTTCTTTGGCGGCAGACCGGAAGAAATCGTATATGATCAGGACAAGGTGCTCGTTGTCAGCGAGAACAACGGAGACATTATCTATACGGAAGGGTTCCAGAATTACCTGGATGCCACAGGCTTTCGGATTTATCTGTGTCATGGTTCAGATCCGGAGTCCAAAGGGAAGATCGAGGCGGTCATAAAGTACGCAAAGCGCGGGTTCGCCGAGCATAGGACCCTGGACGACATTGATGATTTCAACCGGGATTGCATCGCATGGCTGGAAAGGACCGGGAATGCTGAGGAACATGGAACAACAAAAAAGATACCGGCAGAAGTGTTCGCCCTCGAAAAAGAACACCTCATACCAGTATCCGAATACAGCTTTGCGAAGCCTGATGACAGTATAACGTATCAGGTCAGGAAAGACAACATCGTTCTCTATAAGAGTAACCGTTATCGTGTCCCGAAAGGCACCTACCGCAAGGATAAACGGATTCGCGTATATATGATTGTCGATGGGGAAATGGTCTCCATCGTTGATGCCAAAACAGGTGTTCTGTACGTAAAGCATCCCCTGAGCACCGGAAAGGGAGAACTGATCGGAGAAAGCACCCGTTCCTGCAGGGACAAAAGCAAGACTATCCTTGAGCTGGAGGCTAACGTCAAGACGCTTCTTGGCGATTGCGAGGGGAATACCGACGCTTATCTTTCCCACATCCACAGGGAGAAACGCCGCTACTATCGTGACCAGCTTGGTGTGATCAGGAATCTTTTTGAAGAATGGGACGCTGGCCTGATACAGAAAGCACTTATCTATTGCACAGAGCAGGAACTGTATTCTGCCGGGGAACTCTCAAGTGCTACCGCGTACATGTCCCTGCTTGAAGAAGAAAAACAGAATAAAAACGACAGCAGTTCCGTGCGGTTGCCTGAGAAATACCGGGGCGGTTCCCCGCAGATCCGCAATCTGAGCATCTATGAAGAAGCGATGGGAAGGAGGGCCGTAGGTGGATAACCAGCAGACTTTAAAGGCCGCATGCCGCACACTGGGGCTGATACATACAAAGGATTGTCTTGAAGCGATTCTGCACGATGCGGAAAAGGAAAACGTCAGTTACCTGGATTTCCTGATGTCTGTGACCGACGGGGAGATTCTCTATAAACAGGAGAAAGCAAAGAGCAAACGAATAAAGGAGGCGGGGTTCCCATATCCGAAATATCTGAAAGACTTTGACCTTAAGTTTTGCCATGTACTGACAGCAAAACAGTTCAAACAGCTGCGCGAACTGACATGGATTGATGGCCTTTACAACCTTATCTTGTCCGGTCCTCCCGGCGTGGGGAAGACCCATCTGGCGATCGGGCTGGGTTATCAGGCCTGCGAGGACGGCTACAAAGTCAGCTATACGACCATGAAATCCCTGATCAAGGTGCTTCGTACAGAAGAGATTGACCGCAGGGCAAAAGCGAAGCTCAAACGGATCTATTCCTCAAGCCTGCTCGTGATCGATGAAGTCGGGTATCTTCCGATCACGGCAACAGAAGGAAATCTTTTCTTCCAGCTGATCTCAGACCTGCAGGAAAAGACGTCCATCATAATCACGACCAACAAAGGATTTGAGGAATGGACAGAGTTTCTGGGGGATGCGGCGCTGGCGACGGCCATACTTGACCGGCTGTCTTACCAGTGCGACAAGATTCAGATGAACGGAAAGAGCTACAGGTTGGAGAATAGAAAGTCATTTTTAGATGATAATACGGATGAAAAAGGAGGAACCCATGAAGTATAAATATGAGTTCATGTATGATAACCGGCAGGACTATCTTTGGGATGAATACCAGGATTATATCGCACAGAAACCGATGACAGCGTATGAGCGCCGACTTGTCCGGAACTGGGTGAAAGCCGGGAATAGTGTTTATGGCTGCACGCAGTCAAGATACTATGGGGAAAGCGCATATCCCATGGAATTCCTGGAAGTTTACCGATCGGATCGAGAAATCGACCGTGAGCTTCAGGGAAAAACTTCGAGAGAGAAAGAGGCTTATCTGAAAGAACTGTTCGGTTTCGTGGAAGAGACAGCGGAAGAAAAAGCAATGCGCGAAGCAAAGGCGAAGACTCCTGCCCCTGTTAATGATCACATCCGGAAGTTGGAGCGGGAGCTGTTCCATACCTGGGCATTCATTATGCAGGAAGGGCTGTGTTCGGAAGCAATGGAATATCTGGAGGATCACAAAGATGAGGAATCACCTTTCGAGTGGTGAAAACTGATATTCCATGATTTCCTGATCTGGGATGCCAAGATGAATCCAAAAGCATAGCCACCGCGTAAGCGGCCTGGCCTTGATCAGCGGCAGATGCGCGATACAATGCTCGCTGTGACGGGGATCCTTTGTTATCTGATATCCTGAGTTCCCGTCGCTGAGACGTCCACATCGCGCATCTGCCGGCTGTCAAGGCTGGCGGACGGAGTTGAGAAAACACCGGCACTTATCCATGCCGGTTTAACATAGAGTAACTAACTAAAACTTCCCACACCTAAAATAGACCTTTTTCCTTAAAAACTCAACGAAACAGGTCATTAGATAGTTGCTTACGCAGTTAAAAATACTTTTTCCAGTGAACGGCGCATGTATTCCGGCAGACGGCTGAAGAAC
>CALIBC010000147.1 GCA_938045615.1 uncultured Clostridia bacterium | reverse complement strand
GCATATCGGCGAGCATTCCTTTGAGCTGGCTTTTCAGTTCGGCCAAATCATTCTCTCGCTTCTTTGACTCGACGGCATCCCAAATTTCCATGCCCATAGTCAATGCGGCATCCAAACCGTTCAACACCTTAGTCGTTTTATTGGCGATCTTTTTCGCTCCACCAGGCTTGAACTTATGGTTTGGGGCGACGACGTTGCGAGTGGACTTGACTGTTTCACTGGACACTTTGACTGATCCCAGCGTCTTTCCGCCCTGCTTAACCATCTGCCGCATGATCTCGCTTTGGTCTTCAAAGAGGCTTTCCAGTTTGCCTACATACACCGATGATATTTTGAGGTCGTCCCGCTCGCTGCAGTTTTGGAGGATCTGATTTACGTCGCGTTCCAAGATGAACCCAACTTCTCCGTCTTTGAGCCCGAGGCGCTGTTCTATAATTGGGGATATACTCTGACATGTGGAGGTATCGATGTCTATTCGCACACCATCAAAGAGTACTCTGATCTGGCCGGACATAGTCTGCCGGCCTTCCTCTACGTCTTTTTTCATCAGTCGAAGCTCCGTATCGATTTCCTTCATCGCCTCTTGGCTTCGCTCTAAGTCGGCCGACAAAAGGCGTTCGCGCTCGAAAATCTCTTTTTCCACCTGCATCATCGCGTCCTTCACTGCGGCAATGTTTTTGTTTTCGCGCAGTGCAACGGCGTCTTTCTTCTCGGTGATTTCGGTGATGTAATCGCGTAGGAGGCCGATATGGGAGCGCTTCATATAGTCGTCCGGCCGGGCGAACCAATGCGCTAGCCCCTTCCCCTTGGGGTCGGCGGCGATGCAGGCGATGCGCAGGCTGGCTTCCTCCTCGGGCGTCAGGAGGATGGTGTCCCTTAATCGTTGGATCAGGTTTTTCTTTTTGGTGGCAGCCATTTCTGCATAGTCGTCCGCGTCGAGCATGTCCGTGCCGGCTTCGTCCATTTTGTTGATGACGAAGATGGAGCAGTCGAGCTTGCCGAAGTCGCGCATCACTAATCGGATGATCTCTTTGTGGCTGTCTTTGAGTGGCACGACGGCATGGCAGACGTAAATGACGATGTGCGCCTCGGAGATATATCGCTCGGTGATTTCAGAATACCTCATCGTTTGCCCGTCCGTTTCCTTCTCTTTCGTTCCAAACAGCCCCGGGGTGTCGACGATCTCGAATCCATCCTTCAAATCCTTCGGGCGATAGATCTTCAGTTCGTCAGACGATTCGTCTTGGTCGATCTTCATCGAGTCTTCCAACCGGCCGAGCAAGCCGGCTATGGCGCTCGTCTTGCCGTCCGAGAAGGAACCGAGCAGGACGATGCGGATTGTTTCGTCTTCTGAGGCTTGGACAACGCTTCGGAGCTTCTGGGCGGCGTCGGTAAGATCCAGCCCTAAACGCTGCCCCTCATCAAGCAGTTGCTCCAATCCCGACAGCGCCTCTTTCAAGCGCTGCTTCTTTACTTCAAATTTCTCCATATGCTGTGTTCTTAATGTGATTGGCGTACGCTACGACCTGCCTTTGGGCATCCTCTATCGCGCCGCTGAGTTGTTGCAAGTTGCTGCTCTCGTTTCTAATGATTAGCCAGATGTGGCCTTTCTCTCTATCGAGCATCTGATTGATGGCATTGATCTGCTTATTCAGTCCGGAGGATTGGCTCTCTCGTTTCTTCTCTTCGATCAATACGCGAGCCTTATCCTTGGCTTCTTCTCGTTTCCTATCCCCCAAAAAGAGCTGCTTCCCACCCCAAATCACAATCCCGAAGGCGGCACCGACAGGCATTCCGAACTTATGAATGCCGCTAAAGGCACGGGCGGTTCCTACCACCGTGGAGGCAAAGTCGAAGACGTCGTCCAAATTAAAATTCATCTCCTCAAAAGCTGCATCAAGTTCGGGTATCTCCAAGCGCGCCCCATCGGCATGCAATTCGCCAATTTGGATATTGTCAAGCTCACGGCGTCTCTCCTCTATTTTCTCCTCTAAGAGATTGAGTTCGAATTCGACTATGTTCTTGGATTCTATCGTGTAGACGCTAAATAAGTTCTCTGCACGTTGCTGAATTTCACGGATCGTCTTCTTGCGGTTATGGCGTTCATCGATCACTTCGCAAACAGCACTCTTGAATTCGTCAAAAATCTTTGTATGCGTATTATCCAGCCGGTTACGAATAAATCTTTTCGTATCATCGAACGAGATGCCCATGTCTACGTCAAACTGGATCAGCCGCTCCTTTAACAGGTTGATATCTCGCTGTTGTTGCGCCATCATATCCACCAAGCCTTGATAGACTTTGCGATACTGCGCGATCAGCTTCTGCTTATTGGCCTCTACGATCTCATCCGTGTAGTGCTCGGACTTCTCATCCACTAACTGCATGATCCGGTCGAACCGACTGAACCGAAGCACCTCTTCACCGCTCCCGAAATAGCCGAGCAGCTTCTTCTGCGTCCGCAGCAAATCTTCACGTGTGCTTGAGAAGTGTCCTCGGGCACACATGGCCAACAAGGCCTGAAGGGTGATATTTCCTTTGTAGATGTTCCCCAAGATTCCTCGGAAAGTGTCTTGAATAAGCTGTTCATTCTTGCGTACGGCTTCGGTCTCTAATGTTTCGCGCTCGTCGCTCTCATCATAGTTGCTTGCACCGCCGCGCACATTGAAAATGGAATAGACGTTGACCCAATCGCTGAGGTAGTTCTTGATCTTCTCCGCCGTCTTCACGTCCGGTTTCTTATTGTGCCCTTGCACATAGAACACGCAATGCGCCTGATTCAATGCACGCTTTATTTCATCTCTGAAGTCTTCTTCCCGTCCCTCAATCCCCGGTACATCAATCAGGATAAACTCCTTGCCGTTAATCTTCAGGTTATACTCCTCATAGACCTTCGTAAAGTCTGATCGTCCGTCACCGACGATCAGTCCGTCATTCCCATCCCCCGTTTGATGTCGCGATTCATCAAAGAGAATGCGGAAGGTTTCGATGATGGTACTCTTCCCAGCATTCGTCTCGCCGAAAAAGGCAATGACCAACTTATCCCACCGGGCACTCGTCTTGATTTCGCCCAGTTTATTCATTGAATCTTTGATGTAGGTCTCCAAGAACGCCAGGAGGCTCCTCTTGATACCGACCTGCTTCGTATTGTCCGTTTTGATCGCGTCAATCTTCGCAGCGATGGAACACAGGTAAGACGAGAGCTCCTGATAGCGGGCTTCAAATCGCTCGTATTTCTTGCTTGCGTTATATGGAA
>CALIBC010000146.1 GCA_938045615.1 uncultured Clostridia bacterium | reverse complement strand
AAGCTGAGAGTGTCCAAAGCCATAAGTGCGAGACTTCATTTTTTCCTGTGATTTCCAACTGCTTCGAAATAAGCAGAATTGACGAAGCCGCTCCGATCCAAAGAGCACCTGTGACAATTCCTGTCAATGTCCCTTTTCCGATATTTTCTTTTATCGGTATGCTCACGCTTTTCTTCTCGATCAGGTAAAAGACCACAGTAAACAGTAGCAAAGCCACCAACGGAATCATCTCCGCAAAGAATCTCCATATCGCGGGTTGACTGCTCGGAATGTCAATACGCCCGAGCAGCATAATCCACCCGATAAAGAAAACAGCTATTTTCAAAATTGTACTCGATAATTTCTTCAAGCGGATTCTCCTCATGATACTTTGTGTAATGATCCGTCCGGCTCGGCAATACAGCGCCCACTTTTTTGACAGACTCTGCCCTAGAATCGCTTACCGAAAAGCGCTCTGCCTTCCCGATGTGTTCGTTATCCGATTCTCCGCATTTCGCTTCTTTGATTCGGCTAAGCAGTCCTTCGGATTGCAACGCTTCTATACCTGCGTACGGGATAGCAAACAAAGTATCCCGTTTGCCAGAATCAATAAATGAAGCACAATATGATAGAAATCCGGGATTAGGCGCTTTTCACTCACGGGAATGAGCCTTAACGTTCCTCGAAAGCACTCATTGTAGCCTTTCAACTTTTGTTCGGAAGCACCGAATATGGTGTAGTACCAATGGCAGAAAAACTGGATTATAAACCACAACACTAAGATAGCGAACAAAATCCATTTGCCGGTCGGCTGAAAAAAGTAATAACTGATCAGTCCTATGCTGTACAGACAGAGCATGACAAACTCTGCGCTCCGAAATCCCATTCCTTCGACAAGAATTCGTTTCCCGAAGCGCCATGTGATTGTACATCCCAGAAACCATATCCAAAGCAACAATTGCACGAATATCGTTATTGTCACATTCATTGATCTATCTCCACAGAGAAATTTTTGCCGCCTTTTTGAATATCAGTGCCCGACTCTCTCGAGCAGCGCCACCGTCTCCACATGGCACGATTGCTCCAGATTGATGTCTGCATATCGACCAGTTACCCCTTACTACCAAAAAACGGCTCCGTTTGTAAACGGGAATTGCGCCAAGCTTATTTTACCCGAACACTAAACCGTGCTCGTTAGCGGAAACAGGTCTACGCTTATATTCCTGCTATCTATATGTAACCTTGTAATTTTCGACCGTTTCAACCTTTATACAATACTTTCCAATGGCCATTCTGGCTTGTACCGTGTCGCTGTATTACGGCGTTTTTCTTTAGCTTGTTCATGTAATATTTCACGGTATTGATATCCCAGCCTAATTCATCTGCAAGCTTTATTTGTGTATAGTCTGGATGCTTCAACAAGATATTAACTAATGCCCTATCTTTTTCACTCAGCTCAGCTTGGGTAGTACCTTGGGTAGTCGGCCCGACTGTTGCCGCCTCAGAAAGAGGAATCACTGTTGTAAAAACATCTGCTTCCGTGAAGATCGGCTCTCCGCCGGAATACAGCTTCGTGTACTTATAGCTATTGCGCATGCCGCTTCCCAACTCGTCAGCAAGTCCGATCTCGCGGAATACTTTTGCTATCGGCGGATTCTTTGCAAATGGCTTGAATGTTTTCAGGTTCAGGTTTCCATGCCCGTGCGCAAGGTTGGCATTTTCTGTTGTGATCTTATCCCGTTCAATGACAAGCTTCGGCACATATCCGCTGGAAAAATCACGGTGCATGAGCAAGTTGGAAATAATCTCACGCAGGATTTTATCTCTGGCGCTTACCCTCTGAATGCCATCCAACGTGAATACGTCGTTTAAATGCTTCTTTCCAAATTCCATCAAACGATCGTAACTTTCAATCAGGTTCGTGATCACCACATCCCTGTCATCGTATCGGTCAATATTAAATACTCTGAAAATAGCGTCTGTCTTATGCTGCGGCAAAACAGACATAATACGGTTATCCGTCCCGAAAAGCAAAATTGCCGCAAGCGTGATGCCCTCTTTGTTCGTTTCCGGATCTTCAAGTATGAGACCGCAGCTTCTTAGCATCTCTTCATCCGTCATATCCACCCACGGATGGTGCTCGTTGTTTACCCTTGTCATCCGCCTTGCGCGATCCATCAAATCGTGGCGAAGGCTGGAAACCGGAATAGCAGGGTAGACCTTATTCACAAAATAGGTGCTTTGTTTGCGGAAATAAAGATTGAAAACCATGTCCGCATTATCTGTAATATCGATGTCAGACTCATTATTGCGATCAAATATTCTGCCTGCATTGCGGTAAACAGTTTTTCCAACCGGAACATAGACGTACAGAACAGTACGTCCATCAATCTCATATTCATCCATAGTCAGATAGAGTGGCGGATACATTTTGCTATCATTATTGATCGTCGTAACAAAATTTTTCCTCATCTGCTCGACGCAGTCTTTATCGACACCGAGAATCGTCCCGTTATCCTTCACACCAAAGAAAATATGACCGCCATCCCGATTAGAAAAGGAACAAACGGTATCATAGACATCCTTCGTAATATCCCTTGTGGACTTTTTAAATTCGACCGTTAGTCCTTCGCCTTGACAAATCAAATGCATCAAATTTTCAGGAAGCATCATAAAACTCACCCCCTTCAATTTTATTATATGCGTTCATTGAGAAGCCTACGCTTCCGCAGGTCTCATCTAACAAGACGCTGTCTTTGATACGGCGGCTTCTGTAGTTATCCCTGCCCAAAGTGCCGTGAAAGCCCATGTTTACGGCATTTCTGCTATATGCTCTTGTGCCCGGCAGTCGTCCTGTCAGGCTTTGTGATCTGTATTCTGTTGCTGTGCCCATCCAAAAACCGAGCCTCCTTTCCGCCTCACACACGAGATAATTAAAAGGTGGGAGATAATTTAAAGTGTTATAGCTCATCATACTTCACAGAGCTGCCTTTCGCTTTCTCCACTGGATACTTAGCTTCATTCTTTGCCATCTTGCTCATCACGATCTCGTCCACATCCAGCCCCAGCTTATCCAGCATGTTCTGGCAGTAAACGATGACATCAGCCAGTTCTTCCTTCACGTGCTCAAGGTCATATTCTGTGTCGCTCCACTGGAAGCACTCCAGAAGCTCGTTGGCTTCAATGGAGATGGACTTGGCAAGGTTGGCTGGTGTGTGGAACTGATCCCAGTCCCTGTCATCTGTGAATTTTCTTATTCTTTCTATGGTTTCCTGTTTCATGCTCATTATTTCTCCGTCTCACGATATGGATACGTCTTGTACAAATCCTTAAAACTATTATTCATATTCGTAAGCTCATCTAATGTCATTCCCTGAGAAATATATACATCTTTCCAAAGTCCATCAGATGTGTCATACACAAACCGTATTTGAACTGCGTAGACTTCTCCAACCTGCGTTATGGCAAATGTTAAATACGGTTCCATGAATGTCATGAGCAAGCCCGTTTCCTTGCCGACAAGCACATCATCTATTGACTCCGTCAAATCCTGAAGTTCAAAACTCAGAAGGCATGTATCCTTTTCGCTGAATGTCAGCTGATCGTCCGAATAATCAATTTGGACTACAAGCCAGTTGGCATCATAGGCATCGTCCTTCTTGTCTTTTTCAGGAAATTCATATCCGAGAACATGAAATTCCAGATGCTTATTCTCTTCTGTAAACTTAACGCTCATTCTTTATCTTCACCTTTTATGACAGGATATATCCTACCTTATTTAATACGATTAGACCACTCTCCTTACAATCTTTAATAATGTCAGCCCATCGCACTGTTCGTATCCTACTTGTAGCAAGTTTTCATCTTGAATTCCTCCCTGAGATAGTGTGTAAAGTGGGAAAAGTTTGTATAGTGGAAAAACTGCGTTCAACTTTTCACTATTATCTCAATTTTTGTG
>CALIBC010000145.1 GCA_938045615.1 uncultured Clostridia bacterium | reverse complement strand
TTGTGGATATCAAGACAAAGAAAATAAAGTATGTAAAGTTCAAACACCATCTTTCGCAGGTCAAGATAAAAGGTGATAAATTGTATGTCCTTTACAATGAGTATGACACCACCACCACCTTATACAGATACAAGATAAGAGGAGATAAATTTATTGAAGAAAAGGAGAAAAACGTCTTTAGCCACAGTAAGGGGGAAGATCCTTACCATGTGGGAACGTTTTTCATACGATGAGTTTTTTGAAATGCCGGTGCGTTTTTATTACACTCTATACTTATGCTTTGAGTACCCCCGATCGTTGAAAGTTTACTGTTCTCAAGCTCCGGTGCGATTGCCCCGGGCGATGCGAGACAGGCGTTGCGTGGGTATGGCTTTCGTGTTAAAATATTCTCAATCAAAAATTGACGGTAACAAGGAGGAAAACCGTAATGAAAGGTTATACAAGTGAAACTATTAGAAACGTTGCTTTGTTGGGTCACGGGGGTTGTGGTAAGACGACTTTTCTGGAAGCCGCCCTGCTTGAGACGGGGGTGATCAAGAAATTGGGTAAGGTCGAGTCGGGGAACACCGTTTCCGATTACGACAAGATGGAAATAGAGAGAGGCTTTTCCATAAATACGTCGGTAGTGCCGATAGAATGGAAAGACAGCAAGATAAACTTTATTGATACACCGGGTTACTTTGACTTTGTGGGAGAGGTAAATGCGGCGCTGAGAGCATCTGAAGCCGCAGTCATAATGGTTGATGCCGGTGCCGGAATCCAGGTCGGAACAGAGGCTGCGTGGAAGGCGTGCGAGAGATATTCCACCCCGCGTTTCATCGTTATAACCAAGAGAGACAAGGATGAGTTCGATTTCTACAAGACCTTTGGGGAATTAAAAGAAAAATTTGGCGATGCGTTGATTCCGCTTTCATGGCCGCTGTCCGCCGAGATAGATGAAGATCTGAAAGAAGCGATAGCATCCGCAGATGATGAACTCATGGAAAAGTATTTTGAAGGTGAGGAATTTACGGATGAAGAGATCAGGAAAGGACTTGTCAAGGGCATATCGGAGGGCGCGATAGTACCTGTTTGCTCATCGGCGTTTGAACTCGGGCATGGCGTGGAAGGATTGCTGGATCTTCTTCTTACTTATGTGCCGACCCCGTTGCAGCACGGTCCGTACAAGGGTTTCAACGATGCGAACGAACCTGTGGAAAGGCTGTGCCTGACAGATGCACCGATGTCCGCCTTTGTTTTCAAAACCATAGTGGACCCGTTTGTCGGAAAAATTTCGATCATGAAAGTAGTCACCGGCAAGATGGAATCGGGCACCGAAGTTTACAACGAGAGAGCCGGAAAGTCCGAAAAATTGGGCAAGCTGTTTTTCATGCGTGGAAAAGAACAGACCGAGCTCAATTATGCCGAGGCCGGTGATGTCGTTGCGGTGGCAAAGCTTCAGTACACGCAGTCGGGGGATACCCTGTGCGACAAGAGCGACATAATCAGATATTTGCCTCTTGATTATCCGTCGCCGACGTACTTTGTGGCGATTGAACCGGAAGATAAGGGTGATGAAGAGAAGATGGGAAGCGGACTCAACAAGCTGAGGGAAGAAGATCCGTCCTTTGTGGTCGAAAGAAATCCTGAGACTCATCAGACTCTGCTCGGCGGTCAGGGCGACATGCAGCTGACGATCATCATGGCAAAGTTAAAGGACAGATTCGGCGTGAGCGTAAAGACCGTTCCGCAAAAGATCGCATACAGAGAAACCATAAAAGGAAGCTCCGATGTTCAGGGAAAACACAAAAAGCAGTCGGGCGGAGCCGGACAATACGGGGATGTGCATATAAAATTTTCACCGTCCACGGAAGAGGGGCTTGAATTCAGCGAAGAACTGTTTGGCGGTTCGGTACCGAAAAATTATGTTCCCGCGGTTGAAAAAGGATTGCTTGAGTGCATGGAAAAAGGACCTCTTGCCGGCTGCAAATGCGTAAATGTAAAAGCGGTGCTCTATGACGGTTCTTACCATGATGTGGACTCCAATGAGGTGTCCTTCAAGCTGGCTGCGGGGATCGCATTCAGAAAAGGTATGGCGGAGGCAAATCCTTGTCTGCTTGAGCCTATCATGCATATGGAGATATATGTTCCCGATGATTATATGGGAGATGTGATGGGGGATATGAATAAGCGCCGCGGTAAAATATTGGGTATGGAACCTCAAGCTTCCGGCGATCAGAAACTGCTTGCGGAAGCGCCGCAGGCGGAGCTGTTTGATTATGCTCTCGGGCTGCGTTCGATGACCCAGGGGAGAGGTACGTTTGAGATGTCATTTGAAAGGTATCAGGAAGTTCCGAAAGCGATGGCGGATAAAATTATCGCAGAACATCAGGCGAGCGAAGAAAAATAAGATTATTCGGCACACTTAATCGGGTCGGAGTCGGACATGCATTAAAACAGGGAAAGCGATATGGCGAAAAAGGTGCAAACAGTATTTGTGTGCCAGGAGTGCGGTTATGAGAGTCCCAAATGGCTCGGGCAGTGCATTTGTGGCGCATGGGGATCCATGGTGGAAGAAAAAGTCAGCGATGCGGCGGGTGACATCCGGCGCATAGGCAGCGGTATTTTTGGAAGTGAAAACGGGGTAGCAAGACCAACGCCGCTGAAAAATGTCGGTTCGGCGGACAGAGAGAGGCTGGATACGGGAGTGGAAGAACTCAACAGAGTCTTGGGAAAAGGACTTGTAAAAGGTTCTCTCGCCCTGATATCGGGAGAACCGGGAATCGGCAAATCCACATTGATCATGCAGGTTGCGGGACATATTGCAGGAAAATACGGTTCTGTTTTATACGTTTCCGGTGAAGAATCGGAAGAGCAGATCAAGATGCGAGCAGACAGAGTGTGTCCTTCGATAAGCGACTCACTTTTTGTGCTTGCGGAAACGAATATGGGAAATGTATCGGTCGCATGTGAAAATATAAAACCAAAGTTTCTCATAATAGATTCGATACAGACAATGTACACGCAGGAGATCGACTCTGCACCGGGGAGTGTGTCGCAGGTTCGCGCATGCGGCAATATACTCATGAGGATAGGAAAAAGCTGCAACATCCCCGTGTTCATAGTTGCACACGTAACTAAGAGCGGGGAACTTGCAGGACCAAAGATACTTGAACATCTGGTGGATTGCGTGCTCAATTTTTCGGGCGTGCGTGATCGCGAAATAAGGATTTTGCGTGCCTACAAGAACAGATTCGGCACCACAAACGAGATCGGGGCGTTCATGATGGCGCATGAAGGTCTTACGGAGATCAAGAATCTGTCGGAAAGTTTTTTGGAGAGCACGGCGGAAAAAACGGAAGGATCGGTCGTGACCGCCGTATATGAAGGCAGTCGTCCTGTGTTCCTTGAGATACAGGCGCTTACAACTTCGGCAAATATAGGTTTTGCAAGGCGTACGGCGGTAGGCGTCGATAACCGCAGGCTCGCCATGATTTTGGCTGTAATTGAGAAAAAACAAGGTATGAGCATGTTGGATCGTGATGTGTATGTAAATGTGGTAGGCGGACTCAGACCGGACGACACGGCGATAGACTTGGGCATAGCTCTTGCCGTCTACTCCTCGATGAGGGGGCTGGCATGCGAAAAATCGACGATTGCGATAGGTGAGGTGGGTCTGACCGGCGATTTGAGATCCGTGCCGTCGGCTGAAAAAATAGCATCCGAAGCCGAAAGGCTCGGGTATGAGCGTGTCATAATGCCGCTAAAAAACGCAAAGCAGTGCAAGCAAAACAGAAATGAGGATATTTTCGGGTGCCACGGGCACAAGGGCGCCGGGGATCACGGGCATGAGAGTGCCGGGCGCCACGGGCATGAAAGTGCTGGGCGCCACGGTCAGGAGGAAGTTGGGGATCAAATGCATGAGGAGATGCCCGAAAAAAAGACGAAAAAGAATTTTACCATAGTCGGGGTGAAGGACATCGGTGAAGCCATAGTTGCATTTAGAGGCGATAATTGACTTTGCGGGGGCTTGCGGAGACTTTGCGGGCGCACGTCAACGCGATGCCGGAAGCCGCGGCCCTTTTGAGTAATCGCCGTCGTCTGTGAGGCTGCTTCCGCCGGTGTTTTTGCCGATCCCGGCGATCCCTTTGCCACCTCTTCCGGAACCGGAAATTGGATTTCGGCTTGCCCCCACGGGGCTCTTTTCGATTGCGATTTCAAACCAAAAAGTGCTGCCTTTCCCAAGAACGCTCTTGACATCAAAGTCGGCCTTGTGGAGAGTAAGGATCTCCTTTACTATTGAAAGTCCCAAACCGCTGCCCTCGGTGGAGCGCACGTGATGAGTGCTGGATTTGTAGTAGCGCTCCCACACGTGCGAAACTTCATCGGGCGCTATTCCCTCACCGTGGTCTGTCACATAAAAACGCACCTTTCTGCTAAGTCTGACAAGCCCAATTATGATCTTTTTATCGGTGCCGCAGTATTTGACGGCGTTGTTTATAAGATTGTTCATGACCTGCTTGATCTTGGCTTCATCACCCTTTATGAAAAAATCACCCGGGTCGCGATTGAAGACTATGTCGTATGAATCGTTTTCCATCAGGATTTCATAAGAGGCTATAATGGAGTCTGTGGCTTTGCCCAAATCAAAGATCTTGCTGTCCAAAACGATGCGCTTTGACTGCATCCGCGAAAGGTTCAGCATATCGGTCACAAGCATGTTGAGGCGATCGGCTTCTTCTATAATCACCGACAGATGTTCGTATCTCTTTGCGGGGTTGTTTCCCGACAGGTCGCGTACCATTTCAGCATAAGATTTTATCATGGTCAGCGGTGTTCTGAGGTCGTGTGACACATTGGCGATCAGATCCTTCTGATACATATCGGTCTTTTCGAGTTCACCCTCGGCTTGTGTCAGCGTGTCTGCAAGATCGGAAATCTCGGTAAAATGACCGCCGCGGAACTTGACGCCGTAATTCCCTTTACCCATCTCGGCAGCGGATATTGTTATCGACTTGATGGGTCTTGCAATTCTATTTGACAGGTAAAGAGCCATTGCAAGCGAAAGGAGTATTGCGATAACGGTCACATATATCAGCTGAGACCGCAGAATGTTGATGGTGGATTGCATCGGCGCAAGGGGCGCAAAAACGTACATTATATAAGAACGTTTATTCTGCTCATCTTGCAGATAGCTGGCGTATCCCACGATCTTCTGCCTCATTTTGTCCGTGTTTACGAGACTCGCGTTGTCGAGGGCGCCGTTTTTCAATTTGCTGTTGAGATCGGCGACCGCCGCGGAATATCTCAAATTATAAAAGGATTCGGGCGCCAAAAAACTGACGGATAGCCCTTTGACAAGATATTCGTTTGCGTTCACATCGTAGATATAGATGGTAAGGTCGTTTGATGTGGATTCTTTGGCCACAATGCTTTCCAAGACAGCTTTGTCGTATCTGCTTGCTGCGAATCTGTTCTGGATATCGTTTGAAATATCGACCGTCTGGGACTTTTTCATCTCAGAGTAATAACTGTTGAGGAAGAAATACTGAAGTCCCCATATCAGAAGAAGTATGATGACTCCGAACCCTATGAAATACACCCACAATTTAAATTTTATACTTTTGAAATCAAATCTTTTTTTGTTCATCTCTTCCGTCGACACGGTTTAACTGTCGTATTCAAATTTGTAACCCACACCTCGAAGCGTAACGATGAAATCGCGATAGTCGCCGAGTGCGTTTCTGAGGTTTTTTATATGTGTGTCTATGGTTCTGTCGTCACCGAAGAAGTCATAACCCCATATATCGGCGAGAAGCTTATCTCTGGAGAGAGCGATATTCTTGTTTTCAATCAAATAGAAGAGGAGATCGTACTCTTTGGGAGTGAGCTCGATCCTCTTACCGTCGACCGCAACGGTGCGGGCTGCGATATTGATTTCAAGACCGTCGAATTTCAGAAGATCGGTCTTGAGGCCGGAGGAGGCGTTCTTTCTGTTGAGAACGGCGTTGACCCGCGCCATCAGCTCCTTGGGACTGAACGGCTTGACGATATAGTCGTCTATTCCGAGTTCGAATCCGAATAACTTATCATACTCCTCCCCCCTCGCAGAGAGCATTATGGTAGGGATATCTTTGATTTTCTTGATCTCTTTGCAGGTGGAAAATCCGTCAAGTTTAGGCATCATGATATCCAGGATGATCAGGTCGTAATCATTGAGTTTGCACAGCCCCACGGCACTCATACCATCGGTTGCCTCGGTAACCTCGTGTCCGTTGAATTCCGCATATTCCCTTATGACCTCACGGATCTTGGGTTCATCGTCAACTACAAGTAACTTACTCATGCTTCATGTCCTCCTTATGTTTTCTAAATCATATTACCTATATGTGTTTTTTAAATGTGTTTGATATATGAATTTTACCATACTTATGTGTGCTTTGGGAACCACGCCCTTGACGTAAAACCCCATAAGTTTTATACTAATTATGTATAGTTGTGTGATAAAAATACCGCTTTTATACAGGATATAAAAATGCCGCACCTTTTTTCGGCAAGGATGTAAAGAAATATTGTGTCCGGTGCCTGATAAAAACTCTGCTGCCTGATAAAAACTCTACGGCAAATTGATATACGCCGGCAGGAGTCCTTATGCGGATGCGCGCATTATAAAAATTGAGAAAGGAGGAGAAATGTTAAAGAAACTTGGGAGAGCTTTGATTACCATAGTGGGTGGGGCTATCGGCTACCTTGTGTGTCTGCTTGTTTCGGTTGTACTTGAAAAGTCCGGATACAGAATAAACACTGTGTTTACAGCCAACCAAAGAATCGGTGTCGCCGTCGTATTTGCATTTTTTTTCGCTATTATTTTTTTTAGGCTGGCACCCATGATGGGAAGACAGAGTTTCAAAGTCGCAAACAACATAGAAAGCGATCTCGAAGGCGTATCGGGTAACAAGATACTGGCAGGTTTCATCGGTCTTGTAATGGGATTTGTGATCGCTTTTTTTGTTTCTCAGACTGTCATATTTCTGACGAATCCATATTTAAGAGCTTTGATAAACATACTGCTATATCTGTTTTTAGGATTTTTTGGAGTGGTAGTCGCAAGCAGCAAGGGAAGCGATCTGATCGCCCCTGTCTTGTCGCAGAGAAAACAAATGCAGAACCAGGAGCAGGTCAGGCCCTTTACAAAGGGAAAGAAAAAGTCGGGGGAAATACCCAAGATAATCGACACAAGTGTTATAATTGACGGACGAATTGCGGATATTATGAGCACAGGGTTTCTAGAAGGCCCGATAGTGATCCCGGAGTTTGTGTTGGTTGAGCTCAGGCATATTGCGGATTCGTCCGATTCCATGAAGAGGACCAGAGGACGCAGAGGGCTTGATATTCTCAAAAAGATACAGACTGAGTACGGCGTTGAAATATACAACACCGATGGCGAAAAGTCGCTCAAAGAAATTGCGGAAGTTGATGTCAAGCTTTTGAAACTTGCGCAGATAATCAACGGAAAAGTCGTTACGAATGATTACAATTTAAATAAGGTTGCCGCCATAAACGATGTCAAGGTACTTAACATCAATCTGCTGGCGAACTGCCTCAAGCCGGTGGTGCTTCCCGGAGAGGAAATGGTGGTGCGCCTTGTCAAGCAGGGCAAGGACAGCAATCAGGCCATAGGTTACCTGGACGACGGCACCATGATAGTCGCCGAGGACGGAAGAAGAATGATCGGTAAGACCGCGAATATCACCGTGACCAGCGTCTTGCAGACTTCTGCGGGCAAGATGATATTCGGGCGATTGAAAGTTTGAAAAACGATTTGATAAATACGGAGAGAAGAGGAATCGACTTGAAGATAAGAATTGGACACGGCTTTGATGTTCACGCCCTGGTGCCTGACAGAAAGCTTATACTGGGCGGCGTTGAGATCCCGTACGAAAAAGGTCTTTTGGGTCACTCGGACGCCGATGTTGTGGTGCATGCACTTACGGATGCCATGCTCGGCGCGGCGGGGCTTGGAGATATCGGCAAATTTTTCCCCGATACCGATCCAAAGTATAAAGGGATATCCAGCCTGACACTGTTAAAAGAAGTGGGAGACAGACTGACCGAAGAGGGATATGCTCTTGCCAATGCGGACGTAACGGTCATATGCCAAGAACCTAAACTCAGGGGTTATATCGAGCTGATGCGGGAGAATATCGAAAACTGCCTCGGAGTTTCCGCAGGCAGCATCAATATAAAGGCAACTACCACGGAAAAACTCGGGTTTACCGGGAGAGGCGAGGGAATCGCGGCAGAGGCGGTTTGCGTTATCTCAGAGAGCGACCGCACGTATATCGGTGATTACAACAGCATAAGCGCTATCTATACGTGATGTGCGATATGGTAGGTGCGCATGCATACGCAATGCGAGCATAAAAAATAAAACGTAAAAAGCAATATGGCAACATGAAGGATAACGGGAGGAAAGATGAGACTGACACATATGCACATAAAAACTTTGCGCCAGACGCCGGCGGAGGCGGAGATACCCAGCCACGTACTTCTGCTGAGAAGCGGAATGATACGCAAGTTGGTTTCGGGTGTTTACGGCTTTATGCCTATGGGTTGGCGATCCATTCGCAAGATAGAAAATATAATCAGAGAAGAAATGGACGGCTCGGGGGCGCAGGAAATACACATGTCTGCGATACAGCCGGCGGAATTCTGGGAAGAATCGGGACGGTGGAACGCATACGGCCCCGAACTTTGGAGAATCAAAGACAGAAACGACAGAGATTTCTGCCTTGGACCGACGCATGAGGAAGTGTTTACCGATATAGTGAGGAACGATATAACGTCATATCGTCAGCTTCCCGAGATGCTCTACCAAATACAGACCAAATACAGAGATGAGGCAAGGCCGCGCTTCGGGTTGATGAGAAGTAGAGAGTTCATAATGAAAGACTGCTACTCATTTGATGTGGATGATGCAGGGCTTGATTGCAGTTATGATAAAATGTATGAAGCATATGACAGGATTTTCAAGCGTTGCGGACTGGTATGCAGGGCTGTGGAGGCTGACACCGGGGCGATAGGCGGCAGCAATTCCCATGAATTCACCGCGATTTCTGAAGTAGGCGAAAGCGAAATTGCATATTGCGCCAAATGCTTGATGGCGGCGACGGTGGAAAGAGCTGAGTGTGTCGATGCGCCGCCCCAAGATGATGTAAAGATGCTTCCGGTTGAGGAAGTAAATACTCCGGGAGCAAAAACGATCGAAGAGGTTGCCGATTTTTTGCGCTTGGACAAAAAGCAGACCATAAAAGCGCTTTTGTTCACCGAATACGATGAAAACGGGGCTGAAAGCCGATATATTGCGGCATTTGTCAGAGGAGACCGTGAGCTCAATGTGACAAAACTTGTGAATGCGCTGGGAATTGCAGAGCATCAACTTGAGTTTGCGGACGAGGAAAGCATGGGTGAAGCTACGGGGGCGGTCGGAGGTTTTACGGGGCCTATCGGGCTACATGACTGCACCATAGTGGTGGATAGTGAACTTACCGGGCTTAAGAATCTTTGCGCAGGAGCCTGCAAGGAGGATTTTCATCTGTTGAATGTGAATTATGGAAGAGATTATACGGCGGATATAGTGACGGACTTAAAGGTACTGGAAGAGGGAGATTCATGTCCTGTCTGCGGAGCGCCGGTTTTCCACGCGAGAGGAATAGAGGTAGGGCAGGTATTTAAGCTCGGAACCAAGTACTCACAGATGATGGGAGCGTATTTTGATGATGAGAGGCAGGAGCAGAAACCTATTGTGATGGGATGCTACGGCATAGGCGTCACCAGAACGCTCGCGGCTGTGGTTGAGCAGCACCATGACGAAAACGGAATCGTGTGGCCTGTTGCAATAGCACCGTATCATGTTATCATTACGCTTATAAAACCGGAAGATCCCAAACAGAAAGAGCTTGCGGAAAAAATTTACGATGAGCTTAACTCAAAAGGCGTGGAAACTCTGCTTGACGACAGGCAGGAACGACCGGGAGTGAAATTCAAGGATGCGGATCTGATCGGAATACCGCTGAGGATAACGGTCGGAAAGCTTGCATCGGAAGGCAGGGTTGAGTACAAGCTAAGACGGGAAGCCGAGAAAAAAGAGGTTACGGCACAGGAGGCAATCGACAACGCCGTTATGCTTGTCAGAAATGAAAGCACGGGCAGATTAGGCCGGTAAGACAGATGCCAGAAAAGAAGTTGCGCGGTTACATAGAATTATTTTGGGAATTTTTCAAGTTGGGTGCGTTCACCATAGGAGGAGGAATCGCTATGGTTCCTCTCGTCAGTGATATTGCGGTGCGGAGAAAGGAGTGGCTTTCGGACGAGGAGATGATTGATTGCATATCGCTTTGCCAAAGTTTGCCGGGAGTCATAGCCATAAACATGGCCACATACATAGGCTTCAAATTGAAGAAAACCGCCGGTGCGGCCGCAGCGACTGTCGGGGTCGTGCTTCCGAGCTTTTGTATAATCATTGTCGTTGTGAGAGTGCTTCAAGGTATAGGTGACAATGTATACGTTACAGGGGCTTTGACCGGACTCAAGGCTGCGGCGACCGGGATGATAGCGTATGCCGCTTTCGGAATTTCGGCAAAGGTGATAAAGAATGTGTTTGCCGCCGTGCTTTCAATAGCCGCATTTGTTTCCACGGTTTGCTTGAATATCAATGTAGTTTATGTGATTGCGGCAGGTATACTTATCGGAGCGGCACGCAGTGTTATCAAAGAAGATGCGGGAAAAGACGGTGCAGGAAGAGACGGCACAGACGGAAAAGGCGGATGCGATGATATATCTTAAACTTTTCCTTGTCTTTGCAAAGATCGGTGTCGTGGGCTTCGGTGGCGGCAATGCCATGCTTCCGATAATATATCAGGGTGCAAGGGACTTCGGACTCATGAGTAAGGCCGAATTTACAAACCTTGTTGCCATTGCGCAGGTCACGCCGGGGCCTATCGCCGTAAATGCCGCAACTTATGTAGGCTATAGCAGTGCGGGAACGGGGGGAGCGCTTGCCGCAACGCTCGGGGTGAGTTTGCCATCCTTTGCTCTTGTGATTTTGGTATATAACTTTATAACAAAATTCAGCTCCGCCAAGTTGGTGGAGGGCGCTTTTGAGGGGATTCGACCGGTTACCGCAGGCTTGATGGCGACGGCTGTGTACTTTGTCGGCGGCACGATCTTCACAAGGCCGGAGGCTTTTTCCGTAGCCGTCTGCGCGCTCGCGGTTTTGTCTATGGCAAAGACCAAGATAAGCCCTTTGTGGATACTGCTGGGAGCCGGCGCAGCCGGCGCGATTTTCTACAGGTAGCGGATATGCGACGGGTGGATGAGGTTTATTTTGGCAGAAAATTTGCCCCGGAGTGGATGCGGCACGTTTGGACAGTGTGCCCACACTGAATTTATGAGATCTGCCCGCAATATTGTTTCAACTGTTTTGAAAGAGAGGAAAATTATATGAAAAAAGTAGTGATTGAGATGGAAAATGGAAAGACAATGTCGGGTGAACTTTACGAGGATGTTGCGCCCATATCTGTGGATAACTTTGAGAAGCTTGCAAACGCAGGCTTCTATGACGGACTCACGTTTCACAGAGTGATCCCGGGATTTATGATTCAGGGCGGTTGCCCCACAGGGGACGGAACCGGAGGACCCGGTCATACGATCAAAGGTGAATTTGCGACAAACGGGGTGAAGAACGATCTGAAACATGAAAGAGGCGTGCTTTCGATGGCGCGTTCAATGATGCCGGATTCGGCGGGATCACAGTTTTTCATTATGGTTGAAGATGCGCCGCACCTTGACGGAAACTACGCCGCATTCGGAAAGATCGTCGATGGGCTTGAAGTTGCCGATGAGATTGTCGGAGCCGCAAGGGATGCAATGGACAAACCGCTTGAGCCGATCGTGATTAAAACCATTACGGTCAGTCAATGACAAAATGGAAAACGATGTTGCGAAAGGAAATGGTGTAAAATGAGAATTTACAACACTTTGAGTGGGAAAAAGGAAGAACTCGTACCTCTGTGCGAGGGTGAGATTTCAATGTATGTATGCGGACCGACGGTATATAACTTTTTCCATATCGGAAACGCAAGACCGCTTGTGGTGTTTGATACCATGCGAAGATACCTGCAATACCGCGGTTACAAGGTTAAATACGTTCAGAATTTTACGGATGTCGATGATAAAATCATCAACAGGGCGAGAGAAGAGGGTTGTATGGCTTCGGAAATCTCAGAAAAATACATTAAGGAGTATTTTGAGGACACGACCGCTCTTAATGTAAAGAAAGCTGACGTCCATCCCAAAGTGTCTGAACATATCCCTGAAATAATGAAGTTTGTGAGCGAGCTGGTCGACAAGTCATTTGCATATGAAGCCGACGGCGATGTATATTTTTCCACGAGAAAATTCCCTGAATACGGAAAGTTGTCGGGGCAGAATATAGACGATCTAGAAGCGGGAGCACGGATAGCGATAGGCGAAGTAAAAAAAGATCCGCTGGATTTTGCGCTTTGGAAAGCCCGCAAACAGAAGGATGAAATTGCCTGGGAATCCCCATGGGGCATGGGACGGCCGGGTTGGCACATCGAATGCTCGACGATGGCGAGAAAACATCTGGGGAAAACCATCGACATACATGCCGGAGGTCAGGATCTGCAGTTTCCCCATCACGAAAATGAGATAGCCCAGTCGGAATGCTGCAACGGAGTGCCTTTTGCGAAATACTGGATGCACAATGCATATATAACGATGGACAGACAGAAAATGTCGAAATCGAAAGGCAACTTCTTCACGGTGAGGGACATACGAAAAGAATATGCCGGGGAAGAGATCAGGTTTTTCCTGCTTTCCGGTCATTACAGAAGCCCGATAGATTTTGGGGAAGATCTGATGAAACAGGCGCGTGCGAGTCTGGAACGGCTCCACAACTGCAAGGAAAATCTCATATATCTTACGGAAAGCGGAAAAGACGGCGGGATGACAGCATCGGAAAAAGAAGTATGCTCCGGCTATGAAAATTATCGCACAAGGTTCATAGCTGCGATGGACGATGATTTGAACACGGCGGACGGAATCAGCGTGGCATTTGAGCTGGTAACGGCGATAAACAGCGCAATTGACGCAGAAACCGGCAAGGAATTCGCAAGGAAATCACTTGAGACATTAATGGAATTTGCCGATGTTCTTGGGATACTTCAGGTAAAAGAAGATCATTTCGTCGACGATGAAATTCGTAAACTGATCGATGAAAGACAGCAAGCCCGCAAGGAAAAGAATTTTGACAGGGCTGATGAGATCAGAGATATGCTGAAAGAAAAAGGTATAATACTGAAAGATACGCCGCAGGGCGTTCAGATCGTAAAAGAGTGAAAACGATGGTGGAAATCAACCCGAAACTTGCGGATACGACGCTTTTGGCATACATGGGTGATGCGGTGTATGAGGTTTACGTGAGACGCCATGTCATGGAAAGCGGCATGTATTCCGTCAACAAAATGAATCGAAAGGCCATAGAACACGTGTGCGCCGACAGTCAGGCGAAGATCGCAAAGAATCTCATGAAAGATTTCCTTACCCCTGAAGAGGTGAAACTGCTCAAGCGGGCGAGGAACAATACGAGAACGCCAAAGCCGAGAGGTTCCACACAAACCGACTACAAGCTTGCGACGGGGTTTGAAGCTTTGATCGGGTATCTATATTTAAGCAAAAACTTCGACAGACTGAAAGAGGTCGTGGACAGATCCTTTGGAATTGTTGAGGCGGAAAACGGCGACAGGGCTCGCTGAGCCGAGGCGTGAGGTTTTAGTCGCTCACATTGAGTGAAACGGAGAAATTTTATGAGTTATGCGGACAAGCTGTTTGTGGCGAACATGAAAAAAATAATGACCGATGGGATTTCCGATTCGGATATGGAAGTCAGACCTCACTGGGAAGACGGAACTCCGGCGCACACGCTTGCGGTTTTCGGACTTGTCAACAGATATGATCTTGCGAAAGAGTTTCCGATTATAACTTTGAGGCGAACTTATTGGAAATCCGCATGGGACGAGATTTCATGGATATGGCAGAAAAAGTCGAACAACATCAGTGAACTGAACTCGCACGTGTGGGACGAATGGGCGGATGAAAAAGGCTCGATCGGAAAGGCGTACGGGTATCAGATGGGGATCAAACATCACTACCGCGAGGGGGAGATGGATCAAGTCGACAGGGTCATCTGGAGCCTTAAGAACGATCCGGGTTCAAGGCGCATAATGACGAACATGTATAACCACCACGATCTTTCCGAAATGGCGTTGTATCCGTGTGCCTACTCAATGACGTTCAACGTTGCGGGTAACAAGCTGAATGCGATTTTGCATCAACGCTCTCAGGACATGCTGACCGCAAACAATTGGAATGTCGTTCAGTATGCTCTTATAGTGTATGCAATGGCATCTGCTTACGGCTATGAGCCGGGGGAGCTTGTACATGTTATCGCAAATGCGCACATCTATGACAGGCACGTGGATATCGTAAAGGAAATGATCGAAAACGAGCAGTTCGAAGCACCGAAATTTTCTATAGACCGCACCGTAAAGGACTTCTATGAATTCACCAAAGACAGCTTCAAGCTGGAGGATTACAGATACAACTCATTTGATAAAAAGATTGAAATCGCAATATAGCGATGCGTTGATGCCGTGCCACGAGTCATTTCGAAACAGGCGTTGATGCCGTGCGGCGAGTCATTTCGAAACAGGCATGGGACTTGTCCAAGACCGAAAACGTTGCTACGTGGAAGCGCTTGCGGAAACTGTGGAAACTGTTGCGAAAGAGAATGTAAAATCATGTGGGGGAAACGAATGAAATTGATTTTGGCGGCGGACGAAAACTGGGCCATAGGATATAAGGGCGGATTGCTGTGCCATCTGTCCGCAGATTTGAAATACTTCAAAAAGATGACGAGCGGGCATACCGTCGTTATGGGCAGACGTACGCTTGAAAGCCTGCCCGGCGGAAAAGGATTGCCAAGCCGCAGAAACATTGTTATTACATCAAACGAGGAGTTTTCGGCACCCGGCGTCGATGCTGTCTGCCATGACATGGAAGAGCTGATGAGAACCCTGCAAGAGGGTAAGGAGGCCGACGATACTTTTGTGATCGGAGGTGCGAATGTTTATGAACAACTTCTGCCGCTCTGCGATACATGCTATATAACGAAAATATACAAAACTTTTCCCGCCGACGTGCACTTCGTAAATCTCGACGATATGGAAGAGTTCGAAATAGCCGACGAGAGCGACCTCATGGAAGAAAACGGGATAAAATACCGCTTTCTCCGGTACGAAAGAAAATCCCGGAAGAAAGCATGAAATTAGCTGAATCGATAAAGAAACCCCGTTAAAAACCGGTCAAAGATCGAAGAAAGTGTTGAGGCATGAAAGAGAACAGAGAACAAACAAAAACTCAGGATGAAGAGCTGATCTTCGGAAGAAATCCTGTGACCGAGGCGTTGAAGAGCGGAAGAGAGATCGCAAAGATCCTTATTCAGAAAGGCGCCGGAGGATCTGTCGGCAAAATATTGCATATGGCAAAGGAAAGAGGCGTTCCGGTCTGCGATGAGAATAAGGTAAATCTCGACAAGAAGAGTGCAGGGACACCTCACCAAGGCGTTGCCGCGGTGATTTCCCCCTATAAATATTGTTCCGTGGAAGAGATACTGGCGCTTGCAAAAAAACGCGAAGAATCCCCTTTTATCATAATTGCCGACGGCATTGAGGATCCGCACAATCTTGGAGCTGTGATGAGAACCGCCGAATGCGCCGGAGCTCACGGAATCATAATTTCCAAGCGAAGAGCCTCGGGAGTTACAGGAACGGTTGCAAAATCCTCGGCGGGAGCGGTGGAATATCTGCCCTGCGCAAGGGTCGCCAACATAGCACGAACCGTCGATATGCTGAAAGAACAGGGATTGTGGCTATATGCCTGTGACATGGACGGCGATACTTACTATAAAGCGGATATGAAAGGCCCGATGGCGCTGGTTATAGGCAACGAAGGTTCGGGTATAAGCCGCCTTGTGAAAGCCAAGTGCGATTTTGTCGTATCGATTCCGATGCTCGGCAGAATCTCATCGCTCAATGCATCCAACGCCGCGGCGGTGCTCATGTATGAAATCAGGAAACAGCGAGATGAGGTTTTGTGAAAAAACTCCTCGGGGTTACAGGTGGTTATATGATAATCTTGGTCGATAGGTGGTTATATGACAATCTTGGTCGATAGGTGGTTATATGACAAAAAGTGTTGATAGAAACCGGTACGACTGTTGATAAAGCAGTGAGGCAGGCCGTTTGACAGCCTGCCTCTTTTTCATATACGCAATGTATGACTCAATTGTTATTTGCGCTTCATTTCCTTAGGTGTAACGCAGGTTCCGGTCGCTCTTGCGACAACGATAGGCTCTTCGAGGAAATCAGCGGCGGATGCGTTTATGTCTTTTCTTGAAACAACAACTTTGCGCGCCTCAAAGGACATCTTTCTCGAAGTGTTTCCGATCTTGGTGATCTCGCCATATGCCTCGATGTAATCGCCGGCAAATGTAGGTGCGAGGAATTCGATATTGTCGTATGCGCAGAACAGACCTTCGTCTCCGTCAAGTTTGATCAAAAGTTCCGTTGCCACATCGCCGAACAGGTGTACCATGTGCGCCCCATCGACCAATTCCCCGCCGTAATGAGCGTCCTTGGCGGACATTCTGAGGCGTAGTGTAGATGTAATTTTTTCTTCAGCCATTTGTTTACTCCTTTTCATTCTGTGCTTGTCATCGTTCACGTGGATATTCGCAGTTTTCGCGTCCCGGGTTATTATACCGGGTTATCCTGAGGAACAACGACTCAATAACGATCTAATTATATTTATAAAATCTGATTGTGTAAATAACATTTGCAAAACTTGGGGAAATGTTTTACCATTGACGAAGATAAATGCGAACCGTTTTAGGTTCGATGAAAAAGGAGTGAAACAGAAATGAGTCGCTACGACGGTTTTGGGCAGAGTCGGGTACTTGAGCCACAATACGTCCTGCCCACTTCTGCATGGAAGCTGGACAATAGTCGTAAATTGGAACCCTTTGAGATGAGGGTGGATATACATAAGATACACATAGAGGGGACCAGTTTCAAACAGATATGCCTTGAGGCCAACGACAATGATGAACGAATAAAGCAGAAAATAATGGACATAGTCATAAGACGGGGCAAGCTTCACAATCCGGTCACGGACACAGGTGGACTTTTTTACGGTACCGTCAGTGAAATCGGATCCGAGTACGGGAACGTGCTGAAATTGAAGCCGGGAGATGAGATTATCTGCAATACATCTATGGCTTCCGTGCCTGTCAGCATAGATAAGGTGGTCGCCATAGACAGAGCTTTTGGTCAGGTGGACGTGGAGGGCTATGCCATAGTGTACGACAAGATCCCTGTGGTTCAGAAAAGCGACGATGTCAACCTCAGTCTGCTACTTTATGCGCTGAATGAATCGGGAACACTGCTGAAAGTCAGCAATACCGCAGTGGGCAAGAAAAAATTTCTTGTCGTGGGAAACAATAAACTTACGAACCTGTTCTTCGGATATGCCATAAAGAAAGTGGCAAGGGATGATTCCGAAATAATATGTCTGCTTGACAGGAAGACGGAATCGATGCTCGGGGGAAGTTCGATGGACAGGCTTATGGACAGCGTATTTTCCGAAGTTAGGATGGTGGATATACTGAAGCCGCTTGAGTGTATGGAAGAAATACAGAAAAAGGCGCCGTTTGACCTGTCGGTGAACTGCGCGGATATACCGGGTGCGGAGACGATAAATATTCTGGCGACTAGGCAGGGCGGAACCGTGGTGTTTGCAAATCTCATAAACAACTACAACATAGCGCTGTACATAACCGAAGCAATCTCAAAACAGATGGAGATAAAGTGCGCCGACGGATTTGTCGCCTCGTATGAGAACTTCGACATAGACATAGTCAAAGACATAGCTCCGTACGTTGAACGTGCCGTGGAGATGAACGTGAGATTCAACGACGACCCCGCATATCCCATAAATAGGGAAAGCAGACTCAGGGAGGTGTCGGGGCAGCGACAGACTATGCTGGAAGATTTTATTTGCGAGAGCAGAGCGATGGCGACGGTGCTGGATGAGATACTTACCGTCTCCAAATACGACTGCAACGTTTTGATAACGGGCGATACGGGAGTGGGCAAGGAAAAGGTCGCAAATATAATTTACAAAAACAGCACAAGAAAGATGCAACCGTTTATAAAAGTGAATTGCGCATCGATAGCATCGGAGAGACTTGAAGCTGATTTTTTTGGTATAGAGAGAGGCAGAAGCGGCTATTTTGAGCGTGCCGACAACGGAACGATCTTCCTGGACGATGTGGGGGAGCTTTCTGCGGACATGCAGGCGAAACTTCTCAGAGTGATTCAGGACGGTGAATTTCTGCGAGTGGGAGGGACGGTTCCGGTCAAAAGCAATGTGCGTATACTGTCGGCAACCAACAGGAACATAGAAAGCATGATATCCGAAAGCAGCTTCAGGAGGGATCTGTATTATCGTTTGAACGTCGTTAACATTCAGGTTCCGAAGCTCAAGGAACGAACCGGGGATATAACCGCCCTGACACGTCATTTTCTGCGAAAGTACGGAGAAAAGTTCGATATGAAGAGGACGATAGACAGAGACGCAGTCGAATATCTCAAACAATGCGACTGGCCGGGAAATATAAGGGAATTTGAAAATACGATTCAAAGGCTTATGATAGGAACCCCGAGAGAACAGATTACACTGATAGATGTAATGCGCGAGTTGCACGGCGATGTTTTTGAGGCTTCCTCGGCAGGAGGCGTTCCAATGTGCGAGGGTCAGGTAATGGATCTGGACAGGATGGTAAAAAATTTTGAAAAGAACATCCTGAAACACGCCTGCGAGCAGTTCGGCTCCACCAGAAAAGTCGCAAAAGCCGTGGGGATAAGCCAGACGCAGCTTGTGAGGAAAAAGAAAAAATACAGTCTTTGACGATGCCGCCGAAGGCATGACTGTCTGCTATGGTGCTGCCATGGCACTGCGTGAAGTTCTGCGCATGCCACACGCTTTTACGACAATGCGTCACTCCGGCGTAAGGTTTGGGTGGAGCAGATATGAACCGAAAAAGAATCGAGGCGTGCCGCATGTGAACCGAATAAGAATCAAAAAGAGGATTGTCAAAAAATTGCCAAGTGGCCACATCGGAAATTATAGACATGTTTTATAAAGAAAACTATAATGAAACCGTCGGCTTAAGGTCGAGTAAATTTAGCTTTAAAATATTATTGAATTTTTTAGGAGGATAATGTAATGAAAAAAGGAAATCCATACGGAACCCACAGAGTAATCTCACCAAAGGGTGTTTTGCCGCAACCGGCTGATGTTATCGACAACGATATGGAGATCTACGACAACGAGATTAAGATCGCTGTCAAGACTCTGAATATCGACTCGGCATCTTTTACATCGGTTGTAGATCATGCCTGCGGAAAGAAACCTACGGATGATCTGTCAGCGGATGATATCGAAAAGATAAAGGAAACGATGCTTGGAATCGTTGCAAAAGCAGGAAAGCATAAGAACCCTTGGACAGGTTCCGGTGGAATGCTGATCGGTACCGTTGAGGAGATCGGACCTGAATGGAAAGGTGACCTAAAGGTTGGAGACAAGATTGCGACCCTCGTGTCACTTTCCCTTACACCTCTTGTGATCGACGAGATTCTGGAAATGAGACCTGCCATCGACCAGGTTGACATCAAGGGACATGCAATTCTGTTCCAGAGCGGTATCTATGCAAAGCTTCCGGATGACATGGAAGAAGGTCTTGCACTTTCTGCGCTTGACGTTGCCGGAGCACCTGCCCAGACTGCAAAACTCGTTAAGCCGGGAGACACCGTTCTTGTTATCGGCGGCGGCGGAAAATCGGGACTTCTCTGCCTCTATGAAGCGAAGAAAAGAGCAGGAGTTACGGGTAAGGTGATCTGTGCGGCAGGAACGCAGAGATCGGAAGACAGAGCTAAGAACCTCAACCTTGCCGATGAATATTTCCACATCGACGCAACCGATGCCGTAGGTATGTATGAGAAGGTAATGGAACTTACCGACGGTGAGCTTTGCGATGTTGTCATCAACGTTGTAAACGTGGAAAACACGGAAATGGCTTCCATCCTTGCAACCAAGGATGACGGTCTTGTTTACTTCTTCTCTATGGCTACCAGCTTTACAAAGGCAGCTCTCGGAGCAGAGGGTGTTGGCAAAGACGTAAACATGATCATCGGAAACGGTTACTGCAAGGGTCATGCTGAGATTACTCTTCAGGAACTGAGAGAAAATGAGGCTTTGAAAGATCTTTTCCGCCAGATGTATGCTTAATTTGTTGAGTAAAGTCATGTAGGGTCAAAACACTGACCGATGTGGCTACGCTCACATATGTTATTACTCGTTCACAGTTGGAATTTCGCATAAGGGATTCCGACTGTGGATATTCAATTTGAACAGTATGAATAGAGACGGGGATCGCCGCTTTTGCGGATAAACGTTTAGCGGTGATCGAAAAGATGAAAACAGGAGATTTATTATGGCTATCAGAAATTGGAAAGACATTCCTTTGTTCAAGGATGTAACTGAGGAACAGTGGAACGACTGGCACTGGCAGGTTGCAAACAGATTGTCCACGGTTGAGGATATAAACAAGGTGATCAACCTGACCGACAAAGAAAAGGCTGACATTGAAAAGGTTATAGGGGGCTTCAGAGTGGGAATAACCCCTTACTATGCGTCTTTGATGGACACGGACGATCATACCGATCCTGTAAGGATGCAGGCAGTTCCGACGCTTGCTGAGATGCACAGATCCGAGGCGGATGATGCAGACCCTCTTCACGAGGATGCGGATTCACCGGCACCGGGACTTACGCATAGATATCCTGACAGGGTTCTCTTCCTTATCACCGACCAGTGTTCCATGTACTGTCGTCACTGTACGAGAAGAAGACTAGCAGGTGAAACGGACGGGGCAAGATCAAGGGAAGATATCGACGCATGTATCGAGTACATCAGAAAGACCCCGCAGGTCAGAGACGTATTGCTCTCCGGCGGAGATGCGCTTTTGGTTGAGGACAGCACTCTTGAGTACATCATCAGCGAACTTCGCAAGATAGAGCACGTTGAGATCGTTAGAATCGGAAGCAGGGTTCCTGTCGTTATGCCGCAGAGAATCACCGACGATCTGGTCAACATGCTGAAGAAGTATCATCCGATCTGGCTGAACACTCACTTCAACCATCCTCAGGAAATGACACCTGAAGCAAAAGAAGCTTTGAGAAAGCTCGCCGATGCCGGCATTCCGCTCGGAAACCAGAGCGTGCTGCTCAGAGGCGTAAACGATGACAAGTCAATCATGATGGATCTTGTGCATGAACTTGCAATGAACAGGGTAAGACCTTACTATATCTATATCTGCGACCTTTCCGTGGGTATAGAACATTTCAGAACCACGATGGCAAAAGGTATGGAAATCATGGAGGGCTTGAGAGGACATACATCGGGTTACTGCATCCCTACATTTGTAATAGATGCTCCGGGAGGCGGCGGAAAGACGCCTGTAATGCCTCAGTATGTGATCTCCGAGACACCGGACAAGATCATTCTGAGAAACTACGAGGGCGTTATCACTACTTACACACAGCCTCATTTGCCTGACCTTAAGTGTAACTTCAACTACCGCAAGGGTAAACCTGGCATCAAGGTTGAAGGTGTATCGGCTCTTGGTGAGGGCTTGCAGATCAAGTCGATGGAACCGGCTCATCTTGCAAGACACGAGAGGAACAAGCATGAAGAGTAAGTCCGCTTAAGTGGGCCTATCGGCAATAATGAATAGGGGGACTTCGGTCTCCCTATTCATTCAGTAAGTGTGTGAATTGTTACGGGATTATTTTACGGGAATCAGGGATATTAAATGGAGTTGTTGCGGGAACTGTCAACTAAATATAAGACACTGTCCATAGTAGGCATGGCGAAGAACGCCGGCAAGACCACAGCCTTGAATTATCTGATCGAGGAGGCGATGGACGAGGGGATAAGACTCGGGATAACGTCAACCGGAAGAGACGGAGAAACTCAGGATCTGGTCACCGGCACCGAAAAACCGAGAGTTTATCTGGATGAAGAAACCCTTGTAGCCGTACCCTCGTTTCTCTACGAAATGTCGGATGCCGGGCTTGAGGTAATAAAACGGACGAATTATTCCACCGCGATCGGAACCCTTCTGATATGCAGAGTCAAGGAAGCGGGGTACGTGCAGGTCGCAGGACCTGTGATAAATGCGGAGCAGAAGATGCTCTGCGAAGATATGCTAAAAGAGGGTTGTGATCTGATTTTGATAGACGGCGCCATCGACCGCAAGACCATAGCCTCGCCTGAAACATCCGATGCCATAATACTGGCCACCGGGGCGGTCATATCGAGGAAATTGAGCAAAGTCGTCGAAGAGACGGCTCATGTCGTAAATCTGTATTCTACCGACGAGCTTGGGGCGGGCAAATACAGAGATATTATAGAAAAAGAGAATTTTGACAACAAGATTATGCTGATAGATGAGGACGGGCGTGTCAGAAAAATGGATCTTGTGACCGGTCTTGGAGCCGCAAGGCATATAGACGAGGCGATAGATGAAAAAACGAGATTTGTTTACATTCCCGGCGCCTTTACAAACAGCGTGATTTCAGATATAAGATCTAACAAACTCAAGGAAGTGAGGTTTGTGTTGAAAGATCCGACAAAGATATTCATAAACCCGATGGACTGGGGCAAATTGAGAAAGAGGGGGTTCAGGGTATCGGTGCTCAAGAAGATAGAAATAGCGCTTATAACGGTGAATCCGTGGGCGCCTTCCGGTTATACGTTTGATAACCGTCTTTTGCTCCGGGAAATGAAAGATGCTCTGCCGGAGATACCTGTCATAGATGTGAGGATGTGAGTATGCAGAACGGAGTGAACAGGAGACTGGCTAACGTAAAGACCAGAAAAGAAACCGGGCTGGATTATGTGATGCTGAAGATGGATATCATCTCACCATTCGGAAAAAAGAGCATGAAAGACATGAAACCGTTTTTCCCCGGGGATGAGGACTCATTACGGCGGGAACTTGACAGAGTTGAGAATGTGATCGGTTTTATCGTGAATTATCCGCATCTGAAAAACAAAATTCTGGAGATATTCATGGAACTCAAGGATTCCACCAAGACCATAGAAAGAAGCGAAAACAATACGCTTTCCGTGGTTGAGATATTTGAGATAAAGTCACTGCTTTTGCAGATGCGTCAGATCCTGAAGCTGACAAGAGACAAAGAACAGGGAGACTACGATCCCGCTTGCGGATGTGTGCAAGAGTTCAAGGAAAGTCGCACGGTCGGAGAATCGGAACAAGCTGCCACAGGCAGCCACGGGGCCGAAGCAAAAGACGGGGAGGACGTCTCAATGCCTGCAAACGGTGTGAGCGGAAGTTACGGTGAAACAAAGCAAAATGTTCCGCCGGTAAAGGACGAGGCACACATCCCGGAAGAGTATTTACTTGAGGACACTGAAGAACTGCTGGATATTCTCGATCCGCGCGGAGATAGGATGAACACATTTTACATATATGATGAGTTCAGTGATCTCCTTGCACTGTACAGGAAAAAGAAAAGAGAATTTGAACTTGAGATACGGCGTGTGCAGAAAAAGTCGAGAGAAAGACTGCGAAAAGAGCATGGGGTTCAACTGACCCCCAAGTTTGACATAGTGGTGGCAAGATCCCACCCGGATTTTGAAAAGATAAAGGCACTTGAGCAGCTTGAGGAAGTCGATCAGGATTATATGAGCGTCACGTTCAAACTGAAGCCGGATGAAGAGATCTTTAAGTACACGGCGGATATGGAAGAACTCAATTTGAAGATAGAAGCCGAAGAAGAACGTATAACAGAGATTCTTTCGCGGAAGATCTCAAAATATAGAAGCGTGCTGCTGAAAAATTGTCAAACAATGGGGGCGCTTGAGTTTGCACTTGCCCGAGGGCTTTACGCGATCAAAAGAAAACTTGTGAAACCGCAAATTGTGGATGAGCACAGGGTGGAATTCAAAAATGGGCGAAACCTGCAGGTGGAAGAGATTTTGAAATCAAAGGGTAAGGAATATTGTCCTATTTCACTTTCGCTGAAAGACGGGGTGACCTGTATCACAGGAGCAAACATGGGCGGCAAGACTATTTCGCTTAAACTTGCCGGACAGATTGCGATCATGACCCAGTACGGATTCTTTGTTCCGGCTGAGGAAGCTGCGGTAGGGCTTTCAAATTACATGCAGATACTCATAGGGGACAGTCAATCTGTTGAACGCGGGTTGTCGTCGTTCGGTTCAGAGATGGAAGAACTCAAGGAGATATTGGATCACGGCACAGATCGCTCCGTGATACTGATAGATGAGATTGCAAGCGGTACAAATCCCGTGGAGGGCTTGGCGCTGACCAAAGCGATCGTGGATTATTTGATGTCAAAACCGTATATTTCCCTGATAACGACGCACTTTGAAACTGTGACAGAGGCGGAGGGCGTAATAAATATGCAGGTACGTGGTCTTGCGGACGCGGACTTCACGCTTCTGGACAGAGAAATAAAGTATGCGAAACGTCGTGACAGGATAAATATAATATCGAAATACATGGACTACAGACTGTGTAGAGTAGAAAAAAATGGAGAGGTTCCTAAGGATGCTCTGAACATTGCCAAAATGCTGGGAATCGGCACGGAGATAATAGACGGGGCGAAAAAATATATCTATAAGGAGAAAAAAGATGAAAAGCAAATTAAATCTTGACTTTAAGGTTGTTGAAAGTGCAAGGAATCATGCAAGAAATATCGCAAAAGATATGCAGGAATTCATTGAAAGACACACGACCGTGTCCACTGAGAGAACGATCTTGAGGTTGCTGGGCATTGACGGAGTGGACGATGTGGACAATCCGCTTCCGAATGTGGTGGTCGATCAGATCAAGGATGCGGGAGCCCTTTCAACGGGTGTCGCGTACTGGATCGGAAATGCCATCGTCCAGACGGGAAAAGATCCTCAGACTATCGCTGAGGAGATGTCGCAGGGCAAGTTGGATGTGCTGAAACTCCCGACATGCTCTATGGAAGAGGCTGCAGAAGCACTGAAGCCGTCGATCAAAAAGACTTTTGATCGTATCGACGAGCAGAAGGCGAAGCGGCAGGAATATCTTGACACCATAGGTTCAGGACCTGAACCGTTCCTCTATGTTATCGTTGCCACGGGTAACATCTATGAGGACGTGGTGCAGGCGCAGGCTGCCGCAAGACAGGGCGCTGACATTATCGCGGTAATAAGAACGACGGCGCAGTCGCTTCTTGATTACGTGCCTTACGGTGCCACAACCGAGGGATTCGGAGGAACATACGCAACTCAGGAAAACTTCAGGATAATGAGAAAAGCTCTTGATGAAGTGGGCGAAGAAGTAGGAAGATACATAAGGCTGTGCAACTACTCTTCGGGAATGTGTATGCCGGAAATTGCGGCAATGGGAGCGCTTGAGAGACTTGATGTTATGCTCAACGATGCTATTTACGGTATACTTTTCAGAGATATCAACATGCAGAGAACGCTTGTGGATCAGTTCATGTCAAGAGTCATAATCGGATACTGCGGCATTATATTCAACTCCGGTGAAGACAACTACCTGACCACCGACGATGCCGTTGAAGCCGCTCATACGGTAACCGCATCGCAGTTCATCAACGAACAGTTTGCCGTGCTTGCGAACATTCCTGAAGAACAGATGGGTCTGGGGCACGCATTTGAGATGGATCCGAAAACCGAGGACGGGTTCTTGCTTGAGCTTTCACAGGCTATCATGGCAAGAGAGATATTCCCTAAAGCAAGGCTTAAGTACATGCCTCCGACAAAATTCATGACGGGTAATATTTTCATGGGGCATATACAGGATGCTTTGTTCAATTTGGTTGCGATCTGGTCAAGTCAGTCACTGCTTTTGCAGGGAATGCTCACGGAGGCTATTCATACTCCGCACATGCATGACAGATATCTCTCCATTGAAAATGCACAGTACATTTTCAATAACTGCAAACATATCGGTGAAGAAGTTGAGTTCAAAAAGGACGGTATAATCCAGAGCCGCGCGCAGGAAGTGCTCGGCAAGGCCGACGCACTGCTGGCCGAGGTTGAAGAGGAAGGACTCTTTGAGACAATCCAAAAAGGCAAATTCGGTGGTGTCAAGCGTCCGTTTGACGGTGGACACGGTCTTGAGGGTGTAACCACAAGAGGTGAAAACTATTTCAATCCGTTCACAGAACTTTTCATGGATCATAAATAAGGAGGGAATTTCGATGTCAGAAAATAAAACAGCAGTAACTACCGCAGATTTGACGAAAGTTAAGCCTTACGGCGACACTTTGAACGACGGTAAAGTAGAAATGGCTTTCACACTTCCCGTTCCTTATGGTGAAGAAGCGGAAGAGTGCGCCAAGCAGTATGTAAAGAAAATGGGTTTTGATGAGCCTAATGTGACCTACTACCATGAACTTGCGCCGGGATACACTTTCTTTGTTGTATACGGCTCTGCGCAGCAGACTATAGATTACACGGCGATTCACGTGCCTAAGGTTGAGGGTAACGTGATGGACAGGGTTGAGTGCGGCGACTGGATCGGCGAAAACATCGGCAGAGACATAGTAGTGGTGGGGGCTTCCATTGAGTCGGACGCTCACACGGTAGGTATCGACGCCATCATTCAGATGAAAGGTTTTCACGGACACTTTGGTCTTGAGAGATTCAAGAACGTCGTTCCTTACAACATGGGTTCGCAGGTTCCTTGCGAAGAACTCATCGCAAAGGCCAAGGAAGTGAATGCGGACGCCATCTTGGTTTCGCAGACCGTAACACAGAAGGATATTCATATCATGAACCTCACCAAAATGGTTGAGCTGCTTGAGGCGGAAGGACTCAGAGAAAAGGTTATCCTCACATGCGGCGGACCGAGAATTTCCCACGAGCTTGCTCAGGAACTGGGTTATGATGCCGGCTTTGGTCCGGGAAAATACGCCGAGCATGTTATGTCCTACATCATGCAGGAGGTTCAGAAGCGCGGATGGCAGAAGAAACCTAAAATTGAGGATCGCTGACAATATGTCGCCGGATGTATCCGAATATATCTGAACTTACGGTAGATATCGGGTCTGACAAACTCTGTTGCCGGATCCTTATCATATAAAAGTATTACAGAAAGGTGATGAAAATGATTAACAAGGTAATTACCGCCGATCAGGCGGTAGCAGGCGTTGAAGACGGCATGACCATTATGGTGGGAGGATTCCTGGGAACAGGTTCCCCCGAGATACTGATGGACGCTCTTGTAAGAAAAGGTGTCAAGCACCTTACAGTTATAGGCAATGACGGAGGTTTGGCAGAGGGACAGCCGGCCAACTTCCCGGGAAAAACACCGAGAGGAATAGGAAAATTGCTTGAGCACCATATGGTGGATCACATTATCGCTTCACATTTGGGAGTAAACCCAAGGCTCAACGAACAGTTTGCCGACGGAAGCCTCAAGTACACTCTGGTTCCTCAGGGAACTCTGGCTGAAAAGATAAGAGCCGCAAATTACGGACTTGGCGGAGTTCTTACACCGACCGGAATAGGTACTCCTATGGAGACGGAAAAGGATGAGCTGGGACGTGACAAGATCACGCTGGAAGTCGACGGGGTGAAATATCTTCTGGAGAGACCGCTACGCGCCGATTACGCTTTCTGCAGGGCTTCCATATGCGATACATTCGGAAACTTTGCTTGTTCAAAAGCAACCAAGACATTCAACTACACCATGGCGGGCGCGGCCGATCACGTCGTTGTTGCAACCGAAAGACTTGTGGACATAAAAGAAGTCGATCCCGATACCTTCGAGATAGCTGGAGTTCTTGTGGATAATGTAGTGGAAGGAGAACCGAAATGGCAGATATAAAAAGCAGAATCGCAAAGAGAGTAGCAAAAGAGATGCATAACGGGGACGTTGTAAACCTTGGAATCGGTTTACCTACCATGGTACCTCAGTTTATCCCCGATGATGTAATAGTGACGCTTCACTCGGAGAACGGATTTGCCGGCCTTGCCGGTCCCGTTACGGAAGAGGCTGAAGTCGACGTGGATGTCATCGACTCAGGCGGTACATATGTAAAGACCGTTGACAGGGTCAAATATTTTGATGCGGCGGACAGTTTTGGGATCATTCGCGGCGGACACGTGGATGCCACCGTTCTTGGAGCTATGCAGGTTGCACCTAACGGAGACCTTGCAAACTGGATTATTCCGGGAAAGAAAGTTGCGGGCATGGGCGGCGCGATGGATCTTGTTGTCGGAGCGAAAAAAGTTATAATCGCCATGACACATACTCAGAAAGGTAATCACAAGATTCTTGAGAAGTGCACTCTGCCACTTACTGCGGAAAAGGTTGTGGATCTCATAGTCACGGAGATGGGAGTTATGGAAGTAAGACCGGAGGGTCTTGTGGTAACTGAATTGCATCCGGACTTCACAAAGGAAGAGATTCAGGAAGCCACAGGCTGCAAACTCATATTTGCGGACAATCTCAAGCCTATGGAGGACTGATATCGAAAAACTTTCCTGCGTGATGACATGCGGAAAACCGGAACCGTAGGACAAAAAACAAAGTCTCAAGGCATGCGAGAAAACACAACGTGAGAACATGCGAAAAAAGTCAAAACAGAAAAAAGAGCTTTGCGCTACCGGTGTACCGGCTGCGCAAGGCTCTTTTCCATTTGCCGCCGTTAAAAAGTGTCGGCTCAATATTTTCGTTTGCCGGCGGCAAAAGTGTCAGCCAAACACAGCGGAGAGGAATTCTTCCATTCTGTTTTTATCGGCAAAAAACACACGGCCGGCATTCCTTTTACCTCCGCCTTTGCCGCCGAAAGATGCGCCTATTGTTTTTATGATTTTGCCACAGTCCGTTCCCGGAGAAAGGCGTCCGGCGGAATTTTCTGCGTCTGAGGCGGTTCGAGGATCTGAGGCGATGCGAGGGCCTGCGCCGGTGCAAGAGCCTGCGCAGGCAGCGCCACAATCGTGGTTTGAGAGCAGCAGGACGGTATTTGAGTTTGAATCCACCAGAGCTATAATCCCTTTGACGGACGGAGCTATCTTTTTTCCGAGGTTTAGCAGGTCGTCAACGGAGAAATTTTCATACCTGCGAACCATGCCGTCATGCATACCACCTATGGCATCTTCGGCTTCAGAATCTATCGCAAGGGATCTGAAATGATTCAGCTGTGAGCGCAGCTCGTCCATATGATTCATCGCCGCATCGTATTTTTCATTTACACTATCATAGCCCGTGGATAGTTTAAGGCTTATGTCATAGAGCGTATTTAGGCGGCTCCGGTATTGCATGAAAGCACGTTTTCCGGCCTCGAAGTGGATGCGAGACATCCCCTTGTTAGGTTCGATCTTGTATATTTTTATCAGGCCAACCTGACCTGCCGACGATGGATGTGTGCCGCAGCAGGCCACGCAGTCGTCGGGTGAGGACGGATCGCCTATTGTCACTATCGAGATATCCGTCTCGAGCGTCAATTTTTTTCGGAGGTTAAGCTTCTCGGCTTCCTCTTTTGATTCAAAATGATCAACGCATATGGGGGCATCGCGCCATATTACACTGTTGGCCGCCATTTCGGCCATTTCGGCCATTTCCCATGTTATTTTGCGGTATTTATTCTTTTCATGCAATCTTGCTCCCCATGCGTCGGTTGCTTTTTGACCGGCCGTTTCATCATCAAATGAAATATCGATGCTAATACAATCTTCTCCCATGTGAAAACCTTTGTTGATGCCGCCGAACAGCCTATATATAGCGCCGGAAAGTATATGCTCGCCGCAGTGCCTTTGCATGTTCTCGAAACGGTGGTTCCAATCGATCAGCATTCGCACCTGAATTTCGTCGGACTTTTCCCCGATTTCGGACGCACTTTTAATCAGGGCTTGGGCATCGGCTTTGGAAATTACGTGGACGATTTCGCCATTTTCTTCATAAACATCCAAAACTTCGGCTTTATTTCCGCCAAAGGAGATGGAACCTCTGTCGCAGCTTTGACCGCCTCCTGTCGGGAAAAAAATTGTTTCCCCGGTTATCATTTTTGCATTTTCTCCATCGTAATTTATAGATAGGACGCTTGTTGTAAGGGTAGAAGAGTACGGTCTTTCCCGATAAATTCTCTTAGTTATCATCATGGCCTCCAAAACATAAAATAATAAAAAATAACAGAACAAAATATGTGGATAAAATCCTATTGACAAAGGTAAAAAATACTGCTCACCCTTGCAATATCAGGAAGTCAGGGGATTGAAATTATCCACAGGTTGATGTGGACAACTTTGTATACAATTTACGGACTTCCTGTGGAAAAGTCGATCGACAGGCTTGAATATGCGACTTGCGGAATGTTGACAAAGCTGTGGTGAGATGCGAACATTGGTTTACATAAAACACCGGAGAAGGGTGCTTCAAAAAATGAATATCCAATTCAATGATTAGTCCGCCTTTATCGCGTCTATAAACGACAGAAAACTTGTAAAATCACTCTCCAAATACTGCAGTAGCACAGGTTCATTGAATTCAAAGCCGGCGTTTGTTTTTAGCATCGGCTTCAGCCGTGAAATATTTAGGTTCAGCTCAAGCTTCCTGATTCCTCGCAGAGTGGGGGATGCGATTAGAAGTTCGCCGCTCTCTTCTATATGATATATACCAAGCAGGTCGTTGTACAAATAATAATTCGGCAGATCCACGTGACTGTTGTTCGGATGGTAGATCATAAAGGTTTTGCCGCCGTGTTCCTCATGTACCGTTGCGGTGTTCAGCAGCCGCATTTTTGAGTCGGAAAAGTCATCCATATCGCCGCTGAAAGAGTAAACGGTGATAAACTCTGAGTGTGAGAGTTGCAGATACGCTTCTTTTTCAGTGATTGCGAGCATGGATACGCATTCATAACCCGAGATTTTCATGCCTGCGATCTTGATGTGGCTCATTATGACATAATACTTGCCACCGACCTCGACAAGCGATCTGCAGTCCACGGATTCTCTGTCTTTGCAAATTTTGACCTCGTTGACATACAGCGTTCCGGGAGGAAAATCGGGGAAAATATCGACGTCGATTCCAGGATGCGCAAGAAAGGACGAGGCGACGAAATCTCGGGCTATGCAACGCATCAGAAAGTAATTTGCAAGCGAATTGTGATTTACAAGTTCAACGCATGATTTGGCAAAGAGCTTTTGCACAGCATCTTCGTTGAGCGTGGGTTTAAGGGCTAGAAGAAAGCCGAAGTCGCCCAAGTTGTCGGGCAAAGGAATTTTATGCGTTTTGTTGTATCTAACAAATTCGCTTATCAAGCATACTGCTTCAGGAAATGATATCGAAACCTTTTCTCCGCCCAGTCCACCTGTCAGTGAGGCCTCAATCCGTTGTAAGTCCTCCCCTGCAGAGCCGCGTGGGCACCTGTATGATTCATAGCGGTCGAAGCCGTACTCCTCCGCATCAAAATAAAAGTACTGGTGAAACTCACGGCTGTGAGTGCTCCAGAATATATAGAGACAAACAACGCCCATAAGTCTTGTATTGGTGACCCATGCGGACGTGAAACGTTCTCCCGTTGGGGTTGAGATGTCGGAAAGGCCGCCTTTTAGCACTTTGAAATCTTGAAAATCCTGCTTTTTCGCCATCAAAACCTCCTTTCTTGACGACTTGCCTTGGACGCAAGCCGCATGCGCATTATGTACAATTGATTATACATTTTTTTTTGTGTCGTGGCAATTGACACCGTCCAAAATCGAGATATCGTTGACTTTGCTTTTAATATCGGTATAATGTGGGTATAATCCTTATCGAGAGAGGCGGAGGGAATAGGCCCCATGATGCCCGGCAACCTGGAAGGATCCCGACTGTGGATTTGCGCAAGGTGCTACATCCTACAGAAGAAATTCTGAAAGATGAGGAAGGAGGTACTTGATCGGTGCTTCGTGCCTTTTCTTTCGACAGGGATTCGATAGGAAAAGGTATTTTATTTTGAACTAAAGACAGGAGGAAAAATGAAAAGACTGTTTACATCAGAATCCGTTACAGAGGGTCATCCGGATAAGATGTGTGACCAGATTTCGGATGCCATTTTGGATGCCATTATGGAATATGACCCGAACGGGCGAGTGGCATGCGAAACCACGACTACCACGGGGTATGCGATGGTTATGGGAGAGATAAGTACGCGCTGCTATGTCGACATACCGAAGATTGTGCGCGGCGTGATAAAGGATATTGGATACGACAAGGGCGAATATGGTTTTGATGCGGCAACTTGCGCCGTTTTGAGCGCGATAGATGAACAATCCCCGGACATTGCAATGGGCGTTGACGATGCGCTTGAACACAAAGAAGGCAGGATGAATGATGATGAGATAGAGGCGATCGGTGCGGGAGATCAGGGAATGATGTTTGGATACGCTTGCAACCAGACCCCGGAGTTTATGCCTATGCCTATAGCGCTTGCACATAAATTGGCGTACAGGCTTGCGGAAGTGCGCAAAAACGGAACGCTCAAATATTTAAGACCCGACGGAAAGACTCAGGTCACTGTGGAGTATGACGGGGATCGCGTAAAACGGATCGACACGGTTTTGATATCCACCCAACATGACCCGGACGTGAGCCGGGAAAAGATTGCGGAAGATTTGATTGAAAACGTGATCAAGCCGATAATACCCGAGTACTTGCTCGACGGGAAAACAAAATATCTTGTGAATCCGACGGGGAGATTCGTGATAGGTGGCCCGCACGGAGATTCCGGTTTGACGGGAAGAAAGATAATTGTGGATACTTATGGCGGAACCTCACACCACGGAGGCGGTGCATTTTCGGGTAAGGATCCCACAAAAGTCGATCGTTCAGCCGCGTATGCAGCCAGATACGTTGCAAAGAATCTCGTGGCCGCGGGATTTGCGGACGAACTGGAAATCCAGCTCGCATATGCAATAGGAGTCGCAAAACCGGTTTCCGTGACGGTCAATACATATGGAACCGGAAAGATCGACGATGAAAAAATAGTGGAGATCGTAAATAAGCATTTTGATTTAAGACCTGCGGCAATCATCCGCGATCTTGATCTTAGGAGACCTATTTACAGGAAGACGGCCGCTTATGGTCATTTTGGAAGAACGGATATTGATCTGCCTTGGGAGAAACTCGACAAAGTGGATGAGCTCAAGGTCGAACTCGATTGATGGTATGTTTTGATTTCGCACGCAATGTGAAACAGCGTATGCCACGATTTGGTTTTGTATGCGGTTTGAAGCGGTGTCATGTTTTGATTTTATTTGATCCTGGGGGATTTTTATGGGAATAAAGGTATTAAAGTTCGGTGGCTCTTCGGTGGCGGATGGGATACAGCTCCGCAAGATGAAAAGTATAATAGAAGCGGATGTGGACAGAAGGTATATCGTTGCGTCGGCGCCGGGGAAAAGGTTTGAGATAGACAACAAGGTGACGGATCTTTTGTATCTGTGCAAAACGCATATGGAGCAAAATCTTCCGTACGACCAGGTTTTTCAGGTCATCCGTGACAGATTCAATGCGGCTGCGATAAATCTGGAGATAGATGCGGATTTGGAAATTCATTTTGAGGAGATACTGACCAACATGAAAAAAGGATGCTCAAAGGATTATCTGGCGAGCAGGGGGGAGTATCTTTCCGCAGTGTTGGTTGCGGCATATCTGAAAGTGGATTTTGTCGACGCCGCCGGGATGATTTTGTTTGACGATAAAGGGAGACTGCTTTTTGAAGAAACGGACAACGCCATAGCATCGAAACTTTCAGGGCATAAAATGGCGGTGATACCCGGATTCTATGGAACTGAGGTTGATTCAGGGGAAATAAGGACTTTCTCCAGGGGAGGCTCCGATATTACAGGGGCGCTGATAGCAAAGGCCATGAATGCGCAGGTTTATGAAAATTGGACCGACGTATCCGGCTTTCTAATGGCAGACCCCAGGATTATAAAAAACCCGAAGCCGATCGACAAGATTTCCTACAAGGAACTGCGAGAGCTTTCGTACATGGGGGCCTCGGTACTGCATGAGGATGCGATATATCCTTGCAGATTGGCCAATATACCGATAAACATAAAAAATACAAACCATCCCGACGATCCGGGAACTACCATAACCGATAAGGAAGAACCCGATACGAAGATAGTTACCGGCATTGCAGGAAGCAAAGATTTTACCGTTATAGCCATTTACAAAAATATGTTGAGCCATGAAAAGGGCTTTGTTCGCAGGATATTGATGATACTGGAAGACTTCGATATAAGCATCGAACATCTTCCGACGGGCATAGACACCGTGTCCGTGGTTCTTTCTAACAGATCCATAGACGGAAGACTCGATGAGATCATAGATGAGTTCCGCGCGCAGCTCAGACCCGACGGTGTCGAAGTCTTTGAGGACATCGCATTGATCGCAACAGTGGGCGCAGGCATGAACAGAAGAACCGGTGTGTCCGCAAAGCTGTTTACCGCACTTGCCGAGGCCAATGTCAATGTACGGATGATCGACCAGGGCTCCAGCGAAATGAATATAATAGTCGGTGTCCAAAACACCGATTTCAATGCCGCGATAAAGGCGATATACCGCGCTTTTGAGTGACGGTGATTTTGGAAATTTGGAATTTAACTCCCGCTATGTCACCCTTTCGGAACTTCATAGGGCGGCGTGTCCTACACGGTATGCCGCCCTATATTCATAAAATCTTGCCATCTTCAAGGTTCCGGCGCGGTCTTCATGTTGCCGGTCATCCTTTGATATTCGGGCTAGCGACAAAGAATGTTCTTGCGCATCGCCCATTTACCGTATACTTTTTTGTTGTCCACGACTTTGTAAGCGCAGATCTTGAATGTATATTTTCTGCCCTTGGCAAGTTTTTTGCCGACGGTGCCTGCTTTTTTGATGTCTTTAAGCAGTCGGAACTTTCCCGAAGCTTTGCTCTTGTACATGATTTTGTAACCTGAAGCGTATGAGTTATTTTTCCATGAAAACTTGAAACGATGATTTTTAAGGGATTTGATTTTAATCTTCTTCACTTTCAATTTACTTGGATCGACTTTTTTCCCGGAATCCGTATCGGTATTTCTGTTGCTGGCTTTAAGAGCCGGCAATGTGTTGTTTTTGATTTCCGAAGCCTTTGGCGTCGTGGGTTTTGCGGGCGCAGCAGGTGTCTGCGATTTTACGGAAAAATAGCCGTCCCTGTCAACCGCACATGTTCTTGCAAGTTCTCCGTCCGTGTGTGCCGGGTCGAACTTTGTCATTTTGGAGCCGTTGGTTGCCAATAGTTTGCCGCAGCTTGCAAACATGTCCTTGCTGTTTTTCGATTCAAGAGTCCATGTGGTTTTGTCTTTGGTGAAAATAGTGGTCAGATTCTTGCAGCTTGCAAACATTCTTCCTGTGCGTAGCAGTTTGCCTGCATCGAAAGAAGTCAGATCGATTTCGACCAAATTCTCGCAGCCGTCGAACATCTTGGAAAAACTCTCCACTTTAGAGGTATTGAAATTTTTCAAATCAATATTCCGAAGGAGCTTGCAGTTGTTGAACATGCTCGCCATGCTTTTTACGGCGCTTGTGTCAAAATGTTTTATGTCTATTTTTTCCAAGGACTCACAGTTGGAAAACAAGTTGATCATGCTTGTTACCTTGGATGTATTGAATCCGGCCAGATTCAGATCGGCGAGTTTTCTGCATCCCAGAAAAATGTTGGTCATGCCGTTACCGGTGACGTTGCCTGTGTCAAAGCTTTTGAGATTCAGAGATTCGAGTGAGGTGCAGTCCTTGAACATACCGTTCATATCGGTGACATTTGCGGTGTTGAACTTTGTGAGATTTAGCGTTTTCAGCCTGTTGCAGTCAAAGAACATCTTGCCCATATTGGTGACCTTGGATGTGTCGAAGTTACTTACATCCGCTTTCTGCAGCTTCTCGCATCCGTAAAACATGCCACTCATATCTACGACATTTCCGGTGTCGAACCCACTTATATCAAGCGATTTAAGGGAGTTGCAGGTGGTGAACATGTCGTGCATATCGTTGACTTTAGATGTGTCGAAGTTGTCAAGATCCAGCTTTTGTAGATTGCTTGAACCTAGAAACATTGCACTCATGTTTGTAACGTTCTCGGTATTGAAGTTGCTCAAATCCAAGCTTCTGAGCGAGAGCATTGTGGCGAACATGTAAGACATGTCCGTGACGCTGTCTGTGACAAATGAACTGAGATCAAGCTTCTTTAGTTTATCGCAGCCTTTGAACATGTAGCGCATATCGGTAACCTTTTTAGTATCGAAATTATTGAGATCGAGAGTTTTGAGTTTGCCGCATCCCATGAACATATACCGCATGTCGGTTACTGCGGAAGTGTCGGCGTGACTTATATCGAGCTTTTCCAAGGCTTGCAGATATTTGAACATGTTGCCGCAGTCTTCCGGGAATTTAACCCCCTCTTCCAGGACGAGAGAGCGGAGCTTGTTTTCAGTTTTCATCCATATGGAGTGTTCGATGGTGCCGTCAAGGAGTTTGCTCGTACCTACGGAAACGGAGTAGTCCTTGCCGTCAATGGTTGCTTTGCCCGGAACTGTCAGGCTTTCCGTAACATTTCCTCTGTACTCTTTCAATGTTATGGTATTGGCTAATTCATCTTTCTCAAAGACGTAATCGTTTTGCCATACGGTATCCTCCGCCGCAAACGCTGTCGGCGTGCTGAACGCAAACATAGCCGCGGCACAGAAGACAAGAGAAAGAAATAGAAGAGTCAACCGATGTGTTTTCTTGATTTTCATTTTGTGTTCCTCCTAACACTGATTTGATAAAAATTGTGGATACTAAAAGCACTCGACTTGGTTGATGTATTTTCGATCACTGTGCACACACAGGCTACGGATCGGGTTGGCAGAAAAGTCATCGAATTACATTTTGTAGCAGTGCTTTACATATAGAGCCTACCATTTACACCCATTTATGTAAAGCAAAAATTTGGCATAAACTCAAGTTGTACAGTTCACTAAAAACAAAAAATTATGCTGTTTCACAAAAAAACGTTTCCTTAACTCGGCGGCATATCGCAGATTAACGGCGTCTGCACCGCTTGATAACTCAGATGATTGCTTCGCGTGACATCATTTTCTTGTTGACTTGACCATGTTGTACGATATAAAATGATTTTGGGAATCGCTTTGAAAGAGCCTGAAGCGGTATGTCAGGATTGATCCTTGGATTCGGGCGTGGTAGCGGCGGTTCCGAAACAAAGCCCTAAAGGGGATAGAATTCGACAAAAAAATGTTAATTTCCGCGTTTTTAAATTTCTGCAAATCACATCAAAAGAAAGACGACAACAATCTTAAAACGATTCAAACAAAAGTTGTAAGGATACGGAGAGTGTATCTTGGCTTCAAATAGAGAAAATTGGATGAGATGATGTAATCATTTATGCAGAATTTTGATCGGAGCATATTGAGAGAGGTTTTATGACAAAAGAGAATGAAAAAAAAATGAGAGAAGAAGAGATTGGAGCCGAAGAAAATTTAAAGACGAAAGAAACTTGCGAAACGGAAGAAGCTTGTGTGACGGAAGAAGATGCTAAAACCGAACAGTATGTGAGTGACGAATCGGAGGAGGCGCAGCGGCAGGCAGAAGAAGTAAAGCCGAGAATTCCCAAAAAAGCTCCTGAGGGTGAGAGGCCGGATCGCCCGAGAGTAACAGGGATTTTGGACATCGCCGAAGGAGGTTTCGGATTCCTGAGATTTGACAACTTTCTGACCAGCGAAAGAGATATCTATGTTTCACCGACGCAGATCCGGCGATTCAACCTGAAAACGGGGGATGAGATACAGGGTATTTCGCGTTTGCCAAATGACGGAGAACGTTTCGGTGCTTTACTTTATGTGGAGACTGTAAACGGTGATGAACCGGGGTTTTCGATGAGAAGACCTAATTTCAGCGACTTGACGCCACTGTATCCACGGGAAAGGCTTACTCTTGAGAACAGCCCGGTTGAACTCTCCACGCGTCTTATTGACCTGATCGCGCCGATAGGAAAGGGACAAAGAGGTCTTATCGTGGCGCCGCCGAAAGCAGGGAAAACGACGCTTCTTAAGAGCATTGCGCACAGCATAGAAAATAAATATCCGGAAGTGGAACTTATAGTTCTTTTGGTCGATGAGCGTCCCGAGGAAGTCACGGACATGAAGAGGACACTTACGAGAGGAAAGGTTATCTTTTCTACATTTGACGAGCAACCCCAGCATCATGCGAAGGTCGCCGAGATGGTACTTGAAAGGGCAAGACGTCTTGCCGAGCACGGGCGGGATGTTGTGATTCTTCTCGATAGTCTGACGAGGCTTGCCAGAGCGTACAACCTGGTTATACCGGCATCGGGAAGGACGCTTTCCGGAGGCCTTGACCCGGGTGCGCTGTACAAACCGAAGCAGTTTTTTGGTGCGGCTAGAAACCTTGAAGAGGGAGGCAGCGTGACCATACTTGCCACGGCTCTTGTTGATACGGGAAGCAGAATGGATGATGTAATATTTGAAGAATTCAAGGGTACGGGAAATATGGAACTGCATCTGGACAGGAAGCTGCAGGAAAAGAGGATCTTCCCGGCGATAGATCTACATAAGTCGGGAACAAGAAGAGAAGAATTGCTGATGAGTCGCGATGAAATGGAAGCTGTCTTGACCATGCGAAAGGTTTTGTCGGGTCAAAATACTCAGGAAGTGGGAGAAGAGATAATAGATAATCTTGCCCATACCAAGACGAACAGAGATTTTATAGAGATCATCAAACGCATATTCGGCAAATAGCAAGATCAAGATTTAGGCGCTCGTCCTGGGTCAAATGCTTGCCGATACAGTGGAAATCAAAGGAACTTTTATGGATATGAGTAAAATTTTCCTCAAAGATGCCTGCCCGACCTCGATAGGCGGGCAGGCGGTTCTTGAGGGTGTGATGATGAGGGGTACGGAGAGAACCGCCATTGCGGTGAGAACCCCGGGCGGCGATATACATGTGAAGACAAGAAGCAACAGGCAAAAGAGTGCGTGGATGAAGCTGCCCGTAATCAGAGGCGTGGCGGCGTTTTGGAATTCTCTTGTCGAGGGCACACGAACGCTCACATACTCAGCCGATGTACTTGAATATTATCTGGAGGATGATGAAAGCGCAAAAAAAGATGATGAAAGCGCGAAAAAAAATGTGTCGACCGGCGAGGGTGAAATTCAAGAGGAGAGATTGAATTTTTGGGAAAGGATCGAGAATCGGCTCGCAGACAAGATGGGGACGCAGAGGTTGTGGAATTTTTTATTGTTTGCGTCCGTTGCCGTTGCCATAATTTTGTCGGTGGCTTTTTTTGTTTTGCTGCCCACAGCTGCGGTCGGTTGGTTGAAAAATTTCTTTCATAATTCAATTATCCTGAACCTCATTGAGGGAGTGTTGAGAATAGTGATGTTTTTGATTTATATAACCGCAATCTCAAGAATGTCTGACATTAAGCGATTGTTTCAGTATCACGGAGCCGAACATAAAACGATACATTGCTTTGAAAACGGACTGGAGCTCACGCCGGGCAACGCTCAAACTTTTTATACCCTGCATCCGCGTTGTGGAACGAGTTTTCTGATGTTCGTGATGCTGATAAGCCTGATCCTGTTTTCCCTGCTCGGTTGGCCGAATCTGCTGTGGCGCATACTGTCGAGGGTAATCCTGATACCTGTGGTCGCAGGACTTTCCTACGAACTTTTGAGATGGGCGGGGCGTTCGGACAACCTGCTTGTGAGAATTTTAAGCATTCCGGGTCTTTGTCTGCAGAAAATTACGACCAATCCGCCGGACGACGATCAACTTGAGGTTGCGATCGCATCTCTAAAAGCGGTTTTGGTGGAAGACGATGCGCCTTACATCGAGGGAATAGTGGATGATGACGGAAAGCTCATAAAGGAAGCCAAGATAGAAGAGGCAAAAAAGAGGCGGGCGGAAGAAGAAAAGAAAGAACGGCAAAAATGACGGTACGTGAACTGATAGCGCTGGGAGCAAAAAAACTTGCGGAGAGCAGTACCGAAAATCCAAGAGGAGACAGCGAAGAGCTGTACCGCTATTTTGCATGCGCGACGGCGGCGCAAGTCTTTATGAGAAAGGAAGGAACGGTTGCCGATGATCAGATGGGAACTTTCATGCGGCTGATAGAAAGACGGGCGTCGGGGGAACCTTTGCAGTATATAACCGGCAGCGTGGAATTCATGGGACTTTCTTTCAAGGTGAACCCGTCGGTGCTGATACCGCGCCCCGAAACGGAACTCTTGGTGGAGAATGCGCTGAAGTTAATGGAGCAGGTTGCGGATTTGTCCGGCTGTGTGAGGGGAAAAGCCACCGCCTCGCAGAGAGCAGGAGAAGCCGATTCATGCGACTGTGATTTGGAACAGGATCTTTCGGCGGTGAGGATACTCGATATGTGTTGCGGAAGCGGCGTCATAGGGATATCGCTTGCAAAACTTGCATTGCGGGCAAAACCCCGGCGAAAGGTCGAGGTTTGGTGTTGCGATATCAGTGAGGCGGCTCTGAAAACGGCGCGGGAGAACGCAAAACTGAATGGTGTGGATATCGAATTTCGTCAGGGAGATCTCTTTGAGGCGTTGGGCAAAGAACCCTTTGGCAAAGAAGCCTTTGGGGAGAACGGCAAGGCTGGCGGCGTGACGATCTGCGCCGATCCGGGCTGCGATGAAGACGGCTACCGGGATCCGCACTGCGGTGAGGCGGGTAGCGGTGATACGGGTACATTTGACTTGATTGTAAGCAACCCTCCATACGTTGAATCCTCCGTGATTCCCAATCTTCAAATCGAGGTTTTCGGCCATGAACCCAAGGAAGCTCTCGACGGCGGAGCGGACGGCATGGATATATGCAGAAAGATCATCGAGTCCGCCCATAAGCATATCAAGAAAAACGGCATTCTGATCATGGAAATCGGGCATAACCAGAGGAAGGCATTGCTTTCTTTTTTGCGCGAAGACGGTCACTATGAAAAGGAGTATTGCATCAAAGACTTGTCGGGCAGGGACAGGATTCTGATTGCACATGCGGCGAAATAAATACGGGCGGGTGCCGGAGCAGCTCCGTGCCGGACTTGCCGATTTCGATTGCGCATGCGGCACAATGAATACATTATATTTCAGCCTCCGCAACTTGACCGCAACAAGCTTAGGACAAGCTTTCGCCGGAAATGCGCGCTGAATATGAAAAATAATCTTTGACTTGAGCAGGATGACTGTGTTATCATGTGAGAGCCGTACGAAATCCGTGCGGACTATTTGCAAGGGTGTATACCTGAGCGGAAGAGAGGTGAAAGCATGAAGGAAGGAATCCATCCTGAATACATGGAATGTAAAGTAACTTGCGCATGCGGCAATTCTTTTGTTACGAGATCTACCAAGCCTGAACTCAGACTTGATATCTGCTCGGCGTGTCATCCGTTCTTTACAGGTCAACAGAAGTTCGTCAATCGCGGCGGACGTGTTGAGAAGTTCAAGCAGAAGTACAATATGGACTGATGTTGTCACGCTTGTTCTTTCCTAATTGAATTCAGAGAAAAGACCATACCACCGGATTTGAAATTTTGAAATCCGGTGGTATTTTTTATGCATAAAAAATGAAGGTGTTTGGTCCGTATAAAATCGCATTCTGAAAAAAATCCCCCAAAAAATTTGATTGAAAAATTCGCCGTATGCCGCCAATTTGCGGGCACAGAGAAGTTAAGGGAAAAATGCGATAAAATATACAAAATGTATTATTTTAAAAATCAACTTTTATTCGTAACTAAAATATGGTAGAATTAAGAAAAAATATCGATATATCCTTATAAACAGTAATTCCCGCCAAGTGCATGTCAGGCTTATGGAGTTTGCGTTGAACATTGGGGAGTTGTTGATTTGCGTCGGTGTTGCACGTTGTAACTAAGTTGATCCGTGTTTGGGAGTGCAGATATTTGTTGGACAACTTAGGCGGCAAGTCCAATAGATCTACTAAACTGCATAGAGCTCAAATGCGGAGAGTGTAAGTTTAGGTTAGCGTAAGTAAGTTGCTTAAGAAAAGGAGAAAAAGTCATGGATGGTTTAAGTAGAAAGAAAACGACTGCAATGACCATGAAGCGAAAGCTGTTAACTATAATGTTGGCTTTTGTAGTTGTTGCAACCTACATTCCTTTCGACCGTGCCTTTGCCGCAAACGAAAGCGGTAAAAGGCAGGACAAACAGGTCGAAAAGAAAGTGGAAAAAGCCGCCGACAAACGGGCAGACAATAAGCCTGATGCGGACGCCGGCAAAGCTGTGGACAAACCGCAGCCGGAAAAGAAGCAGGCGGATAAGCCTAAAGATGAAGCCGGCAAAGATGCGGGCAAAGACGCAAGCAAGGAAAGTGCGCCGCCGGAAGCGAAAGAAAAAGACGCAAAGGCGCAAACGCTTGATAAGGCTGCGCAGGTGCCGACCACAAAAGGCAAGCTCAAAGCCGGCAAAGCAATAAAGCCCAAGCCGCTTAAAGACGTGGATCCGGGGATCGACAAGGATGAGCCTTTTACCGCGGAAAATTTAAGGAACAGGATACCATATGACGACGAGAGTTGCTATTTGGTGAACTTCGTGTATCCGAGATATCCGGATAAAATTTCTATTGGGAACACTGGTATTAGTGTATCGCCGACAAGTGATGCTGACAGCAGAGCATACTTTATCACTCATATATTTAATACGATAGGAGACGAAACAAGGGGCAGAGAAAAAAAGTCTGTATACATTGCCATTGATCCGACAGACAGGCAGTTGAGCATAAGTGTTCCCATGAAAAAAGGAGAGAGAATCGGCAGTAAGGTGTTTGAAAAAATTCCCGAGATCCGCATTTACAAGGGAGGGAAAACGTATATTTCCAACGGTTGGTCGACGGATACACCGGGAAGTAGCGGGATATTGACTTCTTCACATAGGAATTTCTTTTCGAATTCAAAGGTGAATTCGGATGGTTTTGTGTACGCTACCACTGTTGAGCATAACGGAGATCAAACAAAGATCAACTCGACAATTCCTGTAAATCAAAACAATTTGATAGATGTAAGTGTAGTCCCGGGAGAGAATGCGCCTGCGACTCTTGGACAGTTCAATTGGGGTCTTAAGTTTGAGATCAGGAAAGGTGAAACCTTAAGAAAAGGTGAAGTGATAGAAGATTTTTACAGAAATAAAAAAGATGGGAAACCCTACTGCTTCTCTCACTTCAAAATTATTGAGAGCGATATAGGGGGAGTAGGCAGGAGATTGGGATACGATACGCCGATTAAGGATCTGGTTGGTCTGAACGGCAATGGTCACATCAAAGTCGCCGCAGAATATGAGGAAAGTGGTGATTCCAAAGGTTATCCGGTTATAATTCATAATAGTAAGTATGAAAAATACGGTTTCTATGGATGGGCGACACAGATGCTCCGTGTAAATGAGCATAAATTGCCGGTACTGTATAAAGATGATCCGGTTTCGGGGAATGAAACCAAAGTTATCCCTGATGTGAACGTACACGGAAAGTTGTTCATGGGTTATTCCACCGAGAAAAACGCAACTGTACCGATGTCTTACGACCGGATATTGGAAGAAGTAAAGAAAGATTATCATGATCCTAATGAAGTCTATCCGACAAGTATATATCCTGTTTACAAAGATACCAAGAAGTGCTTGATAATAGATTATCATGGAGGTGTGGCATCCCACCCATTGAATCCGTTGAGAAGAAGATATCTTGTAAACAAAGGAGAAAGAGTTCCTGCGAGTGTTGAACGTAACGGATATAAGCTTTCCGGATACAGTATGAGACAGTACAGTGCCCTGGGAGGTGATTACGGTCATGCGATACGTTTCAGCAACGGAACCCTTAAATGGCCGGAGTGGTTAAAGGCGGGAGCGCCTATTGACAGCGACCATGTGGCGGAGGATGCGGTTCTTGATGCGATCTGGAGCAAAGAAGGCGTGAAGACACTTACCAAGGACGATATGGATATTAGACTGTATGAGGTCAAAGACGAAAATGATGTAAAACATTATTTATATGAGATAGAGAAGTTCAAGGTGAAACCCGATGACCAGAGAAAAATAATCATACCAAGGATTCTTAAATATAAGAATAGTTACGGAGAAAATATAAGCGCTGCCCTTAACGAATTTAATGTTGATTCATTCCGAAATGCGCATTTGGAGTCCGTGAAGATAGTTGGTAAAATAACTGGTAATAATTCATATGCGCCAGGTGTACGTATGTGGGATCGTGCTTTTTATTCAAATCCCAAGTTGACCTCTTTTCTTGCGAGTGAAAGCGATACCGACATAAAATTCTTTATGATAGATGAATATGCGTTTATGAATAACAAGCAGTTGAGAAAGTTGGATGTAAGCTGTAATGAGATAGAGTACCGTGCTTTCTATGGCACGTCGCTGGGTCAAAGTTCGGGCGATGTGTGCAATATACGAGATTGTGTGCATGTTGGTCCGGAAGCATTTCGTTATGCACCGCTACGTACTTTGGATTTTTCAGGGATGAAAAGGTTGAGTGGCAAGATAGGATATGGTGCATTCAGGGATACCGGACTTTCAGGCGATTTACCGGGAGGCAGTCACATAAAAATTCCGGAGGACGTTACCGAAATTGGTGAAGATGCCTTTCACAACTCATGGATAACCGGAGTGGATTTTAAGGGGAGCAGATCAAAGACTATAAAAAGATATGCTTTCGCCGGTAATCTAATAACATCACTCAAGTTGCCGGCATCGGTACAAGGTATTGATGAATATGCGTTCATGAACAATCTGATCGGCACGGTGGATCTTTCCGAGGTTTCTTTGACAGGATATCCAAGGTGCATCAAGAGAGGAACTTTCCAGAACAATAGAATTACGGACATAAAATTCCCTAAAAGGTTGTCAAGTATCGAAGAAGATGCGTTTGCGGACAATGAGTTAAGTAAAATAGATATTACCGGGGGGATAGAGCACATTGGAAAAGATGCGTTTGCCAATAATAATAGTCTGAGAACCGTGACGGTTAGAGAGGACTTGCAATATCTGGATAAAGAAGCCTTCCGGAAAGAATATGTTCCGGATAAAGATAAGAGGGTAAAAGTTGAGATTCGCGATGCGGGTGGTGCAAATATAGGCAAAAACATCCACGATCTGAGAGACTCGGATTATCATACGGTAAATCCGCCGAAAATGGTCAAGCTCAAGTTTGATCCTAACGGAGGCAGCGGAGCTCCTGAGTTGATGGAAGTTGCGGCACATATACCTATCGGGGTTATGTTCCCGGTACAGCAGCCGACCAGAAAAGGCTACAATTTTGTAGGTTGGAATACGAACAAGTTTGAACCTGACAAGCAAAATGATTCGGGGATTTTAGGAGTCAAGATAGATAAGGACTCTGTACTTGAGGATGCTGAGACCATAGCTTTTGCCGTATGGGAGAGCAAAGAAATTAAGATAGACTTTGATGCCAACGGAGGTGTTGGTGCGCCTAAATCTACGAAACAACATTTCGGCTATGCGCTGAATAATGAAAAGTTCGGGAATGCGTACCCTACCAAGATCCCTGTCAAGGAAGGATATAAGTTCCTCGGCTGGGCTACGGCCAAGGATGCCGCTGAACCCGACGTGACACCTGATACCGTCATCGACAGTGAAGACCCTATAACATACTATGCCGTATGGCAGGAGGATAAGGTAAGCGTAAGCTTCAACGCAAACGGCGGAGAAGATGCGCCTGAAAAGGTGGAGGTAACCAGAAACAAGAGCCTAGGGCAGACCTTCCCTGTAAGAAAGCCGACAAAGGCGGGACACGTGTTCATTGGATGGGCGAAGTCCCAGTATGCCACAAAGCCGGACTTCTTCAGCGATACACCTGTTCCCGAGAAGATGACGGTGTATGCCGTTTGGAGAGCGGAAAATGTAGAGCAGGTTACGGTCAAGTTTGACGTAAACGGAGGAAACGGAAACGAAACCACGGTTACGATACAGAAAGGAACCGCACTTGAAGACAAGTTCCCTACGATGAAGCCTGAAAAAGACGGATACGCATTCAAGGGATGGTCTTTGGATCAGCATGCTTCAAAGGCGGACTTTTTCAGAAGTACGGAAGTAAACGCAAATACGATCGTGTATGCGGTTTGGAAAGAGAATGCGACGATAGAGAACGTAACCGTGACATTCAACGGAAACGGTACGGGTGTTGCCGATGTTCCTTCTGCAGTGACAGTTGACAAGGGGAGCACACTTGCGGACAGGTTCCCTGAGAGCAAGCCGACAAGAGACGGATATATATTCCTCGGCTGGGCTAAGTCAAACGTTGCGACGACGCCTGACTTCTTCAAGGACACCGAGATAAACCATGACATGAATGTGTATGCCGTTTGGAGAGATATGGGAAGCATAATTGATCCTGTTACGGTATGGTTTGATGTGAACGGAGGAAACGGTAGCTTTGATCCTGTAACCGTAAAGAGAGGAACAGCTCTTGCAGACGCGTTCCCTACCGCAAAACCTACCAAGTCCGGATACAGATTCAAAGGCTGGTCAAAGAGTGCATCAGCAAAAACGCCTGATTTCAATAAGGACTCCATAGTATCGGGTGACTGGGTAGTGTACGCCGTATACGAGAAACTTGAGAATGTGATTCCGGGAGATCAGGAAAAACCTGAAGGCTATGTTACGATAACCTTTGACATAGGTGCTCATGGAGACTCCATGGACTTTGACAAGTGCTATGTCAAGAAAGATACCGAGGTCACCATTGAAGCTCCGCACATTGTGGCAACCACAGGATATAGGCATACCGGCTGGGATACTTCACTTACCGGAACATTTGGTGCGGATACGACCGTTACTGCGGAATATGCGGAGGTTGCGGATGTGGTAACGCCTGATGACGGAGACAAGCCTGACGGATACAGCACGGTAACCTTCAAAGCAGGAGACAAGGGAACAGCCGAAGGAAAGACGGTATACTATGTAAATCCAAGCAATGATGTTACTCTTACCGTGCCTGTCATAAAGGCAAAGCCTGGATACAAGCATACGGGATGGAAGATCGGCGAAGAAGCCTGGAACTCTGAAGCTGCAAGAAAGTATGCCGAAGACACTGTGATCGATGCTACGTATGAAGAGATCCCTGATATTGTGCCGGGAAGCGATCCGAAACCTGAAGGATACAAGACGGTGAGCTTTGACCTTGACGGTAAGGGAACCACCGTTGAGCTTGATAAGCTTACGTACCATGTAAATCCTGAAAAGAAGGTTAAGCTTACGCCGCCTTCCGTAAAGCCTAATACGGGATATGATTTCAAAGGCTGGGACGGAAAGGCCGAAGGCACATTTGCGGAAGACACGACCATCAAGGCACAGTATAGCGAGAAACCTGATTTTGTTTCCGGCGATGAGGAGAAGCCTGCAGGATACGTGACGGTAACCTTTGATCTTGGCGATAAGGGAACCACAACCGATCAGACGGTTTACTTTGTAAATCCTGAAAAGATTGTGGAGCTTACAACGCCTAAGGTTAACGAGAAACCGGGATACAAGTTTAAAGACTGGGATAGCCAGACAAAAGCTCAATTCAAGTCGGACAAGATCATCAAGGCAAAATACGATGAGATAGCCGATGTTGTGACAGGCGGCAATAAACCTGCCGGATACAAGACCGTACTCTTCAACCTTGACGGTAAGGGAACCACTGTCGATACCACGACGTTCTATGTGAACCCTGATAAGGAAGTTGATCTTAATGCGCCTAAGGTAAAGGCGAACAAGGGACTTAAGTTCACAGGCTGGGAAACCGATGGAACCGAATGGAAAGGCAAGGTTGCAAGAAAGTATGAAAATGACACCATAATCACGGCTAAATATACGAATTTGGAGAATATAGAGCCTGCGGATGACGAACATCCTAATCCGCCTTCGGAAAACTATGTGACCGTAACCTTTGACAAGGGCGAGCACGGCAAATCATTTGAAGGAACAAGCAAGTTCTATGTGAAGAAGAACACGGATGTCGATCTTACGCCAAATGCGCCTAAGGTAATCCCTGAGGAGGACTACACGTTCGATAAATGGGATAAGGCTTTGACGGGCAAGTTCACAGAAGATGCCACGATAACGGCACTGTTTATCAAACACAACAATGTGGTAGTTCCGGAAAATCCGGATGATCCTGCACCTACGGGATATGTGAAAGTGACCTTCGATAAGGGCGATAACGGCAGCAGGCTTGTTGGAAACAGCGTATTCTTTGTTAAGAAGAGTACGGATGTGAGCCTGAAATCTAAAGCACCTGTTGCAATCGGAAAACAAGGCTTTGCATTCAAGAATTGGAATGTCGATATAACGGCACTTAACCTAAGTGAAAACACTACTGTAACCGCAACGTATGAGGCGACCGCGCAGCATAAGGTTGTATATGAGGCTGACGGAAAGGTAGTCGGGGTAGAATACCTTGACAGCGATGCAAAACCTGCCGAAATACCGTCAAAACTGCCTGAAAAGAACGGCTACAAGTTCATCGGCTGGCAGAAGGACGGATCAGGTGACATCTACCTTGAAGCAGCGCTTAGGAAATTGACGATAACCGAAGATACGAGATTTATCGCAAAATATGAAAAAGAAGAAGCGGAGAAGGTTGTTGTAAGCTTTGAAGTGGATGGCGTTATCAAGACTCTTGAGCAAGTTGAAAAGGGCGGTAAGGTGACAAATGTGCCTGAAGATCCTGCCATTGCCGGCAAGACTTTTATGGGCTGGAAGATAGGCGGAGTAGGCTCAGGATATGGAAAAGATGGCGTAAAGGCACTTACGATCGATAAGCATACAGCATTTGTTGCAAGCTTCAGAGATGATGAAAACGTAATACCGTCAAATCCTACAGACCCTGCAAAACCGGGATATGCGAAGGTTACATTTGCCAGGGGTGATCATGGCGAACTCAGTGGAAACAGCGTGTTCATGGTCAAGAAGGATGCTGAAGTGGATCTTACATCTGAGGCACCTTCGGTTGAACCTGCTGACGGCTGGAAGTTCACCAAATGGAACAATGACCTCAAGCAGACCTTCACGGCTGATACGACGATAACCGCTGAGTACAAAGAGATTTATGAAGATGATGTGGTAGTGCCTGAGAAGGATGACGATCCTACGCCTGCGGGCTTTTGGAGAGTGACGTTTGCCAAGGGTGAACACGGAGAGTTTGTGGGTGGCAAGACGGTTGTGTTTGTTAAGAAGAACAAAGAAGTTGATCTCAAAGACAGCGCGCCTTCGGTTAAACCTGCTGACGGCTGGAAGTTCATCGGTTGGGATAAAGCCCTCAAGGGCAAGTTCACGGAAGATACCGACATCACCGCACGTTATGAAGAACTGAAAGCGGACGAACGTACGGTAACCTTCAAAGACGGTGACAAGGTACTTGGAATCGAGTATGTTGAATCCGGCAAGACGCCTGCAAACGTGCCTGAAGCGCCTGCCAAAGAAGGACACAAGTTCATCGGCTGGCAGAAAGACGGCACGGGCGACATCTACACCAATGAAGCACTCGAAAAGATCAAGATCACGGAAAACACTATATATGTTGCAAAATATGAGGAGGTTGCAAAAGACGAATACTCGATAAGCTTTGTGGTCGAGGGAAAAGTGGTTAAGACGACAAAGGTCGAAAAAGGAAACACCATTACGGAAGTACCTGACGACCCTAAGGTTGACGGCTACAAG
>CALIBC010000144.1 GCA_938045615.1 uncultured Clostridia bacterium | reverse complement strand
ATAAGCGATTTCAGTATTGGAATTCTCCGGGATACGTACTATAATGAAAATGCACCCGGGAAAGGAGGCGCATAATTATGTTGATCAAGATTTCTGTGGAGAATTTCAAATCCTTCGATCAGAAGGAAGAGCTTTCGATGATCTCTTCCAGCAAGATGCAGGGTAATAAGACCCATCGAATGAAGATTAAGCAGACACAGCTATTGAAGAATGCTGTTGTTTATGGTGCTAATGCGTCCGGTAAGTCCAATTTGGTTGCGGCATTTGCATTTATTGAGACTGTATTAATGGAAGGAATTCCGGTCGGCTCGGGCAATGATTTTTGCAGAAATAAGGAAGGGAACAAAACACGTGAAAGTGTATTTGAACTTCAATTTACTGTAGGAGATACTTTTTATGCCTATGGTTTTTCTGCAATACTCAGCCAGAGAAGGATTACGGAAGAGTGGTTGTATGAGCTGATGCAGGATGGCAGTGCGCATCAGCTGTTTTTGAGGAAGGGCGGCAACGCCCCTGTATTGGGCGAAGTTGTGAGTCTTTCTGCAGCTGAGAAGAACAGGTTTGCTGTATATGCAGAAGATTTTTCTGAAAATGAAACACATCTTTTTCTTGCTGAGATGAACAGGGGAAAAAAATATGTCAAAAACTCAAAGCTTATGTTTTTTATACAGGCCTTTGGTTGGATTATAAACAATATCATTGTAATTAATCCGAATATGGGAATATCAAATACAGAAGCCTATTATAACGAAGAATCTTTGGAGAATATCAGTAAATTGGTACAGACTTTCGACACTGGTATTACAGATATTAAAACACGACAGATCACTGTAGATGAAATGAGCAAGATGATTCCAGCTGAAGTGGTACATGGTATTTTTGCACATTTGAAAGCTCAGATGCAGGTGACAAATCTTTCAAGCATACATATGACATGGCGTGTGGAGGGCGGATTCTTCAATATCAGAATAGAGGAAAACTCTGAGCCTGAGATTACTACACTGGTATTGAAGCATGGTAACTCGGTTTTCGACTTCAATTTTGTTGAGGAATCAGATGGAACCAAGAGATTGTTTGATTTGATAGACATGCTCCTTACTGACCGGCCGGATGCAGTTTTTGTTGTGGATGAACTGGAACGCAGTCTGCATCCGAAACTCACAGAGCATTTTCTGAAACTGTTTATGGAAGCACATGATGGAATCAGAATGCAGCTGGTTTTCACAACACATGAAGATACAATCATGGATCAGAGTCTTTTTAGAAGGGATGAAATATGGTTTGTTGAAAGAAATGCAGATAATGCCAGTAAAATTTACTCTTTGGATCGTTTTAAGGAAAGATATGATAAGAAACTGAGTAAAGCTTACCTTGAAGGAAGATATGGAGCAATTCCTGTATTCCGGCAGTTCTCTTTCCGGAAGGGAGAGTAAAGATGCCGGTACACACTTTGTTGAAGTGGGATAACGTAACCTTTTCGCAGGGGACGTTGTTCCACTTCTTTTTGTGCGTCATATAGCATAGCTTTTGATATTTGCTCCTATCTGTCGGAAATAGGAGATGCTTTCTGTGGGCTTGTCACCCGTGTCTACTCTGCCCACAAAGCTGTACATGATTTCTATTTTCCGTGTATTTGTTTCCTTGTCCAGCTCGTGGATCAGGATTCGGTCAATGAACTCATGGACGTTTTCATAGGTCAGTTCTTGGATCGCCGTGTACTTGCGTACAAGCGAGACAAACTTTTTTACATCCGCGCTGCGCTCGGTAGCCTTGTCTATTTCCTGCGAAAGCTCCGCAATCCGATGTGTCAGCGTTTCCTTTTCCTCATCATAGCCGGAAGTCAGGAAAACAAACTGTTCATCTGAAAGTTTACCTAATGCGTTATCCTCGTACAGCTTGCGGAAAAGGGTGTTAAGCTCGTCCATTCTGGCACGTGCTTTTTCCAGCTCCTTTTTCTGCCTGGCTAATGTCTTTTGCACAGCCTGTGCGTTGTACTCGTTGGCACTGTGGATGAACTCTTGTTCATGCGTCCGAACATAAGACAGTACCCTTTGCAGATCGGCAAGGACAAGCTCTTTCAGAACAATTTTGCGGATATAGTGCGTGGTGCAAACCTCGCCCGTCCTGATGCGATTACGATATTTGCCGCAGGTGTAGGCGTGTTTCCGCTCTGGCGTCCCGGCTCCCTGTTGGAGATACATTTTATAGCCGCAATCCCCACAAAAGAGAAGCCCGGAAAACAAGTCGATTTCATCAACTTTATTGGGGCGGTGCTTGGTGGCAATCCGCTTTTGGGCCAGTTCAAAGGTTTCCTCGTCAATCAAGGCTTCGTGGGTATTTGGGAAAAAGAATTGCTTTTCCTCCGGATTTTTCTTCGTCTTTTTTGACTTGTAGGATACCTTGTAGCTTTTGCCCGTGATGGTGTGTCCCAGATATTCCTTGCGTGAAAGAATATCGTAAAGCGTTTTGTCCGGCCAGTTATAGATACAGGACGGATGCGGGCGGGGGTGACGACAACTGCCGGTGCGCCGGTAGCGCAGCTCGGCAACGGTCAGGACTTTGTTTTCCTTTAGCCAATTTTGGATTTCACAGATACGGTCACCGCGAATGTACATGGCGAAAATCTGTTTAACCACATGCGCCGTTTCAGGATCGGGCAGGAGATGGTTGCGGTCATTGGGATCGGCAATGTAGCCGTAAGGCACTTCACCGTTGACGCGCTCACCCTTTTGGGCCTTTGCTTGCTTTACGGCACGGATTTTCTTTGAGGTATCGCGGGCGTAAAACTCGTTAAACCAGTTCCGCAGCGGGGTAAACTCGTTATCCTCTCTTGCGGTATCTACGCCGTCATTGATGGCGATATAACGCACCTCATATTCCGGGAACACGATCTCAATCAGCTCGCCGGTTTTCAGGTAGTTGCGCCCCAAACGGGAGAGGTCTTTGGTGATGACGGTTGATACGTTCCCGGCCTCTACCTCTTGCAGCATGGCTTGAAGTCCTTTACGCTCAAAGCTCACGCCGGAAAACCCATCGTCAACAAAAAAGCGGGTATTGAAAAAATGGTGGTCATCTGCGTACTTTTGCAAGATGAGTTTTTGATTCTGTATGGATTCGCTCTCACCGGCCTGCATATCCTCTTGGCTCAATCGGCAATACAAAGCGGTTATCTTGTCTGCTGGCATCGTGCGGCCTCCTTTCCAGCAGCAGACAAGCGTGGTATATGTACTAGTGACATTATACCACAGGCCGCTGCTTATATCATGGCTAAATTATTAAAAAACGCCCTATTTTCGGGCGTTTCCGGCGTTCTGCTCTATATCCTTGCGGATCAGCTTCTTGATTTTCTTGTCAAGGCTGTCCGTTGCTTTCTCGCTGGATGATGAACATACAATGTAAGTTGTTTTGCCTATTTTATGCTCCGTCTTTGTGACGGCAGCTTTATTTTCGTTCAAAAGATCAGCCCCCTTTCATGTGCTGATAAATCAGCGTATGAATAATGGCTTTT
>CALIBC010000143.1 GCA_938045615.1 uncultured Clostridia bacterium | reverse complement strand
TATATTGATGCGCCGAAGCCTGTCTATCAGGAACTGCTCTCACTTGTGAAAGATAAGGATTATTTTGTTGTTACAACGAACGTTGATCACCGGTTTCAGAAAGCAGGCTTTGATAAAAAGCGTCTGTTTTACACCCAAGGAGACTATGGACTTTTCCAGAGCATCAATCCACATATACAGAAAACCTATGACAATGAAGAATGGGTCATGAAAGCGATGGAAGCGCAGGGGTTTTTAAGGGATGAAAGCGGCGTGTTCCAAGCGCCGGAGGACTGCGGTATCGCTATGCGAATTCCGACTGAGCTGATTCCAAAGTGCCCGGATGATGGTTCTGATGTTGTGATGAACCTCCGTGCGGATGATTCTTTCGTGGAAGATGAGGGCTGGCATAAGGCGTCGGCAGCCTATTCCGATTTCCTTCGCAGACACGAAAACCTACATGTATTGTATCTGGAGCTTGGCGTGGGGGCTAACACACCTGTCATTATAAAATATCCGTTCTGGCAGATGACGCTTGCCAATGAGAAAGCGGTTTATGCCTGCATCAATTACGGAGAGGCGTTCTGTCCGGGTGAGCTTGAGAAAAGAAGCATCTGTATCAATGGGGATATTCGTGAAGTATTGACAAGGATAGAATAATTGTGTGCTTTAAAAAGATTAAGAAGGCTCCTTTACTGCCATCGCGGTAGTAAGGGAGCCTTGTTTTATGCCTCGATGTCGATTGTGATTCCGAACTTGAAGTCCACAGTGAAATGGTCCGCGAAAACGGAGATCTTTAATCCGGATAACGCCTGTCCGGAGTAGTATTGTATACAACAACGCATTATGGATATAGCTCAAAACCGAGAGCTAATTTACAAGATTTCTACTCGTGAATTTGAAGAGGTTATTGAGCGCCTGTTTCAGGATGAAGGTTCTGAAACAAAACTGAAACAGCCGACAAGAGACAGGGGGCGTGATATAATTGCTATGAAGTATGAAATGGGCAATCCGATAGTCTTTTACATTGAATGCAAAAGATGGGGTAGAGCTCAATCTTCTGACAGAATCAACAAATCAATTTTGGTGACTACAGGGTATGTGACATTCTCTTCAGCCGGAATCGTAAGATATTAGGCAATGTCCGCATTGTTGTGTGGGATGGCAGAACATGAATCATCGGGCCGGTGCCCGGACACGGAAAAGGCAAGTATCGCTTCCGATATCAATCCGGAGCAATCGAGCCATGTGGGGACGGTATGTTTGATGTCAAGGGTCGAAGGGAAATAGCCGCGAAAGCTTAAGTATACTGCGGTTTTCGGGCAATCGGGCAAAATTGGTATCGGGCAGACAAAACGCTTCTCGGTAACTTATCCAAAGTAAAATAGGCTCAAAAAGTGTGAGAGTTGAGTTGCCGAGTTAGATGTTTCATAGTTGTGGCTGTGAGATAGATGTCGGAAAGTGAAAGCGCGAATTGCGGAGGAGAAACAATGCTTCGCTTGGAAAAGGTAAACGGAAAAAACGTCTGGGATATACTAAAGCTGAAAGTATCGGAGTCACAGAGAAATTTTGTCGCTCCTAATGATGTCAGTATTATTGAAGCCTATACAGCTATCACTGCAAATGGGTATGCTTTTCCGTTTGGATTATATGATGGTGATAAGCCGGTCGGTTTTTTGATGATCGGATTCGATATTGATGACTATTGGGATGATGCACCTGAAATTGCAAGGGGAAACTATAACCTTTGGCGTTTAATGATTGATGAGTCTAATCAACGAAATGGATACGGGAAAGAAGCTGTGAAGCTTGCATTAGAATTCATCAATTCTATTCCTTGCGGGAAGGCAGAGTATTGCTGGTTATCTTATGAGCCCGAAAACGAAGCGGCTCGTCACTTATATAGTTCGTTCGGATTTGTTGAGACCGGCAAAATGGATGGAGAAGAACTTATCGCTATACTGAAGCTATAGGACGGAAGAAGCAGAATCATGGCATCAAGCAAAGAATACTTGGATTTTATATTAGAGCAGTTGTCTGAACTGAACGATGTATCTTACCGGGCGATGATGGGCGAATTCATCATCTATTATCGCGGCAAGATTGTCGGCGGCATTTACGATGACCGCCTTCTTGTGAAACCGACAAAATCGGCTGTGGCGATGATGCCGAATGCGGACATGGAACTTCCGTATGAAGGCGCAAAGGAAATGCTGCTCGTGGATGATGTGGATAACAAGGAGTTTCTGCGGGAATTGCTGGAAGCAATGTATGAGGAACTTCCTTCTCTCAAGAACAAAAAGAAGTAGGGGGCAACAGCGAGTTGCTTGTTCGAACTGCCTATACGGTTCATAATGAATGTGAACTAAGAATATGGAGGTACAGTTCAATGACAGTACAAGATACAATAAAAAGCCTGCGCGAGAAGCACGGATTATCACAGGATCAACTTGCAGAACGGGTAATGGTAACAAGACAGGCTGTAAGTCGCTGGGAGACAGGAGAAACGCAGCCAAACACGGATACGCTCCAATTGTTGTCAAAAGAGTTTGACGTATCAATCAATACGCTGCTTGGCAAACCGAGACAGCTTATTTGTCAGTGCTGTGGTATGCCTCTGAGTGAAGACGAGATCATCAGCAAAGAACCAGATGGAAGTTTCAATGAGGACTTTTGTAAATGGTGCTATGCAGACGGAAAGTTTGCTTATAAGACAAAAGACTCTTTACTTGATTATTTGGTAGGTCATATGCCGAATCCGGACAATACTCCTGATAACGAACGACGTGCTCAGTTTGATGGATATATTTCACAACTGAAGCACTGGAAGTAAAACTGATCAAGACTCCTCACTTCCGGCAAATATGTCGGCGGCGAGGAGCCTTTTTTATGCTTCGATGTCGATTATGATCCCCGACTTGAATTCCACTGTGAAGTGGTCGGCAAAGACGGTGATTTTCTCGATGAGCTTTTTGACCAGAGCCTCATCGAACTCAGTGATGTCGGTTTCCTGTCCGGCGATGAAGTCCTACAGCTCTTTGATCTTGTTCATGGCTTCTTCCCGGTGATGACTATCGACTTCGGACTGTTCCTTCTCCGCCTGCTTCTGAAAATTCATCAAAAGCTGTGTGAATGGGCTCGCAATTGCAGCGCCGGTGGTCGGGTGCTTTCCGGGCAGGCGCTTGTTTACCAGCCTCTCGCAGCCGCATTCCTTGAGCCACAGCCATGTTTCCTTATAGATTTCATCTGCGCCGAGAGGCTTGCCGTTCTCCTGCAGAGCAGAGAGGTAATCGTCCGGACTTGGCATATCCATGCCTTCCGGCTCTACGCCGTCACCGATGTCGTCAACATCGAAGTCGGTCATGTCTTCGGTGAAGTTCGGCAGCTCTATGCGCTTTGCAGGTGCGCCTTTCATAATTTTGTCGGCGATCACTTCCATTTCTGTGGTGCAGGGTTTAATACCCTGTTTGTATTGCAATGTTTGCGTAAAAGACTCCGCGCCATTTTCCGGAGAAAAGGGTCGTAGAGATTTTGACCACCTCTCCCAATGTATAAAATTCACAAACAGTCCATATAGTTTGTATTGCAATCAGCAATACTATGAATTACATTATAAGCAAAAGGAGGTGCAATCATATGAAAGATTCAACAGTAAGCGCTCGTGTTGAAAACGATGTAAAGAATGAGGCAGAAGACATCCTGCAGAAGCTTGGAATTCCTGTCTCTGTTGTCATCAATTCTCTGTACCGCCAGATCATTTATCGTCATGGCATTCCGTTCTCACTGACTGTTCCGTCAGAGCCAAGAACATTGGATGCAATGTCGAATGCGGAGCTTGACGCAAAGCTTCAGCATAGCTATGCCCAATCGGTTGCAGGTGAAGGCAGACCGCTCGGAGACGTGTTCGATGATCTGGAAAGGAGCCTTGGATAAGTGAACTCCTATGAAATCATCGTCACACCGGATGCGGAAGCAGATCTTTATGAGATCAAAAATCACATAGCTGAGACTCTGCTGGTACCTGATGTTGCCTTAAATTACATCCGAGTCATCCACAAGGAGATGGAGAAGCTTACCTATATGGCAGACAGCATTGCACCGGAGAAACGCGAACCATGGTACTCCAGAGGCGTGCGTAAGATCATTGCGAAGAACTTCTACATCTACTACCGCCTGGATGAAGTATCCGGAAGGGTCTATGTCCTGAATGTGATTTATGCAAAGCGTGATCAGCTTAAGGTTTTAAACAAAATGAATCTCTATGACTGACCAAGGGCAGCTCTCCATTCGAGGGCTGCTTTTTATCTGTCGCCACGCTCGCGGTGAATCTTCTCGTGACACGAACGACAAAGACTCATAAGGTTGGACTCGTCATTCGATCCTCCGTCAGCAAGCGGCACG
>CALIBC010000142.1 GCA_938045615.1 uncultured Clostridia bacterium | reverse complement strand
TGGCGCTTGATGCGGATTATCCCGCCTATGGTTGGGCGAAAAACAAGGGCTACCCGACGGCCGCCCACCGTGACGCGATCCGTCGGTTCGGCGTCACACCGCACCACCGACGCTCTTTCGCGCTGTTGCCCGAGGCAACGCAGGGGGAGATTGAATGGTAGAACCGTTTCCAGTGTTTGTGCCGCCAGAACAAGCACTGGAAACGGTTACGCTGGATGCTTCACCTCTACCGTTTGCTCGGTGACAAGGCTGTAAGATCGTTTGTCGAAGAGGCGGCGGATCTCAATTCCTATCCGGTAGGTACCGGCCTCGATGCTTCGCATATCAATCACGGAAAAGAAACCGCAATGCTCGATGCGATCGAGGGAAACGTCGAGCATTAGGTCGTAGCGACGTTCGGCCAGTGAGGTGCAGACATAGCTGTGCCGCGGACTGATGAGGCAGACGGAGATATCGCTGAAGTTCATAGAGTGGTCTCGCAGGAAGGCCCATCCCTCAATGATTAGATAGCTATCCCTTGTCGAAATGCTATCAATACCGTGGGGCATCTCCTCGGCGTTCATGTTCGGTGCAACCGATTGCTGCACGATGGAGGCTGCGTATTTGGACATCGGATAGCGGGGCATCCGGTACAACCCCATCCGTTCAGCCACTTGCAGATAGAGAACGACTTGCTCGTCTGAAGAAATGGCCAAACCCAGCCCGTCGTATTGCCATTTGTACGCAGAGATCACCCTCCATTCCTGTCGATGCTGCTCTTTCGGTATATAGATAAAGCCCGACAAGTTGAAGAGCAAGAGCAGGACGACTGTGGGATAAACCACCCACTTTATTTGCGAGAATCGGCTATGGTTCAACAGCAATAAGGCGGAAAGGAGAAGGAATGATGAACAATACACACGATAGCGCAGGGGCGCGTAGAACGAATCGTCCTTCACCCACATCACCGCTACCGCGCCGGCCGTCAGGTAGAGGAATGTCAGGCTGGCGTAACTAAAAAGGTCAGTGCGATACCACCCTTTCCAAATTCCCCATAGATAGACTGATAGACAAGCGGCACCAACGGCAATCGACACGATGCGAAATGATGGCACCCAGAAGTTCAGACCAACGAACGTACATAGGTTGATGAGGATTTGTGGTGCATGGGCGAGCATGTCCGTCAGTCCGATGTCCGTTCGTTCGGGGCTTACATAGTTGAGGAAATAGAACATGACTGAGAACGCGGCTACGATAGCATAGGCCACGCACGTCTTTGCCCGCCTCTGCAAGGCGAGGCCGGTCAGTGCGGGAATGAGGATGAACATGCCGTTGCCGTTTGAGAAAACGGTCAGGACGGACAGTGCGAAACCCGCCACTAGCCAAGCCGTCTCCCTGCGCAGCACGCAGAATAACGACGCGAGGGCGAGGAAGAGCGTGCCGATGTTTGCCAAGCCGGACATGGCCCAAACGGACGTTTCTAAGTGTTGACCGTTGCAGAGCAGCAGAGCGATCAGAAAGGTGCCGAACGCCTTTTTTCGGTCATTGTTGATCGTTTTATACATCAACAACCCGGTGCCAATTAGCATCGCGTTGGCCAAGATGATGTAGACCGCATAATTCAGCTTGCCTGTAAAAAGATAGACTACGAGCGTCGTCAGTCGGGTGAAGAGAAGGCGGTGCTCGTTGTGCTGCTCAATCAGCATGCGGAGCCGTTCAGAGAGACTGGGCGACTGGAGGAAACGCACGAGGAAGTTTTGTTCCGCCAAGTAATCGTCCCAAAACGGGATGTTGTCCGCGAAATGCCCTACGAGAGCAAAGTAGGCCACGGCCACCACAGCTGCAAGCGCATAGAAGACGCGTGCTGTTCTACCTTCCATCACGCCCCGCATATATCCTCGATCCATGCTTCAAGTAATGGCAGCTCGCGCCCGTCGATCAGCTGCATGTCGACCAACTCACGATAGCAGTGGCGGAGGTTCTCAGGGATGGCCTCAGTGCCTTCGCGCAGGTTAAGGGCTGTCAAGCGGCGCATGATCTCGCCGTTGTTGCAGTAGCCTGAGATTTCGTCTTTGAAGTCGTTCAAGATGCTGTGTTCGTTGCGCTCCTGCCACACGGTGGCTTCGTGAAATAGCACGCTCCAGCCGCAGGTCCACGCGATACGCTGAGCCACGAATGAGCGCCAGATGTCTGTCATCCGAAAGCTGCAATACGAGGGCAGATACATCAGCGGGAAGGCCTCACGGAACCACGTCGTGTTTTGGCTGTTGAACGGACAGATGCATCCCTCAGCCAAGGCAATGCGTCGTTTTGTTTTGTCGAAGTGTACGGGTAGCGGCTGTGTGAGTCGGTAGATGGCGTCAATGTCAGGATTTCGGTCTGCCAGCCCTTGCCATATTGGCGAAACGACCATTTGAGGTGTATCCAGATCGGCCGGTGTATCCAAGACATGTTCAAGGGCAAAACCGCGCGGCCAAATGTTTTGATCGGAATAGTAACGGTAGACGTTTACCCAACCGGCGCCTTCTATCCGCGCGGCTTCCGTCTCGCGGCTGCGTGCACTGAGGAATGCGGCGTCGGGATAATTGTCATCATCCGTCTCGATGATGATCTCTGCACCCCGATTGGCCGCTTCTATATAGCCGAGGTTCTTACGGGCATAATGTCCGTAGGGCAATAATCGGGCTAGTTGGTATGGCAACTCCGCCTGACGTTCGACGGAGTAAAAATCACAGCCGTCGAGGTGGAACCGTGGGCTCTTCCGGTCACCGATTACAAGGAAGGGCACACCTGCTTTCGAGGCTTCGCGGGCGTAAAGATTCAGCACCGGATGTGTGTCCGGGGCGATGGAGGTGATGATTAAGTAAGTATCGTTCATGAGGGTTGTTTGATAAATGTCAATTGAAAACGAAAGCGTCGAAAGAAGTAGTGGAAGAGGACGGCAAAGGAGTTGCGGATGGCGTTACGCGAGACGCGAGGCGAGGGAGCACGGTAATGGATGGGCCCCTCCGCATAGCGCGTCTTGCGCAGCAGGTAGCGTAGCTCTGTCTGGTAAAATGGGCTTTGGAAAGCAGCGGGTAGTTCATAAAACTGGCCACAACACTGCGGTGGAAGCCTTGATAGCCCGACGTCATGTCGTGCAGCTTTGTGCCTAAGAGGACGTTGGAAAGGATCGTCCCCGAGCGGGAGAGGAACGTGCGTCGCGGATTGGAGTCGCAGATGGAGCCGCCGTTCATGAAGCGGCTACCGAAGGCACACTCGTTGCCCTCGTTGAGCACGCGCAGGAACATGGGCAGTGCACGCGGATCGTGCGACAGTCCTCCGTCCATCTCAATAATGTATTCATAGCCTCCGGCATACGCCTCGCGATAGCCACGCAGATAGGCATCCACTACGTTGCGGTTCTCTGGCGCCCAGACCGTGACAAAGCGCTCGTCTGCGGCCGATAGTTCTTCACAGAGCCGACGGGTGGCATCTTTCGAGACACCGTCTACCACAAAATAGACCGCGCCCGAACCGATGCGATCCAGCGCTTCGCGTAAGACGGCGACAAACGCTTCAAAATCGTCCTCTTCATTGGCCATCGGGACGACGATGGCATAGCTGAATATCATAATTCAAAAAACTCTGCACTGTACATAACGGCATAAAAAAAGGGCATGAAGCCAATCCACTCTCGTTCTAATGAGACGTTTGACGTAACTTAGAGTATAAAGGGAATAAGTCGATCCCACACCGTAAGGCGCAGGCTTGCCAAACCTATTCCACTGTACTCATCTATAGTCACCAAACTTCCGAGGGGTAGAACGAAGTTGAAGATGGCTTTTCGTTATGCCTTATGATCGTATCTGTTCTGTCATTCGTTATATATGTCGTTCCCTTCTTTCGGCGGGCAAAGATGAAGGAAAAAGCGGGGTGCCCCTTGGCTATTCCCCCTTCGCTTGGAAGGCTACGGCGTACATCTTCATCTGCTTGAG
>CALIBC010000141.1 GCA_938045615.1 uncultured Clostridia bacterium | reverse complement strand
CGCCATCTATGTGGCTTTGGACGAATTGATGAGAACCAAGAAACTGAAACAAGGAGATAAGATCCTTCTTCTTGTCCCAGAGAGCGGAAGGTTTTCGTATGGAACTTTGCTTTGCACCTTATAAAATGAGACAGACTCGTGTTCATAGATGGATTTGGATATGAGAAATGATGAATTTTGTTTACGCTCTATCCCTTAATTGGGCAATGTGACATTTTTTTGAGGCAACCCCATGAAATGGTAATATTTCGAATCCGCACTTAAATATACAAATTCAAACTGATGAATAATCATCGCTCGTTTTTTATTTTTCTTCCTTTTATTGCGGGGATAGCTCTATCCTTTTTAGGTTGCAAGAAAGAGGAAGTAACACCCAGTCCATTCGTTGATATAAGTTGCAGAGAACTGAATGCAAGTTTTTTAGGAGGCATGGATAGTGTTATAGTGCGATCTAATATGGATTGGAGAGTTATTAGTTGCCCAGATTGGTGCTCAATAGCTAAAAGCGAAAACTGCAAAATATTAAGAATATCAGTTGGTCCAAATTTGTTCTCGCGACAAAGAGAGGGAGTGATTAAAATTGGAAATGAAAAGAACAAAAGAGAACTATGCGTGCGTCAGACGGGTAAATACAGTTCCTTCGGTGGAATTAAGCGGTGTGTGTTTCCCGTTAATTCAATAGTATCAATTGATTGCGAATCTCGGAATAATAGATTTGGAGACTTCTCGATTTGTCACATAGTAGGAGAAAGGTTGTTTGTGAATAATAGGATAAATCGCGATATATACCACGGAGATATTATAAATAAAGAGATAAATGGATTTGATCATATGCTTTGTTATCCGGACTATGTGTGTGATTCCATTTCTATTAGTTGCCTTATCGGTAGCAGGGTCTTTACTAAGATCATACATCCTTCCATACAATCTGTTAATGAAATGGTTGATGAAATTATTAAATTTACACCAGGTCAGAATCTTAGGTTATTTTACGATAGCGCGCCAATCCTTTATAATTCGCGCGAAGAGCTAAATCTATTAGGAATGTGCAACCTATGGATAGCATTGGATGAAATCGTATTTGGAGAGTCATATAAGAAAAGAGAAATGGCATATCGAAGCGGATTAATATACTCTTATTGTATCGAACTGTTTAATATAGAACTAGATTATCAAAACGAGATTATAAACAAAAAGAGATTTAGCACACCTCAAATGTTGAAAAATCTATCATATATCAATTCTGTACATTATGGGAGAACGGCTCTTTTATTCATAGAAACCAACAGCACAGAGAAAGAGGTGACTTGTATAATAGAAAAAATAATGAATCAAGAAGAGCTTAACAATCAAGAGATGGAGATTGTAAGGAAGTCTAGTGTAAGCTATTTGCATTTTGCGGAAAATCAAGAACCAATTGTTGAAACAGGGAAAGTGAATATCATACGAGACTATGTGAATGGCGCAAATAATTTACCGATCATGCCACTTTCATTCTCTACAGCAAGCTGTTTGGATCATTCTAATTCGTATATCAGCCTGAATATTATTAGATAATCATAATTAATATACAATGCCTTATGAAGTCAACTGTTTTAAAAATAGCACGTATTCTCCTTCCTGTTTTGTTTGTCTTGTTTTCTTCATGTTCTTCGATTGAAATGGGAGAAAACCACCAATCTGTAAATTCTAAATACGTCCCTACTCCCATCGTTATTCCTACAAAAAATCTCGACTGGGATGTTTCATATCATCCAAAGGAAGGTTTGGCTCAAATTCGCTCTAACAACCAGAGTTATGAGATTGCGGTGACAACTCCAAATTTATATATTGGAGCTGTGTATGGGGCTAATTCTGTCAATGAATTGAGATTCGCCCCCATACCAAATGCCGTAAAAGCGATTGATATTACTTATACATTCCCTCGCTATTACTTTGATTTAATTCAGAGGCCTAGTCTTTCTTCGATGAATAAATCACTCCAAAAAGCCATTGAATCTCCGAAGTTCAGTGGTAAGCAATCTTTATCTTTTGAATATGATTACAGGGAGTTTTCGTCCTACAGCGAATTAAAACTAGCTTTTGGAGCAAATGTCAATATTGGTGCGATATTTAAACTTGGCGCTTCAGTTGAAAATCAAAAAATAAAGTCAAAAACAGGGCTTTTTGCTCGAGTCGTCCAAAAGAATTTTTCTGTAGTTATGGATTACCCCACAAATGGCAATATATTTCAAAATGAAGGTGATTTGAATAAATTGCTAGGTAGGGAACCTGTGTATATAAATTCCATAACATATGGACGGATGGGAATAATCGCGATAGAAAGCGATTACTCGTACAGCGAACTTAAATCCGCATTTCAGGCTTCATTAACAGCAGGGAAAGTTGGTGTAGGTCTGAATTTAACAGACGCGCAGAAAAAGATTTTATCAGAATCCACAATTAAGATATTTGTGTCTGGAGGAGCTGGCCATAGCGTCGCTCAAATTGTTACCGGATTTGATAAATTTACAGAGTTTATACTTTCCGGGGGAGAATTCACGAAGGATGTGCCGGGAGTACCCATCTTTTTTACAGCTAATTACGCAAGGGATAATTCTGTCTTTAGTACATCGTTTAAAACGAATTGATGGCTATTGAACAATACGAAGGTGTACTATAGCAATATAAAACTACAGCAATGAGAGTATTGCTCTGATAAATCGCAGCTGCAATAGGAAAGCCGTTTTTGCTATATCTACATTATGGTATGTATCTGAGGCATAGAGAGGTCTATTATCTTCCTTCATCTATCATTGATTTATATGAGAAATAACTGGATCACTGTATTCATTGTATTACTCTTCAGTCGCTGTTCTTTTGGTGACCTGGTCACAGAACATGAAATAGAAGATGTATGTGGCAATAGAAATATTACCATAGACATCAATACAGTACGAGACTATACTAATGAGCCTAACGAATCAGAGGAAACGATGGTTCGTTCGGGAAATTTATCTCCTGAAATTGAGATGAGAGAGGTTGAATGTTATGAATCAATAATACCTCCAGAACTTTCCTCGCATATTTGGATAGGAAATATTTTGAGCAAATCCTCTGTTATCAACTGCTCATATAAACCGCTAGCATACACAAAAACACCGATAAAAGTATCTTTAACTTTGCAAAATACATCTCCCAAGATTATCGTCAATCCGTCATATAGCAGTTTTTTGTCTTATATTCAATCTCAAATAACAAGAGGTTATTTTACTCAAACAGGAGAGTTTAGCTATACTATAGAGCAGTTCTCTTCTTATAATGAGTTAAAAGTGGCATTCGGTAGCAACAGAAACACGAGCGCCTTGTTTTGGGGATCCACTTCAACTGAAGAAGGAGAACAGCACTCTATCAATAAGGCTACGGGGTTATATGTCAAGTTTTATCAAACCAGTTTTAAGGCAATAATGGATTATCCACAAGGGCAAATAGCTCAGATACCAGCAGATATAATCAACTCAGCAGTTTATGTGAATTCTATATCTTTCGGTCGATTAGGTATTATGACTTTAGAAACAAATCAGACGGTTGAGTACTCGAGACGAACTATCAATCGTATTTTTCACAGATTCTTTATAGAAAACTCTGATAATATAACGCAAGAAGAGCGTTCATTTTTAAACGGATGCGATTTTAAAGTGTACTTAATTGGAGGAAACGGCAAGACGGGTGTGGAAACATTTACAGGCTATCATGGTTTTATTCAACACATCAAGCAGGGGAAGTTTAACCACAACGAACCGGGTGTTCCTATATTCTGCACATTTAATTATGTCAAGGATAATTCAGCTGTTGCGCTTAAGTTTAGGTTCAACATAAAGAAAGGGCCACTTTACGTCGAGCTAGTCCATAAACCTAAAACAGTGGACGGAGGTGCATATCGAATTTGCGGGTATGGAGATCTATATCTGTATTTTTATAGAAATGGATCAAAAATACCAGTTGTGGCCAGTCCGTCTGTAAAAGTCAAAGTAAAATGCATCACCAAATTCCTTGATAGGACCGATCGAGTGCCGAAATGGGAAATTGATACGACAAACAGGGATTTTCAAAACTTGGGATACGGGACATCCATGTTGATATTTTCTAATATTTCTACATCAGAAGAGAAGGTGCCCAGTATGCCTCAGACACCTTATGGTCAAAAATATCAGAGATTTTACAATCTTCGCGAAACAGATCGCGGGTATATAAAGCGTTGCGAGTATTTAATAGAAAAAAGTCAGGATTACGTTATAGTCGGTGAGAATCCCATCTCTATCGAAAACACAAAATATGGCAGGAATTATTAGATGGATTGCGATTCACGCCAGCTCTATTGATGATTTAATTCGTTTTTACCCATCCCGCACAAAAAAATAAATTATAGGTATGTTACACTTAGGGCGTATGTCGTTGTAAATGGCAATTCATCTTACTTCTCTGTTATTAAAGAGGCGCCAAGTCTAGTTTTATAAAAATACTCACACTTAGGGCGGAGCAATACGAAGCGGAATCTTAATTTTCTCAAGCTGTGCTAAATTCACCTCTTGGAAATGTGTTGGATATACACTTATTTGTAGGCAAACCGTTTTCGCTGATCGTAAGAAATCGTTAGAACAGTAGATTTTCTTCACTCTCCCTTCATCAGCCCTTTCAGCTTCGGGTCGGATTTTATGCGGGCGATTTCGGAGTCCACAAGCGATGGGATCTCCTGCTTGATTTGGCGATAGTTCGCGTCGATGGAGAC
>CALIBC010000140.1 GCA_938045615.1 uncultured Clostridia bacterium | reverse complement strand
CTGTTGCACCTGAGTTTTCCCAATAGTCTACCATCGCTGTCCAGATATGGTTCTCAGCCTTGATCTCCGTCACACCTACGCCCGTGTTGTAACGCTTGATGTTGATCGAATCAAAGAAGTGGATGTTACCGCGACGACCTCCATAAGTCAATGGATCATTCGCATTCGTAATTACTCTCGTATCGCTGGCCGGATCATGACGCCAATCTTCCGCACGGAACGAAACTGTGTCATTGCTTTCATAGGCCACCGTTACAGGGCGCTCGGTCTGGATATAACCAGCGCGAGAGAGCCATACCAACGACTTTGCAGCCGTAGCACCTTTATAATTAAAATCTACGCGACCTTTCGTGCTGATATTACGTTCAGCTTCCCAAAGAGTGCGCGTCTTAGAGCCTGCTGCTGCTCCTGAGATATCAAACAGAATTGGAGCAGGGCGATCGCTGTCGCAAACCCAATTCGAGCGAATGTCATTCTCCGCATAGAGATGTACTAAAGCGCCGGCAGCTTGGCCCCCCGAAGGTTCGGTATAGTTGAATACGTTCTCAATATCAATATTGTTTTGCGTGTTAATTCCATTCGAAGGACGATAGGTGCCACAACCAGCCCAGAGCTTCGTGAGCGCCTTACCAGTATTGGTACGCTCGATATCCACTTGTGAGTTTGTCAGGATATGGCCATTCTTTGACTTCAGCAAAATCGTATCATTTACATTCGTCTCAAATTTCGCACGACTAATAAGCGGATTGTTCGGATCGAAGTTATGTCCGATCTCAATGTGTCGACCTGCCCACCACATGATGCTTGTAGCATCGTCCGCTGCACCTGACCAATCGAAGTGTACCGGGTTGCTGGTTTCGATGTCATCATCCTCTGCAAACCATACGGTACGGCCCTTTCCGGTCTGCGTGAAGATAATACCCTCGTTCAGTTGAGCCGAATTCGTATTTGTACCGAAGTATGTCTTGATATTCTTCTTGGCATACCACGTCATATGGCCGTCTCCGGAGTTGTTGAAAGACGTCTTGCTGCGGGTTTCAATGTTACCCGTATTGGCATGCCAAATCATACTTCCTTTACCATCGTTGGTGAAGGTCACGTCGTGATGATCGCTTGCATCTCCAGTTGTAGCTCCATACTGAGTAAAGATGTTATTGCAAGCAAACCACTCCATGTTAGAGATGTTCCCAGATGCGGTATTCGTAAATTTGGTCTTGCTACCTGTACGGATGTCCTTACCCGCCTGCCAAGCCATCAAGCCAGCGTTATCCGTTGTACGCTTGAATTCTACAGTTTGCGGAGGAGTGTTTGCTGTGCCGTTGCCTGTAATAATGTGTTCACGCGCATTCCAGATGGTTTTACCACCGGTACCCGGATTACCCGTACCAGTTGAGCTGTTCGTAAACGTTTTCGGGCCTAAAGCCTCAATGTTACCTACGGCCTGCCAGAGTGTGTTACCCGTCTTTCCCAGCTGAGTAAAGGTGACAGGAGATGCCGCGACATTATCTACCTTGAGATTTCCGCCAGCGATCCATTCCAGATCTCCCGTACTTCCAGCATCAGCCTTCCATGCAATTGAAGAAGACCCAGGGAGTGTAATATCGATATTTCTTTTAGCCAGCCATCTTGCACTACCGGCTGCATTCGATCCGACTTCCCAATTGGCTATCAGTTTGGCTCCGGAGACGATGTCGTGTCCTGCTTCCCAAAGTATGTTACCCGTGTTGACTGCGCTGAGCGTTTTCCAGTTTGCTGTTACCGTAGCTCCTGACGGGAATTTGATATCATTCCTTGCCAGCCATCTCATGGCGTTAGTGCCAGTAGCACCAATATCCCAATTAGCGGTCAACGTATTTGTGCCTGTTACCTCGATATTATTTCCAGCCTGCCAATAAGCTACGCCAGAGCTGTTTCCCGATTTCTTCCAAGTGATGATGCCCTGCGGATAAATATCGTCCTGAGCGGCCCACCACATATCTCCACTTCCGGTGCTCGTCCAGATGAACGTGCTGGCAGCATTGATGTTGATATGGCGTGCTGCCTGCCAACGTGCGGTGCTGCTGCTTGTGCCTACACTCACCGTGCTGGTAATCGTAGCACTGTTCGTAATATCGCCGTTGTTGCCACCAAACGCATTAAAACAAGTGTGGAGGGCTCTAAACGTATTGCCTGCACTACCGCTGTTAGACGTTCTACTTGAAGCGTCAGATGTCGGATCGTTAGTGTTCAAGAAACGAGTCTGCTCTGTGTTGCTACACCAGCTGTGTGCTGCGGTGCAACTGCCCCAATTAACCGTAAAGCCAGAAAAGAGTGGCGGAATATGATTCCCGTTTCCATAAGCAATCACGCGATAAGAGCCAGTGCTTGTTCCAGTGTATGTTTCATCAGCACCAAGATCTACATCACCGCCCACCAAATTGGTGTTGCCAGAGCTGCTGCCCGTGACGTTATGAGCTTTAGCCATCTTCAACGTCTTGTAAGCCATGATCAGCATATGACCGGTACCACCCACCGTAGTGGCATAGGTCTTATCCATAACCAAGTTATGCCTCGTGTTGAAGATCTGCAGCGCACCAGCACCGAGCGCAGTCGGGAGATTGAGGCTGTTGTCTACCGTGATCTCTTCCGCATTAGTAGTCTGATAGTTTCCCAAGTTAGCGGTACCTGCTGCGGGGATACATGTACCGGTATATACTTCCTTACCTGATGTGGCAAAGCCAAGAGGCTCCCCTGCGTTTACAGTAGCGGCTTGGATGGTAATCTTGCCTTGCGATGTGGCATCCGTCCTTGTGATGGCTCCGATCAAGATCGTACCGCCTGCCGTATTCGTCTTTATGTCATCGTCTAGTGTAGTGTTCACACCAAACACAGAGTTTGTACCTAATGGAGCACGGTTATTTACCGTCATCTTTGTTCCAGATATAATCACTGCTCCATCATTCATCAAAGTATAGAAACCCGTAGGCAAGTTAAGAGTACCATTATTGTTAGACAGATTCCTATTTATACTCTGATTGCCTGCTGTCGCATCTAATCGTACATGTGAGTTATCCAGCAACGTGATAATCCCATTTACATAACCACCATGTTTCCCTGGGTCTACCGTATACTTCAGGTAAGGATGCGATGTACTTGTAGCTACAGCCCGGTCCGTTCCCCACGACCCAGTGCCGCTATCATATCCCGTCACATATGAGCCATAATAGGTATGGGTATGATTAGGTCCATATGCGATATTATACAGATTGTAATGCCACGGATTATCCAAAAAATAAAACTGTTGGAGCACCCACGGATTAGAGGGACTCTTACTCGTCCCATCAACCGTAATATGTGTATCTCTCTGTTTAGACCATGCGGTTGATCCATTTGTCGTATGATCTCCAGATCCATCATACGTAGGCGCATCTCCTGGAGCATAATATGTATGTGAGTCATTCCCATACGCAGACGATGTTTGAGCACCACCATAACTATAATGGCCAGGAGGAGGCATAGAAACCCAAGTTCGACTTGCGTATCTTGTAAGAGAGGCATTCCAACTCCAAGAGGTAGTGAGAGAGGGTACATTCGTCACATTTAGCACCACATTATCTGTATGTCCTATCGTAATCCTACCATCTCCTGGGCTAAATGGTATCGAGGGAGTGATTGTTCTATTCTCACCTGGTCCGAAGTTATTATCCCAAGTAAAAGACCCTGTTTGGATATAATAGTCAGCACAACGGTCTACATTGTGATACGTATT
>CALIBC010000139.1 GCA_938045615.1 uncultured Clostridia bacterium | reverse complement strand
GTAATAAAAATAACTTGTTAATCGTATGTCAGCATTGGGTGTGCTGGTCTTAAGCTGTTAATGCTCGCCTGAGCTGTCGCTGACCTGCTTCGGTCTGTTGTCGCTAGGCTGCTCACATAGCTGTCAGCATTTTTGTAAGTTTCCGGCACCGCCTTCTGGCTGGCGGCGCCGGGATTCATCTGGTAGCCGCTATGCAAGCATTTCGTGCTCTGCTACATATTTAACCATGTAATCGTCAATGATCCGTTTCTGCTGCTGGAAGCTGTACATCAGGCTTTTCTCACAGATCCGGTTGATCATACGGGGGATCCCTGTTGTTACCTTGAAAACTTCATCCATCGCTTTATCACTGAAGATATCCCTGTTGCTGCCTGCGTATGACAGGTGGGACTGTATATATTGTTCTGTTTCTGACCGGTCAAGGTGCGGAAGGACACAGTTGATATCGATCCTCTGGCGGATCGCCGCATACCTCTGAAGCCTCAGCTTGTTTTCCCAGAGTTCTGTCTGGCCGGCAAGCACCAAAGCCATCGGACTCATGGAATCGAACCTGTAGTTCAGAAGGAAGCGGAATTCCTCAAGCATCTCTTTTTCCAGAAGGTGTGCTTCATCCAGGATGCATACGACGTATTTATGCTGGATCCCGCGGACGATCTCGATCTCCTTCTGGAGCTGCCGTTTAGCGTCGCCCCGGTAGAAGCGCGCTTCCAGACCCAGCTGATCGAGGCATCCCCGGTAGAACCACCTCGGCGTCAGCTTTGAATCCGACAGATACAGAAGGATGTATTTCTCCTTCGGCAGGCTTGCCGCGAACTTCCGGATCAGGGTGGACTTTCCGCAGCCGGCATCCGCTGTTACGACCGCAAACAGCTGACGATCCGCCACATACGCGAGACGCCCCAGCGCGTCCCTCATCGCGGGAGATTCATACAGGGCATCCGGCGGTACGTCCCGCGTGAACGGCGTGTGCGTCATCTCAAAGAACTGCTCATACATTGCCGTCCGCCTCCTTCCTGTATTCTCCGAAGGAGATCGCATTCGTGCTGTGGATATGTTTTCTGTCGTGCACCTTCTGCAGACCTTGCAGGAAGCGGGAACATTCCACCTCTTCCGGAAGCATGCTCTGCGGCAGCTCCGGTTTTGGATCAGAGAATTCCCCGATCGTCAACGGCTTCGCAAGGAAAGGCTTTATGCCTGGATAACTTACGGTGACCGTCTCCGAAGCCATCGGATCCCAGGAGATCTCTACAGTGGCACCGATCAGTGCGGAACTGACTTCGTACTTCCGGCCTTCAAAGCTGATACAGGCGCCTTTGTCCACCTCACGGGTATCATGGTGCAGGAATGCCTGTCCCACGATGCCGGCATCCAGATATTTCAGCGGACGGGAATCACGGTTAAATTCCTGACGGGGCGTGATGCCCTCTGCCGGGACATCGATCCCCTGGCTTTTGTAGTATTCCCGGATGCCCTCATGAGGCTTGTCGTGGTAGTAATCCTCCACAAACAGTGTCCACCAGTGGCGGGCTTCCTCAAGGGTCTTTATCTTCTGCGCACGGCATTCGCTGATATAGCTGTTGATCAGGCGGTTATAGACCTCGATCTTTCCTTTGCTCTGGCCCGAATACGGCTTTGCCCGAAGGTGCCTGATCCCAAGCCTTGAGAGGGCATCGATCAGCTCCCTGGAGATGAACTGGCTTCCATTGTCGACATACGTGGCATCAAAAGCACCAAAGGAAAGGATCGCCCGGCGGTATACGTCTTCGACGATCGCGGCTTCCTGGTTATCATAGACGCCGGTACCAAGGATCATCTTGGAATGATCGTCGATGATGGAGCAGATATAACACTGTATCATCTTTCCACCCGGACCTATGGGGAGTTTCATGATGTACTTGATATCTGCCTGTGTCAGCTGCATCCGGTGGGCCTTACAGAAGCGCCGCGAGGAACTATTCCTGGCTTCGGTATATTTTTTCATCTGCTTTTTACCAAAGCCGGCGTCGTAGAGATATCTCTGCAAAGTTGAACGCTTCAGGATGCCCGGTGCAACCAGACCTTCCATCTCCAGGATCAGGATGATCTGGGCGACAGAACGGGTCGGCACCTCACGCTTGAGCTGGATCGCTTCTCCGACCAGTTCGTCAAAGTTTTCCGGCAGGGCAAACGAGCGCCTCTGCTCGCGGTTCATTGGCTTGAGCCCCGCGAAACCGCCTGCCCGGTAAGCTGCCTCGTAACGGTACAGGCTTCTGGTTGTTACATCGTTCTTTTCAGCGATCTCCTTCCGGACCTGAAGTCGTTTTGCCGGATCGAGGGATTCGTCCAGGATCGGCGAGATCAGCCGGAACCGGCGGAGTGCTTCGTCCTCCTGCCACTGTTTGGTGTTTTTGTTTTCTGCTGTATTCATGGATAAGACCACCTCCTTTACGGTGATCATATCCGGAGCGCCCTCATGACAGCAAAGCAAAGTCGGTAATCCGGGGCCGGTCATAAAGGCACCAGAAAACCACCTGAATTGTAGATGAAGGTATGGATGGTCTCAAGCCATCTTTCCGAGGTCTGTCTGATCCTTTCGAGCAGGGATATGCCGGACCTCATGAGTGCCTCGTCAAACCCGAGATCCCGGCAGCCGACGGACTTAAGCGTCCCGTCGATACGCAGTTCGTTTGCCATAAACCAGTGATGCCAGCGTTTCATGGTATCCTCACAGGGATGATCCTCCGAGTCGGCGTCGTCTGGCTGTACGACCCCATCCAGAACGCCGGAGATTACCTCTGCGGAATACTGCTTGAACTTCACCATCAGATCCGGCAGCATACGGTGGAGCTTTCCGCATCCCGGATTGTTGCACCGGCACCTGGGGATCCATAGCCATTCTGAGTCACCACCTTCGTGTCGGAGGATGCGCTTGCAGTGATCGCGATAGCATAGATGGCCTTTTTTACAGGTCGGGCAAATATAATCACTGCTCTCAGTTAAAAATGTACTGTCCCTCACGGACGTAATCTGATAAGCTGTACATGGTAGCAATACCATGAGCCTCAGAGGGCATCTTTGCGAGGGACGTCTCTGGGGCTCTCCTTCTGTCTTTTTTCTTATGACAGTATAACGAGCAGCACAGAGACAGGCAAGCAGAGCTAAAATATGTCAATTTAAGAGGTCAGCAACAGGCAGCGCCCTGAGCCCCCGGAGGGCCTGGCTTCACAAAGAGCTTTTCGGGAGGCAGTTACACATGTACCCATTCATTTCCGAGATTTCTGCAAGGCAGAAATTTCCTTCTTTAAAAAAGGCCGGAGTCCTGCCCTGTTAGATGACCTTCATATCTCTCATAAAGGGGTG
>CALIBC010000138.1 GCA_938045615.1 uncultured Clostridia bacterium | reverse complement strand
CCGAGAGTCGGAAGCCCTGGATCATTGTCCCCATGCCCCCATCAAGGATGAGGATGCGCTCCTGAAGGAGCTGCTGTATGGTTTTCTTCGTCATAATAAGTTGATGGTGATATATACGTATAGTCAAATCTGCGAAACTGTTTGGCGTTTATGGACCGATCCATTACGGAACCGTATGAGCGAGCCCTTCCCGCTTTCTATCTCGGGGCTATCCGAGATAAACACCAAACAGCTTCTGAAAAGGGCGGCAAAAATAAGCGCCCGGCTTCTTTCTCAAGCGTCAATCTATGCCGCCGAGCGATAGAGGGCGTTTTCTCCCTCGATAATAATCGTAGAACCAGTCGTAGGCTAAGAGGGTTGATAAATAGAAATTGGATTCACCCTCTTCGGGTGCATCCGGACGGGTAAGGGGGGCATATCGCTGAACTTCTTGGGGGATGTCTCTGAAGTTGTCCTTCCCATATGCCTGCTTAAACAGTTCTATCAGCCCGCGACTCCGCGCCAGCAAATCTTGCTCTTCGTATAGCGCTCGAATGCCTTCCGGGCGATACGTAGTACGGCCGATATGATACCAGATTGAACGAATCTCTTGAAGCGTCTTGTCATTCAACTCATCGATAATCTTCTTCCATGAAGATTCTCCACCAACGATCGATAGGATCCCGTTCTCGTCATACTGCACCCGATGAACCGCATCTTTCATCAGCATCACCGGCAATATGCGGTCGTCTGAACGAGAATGATTGCAACAGCATCCACGGGAATGTTTCTGGTTTCGTTTCCCATTGCAGGCTGCGAGTAAGTTGGCTAACGCAATGGTATGCGGCATCTTCTCCAGTCGATCCAAATCGTCCACAGAGGCAAATTCTCTCTCGGCAAACACGTCCGCCATCTCTACAAAGTCCCTCAAAGCCGGCGCCTGCTCGGCGTAATAGGCATACTCTTCCTGCCCTCGCTTCCCTTTTAGGCTGCGGGGGATCACGTGCTCATAGTTGACCGTTCCTTTCTCTTCACTAAGCCGCCGCATACAATAGCAGCATCGGCCGTCCTGCTCTTTGTAGAGCAACTGCCTCCATCCGGGCTCACCGTCAGCATATTTCGGATTCTTGAATCCTTCAAAGGCCTGATCCTGATCCGGTCGAGGTATGGGACTATGGATGTCACCGCTGTAACAGTCTTTCAGGTACCGCACATTGAAGTCGTGCGCCTCCTCATGACGACTATACTTATCAATGTACTTCATACGCCTCGGCGTCTTTTCGTATTTGCTCGAGTATGGGGTGATCCTCGCGCCCCAACTGCTTTTTGATCTCTGCCATCGTTGATTCAGCCTCCTTATCCAGCCCCAACGAACAGAAGGTCAAATACTCATTTCTCAGTCGACGGATCTCTCCGCTGCTTGCCGGAGTATCCATAAAGTCCCGCAGGGCAGCGTTGTAATCCAAGCCGTATATATTGGGCAGAGGGTCGGCCTGCTCCTGCCCTTCCTGCATAAAAAGGACGCAATTAGCAGGCTCTTCATTCCCCCGTTTCGCCGTATTCAGGTTGGAGATTACGGCAGCCGAATGGGTGGAAATAATGAACTGCACCTCAGGGAAAGTAGCGTGCAAGGCTGCCACTACTTCCTGCTCTAACGAGGGGTGTAAGTGCAAGTCGATCTCATCGATCACCACAATGCCCGTCGGCTCCTTGTTACCATTGAGGATATAGGCACGGTAGGCCATATCGAACACAATGGAATACAGGCGACGATAGCCGGCAGGAAGGTCTTGTAAAAGACTCTTCTTTCCATTCCTGAATCTGATGTTTATCCGATAGCCATCATTTGTTTGAAATGATGAGAGGTTATAGATGTCATACCCCTCACGCTTTAGCGTCGGCAGCTTAGAAGTGAATGTTTTGAGCCGCTCTTTCACAAAATTTGAGTCCTTGGATAAAGAATACATTTGATCCATAAGTCGGGCCAGCTCTTTTATCTCAGACTCTACATTATTATCTGTATTATCTGTCAACTGTTCAGACGATTGTTGGTTGCTTAACTCTTGTGCCTTATAGATCTTATCGTATAACTCCGATGCTGGAATATACGACTGATTCAATCGATTAGCCATCCTCACCTCCCATAGCGTTGTGGAGGCGGCCTCCATATCCCATTGATAGTAACCGAAGTTTCTCGGAATACGATCCAGTTTAATCGTGTCAAGTGCAAACTTGGTCAACTTGGTGTTGCGATGCGGAAAAGAGTCGGAATAGTAGGCCAATAAAGGCAGATCAACGCCGCATTGGTAAACAATCATAAAATCACGGAAAGCCTCTTTGTATTTCGACGTATAGAGTGCAGCTCGACCTGCCGTTCGCTTATAAAGCTCCCATGCCAACGGCTGGCCGAAGTAAATCGCTTCGGCACGGATAGAGAGGTCGTTTGTGATCGTCCCTTTCTCATCGTCACGGCGGTAGTCCGATTCGTCGAAGGTGCTCACCTTCAGCGAAGGGTTCCCGGCAGAAAGGAAGTTGTCACCCAATGACTTGTCACTGGAAAAAATAAAGCTGAGCACTTTGTGTATGGCGCTGATAAGAGCAGTCTTACCGGCACCGTTTCGGCCGATGATCACCGTCACGGACGGCGCAAAGTCCACCTTGTACTTCTCAAAGCACTTATAGTCTCGTATTTCAATTGTCTTAAGTCTCATACAGATCAAGTATTAATAATGCTCACTCAAACACATCCACCAGCAGGTACTCGATGGCTTGGCGCATGGACAGCACGCCGCCGGTGTAGTTGTTCGCCATCACGGCTACGGCGTAGCGCACACCGTCCTCGTCGTCGACGTAGCCGGCGTAGCACAAAACACGGCTCATGCTGCCGCCTTTCAGGCGTGCACGGCCCTCCAGATCGGTGTCGCGCAGCATACGGCGCACCGTGCCCTCACGACCGACCAGCGGCAGGGCCTGATAGAAGGCTTCCGAGGCGCGCGACTGCGTGGCCATGTAGGTCAACATGTCGCAGAGGAAGGAGGCCGTCACCTTGCCCGTCACCGCCAGGCCACTGCCG
>CALIBC010000137.1 GCA_938045615.1 uncultured Clostridia bacterium | reverse complement strand
CAGCTCACCGTGGAATACAATCTCATTCACAGCATTTCATTTTTTAGCTGCGCTAACGGCTTGACGGGCTTTTTTGCATTAAAAAATTGTTTTATTAAGTACAAAGTTGTATATTTGCTTCATCAAAGTATGAAATTATGAAAAAGCAAGAATTTTTAGATATATTGGAGGAGCATAAGCGTTTAGGATTTCAGGAAATGATAGATTACGATAAATTTTATCTGTATTCTCTTGTGACGCACTCAACAGCCATAGAAGGCTCTACTATGACAGAGGTGGAGAACCAGTTGCTTTTTGACGAGGGCCTTTCTGCCAAGGGTAAAAGCATCATTGAGCAGAACATGAACCTCGATCTGAAAGCTGCCTACGAAAGAAGCATGGAAATGGCAAGGGAACACACACCTTTCTCCATCGATATGCTGAAGGAACTGTCTTCAATCGTAATGAGAAGAACTGGAGGGATATTCAATGCACCTGGTGGTGTATTTGACTCATCAAAGGGAGATTTACGTCGAGTAAACGTTACGGCAGGAACTATGGGAAAGTCTTACATGAGTTACCTGAAAGTTCCACAGAAGTTAGAAGATTTCTGCAAGGAAATGAACGAAAGACGGGAACAGCTGTTAAAGAACCCAGATGTATATGAGCAATACCGTTTGAGCTTTGACGCACATCTGAAGCTCGTGACAATCCATCCATGGGTAGACGGTAATGGCAGGATGTCGAGGTTGATCATGAATTATCTTCAAAATGAGTTTGGTTTGGTACCTAATAAGGTATTGAAGGAGGATAAGACCGAATATATCAACGCCTTGGTGAAGTCGAGGGAGGAAGAATCAAATGTCCCGTTCCAAGACTTCATGTTCCGGGAGCACGCCAAGAACCTTCAACAGGAAATTGAAAATTACAATTTATCTATGGAAGATGAAGAAGAAGAGGAAGAAGAACAGAAACCTCGCCGGCATTTCCGCAGATAAAGAATAAAATAAAGGGTCATCTGAACTTTACAGTTCAAGTGACCCTTTCTCACGTAATAAAAACAAAAGGAAGAGTTTATTTGGAAGACTTCCTGTTGCTCTTCCTATGGGCTGTTTGAGTGCCTTCTTCCTTTTTGAACTCCGTCTGGACAATCTTTATCATGTCCTTCACTTCTTGGTCTACACGCTTAAAGTTCGCATAGATGATACGTTCTTTGGCATCTTCGGAATCGAAGTGGTAGAAATTCGGAATGGGATAATTACCGTAGTCTGCTTCCTCCGCCTCAATCTGTGCCATATCGAAATCTGTTTTACAGAAGAACTTGGTAGTCTTGAACTCCTTGGCTGTCTGAACGTCCATAGAATCTCTTCTGCCAGTCTTCGTGACGACGAAATCTCCGGCAGTCTGACCGCATAGCCAACCGGGGCGCATATCAACTATTTTTGATGCCGGTAATAGGCTGTCCATATTCTCATTGAGATTGATGGATGTCCTGTCCCTGTCAATGGTAATACCTTTCTTGAGCTGCAAAACCTTACCGAAAATGTCACCTGAAAGCCAATCAAGCGTTTCTTTTGAACGGGCGGATCCTGAAACAACATTACCTACGGTTGTGATAATTTTGTCCTTTCCCACCTTACCATAGTCGGCTTCCAACTGTGGGATTTCCTGAAAACCTAATGTCACGGCGACCTTATTGCTTCGTGCCGTGCCAATCAGTCGATCGATCTTATGGAAGTAGAGCGTTGGTAGCTCGTCGACAATGATACTTACCGGGACATTCTTTCCCATACCGCTGTTGACACGGGTGACAAGACGGTTCAGAATCAAGGCGTTGAGTGCGCCGATGATGCTTTCCATTTCCGGATCATTGGCAATAAGCAGATAACTTGGATGTCGGGGATCCGACACCTTCAAGTCAAAATCATCACCCGAAAACACCCAATAGGATTCCTTGGTGGCCAAGCGTGAAGTCTGCACACGCAATGTGCCTATCATACCTTCCAGCTGCTCCATGGCACCATTGTCAAAGGCGGTCATGAAAGGCCCCAAAAGCGGGTAGACTTCCGGGTCGGTCTTCAGCACTTCAAAGATCTCTTCATAGGAATGGTTTAGGAAAGAGAGTACGTGAGGCATATCCGAATACTGGCCTTTCCAGTAAGCAGGCTGTACCTGGTATTCCTTGTTGCCGACCTTTGCCGCATCACTGAAGACTCGTCCGGTCAACCGCTTATGATGGGTTTCCTTATCCTCGCCATACTCGGGGAAGAGTTCGTTGCCGTTCTCATCATAAGGTTTCTTGTTGTAGTTAACAAAAAAGAAAATACAGGCCGCAAGAAAGTTGGTCGCGGATGTCTGGAAGAATTGGTCGGAACCACCACCGGAAGTCTTCTGTCCCTTTTGAAGGGACTCAATAAGTGTCTCCGCTGTTTCCTGTGCTGCAGCCAAATTTGCAATGTACTTCTGCTGGATAGGATTGACGCGTGCGCTGTATTCTATATTGACAAAGTTGATGATGTTGAAGCTGCAATCCTTGGGAAGGTTGCCTTGCATTTGGTTTGTCCGATAATGGTAATACAGCTTTTGGGCAAGGGTCGGGAACTTGTAATCATAGACAACCATCGCAAATCCCTTGGCCGAATGCTGACGAATATAAGGCTCTATGACGGAGAAGGTCTTACCGGAACCGGGAGTGCCGACAACCCATGTACCACGGAATGGATTTTCAATGTTAATCCAGCCTTTTCTGAACTTGCCCTTATAGTAATGCCGTACGGGAATGTTGACGGAATACTTGTTCTCGACGATATCTGTTATCTGGTCGAAACTCTCGTTTTCAAAATTGAACCGATCTTTCAGCAGACCGTCCTTAAAGTATTTCGAGACGTTGTCAAGAGCTATGTGGACGAGTATCGTTCCAACGATCGACACAATTATATAAACCCACACATTAGCTTTCAAAATCCATAGTCTGACATGCCAATCGCTGCTATAGATAAAAACAGATGCAACCACCAAGGTAAATCCGATGGCAAGAGGATAAAACACCATCTTACGTGCATCAAACTCTATCTGCTTCTTGTTCTTTGTACCTATACAAGTGATGATTACCAGCATGAGTGTAGCCATTTTTGAGTAGGGCAGGAACTGATACATGGACAGCAAGCCCAGCCGGTGATGGAAATTATTTACGATACCACCTAACTTATTCAATGCTTCCGGATCCAAGGCATACATGAAGAACTCCAAAAGGAGTGATACATATATGGTTGTCCTGAAAATACTGTATGTTCCCTGTATTTCTTTACTTTCTTCCATTGCTTTTAGTATTTAACGCCTTTTGCATGTTTCATCCAAGTCTTCAGACAATCTTTTGTTATAGATCCCATTTTGCGAGGCTGGTATTCCTTTCCGGTTCCTTTCAGGTCATACCATGAATCCATGATTGTTGTGTAATGTATCAAACGGCTTAGATTACGGAGCTTCCTGTTGAGCGTACGCAAGTTTAGGCGAATGTTGTCCATAACTTTGAGCCGTTCATATTGGGTCATCTTGGCATTCTTGTCCTGGTCTTTTTTCAACGGCAGGATCTGCTCGATGTTTGCTGCGAGTTTCAGACCGTTCTCGATAATGTCAGTATAGATGTTGTTCTTTGACTGTGAGAGAGCAACCGCCAGGACATTAGCCGGTTGCCGAACGACAATACCCTTGACAACTTTCACGTTTTTCATTGCTTCATCCACTTCCGTGTAAATGCCGTATATGTCGGCTGCCACGGTCAGTATGTCGTCAAAGCTGTTAAGGTAATCGTTGAACTGACGTTGGAAGTTCGTTGTCGCTGCCACTTCCTCTTTCAAATATTTGTGTCCTGTAAGGTTTCCTGCCAACAAAACATCTTGCGCCTTTAAGGCCTTCTTTGCTTGTTTGGCATAAACGGCAAACATCCCGGCCCTGACACCATCCGGCCCATTCTGTGCAAACAGGCTTATGGAAAGGGAAAATCCTAAGATGACGCTGATGGTTGCCCGCCTGATGTTGTTCATTGTCCCCATGGCTTATGTGTCTGCCTGTATTTATAAAACTTGGCAACATTGCTGATTGCCCTGCACATCCGTTTGGACGATTCATTGGCCAGCACCTTGTTGCTCTTGTTAATCTTACCGGTAATGGCCCTGTTCCACACATCATCTAAGGAGTGCATTGTGACACTCACTGACAACAGCCGGAGTTTTCGGTTCAACCGTTCTAAATTGTTTGTCAGATTCCACAACATCTGCGTCCTCTCCGCACCGTTGAGCATATTGCCTTCCCCTCCCTTGGCAATTACATTCTTCAATGCCCTGTAAGTACGGATAAACTCTGTCGCCGTTTCCAAATAGAGATTATTCATCGATAGGGAAGCAGCAATTCCTTGGGGATTGATTCTACATGCCGTATGGACTTCCCATAGTGCCGTGAGCGTCTGCATCCCGTCGGCATAAAGGGAGGTGGCAGCTTTTATGGCGGAAGCATATCCGGAAGCTGTCTTCAAATAGGAATTGTATTTTTGTTCCCACTGTTTCATCTTGGTATTGGCCACCGTCATGGCTCCCTGCTCCACAGCAATGGCAGCCATGGCTTTTGACTGCTTCTTTATCTGATTGCCAAGAAGTTCCTCACCGCCTGCAATTGCGGCATATTCAAGCGGATTGGATGACGAAAGTCCCTGTGCAGATGCCGGTATGGTTCCGACAGAGAGGGCTATAAGTGCAAAAACGCGTCTAAGGCCTGTTTGTAATCTCATAAATACCTTTCCTTTTCTTGTTAAACTCCACACGTTTGCGTATCTCGCTGACAATATCCACCCTTACCTTGATGCCTATCATATCCAGCTGGGGATTGTTCCTGTCTCCGGAATAGATGGTGATGGTCTTCAGACCGAAGAGCTGCTGGGGAAACGACTGGTGCTGTCGGTAGTCGACGACACGGTAAAGCTCGATATAGTCCGTTGAGTGTGAGAGCACACCGTGAAGGGTGATTAACTGCTCCCCTGTCAGGACATATTCGATCCTTGCCATATAGACCACTTGAAAAAACAAGTAGAAAGTAAGGAACAATGCCGGCCATATCAAAAGCTCATGGAAACGAAACTCCATAAAGCTGCTTATCCAATAACTTGCCAGGCACAATAAGATTACTGGCAGCTCATTGATACAGAACTGTCCCCAATGGGGACGGATTGTTACCGTTTGGAATGGCATAAATTCATGATTGAACATATAGCGGACTTTATTGATGATTAAATGCCCATTCCCCTGCCTTCCGATGGTCCTCTTCTTAGATGTTCACTCTCTGACTCGTAAAGGGCAGCAGAGACCGCTTCGGGAGAGGCTACACCAGGCTTGGAGAAGACATTTCGGCTTGCATAAAATTCAGGGCGGGGACGTGGCTCTGCCATGACGGAACCGACGACATCCATTCCCACGGAGACGGCGGCAAGGATAGCAGCTCCCAAGTTGAAGCCGTGGCCCGCTTTGGTCTTCATCTCCACTTCGGGGAATATCTTATCGAAGAGTTTCATGCGCTGTGTGTCGTTGATGGCGCGGAACTTGTCGAAATCTTTTTGGGTGATCTCATGGGAAAAGACATTACCGTCTATGACGGCGGTCATCTTGTACTTCCCTTCTATGGCTTTGCCTTCTGCGTCACGCAAGCGTTCCACGGCAATATCCCCGACTTCGGTTACCCTCCCATGGCCACCGCTTCTGACCCATTCTTTACTGGGCTTCAAGTTCTCCAATGATTGTCCGTTTACGCCGGCTTCTCCTTTCAGGGCAATCTTTACGTTTTCCCGTAATTCAGCCAATGTGGGTTGAGCTTTTCCCTCTGCCACCAATTTCGCTTCGCCTTGGGCGACGGCTTTCACATCTGTCCCGGACAGGGCAGTGGCCTTGATATGTTCAGTATCCTTAAAAATCGTTTTGTTCAACGCATCTGCCATACGCTCATTGTATGGTCTGCCGGCGCCACTTTGCAAAGCGTCCTTCATGTCTATATTCTCCGAATAGGAAGACACGCGTTTCTCTGCGGTGGAGAGGGGCAGCCTGATTTCTTTGACAACAGACAAAGGCTGCTTGTTTTCATCGGTTATGGGAATGATGGTGGAAAGCAGCCTTGCCTTGCCGTCATCATCTGCATTCTTGAAAGCAAGATACTGCTCTTCGGTAATCTTATATGACCACATACCAATATCCTTGCTCTCCCGCATATTCAGCATGTAATTGCCGGAAATCTGATCCTTGTAGGCAATCACTCCGGTAATTGCAGCGGAAACGTTGTCATTAACAAGGTTGTAATGACCGTTCAATACGGCAACACCGTCTGCATCCTCAATCCTGCCTGAACGCACAGGATCTTCCAAGACACCGTTGGACGCGTTCTTTATCTTGACTTCATCAAACACCTTGTCGAACAGTTTCAGGCGGTACTCGTCATTATAGTTGATGAACTTGATATAGTCCTCCTTGGAGATGTCATGTGACATCACCTGATTGTTGATTACGGCAGTCATGCGAAACGTAGTCGCACTCTTGCCGTCATTGACGGGCGACACCTGAATCTCACCGACAGAGACGGCACGTCCGTCCTTTACCGGAAGATAGAAACCTTCGTTTGGATTAAGGCCGCGTCCGTCGACGACACCGATAGAGTTCCAGCGATCTAAGAAACCGCTTCGATAGTCCTCGCGCATGTCTTTCATGTCTATGATGTCAAGTTTGGATGCCATGTATTGATTGGCTGCTTCCTGATGAAGCCCCAGTTCTTTCTCCACTTCGGGTTTCAGCTTGATGTCTACATAGTCCTTGCTGTTAAGCATCTCTACGGTTATCTTATCGGTAAAGTCTTTTCCTATGACGGCATTCAGGATGGCAAGCCGTTCATTGACAGATACACCATCCTTGTTATGTACACCCTTTTTGTCGCTGTACTTGAATTTTTCGTTCATGAGTTTCTTCGTCTCGTCAGGGTTCAGCTTGTATTCAAGGTTGGTAGGAACGGACGCAGACTTGATGGTCAGCAGATTTTTCTTTTCATCTATGACAATACCGTGCGAAGACAGTACCTGCTGAAATTTCTCTGACGACATATAAACCGGTGAACTGATGGAATTAAGGGGAACGGACTGTCCTTTCGGACGTTCCACCTTGGGAAGCTGCTGTTCGCTGATACTCATGGACTGAAGGACGTCCTGTTTCTGCTTCATACCCTTGTCATAGAACCCATAGGCACCTGTTTTCATCTCTCCGGGACGCAAACGTCCGCCAGGACGGTCTATAACGACAGGTGCGCTGTTGGCATAAAAAGGTCTTCCGTCTATGCGCCTGATGCGCCCACCATGGGCAAGTCCCATCAAACCGTCTATGATGCTGTCAAATCGCCCGTATCTCGGCCCTTCAAAAGGGTAAAAGAGACGCGGTTCTCTGTATCCATATTCTCCCGGGGCAAGCCTGTGCCCGTCAAGTCCCATGTTGACAGGACTGTTGGCATTGCGGGCTGCGACAAATGAGCCAGGGATATAATAATCTTCCTTAACGATGCCGACAAAGGTGTTGTAGGCCTTCTTGTCCCATGCGGATGTACCTCCGTTCATCAGGTTCTCAACCTGTTGTTGGTCGAGAGGATAACGCCTGGGTTCGGATGAATTATGGGACAAGGTGACAAGTTCATAATCACCGGTCTGTGTCATGGTGATATGAGCCTGCATGCCGTTGGCATTGAGAGTGTCTTGTAGACGCGGTGAGATGTCCGTTACACCATAGTTGGTATTCTTTCTTAAAGTGGCCATATTATTCTGTTTTAATTCTTCTTACTTTTGCTTATACAGGATCACGCAAGTGTGGCGGTTGGCTGTATAAGGCTTATAAAGATTGATACCGCCCCTGGTTGCCCCGGTCATCTTCGATTTCGGAACACCGGCGTTTATCAGTAGCTTGGCAATATAGCGGCAGCGTTTGACAGAGAGGCTTCTGTTGTGTTTGGGTGTTCCGGTCTTGCTGTCTGCGGAACCTACGACACGCACTTCCAAGTTATACTCCTTGACAGCAGCTGCAATCTCCTGAATGTTGACCAACTGCTGTTTGTCGACAAATTCCGTGGTATTACGCTTGAAGAAGAACAGGATTGGAGCGTCAAACCGCGCAATGTTCTCATCGTCATTCCCGGAAACGCTCTCCGTATTCCCATTGGCAAGTCTTTCTTGAAGTGATTTAAGGCCACTGTAATTATTGCGTGGATAGGGAGTCAAGTCGGTTATTATCGGATGCTGCAATACATCTTCATTCGCTGACACCAACTTGTGTTTTTTGACTTTCCAGCCTAAATGTCCAATCCCGATGGACAAACCGACACTTCCCGAAAGGAGATTGTCTCCCAAACGGCCTTTCTCTCCATATCCGTCAAAATCACGACGGGTTGTCGTTCCACCAAGAGAGGCAGAGATGCTGATACGCTCACTTAGGCTGCAAGTTCCCAAGATGCCGTAGGAAAAAGCAAAGGAATTTTTCTTCAACTGATGATGCCTGATAATTCCAGCTCCCATATAGGGACTTATGTTCCATTTTGCCGGCTTCTCAAAAGAGGGTCGGAAGAAGGAAGACACGTTAAGAAGTAGGTCTGCATGATAGCTGCCGAAGGACTGGGATGCACGTTGGGAGTCGACAAACTTAAAGCCTTGATAGGCCAGTCGTGTCCCAAAATATGGCGAGTGCCATTTCCCTATGGAAAGTTCCAACCCCACCTTGGTCCTACCGTTAAAGTCCGTGTGTGAGACGGGATCTCCCAAGAAAGAGATAAAACCGCCCTGCGCGGAGACAAACCAATTGTCGCCCAAACCTGACAGCTTATATTTTGCCTGACCGTCTATCGGACTTGGCAGGCCTGTCGGATGACTTGCAGAGCTTGTCGGAATCTCATGCCGGGAGTTCACATAGAATCGTTCATCATTACCGTACACGACCTGTGCGTGGATGCCATGCCCTATGAATGTAAGGGCTGACAATAAAAAGAAGATTTTTTTCATTATGCTTTTTCTTTGTTTATACACATTATATTGTAATTATAGCCGTTCAGCAGCTACGTCGTAGAGGTAGAGCTTGTGCTTCATGATGATGCGCTCGCATTTCTGTACATAGTCCCTTGCCGTGGCATATCCGGCAGACTTGATGGAAACGAGCCAATTGTGAAAATCCGTGGAACTGTATTTCCAACACTGCTTATAGCGATCGCTCATCAACAGTCTTGAATGATATTCCATGCTGGCTTCCGGAGAGGCAAAATTGCAGAATTTTTCATTAGGGCGATCATCGTCATGGACACTGTATGGAAGTCCGCTGTCCAGCCAGTTCCTGTTGGCCTTGATGCCGAAGTAATTGGATCCTGCCTGGGCCAAACTGCTGTTTCCCCAACTGCTTTCAAGTGCCATTTGAGCAAGGATGACGGAAGCGGGAATGCCGTATTTCTGCTGTTGTCTCATGGCGGCATGGGCATATTTCTTGAAAAATGCGTCAGGAGAAAGAAGAGTCTCCTCGCTGACATGGAGAGCAGTAATACACTGCAACTTTACGTCTCTTATGTAAGTAAGGAGGTTATAGGGGTCTTCGAGCCGTCCCCTTAACCGGCTGGTGATATGAAGGTGTGGCCCCGTCGAACGACCGGAAGAACCGCTGACGCCAACCGGGTCTCCTGCATAGATTCTCTCTCCTTTCTTTACCCAGATTTGAGAAAGATGACAATAGCTGATGGTGTAATCACCATGACGCATGATGATGTAATTGCCGGATCCGGAGTCATAGCCAATATTCGCAATGTAACCGTCAAACATGGCAAGGACTTTTTCATAATGAGCTTTTAAATCCAAGCCACAGTGTTCTTTTTCCTTGCCGGTGAATGGATCTTTACGAATACCGAACGCAGAATTGATCTCGACACTTTGTAAGGGGAAACTGACACTAAGGTATTTGTCTATCCAGTAGTCCTGATGATTGGCATCGGTGGTATTCTTTTGTGCATGACAAAAGAGACTGAACAGACTCAAAACAGCCATGAAGATATGTCTAAAATGTATAACCATTTACTCGTATTTTATGATTACAAAAATAAAATAAACCGTTTTAATAGGGGGCTCGAAAAAAAAGGAAGTCTTATATTAACATTTCAAAAACGAAAAACGCCGTAAAACCGCCCAAAAACGTTTTGAAAATGTTAATATAAAAGGTTTATTTTTTTGGAGAACGGACTTTTCAAGTAAGAAACTATCTTTGCAAAAACAATAAACAGGAAAATTATGAGAACAACTTTTGAGGAGAATGAGATACCATACGAGAAATTTGCAAGTATCGGGCTGTCTCAAGAAATGGTGGATGACCTGCCTGAAATGGTGATGAAAAAACTATTGGAGGGACATTGGACTCCAATTTTGCCCATCAGTGTGGACTTGGGTGACGGTGTACAGAGAACGATTCAAGCCCGGCTTAAACTTGAAAGAAGAAATGGCACTGTTGACATCCTGATTGCCCCGAGAAGTGAAATGGCTGATTTGGAGGACTTCACGCCCGAGGAACAGAACACGCTGCGAAGCGGAAAAATCATCATAACCAAAATGCCGGGTAAGGAACAGTGTTTCGTACAGCTTGACGACAAGACTAACAGGGTTTTCTATATTCCCGTTTCTTTAATGGAGGATAATCTGGCTTCACTTCAAAACGAGATGGAACTTTCCAATGAGCAAGTGGCACAGATGTGTACCGGCAATGTTATTTCAATAGACAAGCAGGAAGGCCAGTTCACATTCGGACTGGATTTCCTCGCTGACGGTGGCATCAAGGTGATAAGTGGTGACAGGGAGGAATATGACAGTATTGCTTCCCGTGAGTTGCCTACATATAATTTCGGCATATACGGATGTTGGGTCAAGGAGTCGGACAACTCTTTCAAGAACTATGTTCCTGAGGAGGACTATACAGAAGAGATGCAAAAGGAGTTCTACCACTTGGGGGATGAAAACTCACAGAAAGCGGAGCAGAGAAGCAGAGGTATGCACAGATAATCTTAAAGTTTCACAATATGGCAAAAGTAGTAAAGGGGTTGATTGGTAAACTCGACCGTGAGGAAATAACAAACCTGCAGTGTATCACAATGCACGGCCAGGAAATGGTAGACGACTATAAGGAGTGGTGCCAGGTACTGGGCTTCGATGAAGGTGATGAAGACGGAGCGGAACAGTTCATCAACGAGCTTCGCTATGGTGATGAGCCTGATGATAACGACTGGCCACAAGAAGTGTGGGATAAAATCAACGAGGTTTCCAACGAGGCGTTGGAAAATGCAGGCACCGACGACGGTGGCAACCAAACCAAGGAAAGCAATCTCTCTTCGGTGGAACTGTTCCAAGAGTGGAGAAAGGATAAAGGTAAACTTGATTCTTTGAAAACTTCCGAAAACGCAGTAAAAATAACATTATGGCGATATCAAAATCCTCTCGAATCAAAAAAGGCTTGTGCTCGGGCTCTTAATATTACTAAAAATAATGTCAAGAAATGGTGGAATATCCGTTATTTCATTGACGGCGCCATTGCTGATGGTGGGCATGTACACCCTATTCGTCTCGAACATGATGTCATCAAACGGACAATCCTTCAAGCTGTCGAAATAGCGGAGAAAGAATGAATAAAACAAGACGATAAACTTATAATTAAACAATGTCAAAAGGCGGCTTGCATCCCTGCAAACCGCCTTTTTCATTCCCGATATTCTCAATTCGAGACGGATTGTTGAGTTGAGTGATCTATATCAAAGCTGATTGGAGAACTTGGCTTGAAGCTGTATCCGATTGCTCCAAAATCCGCTGGGTATATTCCGGATTGTTCTCTAACCTCTCTCTCCATATCCGGGAGTATTCAGGATTGGTGGCATCAAAACGACAGCTTTGGCTGATAATGCCACTCCCCAAATGGGAAACCAAGTTCTCAAAGAGATAAGTGTCCAAGCGGAGCGTATCGAAATCAACTTCACGGGTGCTTTCCACCATGGCCACGGCCAAGTCACGGTAATAGTCGTCCTCGTTTTCAAAATTGCTCTTCGGGGCTATATGGATGACCTTCTCGGCATAATCATAGACAGAAAGACCGGGGACACCATCAAACTTCAACGCCGTTTTACAAAAACCGTCAGCGTCAAGGAACTGATACCCTGAAGTCTTCTTGCGCTCTGTTGCTATCATATTCAGTTTGAGAGACTCATAGGAACGCCTTTGGGTAACGGGAAAGGTGGTCTGTGCAATGTTGTACACCCTTGACGCTCCGTCCTTATGGAGGATAAAGAGGCTCTTGGCATCTTGAAGAATACCGAGTTCGTTCGCTCTTAGCTCCTCTTCGGTAATGAAGAAAGGAAGCTCAAACCCCTGCTGTTCTGTCCATAACGCAAGCATGATGGCATTCGGCCCGGTATAAACGGCACCATTGATATCTCTTGGTGTCAGCATCTGTTTTGAGACCCAAGGGTTGTTGTCATTATCAAGCTGCTTTTTAAGTTTTGCACTTAACAGCTTTCCATAGACACGATAGGCTTCCCTACGGAGCATTTCTGCTGTGTGCCACCTGCCTTTGGAAGATGGTCCAATCTGGATATAACCTTCCGGCATCTGACTTGTCTTAGGCTCGATTAGCGGAGCTTCGTCAACTTGATTGGCTATTTTGATGCCGTCATCACTTTTAGCAATAGGTTCTTGAACGCTTTGATATTCATTTTGATTGTGGGCTAAGGGCTCTTTATCCCTTACTTCGGTGGATTGCGGAGCTTCTATGACTTTGACTGCCGATGCAGGAGCGACCGTTGCCGTTTCCGCGCTTCGCGTTACCCCAAACATTGAAATGATATGTTGCCATAACTCATTCAAAGTATGGTAATTGTCATCAGTGTTATAAGCTGACAGCCCTTGATGGATGTTATTTATCCTGTCCTTCAACATTCCTTGGGCTTTTTCGTCCGTTGTTCTCTGAAGGTCGGACTCCAATTCTTTCAGCAGTTCATCTGAATGGCGTATGACTGCTTTTAACAGGGTTATCCTGTCTTCTGAAGAAAGCGTCACGGTTTCCAAAGTATCATTGTTGAAGGCGACTATTGTGTCCGAAGCCTTTGCCGTGACACGGTCTATCTCTATGCCGTTTATCCGGCAAAGAGGATACTTCCCGGAAGAGAGCACTTTGTCTCCACAAAAGTCTTTGCCGAATATCCTGACAAAGGTCAGCAGTTCCTGACTGGCATCCTGCTCACTTATCGTTTTATCTATATAATCCAACACGTCGACAAACCGGTAGGAATCATTGGAGGTAATCAAAAGTGAACTTTTACTAATGGATACTTGGGGATCGAAGTCTATCTTTATCCCATCCCCTGATAGGGTCCATGCCATTGGGGCATAGTCTTTCCCATCCTCTTGGCGTACAGAGATGGAACTGTGGGCAGGGAACATCCCCTGACAGATATTGCTCCGTCTCATCAGACGAACTGACTCTGTAAACTTTTCCTCCGCCATGTCTCTTGCGGTGGCTTCCTCGTTCCATTTGCGCTGCCCCTCACCGCCAAGGGCTGTCATCTCCTTGTTTTCAAGAAGTGCCTTGAACTGTTTGTATGAAACTGTTTCTTCTGACTCATGATGGTGGCTGATCTTGTTGTAATGAAATATGGACAAAGCCAAGTCCTCACCAGGCTTGTCAACAACGGCTTCAATCCATATAAAGTGCTTGCCGCCTTTTCGTGAAGCGGTCTCATTCTGTCTCTCATCCACAAAAATGTTGCCCACTAAGCTTCTACAAGCTCTCGCCTCTATCATTCTTACAAAAGCGGCATCCATTTTATAGCCATCAAGCTGTAATTGGTAAAGACGGTCAGCCTGTTGGTCTATGCTGTCAGGCCTTGCCTCCGAGTCTATCCATGTGCTCATCAAACCGTCCTGCCATTGAACGGCCGGGAAAAACTGCGGGTTGTTCCTATCCTGCTCGTTGGACTTGGATCGTGCCCATAAGCTCATTTGCAAAGCCCAACTCTGAAGACGGCTACACTGCTCTTGATTCTTTGCAAGGAAACACAACTCTTCCTGGGAGAAGAAATGGTTGGGCGGGAATGGCTTTAATTTTAATTTATCATGGTCATGTCCTTTCTTTTCGCCTTTGCCGTTATCGTGCTTTTTACCAAACATCTTACTCCAGCCGCCTAACAGACGGTTGCCGAAGATTCCTGATGGGTTGTCATTTTCGCTCATATACTTGTTAGGGTTTTGTACGGAATAAAATCACCGGCCTATAAAGACTTGAATGATCAACGCTCTATAATGCCGGTGTTCATGTAAACTTCAATGTTATGGCAACTATTCTTTCTGTGTGGCAGTCAACTCCCAAGGCTCGATACTGCTGGTACGGCACTCGATGTTGACATTGCCTTGATAGATATGGAACTGCAACTCTCCTTTTATTTCAACATAGGCCTCGGGCTTGAAGAATTCCTGCTGAATCGAAGTCGGAGAGAGGAAGCGAACCCAAACCCAGCCTTTCTTTTCTCCATCCTTGTCTTGCGACACGCCGGAAAAGGTCTGGAACTTGTGTCCGTTTCTGTTGGTACGTTCCGTAATATCCCCCTTTATCTTACCTTTGAAATCGATAGACCCTGTGAGCGAATCTGCTTCGGTGGACTTGACGATTTCTATTCCTTCATCGGTACGGAGGTTGTAATACGTGCGGTCGTCTATCCGTCTGATATAGAGTGTACCGTTCATTCTCACCCTACGCCCGGTGGAATACCGCTCGGCAGTTTCCTTATTGCCGGGAGCGGAAACAAAGACTTGGAGCTCCGCACCGGAACCATCACTGCCGGCAATGGGGATGGTGATACTGAAAGAAATGAAGGACTTGCCGTCCTTACTTTGTTTCTCTACTGCAGAATTGCTGATGATTCCGCATGCTGTGACATTGCATTTAATCATATTACTCGTTATTTTTGTGAATTGTTTGTCTAAGTTCGCCGAATGGTGTTTGTCTGCTGCTCTTCGGGGAGTTCGGAATCGAAGTTCAAAGAGGCTGCCTGGGCAAGCCGTTTGACATTGATACTTTCCCTGTCCCTTCTAAGGGTGGCAGCTTCTTTTGTCTCTTTGTTTTCTTTTGCCTCTTTGGAGGTTTGGGACTCACCCATGTCTTCGTCTCCCTGTTTCAAATCTTGGGCAAGCGTCAGAATGCTCATGAAAAGGGTTGAGATAAGATTGGAGATAGGATTTCCACCGGACAGCCCTGAACTATCGCCATTCTTGTTCATCAGATATTCCAACCATCTGTTGGGATCGTCTGATTTGGTGATATTGGCAAGCAACATTTGTGTTTGGATATCCATAGGCTGCCCTTCGATACCGGTGGCCGAAGCATTGTTGTACGCCATTTGAGAGGAATAGCGTGCCGCTAAGTTCTGGCCGCCTTTGTTCAATACTGCCGGGAGATTACCGCGGAACGAGAGCTCGGCAATGTATTCTGCCGGATCATAACTCTGGAGTGTTCCTTGGGCATTATAGAACTTGGTCTCAAAATGGAGGTGTGGCCCGGTAGAGCGGCCTGTATTACCGGAATAGCCCAGCTGCATCCCTGCGTTAACGGTATCACCGACCTTCACGCCAATCTCGCTAAGGTGCATATAGGTACACTGAAGGCGGCTGCCGTCAGAACGGTTGTATTCCACAGTAATCATGTTACCGGCTGCACCATTGTTGGACTTGGCGGCAACGACCTTGCCATTGTCTTCTGTTCCATAAATGGGAAGATATTTGCCACCGGTGCTAAGGTCTATGCCGCCATGATGATGGCCGGGACGCGTTTCTCCATATTCTCCCGTTACCTTCAGGCCCTCTAAATTGATGGGCATACACCAATGTCCTTGGAGGGACGTAAGGAGAATGCCGGCAGGACTGGTTCTTATTTTGTCGGTCTGACGACCTCTCATATAGCCTATCTGCAATCCTTGCTGCTGTGCATTCTGTATGGCGAGACGGTCGAATTTGTCTAAACCATAGTCGCTGATAATGCTCTCGCATTTCTGCACATAGTCCCTTGCCGTGGCATAACCGCCGGCCTTGATGCCTTTTATCCATCCTAAGTGATCTGTACTGTCCGTGGGACAACGACGCAGATAGCGGGGTTGGAGTAAGGTGGCAGAGTGATCGCTAAGACTTTGCCCCACGTTGTCGTAGGAACGAAAGGCTTCATGCGCCCGGTCATCGTCATAATAACTTACCCTGCCTGTCCACGACGAACCTTTCTTGATACCGAAGAAATTGTTGTCGTTCCGGGCCAGGGCAGAGGTGCCCCATGAACTCTCGATAGCCATCTGGGCGAGAATGACAGAAGCGGGAATGCCGTACTTAATCTGCTGCTCCATGGCATAAGGAGCATATCTGTTGATAAAATCAGAGGTGGATATGGCCATGTTTCTGGTAATGTGTCATGTCTGATGATTACTGCATTATTCCTTATCTGCGAAAGGCACTTTCTCTCCGGGTGGTCTCCGCCTCCTTTTCGGTAGCCGTTTCAGAAATCGATTCTGAAGCTCCTTCTGCAGTTTTCTCTTCTGCACCCTGTTCCTTTTTAACGGTTTCTGTCGAAGTTGACCGTGCTGCCATACTTGTGGATTGCTCCTTCTGCACGTCTTCTTTGAGTAAAGGAGCAAAGACAACAGCGGCGACAGCTTTCTTGTAGGCTGACATGTCATCTGCCAACCACATCTTGTCCCACTGTGCCTTGGAGATTTCTTTCTTCATGAACTTACCGTCAATGGTGGCCATGACATACTTCTTGCTTGGGTCTTCCCTGTCTTTCGTAATAGTCGGACGCTCTATCTTGCTCATGTCTACATTAGAAACTTTGGGCATGATAAGATCTACCTTGATTTCAGGATGCTGCTTGGCAACGGAGTAGTATTTCTGTGCAAGGGCATTGTGTATATCCATCTGTTTGTCCGTTCCCCTGACATCGAAGTACAGCTTCTTGTGGGTGTCATTGGGATAGACGGAGAACGAAGGCTCGTTCTCTGCCTTGAAGAAAAAGGCATACTGTCCCTTCTCGTCACGGATAGGCATGAAAATCTCAATCTTTGGCAAGGCTGCTGCCGCAATCTGCGGTTTCACATCTATATCTCTATGCTGACTGAACTCATATTGTCTCAACCGGCCTACGGAAACGGTCTTATCCTTATAGTAGTCGTCAGGCTCTTTGAGTCCTAAAGCACCACCGGCATTATAGAACTTGACATCGGTGATACCCTCGTGTCCTAATGCTATCTTGATACGATCTTTGCGAATGCCCGAGATCTCTACGTTGTCTTCAAGAGAAGCCCCTTCAGGAAGAATGACATCGGCTGAACCTTTTGCCGTATCTCTGACAATGACGATTTCTTTTGAATCTATATCTGGGAGCTTAGCCAAATCGGTGGAAATCTGATATTGTCTCTCACTGACGGCCAAGTCTTTCAGGGGCAAATCCTTACGAATATCTTCGTACTTGACAATCTGCTTCTGCATGTGCTTATCGATGGACTCGACGGCATTGTTGACATCTTTCTCCAACAGTCCAAGCAATTTGGGATTTTCCTTGATCTCGCGTTGCCAATAATCGATATGTTGCATACTTTCTTTTGAAAGGCTTGCAGGAAGCCCCTGACGTGCCATCAGGATTCCGGCAGATAGGTCTTGAACAAATCTCTCGTATTTCGCATCGTCGTTGGGGAGGAGATTATTGCGCCCCAGGCGGTCTAAACGCTGCTCGCTGCCTGTGGCTGCTACAATGGCACGGTAAATGTCATTGGCTTTCGCAATGGCGGTCTGCCGGCTGTTGCCGCTATCCTTATCCGTCATGCCGCTGACAATGATCTTGTCGGCTTGCTTGTCGTATTCTGCATCTTGTAGCACCATGACGCGTTCATAGCCTATTCCTGCGGACTTGGCTACGGTCTGGGCGGTTGAATAAGCCTTGTTCAACACGTCCTTTTCGTTGGCTACTCTTCTTATGAGTTCTGCACTGTCGAGGTTATCGGCAACGACAACCCACTGCTTGGCTTGAACGAGCTTTGGCAGGTAGTCGTCGATTCTGTCAAGAGGAAAACCCGTGGACTTGATTTTTTTGCCATCGACCTCTGTTTGACCTACCGGTAAGCCTAATATCTTACCTGCTCTGGTGGCATCATTACCGTAAATTTGATACTGGTTATCGTCACGCGCAACGACAATGGCCGTTGGATGGTTTGATTTCAGTTTTTCGGAGAACTTTATCATACTTGTCACGCCCCGTTCGGAGAGTTCCTCATACTTGGCACCGGTCTCTTTCAGCAAATCACGGTACATCTGTTTGCCGGTCATAGAGGTCTGGTCAATATTGAAAATCTGCTGGGTCTGACGGCTATGGTGCTTGACATAGAGCGACTTCTCATCCTCGGGAAGTTTCTGGTATTCGCCCTTGGTGATAACCTCTTTAGTAGCAATATTCTGGTAATCCCAACGCGTCCAATTGAAAGGGAGTGCCTTCTCATTACTTCTGACAGAATCGCCCGCATCCTTCAGCTCGTCGAAGTAGGCATAAACATTGGAACGGTAGCCCTTCTGATCGGACTGAAGGTTCATCATCAGATTGTTGTACGGAGTAATTGGTGTCTTTGCCCAAAGAAACTCTGCGTTGCTCTTGCCGGCCTTGTTCATCCACACGCCTTTGTTACCCTTTGCCAGTTCCAAGGCTCCAAGCAGCAAGGCGGCATGCAGGAATATCTTGGACGCTTGACCACCATCCTTGTCGTTTTTTCTATTCTCTTCCTCACGCCGTCTATGTTCCTCGACTTCACGGCGACGCTCATCCTCTGCCTTACGGGCTTCATCGGCTTTCTTGACAGCCTCTTGCTTGGCTTGTGCTGCCTTCTGCTTCTTTTCATTCACGGCGGTTTGTTGTTCTTCAACGATTGGGGCGGCCATCTTTTCAGCTTCGCCCTTTGATACATGGTTCGTTTCCATAATTTGTTCGGCTACACCGGCTAAATCGGTTTGTGGGTTACTGTCCTCGGACAGAGAGATGCTCTCTGTCGTATCTTCTTTATTTTCTTCAATGCCAAGCCCTTCGGCTAAAGCTTCAGAAAAATCATCGTAATCATCAGCAGAGTTAATAGGGTTTCTATCAGGATCTATGCGTTTTTCCTCTGCCTTATGAACATCAGCTGCTTTTTGTTCTGGCATCGACTCCATCACTGCATAATTTGCATAGATTTTGCCTGATTCCAATAATTCTATGGCTTCCTTTGAACCGATAAGAGGCTCTGTACCATAGTATTCCGCATCTTTTAGGTTATGATTTAGAAAGGCTACAGCTGCTTTAGGTAAATCCTGTTGAGCCACACCCCTGGAACCCCATAATGCCCAAAAGGCTGCATAATCTTCATCGGGCAATTGTTGTCCTTCTTTCTTCGCCTTTTCGACGGCATCAAAGCTGTCCCAATTTTGCTTTCCGTTGGAAAACACCAAATCCATACGTTGGTTTTCTTTCAAGAATACGACAGTCGAGAACGTGTATGCGGCTGCAATGTCAACGTTCCTGCCCCTGAAAGTGCTTTGCATGTTGTGATGGGATTCTCTCAACGGGACTACCTCCATCCAAGCCTTTAACGGCTCCGGAATATACCTCGATTGGTAAACTCGTCCGTCATCGACAATTTCAATGGACATCAAATCATCCCCCCATTGGTCTCTGTGAACGGTACCTCTTACGCGTGGCAGAAGATCCTCCACACCTGCAAGGAGAGTTTTTCCATACGCCTCTGCTGTGGTCTGATAGGTGAAGTCTCCGTCCTTGCCTTTCTCTTTCTCGTAGGCTTCCCATACGGGAATCTCACGAATTTCAGGCACTGCAGTCTTATCTTGTGTTGTCGTTGTCATACTTATGGGAGCCGCTTTTTCTTTCATATCCTCCATATTTTGATTCTCTGGCTCGGATGCAACAGCTTGTCTTTGGACTTCCAAAGGCGGTTGTTCATGCCCGGAATACACGGCATGCGGAATGACGGTAGTCATCGCATCCTTGGAGGACAAAAACCCATCGCCGTATGCGGCGGCTACGTTGGCATTATAAGCCGTAATGACCTGCTCCGCCTGCCTTATACGCTTTGCTATCTGTCTTGTCCTTTCATCATCAACAGAAAACGGATATTGTGCATTGATACTACTCCACTGCTCCGTAAGGTCATATAGGGTCTTACCCCTGGTCTTTGTTTCCGAAAGTTCTTCATCAAGCCCCTCCAAATTGCCGGCTTTGAGGGGAGTCTGGTTCAAGGCGATCCGCTGTTCGTCAACTTTTTCTATAATCATATCCGAGGCTTTGCCTACATCAGTCATGATGGTGGTAATGGTCTCGGGCTTGTCCCTAAGTCTGCTTAACCATCCACTTAAATAATTGGCGTTGTTCTCCAATATCTTTCTGTCAAAGCCCATGGTGCTGCCGACAAGGGCGGAAGTCATTTCTGCGATCAGTTCCTCATGGGCGTAGTTGTCTGTCCCTTGGGCACCGAATTTCCTGTCAAGCCGGCTCTCGTGTCCTGTCGAGTGGGCCATCTCGTGCAAAGCTGTGGAATAATATTCCATGCCGTCGTGATAGACTTCTTCAGGAGTTTTCCCAAGTTTGAACTGTTCTTTCATCGGAAGGACAATAGTATCCGTCGATGGGCGGTAAAAAGCCTGGTCGGCAGGTTTGTCATATTGTATATTGGCATGCCACGCCTTTTGCTCGAACATACGGTCAAGGGCTTCGTTGACATACATCCCCTCGGTGTCTTTGACTTCTTGTTCGGGTGTTTGGAAACGTGCTACAATGGCATCATACCTCTTTTTATTGACCTCTTCAAGGTTGGTCTGGTCGATGTTGAAGACATGAAACATTTTGGGGAAAGGGCGAACGTCCATCGTGGCACGCTCTTCCTGGGACATGGCGTTATAGTCTTCCTCTGACACCCTCTTGCCGTTTTCATCTTTGATGGATAAGCCCCACTTGAAGATGGGAACGGATTTCTCGCCTGACTTGACATGGAGATTCTGCTCCTTGGCTTGATTAAAGGTCATATAGACGGGGGTCTTGTATCCTTTCTCTGCCGTATTGAACATAAGGAAGAAAGAATTGCCACCGGAATAGGTCCGACCGCTGATATTTTGCGGTAGCCCCTGAATGGAGCCGTTGACACCCATCCAACCTTTCTTCCAGTTGTTGGCATTGGCTTTCTTGATGATCTTAACCATCATGTCTGCGAACTTCTTCAGAATTTCATCAGACTTATTCTTTCTTCCAGCGGAAGAGTTGTGCTGCTTGTATTCAGTCTCGGACATAACTTTTATGATTATTGATTGTTACAAAATAAGCAACTTAATGTCAAAAAAGCATCCTCAAAAAAAAGAAACTCTTATATTAACGTTTTCAGAACCTTTTTTCGGCATCGCGGCGGTTTTTGTGTTAAAAATGGCTCTTGTTTTTTTGCGCAAGCCAAGAAATCTGCCCTACCTGACTCTCTTTTGTTGGTCCTCCTATAACTAAGCATATAGCAGCAAGGCGAGAAAATAGGCCATTCATTGAGCCAGCCATGCGGCAATACGTATATAAGTATTGCCGTATATACGTATTGACAGCTATAAAGCAATATGGCTATATGTATTGAAGACGCATCTTCTGATTTACCTGCGGTGCTTGTTTTACATTCACTTATATCTATCTTTCCATTTCCGTTTCTGATTTCGACCTCACTTTTCATCCGCTTGTAGTCATCCATCGACTTTTATTTAGCAAAGGTATCGCAGGCAGGGAACACGGCAAACACCGGAACAAGTCCTATTGGCGGAAAACTTTTCATGACCCTCCGAAATCAT
>CALIBC010000136.1 GCA_938045615.1 uncultured Clostridia bacterium | reverse complement strand
TCGGGGTCGATGGCGATGATGTGGCGAGGGCGCTTTTCTTCTTTCGTTTCCATCGCTACTTATTCACTTTCAAGAAGGATCAAAGCAACGGCTAACAGGGTTACAATTCCACTTAATAAGATGGCCCCTATATATACCGATGCGACGAAGCGAATGTCTTCGCGTGCGATAAGCGTTCGCACTATTATCTTGTATAGACCAATAAGGCTGCCGTAATTGATTGCGGCTGTGATTGCGACAACTGCAAGCTTTACTGCGATTTCCATATCATTCAAATTCTGCTTCATCGTCGTATTGGAGTACTATCCCGTTTCTAATATCGGACACACGTACCACACCGAAAAGGCCGTAATTGATCATATCCCTATACTGATCCCCGGCAAACTTACGATAGTCTTCTTTCGTCAACCCACCGACCCTGTACTGGTTCTCGATTCTTTTTACACGCAGAACCTTTGTGTAGATCATATCTGCATAAGTTCCTATTCGCTGGGAACGCCAAAGGTGTCCGTAATCAGCGCTTTTATCGCATATCAGGGAGAGAGCCGCCCGCGTTTGTTCTAAATAGAACTGCATAAGGTCGTCTGGCGCGTCAAATTCTCGCTTTGTCTTACTGAACACGCTTTGCCGCAATGCGATTATACCGTAATTCACTACAGCTGCAAATTCATCGCGTACGCCTTCAAAAAAATCATACTCGAATCTTTCCCCCTTTTCCCTTTCCGTTAGTCGCCTCTTTAAGATGGTGGCTTTCATGTAGAGCTGATCCGTTACGGTTTCGGGGTGCATGAAACAGAAGGAACCGCCGTAAAGCCCCAACTTCTCCTCGAATATGTCTTTGCAGAAGGATAGAGCGTTCCGCAGGTCTACTTCTTCCATCGTTGGGTCGGGGTTTGCTTCGGGTTGCTCCCTCTCTTCTTTCTCGGCGAACTCTTCGTCTGAGTCTTCCTCTTCTTTTGCTTCGTGGTTGGGAGCTTTGGAAGTTTGCGTATCCTCTTCGGGCTTTACCGCTTCCTCGACCTCTTCTTCCTTCAAACACTCGAGTATCTCTTCTAAAGGCTTCCCCATGTTATCAAGCTGCCAGACTATATCAAACTGAATAGTAAAGCTTGCAATTTGAATCCATTTCCTATTGATAAAAAGTAGACAGTCTGCTTTATGCTCATTTGGTTTTTTCCAAGCTTCAGCAAAAGAAAATGGCAACTCTGGATCTGACAGGTATACATATAGAACTTGATGCCCACACCTCTCTGTCTCTTCTGTCACGTAGCTGTTTATACAGCCGCGTTCACCGGTTTCCGAGGCGTCTATTTTTGCGATTGCTCTTAAGCTGTCACCTCGCTCTACAGCCTCGATTACTTGAAGCGCCAATTCGGGGTAATGAAATCCCATGCGCTTCAACTTGTCGGTGTCAAGGCTCGCACTCATCTCTCTATCTTTCGTGGTGAACTCACTGTTTTTGCTTTCCTCTTTCATTTCTGTATTCATTTTTTTATCAGTCATCTTCTATTCCATCGTTTGGTAGTAAAACGCCATACCCGAACCGGATCCGAAAGGTCACGGTGGCCTCCATGACGTCGCGGGAGAACCGCACCACGTCTATTTGGTTGTTGGGGTTGGCCACGGCCGCGCGGTATTCCGCCGTGATCCTTTCGTGCCGGCTGGGGGCTTTCGTTTCGTTGTTTGTTTCCATTCCGTGTGTGCGTTTAGAAGGGCAGATCATCCTCGCCGCCGATGGGGGCCGGTGTGCCGGCCGGCGAAGCTGGGCCTGTTACGTGCTGGGTTGCGGTGGGCTGTGTAGCTTGCGTGGATCCCTGTGCGGCCGGTTGGGTGGGGCTGCTGCCGCAGAGGTAGACTTCGCGGGCGTTGACGTTGATGTCTACGCGCGTCTGGCCGGTGCGGTCGGTGTAGAGGTTGTTGCGCATCGTGCCGCGGACGAAGACCTTCGCGCCTCGCTTGAGGTAGGGCAACACGGCGCCGCCCTCGCCGTACCAATAGATGGACAGCCACGTGGTGCGTTGCGTGGGGGGCTCACCGGGCTTCTGTGCGCGCACGTTTTCGGTGTGCGCCACGCTGAAGCAGACGTACTTCTTTCCTGAAAATTCTTTCACTTCGGCATCCTTTCCGAGGTTGCCAATGACTTCGATTTGTAGCATATAGGGGTTGAATGATGTTGGGGGTTGAGGGGGCTGAAGCCCCTGTTGAATTGTTTATCTGTTTAGGGCTAAAGCCCTGTTGGTTTGTTTATCTGTTTAGGCGTTGAGGTGTGAAACGAGGGTCGCCGCGGACCTAAATCCTGTTTTTGGTGCGAAATGACCCTCGCCGCAGGCTTAAAATCGTTTTTTAGCCCAAAATGAGGGTCGCCGCGGGCCTAAATTCCGTTTTTGGCCCAATCCGAGGGTCGTTTTGGACTCAAAATCGGTTTTTGGTGCAAAACGAGGCAAGTTTTGGGCTTCAAAACTCATTTTGGCGCAATCCTTGGCGGGTTTCGGGCTTAAAATCAGTTTTTGGTGCAATTCCCGGCGGGTTTCGGGCTCCGAAGCGGTTTTTGGTGCAATCCTCGGCGGGTTTCGGGCTTCCGACTTCATTTTGGTGTGAAACCCGGCTTCCCGGAGGTGCCTTCACCCCTTGCAGGCGGCTATGTTTACGCGGTGAACAACCTGCTCGGAATAGGTCAGGCTGCCTTCGTATCCGCGGGCGTATAGCTCCCGCATCAGCTGGCGAGGCGTGAAGGCCTTCAGATCCGGATTGAGGGGCACGTCGGGGCGCTGCATGACGACGCCGAGGCGTTCGGCCGAGGCTTCATCCAGCGCGTCCTCGAAGGTTTGGCGAGCGTCTCTCAGCCGACGTTTGCTGTCGCGGAGGCGGCGTTCCTTGGCGATGCGAAGGCGATAATAAGCCTTGCTGGAGGCCTTGGAGCAGGCCTTGCAGCTGTTCTGCAGGTTGTCCGCATTGTTGGTGTTGCGGTAGAACTCGCTCACGGGTTTCACGGCGCCGCAATGCGAGCAGCGCTTCGTTTTGGGTTGGATGGATTCCATTCGTAGGGTGGTTATCGGGGTTTGATAGATACTTGCTTACACGCCCGTGTGGCCAAATCCGCCGCAGCCGCGCGCCGTCTCGTCGAGGGCGTCCACGGGCTGCCATTCCACGTGCTCACAGCGCGTCACGA
>CALIBC010000135.1 GCA_938045615.1 uncultured Clostridia bacterium | reverse complement strand
GAAGAATTACTAACTGTTCTTGAGTTCTTCGCCGTCGGTAATTACCTGAGAGCAGTTCTTTTTATGCTGTCAAGGGTGGCGAAACTCACTTATGATCTTAAATATTTGCAGTTTTCAAGGTTCACTGAGTCTTTTTTTCTTAGACTCATTTTTTCATAGGTCACTTGACACTATCTCTATTGTTTCCATGATTTCGTCTATATGCACATGCAGTACTTCACAAATTTTCAAAAGAACATCAGTGGTGATGTTTTCACATTTGCCCAGTTTTGCAATGGATGCAGAACTGATGCCCGCGGCAATTCGCAAATCATGCTTATTCATGCCTTTGTCTATTAACAGTTTCCAAAGTCTGTTGTAACTAATTTTCATTTATCAATCACCTCGCTTAGTCATCAAACAAATCATCAGATTCAATTTCTAACTGTGTACGTTTTTTGAGCATTTCGTAATATTGTTTGACATTGTTGTATTCTTGCAGAATTGGAAACTCTGGCAGTTCCATATGGTTTCTGAGGACTATATACCTATGAGGATTCTTACGCAGTTCACTGATATCTATTGTTATTGTGAGACCGGTTTGCTCCGGCCGACCAAAGTAATCAGAGTACTTATATGGAAGTTCATCCTCTTCAACAATTGATGTTGAATCGAGCAAATGTTCTGGAATTGATTCTGGATCAGGGTACTTGTCATACGTCCTATATTCCAGAAATTCACTATAAGCCTCAACCCAAACCTTTGTCGGCAGATCATAAATTTGAGAGGGCCATCCATATTCATCAATGTCTGATACAGCCTCTATGGATTTTTCACGGATTATGCATCTGTACAAGAATGATTCAGCTTCATTTAAAAATGATTCTCCAGTGCTGCCTTCTTCATATGTAAGACAAGGATATATGCGTTCGAGAAACTCCCAATATTCGTCTGTTCCATTTCCTGAACAGTCAGTAAACAATTTCTCTAAATATGGGAGAAATATAAAACGCTCAATTTTCTCTGGAATCATATCGTAGAGCATATCAAATGTGCGGTCGGTATAGGATCGATGCTTCATCTTTTCAAAGAAGCTGCCAACTTTTTCAAGATTGGCATCATATTCCGAGGCGAAGTACACAGCGGCAAAATACTCCTGAAATGAACGGTGAATGAAATAATACTGTTCGCCTTCGCGGTACATAATGCAGAGGTTGTCCGTAAGATCAAGAAGAAAGTCCCTTGGAGCAATATTCTGATGCTCTGGTGCGGCAGTCTTCAGAACCTTTTTCATGTAGGCATTAAACAGCATGGAATCGAACTCAAGGATCTCATCCTTATATGTTCTTGCACAAAATTGAGAGAAGTACTTGGCGAATTCCTCAGGTGTAAGTTTTGTATGCAATGGACGCTTAAATGAGCCTTTTGAAGCATCATGCAGGCGAGCCATGGTTTCGTATGCCTTGGAATAAAAGACATGCATCTTGGCAGGCACTTCTCCAAAGGAAGAATATGTCATCAGCATGATGGTCAATAGGAGCGGATTACTTGCAAACTGACGGTGAGAATAATATAGGGTCTTATCTAACGCTTCCAAAAAACTATTTTTGCCATCAATATCCCAAAACTCCAGTTTCTCTATAAGTTCTATGGACTGCTTTTTGGTTAGTTCCAGAATATCAAATAGTGAGAACTTCGAATAGGAAATGAAGGAGTAAACTGGACGTGATGTGATAACAATCATATTGCCTGGGTAGGACTTAATGAAGGCATCTAAATCCTGATCGAAGGAATATCTGACTGAAGACTGAATTTCGTCAAGACCGTCCAATAAAAGAATAAGTTGTTTTTGCTGCAGGGCCGCAATGATGCGCACCTGCGTGATTTCGGAATCATATTCTTTCATGGAATTCCAAATAAAATCCACCATCCCACAAGTGGTATCTTTATAGTCTTTGAGGGAAAGCAGGATTGGTGTATATCCAGTATCCTGGGCATGGTCTGCTGACGAAAGAAACAAATGGGTTAAGAGCATAGATTTTCCTATCCCGCCGATGCCCTGGATGATTACATATTTTGATTCAGCTTCCAATTTATCTATGGTGACATTGCTGATAGTCTTTTCTGCTTTAGGATCACGAATACCAGTGGCACGAAATTTACGGTATCGGATGTCGTTGCAGACATATAAATCATAAAATGGATGCGGTTTTTCTGCATACAGCAAGGTTTTCTTTGTAGAAAAGTACGAAACGGCCGCATTTAGATACTTATCAAATGCGGAAGTGTTATCCTCATCTTTGCTTTCTTTTAATTCTGCTGAGATTGCCGGATCAATAAAGAAGATACTTCCTGCATTATCTGCTGTCAGTTCAGGAGCAATGTCAGAAAATGCTCCTAACGGATTATTTTCAGTCTCTTGAGCGCCCTTTGGGGTGCTTTTTTTCTTTTTAGTCGATGCAGCTTCTGTAATGATGGAAACGAAAAGTTCTGCAAGTTTATCTCCGGCATTATATGCATCAATGTCTGGAATATCATTGCGGAATACAGTGCAGAGAATTTGGATAGTTGCATCTGGAAACTGCGCAATATATCCAGAAAAATTCATTGGTTCAAGGTAAGCATTTACCTTCTTGGAAATTCCGCTGATCGAAGTGTTTCCATTGAAAAAGCCTTTGTAACTGCTCGGTTTGTATTCATCCAGTATGTCCTGTCCCTCTTCGGTGAGGATGGCTCCAAATATTGATTTTGTAAATTTATCGGTGCTTCCTCCGGCACTGATGACGGAGGATAGTTTGTCTATAAAGTCTTCAAACAGCATTTTATATCCTTCCTTATACAAGCCTGCCCAAGCCTATCCTGTGCTGTCCAGTTGTACCGATTCGACTTCCTATAATAAAGGTGAACCTAAGAAAAATATTTCTCGTGGAGAGGCTTGAAAGTTGATATTTAATTATAGCACAAAAATGTGAATTTTTCTACGGGCGTTACAGATATCAAATTTACAAAAGCAGTATTTAAAATTCTGATTGCAAATTTGACTCTGCAAATTGCTGGTTTCACCAGTTTTCGTTAGGCATCTCCATGCAATTACAAGCATCTGACACTGAGACGGATACACAAAAAAACTATGTATCCGCCTGAGTGTCAGAGACTCAAAACCTGTCTCAGTGTTCATCCCCTGATCAAGGATGCCCGAAGCGGTGAGACGGACAACAATCGAATAAAGTCAACCCATCGGGACGGTTGGCCAGTTAAGAAGTGAGGATTCATTCTTATGGCCAATTATTATGGGAAGTCCTGTGTGGATTCTCACTTCGATATGAGACCGAAGGAGGGTCTACACTATGGACAATCTACAGACAAACAAAAAGTATTTTATTCCAATGGAGGTAACACCGGAAACCATCAAGGCATTCAATATTGATGCCGAAGAGGTACAGTGGTCGAAAATCGGAAATAAGAAGGTTAAAGCGATTATGGTTCCGGCAACAGAGGAGCAGTATTACGCATATATGCGTCCGCTGTGGCGTGAGAACAAGCAGAATCAGAGGGCAAGCAAACAGGAAGACGAGGGCAAAATGAAGCCGGTGTCACTGGATCAGCTCTACGAAAATACAGAGTTTGAGACAGCCGATCTGGCTACAGATATTGAAGCTGATTATATGAAGAAGGTTTTGCTAGAGGAACTGCATAACGCACTGGACGAGCTGGAGGAAATCGACCGCACCATCATGGAACTGTACAGCCAGAACTGCACCGAAACGCAGATCGGACAGGCTGTGGGCATGAGCCAGCGTGGTGTCGGCAAGCGTAAACAGCGTATTTTGCTGAAGCTCCGCACCAGACTGAAGGATTTCAGATAAGAAAGATGCCTGCTGTGGTACATATCATTGCACCACAGCAGGTTTTTTATATTTTTTTTTAAAACTGCGGTTCTTAAAACATGCCCGGATGTCCTTTCACTCTCAGAGAGGCAGTAAAGCCGCTCGGAAAGGACGGTGTCAAACATGATGACAACCAAATGCAGATCAGGCACAGGATGCCGCGAGAGCAGTGATCTCGACAGAGAACTGTAGGATGTTCTCATTGCAATCAGTGTCGTGTCAAGAAGAATCGCAGACAGGCTTTCTGCCGGCGATGGAAAACTGAATATGGAAGGAGACAACCCACATGGGAAAAGTCAGCGAATTATCCACGCTCGTGGATGAACTGAAAAAATGCGGTGAAACGCTCATCGGCATTTCAGATGGCTGAATGAGATGTTCAGCTCCGCAGAGCCGGAACAGATACCTGTGCCGGAAAAGAAACATGCCTCAAAAGAAGCCAAAGAAAGAGACGGAGCCGCTTGCGGAAAAGGAGCTGACGCTGGAAGAAGATAGAGCTGTTCTGGCAGATAAGCCGAGAGCCGGATTTACCGAACAGGTCAAAGAGCTTCTAAAAAAGCATGGTGCGGATAAGCTTTCTGCAGTTGACCCGGCAGAGTATAAAGCACTGCTTGCGGATGCGGAGGTGCTTGGAAATGCCGGATAAGCACGCAGTCCTGTCAGCATCATCCAGTCACAGGTGGATTGCCTGCCCGCCGTCAGCACTCCTTTGTGCCAAAGAAAAGGACGTATCCAGTGAATTTGCCATGCAAGGAACGGACGCACACAGCTTGTGCGAGTTCAAGGTGAAAAAATCACTGGGGCAGGAAACGAAAGATCCAACCGAATCCCTGACTTACTTCGATGAGGAGATGGCGGACTGTTCCGATATGTATGTACAGTATGTGATGGAACAGGTGGAAGCATCCAGGAAGAAATACAAAGATCCTATTGTTCTGGTAGAACAGCGTCTGGACTTTTCCAAGTGGGTGCCGGAGGGATTCGGAACTGGGGACTGCGTGAATGTAGCAGATGAAACGCTGACAATTATTGACATGAAATACGGAGTCGGGATTCTCGTTTCTGCAGAGAAAATCCACAGATGATGTGTTACGCATTGGGAGCTTTGGCTCTGTTTGATGGAATTTACGATATCACCGAGGTGTCGATGACAATCTTCCAGCTGCGAAGGGACAACATCAGCACATACACCATTTCAAAAGAAGAACTGCTTAAGTGGTCGGATGAGGTGCTTTCCCCTACCGTACAGCTTGCGGAAAAGGGCGAGGGCGAATTCAAAGCCGGAAGCCACTGTCAGTTCTGCAAAGTAAAAGCCACCTGCCGGAAGCGTGCAGAGTACAACCTGGAACTTGCCCGTTATGACTTTGAGATGCCTGCCAACCTGGAAGATGAAGAGATAGAGGTCATTCTTTCCAAAGCAGACGAGCTTGTTTCCTTGGTGAGAGACATCAAGGAATATGCACTGCAGCAGACAGTCAACGGAAAAGAGTGGACAGGCTGGAAACTGGTCGAAGGATGCTTGAACCGCAGATATATAAATGAAACAGCCGCAGCGGACAAAGTTCAGTCGGCAGGATATGACCCATATGAACATAAGGTTTTGGGCATCACTGCTATGACGAAACTGCTCGGCAAGATAAAATTTGAAGAACTGCTCGGCGGTCTAATCGAGAAGCCGCAGGGCAAGCCAACTTTAGTACCTGTGTCGGACAAGCGTCCGGCAATGAATACAGCAACAAATGATTTTAAGGAGGACAACTGATATGTCAAAGAATTTTATGAACCCGACCAAGGTAATCACCGGACCTAAGACTCGCTGGAGCTATGCCAATGTGTGGGATGCCAAGAGCATCAACGGAGGCTCTCCGAAGTTCAGCGTATCCCTCATCATTCCGAAGAGTGATACTGTAACCGTAAACAAGATCAAGGCAGCAATCCATGCGGCTTACACCGAGGGCGAATCCAAGCTGAAGGGCAATGGCAAGAGTGTGCCTGCACTTTCGGTACTGAAAACTCCGCTTCGTGACGGCGATTGGGAACGTCTGGATGATGCGGCTTACGCAGACAGCTACTTTATCAATGCCAACAGTGTGACTGTTCCCGGCATTGTAGATGCCGACCGCCAGTCGATTCTTGACCGCAGTGAAGTATACAGCGGTGTGTATGGTCGTGTATCCATCAATTTCTATGCTTTTAACTCCAACGGCAACAAGGACATTGCCTGCGGCCTGAACAATCTCCAGAAGATTGCAGATGGCGAACCTCTTGGTGGCAAGTCCCGCACTGAGGATGATTTTGCAGATACGGCGGCAGAGGACGATTTCCTCTCATAAGAAAGGACAGGTGAAAATCTGTGACAATGCTGCAGACAGTTTTGACAACAGCACTTTTGGTGATGTGGCTCTGCTTCAGCATCACATTCCTGGTTTCGGCTATCCAGAGCTTTATCTTTGACCGCAGATGTGAGAAACGGGAGCAGGAAAAGGAACAGCGTGATCTGGAATACCATGAGGAACGCATGAAAAATCTGAAATAAGATGAGTGTGGTGGGCGGCAGGATTTTCCTGCCGTCTGCTTTGTTGTAAAGGATGGTGACGATAATGAAAAAAATCAATAGTTTATCTCTGGACTTGGAAACCTTCAGTAATGTGGATCTGAATAAATGCGGTGTATATAAATATGCCCAGTCCTCTGCATTTGAAATCCTGCTGTTCGGTGTATCAGTAAACGGCGGTGAGGTGCAGGTCTATGATCTGGCACAGGGAGAATTGGTGCCGATGGAAATTATCAAAGCACTGACGGACAATTCTATTTTGAAATAGGCATTCAATGCTTCTTTCGAGAGGGTCTGCCTGTCAGTGTGGCTTCAAAGATACTATCCGTAGTATTTTGAAAGTTACAGCATTCATGAGGATACAGTCGGAGATTATCTTGAACCTTCAGCATGGCGATGCTCGATGGTGTGGTCGGCATATATGGGACTGCCGTTGTCAATTGCAGGTTCTGGATCTGTGCTTGGCCTGTTGGAACAGAAACTGAAAGAAGGCAAAGACCTCATCCGATATTTCTGTGTTCCATGCAAGCCGACACAAGCCAACGGCGGCAGGACAAGAAATCTGCTGGAGCATGATGCACAGAAATGGGAAACTTTCAAGGCATACAACAAGTGTGATGTCGAGGTGGAGATGTCCATCTAGGACAGATTGAAAAAATATCCAGTGCCAGATTTTGTGTGGGAAGAGTATCGCATCGTTCAGGAAATCAACGACAGAGGGATTGAGCTGGATATGACTCTTGTGAAAAACGCTATTGCTTTTGATGAAAAATTTAAAGCAGAGCTGTCAAAAAAATGCAGGAGCTGACAAATCTCGACAATCCAAATTCGGTACATCAGATGAAGCAATGGCTTGCAGATAATGGTCTGGAAATGGACAGCCTTGGGAAAAGGAAGTGGCAGCAGTATGGAAAACAGTACCGGAGCCGCTTCGAACAGTGCTGACATTGAGACAGCAGCTTGCTAAATCCTCGGTCAAAAAATATCAGGCAATGGAAAATGCAGTCTGCGAAGACGGCAGAGCCAGAGGAATGTTCATGCTTTATGGTGCAAGCAGGACAGGCAGGTTTGCCGGCCGCATCATACAGCTGCAGAATCTGCCGCAAAATCATATGCCGGACTTGGAGCAGGCACGAGGTCTTGTCAGGGACGGAAACTATACGGCGGCAGAACTGTTATACGATGATATATCGGACACGCTGTCCCAGCTAATCCGCACAGCTTTTGTGCCAAGACCCAGCATGAAATTTGTGGTATCGGATTTTTCAGCAATTGAAGCGAGAGTCCTTTCCTGTCTTGCAGGCGAAAAATGGCGAAGTGAGGTCTTTGCCAATAACGGAGATATTTATTGTGCATCGGCATCGGCTATGTTTGGCGTGCCTGTGGAAAAGCATGGCGTGAACGGGCATCTGCGGCAGAAAGGGAAAATTGCGGAGCTGGCACTTGGTTATGGAGACTCAGTCGGTGCATTAAAAGCAATGGGAGCGTTGGATATGGGACTTGCTGAAGATGAGCTGCAGCCGCTGGTGGATATGTGGAGAAGCTCCAACCCTAACATCGTGAAGTTCTGGTGGGAGGTTGACCGATGCGTCAAGGAAACTGTGAAAAAGAGAGTGCCAACCGAAACGCATGGCATCCGTTTTATCTATTAGAGCGGGATGCTTTTCATCAAACTCCCTTCAGGCAGACAGCTCTCCTATTTAAAACCTCGCATGGGAGAGAACCGATTCGGCGGTGAAGCAGTCACCTATGAAGGTGTCGGCGGCACAAAGAAGTGGGAACGCATCGAAAGTTACGGTCCAAAGTTAGTGGAAAATATCGTGCAGGCTATCAGAGGGGATATTCTGATGTATGCGATGAAGACGCTGTTGCATTGCTTTATCTGCGGTCATGTGCATGACGAGCTGATCATCGAATGCGGCAAAGAAGTATCGGTGGATGCCATTTGTGAGCAGATGGGAAAAACGCCGCCCTGGATTCCGGGACTTATGCTTCGAGCGGACAGCTACGAATGCGAATTTTATAAAAAAGATTAAATATCAGTTCTTAAAGTCAGGGTTCCTGTCCTTTCACTCTTAGAGGGCGGGAGCCCTACTTTTATGAAAGGCGGTATTTCAATTATGAAAGAACTGATACCGAAAGATGAGTACGGAATCTTTGTAGATGCCCATGACACCGCAAGAGTGGACAGCCTGTTTGTGGCTGAGTTTTTTGAGAAGAACCACAAAGAGGTTCTGAGTGATATCTATAGAATTATCGATTCGACTTCCGGATTGAGTGAGGAATTTAGACAGCACAATTTTGTGCCGTCCTCATATATCAACAATCAGAACAAAAAACAGCCTTGTTTCTGTATGACTCGTGATGGTTTTACTTTGCTGGCTATGGGATACACAGGTCAGAAGGCAATGAAGTTCAAGGAGCTGTATATCCGCAGATTCAATGAAATGGAGAGCTTCATCAAGACGCTGATTTCTGCAAGGCAGGAGTTTCCGCTTCTTACCGACAATATCAAGCTACTCCACGAAAATCCAAGGCCGTACCACTTCAGCAATGAGTGCGATATGTTAAACCGCATTGTGCTTGGAATGTCGGCAAAGCAGTTCAGGCTTGCCAATGACATTGAAAAGGGAAAAAGCATCCGGCCGTATCTGAATAAGGAGCAGATTGATATGTTGGAAACCCTGCAGAAGGTCGATGTAGGACTGCTTGTAGCTTTTCCTAATTATGGAGACCGAAAACGCCATCTGGAATGGTACAAAGCTAAGATTGAGGGATAGTGTCAAGTGACCTATGAAAAAATGAGTCTAAGAAAAAAAGACTCAGTGAA
>CALIBC010000134.1 GCA_938045615.1 uncultured Clostridia bacterium | reverse complement strand
TGGCATTGTAAAACTCTCGCTGCAACGGAATTGCAGAAAATGCGGCATCCTGCTGGATTCCGGCATTCCAAGCAGGGAGCAGACATGCCAGATATTCGTTCGTGTAGATATTTTCCACCAGTTCCCGAAGCGGCTCAAAACTTTCCGTACTCTCCAGCTGGTCATAATAATAGTAGAATTTCCGATACTGCTGATCCATATTGTAATCCGCAGCAAGATATCGGTCGATGATTAGCTTTAAGCCATCTGCGGCATGGTAATCCGCTTCCTTCACCATGCTGCACGCACTGGAAAGCATCTGATAGGTCTTCCCTGTCTTTCTGCCAAAGTGCATTTTGACCCGTTTTTCACAAAGTTCCGGAATGGTAAGTCCGTTTGCGATTGCACCAATGTCTTCCGAAACAAGTCTGCCAATGAGCCACTTTACCAGCACCTGATCCACAGCAAGGAAAGTGTCGCACTCCACCAAATCGTCCACTCGCATTCCTGCAAATACAGGAAGGACATTCAGTCCTTTGGCAACGTGCTCCGACAAAGCATCGTATTTGTCCCGGTACAGGACGCTGTTCATAAGGCTATCGAGAAATGCGATGATATTACCGGACTTGTAGGAGACAAAGCTCTTCCATGCTGCCGGAAGCTCTGCATGCACATATCGCCCGGTATAAGTGACGAACAGCGTCACCAGCAGCCGTTCCAAACTCGGTTTTGTATCAGTGTATCCGAAATGCTGCTCACAAAGCTGCCAGAACGCAGACAGCAGATCGTATTTTTCAAACTCCTGCAAGAGAGCATTGTCCGCCAGCTCACCATCCGTTAACACGATGCGCACGACTTCCTCAAAAGAGCAGGTACGCGCCTTGCAGACTGCACTCAGCAGACCGACAAGGATATTTTCTTCATTGAAGTTTTCGATTTCCAGATCATAGAAGCGTTGGGTGCGCTCTTTGTTGGCGAAAAACTTGATGTGCTTCTCAATAACCGGCTTGTACTTTTCCTCAATACCCAGGTCAACCGACAGCAGGGATGCACGGTCAGCAAAGAACCGTCTGGAATACAGCATTGTGTCTTCCAGATGGTTGTCCCTTACATCCGGCTTCGGAAACGGTGCATAGATCAGATAATTCGTGGTCTTATCCACACGCTCCAGAAAATACTTTGTATAGAACTGGTTATCCGGCTGGAGATGGTAAATCTTCGCATTCTGAAGCTCCACCGTCTCCATATCCTCGGCAAATTCTGCCTTGTCATCGTACCAGAAAACCAGTTTCCGGGTCTCCCTGGTAAATTCCGCATTCAGGCGGTCTATAATTTGTTTCAGGTTCAATTCTGCCATATCAATTTCCTTTACTTGATAGATTCCGCCCTTTGGGGAATATCATACAGGCAATTACGCCTTGATTCGTTTGTCGCCTGTGATACTGCTAATATAATCGTCAATATCCTGCACGATGCAATGATCCCCCATTGTATGCAGTGATTCAAAATATTTTGTGATATACCCATAGATACCATACTCGTCAAAGGTCTTTGCCACATCGGCACCGGAAAGCCCTTTGAAATGACGGTACCGCTCCATGCAATAAATCAAAAAATTGGATTCTTTGCTCATCTCTCACGCCTCCTCTGGGTAATCATAGGAGCCTGTCAGAAGTTCATCTTGATACATGGTATACAGCGTCATCGGGCTGTAATGCCACAATTTTGTTGTTTCATCCGCAAGCTCCTGATAGAGCTTGGACTGATAAAAGCGGGAAATCACTTTCTCATCGTCCACATTGCTGTTTTTTGTAATCTGTTCAATAATGGGCGGCACAATGATTGCAAGCATTGCGCTGAACTGATCTTCGTTCATACAAGCTCCCTCTCTTCAAAATGCAGGTATTGCAAGGACTTCTCGGTTGCAAACACCAGCTGGTTGAATAATTTCCGAATCTTGAGTGCCGCCAGTGTTTGTTCCTTATCCAACACTCCGGTCATATACAGGGTAATGGTGCGGTACACATCATCATTTGCCACAGCACCATAAATCAGGTCATGCTGCTTTCCCTGATAGGTTCCCTGACGGTTCTCAGCTACAAAATCCAACCATGCTTCATCAGGGCTGTCAAAGCACAGCAAACTGCACTCCTTGAAAGCCACTGCTTCCTCTACGGAATAAATATTCAGCGTAGCGGCTCCTGTTTTGCGGCGGTCAGTGACCTTTTGAGCGAAGTTCACTGCCTGATCGCGGTTGGTGGTGGTATAAAATCCAAAACCGAAGTCCAGATAGCGGTTTTGCCGGATAAGTTTCGGCTGTTCTACGATAACATTGCTTCCGTGGTACAAAATCATTGCAAACGTCTCCTGTTCCTCTTAGTTCTTTTCCTTCACCAGCTTGTCTGCCTCCTCGATGTCGGAGCTCATCAAGGCGTGATGCGCACAAGCACACATTTTTCTCCTCTGCTGACATTATAATCTATCAGGCAGAGATATTACAAATTCACTGTACCACAACAAACTTCGACCTTGCGCACGCATCTTTTTTACAAGCCAAAAAGCGTGCCCGATTCTCCCCTCCTCGTTACCGCCATTCTCCCACATAAAAAAGAGATATACGCCTCCTCAGCTTCCTCTGAGTCGGCATACCTCTCTCGGTATGTTTTAGTTTTCCATTTTTTAGTACAGCTTCGCCCCCGCCGGGATGTGGTTATCCACCATGAGAAGATGAAGCTCTT
>CALIBC010000133.1 GCA_938045615.1 uncultured Clostridia bacterium | reverse complement strand
GTTTATGTGTTTAGTCGTTGGTTTGACAAGCGGTTCAACACCTCAACACCTCAACAACTCAACAGGCCGGAGGCCTCGGAGGTGACGGAGCACTTCGAGGAAGGGCACGCAGCTCCGGTGTACAGCAAGCGCACGAAGAAGATCCCGAAGAGCACCTTCCAACTGTGCGACGTCGATCCGGATATGCTGGCCAAATACGTCGGCGGTACGGTGAACTCCGGCACGTGAGAGTTTAACGGCAACGAGCTGACGGCAAACGTAGCTCTCGAGATCATCCCTGAGCAGGGAATGATCTTTCAGATTCCGAATGCTTCCATCGAGGCGGTGATCAATTCGGATATGTCTTCGAAGGGTATCTTCCTTGTTGACTTTACCGTCACGCCGCTTGCCGTCGATACCGGCGGAGCAATCCGGGCCAAGAAGAAGGACTAAGAAAGAAGAGACAGGGAGAAACAAAGCGACTGCTTTTTTTCGTGTCATGTTTAGTGTGAAAGCCCTCGGTGAGCGCGTCGATGTAGGCGCCTCCACTGGGGGCTTTTTGTTTACCCGCTATGAAATAGAAACGCATTATGGATGAAAAGATCGTAGAGAAACTGGAACAGGAGCGCTCGGAACTGAACGCGCTCATCAACCGCGGATGGGAGTTCGAAGTGGAAGGATACCACACGGAGCTCATCCCCCGGCGTGGCCTTTGGGGCTGCCTATTGCCGCGCAGACGGCGTACGGTAAAGGCGCGGCAGAAATATCGCATCTCGGAGCCCACGCTGGGCACCCTCGACCGCCTCTCGGCCGAATGGATCGAGCTGGCTATCGATGAAGAGCGCCTGAAGGGCACAGAGGCCATCGAAGAGGCACGCACGATGGCGGCCCGGCATGCACGGCGTATGGCACGCATCGTGGCGCTGGCTGTGCTCGGTTCGGATGTCCTGAAACCCACGCCCGGCCAGGGTGGCGCGGTGCACTATGAGGAAGATCGGCGCGCGCTGGACGATTTGACCAACCTCTTTTTCCACACCATCAAACCCTCCGAACTCTTCCGGCTGACCATGACGATCAACGCCATGTGCAACCTCGGGGATTTTATTCACTCTATTCGATTGATGTCCGCCGCCCGGACGACCGTGGCCCCTGCCGGGGCTGGGAAGTTTGGCCTGGTACCCGGCAAAATTGGCCGGCGTCCCTGACGCCCGGGGCGCCATCTGTGCCCATTTCGGCTGGACATGGCACGACCTACACGAGGGCATCGCGTGGCCTATGGTGCAGCGCATGATGATCGATCAGCCCGACTACGATTATAGCGACAGTCGCCCGGGCGACCCGGACGGGGACATCACCCTCACGGGCGACAACGTGGACGAGGTGATCCGCCGAATCAATGCCATGGGGTGACGCCCCGCGTGCCCCCCTCAAACCAACGAACAAACCAAAGAAAGCTCATGGCAGAAACTACAGACGGAGCGATGCACTTCGAAGCGTCGCTGGACAACAGGAAGCTCCTCGGAGCAATCGATGAAACCATTCGGCGCATCAACGGCCTCTCGGACGCCACCGTCAAGGGCGGTGCGACGATGGATGCCAGCTTCTCGCAGATGGCCTCCGAGATCAAGCAGCGGTTCAATAGAATTGACAGCGCTGTAGAAGATCACATGGCGCGCGTAAAAGATCTCAAAAGGGAATATGAGGCTCTTGGGCGCACTAACGTTACAGGCGCGGATAAGTATGCGGTGACAGACCGCAAAATAGAGATCTCGAAAGAGATTGCAGGGCACGAAAAGGCCCTTTCTGTGCTTAATAAAGAGATAATGAGCCTGGATGCTGCGGAAAAGAAACTGCACAAACTTCAAGAAAAGGCCCAGAAGAATGCGGAAATTCAAAACCGCTTTTCTGTCCAAGTTCGGCAGACGGAGGAAGCTCTACGCAAGATGAGCCAGGAAGGCATGCAAGGCTCTACCGCTTACACCGCCATGCAGGAAAAGCTGGTCGCTTTGAAATCGACCATGAAGGATGTCACAGATCAGACACGCATTCTGGCCAGCTCAGACGGAATGTTTCAGGGGGTCATTTCGGGGATCTCTGGAATGGGAGGTGCGCTGTCAGCCACCACGGGTGCGATGTCCCTCTTCGCGGGCGAGAATGACCAGCTGCAACGCGTTATGGCCAAAGTTCAAGCGGCTATGGCTATCGCTATCGGCACGCAGCAGGTGGCGCAGACGCTGAATAAGAATAGCGCCTTCCAGCTTACCACCATGAAGGGCATTCGGGAATGGTGGGCCGCCGCTGTTGCAAAAGCTACGGCGGCAGAGGTGAGAGAAACAGCGGCCACGGCGGCTAATACAGCAGCTAAGCGAGCGCAAACGGCCGCCACGACGGGTGGCATTGCGGCTAAGACGACAGACGCGGCAGCGACCTCCGGGCAAGCGGCGGCTGCCACGGCGGGCACGGCTGCCAACTGGTCGCTGGCTGTAGCTTTCAGGGCCGTAGGGAATGCAATTAAGACTATTCCTGTTTTCGGATGGATTGCGGCGGGTATAAGTGCGCTGATCCCGATCATTTCCATGCTCGGAGACAAGGCTGAGCAGCTGGCTAAAAGGACGAAGAAGCTGATCGAGACACAGGCGGAATCCAATGAGATCTATGTTAAGTCCGGGCACGAGGTCGACAGCTACATCCGCAAACTTGACCGCTTCAATGGAACCAAAGAGCAAGAAAAGCGGATTTGCGAGGAACTGAATGGCAAGTATGGAGAGGCGGTTGGATATTACGATTCTGTCGCACAGTGGAAAGATGTGCTGATTCAGAAGGGCGGCCAGATGATCCAAATGCTCATGCTGGAAGCTAAAGCGCAGGCCACGCTTAATGAGCAGGCGGCTGCCTATGTGGCTTTAGAACGTATCAGACGGACGGACGCTTCGGAGCAGGAAGGAGCCATTGGTAGTAAAAAGAATTGGCTGCTCCTCACACCTGTAATGTATGGGCTAGATCGGTTGCTTGGAGGGTCGGAGAAATACGACAAATACAACAAGAACAAGAACGTCAAAAAGGCAGAGGACGATCTAAACTTCTGGAAGCAAAGTTCTGAAAAGGCTTGGAAGGAGTTCGAGGATTTCAAGGAAAAGAATGGCATCGGAGACTTTATCGCACCCGTAAAAAGCACAAAGAGAGGCAGAAAGAAAGTTGAAGACCCGTTTGCAGAGATGCTCGAAGACCGCAAGAAGAAATACACGGAGTATTTCAAGTGGCTTGATGCGGGATATGAGAAAGAGGCACAGACTCACTTTGCCGGATTGCTGAAGAGCGGGAACACCTATCGGGAGTATTTGCAAAAGCTAATTGACGCCGGCAATCTCAGTCAAAGGCAGATGTACCAAGTCACTAAAGCCTTGGCTGAGGAAGCGGACAGCACCGTCACAGACGCATTCAAAAAGAGCCTCTCCGAACAACTGAGTAAGGCGAACAGCGTAGTGGAGCAGATGGGCATCGTTAAGAAGATGCGAGATGACCTCGCTACGTCGGACGACCTATTGAAGTCTAAGAAGGAAGAGATCCTGAAGGAGACCGACGAGCAGCTGCAAGAAAAGCGCCGGAAAGAGATTAAGGAGGTGGTCAAAAACAGTGTTAGCGTTTATGACCAGCGTATAGCTTTACACAAGAAGTATCTCGAAGACATTGAGGTGTTGGAGGTGAAGCTGCGCGAGTCTACCTCGGATGCGGATCGGGAGTACTTGGGTCGCTCGATGGAGTATCGGAAAAAGAAGTACAACGAGGATGCAGCCGCTTTATCGAAGTCTGTGGCGGACGCGCGGATAAAAGGGATCGAGATGCAGCGCGATACAAAGCTACTCGAGATCTCGAACAAAGACTTCCTGTGGGATAGTGACCGCAAAAAGGAGCAGCTTGAGACGGAGAAGAAAGCCGCTCAGGAGGTGCTCGGCGTGTATCGTCAGATTCAGGAAGCGACCCCAACGGATGAGATAGCCCAGACGATTGCCGGGATTACGCTCGAGATAGAGCGCATGAACGCCGAGCTGGAAAAACTAAAGCGGGAGAAGTTTTTAGAGGTGCTTTCCGGCCTGCAAAAGGTCTCCTCTGCGCTGGGCGGGTTGGAAGGGGAGATCGGAGAGATCTTTACTGAACTAAGCGCTCAAATAGGCAATATCTCTACAGCCTTCGATAAGACGGCAGGCTTTACAGATCGGGTCAGCGCGGGCATATCCGGGATTGTGAGCATGATCAATGTGGCCACATCGGCCGCTGCAAAGCGGGATCGGGTGGAGAAAGAGTATTACAAGAATCAAATCGCCTTGGCTCATGAATATGCTCTCGCCCTGAATGAGACGTATCGAACACAGGCTGAGATGAGCGAGTCTGGATTCGTCAAAGATTACGCGGGGCGGATAAGTGACGGATTCAAGGCGCTCTCAGACTCTACAACGAAATACAAAGAAGCCATTCAAGAGCTGGCTAAGGGGCAGGCCAAAACGGGATTGAAGAATGTCATTGACTGGGGTAGTGTCGGCAAGGGGGCGGCTGCGGGTGTAGCCGGCGCCGTGGGTGGTGCCGCTGCTATCGGTGCAGCCATAGGCACCGTGGTTGGCCCGGTAGGCACGGCTATCGGCGCTGCGGCTGGGGCAATCATCGGCGGATTGATTGGCCTCTTCAAAGGAAAAAAGAAAGAGAGCGAATACAGCGCCTTAACGGAGGTCTTCCCTCAATTGGTAGACGGTGCCGGAAATCTGAACAAAGAGCTGGCGCAAACCCTCATCAAGACTGATCAGGTCGACGAAAAGACAAAGCAGATCATCCAAAACGCACTGGACTGGGCCGAAGCTACTGAGAAGGCAAACAAACAGATCAAAGAGGTCGTTGTGGAGCTGGCCGGCGACTTGGGAGGTGGGATCAGAAAAGCTCTCGATGATGCTTTTCGAGCAGGAGAGGATGCCAGTAAGCGCATGTTTGACGCCGCCAGTAAGTCACTCGAGAGTTTCATTGACAAACTCTTATTCTCGGCCATATTCTCTGACGTGCTAAAGCAGTTCGAAAAAGACGTAGCTAAGTCGCTTTCTCCGGACGGCGACGGTGACGTGTTGGATGATTATGATCGCTTTATGAAAGGCATTTTGGAGCGAAAGCCGCTACACGACAAATCAAAAAAAGAGATCCAAGAGCGCGCAAAAGGATACGGTTTCAATCTGTGGGAGAATACAGACGACAACAAGACCCTCACGGGCGCCGTGAAGGGCGTCACGGAGCAGACGGCGTCGCTGATAGGCGGGCAGCTCAACGCCATGCGTATGGTGCAAAAAGAGACGGCCGCACAGATCACGCGCATCCTCTTCCATCTGGCCGGCATCGATCGCCACACGGCAGAGACGGCCGAAAACACGCGCTACCTGAAGGCCATCCACGACCGCCTGATGCGGCAGTCTGCCTCCGATCCCCTCCGGGCGCAGGGACGGGCGTAAGGGGCTAAAGCTCCTCACAAAGCAACGACTTGAGGAAGCGCAGCCCGGCCTCCGTCCAGACCATGACGGAGACAGGGGTAGGCACCCACCGGCGACCGATCCAGATCGTGGCCCGAGCGTCGTAGCCGCGCCCAGCGTAAGGGGGAAGAAGGTGGGTGTCGCCGCCACTGCGCCAGATGACGCGTCGCTCGCGGAGCAGCGCAGAGAGCGACACCCCAGCGGGGAGGCCGATCCGCTGAGCGGCCATGCTGAACGTATAGAGCCCCTCGGCTTCGAGTTCCGACTCCTCGCGGGCAGCCTCACGGGCACACTCGTATTCGCGTTTCTCACGGCGGCGACGCTCGTTCGACAGCTCGAGGTTCTGCATGGCGATGCGCCGTCGCTCGGCCTCGCGTCGCTCCTGTTCACGGGAGTGCCTTTCCGCCTCTTTTTCGGCTCGGCGACGGGCGCGCTCAGCCTCCCTCTCGGCCTTCTCGCGGGCTATGCGGGCGGCGCGTGTCTCGGCGCGTGACTGTGCCAGGACGCGTCTGTAGGCTTTCT
>CALIBC010000132.1 GCA_938045615.1 uncultured Clostridia bacterium | reverse complement strand
ACCTTGCACATAAAAGGTTCGAGATGACGGTTACACCGGAATGATAAAAAAAAGTTCGGGTCGAAGAAACAAAAAGACCTATAAAAAGGTTGAGAATCGGGAGGCCCAGAATAAAATTTTAACTTCAGCCCTCGACAACACGGTCAAGTCAAGTCGTATGAAAAAAATAGAAGCAGCAAGAGAACTCCACGCAATTTATAACAGTTACGAGATCAGGAAAGTAAAGTTGGCAACAATCCTTCGCAAGATGTACAAATGGGGGGATAATTGGAGATTGTGTGGATATGCACATGACTATACTGTTTAGCCTGAACTTTCTATTATACATTAAAAGTGAGGAGATTATGAAAATAAAGACAAACAGATACTTCTTCAAGAAAGCCGAAAAAGGTTGGACTATCATGAAGCGTAGAATGGACGGTTATATCATCGCCATACGTTGGGTGGCCAGCTGGCAGGAAGCACGGCAGCAAGTCTATAAGCTCAACGGATGGAGTTGAAATTATTCCATGCGACTCTATACGAAGAACTCTAATATAAACAATTCATATACAAACAAGATGAAAACATTATCAATCCACAAAAACAAGGCTTTATCGGCATCTGAAGCTGTCGGAAAATGGTGGAGATCAAAAAATATGTTCTTCTCAATGCTTGCAGAGGAAGACTTCACCAATAAAGAAGTAGTACTCGTACACCTGATTCTTATGGCATTTCTAATCGGTACCGCTTTGGTAGAGACATACCCTGTCATATCAATTCTTGCAGTCATTGTGAGTGCCGTTTGTGTCAAGTTCTTGAACAATGTGGGTAACAAGAATAGCAATGTTACTAATTAGCTTATTTTTTTATACCTCAAAATATTAACATTTAAGCAAAACATATAAGAGAACACTCATAAACACAAAAAGTTCCAAATATTTACTATTTGGAACTTTTTTAATGTGTATTAACAAAACAAACAAACGGAAAGTTTTTCCAAAAGATTTTGAAAATGTTAATATAAGACTTTTATTTTTTTGATACCTCATTTTCATGGTGAGGTTTGTATCTTCGCAGCCGTTAAAATGTTTTTTATGAGAAGGAATCACTTATCATTAACTCTCGTATTGACGGCACTTGCTTTCTCTTCCTGCACAAAGCATCCGTCATTTCAGAACTCTACCGAAGCAATAGAGGCCTGTAAAGCAAAGCTGTCGGAAATCCAATCTTGTAAGGATGCCGACATCGAAAAGGTAACTGATCTTACGGCACAGTGGCAGGAACTTAAAGACTCGTCGTACAGTGTCTTTTCAAAGGACTCTACCATTAACCTGAAGAGTCCGATAGCACTTGCCTATTTTGTCATTTCCGATTCTGTAAGAACGGAGCTGACACGACTGGCTTTTTCAAAGCAGCGTTCGCTTCAGGACGTGATGTACTTTAAACTCAATACGGCTTCCGAACGGGCAAAGATAGAAAGTTCAGACACCTATAAAAAAGCATCTGACTTTTATGGAAGGCTTGACGAAGAACAGACGATAAAAGGACTTCCGCAAATACTGGCCATCTACAACAAGTTGCTAAACAGCACGCATGACTTTAAGCAGGAGTCCCAGTTGCTCACCTTTATCAGACAGGAGGACAGGTGTTTTCGTTCGCTCATGGAACACCTTAGCAATGTACCCATAGATGAGATGCAACGGTTAACCCAAAAGACAACAAGGCTTTTTGACCGGCTTTACTCTTCTGTCGGTCAGAAAAACGATGAAGTGAATGACAGGACCATGCTGTATCTGACCATGCGTTTTAACCGCCGGATCATGCAAAATACCATTGCGTGCAGGGAAGACATACTGAACAACAAGCAGCTTAGCCAGGAACAACGGGGCAGTTACCGCTGGATGCTGATTCAGCCCTATGTGTCCTTGGATGGGTATTCAACGGCTGCATTGACCAAGAAACAGCGTGAAGAGCTGATGGTAATTTCCAAGGAACTGCCAATACCTTTGAATCGCCTGGACAACAAAAAGAAAACGAAGGAGGAGGAAAATAAGCTGATAGCCACTTTGGCCGACTATTTTCTGAAATCGTATATATCAGCAACTTTATAAATAGAAAATCGTATGGAAAAAGCATTAGACTACAACACACTTGAAGACGGAACCTACAAGCGTTCCATCCTCCTGCTTTATCAGAAATTGATAAAGCTGCTCCCTGGCTATTTTACAGAACAGCAGATAGGTGTTATCCAACACGCTTATTTTACGGAAGTCGTTCTTAACATGGAAGAGCAACACGTGTTGGAAAATTTCATATCGGATTTGGTGGAGAAACTGCATATACACGTTCTCTATGCTTCCAAGGAAGAGAAAGGAAAAGTATATAAGGTGGTGGCATACTCGACTCCGGTAGAAGATGAAATGTTTGTTGTCTATCTGTCGTCGACCAATTACGGAATCGTTGACTCAATGACGGCATTCTTCTTTGACAGTATAGAAACGATGTACTATCAGCTGCTTTCCGAAAGAAACCGGATGCCCAAACTTCAGAAAGACATTCTGGAGCAAGAATCATACGCAGAAACATTGTCGAACTTTAATTGAAAGAAATATGGTGATGTTAATATTAAAGTTAATCCTTTTCGTTGTGCTGACGAGCATTCCTTTCCTGTATCATTTTCTAATCAAGCCAAGGAGGGAAAGCATGAAGAAATACCGCAATGTTTTCACGGCCGCACAGCCCCATATGTCGAAACTGAAGAAATCTGCTTGGAGACTGGGCACTCATCTTATCAACTTCTATGATAAGATGGAATGTCGAGAAAAACCAAGAAAGTTTTTTACATTATTGCTTTTACTGTTTCTTCTCGGCATTCAAGGTGTAGACAACTTTGCATCTGGGGAAGTGGCAGCCACATATAAGACAATGGCAAAAGAAAATAGGTTGGATCAACTTAGCATCAGCGGAAAGAAAACGGTAGCTCCTTTCATGCAACGAAAGATGAATAATTACCTCTACCCTTTTCTCACTCGCCCTCTCATTTACCTCCTGACTTTTGGAATGACACTGCTGTTCTTCTCTTACAAGTTGGCTAACAGAATACTTACGAAAATACATAATAACAAAAAGGTTCTGATAGCCATATCCTGCATCATCATATTGTTTTCTTTCTTCGACGAAGGAAGATATATGTTGCTTTCGGAGGTGCTCTTCGTCATTACAATGGCAGCGTTATTCTATCCAAATTTTCACGTTTCCGATGGCCCAAAAGGAAGAAAACCGGTACCACAAAAATACATGGCAGAAAGAAAGGCTGCATGACCTTTATCTGATCATGATTTTTATATAAAGAAGTTGATAGGGAAAGGACAGATTTTTACATATAATATTGATAATAAAAAACGATGATGGTTAATGATAAAATGATAGATAAAGAAGTCATTCAAACTGGTAACAAAGACTTTGACGTAAGGGTGTCCTCCGATCTGTTTGAGTTTCTCTGTGACGATTACACTTACAAGAACCCAAGGCGTTTTTCTCGCCTGCAAGCCTTTCGGGATCTTGTGATACGTCATTGTACCTCCGAGAGGAAACAAGAGGACATGACCGCGAATATAGAGTGCCTGTCGAAATCTTGGGGATGGAGCCGTCAATCGGTCGTGAAGTTCATTCAGAATTTGGAAACGATGGGAGTCTTGGAAGTTTTCAATGTTGTCACGAGCAAGATGGTCAGACTCCGAAAAGACATCGTGATTTTCGTGCCGGCAAAAGATGCGGAGAAATGACGGAGAGGTTTTTCACTTATTCGGAGAAATCTAAATTGACATTTCATTTTTAATGCTTCAATGATGGAAAAGACAGAGTCCTGGCATATGCGCTTGCGCATAAGGGATCGCTTTGCAAACGAAATGAATTGTTTTACATTGGGAGGTAGCCTAATACCCCCCAAATCAAAATTTGGGGGTATTGCCACCCCGGCGAGGGGGACTTCGTGCGGCAAGCCGTGTCAATATTAGGCTCTCCGAGGGGTAAAGAGGAAATGGTTTTGAAACGTGTAGGGTCTTCACTCGTACGGAAGCTAAGGTAGAAGACCCCCACAAAGCCCCCCACAGAGACCCCCACAGAGAACTATCATAATCTTCATTAAATCAGAGTAATAGAAACACAGAGACCCCCCACAAAGACCCCCATTGATTGGTAATAACAAAATGTTAGAGTCGGGCACTTCGAAATATTTATATTCAGAGACCCCCCACAGAGACCCCTCTGGCTAAAATAAAAAAATGGCAAAACAAGTAATGGATCTTATGCCTACAAAAGGCATTACTGTTGCTCAAAGCAATGAGCATCTACGAAACTTCTCGGCGGAAGCATACCGGAGAAAACTATCGTATGCTTTTGACCCGACACGTGAGCATCTTAACTTTGAAGTTCGCAAAGGAGGTGTGATAGTCCCAGTCGATAAGCAGCTCTCAATCCCCAAACGAATCAAAGACAATTTGAAGGCAAGGAATATAATAGACCCTAACCTCGGACTTCCGGAACCGAAGTACCGGACTGTTGCAAATTTCATTTTGGGTGGTTCGAGGGATCAGATGCACCGTTTGGCGTTCGGTGAACAACAGGTGAACCTGGACAAGGGAGCTGACAATTCGAAAATTACTCGCAGCCCTGAAATAGAAAAATGGGCTGTTGACATGTACAAGTTTATGAGTAAAAAATATGGTGAAAAGAATATCGCAGCTTTTATAGTACATCTTGATGAAACAAACCCTCATATTCATTGTACAATTTTGCCAATAACGGAGAGGAATAAATTCTCTTGGAAAATGGTTATGGCAGGGCAGAGTAAGTTTGAATATAGTCAGCGCATGACTGCCCTTCACAATGAACTCTCGGAGGTCAACAAGAAATATTCTCTTGACCGGGGAGACAGCATTGCAGAGACGGGGCACAAGCATAAAACGATGGGAGAATATTATGCGCAAAAAAAAGAGGACTTAAAGAAAGAAGTTGATCATCTGAAAGGCGATGTCGCTGATCAAAAGCGACAGATTTCGAGAAACAAGGTTACACTGTCAGAACAAGAAAAAGCAATTAAGCATAGTGAAGCAAGATTGAAGGGACTGGGTACCATGATAGCCAATCTTGAAAAACATAAAAATGACTTGCTCCGTGAGATTGAGAAGTTAGAAAATGATGTCAAGGTTGGTAAGATAACCAAGGAGCAGGCTGATATTGAACGTGAGAGAATCCTCGCCGACATTGAAAAAACGAAAGAGAAAATTATTGACAAACAAGGAAAGCTCGCAGAGGCGGAGAGAAAGCTTGAATTAGTGAGGGGACAGACTGAAGCCACTGAAGAACGATATAAGGAAATCAAGGATGACATACACTCCATTGCGCCGAACCTGAACACGCAAGTCCTACATGAAATGCAAGCCGTTGGCTGGAACATGGCCTCGATAGAAGCACAAAAGTCTTATAGTAAATTTAATGCTTATCGCCAGTCTCTTCCGTCGGAGCAGAGAGTGGCTTTTGACGAAGCAACTGAAAGCCTATTGGAGAACTCTATCTTCGAACAAATGGCAGAAAATTCAAGTCAGGTTGCCTTGGTTGCCACGGCTCTTTTTCTTGGTTATCTTGACAAGGCAACAGAGATTTCGCAGAGTGCCGGTGGCGATGCCGCCCCTAAGGGCGGCTGGGGAAAGAAGCCTGACGAGGACGATATGGCATTCCGACAACGTTGTTTCCTTATGGGAATTCATATGTTAAGGGGGGGTAAGAAAAGAAACATCAAAAGGTAATAGTGTAAATATACTTTACCTTTCATAAATTGGAGTAAGTGAATGAAGAGCGGATATCTTATTTGTCTAAACTGTCTATGCGTATATACGGCTATACATATAGCTGTATATACGTATATATGGCCATACATCAATACGGGCTATACGTACTGATGAAACTGTATCCATACGCTATACGTGCGGTGCTTCTTTTACACTCACTTATATCTATCTTTCCATTTCCGTTTCTTATTTCGACCTCACTTTTCATCCGCTTGCGGTCATCTGTCGACTTTTATTTTGCAAAGGTATCGCAGGCAGGGAATACGGCAAACACCGGAACAAGTCCTATTGACGGAAAACTTTTCATGACCCTCCGAAATCAAAGATTGCGGTTTCCTGAAAACTTTTACCAGCCAATTGTTTGCCTTATGTCCCCTTAACGCCTGCGATTTAACCTTGCACATAAA
>CALIBC010000131.1 GCA_938045615.1 uncultured Clostridia bacterium | reverse complement strand
AGCTCATGGCGCTGAAAGTAAACGACAAGGAAGCAGAGCAGGCTCGGCAGATGTTTCTCTTTTCCTGCTTCACCGGACTGGCCATTGCGGATATGGAGCGCCTAAAGTTCTCTCATATCCAGACCGCAGCCGACAGCCGGAGGTATATCCGCAAGGAACGGCAGAAGACAAAAGTGGAGTCTGTCGTGCCGTTACATCCGATCGCGGAGGAGATCCTCAATAAAAGCCAAGAGGAGCAGACGGTGAAAGAAGAAGGCGACGACCTTGTCTTTCCACGCGATTGCAGTCGTAGTGTGATGAATAACAAACTGAGTACTGTGGGACTGGCATGTGGTATCAGGCAACGCCTCTCTTTCCACATGGCTCGTCATACGTTCGGGACGTTGTCGCTCAGCGCAGGCATCCCTATAGAGAGCATCGCTAAGATGATGGGACATGCATCCATCTCCAGCACGCAGATCTATGCGCAGGTGACAGACAAAAAGATCTCGGAAGATATGGACAAGCTGATCCGGAAGCAACAAGCGGCTTCAGTGTGATCCCCTGACGGCCGCCCTTATAGGTCTTTTTCCCTTTCACCGAATAGATCTTACTACGTAACTACAGCGGGAAAATGATTTGAGGATAAGGGAGTTCCTGCGTAGTCAGAAAACCGCATACTTCATACTATAGCTCCCTTATGGTCCAGGGCAACCGGATCAAAATTCTCGCATAGATATAACTGTTTAATAATGAGCGTTATCTTGGAAATTCCACTATGATAAATCAACGTTAGAGGTTGAAAAGCATATTTGAAGATCAGGCTCTTACATTTTAATGTGGTTGCCCTGGGGGGACAGAGGTATCAGGATGTTATCTCTATAAGAGAAGGGGGGCCGGAAGATTGGTGGTAAGACGCCGTTACAGCGCCAAGGAGGCGACCTTCGCTTCGTACTCCTTCTTCTGCTTTTGCAGGGAGTCGAGCTTGGCTGTGGCTTCGGCTCGCTGCTTCTCGCGACCTTCCCGATTCTCGATGATTTGCTTCAAGTCTGCCTCTATGGGGTTGAGGAAGTTCTCGAACATGAGCTCATTGATGCGCGATTCGAGGTCGTCGAGGTTTGTAAGGCGTTCAATCAATTCATCGATATTGAAGCGGTTCTTGAACTTAGTAATATCTTCCCTGATGTTCGCTTTGATATCTTTATTCCCGGCAATTAGCTCACCTGCTTTTTGAAAGGGGAGGAGAAGTACTTCTTTCAAGAAACTTCCAACCAGACTTCCCATAATTTTTTTGAGCGAAACTTGCACTCCATCGGAGTCCGTCACATCTTCCTCTATGAATTTGTCAACCTGATTTTCATCGCACAACTCCTGCAATTTTCCAATCAAATATTCATGCTCTGTAGAGTCCATATACTTATCTAAAATCTCCAAAAACTTGACAACATGCTTTTCCGAAATGCGGACGATAGCAAGCTTATTCTCCTCCATGAGTTTGTCTAACTGTCGAGGAACGATCCTAGTTTCTATTTGATCGAGTTCAGTCCTGACCTTTTGCAACATGGCATCTTTACTAGCTGTACGTCCAAATCCATCGACTGCTGCAATAACATTGTTACAGAGTGTGTCAACCTCGTCTTCAACCTTTACTTTTCGATCTTTACGCACAAGACGAACTTTGCTTCTCAGCGCCATCATATAGACCTCCATTTGCTTCTTCAATCTTTTTTGAGCTCTACCCAATTTTCTCTGCTTCTCCTCAAGTTCATCATCCGTTAAGTTCAAGTTCGCAGCCCGTTCCTTGGTCTTGGCTATCTCTTGATCCAACTCCAAGCCAACTTTTGAGACAGCGGCCTTAATGGCATTGCGCGACTTGTTGAAAAGGATCTCGCCCTTCTCTTTCATCACAATCTCTTGCACACGCTTGGCGAGGTCGCTGAAATGGCTGAACTCCCTCAGGTCGTCTTGTGATCCGAGGCCAAAGGCTTCTCCATACCTGTGCCATGCATGTTTATAGCTGTCGTTACTTATGATAGCTTTCATTGGCAGATATGACAACAGTGCCATCTCGGCCGACAACGGTATCGGCTCCTCCGTCTTCAGCATCTCCTTCAGGCCCTCGTCGCTCGATTCCCGACAGGCGTTCCGAATCTCTTCTTTTACGTAAGCTTTGATCTCACTCTCCGTCTCGCCGTTCTCGCGAGGGATGTCGTACTTATTGATGCCGATCATCACCTTGCCAATGCCACACTGCGAGAGGTGTTTGAAGACGATTTCGCGGTCGGTGGCGTCAAAGGGGCGGCCGGCATAGAGCATCAGCAGCACGGCGTCGGCACGGCGCAGGAAGTCCTTCGTACGCTCTTCGCGCGATACGATCGGGTCGTTGAAGCCCGGGGTGTCCACGATCTCCACGCCCCGGAGATATTCCTTGGGGTAGTAGATCTTGACGGCCTTGGTGATGGAGACAAACTGCCCGTCGGCGCCGACGTATTCGATCAACTTGTCCAACGTGTCCGTGCGCTTCGTTCCGAGCAGTTCCGGCAGGCGGTTGCCTATGCGGGCGGACTTTTCGACGAGTTCTTGGGCAGCCTGCACCTTCGATTTCTCCGCCTCGCTGCTGTCCGCGGTCAGGGTCCGCTGCGCCGTGAGTCGCTGCTCGTCCCACTCCTCGCTGTTGTAAAACTCCACTTCGATTTTCTCCTCTGGGCCGTAGGTGATGACGGTTAGCGCGGCCGTCATCGGCGTCGTGGCGGCGGGCAACACGTCGCGCTCAAACACAAAGGCATTAAGGAAGGTCGATTTGCCGGCCTTCATCTGCCCGATTACGCCGATGATCAGCACGTCGTTGTCGAGCTTCTTCTCAAACTCTTTTTGCTGCTCTTCTGTGATAAACCCGTTGCCCGCGGCCTGCTTGATCTGCGCCCGCCGCGCCTCTTTCTCTTGATTGAATTGTTCAAATACGTTCATCTGTTTAAGTCATTGATTAGTTTGTTAAATTGCTCTTGGCTGTCATTGATTCTGGTGCCTTTCTTAGACAATTCCGACATCTTCATAGATGTCTTTCCATACTCATAAGCGTTCTGCTCAAGCGATTCTATCTGCCGGATCATTTTGCTGATCTCACTATCAGCATCCGTTTGATCGATAATCCTGCGGATCATTTCAACGAGTTGCTCTGCTTGAAACACAGTCATTTCATACCTGTCAGAACTAAATAAACCTCCTTTTTTGAAGCTGGGAATATTGAGAATAGCTTCGTTGAGATCTCGGATTTTATCCCAAATCTGAGCGATGGTGTCTTTGTCCTTTCGCATACTCTCAATGTAACCATTCCGAACCTCATAAGCTGTATCGTACTGTTTCCGGAAATTTTCAGAGAGATCGTTCAAGCCCTCTCGGGTTCTCTTGAAATAGTCATCGACCGGCTTATTTCTCTTGACATCTCGGATCACGCTCATGATCTGCCTAATGTCTTCCTTCATGGAGAAGCGAATGATACCTTGACATGGTACGCCCTTGTTCGCAAGTGTTTCCTCGATCTTACGCACCACCTTATCCACTTCAGACTTGGCCTTACTGTCTACCTTATTAACGACGATATAAAGCGGCTTTTTGAGTTCCTTCTTGATTACGGCGAGAGAGCTTTGGTTGATCGTGCCACTGTTGACGTCAACTACCCAAAACAAGGCGTCGCATTCATTGACTACTTCCAAGGTGCGCTCCTTGTCTTTGGCATCGTTGGAGCTGAAGCCCGGCGTATCCAGAATGCTGATGTCAGTTAAGCTGCGATTATTCTCTTTCCTTACAACATACTTGATTAGCTGATCCATACCGCGCACCTCGTCCAGCGTTTCCTTACTCATCATTTCGATCATCTTCTCGTCAGCAATGCGCTTTTGACTTTCATCCGGTGCAATAAATGTGTAAGAATCTCGCGTTTTATCTGTTCTGCTACTGATATAGGTAGGAATAGCTGTGGTGGCTTTGGTGCTTACCGGAAGTTTCAAAGCCTTCTCATTACCCGACAGTAGGATTCGGTTTACGATAGACGTCTTACCTGATGAGAACTCACCTATAAAGGCCACGGTCGTTTTGCCATGAATCCATGTCTTCTTTTTCTCTGAAATAAAACGCTCCAGTTCCTTTTCTCTTTCCTGCTTGTTGTTATATCCATTCTCATTCATCAATTGACTATAATCATCCTTGATGAATTTGGCGATCTGATCAACCTTATTAATAGAACTGGAAGAACGTTCCGTATTATCATACTCTGCGACTACGGCCTCAGCTGTCAGAATGTTGCTTATGAAATCAATGGCGGCCTTTCTTTTCTCACTGCGCGCTTCCGAATCCGTGTATTTTTCTTCCACGCCTTTCAGTCTTTGAAGTTCTAATTGCGCGTGCTGCATTTCGTCGAAGAGCTTATTGTAGTTCTCTTCTTGCTGCTTCAGTTTTTTTTCTGCCGATTTCTTGTCATCCTCAGCGTCTTCCACATCGTCTTCCAGGTCTTCGACTTTCCGCTTCAGAGACTTCAGCTCCTTTTGTTGAGCCTCAATTTGATCTGACAGAGCTTTCACGGCAGCCTTGTTCTCCTCTTCCTTTTGATGGAGCAACGCTTTTGTTTGGTCGTCCGCGTGAGAAGGAATGTTCTCTTCATTCTCTTTCAATCTTTGCTGCGCTTGCTGCAGTTCAGACTTCAAGTGCTCAGCCGATGCAGTAATGCGTTTGATCTCTTTCCGGGCATCGATCAATTCTTGTTTAGAGGCATCCGTGACAATATAACCTACCGTCTCGTTCTTGGCCTTCCTCTTCGGCCGGATGAGATTGGCGCATAAAACGCCAATCACTATTCCAGCTAAGATATAGAGGTATATCTCCATATCAATCTTTGTTCTTCCAATTCTTCAATTCGAGCTCACAAGCCTGAAGTGCATCCTTGTATTCATTGACCAACTGCTTCAGTCGGTCAATCTCGCGCTCCTGCTTGGAGACCTTGACTCTTTCGTCCTCCAGATCGTCTTCCAGATCCATCGTCTCGTCATCCGTCCGCGAAGCTTTCCGCTTCAGGTCAATAACCTCTTGCTGAAGTTCTAAATTCTCCTTTTCCAAGGCACCGCGTTTCTGCTGCTGGGTTTTCAATTCGCTGTCCAGCCTATCAATTTCGCGCTGGGCGAGATCCGAATCTTTCGTCTTCGACGAGTTCTTTACGTACATCACTCCGGCACCTGCTGCGGCACCAAGTGCTAATGCAATGATAAATTCCATTTTGTCCATTATTTAAGCTAAGAGTTAAGTGTCGCGTTGTATGCTTTCAGCTTGGCGATTCTCTGTTGATACTCGCCTTTCTGCGCTTTGATCGCATTCATTAAATCCGTGATTTGCGCCGTCCGTTCGGCTACAATTTCTTTGCACGAATCGCCGATCGCCGCCTGTAGCATGTCTAATATGATACGGCCGTTCTGCTGCATCTGTGCCATGAAGTCCGGAGTGAGCTGTTGCTCGATAAAGTCGTGTGTAGTTCTGATTCGCTTGGGTTTAGCCATGCGATCGCTGAACGTGTTTACAATATTTTCTACAAAGCCCTTCACCTTGGGAGGTACCTGGCTGTCAATAACTGCATAGTTCGCAGCAACTTGAGTGCCTTTTTGCACAAACTGCGCTGTCTTGCCGGTCTTCTTCATTTTGCTGGCCAGGTTAGCCATGTATGCAATGCTTCCCACGTCTGTCACTGCATCCACTGCCGAGATGGCAGTCGCAGCACCTGCCCCTGTAGTGGCTGCGCCTGCTGCAGCAATTCCGGCAGGAAGGGCAGCAGCTAAAGCCAATACTCCGGCAGCCTTCACACCGAAAGAGATCATCTTATCGTTCTCATGTCCGATGCTCTCGAGATCAATATTGAATGACTGTTCGGGGGACTCCAAACCGGAGATGTCGAGGCAAGTGGCGGCCGATTGAATGAATGAAGATCCTTTTGCAGCCTGTTCGGTAAGTTCTTGCGTGATCCGCCGCCGATATTCCGTCATTACGGTTGCAGATGCAGATTTGATAATCGTATTTGCCTCGGCGTTTAGGTTGTCTGCACGTTGATTGATCAGGGCATCCAAACGTTGGAAAAGCAAGCTCTGATAGCGCCGGCTGATCTCGTCCGATACGTCGTCGACAGCGTACTCCACGGACGAGATTAGGTGTTTAACCTCCCGCTCTACCTCCTCAACATGACGTTCATGTCCGGCGAGTTCTTTCTCAAGTCCTTCGGTAGAGCTCGGCTGTTTCAGCAATTCGCTGACGCTTTTCTTCAGCTCCTCCTTCAGGACTTCCAACCGCGCACGAACGGCGGCACCCAAAATTTCCTTCTTGCTTTGGAAGAGCTTGGCGATGAGGTCGTAGAACTCGGTGAGGTCGTCCTGTTGTGCCGACACGCACGCAATGTGCTCCATCGGCAGCTTGCTGTTTTCGGCGATGTACCTCTTGATACTTTCTCGATCCGACACCGGCTTGGTGTCGCACTTGGTGACAATCAAATACACCTTACGACCGGCCAGTTTGGTCTCTTCAACAAAGCGCAGCAAAGAATGCGTGATTTGCTGGTTGCAGTCCACTGCCATTAGTATGGCATCAGCCTTCGGCAGGAAGCCGATCAGAGCATCCTTGTGTCGCGCGTCCGGCGACGACAGCCCCGGGGTGTCCACCAAGACCAAGTCACGCGGTACACGGGTGGAGGTGTCGTAGATGTCGACGAGCGGGACGTCGGCCAGCTCGCTATTCTTCAAGCTGCCGATCGCTTCCACGGTTTCCTCGCTGCCATCGGCGCGATGGATCGTGGCATACTGCCGATCCTGCCCGAAGTGCAACAAGTAGATGGTTGCCGTGGTGGGCTTCGTAGCAATCTCCAACTGCTTAGAGTCGGTCAGGGCATTGATCAGGCTGGTCTTGCCTGAGCTGAACTCGCCCACGAGCGGGAGGGTCAGCGCGACATTGCTGTCTTGCAGCCGCTGATCCAATTTCCGAAGCTCGTTAGCCACACTCTCCGACTTGAGATACTCGGCGATCTCAATCAATGCTTTCGTGTCCATGTTTATTTCCTTTGATATTCTTTACTCCTTCTAACAAACGTTTACCGGCGCAAGGAAATAACACGCCATCCGCTTGCGGCGCGCCACTTGCCAATCCTACACCATTTCAATTCACTCTGTGTTGCTTTCTTCTTTTCCATAAAACGATTCGTTTAAGTAGTGATATATATGTTGATTCTCTTCTCCCCCTCCTACAGCGCCGGTGCGTGTCGGCCGCGGTTATGGCCTGCGGGGTGGTGCACGCAGAACGACGACGTCAAGCGATCAATGGTTCGTGCTTCGGTACCGCAATATTTGCAGGTGTAGACCGTCTTTTCTGTCCCTTCGTAGAGCTTGTGTTTCCCTCGGACGGCACCGTCGGGGTGGCGTGTACACAGTCCCGCCCGCGTCAATTCACTAACACTCTTAAACGACCGACCGCAGTATTCACAATAGCATGTTGGGTTGCTCATATTCTGTATCGTTTGCTTTAGATTGAAATTTCATTGGGTGCATTCAAACTGTTGTCGTATTTATGACGGCAAAGATAGACGGAGCATTGAGAATGCTGTTTTGAATTTATAGAGTGATTATTTTAAGAAGCCGTTTGGTCGGAACTTTTCCTCTTGTATTTTGGGACTATTCAGGTCTATTTCCGCCCTTTTGTCCCATTTTTTCGTCACATAGCCCGCTCTAGCTCCTTAAAAGATGATACAAAATTCCCGGAAATATCCCCTGAATATCCTCCGAAATAGATTCCAAACAGCTTCTAAGATGGATCGTAGAAAGAACGTTCTCTTGGATAGAAAACTACAGGAGAATGAC
>CALIBC010000130.1 GCA_938045615.1 uncultured Clostridia bacterium | reverse complement strand
AATTCTAATGACTAATTTTTAGGTTTTTGTGTCCAGTTTTTGTTGACTAGTGCACTTCTGCTCTGCACTTCACACCAACAACGTCATCCCCCATGCCTAATCATTCTCTCACACTCTCAAGCAACTGATTCTCTAATAATTTTTCTGCAATTAAGATAAGTTTTTTTACAGGCACTCGGATTTGATTGCTAATGTCAATGATATCATTTTTACCATCTGCATAGGCAATAAAATCAAGCATCCCTTTCAGTTCTCCAAATCCCCCCTTTTGACTGACAGAGGGGTATAAAGCCCTCTTACCAAGTTGAGGTTCACAGATACATTTGACTCGATAGCACACATTATGTTCTAACGCTTCAATAATATCGTGATAAACTTCATAAGCCCCCTGCAGTCCGCTCGGTGAAATAAGATTCATATTATCCTTACTTGTATGGTATTCAGGATATTCCTCGTATTTAGAGCGGCAGACGGCACACACTGGGAGATCAACTCCTGGTGCATTGTATTGACGCTCATCGGAACCACGCTGTAAAAAAGAATAGCTTTTATAATTTGGGTAATGGAATGAGAGAATATTTTTTGCGGCTCTGTCTGCAAGTGTTTCCCCATAGCGCGAAGCAACATAGGAGTATGTCCTGTCATCCCCAACACAGGAAATATTAAATCCTGCACGCACATTTTTTTTCATTTCGGGCAAGTATTCGCTGAGATAAGTAATCGCACCAATTGTCTCCGGTATAAAGATGATGCGATAGTTATAGCGACGCCGTTTCTGGGAAAGAATGTTCTTGGCAAGATATATCGTAACTGCCGGTCCGGAGAGCTCATTGTTTGCCATTGAAGGGTGACAAACATAGGTCGAGAGGAAAATTTCCTCGGTATTTCCCTCCGTAGAGGGAATTCTGAGCTCCCCATAAGTCAGGCTGCCGTCTTTGAGTTCGCTGTCAATATAGATATGGTAGGTATCATCAACAAGCGCATCTTTTTGATTCTGCGTCATGCAGAATCCATAGCGCTCCCTATAGTAACTCGTAACGTATGGGATGGCATCCGGCTGATTTGGTTGTGTGTAGATAAGGGGCAAAAGTTCATCCAGAGATACCTCTCTATCCACAGGAACAGAATAGCCCATAACATGAAGATTCGTCTCCTGAAAATCGAGGATTTTCTCCCCTTGCCCATTTTTTATCCATGCATCGCGGATATTCCATTCTTTGGGTACGGTCCAATCAAAAACCTTCGTGCCGCTGGATACTTCATGGGTCGTCATTTCCGGAACAATTTCTTGTAAAATACGAAGTGTCTCCCGCACGCCATTTCCGGTAATGCTGCGGCAAATCGGAAAAAGTTTTGCGCAGAGAGAATATATTCTATTTCCAATATCCACGACTTTTATTCCCCCACTATTAACTATATATACAAAGAAAATGCTGGAAAAGTTTCATGTTATTGATTGTATATTATCTTTCTTTTGAATCAACATATGTACTTCTGAACAGAATTTTTGTTGATCAATAACGATCTGCAATTGGTCTAATATCTGAGCCACTTTATCTTTGAAATAGATACTTACTTCTTGATTGCCGGCCATCTCCGCTTCAACCATAACCATGCGTATCATATCCGCAATATCCGTTCCGAAATACCATGCGCCAATCATTTCCCAATTGAAACGACCGCACAGCCATTCAATCGACTCATTGGTAAACAGATGTGTGTGTGTACCTCCAAGCTGACGATTAAAGACCGCCGGATGGATACTTTCAAAAATAGCACTATAAGAAAATAAAGGCACAGAAAAGAATACATATCTAATATGCGGGTTATCCTCAATTGCCTGCAGCACTTCATGTAAATCTACAATATGTTCTAAGACGCCAATGAAGGAGACAACATCCTCCTTTGCATTTAAGATACGATTGACAATATCATTGTATGCGAAATGGACCAATGCTCCTTCATCAACAAATTGGCTTCCCCAACGGACTTGATCTGCAGATATCTCAATCCCCTGCGCATGCAGACCGAGGCGCTGCATCGCCGCAACAAAATATCCGGAACCGGCACCTACATCCAAGAATTTCATCCTATTGAGTGTCTGTTCCGGCATACTGCTAGTCATTGCCTCTATCATAAACTTCGCTTTTGGAAGATAGACCGCCTCTACACGTTCCTTATATGCATTCCGTTCCTCTGTTTCCCCGCGATAGACTTTTCCATAATCGTCTTGCTCATATACTTGCTCACTAAACGCAGCAGTTTCTTGATATGCTCCATTCAAATGTCCACAATGAGAGCATACGATATATTTTATCCCATGCGAAATAAATGTGGTGTCACCTTCTCTTATCTTCTGCTCGCATATTTTGCATACGCTGCGCAACGGCTGCTGAGAATAAATCTCTGCTATACGTTGCCTTTCACTTAACAAGATTCGGTTCTGAGTATGGAAATCTGTTTTGATTTTCCATATATCCGCATAAGGTTTTCCAAAACGAAGCAAAGGCTCCGCATGAAGGTTTTCGGGCCGCATAGTATATATCACCTCAGCATATCTTTCATCAAAACCGTGTCTCCTTTAATTGTTTCTTTTGCTGTTTTACCAAGAACACTCGAGAGCTCTTTCGGCGAGATTCCATGCCCTGGCCGCTTAAACGTCAGCATCTCTTCCAAAATCATCGTACCCGCCGGGATATCTACAGCTGCAACGATGGAACGTCTCGCATTCTCTCGAGCCGGCTGCTCACTCTCCAGTGCGCAGAGTTTATCTTTTCCTTTGATCTTGTCAATATAATAGATTGCCGCAAGTATATTTTCTGCATCGTGCGGATCCATTGCGTGATAATGATCGTTTCCCTGCAGTGTCTTATCGACAGTGAAATGTTTCTCAATAACAGTCGCACCAAGAAGATATGCCGTCTTAATAACATCATAAGAAGTATCCGGTTTTGTATGATCGGAGTATCCAACTGTAACTTCAGGAAAAGCCTTTTTCAAAGCCCTAATCTTATCGAGATTTGCATGCTCATACGGCGTCGGATATTCGAGAACGCAGTGAAGAAGGATAAGTTCTTCATTATTATATTTTCGTATACAAGAAACGGCCGCACTGATTTCATCGAGATTTGACGCGCCGGTCGAGAGGAGAATCGGCTTTTCTTTCTTTGCCATATGCGCGATGAACGGCAGATTGGTAAGATCCGATGAAGAGATTTTATACACGTTCATCAAGGGAGCCAGATAATCAGCGGATTCAAAATCAAACGGCGTCGAACAAAACTCGATGCCGATCTGATCGCAGAATCTGCTGAGTTTCTGATACTCAGGTTCTCCAAATGAGTCAAATTTTTTAAAGAGTTCGAACTGCGAGGAGGTCGGCTCTTCCGTCGTGTCCCAATATGAGGGAGAGTATCTTGATGCGAGCGTCTCGGCTTTATAGGTCTGGAATTTGACTGCATGAACGCCTGCGTTCCGAGCAGAGAGCACCATGAACTTCGCTGCCTCCATCGGAGATATGTGCAGTTTCTTTGCAATATCATAGTAATTAACACCAATCTCGGCAATAAGAGAAAACTTTCCTTTTTTACAGTGCTCCACGATCCTGCTCAAC
>CALIBC010000129.1 GCA_938045615.1 uncultured Clostridia bacterium | reverse complement strand
CCATTAAATCCACATATTTTCAAGGTGAGTGCAAGTGGGTGCATTTTTTCTTGTTATCCATTCTCTAGTGTCAACTCTAGTCTATGGATATGTTCCCACTCAACCATATTTTTTCTCAAATAGTAAGGCTTACTCCAAGCTACCGATACCTTTAACGATAGCATTAGAATAAGCCTTTATTTTCTACACTTTATTTACTTAATGGGTGCAACTTTTGACAATAATACTACCGTCTCCACATGCGTCGTCAGTAGACTGTAGCGACAATTCTGTGCTCTCGTTCTTAGGAAGTGACTGCAATTTTTTCGCCGCAGCATTCCTGCGCGGAGGCTTAAAGTCATTGCCGTTCTTCCTGTCCTCAAACCCGGTCTTATAGACAAATGTAATCATGGATGGATCTGCATTTCCCGCATCATCATACCCTCCTACAATCACTTTTTCAACGATGCTTTCAAAAACATTTCGATCAAATTCCTTGAGAACTGTGGTCTCGGAAAGCATCTTCCGCATTGAGTCGATTCTCTTGCGTAAATCCTTCTCGACATCAGCTTCTCCCTGCAGTCTTTTTAGTTCTGTCGCCTTCAGCTGCTGTTCCTTCGTCAGTTCAGATTTCTTATCTTCATAAGTGCTGAAATCGATCTTCTCTTCAAGGTGCATATCCAAGAGACGCTGCATCTTCTTATCCAACTGCTCCAGCTCTCGTTTAACTTTTTCAATATCCTGGAGCGTTGTGTTGGAATGCAATGCTTCTTCCGTCCTCTGCAAGAACTCCTCCAGAACATCCTTACGATCACTTGTCAGGATCTTATAAGATTCCACAAATGCGCTTTCGAGCACCTCCTCCGGAATGCCTTTGCTGTGAGGGCAATTCTTTTTGCCATATTTGGAAGAAGTAATACACAGCCATATCGTTTTATTGTATTTGCTTCCGCTGTGCCAGGAACGCCTTGTAAGGCTGGCTCCGCAGAATCCGCATTTTACCATGCAGCTGAATGCGTACTTTCTACTGAACTGCTCCCGGTATTTAGTCGGATCCATTTTAGCGTTTGAATGGTTAGCAGAACGCTTCTGTAGAATTGCTTGGGCCTGTTCCCACATTTCTTCGAAGATAATCGGCTCGTGGTGATTCTTCATCAAATATTGATCAACCTCTCCCAGATTATCCAACTGGCGCTTAGAAATCGGGTCAACAGTAAAGGTCTTTCCCTGCAGCAGATCACCCTTGTATTTCTCGTTTTTGATGATCCCAATCACCGTGGTATCGTACCAGCTCTTGTTTCCGCGATTGGTGAGCGCTCCCATCTGTTCCAGTTCCCTGGCAATCACATGAGCACCCATGCCTTCGATATAACGCTTAAAAATATACCGGACGATCTTTGCTTCTTCTTCGTTGACCAAAAGTGTTTTTGTCTCGGGATCATAGTCATAGCCTAGTGCCCCAGCAAAACCGACAATCTCGCCGCGGGACATCTTCATTGCCAGTCCCTTTTTTACATTGGATGAAATATTCTCTACTTCCTGTTGTGCCACAGAACTGAGCACCACCAGAAGAAGTTCTCCGTCCATAGAAAGCGTATTGATATTTTCATCTTCAAAGAAGACGGCAATATCCTTTTCCTTCAGCATCCGGACGTATTTCAACGTATCCAATGTATTGCGGGCAAATCGTGAAATCGACTTCGTAATGACCATATCGATCTGGCCGCTCATGCAGTCGTTGATCATCTTCTGGAAACCTTCACGCTTTGCTACCTGTGTACCGGTAATGGCTTCATCGGCGTAAATACCCGCCATCATCCAATCCTTGTTTTCGCTGATTTTATCCGTATAATACTGAACCTGCGATCTGTAGCTGTTCAGCTGATATTCGCTATCGGTACTGACACGACAGTATGCTGCGACTCTTTTTCTCTCGATGGTTTTTCGCCTTCTGCGGTCAGTAACAGGCACTTGAGCCTTAATAACATCAACTCTTGCCATCTGACATCCCTCCTTTACCTCACCTTACATCATGCGACTCAAAGTCAGCAAGGATGTCAGAGCTTATACGATAATCTTTCTGAATTTTTTTCTTGATGAGGGAATACTC
>CALIBC010000128.1 GCA_938045615.1 uncultured Clostridia bacterium | reverse complement strand
CGGAAGCCCGGAGTACGACCAGCTCTACACTGAACTGACCGGCGTCATCGTCGAGCTACTCGAAGCGGACGGCGTGAAGGTGCTCCCGTAGCCTCCGCCCCTTCTGCATCCCGTTTTTCATTCGGCCGTGGCATCGCGCTGCGGCCGATTTTATACCCCAACATCTGCATATCCTATTCCGAGGATCTTTCCTCTACGGGTTTCCCTGCTTCCACTTTTTGTTCGCGGCTCGGAGCCGATGTCGGTTCCCCTTTCTTCGGGCGAAGAGTTGAGCCTCGGAAATGACTTCTCCTGAGGATTAGATTCATTTCTTGACTCGGGAAACAACCTCTCCCGATAGTTTGATCACGATCCTCACCAAGATTTGGGATTCAAGTAATTTCCATATTGATACATCTTTGCGCGCAAAAATGGCCGAGAGAACCCTCCCGGCTTCACTTAATCCTAATTTGAAATATAAACGAATGAAGAAGAAATTGTCGCTCCTCGCCGTGCTGCTTGTCAGCACACTCTGCCTGATGGCACAGAAGGGAGCAATCAAGGGGCGGGTAATTGCCGCCGACGGCACTCCCGTTGCGGGTGCAATCATCAACGTGTTACAAACCAACTACAACACTGTCGCCGATGACGACGGGCGTTTTCAGCTCTCCAACCTCCCTCCCGGTAACCGGCTATTGCAAGTGGGTGCTTTGGGATATGCCGACTATCGCACTCAAGTGACCGTGCCAGAAAATGCAGAGCTGACGCTGGACATCACTTTGCAGCAAACTTCCGTGGAGTTGTCCGACATCACCGTTACGGCTCCAGCTGCTGTTTATGCCGAGAAACGCTCGTCGACGGCATCACGCATGCCGATTACGAATCTTGAGAATCCGCAGGTCTATACCGTGTTACCGAAAGAGCTGATGCGGGCGCAGCTGATTTCCGACTACCAGTCAGCGCTCAATTCGGCCCCCGGTGTGAGCAATGTGAACTATGGCCCGGGCAGCGGTGGCATCGGGCTTTGGGCCTATATGCGTGGCTTTAATGTGCAGACGGCCACCATTCGCAATGGCCTGGCTACCAATTTTGTCACGCTGTCCGATCCCTACAATACCGAGCGGCTGGAGGTAATCAAAGGCCCGGTGGGTACGCTTTTTGGCACTACGCTGGTGAGCTACGGCGGATTGATTAACCAAGAGACGAAGAAGCCCCTCGGCGTGCGGCGTGGGGAGCTGGCTTACACCGTGGGAAGCTGGGGCAACAACCGGCTGACAGCAGATGTGAATCTGCCGGTCTCGAAGATGCTCAGCACACGGTTCAATGCTTTCTACCAAAGTGAAAACTCGTTTCAAGACTACGGTCGCAACCGCTCTTTTGGATTGGCCGGCAGCATGAAGTATCAACCTTCGGATCGATTGACATTCTTCCTCGATGCAGAATATTACAGCACCGAGCGCAACGCTACGTTTATAGGCATGAGTCCGATGCTGAAGGCAAAGCGTTTCACTGATTTGGGCTTGGATCCACACTTCTCATATACCAACAACGATCTGTTGAGCAAGATTCACAACACCAACATTTTCGCTAAAGCGATCTATAAACTTTCGTCTCACTGGGAGTCGCAGACACTGCTTTCAACTTCAAACTCATCGAACGAGGGGCGTTATGTTTTTCTGCAAATGGCGACCCTCGACTCCCTCAATCGTATTTTCAACCTTATCCCCAGCACGTTTAATGCGGTGGATATTCAGCAGAACATCACCGGAACGTTTCACCTCGGGCCGATCAAAAACCGCTTGCTCGCAGGAGTGGATTATGTGCAGAACAAGTCGCACAGCTGGCATGCAGAGTTGTGGCCCTACGACCGGATAAAGAAGAATGCAGAGCCGGACTATTTTTCATTGCAGAAGCTGTACTCGCTGATGCAAGACAAGTACACCTTCAATAACCGTAAGGATTGGCGAACCTTCAGCATCTATGCTTCGGATGTGATCAATTTCACAAACAACCTGTCAGTGTTGCTGGCTTTGCGGGCTGACTTTTATGCAGACAAGAGCGGCAACTATGATTACACCCAGAACAAGTTGTCTCCCAAATTCGGTCTCGTCTACCAGCCTGTGAAAGACAAAGTCTCTGTTTTCGCCAACTACATGAACGGTTTCAAGAACATCTCGCCACAGGTGATTGCCGGCGTGGAAACGCGTTTTAAGCCTGAAGAGGCAAACCAAATGGAGGCCGGCATGAAGCTGGAGCTGTTCAATAAACGCCTGTCGGGCACATTGAGTTACTACGACGTGAAGGTGAAGGATGTGCTGCGCATTAACCCAGAGAAACCTACGGAATCGATCCAAGACGGTACACGAGAAAGTCGAGGAGTCGAGATGGACGTAATCGCCAACCCCGTGGATGGGCTGGAGCTGATTTGCGGATACGGCTACAACGATAGCCGATATGTCAAGGCTGCAGCCAATATCGAGGGACGGCGACCGGCCAGTGTACCTCAACATACAGCCAACTTTTGGCTGAGCTACAAGCAGCCCCGAGGTGCGATGAAGGGCTTAGGCATTGGGGCTGGCGGAAACATACAGAGCGAAATGGGCATCAGCGACTATTCCGACATTATGATAGACGGCTATTGCAGGCTCGACGCCACGGTATTTTACGAGCAAGAGAAGTATCGCGTGGGACTGAAGGTGAATAACCTGACGGATAAGAATTACTACCTCTCTGACTATTGGGGGCAATTCCAAAAGCCACGCGAAGTGCTTTTCAATGTGACCTATAAGTTCTGACTTAATCGAATCGATAAGTAAATGCCGAAAGACTGCCGCTCTTTACGGGTGCCGTCTTTCGGCATGCTTTGTTTATACCTCTATGCGAATGATGAATTTCAGAAAGGACTTTAAGCGATGGCACCGCTGGCTGGGGGTGCTCTCAGGCGTGGTATTCTTCTTCGTGGCGCTTACGGGCACTTTGTTCGTTTTTGCCGACGAGGCTATCGACGCTGTGGCAGGCGGCGCACGGCAGGTCACAGTAGAAAGGGGAGGGCAACAGCTCTCGGTCGACAGTTTGATGCAATGTTTTCGGACAACCTGTTCTCAGCGCAAACCCTTCTATGCCGATGTATACAGGGCCAAAGACAGAAGTTTCAGGGTCGCTTCAAGCGACACACAGGGCAATGACCTGGCCTACACTTATCTGAACCCTTATACGGGTGAGGTGATAAAGATCTCTCGCTCCTATCAGTTCTTCTTTACGCTGGCTCACTTGCATGCCGAATTGCTGATGGGTGAGTGGGGCAAATGGATTGTGGCCATCACCACTTTGATCTTCTTCTTTGAGCTGCTAAGCGGACTGATCTTATGGCTGCCTCGGCGATGGAACGCCAAATCGCGTGCTTCCTCCTTCCGAATCAAGCGCGGAAAAACGTGGTGGACTTGGGCCTATAATCTGCATAAGGTATTGGGATTTTATTCGCTTGTCCCGGCGTTGGTTGTTACACTGACGGCCTTGATCATGAGCTTCGGTGCGATTACTCGTGTCTTGCAGCAGGCGCTGGGCGGTGTGGACGATCCCTTTGCGGATGCCGAACGCTATGAGCCCGCTGCGATTGCAGGTCGGGCTTCACTCCCTCTTTCCGTGGCGGTGGCCAAAGCGTTTGACAAAAGGCCGCAGGCACAGCAATGCCGGGTGAGCCTTTGGAATAGCGAAAGTGGAGTATATCATCTGAAAGTAGCTGCATACATCGGGTTGGTGAGCAGTCGGGACGGAGAAAATCTTGTATTGAATAAGTATACAGGTGAGGAAATCGAGCTTCCCCAACCCGTAAAACGTGCTTTCGTAATCAACGAATGGCTGCTCCGCTTACATATCGGCGCTTGGGGAGGGCTTGTCGTTAAAATACTGATGTTCATCGTCGGCGCCTTGCTTACGTCGCTTCCCGTCACAGGGTTGTTGTTGCTGATTCGACACAAGGGGAGTAAGTAGAGCCTGTTTTGCCACGTTCTCCCATAGCAATGACGGGGAGAGGATATCTATCGAGACTCTCTTCCCGTCACTTTTCATAGAGCAGCGCCAGCTCTACGCGGCGCCGTAAACGCAGTGCTCTCAGCTCTTTGCCGCGGTAGCGGCAGAACGAAGTGTACTCGTCTCGGAGGTCTCTGTCGCCCGATTCCAACTTCTGAACGAGGCGACTCTTCGGCTGTTTGCCGTAGCCCAAGAGACGGTATTCACCGACGTTATACGACAACACGGCAAGGAGTAAGGAGTCGCGACCGAAGCGACGAAACGTGACGA
>CALIBC010000127.1 GCA_938045615.1 uncultured Clostridia bacterium | reverse complement strand
ACAGATAAAATATCTCTAATTTGATAATCCATGGCCCATTTTTCGCGATCCCTGATAACGTTGCTTTTATACATTAAAAGTTTTTTCGGATTGGATATATCCAAAATGGCGTCCCTTAACGATTGGACGCTATACCTTACCACAACACCATAAAGATTATCGCGAATTATATTCCCCCCATCTCCTCCAAGTATCCCCAAAATAGGTAATCCTAGATTGATAAATTCATACAATTTAGATGGTACGCAGATTTCCGCTAATTGACCTTTTAGAGAAACAAATCCGACATCCGCATTATCTTGAAGATACTTGATATATTCTCTGTTTGGTAGCACATCTATTAAATCAATATTCGAACATCTCTCATATTGAATCAACTTCGGATTGCTCCGCCAGTTCCCTACAAATACAACCTTTACGTTCTCAATACCACCCACTGCCTCTGCAAGAATCTCCGGAGACTGCAGCTCCCCCATCGCTCCACCATAGACTATATTAATCCTGCCTTCAGGCTTTTTTTTGCTATACTGAAAAGATTTAATGTAGCCAAAATGGTGACAAGATATTTTTGGAGCAAAGGCCGGATATTTTTGCATCAAACAATCTCTGTATGATTCAGAGGAAGTAATAATTGCGCTAGCTGAAAATAAATACTTATACTCAGTTTTATCCCGAGTAACATGCCTAAATTTCGTTTTTATATATCTTGCAACTTCCCCGTTAACTGTGGTAAAGCTTATTGGATCGTGAAGGTTAATGACATATTTACAACCTATTATATCAGCTAATTTCTTAGCTAAGATAATAGTTCCCAACTCTCCTCCAGATGTAGCAAATAACAAGTCCTCTTTCTTTAGGATCTTCCTCAAATACCTAACGGCATAATAGACCCATCCCGCCATATAATCTTCCCAGAACCCTATCGTCTCAAGAAACGAACAAAACTTAAAATTGCCTACATGCGGAAGTAGGATGTGTTTATGATCATCATTCACATCAACCCCCGTGCCGTCATAGTTAGGAGAAATCACCCAGACCTCATAGCCATTTTTTCTTAAATGATCAATGGTGCCTTTTCGAATAATAGCCCCCCCCCCAAAATTTTCACTAGGATATGTTCGTGTTAAATAAAAGATTCTCAATTTCGCTCTACTTTTTTCTTATTATCAGCAAAGTAAGATATCCTTGCCAATTGAAAAGACGATCGGTCTTTCTAAAAAACGACTCAATTAGATGGCAGAAATTCCACCAGCCATAAATACTTTGCTTAGACAAAATCTTGCGACTCTCCAAAACTAATCCGGCTGATGACAAGGTTTTTCTCAAATCATAATATGTGTATTCATATGGAAATGGCCATTTTCCAGCGATCATCCTGACCCACTGGGCCGTTTTGTATGGAATAGAAAACTGATTTGGAAACCCTATAATCATCACTCCATCTGCTTCCAATATTCTAGCGTATTCCTTGAATGCCCTCTTTAATTCTTTCTCTTTAAAATGCTCTATTACACCTGTGTTAAATACAATATCAAAAGATGCATCATTAAACGGCATATCAAACATATCAGCTACTACAAATTTCCCTTTTTTACCGTATAAACCAAACAACTTCTCTGAAGTCTCTATGGCCTTCGGATTCAAGTCTAATAGAGTTTTGTCAAAATTATCCGAGAGAATAAGACTGGAGACTCCTGCTTCACAACCCACCTCAATAATTCTTTTTTTTCCCACTTCTACGTATGGGTTGATAATATCTCTTAACTCTTGTTGAAAAATAGCGGGATGTTCCACAGAGTCTTTCAGCGTTTCCCATTGCATATTTTCTATATGCATTTCCCATATTTTTGTCTGCTCTTTCGCCATTGTTTTATTATCTATATTACTGTTATCGTCTGTAGATCAGCTTTCGATAGGCCCATTTTTTTATAATAAGCAATCTGCCGACCATATATGTCTAAACTCCAGCTGGACAAAGCTTCATGATCAAACTCTCTTAGTGCGTTGTAGATAAAATTTCCACGCCTTCGGGGAAAGCCTCGCGAAAGTAAATATTGCATCCACTTCGCTTTGTTGAGATATCGAGGCATCTCTCTTTTCTCTAACTTTTCCTCTTCTTTCAGAACACGGATAATTTCATTCCCCGCTCTTACATGATTCAGCCCATCATCCCATTGTATCGTCTCTCTAATCACCTCTTTTCTCTCAAACTCCATTGCTTGAAAACCTGGTAATTCATTTGTCGAGTAAAAAGAATCTATTGCAGCCTGTAATTTAGGTAGATCTGGATAATTTGGAGATCCCTTATAGACATTGGCACGGGGGAAGTCAATACCTGAAGGATTTAACAGGCACGTCTGTTTTCCTAAGAGCCATGCCTCAATAACTGTTGTAGATTCATAAGTGAGCCAAAAATCACTTACCGAAATGCAATCAACGATTGACTCTTTTTTTAACACAAGAACATTGGGGTATTTCTCAGCCCCAGATATTCCCGACTCAAAAAAACCCCTAGTATTCCCTGGATGTTCTTTTAGCAAAAACAAAATATCAGTATTCCTTTCCACAAGATCTAAAAGTATTTGATTCGACAAATCGCGATCTTTTTGAAAGCGAGCTATTACATCGCTCCCGTACAGGGATAAAAAATATCCATATCTGATATCTCCCGGAAATACAACAGTAAAATCCCAACATCCCCAGCCTATAATTTTATCATATTGTTCTTTGCGATGCTTACGTAAAAAAGAATCTTTCTTTGGAGGAGGGACTATTTTGTAATAATCAAATCCCACTGCGCCTGAAACTTTTATCTGTGCCCGAATTTGTGGATATAATTGTACAGTCATCTCTTTTGTCCGTTCACTCCACTGCATATTTACTCTTTCATACAGGACATGATCCTTATTCCAGCCCCATATAAATTCAGGAAGAAGTTCTATCGAAGATTTAAAATTCCCTTCTGATACTAAGGTGACTACTTTTATTCCTCTTAATGTGGCATATTTAACTAAGTCGAAATTAACTTTCGCCCCCGTTCCATTTGTCAAAAACAACAGGCAGGGTCGATATCTATCGATCATTTCAAATCCACAAAAAACAGAACTTTCGACGACAGAAAGACCCATCATTCTCAAGTAATTGCAAACTAGCGTTGCTACATTCCTATCTCTTGAAGGATAGGAAGTCCATTCCAAGTTTAGAATATCAATCATTGAACTATATAACCCAAATCTAGCCTCATCCCTTTTTTCAAGTCTTGATTCACCTTCTTTCCGATCACATCTTTTAAAAATTTGGGATGTAAACCATATCCGGGGCGAACAGATTTCACATTCCGTATCGTTAATACATCCCCTTCTTTTACGTCCTCAGCAATATATAATGAACGACTAAATTCACGCCCTACCTTCATTTTATCTGTTAACTCATATCTTATTTCTCCTATACTCTTCTCAACATCACGTATATCTTTCACCATTTGCTTGAACTCTTCTTCATTCATAGAAAATGCAGCGTCAGGACCTCCCATAGATCTATCTATAATAAAATGCTTTTCAACCATTGTTGCTCCAAGAGCGATTGCCGTAATAGCTGAAATAGACCCTAATGTGTGGTCTGATAATCCGGATTTCACAGTAAATCGTCTTGCTAAATCTGGAATCATGCATAAGTTAGCATCCTCTATAGGTGCAGGATAAGAAGATGTGCACTTTAACAACGTTATATTGTTATTGCCAACTGAACGGCAAGTATTAACAGCCAATTCAATATCCTCAAGCATTGCAATACCTGTAGAAATAATCATTGGTTTCATTTTCTTCGCTGCGTATTCAATTAAAGATATATCAGTAATCTCAAATGAGGCTATTTTATAAATAGGATTTCTCAGTGTCTCCAAAAAATCAACTGCCGTCTTATCAAAAGGAGTGGAAAAACAGAGAATCCCCTCTTCCCTAGCAACTCTGAAAAGTTCATCATGCCACTCCCATGGTGTATATGCTTTCTGATATAAGTCATATAGGTATTGACCATCCCATAAAGTGCCTTGTGTAATTTTAAAATCTGACATATGGCTATTTAAAGTCATTGTCTCAGCAGTATAAGTTTGAAATTTAATTGCATCAGCACCAGCACGTTTCGCGGCCTTAATCGTTTCAATCGCGTTCTTTATATTGCCATTGTGATTAGCCGATAGTTCGGCTACAATTATTGCACCCATCCTATTATCTATCAATAACTAACAACAAACATTATTTTTATGAGAAAATCGCTGCTACACCAAAACTGATGCATAATCCCTCTATCTATAGCTCAAGCTCAAAAGGCTGCAACGAGGATAGCTTAGCAAGCTGAATTTGAATGTGAGGGAGACTTACCGATCTTGCCTTTGAGTCGCTACAAAATGAAGAGATTGAGCTCCATATTCTTGACCGCTTCTTCCGTCCCTTTAGTCCAACCGTCTTCACCTAAGAAGGCTTCCAGCATATAGTACAGCAGATTCTCTATCTTCCAGTGGTCACGAATGACATCAGAAGATGCCACCCGCTATCTTCCAATGAGCTAATGTAATAAGAGACCTCAGAGGTCTCTCTCCCTGTACGTCTGTCACAACGCTTGCGCATCCGATGGATGCTCTTGAGACCCAGCCAAGTCCTTGAAGGCATAGGAG
>CALIBC010000126.1 GCA_938045615.1 uncultured Clostridia bacterium | reverse complement strand
TTAATGCCCATGTCAATACCATCGCTCTAAACAAAGATAAAGGGTCTAAAGTGACTGTGGGGCTACCCGGCTTAGGGCAAACCGGCATTGGGCAACATTCGCAGGCTGGCGACGATAACGACAGCCAAGACGCACAGCAACTCTCTCATCAAGAAATAGCCAAGCAATTGGAACTGCAATTCGGCTCGATCCAAGAACAGATCTATGCGAAGCTCGTGGAGAAGTGTGGTGAACGACTCTATTGGGAGAATTGGGCGGCAGAGGTGGGCGAGATTGCCAAGAAGTACATCGCTCGTATCTCTCGACTTGTGTCGGGCAACAATGGCAAGCTCTCCACTGAATTTGAGAGGTTCGTGAAGACCCTTCAGAAGAGCCTCAATCCAGGCGTCAATGCAGAGCAATGCATTGAGATGCTTGCACAGCATCTTATCACACGACCTGTTTTTGAGGCTTTGTTTTCCGACTATCAATTTGTCAGCAACAATTCCATCTCTTCCTCTATGCAGAAGATGGTAGAGCTGCTCGAGACCGAAGCGGTGGACAAAGACCTCGCGGATCTCGATAAGTTCTACGAATCCGTACGCATCAATGTCGGCAAGATTGATAATCTGGAGGGCAAGCAGACCATCATTAAGAACCTCTATGAGAAGTTCTTTAAGCGAGCCTTTCCTTTAACGGTTGAGAAACTGGGGACGGTGTATACCCCTGTTGAATGCGTTGACTTTATCATCCATTCGGTTGACGATGTATTGAAGCGCGAGTTTGGTTCCGCCCTAACAAATGAACATGTGCACATACTCGATCCTTTTACCGGTACGGGTACATTCATCACCCGGCTTTTGCAATCAGGGCTTATTCGCCCTGAGGATATGGTGCGCAAATACACTTCTGAGATTCATGCCAATGAGATAGTTCTCTTGGCATACTACATCGCTGATGTCAATATCGAAAGCGTCTTCCAAGAACAATGCCCTCAGACAACCTATCTCCCCTTCGACGGACTTTGCCTCACCGATACCTTTCAACTGGGCGAAAGCAACGACTGCGATATCTTCAAAGATTTCTTTCGCGAGAACTCAGAGGCTATCGAAGCTCAAAAAAAGATATCCATCCGGGTGATTATTGGTAACCCTCCATACTCTATTGGTCAGAAATCGGCTAACGACAATGCCCAGAATCAGAGCTACCCGAAACTTGATCGGCGCATTGCCGACACCTACGTAGTGGGCTCAACCGCCGGATTATCCAAAGGCATCTACGACAGTTATATTAGAGCTTTCCGCTGGGCAACAGACCGCCTCTCGCCTAAAGAAGGCAGTGTAATAGCCTTTCTATCCAACGGGAAATGGATTGACGGCCATTCTCATGATGGCTTTCGAGCTTCATTACAAAAGGAGTTTGATAAGATCTATGTATTTAATTTACGTGGATCAATACGTGGCAAAAGCAAAGAAGAAAGTCGACGTGAAGGACAAAATGTTTTTTTTATTCAGACAGGAGTTGCAATCACTATATTAGTACGTTATCCCGAAGATGATCGTCTGGACGAATGTCAAATTCACTATCACGATATAGGCGATTACCTCAGTCGTGAAGACAAACTGCGCATTATCAAGCAAGCGATATCCTATCAACACTTAGATTGGACAAGCATCATCCCCAACGAAAAGAACGACTGGATCAACCAGCGCGATGGGCTGTTTGATACACTCTTGCCTCTTGCCCCCGAAAAAAAGTTTGATGCTGTGGCCCAAAGCGTATTCTCAACCTACGCCATAGGTGTAGCCACTAACCGAGATGCTTGGGTCTCCGGTTATTCGAAAAAACAGGTAACGGAGAATATGCAGGCAATGATTGCATTCTATAATGAACAGGTAGGCAAAGATGTGTTCTCTGAAGTTGAAACAAGGATTAGCTGGACAAGAGCACTCAAAAAGGATTTAGCCAAAGGAACGAGACACTCTTTTAATGCATCCTCATTTGTTCTGAGTGCTTATCGCCCATTCTGTAAATTCTGGCTCTATTATCATCGTCCTTTTATCGAAAGCCCAGGTATTTTTTCTTCATTATATCCACAAGGCAATGCTAATCTGATCATCACACTAAGTGGAGTGGGTGGAAGAATGCCATTTTCGTGTTTGATAACCGATATTGTTCCTGATTTAAACAACCTACACTCGGGAACGCAATGTTTCCCTCTCTATTGGTATGAGGAGAATAAGACGATACAAACTCGAGACCTTTTTGGGGAAGAGAGAGCTGAGCGCTGGATAAGGCGAGACGGCATCACAAATTGGTGCTTGAAAGAGGTGCGTAGCCGTTTCAGTGGGGCAAGGAACCTGACGAAGGAGGACTTCTTCTATTATGTCTATGGTTTGTTGCACAGCCCCGA
>CALIBC010000125.1 GCA_938045615.1 uncultured Clostridia bacterium | reverse complement strand
AAGTATCAAAAAGGAGAATGGAAGCCTTTTGTTTATCAATCTTTTGACATATAGGCTCAGTAAGTTCAACCATATAGTCAAACATGACTTTTAAGTCCAAAAGAAAATCTTGTTTGAAACGAGTAAACTTAGAGGCATCAGGAACAATGTCAAAACCGCAGAAATCTCGTAATTCGTGAGAGTATTTTAAGAATACAATCAGAAGAGATGTGGTAGGAATTGAGAATATAAGTTGTAGAAACAGAGCCCTGAGCATAGGATATAAAAAATACTTACGGGGTCTGCCGGTAGAAGCATGAAAATGCGAAGCAAAAGAAGCCGGAAAAATTTCATCAAGATTAAGGTTATGTTCAAGAATAGAAAGGAACTCATATTTATCATTATCAAATTTATTTTGGCAATTTGTAAAAATATCTGCCAAAGAAAGCTGTTTGTATGTTATCATATATGTACGACTCCTTTATTGGTTGATATGGTTAATAGTTTAGAGGCAATTCTATTTTACCACAAACCAATGAGGAGTTGTTTTATTTTGTAACTAAAAATATCCCGTATTTATACGGGGGTTAGTGTTTCGCAAACGCTTATATGGATTTGAAGAATGAAGGGAGTTTCCATGAGTAAAAAAATAGAAAATGGCTGGTATTTACGATTATGTGTCTTGCATATATGCCGGGAAGTTATGCACAATACCAGTTATCCGTGTTTGCCCCGGAACTAATACAATCTTTTGGACTTACAACATCGCAGTTTTCATCTTTATTTACGGCGCCTATGATTGTAGCAATTTTCTTGAGTTTTGTAGGAGGAATGATTTCTGACAAGGTTGGTTCAAAGAAAGTCATTAATATTTCATTTGTTATAGCTGGAATTGGAATGATTGGGAGAGTTTTTGCAAATAGCTATATGCCATTTTTTCTTTGCATGGCATTAACCGGTTTCTCCAATATGTTTGTCAATATTAATGCATCCAAGATTACTGCAAGTTGGTTTGAGCAGTAAAAGCTAGGGATTTTGATGGGCATGATGGTTCTTGGCAGTACGGCAACTTTATCCACTTTTATGCCGGTAGCATTGCAGACCATGTATGGAATAGATTTGAAAGTATGTGGTACGATTGCATCTATGTTGACATTGGGAAATTGTATTGGTTCTATTACAGGTCCCATTGTATTCTCTAAAATCAAAAATGTTAAAGTGTTTGTATCAGGAGCTGCCGTGTTGAGTTTTGCCGGAATTATTATGTGTTGGAGATTTCCGTCCATATTCGTTTTATACATACTGGTTCTTTATACTGGAATTATGCTTGGAGCGTCAATGCCTATTTTCCTTTCCGCACCGGTTTTGTTAGAAGGACTTGGAACTAAATATGCAGGAAGTGCGGCGGGTGTCATCTCTACATTACAGCTTCTTGGAGCTGTTTTGATTCCAACTTATATCTTAACACCGATTGCGGGAGAAAATTATAGTTTGTTGTTTATGCTTGCATCCATATGTATGGTAATTATGTTCCTCTGTGGGCTGTTACTCCCTCAGTTTGGAAACAATCAAAAGTAAGAATCACAAAATAAATGAAAATCTTCCTATGTTGCAATGAAATTGCTGTCGCAAGCCAAATTTCAAGCATAGGAGGATGTCCAAATTAGAGTGTTTCGCAGATGAAGCAGGATATTAATAAATAGAGAAGCATATTTTCATCCAGGTAATCCAGTGAAATATGGAGCAGGTCTTCGATTTTTCGTAGCCGGTAGATCAAGGTGTTTCTATGAAGATGAAGCGTCCTGGCAGTCTCCGCTATATTTCTTCCGTTGATAAGATAGCATTTTAAATTATGAATGAGTGTGAGATCCTGCTCCATATGGCTTTGCCACAGGGATAAAACAGCTGGGTGGCAGAAGCCCGGCAAGGAGTTTTTTTCCTTAAGGACACCATATAAAACATGCGGAAAGGCTTCATCAAACCTTTGAATATGTTTTTGAGGCTCCAAAGGGTAAGATTTCATAAGCCTGCATTGTCCATATGCCATGGAAAGCTCCGTAAATCTAAAAAAACGGGTGCTTATATAGACCTTAAGGGAAAGCCGTTTTAGCAAATCCTCCAGTGCGGCGTATGATTTTTCATAATCAGGATCAAAATCCCGCCTGCGGCAAACCGCAACAATAGAATGTTCAAAATAGAGGACAACTCCATGAGGCAGAATGTTTTTTATCTGATGAATATAGGCAGACTGACGGGTATCCGAGACGTCAGATTCCTGAAGGGAAAATTGATAAAGATACCAAATATCCTCGTTCTTATAATTTCTGGCTTGGAGATAATAAGAGGTAGAAAGCTCATCTGCCGGATATCCCTGTAAAAGCCGTATAACATAATAGTTTTCTTCATCCTGCAAAAGAAAAGCCTGAATCTGGTGATTCATAGCAAGCTCTGTAAAATGAACGACTTCTAATAACAAAGCCTTTTGTGCTTCCGTAAAGGGACCGTTCATATCTGTCGTACCGAATGCTCCAAAGTTTTTTCCCTCAAAATAAAGCGGAGCGGTCAGAGAGTGATGGGATGGATCCTGACGAAAGACGCTGGAGATTAAGCGGTTTCCGCTGTGAATTTCCTGCATAATTCTCTGGTGTTCGTCAGGATATATGGATTCTGTCGGTGTAAAGCCGAAATTGATAACCTCGTCCCAGAGAGTTCCCTCGATTTTTTCCTGAAATTTCCCGGTATAATGCAGCAGCTTTCCGGTTGGATCAAAAAGGGCAATCGGGTTGCAAAGAAAGGTGGCCGCATAATCAAGCAGATCTGAAACATCTTTGTTTTCGATAATTATCTTTAGGCATTGCTCATACCAGGCATAGTACTTATCAAAAATATCCAGAAACTCACGGAATACCTTATAAAAAGGCTCGTCCGTATATAAGATGGCGGCATGCTCCATCCAGGAAGGGTTTATCTGTTCCTCCTTTGATCCGGTTTTGGTACAGAAAATCAGGAACCGGGGCTTACGTATATCCCATTCCCTATCAAGGAAAGAGATCTCTTGTGTTAAATATAGAAAATCATTATCGATTATTTCCATGGAATCATCAAGCATGCGGGCATGCTGGAATAATTGATCTAAGCCCGTAGATTTATAAAAAATCCTGTATTTATCAGGAATCCAGTCAAGGATGACAGAAATGCTCATAGATTTCATTGTAAAAAACTCCTTTGGTTATTTTTGACGAAAAAAGACAGTATAAATGAATTATATAACTGATGACGGGAGATGGCAACTGCTTTACTATAAATATATAGGAAACACTGTTCAGGCGCCGACAGTTAGAGAGGAGATAATATAATTCAGACAAAAGGAGGGGGGCAATAAAAAGAGCTGAGGGAGCATCCTATAAAGGGGTATCGATTTTTTAATATTATAACTATATAGTTGAAAGGATTATTTTTTATGAAAAAGATATTGTTAAATGGAGTAGACGGAAATTTTGGTAGCAGGTCAGCCCGTGTACTGCTGGAAAGATATCCTCATGAAGCTTTGATTTTTACGGCTCCAACAAAAAATGGTCTTGAAAAATACCAGGCAATGGGCATTGAAACCAGAATTGTCGATTTTAACAATGTGGAAAAACTGACGGAAGCATTTAAAGATGCGGATACAGTTATTCTGATCTCCATGCCATTCGTTGGACCGAAAAGAAGAGCGGCACATAAAATTGCAATTGATGCGGCTGTGGCGGCAGGTGTAAACAAACTGGTTTATACATCGATTGTAGGAGCCGGACATGAGGATATCAATGCTTACGAAGTAAACGATCATGTATGGACCGAAAGGCATATCAAAAAACAGCCCATCCATTATTTGATTCTTCGGGATTCCCAATATGCGGAAGCAATGGTCTCCACATTTGTGGAAGCAGTTGAAAATACAAACGGCATCATCCGCAATAACATGGGAGATGGGAAAATGGTATTTGTTTCGAGGGATGACTGTGCGCTTGCGGCGGCCTGTGCGGCAATGTCTGATTGGGAAGACCGAATTGTTGATATAAATGGAGCCGAGCTTCTGACAATTGCACAGTACATGGCAATCGCCTCGGAGGTTACGGGTAAAAAGACGGAATATCAATATATCAACGATGATGAGATGTATGAGTTTTTTGACTCCATCGGCGTTCCAAGGACAACGGAGGAAATGTGGGCGGACACGGCGAAGAACTTCCCATTTTGCTCAGATGGAATGGTGTCCTTTGGCAGGGCAATCCGTCTGAATCAAATGAGTACATTTACAGATGATTTTGAAAAGCTGACAGGGCAAAAGCCCATCACGGTAAGAGAAATGTTTGAAGATATGGAAAATCATTTAATCGGAACAAGAACATCTACAGATAATTAAAAACAGTAGGAGGACGAAAAATGGCAGAAATGATGAATCCGGCGCTGGAAGGCGCCACCTTAATGTTCCCACAGGGATCTTTTATTACGGCATATGCTTATACGGGCGTGGAGGATGAGATCAAGGCATATCAGACCAGCGCATGGATTGGAACGGCGCTTATGACATCCCCCATTTATGATGTATACGGACCGGATGCCGTTAAATTAATGGGACAGGTCTGTACAAATGATTTTACCACGCTGGGAATGAACGGCATACGCCATGCCGTAATGTGCAATGAGAAAGGTCAGATTCTGACAGATGGCGTTGTAATCCGTATCGGAGAAGATCGTTACAGAACCTACTGGCTTGATCCGGTGATCTCTTATTATGTCAATACATCAGATTTGGATGTGCATGGCGAAAACATGAGCGGAAAGGAATATTTTATCCAGATTGACGGTGAAAAGTCCTTAGAAATTCTGGAAAACGCATTCCAGGCCAATCTTCACGACATCAAATTCGGCAGGCATAGAATCCAGGAGGTAAACGGAAAACAGGTACGCATCATCAGGCTTGGCATGTCCGGCAACCTTGCTTATGAAATTCACGGAGATATGGCGGATTATGCGGAGATCTACAATCTGGTATGGGCGGCAGGTGAAAAGTTTGGTGCAAGAAAGCTTGGGCTCCAGGCTTATAACTTGTTTAACCATACGGAGGCCGGATTCCCGAATATCAATCTTCACTATCCGCTTCCGTGGCTGGAAACCAGCGAGAAAATGACAGAATATATGCGCACAGTGCCTCAGTTATCCATGTTCAATCTCAATCGAAAGCTTCTCGGAAGTGTAGGGGATAATCTTCAGGATCGCTTTGTTACTCCCTATGATGTGGGATGGGACTTCCTGATTAAATACAACCATGACTTCATTGGAAAAGAAGCCCTCCTTGAAATGTCGAAAAATCCCCCAAAAAAATGCGTAACCCTAGAATGGAACGCCGAGGATGTGGCAGAAGTCTTTGCAACCATGCTCAGACCTGGGGACGAACCCTGCGAGGATATTGCCAAACCATCCGATATTGATTACTCTTTCTCTGTCAGAGAGTTTGGTTTTGAGTACCGGGCAGATAAGGTGCTGGCTGCAGATAAGGAGATCGGGATCACAAGCGGAAGAATCATCTCTTATACCTATAACAGCATGATTTCTCTGGCCTTTATCTCCGCAGAATATGCCAAAGAAGGGACGGAGCTTGAAATACTCTGGGGAACGCCGGGAACCCGCCAGATGAAGGTTCGCGCAAAGGTTGCCAGATTCCCGTATAATCAGGATTATATCCGTAATGAAAAGCGGGATGTTTCGGATATACCTGTTTTTGAAAGATGAAACCGGAGATGATTACATAGGGAAAATAAAATTTATGTGTTCCCCTGCAGAGTTTTCAAGCTTTGCAGGGGATCTGCTGTTTACGGGTTTATTCTTTTAACTTAATACATATATTTTCTTCTAGCTGGCTCTTTCATGTTTCGTGATCGACAGTTATGCGTAGAGTTCGTCCAGCAATCACACAGGCGCTCCAGATGGTTCGAGAAAGTAAAGCAAAAACTTATTGAAAACAACAGATTTTTCCGCCTATCAAAGATTTTTTGGCAATTTGAAGTATTTTATTTGATCATTAATAATTCGAGCTATATCGTCTGTTTGTTGTAGACATAAGACAGATATTGGGATAGTCATGGAGCTTGAAAGGATTTAGGGAAATGTTTTTAACATTACAAACTACTGTGTGATTTGGTTTTTCTAATTTGAAATAAAAGTTATATAGAATATCACAAAATGATGTAACATTTGCAATTAAATTTGTTCGGGAAATCAGTTATTGTTTTGAGATTAATATTGAGGCAAAAATGATTCCTCCCATCAGCAGGTACAGAAACCCTTTTGCGAGGCTAAGACTGGAATGTGCCAGAAAATTTCCAAATTCATTCCAATCATCCGTTTGGCGGGCAGTTGAAGAGAGTTTCTGTCCACAATGAGGACAGAAGGCAGCATCCTTGCGAATCTCTTTTCCGCATTTCACACAATATTGATTCATAAGTCATCCTCCTTATCGAATAATTGCCGCAGCATCAAAAAACAAAATGGATTCCAGTTCTCCGCCTTTATGGATTTGAAAAACATTTTTCAGGCATTTCCATATCAGGAAAAACATAAAAGACAGGAATATGATAAATAGCAGTGAGTAGATGCCACTGGTTATGAACCCCAAAACACTTCCTGCAAAGAATGTACTGGTCAAGCTTTTTTGTAACACCTTGTTCGATAAATATCTATCTGTATCGAGCCTCCATTGGTGTTAAATAATTGTTATACGAATGAGGTCTGATGTAGTTGTACCAATTGATATATTTTGTAGTAAGTTCATCCATTGCCTCTGCACCAGTGAAACCGGCTACATTATAAAAATTACTTTTAAAAGTATTATAGAATCTTTCCATAGCTGCATTGTCGTAAGGGCAGCCTGCTTTACTCATACTCTGAGTTACATTGTTGTCTTTGCAGAAATTTAAAAACTCACAAGAAGTATACTGTACACCTTGATCTGAATGTAAAATAACAGAAGAATATTTTTCCTTCTCTAAAGCCAGAGTAAGTGTATCTATAGCTAATTGTGTGTTTATATAGTCGCCGTTAACGGAAGCTATTGCAACTCGGTCGTATAAATCTATTATGGAGCAGTTGTATCTAAATTTACCATTTGGCAGGCGCATGTAAGTAAAATCTGTGCACCATACTTTATTTTTGCAATCAACTTTGAAGTTTTGATTTAAGAGATTGTCAAAAATCTTATGCTTTTTACCGGTT
>CALIBC010000124.1 GCA_938045615.1 uncultured Clostridia bacterium | reverse complement strand
TCTAACAATATCGTAGTGTCCAAAGCGGCTCTCCAATTCCTGTCGAATTTGGATTAACCTCTGCTGAGAATTGGACTTGGCATTTGCCCTAACTTGAAGTTGAACAAAATCATGGAACTCCCTTGCCAAAGACCCAACCTCGTCATAAACGACTTTCACGTTGTCGTTGACCTGACCGACATCTGAATCGATCACTTCAAGGTTGTTGTTCAGCGTGCCGATGTTGCTATTGATATTGCTTAAGCTTCTCTCAATAGCGCTTAGGTTCGCAGAACTGATTGAATAATCTGCCATTTTTCTACCTCCGTCTAAGTAAGATTTTGATGTATATATCTAAGATAATCAGCAAGTATTTTTTGGCGCTGACCATCATTGAGATCGGTACGTTGTTTTAATATATAGCCAAGAATGCATCTACGCTCATGGTCATTCTCCGGAGAAATTTTTTTCATGAGTTCGGAATTCAAAAAAGCTATTAGCGATTTTGGAGCATATTTTCTAACCGCCCACTTTTCCAATACCTTGTCCGTAGCAACTCTTTCGTCAATATACGCTGATACCTTTTTATAGTACTTACATCGATGGTCACAGAATGAACATCCTGCGTGATGGCTTATAACCTCATCGTACCCGCTTGCAATGTCGTAGACCTTTTTCTTTACCTCAAAAATAACTTCGGATCTTCCTTTTTCATAGAAAGATACTACAAGTGGAAGTTTTACACACTTAGGACGGTTATCGCCTTCGGCATACACAGCCGCATATCCTCGCCGCAAAGAACTGAGATACTCAATTTGATCTTGGCTCATATTCATTGCCCTGCCAATTGTCTCTCTGTCCTCCAGTGCAACTGTTCGGTGAACAATTTTCAGGTTGGTATTTTTTATCGTATCGGGTGCTAATTTAGTAGGAATCTGATCAGCTATGAGAATGCCTTGACCAAATGTTCGTATCTCTGCTAACAAATTGCAGAAAAACTCAACAGATTTTGCTCTGGTGTTTCCACCTTCCCCAGATTCCGAAACATTTTTCAGCAACCTATGAGCTTCTTCAACCATAAGAATATGGGACAGTTGCTTGCTTCCTTTTGTCATCTGCGATTTTCTGTACTCGTAAAGTTGGACCAATAGTATCCCAATCACAAATGATTTCGTTTCATCATCACCTAAATCTTCAAGCTCCATAACAACCGGTCTAGACAACAATTCTTCAATGGGTATTGATTTTGGGGTGTTAAGCATTGCTCCTTTTCCGCCGATCATCAGGGAATACACTCTTGCCTGCAAAGCTGCTTTTACATTCGACTGCACTTCCTGGTGATACCCCATGCTGTCCACGATCACATCGATCTTGTTATACAGATCGGATAAGGTCGGATACTCAGACAATCCGTACCTGTTGCAGTTTTCTACAATATCCCACCCTCGATCGCTGTAAATCTCATATACCGCCTTTTCTAGGATGTACGGCATCGGCGGGTAAAGATCAAATGCGGCCTTAAACGTGGACAGCAAATAATCAATATGGGTTTGAAGCGATATTTTAGGATTCGTCTCAAACGGGTTAATTCTGTAACGCACCGAGGTCTGTGATGCCTCTGCACCAAGGGTAAAAACCAGAATTTCTTCAAAACCTTTCAAATTGCGCAGTTCCCAATATTCACGCTTCGCAGATTCAATAACCAAAAACGGCACTTTCTCCGTATTCCACAGAGTATTCAATATAGATTTAGATGTGTTTGTCTTGCCGCCACCTGTTATGCCTATTATCAAGGCATGGCGCGTAAAATCATTCTTTTCAAGAGCGTATACATTTTGCGTTGAAACAGTATCTTTTCTTCCGGCCACGCAGACATTCCCTAAAGGAACGGGATGCTTCATTGTTTGCTTTACTCGGTTTGAAACATCAAATTCGACATACTCATCAATGTAATAACCCGGAAACTCTTTCATTGGCAATTGACACACAGTTGCCAACTGGTCACTGTTGAGTATGGTCTGAAATTTATAAACAAAAAGCGTGACTGGTTTTTGCAATCCTTGGCGTTGCCAATGACCCAACGGATGAAGATCAGGGTTATCAATTAAATCCGCCATAAGATAAGTATTTGAAATAACATCTTTAATCGAATTGTATTCAATAACTCTGAATGGTTCTGGTTTAGAATCCTCCCCAGAAAAACTTGCCTTTATAATATTTCCGAGCTTTCTTGCGTCCAACTGATTATCTGATGCATAATAGCCGTTAACACGCCACATGCCACGTGCTGTTCCGACTTTAATCATCTGTTCCAAAACTTCGAGATTGTCAAAATAATTTTTACTGTTAAAATCTTGCCTCTGTGCTGATAAATTCCCCTGAGTTCCGCCAGAAACTGTTTGATTTATTAAGCAATAAACACTTTCCATTTCTTCCAAGATTCGATCATGCCCCAATGTAACTGCAATATTACTGATCCCAGATGCGAGAACAATGTAAGTAAACCTTTTTCCTTGCATTCCACGGCATATATTTTCTATCTGGAAATTCTTCTTTTCTGCACCTAATTTGTCTGTGGGAATTCCTGTGAACATTCCTCCAAATTCTCGCGGGCTTGTTCTCAGGGGATTATCATTAACCAAGTCTATATCTATACCGGGATAAACAGATTCATAGGATGCTTTAAGCCCCTCTCTCAACAGTTTCATAGTACCTATGTAAATACTGATCCCA
>CALIBC010000123.1 GCA_938045615.1 uncultured Clostridia bacterium | reverse complement strand
CTTTAAGCAATCTTAACAATTATCATTCTACTCATGCGCCGAACAAATGTAAAGGATGGCACGTAGCCCCTAACTAAGGCTGAATCAAAGATCCATCACCATGTTAGTTCCGAGCCAACGGCACCCTATTGACATACCGCTGTTTCACGGATAAAATATCATATACTTAAATTGTACGGTGGGCTGACACCTAAATCCGACGCCTGACGAGAACGGCGTAAACTCGTCTAGTGGGCTTGCACATTAAGAGCCGTAAGGCAGCAAGAAACCTTGCCGGACGAATGTGCCGGTGGCTGGCGGACAGCGGAAAAATCAGCCGACAAAGGGGAACATAGACACTACGGTGCCTATGTTCCCCTTTGAAATTTTTATTCCTGTAGCTCACAGGGCAGTATCGTAGGCATTCATATAAACATGTTGTATAATAAGAATCGCAAACGCCGAAAGGAGACAGAAAGGTTGAAAAAGAAAATTCGTGTTTTGATAACGGCAGTGGCGATGCTTGGATTTGTCCTCGTTGGTTGCGGAAGCGAGAAAAAAGGCGTTGAAACCACATCAAGCACTTCTGTTGAAGTGTCCGCCGAAACAAGCGCAAGCCCTAAGCGCAAAGTAAAAATATATACCTATAATGACGGAACATACGGCCCCTACAGCATTCCGTCCTATGACGAAAACAACCAATATGCGCAGAAACTCAAAGAAGCCTACGCCTCTGATGCATACCCAGGGGTTTACATTGCCAATGTAGATAAGGGTTGGATCTGGTATTGGGAGCCTGAGACGGACGACGGAAATTATTACTATGTCGGCAGCGTAGATAATCCCAATTATCTTCAGGGCGATGATCTGAATCGCTTCCTTATGGATATTAAAATCAACCTGAATAAGTTCATTGAGAAGTGTGATGCGGGAGAGCTGCATCCCATCGATCTCGATGGCGATGGAAGTATTTCTTATCCCGAAGCATATATTCAGTCCTTCTTTGCTATCAAATCAAATCAGGATAAGCCCTATAACGGTTTGATCACCTTTTTTGATTTCGATGATATTCTATGGGAATAAGTCTAAATAATAAAATGCTTTGATTGATTGTTCTAAAAGAACGTGTGATGTCCCCCCGTGAGTCGGGAAAGGAGGTTTGAATGAGAATCAAGTTCACCGAAGAAGAGGAGCGATTGTTTGATATAGTCAGGCCCTACGCCGCTTCGAAAGGATGGGGGCTTCGCCCGGATGCACCTCCGGAGATTCAAGCTATCTATGCCAGACTGGTAGAGATAACCAACCAATATCTGAGCCAGTATTCGACACCTATGACACCTATTCATAAGGATTCTTGCGATTTATCGGACGATAACCAAGACAACTGAATCACAGCGATGAAAGCACAGCCATAACGGCTGTGCTTATTTTGTGCTCAGGGGGCGGGGTAACGGAGATCCCGGAAGATTGAACGGAGCACGCACTCTGAGTACCGGATTAGCGGAGAACTACATTTTTATATTGCCGGGTAAAGCGATGCTATTAACATCCATCCCCTTCGCGATGTAGTACAGTTCTTGATACTGGCCAATGTCAACAGGTTTTCTGAATATAGCCAGAACTTTTTTAGGCTGATAGAGAGAGAAATTGCGGATATCCTCTTCCAACGCAGTATTTGGTATATAAAATCCATTTCGGAAAATGAAACCCAGAAACCCTGCTGTATTCCCAACCAGCTTCTCGGTATATTGCATAGATTGAACAGGATTATAGTCTCCGACCATTTTGGCTATAAAATGTACTTTGGTTAGCCATGGGAGAACGGAGAGTTTTCTCTCGGTTGTTCCATTTGCCGCCATAATAAAGTCATTCGAGTTTAGAATTCCGTTCATAGCCTTCTGATAGAAAACATTGCTGCTCGGAATCTTATCAGAGACAGGCCTGACTCCCGTTAGATGAAGAAAATTACTTGGCAGAAAAATGGTTTCAAAGAAGTCCGGCTTGCTCGGAGAGCCGAATACTATTAAGAGATTTCGGTTCTCCAGGTTATTGTGGTATTCCCTCGCACAGCATACGATGATTCTTGTTGCAAGCCTCTTCGAGATTTTCATTGCGTTTTCTCCTAAAATTTCAAGAGGGAACACTAGCACCGCGGCGCTAGTGTTCCCTCTTGGCGGCTGATTTTTTCGCTGTTCGCCAGCTCGCCCACCCATTCGTTCGGCACGATTTCTTGCTACCTTACGGCTCCTCATGTGCAAGCCCACCAGATATGTTTACGCTAATCATATCGAGCGTCGAATTAAGGTGTCAGCCCACCGCAGACCAAACGTCTGCATTCTCAGTATACCAGAACAAATGAGAGAAATCAATTAGTATCCAATGATATCTGTGAAATCAATCTTCCGGAAGTCGGCATCTGTAAGCGCAGAGAGCTTATGGAGAAGGGAAGTTCGGTTGATGAGGGAAAGAGGGGCAAGCGGTGGTTATCACGTGGGAGACGCGCGGGACACTTATGGAGATGAATATCAGTTTGTGGATCAATATCGCAACATTAAGTTTATAAAGGTGAAATCCGGATCTTCAAAGGCACCTTTGGAAACGAGAACGAGAGATTGCATATATGTTACGCTTGGAGGGAAAAATCAGGATACGCCAAAAACAGTAACATATTATGATAAAAAAGGTAAAAAGCGAAAGCAAATTGATATCAGCGGC
>CALIBC010000122.1 GCA_938045615.1 uncultured Clostridia bacterium | reverse complement strand
ATCGGCACCTCCGGCGTCGCCATCCTCGCCAAACACTACGGCATCCCCTTCTACGTCTGCGCCCCCACCTCCACCATCGATCTGAACACCCCCACCGGCGCTGACATCCGCATCGAACAGCGTCCGCCCGCCGAAGTCACCGACATGTGGTACAAGGAACGCATGGCACCGCAGGGAGTCAAGGTGTATAACCCTGCGTTTGACGTTACGGATCACGAGCTGATTACGGCAATCGTGACGGAGGAGGGGATTTGGGAGGCAAATATAGATACATAAAGTAACCTTATTAACGTCGAGCTTTTTTGATATTATCCGGCATCTAATATTTTCACGTTAGAGCCCATATCAAAAATCAAAACGATTTTCCCCATAAAAACTGTTTTACCTCGAACAAGAAAATCGCCCCAACTAATAGCAGCCAATCGAGTGTTACCGACAACACAGCCTCATAGAGCACATACTCCATACATGCTATCATAATTATGAGATTACTCGACACAACAACAATTCGGAGCATGTCTGATTCGAACACCAAATTATCTCTAATCCAGATATGACGTATGATATAAGCAACACACAATGTAATCATGGCGTATAAAAATATATCTGTCATAGCATAGATAAGCCCTCCATTGTAATTAAAGTTCAAAAAACCCTTCTCTAGGGTAAACTCGTATATAAATGACTTAATATGAGCCCGTGTTTCTACTCTAAGACTAAGTAACAGAAAAAAGAATGCTACATAAAACGTATATTTTACAGATAGGCCCTGCACAAAATTCAACAAACCACTCTTCCTTATCATGGCCAAGCAAAATTACAACATACATGTCACGTTTTTATTTTATTTACTGTTGTACTTTAGATTATAAACTCAAGTTCCAAAAGTCAACATAACCCACTTGATATAAAAGAACGCACAAACCATTATTTTGCTTTTTCTGACCAAACAGACATATATTCAAATAACAGAAGGGATTATGCTTATACTATAAACACCGACACATATTAAGGCTCTATATTAAAACCATACTACTCATCCTTTGACTTGCAGATCTGTATGTCCTATCAGCTAATGCAAAAAACATTGTGTTATGGAGATTCTTAGGCTATGTACTCATACTACAAATTCTCTTTATACCACTGAATCGCTTCTTTGATCCCCTTCTCGAAATCATATTCCGGCGCATAGCCGAGGTTCTTTCGAATCTTCGAGATGTCCGCGCCGCTGTGGCGAATATCACCTTTGCGCTCCGGCCCAAAAATTGGCTTCAAGTCTTTTCCAAACAGGTCACTGAGCACCACATACATCTCATTGAGGCTCGATCGCTTGCCGGCTGCGACGTTGTATGCCTCACCAGCAGCCTCATGCGACGCGACGCACGCAAGAAGATTTGCCTGCACAACATCCTCGACATAGACGAAGTCCCGCGACTGCTCCCCGTCGCCGTTGATCGTCGGCGGCTCATCGCGGAGCAGACACTCGATGAACTTCGGAATCACTGCCGCATATGCCCCATTCGGGTCCTGTCGGCGTCCATACACGTTGAAGTACCGCATCCCATAGCAGTCAAGCCCGTAGTGTTTCGTGTACTGATAGGCATACTCCTCCGCGACAAACTTTGTCACGGCATAGGTCGACAGGCGATTGCCGACAATCGCCTCCTGCTTCGGCATCGTCTCGTCATCGCCATAGACCGCCGCACTCGAGGCATAGGTAAACTTCTTGATGCCGTTTTTCGCAGCAGCCTCCATCATATTGACCGTGCCCATGATGTTCGTCTGTGTATACTCCACCGGCTGCTCAATGCTCTCCGGGACGCTCACCGCTGCTGCCTGATGCAGCACATAGTCCGCACCTTTACACACACGGTCACAGAGAGATGCATCCCGAATATCCCCCTCGACGAACTCAAACTTCGGGTTATCCCGAAATCCCTCTATATTCCTCGCATATCCCGTCGACAGATTATCCAGCACACGAACCCTATGCCCCATCGACAGAATCGCCTCGCACAGATTCGAGCCGATAAACCCCGCACCTCCTGTGATAAGGAATAAACTGTTTTTGGGGAATGAAATTGTACGGTAGTTCATAAAGCCTCTTTTCCAATAGAGCTGCTCACTCAAACTTTGTATACCAAGGACATATGATACAGTGGGATGGTATTGTATTTACAGGGGTGAATTGTCAAGTCAAATGCAACGGTTTCTTATAGAAGACCTCTTAGGGAATACGATAGCCGAGGCATTTACGAGGACGCATATTTAGTTCATCAAAAACCTCTTGGATACGCTCCTGCGAAATATCCGTAAGATCCTGTCCTTTCGGAAAATATTCACGCAGCAAGCCGTTTGTATTTTCATTTGTTCCCCTCTGCCAAGGCTGATGGGGCGGAGGGAAATAGAATGGTACTTGCAGCGCGGATGTCACCTCAGCATGACGGGCAAATTCCATCCCACGATCCGGCGTAATAGTTTTTACGGGAAGCCCTCGGAGCGCACATATAATGACACGGCTGACTTCACGCGCGTTCTTCTTGTCCGCCTTGCCGCCAATGGCAAAGCGACTCTTTCGGTCGACAAGCGTAACAAGACATGCCCGCCCCGTTTTTCCTGCAACCGTGTCACCTTCCCAATCACCAAGTCGTCTCCGATGATTCGCTGCGTGGGGACGAGCAGCAAGTTCGTTGCTGATACGAATTTTTCCACGACGCTCCGCATGCCCTTTCGTATGGCGTGTTTTTCCCTTGTGGCCGTAGTTTTCGCACCACACCGCGCGCTCCATGCGACAGCTTCACATCATCAAACAGCCCTGCATAGATTCCCCGGTAGATCGTAGCGCAGCTGATGGATGCACCATGCTTTTCAAACGCAAACGTCCTGCGATTTCTTCCGGCGACCATTGATGTTTGATGAATTTGTCTTTGACGAGAGCAAGTAGGTCAGGATTGTCCAGCTTTTTGTGTGGACGGCATTTCTTGCGACGTGTACGATACCGTTTATGCGCGATTGCAGGAATATATAAGGCATCCCTGCCGTTGCGCCGTAGTTCTCTTGAAATGGTTGCCTTGGAACGTCCGAGCGCTTTGGCAATTACCGAGAGATTTTTGCCCTGCGCGCGAAAAAACGATATCTTTTCTCGCTCAATTAGTGTAAGATGCTGGTAGTGGCACATAGGATACTCCTTGATCAATGTGGTCTTTGCAAACACCATTGTATCAGTTTCCTATGTGTCACGTTTTCTTTTTTTACTGCTTGTTGCACTTAGATTGTAAATTCAAGGGCTTAAAAAGCCCCCATATCATGAAATAGCAAAGATTTTTACTTTCTCGCCAAGCATTTAATCTCCCATGTAAATATCATGGGACTCGGCACGTGGTATGCACTTCCTGTAACCTTATTCCAAAACAACTTATTTCGAATGTATGCTTTCAAAAGGCTGCCCTTAACGACCTTTTTCCAACCTTTCGAATTTCCAACCCCATCAACATCAAGAAACTCAATATTTGTAAAGCCGGCCTCACGCAGTACATAGAGCAAGCTCCCCGCTATAAAAAGCGTATAGTGCGTAAAATCCTCATATGCCCAGTAACAATCTGTATTCGATTGTGCATTCGGCATCATAATACGATTTCAATTCACCCTACCTCAGGTCGCAAAAAGCCCCAGCATGAGGATGTTAATATCCAATGTATTTTATATACTCCTCAACATCATGTGTTTTTTTATAGTGCTTTTTCAGCCATTCTATTGGTTTATCCCACCATTTATCATGTAATAAAATTTTTATCTGCTCTTCTGTAAAACGATAGCGGATGACTTTTGTAGGCACTCCCCCCACAATAGCGTATGGCGGCACATCTCGATTCACAACAGCCCCTGCCGCAACAATTGCGCCATCCCCTATCGTTACACCATCACATATATATACGTTAGCACCAATCCAAACATCATTACCTATTTTGATTTTCTTTACTTCCTCAAAATAAGTCCTGTCTGCAAACGCTATCTGCGCCTGCTTTTGGGTCGAAAAAAAAGCCGGATGCGTAGACAAAAATTTCCGCGTAGGATGCATTCCATAACCTATCGTGACATGTGGTCCTATGGAGCAAAATCTGCCAATATCTGCATTATTTATCACGCTATGATTTGCAATATATGTACAGCGTCCAATCTTGGCATTCCACACAGAAACGTACATATAAAATGTTACATATTCCTCAATGTCGCATTGAGATGCATATGTACCATATAATATTTGTACGGTAGGATATTTGCGTTTTAGGTGGTAAGCATTCTTCATCCATCGCACGCCTTCCAATGGGTTATGTTTTATCCATTCCTTAAAAAGTTCCTTGACCATACTGCTTTCCATCCAATCCTCGTAGTGCAAAGAATCAAGTTCTCCATGCATCTATATTCGCTCTCGGAAATGCGTCAATAAATGAGTTTGGCGTAATATTATAGATATTTGCATGAAAACATGCTGTCATTTCAGCTACTTCCTCATATCCCCGAAACATCAGCGCAAGTTTTTCCAACACATCCCCTATATGATCAGGTTGGTCCGTTTGATCTAAAAAAATTTCGTTTTCCTTGTTTTCATCATAGAAATGTCCCGGTTTATATCGTACAAAATTCTTGTCATCAACATACATCGTTTTAGCCCAATCATGTTCTCCCCCAATCAAATATATATTAGAATACCCAAGAAAGAGTGATAGAAAAAGCGATGCCACGAGTACATTTTGGCTATGCGGCATACAAAGCCCCCTGCGCATTAAAAAAATCTTCATGCTATGAAATCCGGCAAAAGATACTAGTGGAATGTACGTAAGTTTTATATTTTTATTAGCCTTCATCTCTTTGGAAAAATCACTGTGTTTCACATAATGTGGAACATATAGATACAATGGCCAGTTCGTCTTTTCCAGTAAAGATGCTTTCGTCTGTAAAACCTCTTTTTGGGCGTGCTTCGGCAAATCTTCTACACGAAAGTAAAGGGGATCGATCAGCACACAATATCTTGGCTTTATCACAGAAAACCACTCTGTATTCAAAAAGTTATTGACACATAAAACATCCTTATATTGGATATCTTCCACATTTTTTTTTAAAAAACCAACTGTTGAGATTCCATTTCCCAAAACGAAAAGATCCGCTTTTTCACTACTCTTCCTTACAATTCTAGAATGCACACGTATAATATTCATGACCCCAAGCAATGATTTGATAACCATACAACTATTGCGTATAACCTTTCCCAGCATACACAGCCCTCCATACCGATAGAAGATCCCATACGAGGCCTCTGTCGATCTTCATCATATTACACCACTCAAACTTCACATATTAAAAACATATACCGGACTTGGGAAGCCTTTGATCTCAGGCAGGGAAATGTCCCTATGCACAATATGCGATTCATGGAATGAGTCTCCGTTGACTTTATTGCGTTTATTATTCTTATATCAAACAGGTGTTATTCATACTATTTTATTGCCAAGAAAGAAGCTATTTCAAGGTCTCTCGCAATTTATTTATCTGTGATTAATATACATATCAACTATACATCGTACGATATTTCTTTACATTGATATTATTAATCAACTGTAATTCTGGAAAAAGACCAAATCCTGGATCAAAGAATAGTATTTGTAAGTTGTCTTTTGATACATCACTTGCCGCATTCCATGTTGTTGTAGATCCCATTGTAATTAATACTGAAATACCTAGATGCTTTATAATCAATTCTGCCGGCAGATATGTCAGCAGTCTATTTTGAAAAAAATCCTCTAAAAAGATAGCATTTATTTTATATTGCTTACAAATGTTCAACATTTCATTTTTTTCGTTTTCTATCTCTTCTTTTTCCATGCCATCATCCCATGCAGGGTGGTATTTAATCAGCAAAACATCAAAATCGGTAGTTTCCTTCACTCTTGAAAGAATTTCATTGTATATATCTTTGCATATTAATGGAAAAGAGTTCGGTAAACTTTTTTTCTCACAACAAAAAGTAAATTCATACTCTGAATGAGAATATGGGAGAAAAAGCCCTATCTTCTTTCCTTTACATAACTCCTTGCTGCCCAAAAGGATATTTGATAAAAAAGCATTGGAAAAATCTTGGTAGTCGATTTGCTCAAACCAATCACCTGCCCTATGAAACATCGTATAACCACGTAAAGACGCTAGTGGTGCAATCATAGCTGGCACGCATACAATCTTGTTATATAAGATATTTTTTAATACATCACGAATTTTTTTTGTTTTATTATTCTCTTCACTCTTATGAAGCATCATTCTTCCCACAGACTCGATTCCATGATCTATAAAGCGAATATTTTTAGGGGATACACCTGCCAATTGTATAATAGAGGAATAATAATTTCCGTAGAAGATCATATTTTGATAATCTCCTAATTGATCTAACAAGAATTTCTTTATTTTTCGCGACTGTTCGATTATTTTAAAAGCTTCATTGATTTTACGAAAATTTATAAAAAACATGCTCGGCGTTTGAAAGCTGAAAACATTTTTTACATTCATTTCCGTAACAATAATATTTATCATTGCACGCAAATATCTATCAGGAACCCATTGATCTTGTCCCCTTTTTTTAGGATGTTCCTCCAAGATAATATAATCTAAGGAGTTCTCTTGAAAAAGAATATCTAATACGATCGCTACATTTGTACAGTCGATAATTCCAACTTTTTTTCTCGAATCTTTTTTATCAATCTCTCGCATACTTCTCGTACACATCCTTCTCCCCCCTTATGTTGACAAATGTAGTCTGCCACTTCTTTATTGTTCTCTGCTCCATCCGCTGGTACAGCTGAAAAAGCAACGCATTTCATCGCCGCAACATCATTAACGTCGTCTCCTATATAAGCAGATGTTTCGTAGGCGTATCGTGTATGCTCTTGAAAAAAACTATCAAGTTTTGCCTTTTTATCCTTGATCCCCATATAGCAAAACTCAACCTTCAGCTTCTTTGCACGGAAGGAAACAATCGGCGTATCCTCCGAAGTCAGAATCATCGTGGCAATGCCATGCTCTCGCAAAAGCTCGATTCCTTTTCCGTCACGTGTATTGAATTTTTTCCACTCATGACCTTGATCATCGTAATACATGCCACCATCTGTCAATGTCCCATCTACGTCAATGATGAGGAGATTGATCGTTTTCTGTTGCAAGCCTCGCCCCTCCTTCATATTGATAAAAGCACCTATTTCCTCCTGGCATATATGAAATACCATGGCATGAGCAGCCCTCCTGATATCTGAAGGCGAACGTCATCCTTGGTTTGAACTGTATAGGTCTGCATTCGTGGTTGTTCTGGCTTTGGGATATCTATATCTATATCGAATCGCTTGTATCGAAAGTCTCCAAGCCAAGTGACTCTAAAAATTCCTTTACAAGCGGTAGTGAATATACATTGTAGTATCGTTTCCCATCCTCTCCCCAGCCTTCATCATTACGCTCATGATCATCCACAACGGTGTAAAAATTGATTTTCCCCTCATAAAACAATGATGTCAGCGCGATCCATTTTGGCTCCAGCTCAGCAAGCGCTCGCAATGGGTTCTTATAGTCTTTTAACACAAGTAAAGTCTGAAAACTCACAATCCCATCAAACTTTCCAATGTACTTCGGATCCATATCAAACCAATTTCCATATTCTATCGAAGCATTATCTCTCCCAATATACTCAAGAGCAAGAAAATCCTTGTCATAATCAATACCTAGAATCTTTGAGGAGGGAAATCTCTTGGACATATAGAGGACGTTAGCCCCCTCCTCCACATGCCATGTCAAGAATATTTGACCTCTCTAGCACTTCAAATGTTTCTAGCCAATCCACAAATGCTACTGTGCTTCTTTTTGGAGATTCATACTGCTTTGTATGATATTCTAAATCCTTCATAAATATAGGCCTCTCCTTTACCAACTTGTTCTTCCACCGTCCACGACTACAGTCGAGCCAGTCATATAAGAAGATGCATCCGATATGAGATAAAGAATCGTACACACGTATTCATCTGGATGACTCATTCTTCCCATCGGTATACGCTTGCTCAATTTTTGGACAAACTCGTCGGGCTGCCCATTACTCAGACTCGCGGGGCACAGTGTATTCACCCGAATCCCCCTGTCCGCCCAGTAAGCAGACAGGTATTTCGTCAGTCCGATAATGCCGTGTTTGACGACGGAATACGATGCCGGCTTTACCATCTGTTCATCGTCTGAAAGCCCTTTTTTTCGATACACGCGCTGATCGGGCGCAATGATCCCATAGTCCGAAGAAATATTCAATATGATGCCATGTCCCTGTACTTCCATCTGTCTACCGAAAACTTGTGCACAGAGCATCGCTCCCGTTAGCCCCACGGCGATATCCTGTTCCCATACATCTAACGGGAAGTTATGAAAGCGCATTGCACCAAGATTGTTCGAGCCACCTTCCATCTTCGGGTTGTTCGCTGCATTGTTGATCAAAATATCGATATGTCCATATTTCTCGACAAGCTGCTCACAGATATTCTCCAAGCCTGTACGGTTCGTAATGTCGACAACCAACGTTTCTATTCGCACGTCTGAGCCATACTCCTCACGTAGAATGGAAACAATCCTTTCCATCCCGTCAGAAGCTATGTCGAGGAGCACAGGAATACCATCACCTTCGATAACAGCCTCGGCATGACGCCTTGCCAGCAACCCTCCACCCCCCGTGATCACACAAATGCGATCTTTGATCTCAAATCGCTTTGTATATTTTGTTTTCATTATATTGCCTTTCTGCACATAGATATAAGTGTACGTGGGCTATTTATACTTCTGGATCAATTTCTTAAGAACTTCTGCCTTTTGCTTTGCGAGGTCAAGATCACGATAATTGGTCTTAAACTGCATGATCTTTTTCTGCACTCGTTCTGCATGTGGGCAGAGCCCTTCCTCGTAGTGGATATCCCCATAGATCGCAGGGAGACGCTTTTTAAATATCCCTTCTGCCATAACCGGTTCGAGGTAGGGAACGCTCCATGCGCCATAAAATCCGTCTCCTCCCATCTCGACATATTCCTTACGAAAATCTACCCAGGGGATACCAATTGCCTCTTCACCATCATAAACGATACCCAAGGAATAATAGGTGTTGATTGTATCAGGGAGGTTCTCCTGTGCTGTCATGTACGGGCAATCGGCAATTGCCTCCATGAAAATCTTCGCGCTCTCCTGCCGAAGTCTTACGAATTGCTCGACGCGCTCTAACTGCGCCGATGCAACGGCAGCTGCAAATTCAGGCATGCGGTAGTTCCAACCGAGAGCGTCATGGCGCTTATATTTCGGATTTTGGAACATTTCCTTGTTTGTATAGCGTACGCGCCCTTCGTCAGCTTTGAGGTTTTTAAAGCCATGCCCGCCAATTTTGCGTGCCTTTTCTGCATATTCTTCGTTGTTCGTCAGGAGCATTCCGCCTTCTCCACAAGAAATATGCTTGGAGTTTTCAAAGCTAAAGCAAGAGATATCACCGATGGTACCGAGCGTCTTACCATGATACTGGCTCAATACAGCCTGTGCGTTGTCCTCAATGACAGCAATATGATGTGCCTTTGCGATACGCAAAATACGCTCATAGTCCGGGGATGCCCCGTAAAGAGACACAACAATAACTGCCTTCGTCTTCGGTGTGATCTTTCTTTCAAAATCATCCGGATCTATCAAAAAAGTCTTTTCATCCACGTCTGCATAAACAGGGATAGCATTGGCATGAATTGTCGCCGTACTGTCCATAATAACGGTAACAGCAGGTGATATGACCTCATCACCCGGCTCTACGCCAACAGTTTCAAGTGCCATATGTAGTGCAGCCGTGCCGGAATTGACCGCAACGCCATAGCGCGTGCCAATCTTCTTGGCAAACGCCGCTTCCAGTCCATGCACCCAACTCCCCATCGTAGCAGACCATGCCTGTCCTTCTAAAACATTTGCAAGATATTTAAGTTCGTTCCCAAGGTATTTTGACGGATTTCTGATTTCATTCATGTCACTTACCCCTTTTCCTTAAGTACAAGATGCATTTTCGCCTGCTGATTAGCAAGAAATTCCTGCTGACGGCCAATGTTGATCTTTGCAATCTCCGGATGCTCGCGCAGATATTTGACAATATCCGCCAAATCAACGTCGTTCTCTTCGCATTGAAAATGTTCGAATATGTTCGTGTAGAATTCAAAGTCCTCCGGGTAGTCAAGCGTGCTGCGAATTTCGTCACTGAAGTATATGGCGGGTACATTTTCCAACACACCGGTATTAAACAGTCCCGAGTCCTTAAAATACGTCCACATCATCTCTGTGTCTTCCGACGCCTTGATCTCGCAGACTTTATCCAGCGCTTTTGCTGTAAAGGCATATGTAAACGCCCCGCAAATCAGACCTTGCGGAGCTTCAATGAAATCCAGCCCCCGTGTTTCGATTTGTTCAGCGCCCATATCCAGCAACTTTGGTTCGCAAAAGAGATCATCTCCATCAAAGGTAACGATATAGTCTATACCAAACGCCTTCGCCGCTCCGTTCCAGCGCTCCAATTTATCATGTAAGGAGCCACGATAGACAAGTGCTCCATTTCGTTTTGCGATTTCTTCGATTTCATCATCGATGGGACGCGTCGTCGTGCAGATGATTACAGCATCAAAGTTTTTTGCCAGCTTTGCTCGCTTGATGATGAGTTCCATGACGGGATGACCCAAAATTTCTCGTACCGCTTTGTTTGGCAGACGGCTGGAGTCTTTCCGTATCGTGATAAATATCCCTTTTTTCATACTTAGCACCCTCTTAACTTCAAGCGGACTTTTTGCTCCTCCGCCCCCAACACACGCTCTCCCGTGCCCATCATCGTCTTAACCTCTGCAATACGACCACGAAGCATCCCCATAGCCGGCACAGTAAGGCTTGATGCCTGGTCTGTCCCCCACATGTGGTGTGAGAGCGTGACATGCCGCTCTATGACACATGCCCCCAATACGACGGCGGCAACCGTTGGCTCAAGGTCCTGCTCATGTCCGCTGTATCCGACAAGGCAACGATAACGGTTTCTTAGTGTCGCAATCATCCTGAGGTTAATTTCATCGTACGGCGTCGGATAGCTGGAATTCGTGTGCATGAGAATGAATCCACCCGTAGCCTCCTTCTCAAGAATCCCCACGGCATGGTCGATTTCTTCCCATGTACTCATGCCCGTCGACACGACAAGGGGTTTTCCGGATCTGGCCGCCTCAGATAAAAGTTCATCGTTCGTGAGTGTTGCCGATGCCATTTTGATGAATGGAACATCATACTTCAAAAGAAATCGCAAGCTCGGAATGTCCCATGGAGAGGCCGTCCAATCGATTGGTTTTTCCGCGCAATACATCTTGATATAGCTATATTCGCTATCTCCAAATTCAACATGTTTTTTATACTCTAAGTAGGTCATGCGCCCCCATGGCGTATCGCGCATAACATTCTTTTGTGCCTCAGGAACAGCGATATCCGGCTCCCGTTTTTGGAATTTTACACAGTCCCATTGGCATGCATTTGCCGCATCCATGAGTTTCTTGGCAATCTGAAGATCTCCATTATGATTGATTCCGATTTCTGCAATCAAATATGGCTTAGATCCTTCTGTGATCATCTGATTTCCTAATTGAACGTTTTGTTTAATCATATAAATTAATCCCTTTCTGCAGAATACATCTACTTATAGCTCATGAAAGAGCTGCAAAGTCTGCTATGATGGTATCTGCCATGCCAAGACCTGCCAGTTTATCACCATATGCTTTATCCAATGCATCATCTTGCAAATATGTCCACACATGATGTCCACCAGGCTTTCCTTTTGCCAGCCAGTGCAGATGATTGGCAAGTGGGTAGCGCTGTACTTGTTCTATAAATACAACTTTAAATCCTGCCTGTTTCGCGAGTTCGGCAAGTGTTGCGTTGGTGTAAAGGTAGACATGGCAATGCCAGTATGTAAAATCAGCAAACGCACTCGACTGATAAAGCTTTAGCAAAGCACCATCTGCATTGGGGACTTCTAGAAGCAACATTCCTGACGGTACTAGATGTTTCTTCATTTCCGCAAGGTATGTAAGCGGATTTTCTAAATGCTCCAGCAGATGAAATGCAGTAATTACGTCAAATTTTCCTGTATCTGCCAAGGACTTTTTGCAAACGATCCCCTCTTCATTGATCTGTCGGCGTATTTCCGCTTCCAGTTCACCCCCCCCTCTACATACTTCGCAATTTCTTTGGCTCGTAATAAGAAACCACCATCCCCACAACCAAAATCAAGAAGTGCTTTTCCTTCTATCATATTTTCTGCAAAAAGATAACGACGCTCATCATCTTTTCGTGTTGATATACGAAGATCTCCTATAAGTTCACCGGCACACTTTCGCATGCCTGAGTTTTCATAAAAGGACATACTATCGTCCATCGATTCGCTGAGACGAACGAGACCACATTTTGCACATTTGAGAACATCGATGTCATTGTGCCCTCCCCGTGTGCCTTTGTGCAATGTGATATACTCATCTGACTTACAAAGGAAACATGTATCTAATTTCATACGAGCCTCCAAAAGCTTGCATCAAAAACTTTCTTTCGCTAGGTAATCTATCATGGACCATAGTCTAACGGCAAAACGAGTCGATCCGGTAGGTTGATTGTAAAATCATCGAATAAGATAACTCGGCTTTCCATTCGCAAAGCGGAATTTTCGAAGCTCCGGTTTCGATTCTCCAAAAAACTCATCTGCTGCCCATGTCTCTCCACCAACTGTTCCATAGTCATCAAACGCCACGATGCCTCCTTTTACTACACGATCATAAAAGACTTCAAGAGCCTCTTTCGCTGGCTCATAGATATCGGTATCGATATGTAGGAGTGCAATCTTTAATTCGGGATGTTCCTCGACATACTGTCTGGCAGTTTCTAAAATATCGCCCTTCACCAGTTCGACATTACCGATCTTCTTATGTGAAAAACTTTGCAAGAGTTCTTCCTTCGTCAAAAATTCATTCTTCGTTTCTCGTACCCATGCTTCACGAAATTCCTGATCTGCCGTATTTTTTGCTTCCGGAAACTCACCAAAAACATCAAAACCAATAATTTTTCTGGAATTCTCTGTCTCAAGCAATTCTCGAAAACTGGCAAACTGAATAAGCGCCCCCCCACGAAAAACACCACATTCCACAATAGCACCAGGGAGATCCATAATTTTCTTATATAGTTCATAGTGCGATAGGATATTCCCCATGCGGCTAACCGATGAGGTCAGGTAAAATCCATTTTCATAGTCAAATGCCTTGCTTTCATCAAAACGGTTGATCATCTTTTTCTATCCTTTCTTCAATAAAGATTTTTCCCAATCATACTAACAACTATTCAGTCAGTCCACCACTTTCATCCAGCACGCGGAATAATTCGGTATAGTGCCACTTTCACGGCATTGGCGTTTCCTATAGGACTTCAATTTTCCGCTCCTCGCCAAGATTTACACGCCTCACCTCCCCTCCCTCGCTTGAATTACGCATCATCTCGTCACAGTATCTCTGTCCTCCCTCCCTCAAACCGCACCTTAAAATCACATTCTACCAGCGTACTCACACGGTGTGCGATCGCAATGATCGTGATCTGTCCTTTGAACTTCAGTATCGTATCCGTGATGCTCTTTTCCGTCTCCGTATCAAGTGCAGAGGTCGCTTCGTCAAGAATTAGGACCTCCGGCTGCTGATAGATCGCACGCGCAATGCCGATACGCTGCCGCTGTCCGCCGGAGAGCTTGACACCCCGTTCGCCGACCATCGTTTCGATTCCCTTTGGCTGGGCATTTACAAATGCATCAAGTTCCGCCATCGCAAGTGCTTTATGAACCCGCGCATCATCAATTTCATCGGGGGCTTCTCCTAATGCCACATTCTCGCGAATGGTCGCATCAGTCAGATAAATCGACTGCGGAACATAGGCGATATTCGCCTGCCATGCACGCAGCTTTTG
>CALIBC010000121.1 GCA_938045615.1 uncultured Clostridia bacterium | reverse complement strand
GACACTCCCCGTTTGTCTAATTAAATATAACAATTTGAGAAACAGTAAATCAAAATAGGTTTACTGTTTTTTGTTGCTCAAATTTCAAAAAATCGTCCATAAATAAAAAAAGGTACTTGACAAAACGCTCTCTGGGTAAACTCAAAAGATATAGAACCATATGTAGATGAAAAGTTTGAAAATAACATTCTCTTAACTGATACGGAAAGACTTACTATGAATAGTAGACCTAAAAATCCTAAGTATACAAGGAATAAAAATATACTAGTGGTGGGAGGATCAGGAAGCGGAAAGACCGGATTTTTTTAAAGCCCAATCTTATGCAAGTGCATTCATCCTATGTTGTAACAGATCCAAAAGGATTAACCTTTTAGTGACAGAGAAAATAATAAGACTTAGAAAGGAGCTTCCTGTATAATTTAAATGGTGGATGTTGAAAATTGAAAATACCTCAGAGTAAAATAAGACTACTGACTGGCAGGTTGGTAAATCTTATCAAACAGAGAGGTATCTACAATGAAGTCTAACACACAAAATACAAAAATTGAAGCAATTACAGAAACTACTTTGGTGCTCGGAATCGATGTCGGAAGTGAAACGCATTATGCAAGAGCTTTTGATTACCGAGGAATCGAGTATTCTAAGAAACCATTCAAGTTTAGTAATGATGAGGCCGGATTCGTGATGTTTAAGGCATGGATTCTGGACATCAAAGAAAAGCATGGTAAGGACAAGGTGGTTCCGGGAATGGAGCCTACCGGCCACTACTGGTTCAATCTTGGTAAGTTCCTTCAGGACAACGAGATGAAGCCGGTTCTTGTGAATCCTCATCATGTAAAGAAATCAAAAGAACTCGACGATAACAATCCGACAAAGAACGATCGTAAGGATCCGAAAGTCATAGCAGGACTAGTTAGAGAGGGACGTTATATGATCCCATATCTGCCGGAGGGTGTTTATGCAGATCTTAGAACTGCATCTAACATGAGATTTCAGCTACAAGCGGAGCTTACAAGAATTCAGAATAGGATCAGTCGTTGGTTCAATATATATTTTCCTGAATACAAAACGGTGTACGGGCAGCCGGATGCTAAAAGCGGAATGCTGATTCTTAAGGTGGGCCACTTCCGGAAGATATCCTGACGTTGGGTATCGATGGGGTGAACCAAATCTGGCGAGATGCGAAGGTGAGAGCAGTTGGGAAAGCGAGGGCAAAGACCCTGATAGAAGCTGCTGAGCACAGTGTTGGAAGCAAAGAAGGTGAAATATCTGCAAGGATGGAAATCCGTATGCTGCTGGAGGATTATGAGTCCAGAAATACTCGTCTTCAGGAAGTAGTAGCTCTGATTGAAGAGCTGGTAAAAAAGATTCTAATGGCTGAAAAGCTGTTGGAAATTAAGGGAGTAGGAATCAAGACGGTGTCGGGATTCCTGGCTGAAGTAGGCGATATAAGCCGCTTCAATAACCCAAAAGAACTGCAGAAACTTGCAGGTTTAGCATTGGTTGAGAATAGTTCGGGTAAACATAAGGGTGAGACAACAATAAGCAGACGAGGTCGAAAGAGACTAAGATATCTGCTCTTCGAGGTTGCAATGTCCCTTGTGTCAAAGAATCCGGAGTTCAGGGAACTCCACTCATACTATACAACCAGAAAGCTGAATCCATTAAAGAAGATGCAGTCGCTGATGGCTGTGGCGGCAAAGCTGCTCCGTGTCTTCTTTGCAATGCTGACCAAGGGCGTGGACTATGATCCCAAAAAGCTGGTTGGTGATATAAAGAGACCGGCAGTATATCTGCAGGTAGCATAAGCGTACAATGTAATCAATACGGCGGCCGTCCTATGGGTGGTCACTAAACAAAGCAGAATGTAGCAGATAACGTCCACTGATCACAGTGCTGGTACAGGAAGCGAGTCAGTAATCAACAATACAAAGAATGAGCCGGTAGTCGGCAGGAATTGTAACCATGGGGCATGACCCCGTAAAGGAGCATAGCTGACACCCTGGTTATGGGCAGGCAGGACGAAGGAAGTTAGGACCTCTGGAGACAGAGATGATCCTGGTGGATATAGGAGGTTAGCTGCCATAGAGGGATGGGTATACACAAGGCCAGTAAAGCGAAAATCAATGACGTTTTATTTCGTGTACCCTTTTACCGCTATTTCAGTACCAGATACACCGAAATGTTCATAACTCTGGCTTATTTACTGAGACAGACAAGGTCAAAAAACCTTGAATTTTCAACAAAAAACACTTGATTATATGAGGAGGTAATTCTCATGTCAAATATGAAAGAACAGGACAAACAGCCCTTTATGAGCGTTTAAGTCGTGATGATGAAATGCA
>CALIBC010000120.1 GCA_938045615.1 uncultured Clostridia bacterium | reverse complement strand
ATAGTGTGCAACTCCTTGACCTCATCGAGAGAAGTGGGTTCCGTAAGGATCATAAGGCGAACCTGCTCCCAGAGAAATAGCCCATCATGGTTCTTTTGTCCTATCTTAACTTGAAAATTAATTTTGTTGGGGAGTATCATCCCTCGATTTTCATAATCCGACAGATCCATGGATAGAACGTCTCCCAATCCACGCCAATTTGTGATCCCCATATCAGATGGAGCATTTCCATTTTCGATCTGGATCGACACGCTGTTATTGATCGTCATATCAGACACAGCTTTTTTCACGGAATGCACCGCTACTTCTTTATCCATTTCTTTATTCGAAGTCAGCACACTATGAACCCATTCATCATTTCCTAAAAAATACTGCTCAATAACCGTCCAACGATCTTCTGTCGTGAGATCTTTCGTCATAAACCCATTCATAATTTGAATGGCATTTTTATGTCGGAAGAAATTTGATGAGTTATCTGAAAAGTGCTCAACCAAATTCAAATAATGGACAGGATTTTGTGGTGTATATTCCGACACTGTCTGCGAGCTCAAAGAATCTCGGGGAACGTAAACTGGATTATAAACAGCTTTTAGCTTCCAACAAATAATTCTAAAAGCAATCGTATATAATCATCGGGAGTCGGACGGCCATAATTTCTATTAAAGATGTCCTTAAATTTCTTGAAAGAGAACATTCGCGAGCCAAAGAGCTGTTTTAATTCACAAAAAGTCTCCTGCAAGCAAGCCGCAATTTTTTCCATCTCTTCTTTTGCCTTCTCATACCCACGGGTATAGTGAATGACCAATCGTAGATTTGGGCAAAATACAACATCGCGAAAAATGCCATCAAATAATTCTCCGTTGAAGAATTTATATTTGAATTGTGCAAAAGTCATCTTATCAAAACCATTTTCCCAAAGTCGATTGAGCTCGACCTCGTAAATGTTTCCTTCACGCGATACCGTAACAGGAGAACTTAGCCTAGGGGTATATTCACGCCTTGTATGGACATCATTTACTTTTGTGCAATAATCTCCGTATTGATGCAGGAAATCAACTTCTGCTTCCGAGGGAATTCGAATATACTGCGTGGTAAGCATGGCCTTGGGTCGCACGGTAATGACCTTAAATCGATACTTTTTATACAGATCCGCACTCAAAAGCATGAGCCCACTTTTGACGGCATTATCAATGCTATTGCTGTCAAAGAGGAAATCGAACTCATCCGCGGCAATAAGCAGGTTGCGCGATTTCTTTGATGCCCGATTTGTCGGATTCTTGTACATGATATAGAGCTTCTTCATCATTGTCTTTAACTGATACTGCTGCAAACCAGACATTCCCCAGAGAATACGGACACTATTCATATCCCCTACAGCAAAATCGATACTTGCACGACCTTTCGGTAGTTTACGTGCCGCACGTCCAATTTCCTGAACATAATCCGCCAAAGTTCCGGTCGGTGCATAGTGATAAACATTGAGAATATCAGGAATGTTGACGCCCATACCAAAGGCTTTCGTGGCAAGCATAACAATGGACTCACCGTGAAGAAATGCCTCATAAGAGATCTGTTTATCTTTACGGTCCATAGATCCATAGTACTTTGCCGTGCGTTCTGCTACACTCATATACTGAACAGCCAGCTTCCGATAGACGTCATCTATTTGGCTGGTATACGGAAAATAGATAATGGTTTTCTCACCAGCTGCAACGAATTCTGCAATTCGTTGCACCACAAGATTTACTTTGGCTTCTCGGTCCGTCTCCTTCGGCAGTCTGCGTATGGAAAAGTCAATATCATCACGCACGACATAACCAATATACATATGCCGCCGCTCACAGTTCAAATTCAGACTTTCCTGAAGATCGTCAATGACATCATCTTCTCCGCCATATACAGCGGTCGCAGTCAGGCATACAACCGGAAACTGCATTTGCGCACTGTGACGCGATTGATTCTGTCGAATTCCCGTGATATAGTTGCCAAGAAACCAATAATCGACACGAAAATCCCGTCCCCACGAGGTAACGAGGTGCGCTTCATCCACAATCATAAGACCAACGATTCGCTCCCCAAGAAGCTCCCGAATACCATGTGCAAGAAGTAGTTCCGGCGACAAATAGACGATCGAATATATCCCGTCTTTGATTCCCTTCAGTCGGCTCTGCCGTTCCTCATATGTAATATTGGAGTTGATAAAGGTAGCATAATAGATCCCCTTCTCCTCCAACTCACGAACCTGATCCGCCATCAAAACGACCAAGGGAGAAATTACAATCGTCACACAGGGCTCATCTTGTTCTGAAAGATAAATCGCTGGGACTTGGAATAGGACGGATTTTCCAGCCCCCGTCGGGGCAGTCACAATGATATCCGAATACGCACGACCGTCCTTTGCTTTTTGGCATTGATCCAATATGTCCGAAATGATGATTCCCTGCGACACATCCTCCGTTGCCGTACGATCCTCCGGATCCGAGGGATCTTTATAAAACTTTACGGTGCGGAAAGAGTTCTCAGTCCCCCAATATTTTTGGAAAACAGACAGATAGCGATCCGCCTCCCTGCTCCGGTCTTCTTCATCCTCTCGTACAAAAGATACATGATAAAATTGACCGAGCACATTCATTGCCTGCATACAATCCGACTGTCTATCCAGGAGACCGACAACCCGAATTCTACGGTTCTTTAGTGCTCCATTCTGAAGCAGTGTAGCATAATGCGCCAGCTCCAATCGTCCAATATGGTTTTCATCATCCGGCATATCGGAAGTATCGTAAACGGGTGACAAATACAAGGTCTTGTAGAAACCAAGCTCCTCAATATCCGTACGTCCTGTATCCTCTTCAAAGTGGCAATTAACAAATGAATACAGTGGGGCTCCGGCTTCTTGTCGGCACTCCGCATAGAACGTAAATATATTCTGTTCTTCCTGCGCCGTTTGATCATTCTGTAAAGAAGAGCAAATCGACTCGTCCAAAGGAAGTGGATATGCGTATTCAAAAAGATCGTTGTACACGACAACAATCTTATCCGCCGCGTCAAATTGACGCAATGTCTGACGCATGACAATAAATTCTTCATAATAGATCCATGAACTTTGCTCAAAATCAAAAAAAGAACGTGTCAGTTGACGAGACTCTCCTAAAAAGTCTTCAACACTTGGATAACGCTCTGACACGTCTTCAATCATATGAGGAAGAACCCGTTGCAACACATTATAAAACTCCTGCGGAAATCCTTGAAAGATATACAGACACCGCTCTTTTGTTCCTTCTGCGCTTACATTGCGAAAAAAAGAGGGAATAAGTTTGGAAAATACATTTTGTCCTTCATATGACATAATTCATCATCCTCGCTCACCAGTAAACACTAATTTTAATATATTTTATAGATAATTCGACTTATTAAGCGTTTCTCCTTTTTTCATACAATTTCTCTACATCAATATACAGCATATTTCGTTTCTGCTATCATCACATCTAAACACGGTGCCATCTCTCTGATCTCTTCCACAACAATCCCCCCAAGGTTAGATTTCCCATTTCTAACATTGGGGGGCACTGCGCCGAA
>CALIBC010000119.1 GCA_938045615.1 uncultured Clostridia bacterium | reverse complement strand
CAACGAACGTTCTTGAAGGCATGAAAGTCGTGGATATTATTGGGCGGATGTATGCGTAAGAGTGTTGAAAAATGCTGTATTGTCAATTTGTATGCATTCATTTTTATCACAAATAGGGGCCTCCAAAGCCCCATGTTTTTATGTAGCAAAAATCTGGAAATAGAATATCTTCTCAAACAAAACAACCTACACAAGTGAATTTCTCATTGCTCAAAAAAAAGATTCGTTGGACGACTGAACGATATACCTATCTATATACAGGTGTTATACCTTTTTGGGGACATTTTTCGTTGATGAATTATTGGCGCCTTCGAAAAGACAAGAATGCATTGTTGCGCCAGGCAAAACAGTCAGAATTTCGTTTCCCCATCACGAGTCTACGTCCGTGTTATTCTGATAGAACAGATGACGCAGGTTCTCTCCCACTACATTATTTTTTTCAAGATTTATTTGTTGCCCAACGCATTTTTAAGAATGCTCCATTGCATCATGTAGACATTGGGAGTCGTATAGACGGCTTCGTTGCCCATTTGGCATCTTTTAGGTCAGTTGAGGTTTTTGATATACGTCCGTTAGAGATGAATATACCCAATGTAACATTTAAACAGTTGGACATTATGGATCGTACATGTATCAAGGAAAACAGCATCCCTTCTATTTCATGTTTACATGCGTTGGAACATTTTGGTTTGGGAAGGTATGGAGATCCCATTAATTTCAATGGATTTAATACTGGATTTAAAAACATAGTAGATCTATTGGTGTCAGGTGGAAAGCTCTATTTTTCAGTACCAATAGGGCCACAAAGGATAGAGTTTCATGCCCACCGAGTGTTTTCTCTTTCATTCCTTATGGAGATGATAAGTCCGTTTTATACGATAGATATGTTCTCTTACGTGGATGACCAAAACAATTTTTATCCAGACGTGCAATTAACTAATGAGCTAATTAAAAACAACTGTCATTGTCGATACGGATGTGGTATTCTTGAATTGACAAAAAAGTAATGGCGCTATTCTATGATTTATTCTTTCTAAAAAATGTCATCTACAGCTTCGCTAAAAGAGAAAGCAGCTAAAGGCCTTTTTTGGGGAGGGTTAAGTAATAGCGTACAGCAATTGCTCGGAGCCGTATTTGGGTTAATTACTGCACGAATTCTCAACGCTGAAGATTATGGATTGATCGGCATGTTAGCCATTTTCAATGGCATTGTAACTATTCTCCAAGAAAGTGGTTTTACTTCTGCATTGGCTAATAGGCAAGAAATAAAGCATGAGGATTACAATGCAGTATTTTGGTTTAGCACTTTAACCAGTGTCGTAGCCTATGTAATCTTATTTTTTTGTGCGCCGTTGATCGCTTCTTTTTACAGAAAACCCGATTTGATTCCTCTTTCTCGGATTCTTTTTCTTGGGTTTGTTTTTGGAGGAATGGGGGTTTCATTGAACGCTTATCTGTATAAAAATCTGAAGGCAAAAGAGCGAGGAATCGGCGATATGATTGCAATTACTGTGTCAGGAACGCTCGGCGTAATTCTTGCTCTAAACGGGTATGCAGCTATCGGGCTTGCCATACAGACTGTGACTTATGTTGGAGTCAGTGTCTTTTTTCGTTTCTATTATTCATCGTGGCGACCGACATTTCATTTCGATTTCTCTCCCTTGCGTGAGATGTTCAGCTTTAGCTCGAAACTAATGTTGACAAACTTTGTCTTTCAGCTAAATAACAACATGCTTCCTGTGATAATGGGACGGTTCTACAATGCTAACCAACTGGGATTCTATACACAAGGGCAGAAATGGATGGGGATGGCCAGTCAAGTTGTAACTGGTATGATCAGTTATATCGCACAGCCGGTTTTTGTCGAAGCTGCCGATAATAGAGAGAGACAGCGGCATATCTTTCGTAAGATGGTAAGGTTTGGAGCCTTTGTCTCTTTGCCGGCTATGGCGGGATTAGCTTTAGTCGCAAAAGAATTTATTTGGATTTTTCTTGGTGAAAAATGGATGCCCAGCATTCCTTATTTGCAATTACTTTGCATATGGGGAAGTTGTAATTATTTATGGGTACTATATATATATCTGCTGATGGCTTATGGGAGATCTAGTGCCTATTTATTGGGAACTGTGTTAACTGGTATCGTACAACTCCTTTTTATTTGGAGCCTTTACCCATTGGGCACCTATTGGATGGTTATTGGTTTTGTTGCTGTTTCGTGTTTAAGCTTGCTTTATTGGCACAAAGCAGCTGGTCAATTGATCACCTTATCGATTTGGCAGATGATAAAAGACATCGTACCCTATTTAGCTATTACAGGAATGGCTGTATTAATTGCATGGTTTGCGGCTGGATTTATGGCTAACGGATATAGCTCTCTTATTGTTAAGGTGCTTTTATTTGTTGGAAGTTATATCCTTTTTTCTAAATTGTTAAATTCAACCATACTGAATGAAATCATCGCTTATTATAAGAGAAAGAAATAAAAGAAGTTGCAGTGTTGAGGGGGATTAATCTAATTAAAGGAGAGAGAATACGAGTGGTTGAAAATATCCATGTAAAAGTATGGGGCGGAATTGGGAATCAGTTATTTGTTTATGCTTTTGCCCGATACATATCACTCAAATGGGATGGTAAAGTCTGGTTGGAAACACACAGTGGTTTTCGTGGTGATGGCTATCATCGCATTTATAAACTGGATCGTTTTAGCATAACACTGCCAAAGTCGAATTTCCCTTCCTCGTTATTCTTTTCTTTCAATCGAAAATATCCACTCTTAAAACGCCTTTTCTTTCCTTCCTCTCGATTGATTATAGAGAATGAGAATCTACCAATTTCCAATGTGAACGAAGTTATTCCTCCATTCAATCTGAGAGAAAAGACCATATTTTATCAAGGTTATTGGCAGCACATCAATTTTTTATCCATTCGTGAGGTATTGCTTTCCGAGCTACAATTCAATTTACCGCCGAATTCTCTATTTGAAGTATTAAAAGCTAAAGTTCAGGCCTCAGAGGCTGTCTGTTTGCATGTGCGTCGCGTGCAATACAGTCAATTGCTTACACTCGATTATTACCGAGCCGCTGTTTCGCTCTTAGAGAAAAGTTGTACATCACCTTGCTTTTTCATCTTTTCAGATGATTTGGCTTGGTGTCGCGAACAATTGTCCATATCGTACTCATGTGTGTATGTTGATGATTTCGATGATGAACTCTACGAACTGCAACTGATGAGTCTTTGCCACCATTTCATTATAGCTAATAGTTCTTTTAGTTGGTGGGGGGCGTGGTTATCGCAACATCCGGATAAAATGGTAATCCTTCCGGAAGATTATTTGGTCAGCAATATGGATGGGCGAGTGATTCAAATCCCCTCCCTGAAAAATTATACTAAATTAGCCGTCATATGAAAGTACTTAATGCGATTTATCGCCTTCTTCACAAGAGGCGGATATTTGTTAACGATATACTTAAATATATAAATCATATAGATAGCCCTATCATATTGGAAGCGGGAGCCGCCGATGGGTCGGATACATTGCAATTTGCTAAGCTGCTCCCCTCCCAGGCGGTTATCTATGCATTTGAGCCTGTTCAACAGAATTTTGAACACATGAAAGATGTTGTAAAAAACCGAAGTAATGTTCGCGTCTTCAGAATGGCATTAGCTGATCATGACGGAAAAATGCGGATGAATATCAGTAGAAATATAGAGGCTGATGATAATATTGCCTCTTCTAGTTCGCTTTTGAAACCAAAGACATTGAGTTCTTCGCATCCTCAGATCGTTTTTGAAAAACAGGAGGAGGTTGATGTGAGAACTATTGATAGTTGGGCTGCAGAAAATAAAGTCACTCGAATTGATGCCATGTGGTTGGATATGCAAGGTTCGGAGTGTGCTACATTGCAAGCCTCGCCAGTCATAATGAAGACGGTTCAGGTTTTATATACAGAAGTCAATTTTGAAGAGACATATGAAGGATGCATTCTTTATGATGAATACAGAGATTGGCTATATTCTCTTGGTTTTAAATTGGTAAAGAGTGAGTTCAGGTGGAAGGAGCAGGGTAATGCACTGTTTGTCCGGCAATAAATAGATAGGAGGGAATAGATTGTGAAATCTTTTCCACAGTATTATCAAGATAAAGCCATTGACTTTGCACTGAATAGAAGACAGAATGGGATTTTTCTCGATATTGGAGTTCATGATAGACTCTCGTTCTCCAATACACATATTTTTTCGAGCATAACAGAAATTGGACAGGTCTATGCATTGAACCCATACCAGAGGTGTTTAGGCTGTTACTGTCGAATCGTTGTTGTTCTGTCAGAGGCATATTGACAGAACAATGCTGAAGTGTCTATAATTGCTGATGGACGAGGCTATCAGGATATTATGATCTTCGGACACAATATCTATCGCCTCTTAGAAAGGCAGGGACTTTATGAAATCGATTATTGTAGTATAGATACTGAGGGAGCAGAAGTCAATATCGTGAAAAGTATCGATTTTAATAGGATTAAAGTACACGCCTTTTCAATTGAAAATAATGACACAACTGGTGAGTTATAGCCAAACGGAAAAGGATTGCGAACAGAAACGGTAAAACAGAAACATCTTT
>CALIBC010000118.1 GCA_938045615.1 uncultured Clostridia bacterium | reverse complement strand
TGCGATTGCCTTCGGTGATCGCTTCACGCGCTACGTTGTGTGAGAATCAATCGCCGGCTACCCCACCATGGTGGGGTAGCCGTTCAGGCCCCGCACACAGAATTTCGGACATTCCCCACCGACTACGTACGTTTTTCAAGGTTTCCTCAAAATTTCGTCCTCCATGCCTTGGACTAGACGGCACACCTGCGGATACTCCATCGCGTTCCAATGTTCACCGCCTATAAACTTCACCTTGAAAGACTCATCAAAGACACCTTGCCAACCATACCGATCAACATCCCCACCTTCAGAAGAAGAAAACAAACAAACATTCTCAACCTTCTTCGGTTTGTAGGACATGACAGCATTATCTATTTTCTTATAAACACTCCAAAACTCATCATTCATTCTAACGCCTTCAAATAGAAGCTCATACCTTGCACAAATATTAATAACATCGTTCCTATCCCTTGCAGATCTAATTAATCCGGCTATCTCCGAATCAATTCCATGATTTTCCTTCAAAACGCGCTCAATGAACCAATCTATATCTTCATCGTCCTCTAACTCAGCAGCACTCAAAACAGCGGGCGAGTATGCATCAACCAAACCAACAAAACCTATAGACATACCCTGCTGAGAAAGCTGCCAAGCGATTTCCAAAGCCAATATTCCGCCAGCCGACCAACCAGCCAGATGATATGGTCCACACGACTGAATTTTACCTATTGATTCAATGTGCGCACATGCCATGCTTTCCAAAGAAGAAAACACTTCGTCATTTTCATAAAAATCCAGAACGTGAAGACCAAAGAGAGAAATATTCTTGTCCACGTACTTTGTCATTCCAGAATAAGCAAGAGCGCTTCCAGAGGCATGATGTGCCATAAATAAGTTCACCCCTTCCTGATTTACGCTCAAAGGTATAATCCCTTCGATATCGTGTGTCCGCACTCTCTGCTTCAAAACGAAAAGGCTCTGACTGGCAATCGTTTGATGCCTGAAAAGATCGGAGATAGAAAGAGACATACCCAAGTCACCCATTCTCTTAATCAATTTCATGACATGAAGTGAGTGCCCTCCCAAATCGAAAAAGCTGTCGTGCCGGCCGATTCTCTCCACACCCAGCAGCTCCTGCCAGATAGCAGCCAGCACCTCTTCTGTCTGGCCCCGTGGTGCTTCATACTCCTTCGTTGTCAAAGCGCTCGTATTCGGTGCCGGGAGCGCTTTCCTGTCCACCTTCCCGTTGGGTGTGAGCGGCATAGACTCCAGCTGGACAAACGCTGACGGAACCATATATCCTGGTAGCTCCGCCTTTAAGTGATCCCTGAGCTGATCGCTTCCTGGCTCCTCGACTCCTTCCTGCGCCGTCCAGTACGCCACCAGCCGCTTGTCGCCCGGCTGTTCCTCCCGGGCCACCACTATGGCCTCTCTGACACCCTTCAGCTCGGCAAGTCTTGCCTCGATTTCACCCAGCTCTATCCTCAGCCCTCGAATCTTGACTTGGAAGTCGTTGCGGCCCAGATACTCGATCGCTCCATCACTTCTCCAACGTCCCAGATCTCCGGTTCTGTACATCCGTGCACCTTCCCGTGCACTGAACGGATCGGAAATAAACTTCTCTTCCGTCAATCCCGGCCGGTTCAGGTACCCGCGGGCAACCCCGTCTCCTGCAATGTGAATTTCACCCGCCACACCAATGGGCACCGGAACGCCAGCCTCGTCCAGAATGTAGATCTGCACATTTGCTATTGGACGCCCAATAGGAACGACACCATGTTCCTGTCCCGGATCACATCTCCAATACGATGTGTCTGCAGCCGCTTCTGTCGGACCATAGAGGTTATGCAGGCACACATGAGGCAGCTGTTGCATGAAACGCTTCTGAAGTGACAATGGCAGTTCCTCACTGCCTGCCAGGACGTGACGAAGGCTGCTGCACTGTCCGGGTCGCACATATTCCAGAAACACCTGCAACATCGACGGAACAAAATCTGCCATCGTGATCTGACATGTATCGATCAGATCGATCAGATAAGCCGGATCCTTTTGCCCTTGAGGTTTGGCCAATACCAACATCCCGCCGTTGAGCAATGTCCAGAACAGCTCCCAGACGGAGCCGTCGAAACTGAAGGATGCCTTTTGCAGTACACGATCTTCTGCTGTCATGCCAATTTCTTCGGGCATCCAGTACAGCCGATTGACAACACCTCGGTGCTCGTTCATCACCCCCTTCGGATTTCCTGTCGAGCCCGAAGTATAGATCACATACGCCAGGTTCCTTGAGATAATGCCCGTATCCTGCCTGCCCGGGTTCGTCTGCGGCTGCCCCACATAGGTTTGTTCCTCATCCAGGTACAACACCATCGTCTCAGCGCCTTCGTCCAGTGGCAGCTGCGCTCGCAGACGCCCTTGCGTCAAGAGAATGGCTGCTCCCGCATCTTTCAGAATATACGCAATCCTGTCCTCGGGATACTCCGGATCCACCGGCACGTATGCCCCTCCAGCTTTCA
>CALIBC010000117.1 GCA_938045615.1 uncultured Clostridia bacterium | reverse complement strand
CATCGAATAGATCTTACTACATGACTACAACGGGGGTAATACAGTGAAAGAAGAGAAATTGGGGTGTAGTCAGGGGTAGACAAAAAGCCATGCCTTCTCTCGACAAGCGTATTAAAAATTTTACACATACAACTACTTGATAATGAATGATATCATAGAGATTTCACTATAAGAATTTAATGTTAGACACTGAAAAATATATCTGAAAATCAGACTCTTATATTGATACGGTTGTCCTTGTTTGAGGTCTCATCTACTCCGATCCTGCGGACCTCGGAGACGTCGATCGCGGCTCGTACTTTCTTAACCCAGTGGTGGTGGAACATGTGCCAAATACGCGGAGCTGTCTCCTTCACGGTCTTTGACACCGCTGCCACAGGCCTCTCGCTCTCCACGAATATCATCATTATATATATGCCTCAAAAACAGTATGAATCCGCTTTTCGGGCCAGCCCACGAGACTTCTACCATTCATTGAAAATCATAATGCGCGGCACACGGCAATGGAGATAGCACTCATTGTGGAAAAAGTTGAGGTGCGCCAAGTCTTGTCGTCCGTCTCATAAGCCTTTTGCTTTTCACCGGCGTCATTGACAAACTCTCCGCCTTTCCGGAAATCGATATGAATGTGGAGCGTCTTGCTTTCATCTGATTCTTTCAAAAACTTTACTTCCCTAACCTCCCAAGGGGGGAAGACCTAAGCCTAATGCGGATATATCTTCACTTCTCATGCTGCTAATCTATGCGGTTTTGACTTCCCGAGACGTGACCACACTATTCGTTACAGAACTATAAACATTTTATCTATGCAGATGTGGTACGCACATCTTCTCTACGTTTGCAACGTCATTCAGAAATGGATGAAATTATAGACGTTAATCGGAACTTTTCGAGATAATGAGGCAGGTCGTAACACTTTCAACTGAGGTTCGCAACATAGTATCTAAGTTTAACAAGGCTTTTTATGAGCCGGAAAGACAAGGGCAAAGCTTGTTTAGTAAAACAAGTTATGTGGACATCCTTGCGGTATCTCTCTATGCTATGCGTGATGATGCTGATTCAAAGGTTCTCCATATCTTGGAAGAGGGGATTGTGGATTTGCATCAGTACTTAGACGATGCAGAGATAAATACACTGCTTGAGAATTATCATACAGTTGTGGTTACCTTGTTAGGTACTACGAATGGTAATATTATCACAAAAACTGGCAGGTGCAAGCTGCCGAAGGAAATAGTAAGTCTATGCTCTACGCTTGTGTCAAAGTCAGATGACAAGCGAGTATATTTGCCTTATGCAGGCGATGGTAGTTTTCTTGATGCTGTTGCTTCTGGTGCAGAGTGTGTAGGCTTTGAGCAGAATGAGCTCCTGTGGGCAATATGTCAGATCCTACCACAGGGTAAAGAGGCTGCAGGAGCTATTCGTTTGGGTATGCCTACCGAAGTGCGAGGTAAGTTTGATAATATCTTCACCTTTCCTCCAATGGGGTCTGGTACTCGTGAAAAAAAAGCTATTGTCAGTTACTTGTCAGACCTAGCTGAAAACCATTTGACTGAAAATGGTAGAATGGCTTGCGTATTGCCAGTATCTTTCTGCTATGAGATGGGACCGTGGCGTCAGTTTCGAAAAATAATTGTTGACAATAGTTTTTCAGTCTTGGCTGTATTGCTTCCTGAAGGATTGTTGTATCCTGTATTAAATATCAAACTTTGCACTCTGATCATTGAAAACAATCATCAGGGTAATATAGCTTTGGTAAATACAACAGATAAGCACTTTCTTGCAAATGAGTTTGGTGAATCTCAAAGTCTTAGAAAGGTTTCACTGAACCTAAACGCTGTGTTGGACACTATCAATTCAGGAGACGAAGCTCTGGTTTGGTCTGGTACTGCGGAATTGTTGGACAAAGAACTTACTTTTGTTCCTTCTCGATATTTGCCGATATTTTCTGATCATCAGCCGGCTGAAGGTGAAGTCGTCTTATCCATCGGTTCTGTGATCGAAATGATTAAGGGTAAGTATATCTCGCAAGATAATAGCAAAAGAAAGCTTACTTTCAACCTGCTGAGTGACAATTATCTCACCTGTGATATCAATGTGTTAGACATACCTATGAAGCAGAACTATGGTGGTCGTATTATCACAGAAGACTGCTTAGTTGTAGGCTACATTAATGGTGTGATAAAGATTGGTAGAGTGCGTGGGGTATCTGAGTCTACTCCTTTGGTGTTAGGGCTTAATATGTTTGCATTTAAGATGCGATACGTAGAAGTAGATTCATCTTTACTTGTAGGCAATGAATCGGTCAAGTCTCGTAAGGTTAGTTCAATTATCACAGAAGATTATCTGCTTAGATGTCTTTCTTCCGATATTGTCCTCAGGCAAGCGAATGCGTGGGCTGTTGGAAGTGTTATCAAGGGATTGAGAAGCGAAGATTTCCTTTCATTCAAGATTTATGTACCTAGTCTTGAAGATCAGGACAAGCATTGTAAGGTAGATACGGCTACATCTGTGAAAGATGCTGATGCACGTTTACAGCAGGCATACGAGGACTTCCGAAAAGACATGCACATGAAGAAGCATGCCTTAGGACAGACGTTGTTTAATCTTAACAACTGGTGGAAACTGCTGAGTACAGCCCGTAAGAAAGGTGATGGCGTAGTCTCAGACACTGATGTGTTAGGGATAATGAAGAAAATGACCGTTGCTGAGATTTTCCAAAATCTTGAAATAACGATGTCAAAACTGAATACCCAGCTGAGTAAGTTTGACACAGGCTATGGTTTAGCAAAGGAAGAGTTTGCATTGACAGAGTTTCTTGAGCAATATATAGCAAAGCATCCTAATCCACTGTTTGTCTTTGAATACGATGCTGATAGCAATAGACACCACCGTATGGACCTCCAAGTTTCAGATGAAGAAGGTAATTGTGCAGCCTATAAGGGTGATCCAATAGCGTATGTCACCTTCTCTAAAGAGGCATTGGAAATGGTGCTTAATAATATTGTTAGCAATGCCTGCTCCCATGGTTTTGCTGGCAGTGAGGGTACCAACAATAAAATTCGTATGGATATTAAGTCCGATGGTACAAGCTATGTGCTTACTGTTGCCAACAATGGTGCTCCGCTCAAAAAGGATTTCACTCAGGAAGATGTATTTATCTATGGGCAAACCTCTGGAAATACCAATGAACACTTTGGCATTGGTGGCTACGAGATAAAAAAACTTATGAAAGAGTTTGACGGTGATGTGGAAATTGTTTCCTCTCCAGAAGCAGAGTACACGGTCATATATAAGCTTATTTTTCATAAAACGAATATATTTTTAAACTTCTAATTATGACAGAAGAAATCAACTATAAAGTTTTATGGGTCGATGATGAAAAAAATAATATCGATCCCTTTGTTATTCGTGCGGAAAATGATTACAATCTTTCTATAGACGTTGCTTCTGATTGGGAGACGGCTGAAAAAAAGCTGCGTGTTCACTTCAGAGAGTATTCTGCGATCATACTAGATGCCAACTGTAAGCTGAGGGAAACAGACTCGAAACCAAGTGAATTCTTTCTGGGGCAAGCATCCGTACGCCTTTCTCGAATATTTGGAGAGAAACACGAGTTTATTCCGTGGTATGTTCTTTCTGCAGGTACAATGAATCAGTTTGATACTGTTTTGGAGCTTATTAATACTGAGGAACGTAAAAATATGGAGTTTGTTTGGGGGAAGCTCCTGTATAAAAAGGATAGTTTAGGCGAAGATTCAGCTCTCTTTAAGAAAATAGTAGAAGTATCAAACGATAAGACAATAAATAAAGTGCTCCTTCGCCACGCCGACGTGTTCAAATACATTGGAGAGGGGAATATCATAGCTTATGTACAAGCTCGCAACTATATGCTTAACATGCTAAGTGCCTTGTATAATCCAGAGGAAAACCTCAATTTTGAATATGAAGGTAACCCTTTGAGAAAGGTTCTAGAGTATGTTTTCCGAACGGCAAATGATTATGGTTTATTGCCAGATGAGTGTATAAACACTCAAGGACATATAGTTCTTTCAGATGCTAGTCGTTTTATGGGAGGACTAAACATAAATTGCTATCAAGGGAAAAATGTTACCCATCAAATTAGATATGGAACAGCAGGAGATGGGAAGAATGGAGAAAATGGAGATTCTATTTTTTCACAAGATATCGCTAATTACGTGCGAAATATATTAAGATTCTCAAGCTCTGATTCGCACACCAATAAAGACAAAACATTCAGAATTAAAGATGATTTTAAAGAATTGTTTTTCAGCTTTGTGCTTCAGCTTTCGCATATAATCAAGTGGTTTGGTGGGTACATAGAAAAACATCCAGACAGAGAAGTCAACAAATTGAAAATACAACGGATTGGATAGTGTTTACCTACTTAAGGCTAAATATGTTCTTGCAGGGGAAATAACAGACTGTGAAACATGCGTATGTTGTATCTCATAGTATTATGAGAGATCAAACTCGAAAAAAGAGCCTTCATTGTGGATCAAAAGAGGTGATACGTAAAGGCACACGAAATGAAGCACCTTATTGGTGCTGCCATAGCTGCAGACACTACTTCGGTGGTCGTTAGCGTCTGGATTCTTCAGCAGTTTACCGGGTACTATGTTCAAGGTGTCTACACCATTGCGCAGATCGCAGAGCGATTGGGAATATCTTACTCTACAGTATAGCGTTGGATGAAAAATCCCCCTCTCAGTTCTACCTTTATAACACATAGAACTGTGGCGCTTCAAATGGGTACCACATACTGGGTAGAAGCTTTACTTTGATATAGCCACCCATCGTGTCCTTCAAAAAACAGTTCGCTGGTTTGTTAGCGCAATGGTAAGAGCAATGGAAGGCTAGTCCGATTAGCATATGAAAGGCGTACCCGACGACAATTGACGCGATGAGCGAGATTCGGGCGCTACTTTGTCAGAATGCTAGCTGTTGATGGCGCGGACGGCCTGATTGTACAGCACGCCGATCTTGTGGATTTGCACTGTCAGTTCGGAGCGTTTGCACGGTAGTAATCGATGGCCGATTTATCCACCGTGATCACCTTAAAAGGCTCCCCAGCAAGCGTGCACGTACAAAGTCTGACTTCGTTTTCGCGCCAGATTTTCGGAAGAGATCGATGGCTTTTCGTTGGTCTTCGGG
>CALIBC010000116.1 GCA_938045615.1 uncultured Clostridia bacterium | reverse complement strand
CGAATATCGATCTTTCCATACCCAACGGAAAGGTCACAGCCATCGTGGGAGCAAGCGGAAGCGGTAAGACCACGTTGGTTAAACTCCTGCTTGGATTCTATAAACCGTTGAAAGGAAAGATACAAGTGGGTAATGCCGACTTAAGTACATATAACCTTGCTTGGTGGCGTAATCAATGCGGAGCGGTGATGCAGGAAGGGTATCTTTTTTCCGATACCATAGCAAGAAACATTGCCATATCAGACGATGAGCCGGATATAGCACGTATTCGTGAAGCAGCACGTGTTGCTAATATCGCCGACTATATCGAAGCACTCCCTTTGGGATACAATACAATGATCGGACAAGACGGGCAGGGGGTAAGTCAAGGGCAGCGGCAGCGGATTCTTATCGCAAGAGTAGTGTACAAGAATCCGATGTTCGTTTTCTTGGATGAAGCCACCAATGCGCTCGATGCCAACAATGAGCGAGCCATTACCGAAAATTTGGCCGCCTTCTACCGAGGCAAAACGGTTGTGGTTGTTGCCCATCGCCTTTCCACCGTCCGAGATGCCGATCAGATCGTGGTATTGGATGAAGGGAAAATTGCAGAAGTAGGCACCCATGAGGAGCTGACAGCAAAGCGAGGAAAGTATTTCGCGCTGGTGAAAAATCAATTGGAACTGGGGAATTGACATGGAAGAGAAGAACAAAAAGGACGAGAAAAACTTTGAACTCCGCAGTGAGAAAGTGCGCAGCATCGTGGGACAGATCCCTTCTTCATTAGTACGATATGGTATTACGATTATCGGCATTGTATTGCTTTTCCTCTTCGTGATCGCGTATTTCCTTCCCTACAAACAAGTGTATTCGGGTGTTGCAACTATCCGCGAAATGAAGTCGGAAAGTCCTGCGGACAGCGTCGAAACAACTGTACTACTTAAGTTTGAGACAGAACGAATGAATGAAGCAGAGGATGAACAGATTGATCTACAAACGCCGAAAGGCTCAATAGAGGGACGACTCATGGCTCTTTCATCAGTTCGGGATACACTTGAAAGACAAGAAGCACGGTGCCGTTTTAAGACAACTGACATCCATGCGATGGAACATCAAACCGTAGATTTTCGGATTGTCCGGTCATCGGGCAATCTTCTTCGGAAAATACTCGGCGACCTCGGGCGATAGATATCAACCTCACCCCTTCATCAGCCCCTGTAGCTTCGGGTCGGCTTTGATACGGGCGATTTCGGAGTCCACGAGCGAGAGGATCTCCTGCTTGATTTGGCGATAGT
>CALIBC010000115.1 GCA_938045615.1 uncultured Clostridia bacterium | reverse complement strand
AACCCAAAGACAACGATCCGGACATTCGTCTGCCTGAGGACGGCAAGCCCAAGCAGCCCGAGGCCGGTGGCGGTGGCACGCCGGAGAAGCCCAAACAACCCGAAGCGGGCGGCGGCGGAACGTCGGAGAAGCCCAAGCAACCCGAGGCCGGTGGGGGCGGCACGCCGGAGATTCATTTGCCCCAAGAGTAAACGTACACACACGATAAGATGGTTAGGAGCAATGGCGCCCCCCTCCCCCGGACACGAACATTCGTCAGAGGCGAGGGGCGGCCCACTCCGAAGAACGATCGATCTTTCCCCCTTACGCATTCCTAATTGATAACTCAAGTAATTTCATAACGGTCACCTCCGCGCGCCTCTCTTCGCCCCGCAAGGGGAATGCAGAGAGGCCGTGGGGGAACCTCATTTTCAAACTTCAAAAACAGATACAGGTATGGAAAAGAAACAACTTATTTCAGTAGTCAAACCCCTCATCGCCGCAGCGCTCCTCTTCGGCAGTAGCGGCGGAGTCGCGTGGGGACAAGCGTATATTGGTACCAATATGAGTGGTTCAGCCAATGTGAATAATGAATTTGGCGCTGGAGAATCTGCCGTTATAACCAATGACACCATTACTAATCCACATAAACATCCCCTAAGCACACCGCCTAACACAATTTGGTTAGGAAGCGGGCAGCCCTCTGGAAAGAATATTGTGATCAATAGTTATAACGCAAATGGATATTATCAGGATTGGATGTATCGGGGTACAGCTCATTCTGTAAATGTGAACAATTCGGGATGTAATGGATCATCAATACCGAACTATCCTTCACCTCCTGCAGACAATGCCATGAGCTATACCTATGCCCATTTAGTGGGTGGTCCTGGAAGTCCTCCAGGATCAGGTGTGACGCATGCAGCAATTACTTATAATCATAATAGTTGTGGCGTTACGGATGTTGCTCGGATTTTATGGGATGGTGGCACTTTCAGTCCTTATGTCAGAGATAAGGTCTATAATACTCCGGATAATGGAGTTCACCTGATACAACTTGCTGGTGCCACAGTAAACGATGATGTGTCATATGCTACGGCACAAACAGTTCCTGCAAAGACACAAGGAAACGGCTTGGCTCCTTATGTAAGGCCGACGATGGTTGCTATCGGTGGAAAAAACACATTCCAAGAGTTCTATATAGAGGATCTTAAATGGTGGTATCGCACCTTCAATGTCGGTTATATGACGGGCTATCCAAATGACACCTATTACAAGAGCAACGTATGTCACAGGTCATGGTCGAGCAATTGTTCTTATCCATGTCCTCCGCCTCCGGGTAACACTTGTTCTGGTACTGAGTATCATTGGGAAACTACTAAGGTCGCAATACACCACAAACAGCGGCGTGTGGGTTGGAATCAGGTAACTCATGAGAGTACAACCTTTCTTGATGCTGCCATTCAAATTATGGCTGGTGCTAATATCTGCTTGCGCGCTGGAGTTAAGGATGCAACGGGCTCAATAGGGTCAGTAGGAGGACATACCAGTACAAGTACAACTGACGCCATGATCCTCTATCCTACTTTAGGTCATAATTTCGTATTGCGCATGAAGGGTAATTATGAGAGAATGCAACAAAAGCATGCGGGAAATACGACTGAACTTTACTATGAAGCAGCTAACTTCCCCACAGCTGGCGATGCCAATATCTTCCTTGCTGGTGGAGGAACCTCTACATTAGATTGGAGAGGATATAAAGATGGCAGTACACTTCTTACCATATACGATGGAAATCAGTACGACGACATCACTTTTCCGCAGTTGTCTGCTGCTACAGGAAGTATCTTGGGTATTTATGGCAATTACAACACAAGTAATGCGGATATCTACACCAATTCAACTGCTGCGGAAACGGGCAATGGAAAAGGTGTGATTGAAGTAGGCCCAGGTACTACCGGGCAGGAGAAGTTCCACATCTCTTCGGGTGGTATATACAAGAACTTCAGTAGCCAGTGCGACCCAGTTCCTTGTATGACTATAACAATGAACTCATCCACGACCACTCCTAAGTTCAAAATAGGAAGCACCGATCCCTTGTACATCTTGAACACGGGTAATTGCTGCAACGCGAAGATCAATATGGAGAGTGATGGAGTAACGAATCTGACCACAGCCGTGGGCAGCGCGACTGGTACAGGTGATGTTGTGATCCAAGCGCATGGTGGTTCTGTGAATTTGTTGAGCGATGCCACCTTCAATGCCGCAAGCAAAGACAACAACATCTCCATCCTCTCGGACGAGTCTTTTATCTCTACAAAGAAGTTTGAGTATACCGCAGGAACAGCAGGCGGCGCTAAAGGACACCTTACATTATGGGCAAAAGGTGACTCGGTTGACAGTAACCCGAATCACTGCGGTGGATATATTTACATCGATGGAGATTTGAATACGACGAGTGCGGGCGCTGCAAGTACTTGGCAGGGAATGTCCGCTGCTTTGGGTGCGTTTGCTGATGGTGTAAACGTCAATAAGTTGGCCCGTACGAGTACAGGTTGTGCCTTGAATGAAGTGATAGAGGCACGAAGCTCATCCTCTTTGAACACCAACGTACAGACCCGCATCCAGTCAGATAAAGACTACATCCGCGTCACTGGTGACTTTGTGCATAAAGGCAAAGAAGGTGGATTGTTTATCCAAGCAGCCCGTCACGTACTCTTTGATAAGACAGCGAAGATCGATTTCAAGTCAAATACAGGTAACGGTGATGCTGTGGTGCAGTCGAGAAATTCATACGTGACATTTGGAGATGCCTTCACTTATGAAGGACACAAAACGTCAGATCTGTTTATCGATGGAGAAACGGGTGTGAACTTCAACAAAGGTACGAAGATCGAATATCTGCAAACCACGGATGCTCCCAATATCGGTATCCAGTCTAACTCTGGGACGATCTCATTTGCTGGCGCTGACTTTACCTTCGATTATAAAGCCAAGGGCAAAACGCAGCTTTGGGCTGGCGATAGTATCATCAGCACACAGCAGG
>CALIBC010000114.1 GCA_938045615.1 uncultured Clostridia bacterium | reverse complement strand
TTGATAAGGCCTCGTAGCTGCCTTTTCCTGCAAGATATTCCTGCACAACCTTCAGTTTGTATTCTGTACTGTATTTTGCCATTACAATACCCCCAAAAGTTAGATTCTCTATGTCTAACTTTTGGGGGTCAGGTCAGAAGCGGTTGGGTGTTTTTATGCCTTGTTATGCTGATAAATCCATGTGAGAAGTTCTTCCTGTGAGCTCTTTCCGGAGGCGATCTCCAGAATAATGGTATAGAGTTCCTTCTGCGTGTATTGAAGGAAGACCCCATTCAGTGCCAGAAACACAAGCATTGTATGTGCGCCGATGCGCTTGTTGCCGTCAATCATCGCGTGATTTTAAATCAAGCCGTATCCAAGACGTGCGGCTTTCTGTTCGAGCGCAGGGTACAAATCTGTGCCATCGAAGGACATAAATGGCGCAGCCAGGGCAGCGTCGAGGAGTGTCTCATCGCGAACGCCATAACTGCCGCCAGTCGCATTGATGAGTTCCATGTGCATCTGAAGCACCTGCTGCTTTGTCAGGCGGATCATTTTGCCAGCACCGCGTATGCGTCTCGGTTTTCCTCCATCAGTTTGCGTGAAACGGCAAGCACATCTGCATCTGACAAGGTTTCATTACGCTCAAGCTGTTGAAAGTCAATGACGAGGTAGCGCGGAGCGTTGTTTTTTAGAATGACCGCCGATCCTTTTTCATCGACGAGCCGTGCAACCTTGGAAAAATTTTGATTTGCCTCGGTCATGGAAATTATCGTGTCGGTATTGATATTCATGGGCTTGCCTCCTTTCATTCAGGATAGCATAAATATAGGATAGATACAACCTATATTTGCTTACTCCTTTACCCGATACGCGACTGCATACATGACGGGCAGCACGAGTAGCGTCAGCATGGGTGCGACGATGAAACATTGGCGAATTTTGCCTTAAAGGGCCCTGTATTTATAATCAATTGAAATTATATCATATACTTTTGTTTCCATGCATTTGAATAGATCTGGTTCGAATATGGCTAAGTTCACACCACCTTCAAGCATAGTGCTACTGTATTCAATGCCATCATAGCCCTTGCTACGAATAAAATCGCTAATATATTGTGTTGGTAGATAATCCAATACATTATTATCTCGTAGAGGCTTTGCAATCTCTTTTGCGATCATTTTTAGGTGGGAAAGGTTTACTGCATAGTCTGTCAGATCAAATCCATACAACTCGTTTAAAAATGGACTGATATGATCGATTTTAGTGAGCTTTATCACCTTGATATCTTGTTGAAGTTCGAACCTTCCTATAGTAACGAAATCATATAGCCCTGCACGGACTTCACGTAACGTTGTTTCCCCAGAGTTAGAAAGATAAAGCACACTAATACCGTCAGGATTCACTCTCCCGGCTTTTGCTATATAATCAGGTGGGGCTCCCATTTTTGAGGGTGGAAATCCTTCCTTAGGACAGATTCGAGAGCGATACATCTTAGATCCTTTATCATAGGAGCCTATGACACATTGCAAGAATGTATATAATTTCTCTTTATTTATATAGTTGCTGTGAAAACGATTCTTCGTTTTTATTCCTGTGACGAACTCACTCCATTTATGCCCACGTAGAATAGAGTTTTCCCTAAAATAAGATGGATCTTGGCTTTTTGAAACTCCTATTGGATAGTCGAACAATTCTGGCTGGTCTTTATATCTATCTGCACACAAGGCTGTAATGAGTTTATAAATTTTATCGGGAGATATCTTAAATATTTGCCAGTCTTGGTGAAGGATATCCTTGATTAAGCCCGTGTATTGACGGGGGAAATCGTGTGGCAAAAGCGATATAGGCGTGTATATATCCAATAGCGGATCAAAGAGCTCTGTGATTGCAGGATTTTTGTCAATATCATATATATAAGTATTATGAGCCCCACAAAAATCACAAGTTCCTTTTATCTTCGTGCCGCGTATGATGTTTCTGATTTCCTCATCCGTGAAGCAATCGATGCAACAATACATAGAACTACTCCTCGTTAAAGTAGATGCTCATTAGCTCGAGATGATGCATTATGGATAGTTTTTTTACTGTGCCCAGACCGGGATAGGATTGATCTTCATAATGCTGTAAAAATTTTTTGAAACCCAAGGTAAGTTTGAAAAATGGAACTTTGAACTGATACCACGCATATAATTTTGACACAGCTTGATAGAATTTTTGTGCTGGATTTTTAATGTCTTCGTTAGAGTCGGATACAAAGTGATAGATGCGGAGGTTTTTTTCCGTATCAAAATAAACAATGTGAATTACTACAGCATAGGGGGCAAACCCTGCTTCTAAATATTCATTACCGACAATAGAATAATCGGAGAATCCGATAAAGTGATCGTCTCTGTAATATAAATGATCATCTGAAAAAAATTCATCTACATTTTTCCCATAGTCTGAATTTCTTACTCGTTTTTCGAACTTGTCATCCAGCAGAACTTTGTTTGTTTTCACCTTTCTGCGAAAGGCACTTTCATCCGGTATCAATACATAGCGTGGGCTGTTTGAAGAGAAGAGAGAGTCGTATATGTCTAAATTATCACGGCTTGTATTGACAACAAGAAGATCACTTTTTTTAATATTATATTCGGTTAGGGCATCAACCCATGATGGTGCATTATCTTCTATATTAAGGGCTTTGATGATAACCGGGGCTTGCAATAAATCTAAGAAACGTGTTTGGTATACAGATTTTTTCCCTTGATCTGAAATATCACCAAATTCAGATCCGAAATTTCCAACACTTGGATTGAGAATAATAGAAATGGGATGGTTGTTTTTGACAAAAATCTCCAATGTATTTACAAGAGTGGATGAGAGTTTTACGGGCTCAATAACGGGGATAATGTGTTCGCCTAAGAGGTTTTGATCTGCCAACTCGCGTAATGCAAGTAATTCAAACTGACGACCGCGTAGATATGGGAAATACATAATGTTATCCTCCATATTTTTGATTGAGAAAAATGTTTACTGTGTTCCATTTGGATTTCAGTGTTTTGGAAAAGTAAACCAATGACTTCAGTTCATACGGAACATCGCTGAAATTTGACAGATGACATTGATTCCTTTTTTTTAACTGAATCAACATCAATGTGTATGCTGTTTGTAAGGGGATTTTAGAGAACTGCTTTAGACAAGCTTCATAGTAAAAGACTTGAGAGGCAATAGGAAGATGCCCGTAATATTGGATGAGAATGTTTTCATACTCTTGTTTTCGTAGAACCTTGAAGATGGTTGTATAATCTAGCTTGGTGTTATCCTCGGTAGGTTCTTTGCGATATTTCAGGCTGATTGTGTTTTTAGGCGTAAGAATGTAGATACCGACAGGCGTGTTTGAAAGCATCTGTTTTGCTCGTTCATACTGATTTTCGGATGTTACAATACATACACAATTGAAGGCTTTGAAATAGTCTTGTAATTGGCGCTCAAGACGATCAAATGAGTCCAATTCAGTTTTTATTTCGTATACGACCGCTTTTCCGTTGATCAGGATAAAGTCTGCTTTGGATTTAGCAATAGGGATTTGGGATAAAGCGGTGGTTGTCTTAATACTGTGCTTTCCTAGGAGCAATTTATTCAATAAGGTATTTTGATAAAAGTATTCGTTACGGTACGATTTTGCCATAAATGTATAGATTTCGCTGATTAGCATTCCATTATCTTTGTTTTCAGCAGAAGAGAAGAAATGCTGTATTACTGCGTCATAGGTGGAGTGATTTTTTCTTTTTGCTATCGTTTCTAGGAAAACTGATTGGGTAAAAAAGCGATTCAAGACATCATTCTTTGATGGCATCAATTCCACCTCCTTTAAAAGTATAAACTTATACTTATTGTAACATATCTGAAAGTAAGATTAAACATTTATTGTGTATATGCCAAAACCTCTTTCCGGTTCAGCTTTTCCAGAAAGAGATTTGCGTTTTTGGAGATGTTTGCCTCTACTCCTTCACCCGATACGCGACTGCATACATGACGGGCAGTACGAGCAGGGTCAGCACGGTTG
>CALIBC010000113.1 GCA_938045615.1 uncultured Clostridia bacterium | reverse complement strand
TGGTCGAGCGCACAGCCCGTTTCCTCCAGCTGGGGAAAGGGGCTTTTTGTATGGAGCGACAGCGAGAGATTGATTTTTCTTTTTGGAATGAGAGGTGGAAGCAGAACTATATCGAACGGGAGCAGCGAATCCGTGCAAATCCGATGATTGATTATTGGGACAAGCGTGCACGGGATTTTTCCCTCATGCGCAAGAGCAATGATTATGATTTTGGACGGAATATCTATGCCGCTTTGCGTGGGGTTCTCCATCCAGATGCGACGTTGTTGGACATTGGAGCTGGCCCCGGATCATTTACCATTCCATTTGCACAACAGATCAAGTTTGTAACAGTAATCGAGCCGTCGAAGGGAATGGCTGCTGTCTTAAAAGAAAATGCCAAAGAGGTGGGCGTAGAAAATTTCACCGTCATTGAGGAACTTTTGGAAGGGCTGCCGCAAGATCCTTTCCCGATTTTCAATTTGATCTGGTTGCGATTTCTCTCGTCCTCTGGATGTTTCCGGATGTGTGGCCGCGCATTGTGCAGATGGAGCGATACGCCAAAGCCTGCTGTGCTATTGTAGCGGGCATCCCGGATTGGAAAAATCCAAAAGTCATAGGGAATGCGGATGTCGAGGAGTTTCAGATTCTTTACAATATGCTCATTTCACAGGGACGGTTCCCCAATGTAAGCATCATTGACTATCGTGAACGTACTGTTGCCGATGAAATAGAGTGCAGAAAGCTTATGTACGAACAGTATGAACAGGATCTGAATTCGGAGGCAGAAGAAAAAATACGACGGGAGGTGACAGCTGGAGCAAAAGATGGTATGTGTTTGATTGTATCCAGATCGGCTGTGATCTTGTGGAATCCACGAGAGATTGTTTCAAACGTTTGAGAAATCACGGATCAAATGTGATCTGTCAGATCGGCGTAGAATGTATCAGTTCTTCCTTAAGAAATGGGGTGCTTTCATGTTTCAGACAAAGAGGTATGTGGCTGCCGTCGTTACGGCGCTTCTACTGATGGTTAGCATGATCTTCACGGCCTGCGGAGGTGGGGGAGATGAGAAAAAGGATGCGGCGCAAAAGGACAAGCCCATTGAGATTACGGATGTCACAGGGCAGACGGTCACTCTCAAAAAGCCGGTAGAGCGTGTCCTTTTGCAGTGGAGCGGCTCCGGCGGTGCATTTATCACGATGGCCGCTATCATGGGCAAAGATCTTCCGAATGTCATTGCGGGTCTTGATTCGTCACTCATGGAATATCGCGCCGATATGTGGAGTCGCTTTAAGACGGATCTTCCGGCATTGGAGAAAATTCCTCCCATCGGTTCAGTGAGTGATAAAACCTTTAATGCTGAACAAGCAATCGCCTTAAATCCAGACGTCATTTTTATTCCGCTCGATTTGAAAGAGCAGTATGAGTCCGACGCGAAGGAAAAACTGGATGCTGCCGGCATACCGACAATTTATATTGACTATCATTCAGAGAAACTCGAAAATCATCAGCATTCCATCGATGCCATTGGCAAGGCTCTTGGTAAAGAGGAGCGTGCAGAAGAACTCAAACAGTTTTATACAAAGCACGTGACAAAGGTCATCGATCGTGTCAATAAAATCAACAAGCCGAAACCGACGGTCTATATCGAAGTGGGGATGCAGGGACCGGAAGCCTTTGGCTATGCCTTTAACAGCAATTACTCATGGGGCTCCTTGGCAACCCAGTGCGGCGGCGATATTATCACAAAGGACGTTGTCAAGAACGCAGGACCGATCAACCCAGAGTTCGTGTTGGAAAAGGATCCGGACATCATTATGATCATGGGTTCCTATTGGCCAAAGAAGCCTACCTCTATGCGTCTCGGTTTTGAGGCTAACGAGACGGACTCACAGAAGCTCCTGAAAGCATTTACGGATCGTGAAGGTTGGGACAAGCTGAAGGCGGTCAAGAATAAGCAGATCTACTCGGCGCATCATGGACTGCCGCGCGAGGTCTATGACTGCGTAGTGTTTGAGTATCTAGCAAAGACGTATTATCCCGAGGAGTTTGTGGATGTTGATCCGGAGGGTACACTCAAGGAATTCTATGAAAAATTCCTTCCGTTCTCCTATGGTGGAACGTGGTTCATGCATTTGAACTAAAAGAGGTTAGCTTGATAGAAGAGGGGACTACAAGTAGGTCCGTTATCGCCGAATTACCTTTATTTTGATTAGGCAACTGATTTGTGATCTGCCCCCCTAAAAGTTAGACTTGAAGAGTCTAACTTTTAGGGGGGTACTGCAAATTACCATTTTCCATCTCTTTTGTCGATACTTTGAAGTGCTTTCTGATATCTGAGGCACTGCTTCTAAGCGTATCATCCATTATATAAATATCAACATCGTATGATACTTCACATATACTTACCGATAAAGAATGATACGAATGGAACTGAAGATATTCACGACGTTCCGGACAATCGTGCGCACGG
>CALIBC010000112.1 GCA_938045615.1 uncultured Clostridia bacterium | reverse complement strand
GCGGATGACCAGGAAGCCCAAAGGATGCTGTCCAAAAAGAACACCTACGATTGACCTGGCGTCCAGACGCTGGTAGGCAGCGTATTCCTTCGGATTGATCTCACGTATGTCCTCCGCATCAGGGATAATGACCGGTCGCTGCTCAATCAGTGCCTGCGCCCATGTGGCGAACTCCTCGGTAAACTCAATGTCTTTGAACAGAGTTTCCTTCATCGGGCCGAGACCAACCTCATACCAGATTTCAGGAATGAATGCCTGTGTCTGCAGATCGGCAATAAGTATGCCGCACCAGTCTGCATCATAAAACTCACAGCAAGTCTGCATGACCCGTGTAGCAATCACCAGCGGATCTTCTTCATCGTGGAGCACAGCTTCTGTCTCGAAGACTTTCTGACACAGGAAATCCTGAAACTCATACCGCAGCAAGTCCTCTTCCGACACTTCCCGGGCAGCTTTCTCTGCTCCATCAGGGGGCAAAGCATTCTTCGCCTTTCGCGAAAATAACTTGTCAAGCACGACACGGCCTCCTTCCCATGTTCTGTATTCAAAGAAGATGAATACAAAAATTCCGCAGAACTACCCTGCATACATGGCAGTCCTGCGGACATCCTTTTCCTATCATCAGACTACCAGCAACAGGCAAATGTTTGTTGGTAGATCTTTCTCTGCGTCAGATATTATTGTCTTCCAATACCTCTATGATTTTCTTCATCATTTCGTTGCATACCTTCCGGCTTTTCTTCGACAGCTTCCTTGCCGGATCTCCGTACTGTATGACAGGCTCCCTGATGATTCCCTCATAACCAGCGCTCTCCTTGGGATAACTCCCACGCAACAGATAATTGAAATCACTTCCGGTAATGTCGGAAAACTTCATGACGTAGGAAAGTGATGGAGCCGAAGCTCCTGTTTCTACCTTGCTGATGTACTTCCAGGTAACGCCCATGGCCTCTGCCATAGTTTCCTGGGTGTGACCGGCTCGTTCACGCTCTAACTGGAGGCGTCCACCGATGCCTTTTTTATCAAGATCATATTGAATTTGCATCGGTCTCACCTCCTTCTCTTTGAGCTACTTTAAGTATAAAAACTAATCCTTGGAGGCGGAACTGACACCGAATATGATGTTTTTCTGATACTCGCACTCGATGTGCGACTTTCGCATTTTTCCTGTCATAACAAAGAAAAGTCCGGGAACAGGGAAGTGGTTCCCCCTCCACCGGACC
>CALIBC010000111.1 GCA_938045615.1 uncultured Clostridia bacterium | reverse complement strand
GTTTATGTGTTTAGTCGTTGGTTTGACAAGCGGTTCAACACCTCAACACCTCAACGGGGCTTTAGCCCCCCAACACCTAACAATGACCATGTATCCGTGTAGGGGCGGCCTCTGCCGAGGCAGGGAAGCTAGCCTGGTACCCGTGTAGGGGCGTACCCTGCATTCGCCCTATTAGGCGGCCCCGTGGGGCCGAATAAATCTACATTTGCGGTATGATAACAATGATAGAAGGAGCATGTGCTCCATAATTAGGAGATTAACAATGGAAAAAACTTGGTTGAAGTTGGTAGATGAGGCCAACATGAAGGAGTGGATAAAGGTCAATTCGAGAGAGAAATTATACTCGAAGTTTTTCAGACAAGTAAAGTTGGCACGTAACTCGAGTTGGACGTCGCACCCTGGAGAACAGGGCCCACCTGTAATAGCTGACGTGATCGGTTATGGGGACCCGGTTCCAGAAAGATCCTATGGCCGCGAACTGTCCGGCAACATTCCCCGGATTGTTATCTCACAGATGATGAGCATAGAGGACTACAACGAGTACAAGCGATTGGAGAAGTCCGCCAATGGAGAGGAAGACAAACGCGATGCACTCAAACTCGCATTCAAAGATCTGGATCTTGTCTGCAACCGTTTAGACACCTGCATGGAGTGGATGGCCATGCGATTCTTCTCTTGTGGTGGTTTCAAACTAAAACGCTCGGACAATAAAGACATCTTCACCATGGACTGCGGTATACCCGATGACAATCGCAGCGTAAGCATGGCCGACTGGTCGAACGAAAGCACAGCTAACGGCTTGCAGGATATTGTCGATACGATAGAGAAGGCCAGCCAGAGGGGACGAGGAATCAAATATGTAGCCATGCGTTCAGACGATTTCGAGCTCTTGAAAAAGCAGAAGTCTACGATCGAGATAATGCAAAATAGAGTCACAATGAAGAGCAAGTCCAATGTGATAGAGGAGATAGAGGACTATTTACGCAGTCAAGTGTATTACTCCGAACAGCTCGTAATCATCCCAATAGAAAGTAGCATTGACAAGCGCAAGACGATCAGCCCGTGGGAGCGCGGCCGTGTGGCCTTCCTCGAAGACGCACCGGTGGGAAGCATTCAGTACGGGCCAATTCTGGAAGAAAACATTGAAAGTTACAGAGAGAAGACCGTGATGGTGAAAATGGACTTTTTCTTGGCCATGAAGTATCACTCTCTTAAGCATGAGGGAGAAATGACGAAACTGATCGCAAGAGCTATACCTGTAATCGACGACCCGGAAGGCCTCTTTATCTTGAAAACGGACGGCCGAGCATGGACAAACGATACGGATACAGTGGATAGAGAAAATCTTCCCACGTTGGAATCCTTTATTCCCGGCTGTAAGCTCTACCTATGAAGATTTCTCCCGAGGTGTCCGGGGCTGGGAAGCTAACCTAGTACCCGGCAAACCCCGGCAGACGTCCGAGGCCGCCCCCGGCCTGCCTTCCCTGCCTCGAAAGAGGTCGCCCCTACCCGGGTACCGTGAAATGACCCTCGCCGCGGGCTCCAAATCGATTTTTAGCCCAAAACGAGGGTCGCCGCGGGCCTAAATTCCATTTTTGACGCAAAATGACCCTCGCCGCGGGCTCCAAATCTGTTTTTGACGCAATCCGAGGGTCATTTGGGGCTCCAAACGCGTTTTTGGTGCGCGGCGACCCTCATTTCGTGGTATCCGGTCAAACTTCGCCGGGGCCCGCAGGCCCCCCGGCCAACTTCGCCGCCGTCTGGCCGCCACCACCGAGGCCGAGCGTGAGCAGATCGACCGCGCCAAACAGATCCGCACGGAGAAATACGAACGGGACAAGAAGACGGGCGGAGATGATGAGTATTCCCGTATGCTAAAGGATTACGGATCTTTCGAGCAACGCAAACAGGCCATCGTCGATGAGTATGACGAGCGCCGCAGACGCGCGCTGGAGCATGGCAATGAAGAGCTGGCCGCCTCGCTCGATAAGCTGGCGGCCAAAGCCCTCTCCGATCTGGCCAGCAAGGAGCTGACCGGCTCGGACATGTGGGTGCAGCTGTTCGGCAACCTCGACGAGATGGCCACGTCGCAAATCGAGGTGCTGATCCAGCAGATCGAGAGCCGATTCAAGGAGCTGTCCGGCATCTTCGACCCCGTCGACCTGGCGAAGATCCGCGAAAAGCTCAACGAGGCGCGCGACGTGCTGACAAAGGACAACCCCTTCAAGCAGATGGGCGAGGCGCTCCGGGAGATCTTCAATTCCGCGGGCGATGATTCGGCGGAATCGGCCGAAAAGATCAAGCGCAACTGGAAGAAGCTGGGCAAGGCCACCGAGAAGAGTTTCCAGTTTGTAAAGGACGCCGTCGACTCTGCCGCCTTCCTCAAGGACGCCCTCGGTGAGGTGGGTGAGACGGCCATCAGCTCCCTGCAGACGGTGGCCGTGATGGCTGTCTCTGTTGCGGCGGCTATTGCCACGGCCGAAAAGGCGAGTATCATCCTAACCATTATTCAGGCCGCGCTGGCCGTGGTGCAAGCCGTGGTAAACGTTATCAGCTCGATCCTCAGCAGCAAGAACAAGAAGATCGAGCAGGAGATCAAGCGGCACAACGAGGCCGTGGACAAGCTGAAGAACGCCTACAACGGCCTGCAACACGCCATCTCGAAGGCGCTCGGCACGGATACTTACACCAAGCAGAAGGAGGCCATCGAGAACCTGAAGCAGCAGCAACAGCACCTCAAAAAGATGTGGGAGCTGGAGGAGTCGAAGAGCCGCAAGAAGCGCGACGACAAGAAGATCGAGGAGTATAAAGAGCAGCATAAGCAGGCCGAGCGAGAGATTCAGGACATCATGGACAACATGAAGCAAGACCTGCTCCAGACCGACGCCAAGAGCTTTGCCGATGAGCTGGGCGACGCCCTTGTGGAGGCCTTCGGGAAGGGTGAAGACTCAGCCAAAGCGTTCGAGAAGACGGTCGACAGCATGATGCAAAACATGGTCAAGAACATGCTCAAGAAGCGCTACCTCGAGAAGCAGGTCAGCGGCGTGCTGGATGGGCTGGCCTCCTTCATGGACAAGGGTGGCACTCCGACGGATGAGATGATCGAGGCGACCAAATCGCAGCTCGAGGGCGTGGCAAAGAATTACTCTGAGAAGCTAAAGACATTCGAGAAGCTCTTCAAGGTCGCCCCAGACGACAACAAGACCCTCACGGGCGCCGTGAAGGGCGTCACGGAGCAGACGGC
>CALIBC010000110.1 GCA_938045615.1 uncultured Clostridia bacterium | reverse complement strand
TCGACGCCATGCACCAGAAGGCACGAAAGGAGATCCCGCCGGTTACCCGGGCTCTGGAACAATGGCTCTCCAGCATCCTGTTCCTCGACCCCGCTCCTGCGCAAATGCGGGACTACGCCTTTCCTTCCGACAAACGGCTGCAAGGCAACGGGCGGAACCTGTCTGCCGTGCTGTACAACCTGTGGGGCCCAGAAGACCAGAAAGACAATGAGCCCTGGACCAGCAACCGGTCGGCCATCCTGGATTTCATCCAGAGCCTTCCTGAACAGGACATTACAGGGCTCTCGTTTCTGCAGGAACCCCGCGGGGGTGTAATGCTGCAGCTTACCGAGACCTTCGGTGACAGGAAGGACGAACGCGACGCCTCCCTGCTGTCGGATGGTACGTTGCGGGTGCTGGCTATCGCTACGGCCATGCTGTCGGCACCTGAAGGTAGCCTGGTGGTCATCGAGGAGATCGATAACGGCGTACATCCCAGCCGCGCACGCCACCTGCTGGAACATATCCAGAACATTGCCAACCGTCGCAGCCTGCGTGTGCTGCTCTCAACCCACAATCCAGCCCTGCTGGACGCCCTGCCCGACAGCGCTGTGCCTGAAGTCGTTTTCTGTTACCGCCACCCCGGAGATGGGGCCAGTCGACTTGTACGACTTGCCGATGTTCCAGACTATCCAGAGCTGATTGCCCAGGGCACGCTTGGGCATCTGATGACATCCGGTACATTGGAACGCTTTGTCAAGCATCACAAGACAGGAGATGCGCGCAAGCAGCAGACGCTGGAATGGCTGAAAAAAATGCGCTCTGGAGCCACAACATGAGCGCAATCGTTTTGCTGGATACTTCCATCTACCTGAATGTGCTGGGTGTACCCGGGCGCAACCAGCAACGGGACCACGTCTTCGATTCGTTTGAAGAACGGGCCCGAAGCGGAGACCAGTTTCTGCTGCCCATGGCCACCATCTGGGAAACGGGCAACCATATTTCTCGCCTCGAGAACGGCTCGATGCGCCGCAAATACGCACAAGTCCTGGCTGACAGCGTTCAGGCGGCCCTGAATGAAGAAGCCCCCTTTCGCCCCACCTACTTTCCGGAAAGTAGCGTGTTTGCGGAGTGGCTTCGGAGCTTTCCGGATACGGCGCAACGAAACAAATCCTGTGACAAGACGAACGAAGGTGCGAGCCTCAGTGATCACAGCATCATCAAGGAATGGGAGCGTACGTGCGAACGCCATCCGATGTCTCGCGTATTGATTTGGTCGCTTGATGTTGATCTGGCGGCGTATGACACCGGAGCAGGATGCGTGTAATCGACAAACCGAGCAAAAATGCACTGCATTCCGAGTATTTACCTATAGAAAACGCTTATGAGTCGCATTACATACGAACAAAAGGTATGAGATACCTTTCCGAAATTCGAGCAACATCTATAGGCGAATCATGAAGCAACCGGGCACACTCGATTTCCAAATCTTTCTCAGAAAGCTGGGATTCGCACAATTTCTCAATCACTGATCGCACATCTGAAATCAAAGATGCAAGATTTATAAAAGTCAGAGCATAAGACCCCTCTGGACTTACTGATCTAGATGCAAGATTATTGGGATGAACGGAAACTCTCTTGCAAGAAAATCCTACATAACTCTCTGAAAACCAGTTTTCAGCTTCCAACAGCTGACCATGTTCTTCTTTAGACAACGGGTTAGAGTCTTTTTTTCTACTTTTTACCTCAATTACCCATGCCGACTTGTTAGGAAAAACCCAGAGAACATCTGGACCAACCCCGTTATCATCATGCCTTTCCGATGAAAGTCCGATAATCCCTCCCAAATTAAATAAAGCATTTTCAAACTTATTCGCAGAGACATCCGGAACCAAGTTAGAGGCAATATCATTCTCAAAATACTGCAAAAACCCCCTGCGAATTCGGTACTTACATACTTGATTCACAATTGCTTTTGCCTGCGCGCTCGGAAGATCCAACCTACGATACGGAGGAGATATCTTCGGTTTCATAAGGTTTTTGTTGAACAAATACGCCTGCCTCTGAAAATCATCGGATTTTTCAGTATTCCCCCAATCATTAGCAACGCGAGCAGCCAGTTGCAGCATCCAGCCTTTAGTCTGCTTATCCAAATCAGGCAAATCCAACATTCTTTCTATGCGACTAATTGACTTATCATGAAATCCATCTACCCAAAGATTAAATACCTTTCTCTCTGGTGCCATCTGACTAACAGTCTGATCAGGATTTTCTGATTTTACTCCCTCTGCAAGGGTTTCAGCGTGAAAAGAAACCCAATCAGGAGATCGATCATAGCTTTGAAAAAGCGTGTAATGGAATCCGTCAATACTATCGATCGCTTTGCTAACAGTTTCTCCCATCTCCAATTGAATACGAGTAGCTTCAGTCAGTAGACGGAAATTAGCGTCTTGCGCAATCCACTGAGCCAATCTATCTCCGAGTAGTAAAATTACACAATGATCGCCAGCTCCTCGAGCCCCACGTCCGATCCCTTGTTCAATTCTCTGAGCCAACATACGAGAAATAGAGCTTCCACCAAACAACGTGCTCGCCCGCATCGACTCGTAGTCAGAGGTAGCCGTTGGAAGACCGTCCATTATCAATAATCGGCATGAATTACCTGACTTCAAACTATACTACAAGGCTACAGTAACCAAAACAGCATGGTACTGGTAGCCAAACAGAAAGGGGTGCCTCCATTTGTGGTATTCCAAGACCCTTCACTCGAAGATATGGCACTCAAATATCCTATTACCATTCAGGAACTTACCAATGTACACGGAATAGGAGAAGGCAAAGCTAAGAAATATGGTAGTGAGTTTGTGAAACTCATTGAGCGTTATGTAGAGGAAAATGATATTGTACGCGCTGAGGATTTAATAGTAAAAACTACAGGATCTAACTCAGCTTTAAAATTATTTATCATTCAGAATATAGACCGCAAATTGCCATTGCCTGATATTGCTCAAGCAAAAGGGTTGGAAATGGACGAGTTTCTCAAAGAAATGGAACAAATCGTATACAGCGGTACCAAGCTAAATATTGATTATTGGGTAAACGAAATCTTTGATGAAGAACAACAA
>CALIBC010000109.1 GCA_938045615.1 uncultured Clostridia bacterium | reverse complement strand
TCGGTATAATTAAAGGTGTGCTCCACATCGATGTTATTATTCGTATTAAACGTACTACAACCAGCCCAGAGCTTCGTAAGCGCTGCACCGGTATTGCTGCGCTCGAGGTTCACTAATGAGTTAGTCCGGATGTAACCATCCTTCGCATGCAGCACGACCGTGTCATTGACCTCTGTCTCTACCTTGAACTCATTCACTACAGATGTATTATTCACATCATATTCGGAGACATTCACACCGCCCAACGTAATGTTTTGCTCAGCTAACAGACCAAGGCTGGCCCAGTCTTTCGCATTGCTTGTAAACTGGAAATGTACGGCATTGTGCGTGATCAGATCGTTCCCGGCTTGCCAGATCGTGCGTCCTGCACCTTCTTGTTTGAAGTTCACACCATTCGTGAGCGTAGAAGGATGAAGCTTTCCAAGATAAGTATGGATATCATGCCCTGCATACCACGTAATGTTTCCCGACGCAGTGCTTGTGCTTTCAAAGTCCGTCTTGCTGCGGGTAATGATGTCGTGGTTCGCATGCCAGATTACGTTGCCTTCCTTTTTGTTCAGGAATGTAACCAAGAAGTCGTTGTTGCCATCCTGACCAGTACCACCGTAGTTCGTCCGAATGTCGTTGCAAGCATGCCACTCCATGTTATACTTGCTCGTTTCATTGTTGAACTCGATCTTGCTATTTGTGCGAATGTCGTGTCCAGCCTTCCAAGCATTCCGTCCAGCTGTGGCAGACGTCTTCTGCTCAAACTTGATCAGTTCGCCAGCAGCGCTTGTGTTGATATCGCCACCAGCCAACCAAGTCATCGTACCCTCGCCATTGGAGCCTGTCGATTCGTTGGTGAATGTAACGCCACTTCCGGCCTTCACATTGATGTCGCCTACGGCATGCCAATTCGCGTGACCTGTAGTGCCTGTTTGTTTGAACGTCACTGTTCCGCCAACTACGTTCAGCGTAGTGGCCTCCCAGAGCATATTGCCTTTTCCGGTGGACTTCCATGCTACGGTACTCAACGGAGTTCCTATGCTACCAGCCTGAAGCGTCTGGATAGCGCGCCAGTACATATTACCATCCGATGTCTCCCAGTCTGCTGTCAGGTCGTTCGTGGTGATGTTCTTGGCATTCCAAAACAGACGATCCCCCGTGGTCGATGTGGCGCTCTTCCAGGTCATTGTGTTGCCTGTGCCCAGCGTAATGTTTCCATTAGCCAGCCATGAAGCCGTACCGGTAGAAGAAGCACCTACTTCCCAATTTAGCTGCTTACCATTACCTGTGGTGATGTCACCCATCGCTTGCCAACGTGCATAACCCGAGTTATTCACCTTCACCGTACTGTTCTGTTTACTTTGGATGTGTCCACCGCCAGAGAAAGCCGGCATACAGTCGCCATCATAAGCTTGTCCGGTAATTGGACCCTGTAAGCCATATGTAATGGCTGGAGTTGCATGCGGAATATGCTCCGCTCTTTCCGTGTTTACACACCAAGAATAGGCGGATGGTTGTCCGCAAAGCGTTGTTGGCCATGACAAGGAGCCTAAAGTGGGCGTATTTCCAGTAGCATCAAAGCCGAATACATTATAGTTACCAGCTCCGCCCAGCGTGACCGTTTCATCTTTGTCCATAACAACTACACCACCCATCAACGAGGTGCTGCCAGCGGCCATTGTTATCGTGTGCGTAGAGGCGCTGTTCATCGTAAAGGTGCCTTTGGCCATCAACAGGACATTACCACCTGCACCCGTTCCTGGAATTTTGTTTTTGAAGTCCACATTTCCGCCGGTATTGAACACCTGTAACTTTCCTGCGCCCATCGTGCCGGGGAGCGTCATCGTATTTTCTATGGTGATATCATGTGGAGTAGCAGTACCATAGTTACCCACATTGGAACTTCCGTCTACAGGTACACAGGTACCGGTATAGACCGTATTTCCATTGCTAGAAAAACCATGCGGATACGTATTTGAAGAGGATTGAGTTGAGGCTACAATCGTCATCTTATTCTGTCCCGTAGTGCTTGGGCCAATCAAGATGGTACCACCGCCGCCACTGGCATCTGTACCCATAGCGCCACTACCTGGTAGATAATTGCCATACACGCCAATTACAGCTTTCGGAGCCATTGAAGCGAGGTTATTGATGACACCGCTCCCACTTCGGGAGATAACCGCGGCCTGATTAATATCTCCATCGACCATCAAAGAATACTGATTACCGCCACTCGGCAAATCCAATACGGCCCTACTTCCGGAGCCAGCATCAGCGCTAATATCTTTTCTCAAGTGGATATGAGATCCTGCATCTACTACAATACGTCCCTGATCGACATTGCTTCCGGGATGAGTTATGGTTTTAGAGTATGTCGTATACTGGCAATTTGCACAACCATTTGATGGTGCTGATGCATTAGAGCCAGTAATCGTTATCGTTTTTATCTGATATGGGATATTCTTGAAATAGAAATAATCGCAATCAAAAGCATTTGTGCTTGATGCGCCGACTGCAGAGCTTCCTCCTAAAAGACCGGACCCAATGTTGACAACAGTCTCCAAGTTTGAAGTAAAATCTGCCGCAGCCCAGTTTGAGTTTGGCCGATAATAGCTGCCTCCATGATTTCGGAAAAAGGTATTATCACAACCCGTGTAAACAGGGCTCTCACTTTGAGACGTTCCAGATCCACTTGTGGATCTCCAATCATCATGTGGATATGAACCGCAATTCCTATGGTCATAACATGACGTGGCATTTACCCCTATATGATATGTGCTGGAATAGGCGTCAATCCATCCACCGCCACTTCCCTGTTGAGAGCCAGGAAGAACCCCAGTAAAGATCCATTTTTCTCCGACCACATTGGGGGATGTGGTTCCTATAATAATAGATGTGTTCGGAGCATTATTGAGATCTGTAACAAGCCAGCCGTCAGCATCCGATGTGATTTTTCCTGCACCGCCACGATTAGGAACAGCCGGGGTTCCCGTAGGAACATTTCCATCGCTTCGTGACTCTCCCGCTCCAAAAGCGTTTCTACAGTCCATCTGTGTTTGCCCCCACGCGACTCCGCCGCTACTGCCGAAGAGGAGCGCTGCGGCGATGAGGGGTT
>CALIBC010000108.1 GCA_938045615.1 uncultured Clostridia bacterium | reverse complement strand
ATTATCATAACAGATAGATTTATACATGCTTTCCTGCTATAATAAATCCGCAGCTTTCGTTGTCATTAAGACAACAGCAAACGCTATAAAGCAGAGATAAAAACACAACGCACACCTCTACGATGTGCAAGAGCCGGTAGGTAGTCCGGTCGTCCTGTCAAGATTGACAGGGTAAGTAACCCTCCCTCCTTGGGTTGTCCGTTCTTTGCCAGTACCATATCAAGGAGGGATTTTCATGGAACAGGCAAGCGGCAGCTTAACTATCTTATTTGACCCGCCCTTTTGGGTCGGGATTTTCGAGCGGATCGACTATGGGAAACTGACGGTTTCAAAAGTTACTTTCGGTGCAGACCCAAAGGATTATGATGTGTACGACTTCATCCTTCATCACTACTATGAGCTGAAATTCAGCCCACCCGTATCCACGGACGTAAAGCAGATTGCAGACAATCCGAAGCGCCGACAGAGAAACGCAAGAAAACAGTTGCAGAGCACTGGCATCAGGACAAAATCGCAGCAGGCTTTACAGCTGCAGTTAGAGGAAAGCAAAACCGAGCGCAAGCAAAAGAGCAAGGAGCAACGGGAAGTGGAAAAGCAGCGTCAATTTGACTTGAAGCAGCAAAAGCGCAAGCAGAAGCACAAAGGGCATTAAAAGGAGATTTCCTAAAAATGTTATAAGGATTTGTTGTTATGACTTTGACAATAGACTTCGAACAGCCCGTGTTTTCGTCTGAGATCACGGATAGGCTCACGACAACTGACTTAGATGATTTCTACATTAATTCAGCGGAAATAGATAAACTCAATCTTTGTTTTTGCCTGCTGGCATCTGCGCATCATTATCAGTCAGAAGCAAACTTTCCCAAAGCCGCAAAATTGTACTTCCTGATTGCGTATTATCTTTTTGTTCCCTTAACTCCTCCTGGCTCTGAGGAATTGGCACTGTATTACATCAACAAGGCTATTTCCCTCAATCCGTTGCCGGAATATAAGGAATGGTTGTCCATCATAGAAAAGGGAAACTGACTTACAAGCGTCCATGCTCTCCACGGTATGGCCGCTGTTTTTCTGCCCTCATTCGTCCTCAGTCAAAAGCCCCGCTTCATACTCGGCTTTCAGCACATTGGCCATGATGTCCTCGGCAGTCTTGGTGCCGTTTTCCTTGAAATATCCCTTTACCACAAGGACGCTCTTTCCAAAGCGCACTTCTGTCACGCAATCCGGCTCGCGTTTTTTCGCTTCATTCACTTTCTTTTCGGTCATCGACACTCCTTTCTTTCCGCAGCTCCCGGAAGCGCTGCATTTTCTCCTTTGCTCCGGCTCTGCGGAAGTTTTCGCCGGAGAAGAAGATCGGCGTACACAGCTCCAGAACGCGTTCATAAACCCGCTGGCGGGCGGTGTCCGGCGCGTTTTTCAACTCATCGAGCGTCAGGTTGGTTTACGATCAGGGGCTTTTTGCTCTTGTACCGGCTGTCGATCACGTTGTAGACCTGTTCCATCCCGTAGCCGGTATCGCGCTCCATCCCGAAATCGTCAAGGATCAGCAGCGGATAACGGCAGAGGCGGTCAATGTACTCGTTCCGCCCCTCAAAGCGGGAAGCCAGGTCATTGATGATCCGGGCAAGATTCGTCATGCACACAGGGATCTCTTTCTCCATCAGGGCGTTGGCGATACACCCGGCAAAGAAGCTCTTGCCGGTGCCCACATCGCCCCAGAGAAGAAAGCCGATGTTTTCCTTTTGCATGAGTTCCCATTGATCTACAAAGAAATGGGCGTTTTCTATCTGCCGGCAGCGCCCGTTGTCCCTTGCAAACGTCCATTCCCGCATAGCAGGATCGGTAAAGCCTTGCTGTTTTAGTCGGTCAACCGTCTGGCTGTGCCGCCTTGCCTCCTGCTTGGCCTGCTGTTCCTCCGGCTCCGGCGTGACGGTCAATATCCTGTCCATTGCGGCTTTTACGCTCTCATTTTTTCTATCTCTATCTCTTTCTTTATCTCTATCTCTGGTAGACAAGTGTCGGACAAATGTCCGCCATTTGTCCGCTCCGGCAAAATCGCCTTGTTTTGCAGCCTCGCGGCGCGCTTCCGCTCCGCCTCGGTGGAGAATCGGCCGATCATCAATTCAATGTCGGTCATATAGAGAAGCCCGTCAGCAAGCTGCTCCACAAGCCCAAGCTGCAAGAAGATCTTAAGCGCCCGCTCCACGGTGCCGATCTGGTGGCGGGTGAGGGTGGCGATCATCTGCACCGTATAGGGGATATGCTCGTCAAGCTGCAACCTTCCGCTGCTTTTCAGGGATTTCAGGTAGAGCTTCAAGAGGATGTTGGAATACAAGATCCCGTCCGGCATATTTTCCAGAAGCACGATGGCATCCCCGTCAAAGAAGTTCTCCTTGAGCTTGAGATAGTAGTATTTTCGGTTGTCTGCCATAGGCAGCACCTCCTTTCTCTGGTCTGTTACGCATTAGAACGGCATTTTCGGAGGGAAAGGTATCAACACCTTAGCCCCTCGGAAACAGCGCCTTAAAAGCCTTGCTACGTAAGGTTTTTTTGGCCTCTAAATGTCTACATGCCGGGGTGAAAAATGTGGTTTGTTTTGTCATCGCTCCGGCTCCCTTGTCCGGCGCTGACTGGGCGTCCCCTTTGTCATGTCCTCAATGTTCCGCTGCCGTGGGCTTTGAAATACCGGCTTGCGCTCTCGGCAATGATGAAGTCGCTTTCATGCTGTTGGCGGTATTCCCCCTGCTTTTTCGGGCTCTTGATGGCTTTTCACATCTTCCTTTTTCTGATTTTTCCCATAGCGCAGATTTGCCCGCATACAGGAAACGGCGAAGTCCTCGCCGCCGCAGTTGAGGGAGGAAATGCGGTAATCCGCCCGCACATCGGAGGCCAGTTCCCGATAAGGAGCACCGTACTCGTTCAGGCTCCGGGCGATCTGGTTTAAGTTGCCGCCTATCTTTCCATACTCGGCGGTCAGCTTGCCAATGGAGGAAAGCAGTTCGTCATTGACCGGGGAGACTTTGATAATGGGATGGATGGGCAGCCCGCGGATCGCCCGCCGGATAAACTCCGCCTGGCTGATCCCATAAAGGGAAAGCTGCTTGGAAAAGTCCGCGTACTCGTCCTCGGTCATGCGGGTCTTTACCACGTGGGTGCGGTGCGGCGTATTGTAGGTTTTCTTCAAAGGCATTCGCCTCCTTTCTGCCCCGAATGGCATAAGCAGGGTTTGGGGAAGGCACTCCCCAACAAGATTCCTGCGGGGGAAAAATGAGCGACCAGCGAATTTTGGCACCGTGGTAGAATCTTGCTCTTAAAAATCGACACATCCCGCACCGTCCCTTTTTCTTTGTCAGTACAACGTTTCGCAGGACATATTTTGCGCACTTCCGGCGGGAAAACCTGAAAACTTTTTCAAATTTTCTCCCTGACACTTAATACGGTGGGCCGATGCGTTTTGCCAAAAATGGGCGCAAAAAAAGCAGCAAATCTTTTTCAAGATTTACTGCTTCGTGTGCCGTTGTGATAGGCGGTGGTTATTCATTTTTCATGGAGAGAAGGCGGCAGCGCTGTTGACTGTCGCCCTCTTGACTACTGCTTATTCTTTCTTGGAGAGCGGAATCCAAAGTTCCATCTTATAATCTGGGCTGTACATATCCCCCTCGGAATAGACCTCAAAGTCAGGCGTTCCTGCGTGCATATATCCCTGCTCCGGCAAGAACACTTCCATAGCGTATTTCCATCCCTCGTGAATGCAGGTGGGAACAGGTCCCTTTAGCGACAGAATAGCATACTCTGCGTCCTTGATCTCCCTGACCTCAAGCCCCATTTCCTTTGCCTTGGAAACATCGCTGACATGATAGCAGGCCATATAGTTGATCCTGCTTGAATTTTCTACATCAAAGCACATCCCGTAGCTTTGACCGTTCCCCAAACGGGAAAGGGTGTCGTGATCGTACTTTTCGTAAAGCTGATCCCAAACTGCAGGGCAAGACGAGGACTCAATATTGTCCAGTTTGACCCCAGCTACAGCAAATCTGTTTTTCTTTTGGATCTTCACGTCCATGTGTTTTCCTCCTTTTACGCTGAGTGTTAGTTGAATGGGAGAAACGACCCGGTATGCTTCTCCATTTCGTACTTCCGTAGGCGTAACGTGATGAAAACTCTTAAAGGCATTCGTGAAGGAATCCGGCGATTCGTAGCCGTACTTCATAGCAATGTCAATGATTTTGACGTCTGTTTCATTGATCTCCATGGCAGCTTTCGTCAATTTTCTGAGCCGGATATATTCCGACAGCGTCATGTTCGTCAGAATGGAAAACAATCTACTGAACATGGCGTAGGAATAACTTGACAGCACAGCAACTCGACCTTCATCAATCTCGCCATCCAATTCGCTTTCGATATAGCGGATAGTTTCGTTGAATGCTTTAATCATCTGCATAACATTACCTCCTACCATAAGGACTATAGCCGAGTTTTACGAGAAATGCCCGATATTCTTCGCACTAAAATAATCGCATTGTACCTTGCTTTTGTTTTGGCTGTTATGGTGCCTCCTACAGGTTGCTGTCAGTTTCGGAACTGTGCTAAACAGATAATTCGTCGCATCATTGATTACCTCCATGAACTGAATTTAACTGTTAGCATTGAGAGTGTATCATAGAAATGTAAACAGTTCTATCACATTGGCCTCTGACATTGTGGAATAGCGAGACTTTCTGTCTGCTTTTTGTTTTTGCTTCTTTACCATACACAAGCATTCCACGCCGGATTCAATCAGATATTGATAATAGAACTTAAACAGAAGATATGATTTCCCGCATCGACGGATGCCGGTGACGACCTTTCTCATGCCGTTTTCTCTTCGCTCGATCAGACGGTTCAGATACAGGTCTCGCCTGATTGGTTTCATAGTCTCACGCTCCTTATTTCGGAAAAGTGTGAATAGTTGCATTTTTCCGAAGTGATACTATGCCCATGTCCAACGGCTGTGTCAATATCACACGGTTTATTATACCAGGAAAAAATAAAAACCTTATTTGTAAAATTAAGTTCCACCCCATTAA
>CALIBC010000107.1 GCA_938045615.1 uncultured Clostridia bacterium | reverse complement strand
CAAAAGACATATACATGCCGGATGGCAAGTCTCTACGCCCCAATATTCAATATAAGGCGGGAGAATTCGAGTATTTGTATAAGACCGATGAGGCAGGGCGTCTCAGCCAATTCAAGACAGACAATCTTCAGCTTACTGAACGTGATAAGAGGCTCAGGCACAACCCGAATACTCCTGGCAAACAAGAAGGAGACCAAGCAGCTCATCTTGCGGCAGATCGTTTCGGGGGTTCACCAGAGCTCGCGAATCTGGTATCTCAGAGTTCACATGTAAATCTGAGTGAGTACAAGAAACTAGAGAACGAGTGGGCGAAGGCCATTAAGGAGGGAAAGAATGTACAAGTTGAAGTAAATGTGATATATGAAGGGGCTAACAAAAGGCCCTCGGAATTTGTTGTTTCGCATACAATAGATGGTAAAACAACTACAACAATAATTGCAAATTAAGTAAGATCAAGGAGTATTTATGTTATTAGATAAAGGAGGAAATAGCTTCAATGAAGACATTTGAAGATTATTTTACAGAATATCAAGCAGATATGGTATCTATATGTCTTGAGTATGTTGATTGGCACGCAGATGTTATATATATATACTGCTCATACGAGAATAATATGATATATGGAGATTGCTTCTTTAAGATTCGCGGGAAAATATTAGAGAGGCATAAACTCAATGATGTAAAATCAGACGGGAAGGGCTTTGAATATGATGTATCTGAAGAGCGACAAAAAGCATTACTAAACATTATCTTAGAAAATATAAAAAAAATACACGCACTTTGCGCGGAATACAGAAAAGATATGCCAACAGAAATGAAACTGATATATGACGTAAAAAAGAATAGCCTCAAAGCAGACTACTGCTATGAGAATCTATGGACAGATTCTGAAACAAAATTAGGATTACATATTTGCGAAGAATGGTTTGAGGAGGTCAAGAAAAAAGAGGAAGGTTGAGTTAGCGATCTGGAGAACGAGGCGGATTACAGTGCAAAGAGCATCGGTGCCGCCTACCATAAGTACGGCAACTATGACAACATGTCGGAGGACGAAAAGAATAAGGTCTACAACACCAAAGACCTTGCGCCGAACATCTCCATGCCCGTCAAGGGCGATGCGAGCAGCAGGACAACGTCTGCCGTTGCCGCAGGAACCATCGACATAAGGGAGAATCCGACGCAGGATATCTCGGCGCTGAGCCGTGACACAGAGAACGCCCTCAATTAGCTCGGCAGAATCTTTGACAAGAAGAAGATCGAGAAGCAGCAGGAACTTGCCACGGTCTTCGGTGAAGAGGCATTCCGTCTCGCTCACAACATGAAGGACGACGAAAGCGGACGAAAGATTGCCGTGCACGCGATCATCGACGACATCATGAGCCAGAGATCACGGGTGCCGGCTTTGCCTCAGGTGCTGTTGGTGCAGGACTCAACGAAGCACTGATCAACAGCCTCAAAGGATTAGATCCCGGCACAGCGCAGATCGTCAGCGCCATCATCGGCGCCGCCACAAAAGTCGCCGGAGATTGGAAGAAAGCTACTTGTCCTATGTTGCCAGAAAGGATAAGCAAGGAAAACCTCCACGTGATCGTATCGACTGGAAGGAGGCGCATGATTACTGGTTAAACGACTCTCCAATGGCACGTGGGAATGCCTTTAATGAAACGGCAAGAGACAACAAATGGTATCTGTATAATGAAGTCCATTTGGAAAATGGAAAGCGTTTAGATTCCTATGACCCAGTGAAAGGAGAGATTGTATCCAGAAAAGCAACCGATCTAGAAATGATACAAGTCGACACTTTCGAGCAATACCTAAAGGAGCTGAGGGATAAATATCCGCCTGGCATAAAGATACGTTCGAATACAAATCGCCAAATTGATGGACAGGAATTGCACGGCAAACAGATACTGGAAATTCCCGCATCCAATAAAAGCTTTGAAAGGATTAAAGAATACGAGTCTCTGGCAAGAGATAAATATGGTATTGAACTTAGGTATAGGGAGGAATAGATAATGGATCAGAAGACAATACAGATTTTAAATAGTATTCACTTCGCTGAAAGATACAAAAAACTTTACAAGCAGTATAGTTTCAATTTCAACGAAAGCTTCAATAATTATGATAATCAATATGTTTTAAAACTCCTACAAGAGGTCGGTTATATAGATATAAAATATCAGAAAAGAGAAAATTTCTTTCAGTCGGTAAAAAAGATTGATGTATATCGATTTGAGCATAAGATAAAAACAAAATCCGGCGCAGTTGAATTAATATGGGATGTTATGAAAAACAATAAATATTATATGGGAAATAGCTTTTCAAACTTAGAATATGAGTTATTAAATTTAGAAGAAAGGCATCCTTTACCTATCTTCCGCAACTACGAGGACCTGCATGGAATTCTCACAATTGCCTTCCAGATGCACGAAGATATGACAGAAGCCTTTTTGAGAATCTATAGGGAATCATCGTAAGAAAGCTGATTTTCAGCGATATCATTCCCAGTCCTCATCCGTGCAGAGGAGAATGCGGTCATCACCTCCGGCAAGGATACGGACATCATTGGGAGCAAGGTGCAGGGAGACAAGGTCACCGCAAGAGTCGGCGGGAATCTGAACATCGAGACGCTCCAGGAGAAAGAGACCTATGAGGAGCAGAATACCTCCACGGGATTTGGGATTTCTTGGAGCGGAAAGACAAAGACGAAAAATGCGTCAGATACAGCGAATGCCGAACCGAGCGCAGCCCCTGAAGCGTCTGCGCCCTCCACGGCAAATGACGGCAATCTACTCCCCGCGAATGCCAATCAGCAAAATCACCTTACCCTACCGGGCAAGAAACCGTTCACAAATCCGAACTTTACCGCGCCCTTCAGCAAAGGAACGATCAACTCCCACTATAGGAGTGCAAGAGACCAGGCGGGCATCTTTGCAGGAAGCGGCGGCTTTGATATCTACGTTGAAAAGAACACCGACCTAAAGGGTGCACTTATCGCAAGCAAGGCGTCTCCCGATAAGAACAAACTCTCCACAGGTACATTCTCCTTTAGTGACCTCAAAAACGAAGCGGACTACCATGCCAAAGACAGCGGTTTTACAGCGCAGATAAAACCAACCCTTCGCCGTATCAAAGAGACAGGTCCTAAGACCGAGAAATCCACCGAAAAATTAAAGATCGTTCAAGGTTTCAGCGTCTCCCCCTCAATCTCAACAGAGGTACAAGGGAGCGCAAGCAGTACAACGAAATCTGCCGTTGCTCCGGGCACCATTGATATCCGCGAGAATACGACACAGGATATTTCTGCCCTCAGGCGTGACACAGAGAATGCACTCAACGAACTCGGACGTATCTTTGACAAGAAGAGTGTTGAGGAACAGAAGGAACTCGTAAACGTATTCCGGGAGGAGGCATTCCATCTCGCGCATAACCTCCCCGACGATGGCAGTGGACGAAAAGTCTTGATTCACACCTTCATCGGTGGACTTATTAGCCAGCTTTCAGGCGCAGGCTTTGCTTCGGGTGCAGCAGGTGCAGGACTCAACGAGGCACTGATCAACAACCTAAACGGTGTCGATCCTGCCCTTGCCCAGGTAATCAGCGCTCTCATCGGCGCAGCTGCGGCGAAAGCAATCAACGGAAATGCCACGGCAGGTGCAATTGCAGCGGCAAGCGGAACGAAGTGGAACAAATATGAAAGAGTTACGGAAATCTTAGAGCAACTCAATGAGTTGAATGAATCGGAGGAATATAAGGAACTAAAAGACGGAGAATATTTCATTCGATATGGAACAATGGACGGAGAAAAAGTCGCCGTTGCAATCGATAAAGACGGGAAAGTATTCGATCTGGAAGTGATACATGACGCCGGTATTGATCGGATGATGCTTCACGGAAATCCTTTAACAAAAAAAGGCGAAGTATACACTGTTGATAAAATGGATCATTACGGGGAACCAAATGCCAAAAAAACAGGGGAACAGTCTGTATTTAGGCGGGGGGACGCGGATGGAATATCAAAGGATATCGTCGACTTATATGGAGTAGAATACAGAGAAACTAAATCCCTTGAGGAAGCCAAGGATATCCTGCGGCAAAGAGTCTATCAAGAATGGGTGGAGGGAAGAACCATCCTGACAGATATAATGAGAACAAGATATCCGCTTTCATTTCTTGCGCCGGGGGCAATGACCGCTAAAAGCTTAGCGATACTAGGAGCCTTGGGGTCTTTGGCTCTCAAAGATACCCCCATGGCGTCGGACGCGCTGATATATGCACATCTCGCAAATGGATGGCCGCGGCATTTTTCTTTGGGTTCTCCTCAGTCGTCTGACATCAGTAGGTCGATTGCAATAACCCAAAAGGTTCGAGATCTTGGCGCACACTTCTCTCCCGGAGAAACCCGAGACATCTATATGTCCATTAATCTGAATAAGCCTCCGGCCACCCGTGATGAACGGTGGTTCGCCGGCTGGACAAAGCTAGCTATGCGGGTGCATCGTGACATGGACGGAAAGATTTCATTCGAAGGGCTTGCCGGAGATGCTTATAATTTCAATTTACATAAATATGGATTTGGAGACCCAAAGTATACTAAGGATGACGCTTTCACTGATACGATTAATAATGCGGCGTGGGTCAATCAAAGCCTTGGATATCTACAGCCTTTCCCATGGACAGCAGAATTTCAGGGAACTGTTTCCTTGTCGGAGGATTGACCTATGGTGATAGATCGTATCAAAAAGATAGCTCTCCGCGGAGGCATACTGTGCGGTGCTTTATTAAGTGGATGGATCCTTTATCAGGTTTTGTTCGGATTTAAATATTGGCTGGATACATGGTTCGATCCACCATATGCACCATTTAGTTCCGGAAAATATTGTGTGGAGGTTTTTCATAGAGGGCAAATACTCGTTTATCGCAACGAGCATAACGACATGGCTCTGTGGGATATGCACTTGGAGGAATGGACAAGGCATGGCGGACACTATGAAGTCCTTGACAAAGAAGTATACACATGTGAAAAGGATATGGGATTGTTCTATCAGGAGAATAAGTTTTATGTGTATGGAAGCGTGGGGTTCTATATCATCCAATCTGAGCCGTTTCATGTTACGCTCCTGATCAATCCGGAGGTTGATTTATCTTCTCCAGAATACAAATATTTATCAAAAGCACTGGCAAAATATAGTGATGATGAATTAACCATTCTTCACAGTGAAACAGAGTTGGAGGAAAGAGATCACCTCTTTTACGAACAACTGTCAACACCTCCCGTAATACAGCCCGAATTTTTTTATACTATGCCGCTGAAAAGAGATGGCACGATTGATTATCGAAAACTGTTGTTATATTATTTTGCTTAGACATGACCTAGCAGCGTAAAAGGATTCCCTACCATACCCCGTCAAGGGCGATACAAGCACCACAAACGACGACGGAAGCGGGCGCAAGATTGCCGTACATGCGATCATCGGCGGCATCATGAGCCAGATCACAGGAGCAGGCTTCACCTCAAATAATACGATACAGGAGGAGCTTATATGTTCAAAATAAATTATGCGATAATGGATACAGAAGATGAGATAAGAACTTTTACACCATCTGATTGCTGTATCACTGGACTGTTTGAAATCGTTGTGAATGAAAAAGGATATGGGGACTATAGCGAAGAAGAAAGGATAAGAAAATGTGCGACGCTTTATGTAAACCTTCCATGGTGGTTTGAACAGCTGACAGCAATCGTAAAGGAGATCAAAAAATACGGATATGTATTATTAAATGATATCGAAACATATAATACTTGGATCGAGTTTATCTATAAAGAAAACTTTATTGAACTCAGTATAATAAGAGTTGAAAATTGCACAGAGGGACCATATTTTTCTTTTGAGGATATTCTTCCATCCGAAAGAGCATACGGCGAATGGAAAAAAGAAAAAATTGCCTTTGAAGAATTCTCTAGTGAAGTAACTAAAACTGCTGACAGTTTTTTACGTACAATATATTCAATAAATCCAACGCTACGAAAAGAGTTTTCACTTAAAACAATAGAAGAGAATCTTTTGTATCTCAAAAAAGAAAATGAAAGGGGAATCTGAAAAAAGGTTGCTCCACTTTGATACTTATCGAAAGAAGTAAATCTTCAAAAGCAGCTCGAAATAGGGGGTATGTAGAGATAGATTGATCAAACGCGTATAGACGCTGAATAACATTACTTCTTTCGGACGTAGAGAGCAAAAACGTCTCCCTCACCGCCAAGGGGAACGTGCGCCTTGCGGCGGGAGAAAACACGAGCGTTACCACCACCGTGGATAAATACAGCTCCGCAAGCGTCGGGGCATCCTTTGGCATAAACGGCCTCAGCGACATCAGCATCAATGTAAACAGAGCCAGAGGCAACAGCAAGGAGACCTACACCTCCTACTCCCCTGCCCTCGTTCGTGCTGAGGAGAATGCGGTCATCACCTCCGGCAAGGATACGGACATCCTTGGGAGCAAAGTACAGGGAGACAAGGTCACCGCAAGAGTCGGCGGGAACCTCAATATTGAGACCCTCCAGGAGAAAGAAACCTATGAGGAGCAGAATACCTCCACGGGCTTTGGGATTTCTTGGAGCATGAATCCTTTGACTAAACACTTCTCTAAACCAATCATTGGCAGGG
>CALIBC010000106.1 GCA_938045615.1 uncultured Clostridia bacterium | reverse complement strand
AAATCATCCCCGTCGACCAGTACAAGGCGAAGAACGAGGTGCTGGAGATGGAGATACCGCAGTTACAGGAGATAGCGGGTAAGGTGTGGAAGAAGGAGGACGAGCTGAAGCAGTTGAAGTCCGAACTTGCCGCCCTTGACCGCAAGATACAGCTGGAACTTGCGCCGCCTACACCCGAAATCACCGAAAAGGAGCATGAAGGGCAACAGGTCAAACCGGAAGCGAAAGGTGTGCGAAACGGTATCAGGCAATATCCCGAAGATACATCACCGCAAATACGCAATCCATCGGAAAGTATTATCGCCAATCACACCATAACTGGGCATCCGGGGCTGTATGCCAAGGAGGAAACCCGGTCCAAAGGATTGAAAATATAACCTAAGGAATTTTATCTGAAGTATTAATAAGGGCTATCCCAAAAGGTCTAAAAGTAAATTTTATCCTTTCTGCAAGTATCTGTAGGATGGCAACTGCATTTTTTTCTTTTTGGGCAGCCCTTATTAAAATTTATTCTTATTTTAGGTTATATACATTCATGTCCATTTATGTAAAAAATCCTGCTGACCTTGTTTATGTCTTGTCAGTCACCATTTGCAAAACCATATTTGACCCTCAAAGAGGCTGAATTTGATAAGTAACTTGCTACATACTCATAATAAGGAGCTAAATAGAACACGAATGGGAAATACTCAAATGCCAAACTAAAGAAGATATTGGCCAAAATAAACGCTATACCGAGAGAGAAACTTGATTTTTCAACTTCCTAAAACGGTGTTGTTCAAACATTTCTACTTATTTGTACTTACCAGTTGAACCTACGCTTCCCTAATAAAATGTCTATGGTAAAAAGTTAAAAAATCCTCCCACTTTTGTTAGATATATTTTTTTGTGTAATTTTGTAATCGTTATGCGGCAGTAATAATATACATATTAATACGAGTTAGTAATCCTGTAGTTCTCATATGCTACGAGGAGGTATTAAAAGGTGCGTTTCGACAATGCATCTACTGTAGTATATTATTGCTTAATCCAAATGAATATTATAAATTTAGGAATTCTTGCTCACATTGATGCAGGAAAAACTTCCGTAACCGAGAATCTGCTGTTTGCCAGTGGAGCAACGGAAAAGTGCGGCCGTGTGGATAATGGTGACACCATAACGGACTCTATGGATATAGAGAAACGTAGAGGAATTACTGTCCGGGCTTCTACGACATCTATTATCTGGAATGGAGTGAAATGCAATATCATTGACACTCCGGGACACATGGATTTTATTGCGGAAGTGGAGCGGACATTCAAAATGCTTGATGGAGCAGTCCTCATCTTATCCGCAAAGGAAGGCATACAAGCGCAGACAAAGTTGCTGTTCAGTACTTTACAAAAGCTGCAAATCCCGACAATTATATTTATCAATAAGATTGACCGTGCCGGTGTGAATTTGGAGCGTTTGTATATGGATATAAAAACAAATCTGTCGCAAGATGTCCTGTTTATGCAAACTGTTGTCGATGGATCGGTTTATCCGGTTTGCTCCCAAACATATATAAAGGAAGAATACAAAGAATTTGTATGCAACCATGACGACGATATATTAGAACGATATTTGGCGGATAGCGAAATTTCACCGGCTGATTATTGGAATACGATAATCGCTCTTGTGGCAAAAGCCAAAGTCTATCCGGTGCTACATGGATCAGCAATGTTCAATATCGGTATCAATGAGTTGTTGGACGCCATTTCTTCTTTTATACTTCCTCCGGCATCAGTCTCAAACAGACTTTCAGCTTATCTCTATAAGATAGAGCATGACCCCAAAGGGCATAAAAGAAGTTTTCTTAAAATAATTGACGGAAGTCTGAGACTTCGAGACGTTGTAAGAATCAACGATTCGGAAAAATTCATCAAGATTAAAAATCTAAAGACTATTTATCAGGGCAGAGAGATAAATGTTGATGAAGTGGGTGCCAATGATATCGCGATTGTAGAAGATATAGAAGATTTTCGAATCGGAGATTATTTAGGTGCTAAACCTTGTTTGATTCAAGGATTATCTCATCAGCATCCCGCTCTCAAATCCTCCGTCCGGCCAAATAAGCCCGAAGAGAGAAGCAAGGTGATATCCGCTCTGAATACATTGTGGATTGAAGACCCGTCTTTGTCCTTTTCCATAAACTCATATAGTGATGAATTGGAAATCTCGTTATATGGTTTGACCCAAAAGGAAATCATACAGACATTGCTGGAAGAACGATTTTCCGTAAAGGTCCATTTTGATGAGATCAAGACTATCTACAAAGAACGACCTATAAAAAAGGTCAATAAGATTATTCAGATCGAAGTACCACCCAACCCTTACTGGGCCACAATAGGGCTGACTCTTGAACCCTTACCGTTAGGGGCAGGGTTGCAAATCGAAAGTGACATCTCCTATGGTTATCTGAACCATTCTTTTCAAAATGCCGTTTTTGAAGGGATTCGTATGTCTTGCCAATCTGGTTTACATGGATGGGAAGTGACAGATCTGAAAGTAACTTTTACTCAAGCCGAGTATTATAGCCCGGTAAGTACACCTGCTGATTTCAGACAGCTGACCCCTTATGTCTTCAGGCTGGCTTTGCAACAGTCAGGTGTGGACATTCTCGAACCGATGCTCTGTTTTGAGTTGCAGATACCCCAAGTAGCGAGTTCCAAAGCTATTACAGATTTGCAAAAACTGATGTCTGAGATTGAAGACATCAGTTGTAATAATGAGTGGTGTCATATTAAAGGGAAAGTTCCATTAAATACAAGTAAAGACTATGCCTCAGAAGTAAGTTCGTACACTAAGGGCTTAGGCATTTTTATGGTTAAGCCATGTGGGTATCAAATAACAAAAGACGGTTATTCTGATAATATCCGCATGAACGAAAAAGATAAACTTTTATTCATGTTCCAAAAATCAATGTCATTAAAATAATGGAGCGGTCAGGAAATTTCTATAAGGCAATACGGTTGGGATATATACTTATGGATCATCCGAGATTTTGTGTGATGACTTGATCGTGGGCTAAGAAAGAAGCTGG
>CALIBC010000105.1 GCA_938045615.1 uncultured Clostridia bacterium | reverse complement strand
GGCATCTGGATATACTTCTGTATATTTTTCCTTGAAGGCATCACGGTCAGCCTGAATCAAACTCAGATCACCCATGTCCTTCCAGCCAATAGCTATTACATCCTGATGCAGAAATAAATTGTCGTCTTTTGTATGGATACCCCATATTCTTTTTTCTTCGCTATGCATATTTCTGCACCTCCTTACTCTACACCCAGTGCTTTAAAAACTGCGTCCTCTGCACTGCTATAGAAAATCAAATTAAAACTTCCAATCAGATCTGCTGGTACAGTTCCAAGCTCTGCTGCCGATGTAATTGGCAGGAGCACTCTCTTTGCACCACTGTCCAAACATACCTGCAGAGAATTTGCCAGCTCATCCACCTTCATCATAGTTCCACTGATGCTGATTTCACCAAGTACAGCAAGACTGCTGAGTGTTGGCTTTCCAAGTGCAATTGAACACATCGCAATCAATGTAGGAAGGGCCAGCTTTCCTGTCATGCCGATGCCCTGCAAATCTTGATAATTGATAATATAATCTTTTGTTGTGGTACTGATAGAGCCACTGATACGGTTTCCATTTTCCTTCAGGAAATTAAAAGCAGTATTTGTGGATTCCTTTGCATCACGGTCGCTGCCAATACCTGTTCTCTCAAACTTTCCGTTACCCGGAAGCATCTGGCTTTCCAAGCGGAAAACGCCAAGCATTCCACTCTTACCCTGAGACACAGTATAAACCTGACCTGGATTACACATACCCTCTGGAATGAGTTTTCCGCCACCTTGCTCAGGTACGGAAACATAGTGCTCCTCAAAGGTCTCATTATCTATGTAGGAGAAGTTTACATCGTAGAATTCCATACCGCCCAGCTTCTTCAGCTGCTCCTTAACACGGCGACGCATCTCCAAGGAAATCTGGAGAACTTCTTCTACTTCTTCTTTTGTAAAGCTTCCATCCGGATAGAGAAGCTTCAGATATCCATCTGCCATTCTACGCACAGCAATAGTATCTCTCTGGTTGAGATTCTTGCCGAGACGGAAATAATGGTCAATAGCATCACCGTACTGCTCCTTACGCAGCTCACGAATGAACTCTGCAAGATAGTCACTAATGAATCCATAATCATTTGTAAAATGTTCCGGACGAAACTTCGGGATTTCCCATCCTGGCAGATAACAATGCATACGGTCAAGAAATGCAGTATCTGTTCCCATCTCTGGAGGGAACGGGTCAAATAGACTCGAAGTCTTCAGAAGTACATCTACGCTCTGATTGATGTTTCCCACAAAGACCATAGAAGCCGATGCTGCCTTTTCCTCTTTGCCACGGGCAAAGGAGCCGGAAGCCATATAGTCTTTCATAATCTGAATGCCGTCTTTGTCTTTAAACTTGATTCCGGCAACCTCATCAAAGGCAACGCAGTCCCATAAGCCCACTAAACCCACGGTTTTGCGCCCCATGTTGTAAAACAGATTTGCAACGGTCGTCTGACCACCGGACACAAGGATACTGTTTGGGCTGATTTCTTTATAAATATGAGATTTACCGGTGCTGCGCGGCCCCAGCTCACAGAGATTGAAGTTGTTCTCCACCAACGGCAGCATACGTGCAAACAGCAGCCACTTTTCCCGATTGTTCAGCTGTTCCGGCTCATATCCGCAGGAACGCAGCATAACATTCATCCACTCTTCCTGTGTGAATGCCTTGCGTCCCTCGCGGACTTCTTCGATGTCGATATGGGGCATCTGGATCGGAGTCAGCTTATGGATGCTTATGGGTGAGATATTCTTCTGCTTTTTCTGTTTAGAGGAAATAGGCTGTCCATCTATATCTGTGATTCCAAAGCCGCTGTCTCCCTCAGACTCATATTCCAGCTGCACGATGCACCAGATACCGCCGCAAAGCAGCCGATCATATTTTTCCGGATAATCATCCGTAATCGGCACATTGGTAAGTCCAAGGTTAGAGAACTCCGCAAAAAAGCAGTCCTTTTTAATGTCCAGATGTACTGTCACCATATCAATAATGCTATGGCTCCCGTTCTTGCGCAGCTGGGAGAGAATTTTCTGAGCCTCATCCGGGCGGACAAAATTGTCTGCCAGAATGCGTTTCACATTCTGAACACCCTGCTCAATGATTGCCTCATCGTCTGAACTACAATACTGACCCAGCAGGAACTCCAGCACATAGACCGGAACATTTGCCCCTTCTTTTATTTTCTTTGTCAGGTCTTTGCGGACGATTCGACCGTCAAAGTTGCTGCGCAGTTTCCTGCACAGTCCTTCACGAGTATCGTCTGCCGCCATATCCATCATTTCCATACGAAATTCCTGCCTCCTCTGTATCAGAATCCGAATCCAAAGTCATCTGCAAAGGCAATGTCCATGATGACATGCTGCCTCCACTGCTCCAGACCGCTTTCTTCGTCATAAACCACAAGGTAATATTGCTTGTCCTTGTCGTATTTCTTATTCTTGAATGTGAACCGCATCCGGAAGATACGCTTCTGCGCATTTTCCTCACGACTGTCCGCAACATAACTGTTTTCGTTCGAGATTTTCTCATTTTCCCCCGAGAGAAAGAAAATGCGGTATTTTGCCGTTTTTACAGTATCACTGACTGCATCCGACTGAATAAAGTCCATGGAAGTAATTAGGTTCGTAATCTTATGAACGATGCTGACCAGAGCAATCTCTGCACTCTTTGTTTCCATGTGACCGCGCTCCATCTTAAACTCCAGCACAGGCACCAGCATTTCCTGCGGTGAGGAACCGCCATGCACATAGTTAGCACCGCCTCCGGCCACCTTAAATACATTGCTGCTAACCGGGTAGGAAACCACCTTACTGTCCTCGTTTCCCAGAACACGTCCCATGCTCATATGGTCGATGCCGTCATCTTCCAGTGCCGCCTTGGATACAATAAATCTGCGATTGACAAATGCTTTTTCTGCGCTTTTCCCGGAAATTTTGTCACTTTCTGTCAGTTTATCACGATTGTAAATAAAGCCATGATCGGCAGTGACGATAAAATGATAGGTGTTGCCGCTGACGGAGACTCGATGGATCAAATCCATGATTTCCTGAACGGCTTCCTCGCACGCATTAAACACCTCGTCCTCGGTGTTTGCCTTGTCTCCGCGCGCGTCAATCTGATTATGATATACATAGATAATCTGACGTCTTGTCAGCACATCTCGCAGCTCTGCCACTTTCAGATTTTTGATATCATCGAACTGTACACAGACACTATCCGGGTTATAGCTTTGCAGCACCTGCTGCCGACCGGCCAGATTATCGCAAAGGATACCATCTGTCAGTACCTGAAAGTCATCCGTCATCTCCAGTGTCTTATGCGGTAAAAGTGCTGCCATGCCGAGCCTTGTATAAGACGGCAGGACACTCAGCTGTACAGAAAGTTTTGCCGTGCATTTCGGGTCATCCTGCATTCGGGCAAACAATTCCTGTCCAACTTCGTAACGCATGGCATCCGAAATGATGACAACCGTCCGTTCCTTTGCGCTCCTTATATAGCGGTTATAGAAGTTACGCTGGAGCGGAATCTCTTGGAATGCGCCGGATTCCTGAATGCCATCATTCCACTTGGGCATGATCTTACCAAGATACTCATTGGTGTAGATATTCTCGACCAGAGTGCGGAGGTCTTCAAAAGCTCCCGTATCTTCAATCTGACACCCCAGGGTGCCTTCTCTTTCGACTTCGTCGAAATTCACCTTGTCAAAGCTGTAGTAGAATTTTCTATACTCCTGATCAATCTGGTAATCCTTTTCCCGATACTGCTTGATAATCTGCTTGAACCCATCCGGGCAGCTATAATCCGCCGCCGTAATCAGGTGATATGCACTCAAAAGCAGCTGGTATGTTTTCTCCGTTCGGCTACCAAAGTGCATCTTCATACGCTTCTCACAAAGCTCCGGGATGGTGATTCGATCCAGTTTTGCACCGATATCCTCCGCTATAAGACGCTCCACAATCCAATTCACCAGAATCTGATCTGCAGCAATAAAGGTATCCACTTCCGTCAGCTCTTCCGGCTGCATCCCTGCAAAGGCCACTGGTGTATTCAGACCATCAGAAACA
>CALIBC010000104.1 GCA_938045615.1 uncultured Clostridia bacterium | reverse complement strand
GCCCTCCCGTCACCATATGGATTTATAGCCCGACTCATTCTCCTATAATATTCCTTATCTTCCAATAAGGAAGAGACTTCCGAGATAATTTTATCACAATCTGTGCCAACCAACTTCACCGTCCCCGCATCTAACGCCTCTGGGCGTTCCGTTGTATCACGCATAACAAGGACGGGGTTACCCAAGCTCGGGGCTTCTTCCTGAATACCACCACTATCAGTTAAGACGAGACTACTTTTTTTCATCAAGTACACAAATGGGAGATAGTCCAATGGTTCGATAAAAAACAGATTTTCTCGAGGTGTCTCATTAAAAACCTTTTCGATGGGTTTTCGCACATTTGGATTCAGATGCATCGGATAGACAAAATCCACATCAGGATATGTCGTACTCAACATCTCTATTGCATGACAAATCTGGAGAAACCCCTTACCAAAATTTTCACGCCGGTGTCCAGTAATCAGAACAAGACGTCGAAATCTATTTTCATTCGATACTCTATCCACGTCATAGCCAGCTCTATCCAACGCTTTTCTGAGTGATAATTGCAAGGCTTCATTATGTTTTATCCTACCAAGAACAGCATAGAGCGCATCAATTACCGTGTTGCCCGTCACCCAAATACGATTGCTGTGTACGCCCTCTTGCAATAAATTATCTCGCCCTAAAGAGGTTGGCGAAAAGTGGTATGTAGCAATACGCCCGGTTATCTGACGATTCATCTCTTCTGGCCATGGACTATATATATTATTCGTACGTAAACCAGCTTCGACATGTCCGACCCGCATCTGTTGATAGAATGCAGCTAAAGCAACAGCCATTGACGTAGTCGTATCACCGTGCACCATCACTATATCCGGTTTAGCCTGAGAAAAAACATCTCGCATTCCCAATAAGATTCGCGATGTAATGTCGTATAAATCCTGGCCTGACTTCATGATGTTCAGATCATAATCCGGTATAATATCAAAGATATTCAACACTTGATCGAGCATTTCTCTATGTTGCCCTGTCACGCAAACAGTCGTCCTGAACTTATCCGGATATTTCTGGAACTCCTTAACTAAAGGAGCCATCTTGATTGCCTCTGGCCGTGTCCCAAAAACCAACATAATGTTCTTCCGCATTATTCTTATCCCTTTCTACCCTGAAATACAGATTTTATCCGGTATTGGATCTTATGCCATAGCATCGCATAACGGAAATAACCAATAAACGCTTTTCTCGC
>CALIBC010000103.1 GCA_938045615.1 uncultured Clostridia bacterium | reverse complement strand
TCTCGAAATCCACCTGATCCTCAAACAGAGGCTCAATCTTAACCCCGCTGAAATCGAAAATGTTCTGGATCAGCGCAAGTGACTGATTGATGCTGCCTATGGAAACGATGTTAAAGTTCACGGGCTTTAAGTGATTGTCCATATTGACAACGCATACCCACTCCCGGTCAAGCTCCTTCAGCACATCCCGAATAACTGCCGCTGCGCCTTCCGGGCTTGTAAGCGGTATCTGGCTGTCTCCTTCTTCCGCGGCATCAGGTGCCCTCCTTTCCCCTTCTACCTCAATTTCCATGTGGATCTGTACATCCTCTCCGCATTCGCCAAGATATCGGATCAGATCCTCAATTGTCGTAAAAACAAGTTCTTCCTTATCCATTGCTGCCTCCCTTTGGGTCTGCTTTTCCCGCATTCTTATGTGGCTCCGCTGCTCCCAACATTTTCAGTTTCTCTATCACGGATCCGCGGGTGTGGTTCCTGTCCGCCGGAATCTGCGAAAGATTGCCGCGCTCCATCAGCGCAGTCATTTGTTCGTCATAGTGCAGATATCTTGATTGTCTTGCCATTTGTTCTCCTCCTCGTGGCATAAAAAATGACCGATGCCTTTCCTATCGAAAAGCAATCGGTTGACTAACAACTGGTGGCTGGAAATGAATTTTGCGAAAAATTATTGACACTATCCAATCGGTCTGTGGACGTTGGCTTCTGTCCTGCCAACTACTTCTGTTGTGGTTCCTTGTCGGAATTTCGGCAAAAAAATACCGGAAACGCTGTAAGAGCGAATCCGGTGAATGGTGGATATTCAATTGCATACAAAGCTGGGATTTTTCTTTACCTTATCCTTTATTTGGTTTCCGTTTTCATCAATTTCTCCTTCAAGCCATACCATAATACCAAATTTACAAAAAGGGCATGCAGTCGCTTCTTTGTAAACCTCTTGTTTGCAACGTGGGCAAATAGCATATCCTTCGTTCTTTACTTTATCCACTTACTTCTCTCCTCCGCCAAATTTAAAAATCTGCAACTCTTTGCTATTCATTTTCTGGTCCGCTCTTCTTTGATATTCCCATATCGTGTATCAAGTTGTTTCCTATCGACTGATCCATCAAATTTTAAAACATAAAGTACATCATCTTGTTCAGTTCCAGAAATAACGACTTCCACAGAAATATCTTTCCAGTCTACATTCCAGCTATTGATACTAGCATTAGCTCCATCATCTGCAATATCAAATGTTTGCTTAATTATGACGCGTTTTCCATTCTTCAAAACAAGTCTTGCATGTGTATATCCAAAAGGCCAGTCCGGATCACCAACCTGCTGGAATGAAAGCTCATAGGTTCCATCTGGTGATGTTGATTTATCAACCGGATTAATTTTAAAACGTGTGGCATAGATAAAGTCTCCAAGAAGGCAAGCAAAGACGAATGCAATAGCAGCCATGATGCCCAAAATAACTCGTAACACAGATTTCCTTTTATGAATCAACCTATTTTCCTCCTCCACTATTCTTTGAACATTAAATTCTGATTTATCTTCGGATAAACCGGTCATCCGATTCAATTGTCTCCGTGCTGACATAACGCTCCACAGCCATATGAAGATCATATTTCTCACGAAGCTCCGAGATGGTCTGCATCATCGGAGAAGTGTGCTGCGCATCAATTGATGCCTGATCCTTCCAACAGTCAATGAGCAGAACCGTCTCTAGAAAGTCGAGGGATTGATAATACTCGTATCGCAGGTTTCCATCCTCCGCACGAATTTTAGCAACTGTTCCGCTTTTCATCATTTCATTTGCAAATGCAATCGCACTTCCATTAGCACCTGTATATCTTAAATTTATCGTTATCGCCATGTACTGTACTTTTTAATCAGGTGAAATCGATTCAATTCAGAACCGGTACCCCTGAGACTAAAGTGACACACCTCATAGGGCAGTCGTTGAAAGATATCAAATTTCGGGTTTTAACTTGAGGTCGTAATTTACGGCCTCAACCGATCATGCGTACAAATCGAACATAGCATAAAATGTCAAGGAGAACAATGAATACTTCTCCCTATGCCAGCATCCTCCTCAAGATCTTTCAGATAATCTTCCTCTTCGCCCTCCTGATAATCTGCGTCCGGATCTGGTCGATCATCCCTCTTATAATTCTCGAGATAGGTATCGAAAATATCGCGGTTGATCAGCACCGTCCCTTCCATCCTGTACAGCGCTCCCGCCCGATCCGCGAGCTCGATGAGCTTGCGGTGCGAGATGCTGTACACGACCTCCGCTTCCTGATAGCGAAGAAACTTTTTTCGCAGCTTCTTCACCTCTTCCCGGACTTCTCTTGGTCTTGTGATGTCCTGATACTCCTGTTCCATACGTTTCATCTGGCTGCTATTCAAACAGGGATGAAAGGCTTTTCAGCCTCTTTTCCTGCTGTCTGCACGCAAAAAGGCACCCCCTCTCAGATTGATTCTGAAAAGGAGTGCCTTGAAGGTTTTTGGAACTGGGATGTGCGTCAGACTTTATGCTGTCATCTGTTACGATGTACCGTCATTTGACTTTTTGTTGCACAAATGTTGTAAATCCGGTGTCACTGCAAAAAATCGGCTTGGATCTGTTGTAAAAATCCGCAGGTTTTCCGCCCGTGATTTTCCCCGGATCAATACAGCTTCGCCCCCGCCGGGATGTGGTTATCCACCATGAGAAGATGAAGCTCTT
>CALIBC010000102.1 GCA_938045615.1 uncultured Clostridia bacterium | reverse complement strand
GTCATGGATTCAAGCTGCACCTGCTCTGCAATGATTCAGGCGAAGTAATTACATTCTGTCTTACCGGAGCCAACGTCGATGACAGGGATAGCAGGGTGTGGAATGTATTTACAAAGGTGCTCTATGGAAAGGTCTTTGCTGACAGAGGATATATTAAGCAAGAACTCTTCGAAAGTCTATTCAGTCAAGGTATTCTGGGCTCGTTCATGGCCTAAAGGCTAAGATGAACCCAAATCGGTCATTAGGATTTCTCAGTGTTGTATGGCAGTGAGAAATCCTTCAACTTTTCCCATATTGAAAGAAACGACTTTCTCGTTTTCAACGACCTGGCCAGGTATAGGATGTGCTTGTCTTTCTTTTTCCCCAGATATGCGGGAGTGGAAATCAGTTCGTACCGGATTGTCTTGAGAAACTTCTTTTTGTCCGAGTTAATCAAGGCATGACGGAACAGGGACATGAAGTTGTATGCCATGATGATGAAATTGCCACAGGCCTCCGTTGCCCAGAAGTTGTGCGACACGAAGTCGTCTATCGAGAAATCGTACTTGAGCTCCTTGATCCTGTTCTCGGAGTCAGCCCTGCCCCGGTACGAGTCATATACAATCTTGGCAGGCAATGCAAGATTCGTGACGAAGCAGCTGTATCTGTATTTCCCAAAATCCTGCTCATCCTCAAAAAGCTCGAGCTCTCTGACCTGCTTGCCCGCTGCCTTAGGCCTCTTCTCAACCTCCTGCCTTACCATGACGATACGCCTCGGACTGTCCCAATGCTCCGCTTGGTAAGTGGTTTCCGCTATTTCCAATCCATCTGCCACCTCCACCCATATCCTCTCATGCGTCAGGCTGTACTTGATGCGGTTGTTGAGCCGGCAGGCTATGATGTAGCTCAACTGCCTCTGTTCCAGATACCCGAGTATGTTCCCCGAAAAGAAACCGCTGTCCATACGGATGAGTCCCACTCTCTTGTCTTGAAGCCGTGACAGCGTGTCTTCCAGAAAGGACAGGTAGTTGGTGCTGCCAGAGGTGTTGCCGGGGCGCAGCCAGTAGTTGGCTATCATCCGGACTTCCGACACGAAAGCCAGGAGCGGATGATGAGAGGGCCTGCCCGGACGCTTCGGGTTATACCCCTTGGCTACTCCTTCCTGACTGCCCTGACGGACCATGACCGTGGAATCGAAGTCAAGCGTGTAGTTGTCAAACACCAACTCAGAAAAGAACCAACTGAACAACTCGCTGAACACACGCTGGTTGGTCGCCTGTGAGAACTTGTTGAGATAACGCTGGTATGCCCTGTGGTCAGCTCCGCGATTCCATCCCAAAAGATTGCAAAGGGCGGTGTCATATCGGACAATATCAAGGTGTCCGAAGCGACTCGCACCGCACCAGACTCCTGCAAACAATCCAAGTATGATCTGTACGGGGTTGTACCCTCTGTTGGAGCCTTGGGATGGAATGCCGCTTTTCACGAGCTGCTCGTCAAAATGGCATCTGTCGAGCATCTTCAGAAACAGGGAAAGGCCTCCAAATGGCGTAATCTCCTTGTTCACAAACTTTATGTCATAGTCACGCATCATAGCTATAGCTCTTCTTTTACGTGGTAAAGATAGTAAATTGTTGGCAATCAGATAAATATGATTGTAATTTTCTAATGGCGGTCATTAGAAAAAGGAGGAAACTGTCTCTAATGACCGATTTGGGTTTAAATGATTATATTTACTACTATTGATTTCTTGCTTCACAGGTTCAG
>CALIBC010000101.1 GCA_938045615.1 uncultured Clostridia bacterium | reverse complement strand
TATCCAACTCCCGGCGAAACGACCGTCACCCCTTCCACCGTCGGGATAAACACCGCGCGATGAGGTACAGGCACCGGATCTCGCTTGACATAGAAGCAATAGGTCTCTTCATGACACCGTGGAGGAACAGCCACCTTATCGGCCTTTCGTTTCCCATACACCGTGTTCCAGTCTCTTTTTGCTTCCGCATAAAAAATCTCCTGAGCACTAGACGCATCTCCCGGATAATTTGCAGCTGCCAAATCGGTCATTAGGACGGTATCAGCATGGCTTATGGGACCGTTGTAAACAATACTAAAAACGCCTTCCAAGTATCCCACTTTTAAATCATCATCAATATCATCCCAAGTCGGCACACTAGCTAAATTTGCGGCCTCATCCTTGGCATGTGCAATTGACGCTGGTGTAAGACGATTAAGAAGATTAAAATAGTACCGTTCTTTATATTCATCTACAAAGGCCGAACCTTCGCTATTATACATATATTTGTGAGCGGGATATCTCTCCGGATCTATAAACCCTTTTTTCTGATAGGCTGCCCAGGCTACACCTTCATCTAATGCACGCAGACAGACGCGTACACTATCATCTTGCAGCAAGTCCTTTTCTACATCGGTCAGGGGTGAATCAGCCGGATGCCAGTTCCAACCTCCATCAAGGCTGCGCATCATATACTTCGTCGGCATCCCTCTTAAGTGGCCATAATTCAGCCGCATCGTATCGCGATAAGAGACTCGCGATCGGATAGTCGTCGAAGCAAATTCTGGCTGATAATAAACCTGGAATACACGAGAGTGCGCCGTGTCAGTAGGCTCCCAGGTCTCGCTATTAAGAAATGGGGCCTGACCTTCATAAAAGAGATTGACATGGATATCAGTAGGATCTTGAAAATCATCATACGTAGCCAGTGTGTCCGGCCCACTATTGCTCAATTTCTTTTTGACGAAGTACATCTTGTATGTACCCACTCCCTCTTCTTTGATGTCAGCTATCATCATCGGATTTCTGCTAAACAAAGCAGTATCTCTTACAGACGTACCGGCAGGAATCTGAAGACGCGAAAGCCGTTTTTGCTTCTTACCACCCACGATGGCAGAGTCTCCAAACACTCCTCCATACTCGAACACAAGCTCTAAGTCATTCACAGCCCTAATAGAGTTCCTCTTTCTCAATGTAGAGTCAGGAAAACGAATCAAGACATCACTTTCAACCGTATCCTGATTATACAGGCAGCCAACGGCATAAACATGATCGTTAAAGGCCAGCAAATCGTCATTGATATCCCAAGCGGGAAGCGATACGGCGGCCGATCGAAGATTTCGGCGTGCACCACTGGCCTCTTCTGCGCGTTTCCTTGCTTCCGAATCCGCCAATATCTTTCTGATATACTCAGGGTCAAACTTCAAACCAGCAGCCCTCCCTGAATAATCAGGGATGCCATCGCCATTGCGGTCAATAGCCCAAACGGCATACAGCGTCTTATCGCCTTGTATGTCGATGGTTTCTCCTACCCGATACAGAGGCTGAATACGATCTTGAGCCGCGGAAGTTGCCACTATAGGCTTTCTCCGCTCAGACCACCCAATCAATACGTAGCCTCTCACTGCATAACCATTGGAAGTCAGCTGGTGATTTCCATTAGCTACCGTCTCCGTTTTTTGTGCACCCGCACGAATCTGAATACCCGGATGCCATGTGATATCAGCCGCATGCAGCGAGCCGATAT
>CALIBC010000100.1 GCA_938045615.1 uncultured Clostridia bacterium | reverse complement strand
GCTGCGGGCTATGATGCGGGCCGATTGGCGACGGAAGGGCGTCGTCTTGTGCTTATCACCGGGCACCGGCGCGAAAACTTTGGTAATGGGTTTTTACGTATCTGTCAAGCGATTAAAATGTTGAGCGAGAAATATCCGGATGTTGATTTTGTTTATCCCATGCATCTGAATCCAAATGTTCGGAAACCGATCAAAGAGGTTTTCGGAGAGAATTGTCAATCCAACTTATTCTTTATCGAGCCGTTGGAATACCTGTTGTTCGTACATCTGATGGAGAAAAGTTATATTGTCCTGACCGATAGCGGAGGTATACAGGAAGAAGCCCCCGGGCTGGGTAAGCCCGTACTCGTTATGCGTGATACGACGGAGCGTCCTGAAGCGCTGGAAGCTGGAACAGTCAAGCTGGTTGGGACGGATTATGATAGGATTATTTCGGAAGTATCTGTGTTGTTAGATGATGATGAATGTTATAGACATATGTGTATGGCAATCAATCCTTATGGAGATGGTCACGCTTGTAAGCGTATAGTTGATGTGTTAGGAGAGAGTATATGAGAGTTTTAATAACGGATACAGCTTTAACTCCATATGCACACGCCTATTATAAGAAACTTGCTCTTAGTGGATGTGATATTTTCTTGCTTTTACCAGAGAAGAAGAGTGACACTGGACAAAATGTGAGGGAGTATGAAGGCTCAGAAATTCCTTATAGGATAGGTTATAGTCAGGTAAGGAAAATGTGGTATGGAAAAAATGGAATGGTTTCTTTGAGGAAGTTCCTGATTAAAGAAATACCTGATGTGTTGGTTTTGACATGGCCCTACTATATAGATCTCTATTTTAATAGAAGGATCATTCATATCATGGCCCAAAGAAAAATTCGTCTAGTTATAAGGGAGATTCCATTTCAGCTGCCCCGATTTGGCGAATTGGATTATTTTGTTCGATGTCCAAGTTATGACGAAGATTTAAATCTACTTAGCAGGGGTTTTTTATTTAGATTCAGAGCTTGGTTGACAATGTATATTCGCAGATTCGTTTATCGGAAGGCAGATGCATATATAGGTTATTATTCTCATGCAAGAGATATTTTGGAGTCTTATGGATTACGTAAGGACGCTTTCTTTTATGGAAATACGACTGATACGGATTTATTACTCTCAATTCGGAAACAATTAGAGTGTAT
>CALIBC010000099.1 GCA_938045615.1 uncultured Clostridia bacterium | reverse complement strand
TTCACCATCCTCCTCTTCATCTTCCTCCGCATCGACGCCTCGCGGAAAGAAGTGTAAGGGGGGCGTCAGGGACGCCGGCCAAGTTTTCCGGGTACATTGAGGCGACTCACATGTATTCGGTATTTCTCATTATTCCCTTTTGTAAGGGCACGACTCTTGTCCTCGTCGTAACATCTCTCCGCCTGCGCAAATACATCTTTCACCCCTTAATAGGCGGGCCTTTTATGTCAGGAGAAGGCGGCTATATTTGCGGCCACAATAGAAAAAAAACGACAACCATTTGATCACCCCGATGACTTATTCAAGCCCCAACATACAGCAGCCCTCCTCCGACGGGCCGTGTGAAAAAGCGCCTATGCAGGCGTTTGGTGATCAGGTTGTTAAAAATACCCCCCCCCTGTTTAACGATTAAGCCCATTATTTACGGACTCCTTCTTATCTGCGGATGCTTTTTGTCGTTCGCAGCGGCCTTTGCGCACCCTTTTGCCAAGGATGCGTCGGAGTGCGGTGTGTCCGTCGGGGAGGTTTTCTATTCCTATCGACTAATCAATATCCAACGTATATGAGAAGAATAACAATGATCGCATCCCTATGGATGCTATGCTGCGCGATGACGTTTTCCTCCTGCTCGGGCGGGAAGAAAGCCAATGCGCCACAAGAGAACCAACCCACGCCCGAGGCACCCGCTGCGCCTGAGGCAACTGCCCCGGCTGACGATGATCCGAACACCATCCCCCCTGAGGTAGTGGATGTGGCCAATGCCACCAATTACTATGGCAACGGGCAGCCGTTGACGGTAAACGATCTGAAACTGATCGTTCGCTACGACAACGATCTTCAGCACTGCGCCTTCTATATGCGTCCTGACTACCTAGATGAGATCTACCAGTACAATTTGGAGACCAAGAAAGTCCGCGTAATTGCCCTGACCAATATCGATGTGTCATCCGAGCGTAAGGGCGAGGAACCATATATCATGGGGGTCAGACAGATTGGCATCAACGGCGATCGGTTCTATTTCGTGGGGAGTAACAACGCCTATTCGATGGGTGGCATAGCCTACGAGGAATACCTCATTTTCTACAACACTTTCGAGAACAACTTCACTTGCCTCGCCTCAGGTCGGAGTATCGAACTAAAGAACGACAACCGACAGGCCGTGGTGCAGTCAGACCGAGGCACTCGAACTATCAACCTACCCTAACACAACAAGCACTATGACTGAAGAAGCAACTAAGCGATGCCCCTATTGCGGCGAGAAGATAAAGCCTGCGGCCGTCAAGTGCAGGCACTGCGGCGAATGGCTGGCCGAGCAATCACAGATACCGACGCCTCCTACGATGTCTGAACCTGAACCCACACCTGCTGCGCCGCCGCAACCGAATGCTACGGTTGCTCCACCGTACGCCCCTGTCGCACCGGCGATGACTACGTCGCAGCCGATGACCGCACAAGGAGGTCGGAAACCCGGATTCTTCGAGTACTACTTCCTCGACCTCTTTATCCGCCATTACGCCGACTTCGGCGGTAAGACGAGCCGCAAGCAGTTCTGGTTCGGCTACCTGTGCATGTCCATGCTCTATTTCATGCTTTTCAGCCTCGACTTGGTTACGGGGCTACTTATCGTTTGGACACTCATCGGCCTAATCACCTTAACCATACCCTTTGTGGCAGCGACCGTTCGTCGTCTGCACGATACGGGCCGAAGTGGATGGTGGTTCTTCATCCAATTTGTGCCCATCGTAGGTGCAGTCTGGCTGCTGGTGTTGCTGGTGCAAGAGGGCGAAACGAAGAGTGAGGAGGACGTCAAGTTTCAAATGCCAACGGACTATGTCATAGTCGCAGCGACGGTACTAATCACCGTGACCTCACTCGTCTTCTTTGTCGTGAATGCCTTTACAGACGCTATGAACGAGGGCGATTTAGACGACGAAGATTGGGAGTCTCGTTACGAGGTGCCCACCCCGATCCACACCCCGGCTGCAACCATCTACTTTCAAGACGTGATCCATAAGACAGATTACCGTAACCTCTAAAAAAACAATAACAGATATGGATAATACTCCTACACCATCCACCCGGCAATGCCCCTACTGCGGCGAAGACATACAGCCGGGAGCCATCAAATGCAGACACTGCAACGAGTGGTTAGTGAACAACACTCCGCCCACGCCTAAGTCGCCCGAAGAGCAGGCCAAAGAGCAAGAGAAACAGCAGGAAAAGAAGCAGGAGAAAAAGATGGCCACTGGCTGTTTGATTGTCTCCTTAGTTGTTCCAGTGCTGATCATCGGTATGTTCTTATTAGTAGCCTCAGGCCTAGTCCCCGACATAAAGCAGCACCGGAAAGGCATATACGAGGAAGTGATTTCTTGTGCAAAAGATCAGAAGGAAGATATCTTCACCCTTTTAGGTGCCACGGAGGCTCGTGAGCTCATACCGGAGGAGATGAGAGCTGAGACTGAGCAAAAGAGTTTGATTGTGCGGTTCGATCAGTACAACAAGATTGAATACGAACCTGGGACGTTTTGGTCTGAGGCGCGGATCGTTAATCGGATTTATCCCAACGGTAAGAAGGTCAGCTTTGGTATCCTTGGTATAGTCTTTCCGTCTATGGAGTGGGATGATATCGTGCTGTTTCCAGAAGGTATGGATAGAAACTCCATCTCGCGCGAAAGATTGTCCAGCTCCTTTACTCAGCAAGAGGAGCCCGCCACTAAAAGTCATCCCAGTGCAAATGCATCGCATCAGACCTACCACGGACAGATTCAGGGCAACATCCGCTGCGAGTTCGATCTCTATTTCGAACCCGCCGCTGAGGGTCAGCAGCAGGAGGTGCGCGGCTCGTACAACTATCCCAAGCAGGGCGGACGCCCCATCACGGTGCATGGCTGGTACGACCCCGCCACGGGCGACCTCTCCCTGACGGAGTATTACGACGACGGCACGCCCAACGCCTCTATGCGCGTCAGCCGTACCGAAGAGGGATTCCAAGGCTGGTTCATCCGCCCCGGAAAGAGCGATCTGACCTTGATAATGACAGAGTGACGTATGGAAGACGCAACCAAAGCCTGCCCCTATTGCGGGGAGGAGATATTGGCCGTTGCCATCAAATGCAAATACTGTGGCGAATGGCTGGCCGAGAAAACATCTGTGTCACCTGTGACTCTGCCACCACAGGCGGTGTCCGCCCCGTTTATGCCACCGTCTCCACCTCCACCGCTAAGCACAGTGTCTACTCTTGTCTCTACGCCTGCAGTACAGACCGACGTGGAGGTGACGCCGACATCGGTCACGGAAATCAGATCGAACGAACCGACGGAGGCTGTTAGTGAGCCAAGCGATACAGAATACGAGAACAAGATAAAAGCGATAAAGAGGTTCTATAAAGCGAAAGAGATTGATAGGGTTAAGGATTTAATGCAGATGTCTATCTTCTATAATAAAAGTTGGAGAATCAACACCTTCGCATTAGAGAATGGCATCTTATCGATAACATGGCTAAATGGAAACTCTCTTACATGCCCTCTCTTAGATATAAAAGTGAGACACCAATACGATCAGAGAGAGATTTACATCCATTATGAAGGTAAGAAGTATCACTTTAGGCCACTGGCTTGGGCGCTCAAGGATGAAGAATGGGAAGAGATAATTGCCATTCTGGAGTTGTCTGGCGATTATGGTAGATCGAAGCTCGATATTATCACGAATGTGCTAAATGAGGTTACAGGGATAACGAAAAAGGTGTTGGATCTCTGAAGAGATACGGATCAGTAGTAGGTGAGGAGGGGTAAATCCCCCTTTGCCTCTCGTCTTTCCGTTAAAATATTTAAGAGATCGGTCATTGACAGCAGTCAGAGGCATGCATCCCCTGGGATTCTGACCTCTGACAGCTGTCAATGAATAGAATCCCCGAGTTTTTTGGCCGTTGACAGTTGTCAATGCGCAGAAACCTTAGGGATTTTGTGCTTTGACTGTTGTCAAAGGGTAGAATCCCCGAGTTTTCGGGGCTTTGACAGTTGTCAACGGGCAGAAAACTCCGGGATGCATGCCTCTGACTGCTGTCAACGCCTTTTCCCATCCGCAAAGAGGAGGACACTAAGGCGAAGTGAAAAGTCGATGCCAATAAATTCATCGTATCATTGTGCCCCGAAGGCCAATCGATAGAGCGATTGGGAACTAAATCATATCAATTCTAAATACATAAATCACGATGAAGACACTTCATTCATGTAATGTGCCAAGATTGCAGCAGATGGAATTTGTAACCCTGCTGCGCGAGACGACGGCTGATGTGGAAACAGCAGCTGGGAACCTAAAAACGACCGACGTACCCCTCAAGCGCTACTTGAAGGAGACGAAAGACGGGTGCGATCATTTTGAGGTTGTGACACGTAATCCTGCGAAGGATCCGAAAACCGAAGAGATGCGCCAAAAGGACAATGAGCGCGATAAGGCCGTGAGCCGGTTCGTGCTGAAGTTTCAATTTGCCCGGTTATCGGATAATGCAGCCGAAAGGACGGCCTACGGCAACCTTCAGATCCTGTGGGATCGGCACTCTGGGATTCAGAAACTGAACTTCTCCAATCAGACGGGCGCAATGGACAACCTGCTCAACGACCTGAAAAAGGAACCCTTTGCATCGGCCGTGACGACGCTCCATCTAGAGGCTGAGGTGACAGGCATACGGACTACGAACGATGCCTTTCGCGCCTTCATGGCCGATCGACGCGCTTCGGAGGTAGAAGCAGAGGAGACGCACATCATCAAGATGCGTCGCGAGCTGACGGACAAGTACACGGGGCTTTGCATCTATGTGATGGCCATGACGGATGCCTATCCGGACGTCCCGGAATGGGCCAAGTCGCTGGCCGCCATCAATGTGATCCGCAAGCGCTATGCGGAGATCCTAACCCGTCGTGCAGCTGCACAGAAGGACAAGGATCCCAGCAAGCCCAAGACCCCGAAGGTGCCTAAGCAACCCAAGGACCCGAAGACTCCCGATCAGCCGAAGGATCCCAAGCAGCCGGAGAAGCCCGGTGGTGGCGCTGGCGAACAGCCCAAGAAACCGGACGAGAAACCGAAGGATC
>CALIBC010000098.1 GCA_938045615.1 uncultured Clostridia bacterium | reverse complement strand
TACCTACGCCCGGATCTGTCTTCACACCCGATACGGATGGGATCGTCACCGTGCGGTTGATGTCTACCGGCTGAGCGTCACCGACGCAGACGTAGACAATGCCGTCGGTCGAGATGTTCAGGTTCAGCGGATACTCCTCGCCGTCGATCATCACCTTACGCGGATTGAGCTTGAGTTGGTTCAGGCTGTTGGGCGTGATGGACTTGTAATAGATGATCGGGTAGCAACGCTTCTCAATCTTCTCGCAAGGACGGATCTCGATGTTCACGTCTACGGAGCCGTAAGTCGTCAGACGGTCCACCTCGATGGCGTCGCTGTACTCGCCGTTCAGACCCTTCGTCGTACCGACGGAGAAGTGCAGCTGTGCTCCGACATCAAGGCGGAGATCCTTCATGCGCTGCGTACCGCACATCTGCTCATAGCAGAGGCCGCGGAGGCGCAGTGAGGTGAAACCGGCATTCAGATGCGCGCCGTTCTCCACGTGCACGTCAGAATGGATGAAACCGAAGCCGCCGAAGATGGAGGTAGTGACTACATCGAGCGCCAAGTCGTCCGACGTCCAGAGTTCACTGTAGGGAACACCGCAGGCGCCGATCGGCTCCATGTGCAGATGCTTGGTGTAGATACCGGCGTAGTCCTTCGATCCCATTTGCTCCTCAGAGATCAGCTCGAGGTGTGCATCACGCTCGTGCTTCTCGTCGGCAAAGAGATCTACCTGGTTGCGGATCTTGAACGTATCGGTGCGGATCTGCGCATTCAGCACGGGGGCTCCCTTGATGTGGTCGAAGGAGTCGGTGAGGCAGGTCAGCACGGTGTGATCGAAGATGACCGTGTTGAGGCGCTCCAAGTAAGCCTCGTCGCCAAACTTGATCGTGATCGTGTCCAGCATGTGGACCGGATCCTTGCTGCCACGGATGTAGTAGTGGCAAGGTTCGCACTCTTCCTCTGTATTGCAGTCGTCCTTTTTCAGCTCGCGGAACGGAGGCGTGTGGCGCATGTGGCCAAACTTCATGATCGGCTTGTCGTTCTTCAGGCCACTCCATGTGGAGAGCTTGATCTTGTTGCCAATCTTGACAAAGTCGTCGTGGAAGATGAGACTATCGGCCTGCAAGGTGATATCCGTGTTGCCGCCTGATTTCTCCTTCGTGTCGAGCTCCATCTTGCCGAAGGTCTCGATGACGGGCGAACCGAGATAAACCTGCTGATTGTGCGCCTTGATGATGGCGTTGTCGTGGAAGGTCATGCGGGAAACCATATGCAGGTAGTCGCGCCTACAGTTCTCGTCGACGCAGGAAGTGGGGCAATTGGGGATCTCCTTGAAGATGTTGATCGTCCAATTGTCTTTGTTGCCTTGCGTCTTCATGTAGAGGCCATAGCCGCTGACCATCTCGCCGTGCAGCGTGCCTGTACCCGGTACGGAGCCCATACCAGAGCCCTTACCACCACGATACTCCATCTCCTTATACACGTCGATATAGTCCGAAGCCACAGCGGCGAAACCGCCTGAGGTGATGGGCTTGTTCTGGCTGTCTTCATCGAAGTAGAGGGTGAGCTTGCGGGCGCGGTTGACCGATTCGATAGCGTCGCAATGGAGATCCGGCTCGCTGCAGGTTGTGCCGTTGTACCCGTAACCGATCTTGGCCACCTTACCATCGCTGCAGACCTTATAATCCTTGCTCAGGAAGGGGTCGTGGCGTGTGCCGATGTTTTGCAGACCGCCGTAGTTGAGCTTGATGTTGTTGTCAGCACCTACGAAGACGCTACCGCCAGCGTTGTGCGAGCGATACTGGAAGTCTTGCAAATAGACGTTGTTACGCTCCTCTGCACAGCCGCAGATGCCCACCCGCGAAAGTTCGTCGAGGTTATCCACCTGCGCCAAGAAGAGCAGGCTGCCGCGCATGGTGTCGGCGTCGAACTTCTCGCGCATGTCAATGTCGCCGAAGCGGGTGCGGAAGATGGCGTTACCGGTCATGTTCGTCGTGTCTTGGAAGTTCAGCTTGGCGCCGCGGTTGATGATGATGTTACCGCGCTTACCGGCGTCCACCCTCAGGTCGCCCTTGTTACCGATATGCTCCAAACTCAGTTTGGAGATCTCTGCCGGGATGGCCGTCATGCCAGGTGCATACTGGCTGATGTCCTTGTCCTTGCCACAATGGCCGAGGCCGAAGATGATACCGGCGTGTTCGTACATCATCATCGAGGCGTCTTTGCGCTTGTGCAGCAGGTCGGGGCTCCATGTGCTCTCGCAGTAATACTCGTTGGAGAAGGGGATGGTGATCTCCGTGTTCGTCGTGCCATTCTTCGTCAGCTCGTTCTTCATCTGCGCTACGTAGATGTTACCACCACCGTAGCGGCCCGTATTCGCTTGGTCTTGATAGCCTGCGCGAATCTTCAGCCACTGGGTGTTGGAGTTGGCTGCATCCGAATAATAGAAAAGGTTCTTATCGTAGTCAGGAACGGGCGAGGGCAACGGAGTGCAGCCGTCATGGTGCACACTGTAGCCCAACCACACGTCGCCCAGGTGCGACTCGAAGGTGGTCTTGTTCTTATTCGTTGCATTGGTGTTTTTGATGTTCACCATCGCTGTGCGGAGGTGGTAGTCGGAGAAGATGTTCGTCTCTCCCTCCTTTTGCGTACCGTCGTTCGAGCGCTCAATATTGAGCGAGTCGTCAAAGTGGATATGGCCGTCGGTAAGGAAGCGTGCGGCGTCCATGTTCGACGGGTCGTTGTGGGTCACGATACCCGTCAGGCCGGCCTTCTTGGCGAGGCTGTAGGGCTTGTCGCGCTCGGCGGAGATGAGGATCGTGCTGTCACTGTCGTAGTAATAGTTCGTGGCGCGGCGCAGCTCTACGTTACCGCCTTGTGCGGCGATGGATACGTTGCGCACCTTCTTGTCTGTGTTACCGAAAAGGAAGGTCAGCTTGTCCTTGGTAGTGATGTTACGGCCGGCGCGGATGTCGAAGTGTCCGCCGTTGCCCGAGGCCAATTTGTAGGTCATCGGGGCGGAGATGCACTGGCTATTGGTCCAGATGTTTCGCTTGGCGTACATGAGGAATACGTCGCCCGGATCTTGATTCTGTTCCTGTCCGTCAAAGAGGAAGCTGTTTTGGATATCAATATCCTGACCGGCTATCATCTTCGTCATTCCCTTCTTGGTGCGCTCGATCTTATCCTCCGTCTGGGTGCGGATGTCGCGCCTGGCACCGATAAAGATCTCGTCCTCGTTCTCCTGCTTGATCGTGAACTTCTTGGGGCGTGAATAGGCCACGAAGTCTTGACCCGCAAAGAGGGTCAGCGGACCGTGCGTGGCGTCCTTCTGATTGAAGAGCACATCCGAATAGGTCTGAATGTCTTGGTTCGCCCACCAGAGCACCGGCAATTGGCTTTCGCTGACAGACGACACATCGCCGATGGCCTTAATGTTGGCCGAGTCCACACAGCCGCCGCGGGCCAACACCACTTGGTGAGATCCGATTTGTGAAGCGGGTTTGCCTGTGACAGTGGTACCCACCCCTCCACGGTTGTAGGTGTACTTCTTATCGAACGTGATCTTGCCGCCCTCTAAGAGCAAGAAGCCGGTCTTAGTCGTAAAATTCAGATCCACGTCTTCCGCAAAGTGCGTAAACCCACGTGTACTCGTCGGCATTACGTTAGGGAGGTTTGTCGGTGAGAACACAGTCAGATGCGTAAGACGCATAGGAGAGACGAGATTCCACGTTGTCGGGTTGATACGCAGGGCACCATCGCCACCAATGGTGGGGGCGAACTTGCCATTGAAATTCAGAGCGGCGCACTGTGTGTTCTCGATCGTCATATCGCCCGTACTGTTCAGGTTGAAGGTGATATCCGTACCTCCGGAAGTACCGGAGATATTGACGTCATGCGGCACGGCATCCGTGGTTGTGATGCTTTCGTTGCTCCAGCCGCCCGGGCGCTGCTCTGTGTTCGTGTGGTAGTAGTAGTTAGCCAGCGTACCGCCATTCGTACCCGAGTTCAGAGTCAGCTTGTCTTGAAACTGCGTGGCATCACCAATCAGGTATGTACCGCCGTCTGCGCTTGTTTGGCTGTTTTCGTTGACACCCGTCCACAGACCTAATACAGCTTGATTTGCGAGTGTGGAAAGCCCCCCGATATTATTGCCACTATTGAAAGACGTGGCGTCAAACAGTTGCTTTACCTGCAGCGTGTAGGGATTGGCATTAATGGGGAGATCCAATTTTGAAGCAGTGAGATTACCATTAGCCTGGTTGGGGTAGGGTGTATTCCCTGCCGTATTCTTAATACCAAGGTTACTCACGTGTCCAGTTAAAGAGACGGTGGCTCCCGCGAGCACTGTGATATGGCCGTCTACGTAGCCACCTTCATAAGACTCTGTCGTAGATTTAGAGGAACATTCCCCAGTTATGGTCTCGGTTAATGGATTACCGTGCGAATCAACACCATAAGTACATGTTGTCCAGCAAGGTGTCCAAGTTAATATCGTCCGTCTATAATACCACTTGATAGGGTTGAAGTAGAAATGCTCCATTTCTATAAGTCCCCCAGCTGCAACTTGAATATGGGTCTCTAACCCTCCTTCAGCAGCAAATGCACCAGTGGAAACAGTTCCGATAGATCCAGAACCTCCATTTGTTGTATGTATCAACGAGGTTTTGAGTCCACCCGCAGGATTGCAATATTGGAATGTCTCATTTGCGTAGATTGGACTATTTCCCTTACAAATATTTGTACAATGTGAGCCACAAGCTATATATCCTTTATGTTCAGCATTACGCACGTACAGCACTTGGTTTCGTGTATTTCCTCCCAGCGTAATGCGCCCCATACTACCCATAGCAACGGCTGATCCATTTGCATTTGTGGCAGGAGGAGAAATGGTAGTCGACTCATCTGCGCCGTAGTCATTATTACAGTCAGACCAACTCACTGGCACCTGCACCTGCCCCCACGCTATTCCGCCGCCTGAGCCGAAGAGGGCCGCCAGGAGGGCTGCG
>CALIBC010000097.1 GCA_938045615.1 uncultured Clostridia bacterium | reverse complement strand
TATACTGACCTCCGGTGGTATTCAAGTAAAGATAATGATTATCCTTCCCACGGGTGGAAGACTGAACGTCTGTAGCCTTCAGTAGTTGAGCAAAAACATTAGTCTGTCCTGGTGTTACATCAGGGGAGAAGAACAGCTGAACCGGGCCTTCCGTCGGATTTTGATGCATCCTAGTATTGAAATCGTGAGCAGTCAACACTCTCGGAGATGCATTGACCAATCTAAAACGCACCAAATTGTTCTTGTAAAAAGGTGCCGTAGGATCAAAATCATTCTTATGCGCTACAACTAAACGAATTTTCCCACTCGAAGTACCATCTGTAGGAACAGCGAAAGTTAAATAGTAGTCAGGCTTCACCTCAATAGCTAAGTATTGATCTTTCTCCAATTCAGCCGATCCATGCGCACCATTATATGTACGTGAAAACTTCCATTTTGACAAGTTACCACCTACCAATGGAGCCACCGTCTGGCCGGCAATCAGATCTATACCATAACCTGGAATCAAACGAGCCATACTGTCATGGTAAATTTTACGCGTGGAGAGGCCATTCACAGTTCCTGTGTCCGTAAATAAATAAGGCTGATAATCGAATGCCAGCTCCGTCCCATACTCTTTGTTTATAAAGGTAAAGGCGGGAACTTTTCCTGCATTCTCTGGTCTACCAACATTGACGCACCACAAGGAGGAACGCAATTTGAAAAATGCAGAATCAGGATCTCCATCCTTATTCCACACATAAGCACTATCAGCACGATCAATACGACCCTCCTGATCCATAATCAGGAAACAGCTATCACTCATACTCAATCTCGTCATACCAATGTACGAAATTTTGAGATGGTAAGCGCCCTTCCCTGTTCCATCGGGTAGATACTTTACAGAATCCCCGTGTGCAGGCCTAGCACTCGCCCCCACTGCCCCTAAGAGTAGCATAAGCGAAGCCGCCAACAAAGCGAATACTTTTTTGTTCATAATCAATTAGTTAAATATTAATACTTGTAAAATCTCTTCTTTCGCCTCATCCTTCGCATACGCAGCTAACAAACGCTGCAT
>CALIBC010000096.1 GCA_938045615.1 uncultured Clostridia bacterium | reverse complement strand
CCTGCGTCTCGGTCTGCGGCACACGCTGCACGCGGTGCACGCCCGACTCGTATTTAAGCGTGCCGTACACGTTGTCGCCCGTGACGGTGAAGATGATCTCCTTGAATCCGCCCGAGGTGCCCTCGCTGACGCTCGACACGGCCACTCCCCAGCCCTTTATCTCGCAGTATTTGGCGTACATCCGATAGAGGTCGCCGGCAAAGAGTGCGGCCTCGTCGCCGCCCGTGCCGCCGCGAATCTCGACGATGGCGTTCTTAGCGTCCTCCGGATCGGCAGGTACGAGCATGAGCTTGATCTGCTCCTCCAGAGCGGGCAGACGCTCCTCACCGGCCGCGATCTCTTCGCGGGCCATCTCCTTGAGGTCCGGATCGTCGTCGTTCATGACGATGCTTCGCGCCTCGTCGAGGTTGGCCAACAGTTGTTCGTAGTCGCGTTTTGCGGCCAGCAACTCCTCGAGGCCTTTGTATTCTTTGGTCAGCCGCACGAAGCGGTTGCGATCAGCGATGACCTCGGGGTCAGTGATCAGCGTCGACACCTCCTCGAAACGCGCCGTAAGGCCGTCGAGCTTTTGAAGGATGGGGTTAGCAGATGGCATGGGGATTATTCTTTTTCTAATGCTTTGCTTGATGAATTCAGTCGTACGATTTTGTTCCAATCGATACTGCCGTCTTCCAAGCAGAACTTCGCGATAAACTCTTTCGTCATTTTATTGATCATGTTGCCATAGGCTGTCCGGTATTCGTCGTTGCGCTCTTTGGCGTTAACAGATAACGGTTCGATAATATCGGTATAGAGCGTCTTTTCTCCAGAGATGAAGAACCAGAATTCCTGTCCGCAATATTTTAGATAATCGCCCTTGTCAGGTTGGTTGTCCCTACCGTAACAACAGCCATTGACAGCACAAATGTGCAGGCCAGAATGGCCGGTGCGGAGCGTTCGCTGAGCCATTTTAAAGTCCTCACGCATCTTTCTAATCTGCGAACTATTTCCCCAATTTGGCCCTGATTTGATAGCCACGATATACCTGACATCGTCTCTATCGAATTCCAAATCGACCCCCGTAGTCGAGGATTTGCGTCCGGCATATACTTGCGCACAGACATATATCGCCAGCCCTTCCAACCAATCACCGAACAGGGTCTCCTCGGCAGAAGACAAGTAAGCATCCGCAAAGCTCTCTACGATTTCGGAGGCTGTCGTCAGATATTTAGCCCTGAAGAGATAGGGGTTCTTCCTTTTTACGAAGTCGTCCAATCGCAGACGCCCCAATTTCTCTATTCGGCTCTTATGGAAAGAGGCGATATTGTCTTTCACGTACTGGGTAACCAGACTGATTAATTCCTTGTTCATGTGACGCTTGTTTTACGGTGGATGCCGTTACGAATGAGGCCTTCACCAAATCATAATACTCAGGCAACAGCTCGATGCCAATGCTGTTCCGGTTCAGCTTAGCCGCTACGATATTCGTTGTGCCGCTGCCCATAAAAGGGTCAAGGACACAATCTCCGACTTGGGTGAAAAGATGGATAAACCATGCCGGCAATGCCTCGGGGAATGTGGCACTGTGTTTCTTGTTATTGCACTCTGTAGCCAAGTGCAACACATTGGTGGGATATGCCATATCGCGCCCTATCCAATGGGAAATGTTTTTGCCAAAGCCGCTCTCCACTTTCGAATTGTCTCTGCGCAGGTCTGTTTCACTCAAATTCTTCAAGCGACTCTTTGCCCAGTCGCCGACAGGCACCATGACAGCCTCCTGATACATGTTGAACTGTTTGCTCTTGTTGAATTGCAGCAATCGCTCCCACGCATCCCGAAATCGGTTAGGCCATTTACCCGGATAGCAGTTCTTTTTATGCCAAATAAACTCCTCAGTCCACAGCCAACCTTGCTTCTTCATTTCTAATATCAGCTCCATAACATAGGTACTGCGTTGTCCGTCCACGACCTTCTCTTTTATGTTCAGGATAAAGGTTCCGGTGGGCTTCAGTACGCGCAGCAATTCCGCCGATATAGGCAGAAACCACGCGACATATTTGTCTACACTGATACCGCCATAGGTGTTTTTCCTTTGGTCGGCATAAGGCGGAGAGGTGACGATGAGGTCGACGGAATTATCTGGCAGGCAATTCAGTTCCTCCTTGCAGTCGCCCAAATAGATCTCCACATTGGGATATTGGTTGATTCGTTCCATTTATCAGCTGTTTTGTTTGAGATTTTCCAAATACGATTTTAGCGTCACGCCTGCCTCGGTTTTCCATACATCATAGCCGTTGCTGCTCCGCCCCAAGCAAGCGCCGGCCGCTCCGCTGGGAGAATCAAACACGAAGTCCTCATTCAGTACGTATTTCTCATCACCATACAGCGTGCAATGCTTCAACATCTCAACCCGCGCACTACCGCCTTTGGTGTTACTCTCTTTCACCGAGATCTCCGACCCTTTCAGTACTACGAAAGAGTTTGTCCCGTCATTCAGCGGATAGCCTTTTGCTACGCAAGAATGATTGGCATGCCTCAAGAAAAAGAGGGGATACTCTTTGGCTGCGGGCTCCGGCACGACGACCTTTTGCTGCAAAGGCTCCTCCGGCTTTGTGTTCACCTCCGGCTTTACAAAGACGAAGCACCGCTCATAATTGAGGAAGAACTTGATCCCTTCAAATATCTCGTCATACTCATTCCGATCATATTTCTGCAAGGTCGGATCCGTTGGCGTTTGCCCATTCTCCGACAGGTCGTACACACCGGCGGCCAATCCCTCGCGAATGGCTAAGTATTCCAAGTATTCAATGCTGGCCGTGTTGTACCTCCCGGCGTCGGAAACAAAGACATAGGCGCGCGTCCACCATTTCTTCTTTGCTAAATGATCCTTTACACGGCTATTGAAACTCCGAGTCTGTCCGATATAGGCTTTTTTCTCCTCGTCCACGAGCAGGTAAAGGGCAGGTTTCTTCATCTCATCGATTTTGGAGAGATCCATCTTTTCGCAGAAGCGGCGAGAAAGGACGGTCATCACACAATCCGACGTGCCCATCACCTTCTGATGGTCATGCGGGTTCTCTGTATGGATAATCACTTTCAGTGTGCGCATATGTTTCTTGATTGATATTTAACTGATGATTCCGGAAGTGTTTGCAACAGTGTTGCAAACACCAGAAAGTTTTTCGTGAGACTTGCAACAGTGTTG
>CALIBC010000095.1 GCA_938045615.1 uncultured Clostridia bacterium | reverse complement strand
ATGTACAAAAAATTTTTGGAAGAAATTTTGTAAAGGTGGGGTCCTTAGATCATTTTGCTTTCTCCGTGGGAAATATGATCCAGGGGGAAATCAGAAGAATGTAGAGGACAGAGAAAAAAATCTTGAAACGAAAAGCAGCAGCCTTTCAGCTGCTGCTTCCCTGTTAGAGTGATATAGGAGTGCATAATGCACATTCGTAGTGAGAGATCAACGCAAGAAAACTCTCGACTACAAGCATTATATTAGCATACAGAATGGGAAAAAGCAATAGGGAATTTAAAATTTCCTGAAGATTCCCTGAGGATGGGCCGGGTCTTTAACAGTTGCAACTGAACCAAAATCGCTATAACAACCTTTAAAGCTGCATTTCTACGTTGTTTTCTTTATTCTTTTTTGTCAAATTTCTTTAATTATATGTTGTACGGAGTTGTATTATATGATATAATAAATTTATGAAATTAAACTATGACAGGAAATCCAAAGATCCGACCTATTTCATTCAGATCGGTTTTCGTAATGGGAAGAAAACTTCCACCAGAAATGTTTCACGAATTGGAAAACATTCCGAGCTGCTTGCCCAGGGAATTGAGGATCCTCTGAGTTATGCCAGGCAGAAGGTTGCCCAGGCAAATGAACAGCAGAAAAATGGAAAAGTTTCCATGGATGTAAAAATTGACTTTTCTGAAAAAGTACTGGCTTCTGATGCCATGAGTTCGGTGTCTACAAGCCTTGGTATTGGCTACTTCTTCCTGCAGGCTGTTTATAATCAGCTCAACATTCATGATTTTTTTAAACACGCTGTCGAGGAGACAAAAATCACATTTGACCCAAATGAGATAAATCGTTTTCTGACATTTGCCAGAATTCTCTCTCCCCGCTCTAAACTGGGAACCTATGATCACCTTGACCAGTACTTTGAGCAGCCGTCTTTTGGATACCAGCACATTCTCCGAACGATGGATATTCTTTACAGCAATTACGATGCTTACATATCCTACCTATACGAACAAAGTGAAAATATTATAAAGAGAGACCAGTCCGTCTGCTATTTTGACTGCACCAATTATTATTTTGAGACAGAAACAGAGGACAGCATTGTAGATGAGGTAACCGGTGAGATTCTGAAAGGATTTCGACTTTATGGACCATCCAAAGAACATCGTCCTAATCCACTTGTAGAAATGGGACTTTTTATTGATGCAAAAGGAATCCCCGTCTCCATGTGCATGGCAGCTGGATCAGATAGCGAACAGACGCTGGCCATTCCTCTCGAAAAAAAGATCACACAAATGTTCAAAGGGAAAAAGTTTATTTATTGTGCCGATGCCGGACTTGGTTCCATTGACATTCGGCTTTTTAACAGCATGGGAGGCCGGGCCTTTATTGTTACCCAGTCCGTTAAAAAGCTTTCCGATGTTTTACAGGATGCTGTGTTTAATGACTGTGATTACCACCTTCTTTCTAATGGAAAAGCTGCAACCATAGAATACATGAAGAAATTTGACCGGTTTGATGCGGGTAACCGTTCTCTATACAATGACAAGATCTTTAAGATCCTGACAGCTGACCGGGCAATAGATGTGGGGCTTACTGAGAAAAAGATATGCAAAAACGGAAAATCCAAAACAGTTAAATCCAAAGCTATGCTCAAACAAATGATTATTATTACGTTTTCCAGGAAGATGATGGAGTATCAACGCCATATCCGGAACAAGCAGATTGAACGGGCCAGACGACTCCTTGCAAATCTTGATCCGGAATCCTATAAGAAAGGGCCCCATGATGTAACTCGTTTTATCAAAAGGAATCATGAAGAAAAGTCCGTTATAAAGGAAACGCAAAAATATGTGCTGGATCAGGAGCGGATTGATCAAGAGGAAAAATATGATGGATACTATGCTATTGCAACAAATCTCCAGAGAGATGAAAATGAGTCGGAGGCAGTGTTTGTACACAACGTCCTATCTATTAATGAGAAGCGTTATAAAATCGAAGACTGTTTCCGGGTCATGAAAACCAACCTATGTGCAAGGCCAGTTTTCCATCAGACAAAAGAAAGGATTACAGCTCACTTTATGGTATGTTATACAGCGCTTCTTGTTTACAGGCTGCTGGAGGCACAGTTGGATGAATATGGTACAAAGCTAAAGACAGGAGAAAAACATTTCACAACGGCAAATATAATAGAGACATTACAGAACATGAACGTCTCAAATGTTCAAGATATGTACTATATGGCCACCTATAAGGGCTCTCAGACACTGAATGCATTAAATGGCATTTATGACCTGAAACTGGACAGAAAGTATTATCAGCCCAAAGAATTGCATAAAATACTCAAAAAAATTTCGTGAAAAGTTTCCTTCTAAAAGAAAATCTCCATACAACATTTCTGAAGATAAAAAAATGCCGGAAACCCTTATTTTACAAGGGATTCTGGCATTGATATTTTATCCAACTGTTGAAGACGGGATTGTAGTGGTCAAGCACTTAAAACAATAATACAAAAAACAAAATTTAAAAAATACTATATGTCATTATGAAGTAACAAAATCCTGTAAGTCCTATGAGTAGGGGCTTTACAATTTTTTATTCCACAACTTTCAAAAACGGGATTTCATCACTTCTGAATACAATTCACATTTTCCAAATTCATCACTTATTATAGAATATACATCACTATGATAAACTGATCATCCATGTGCGTTTCTTAAAAATAATAAGTGATACAACAAGTCTGAATATTTCTTCTGTGGTAAGCAATGTATATACACCTACAATTCCCCACTTAAACACATATGCTGCAAGCAGACAAAGAGGAATTCCTATACACCATGTTCCTACAATGTCAATAATCATTATAATTTTTGTATTGCCTCCGCTTCTTATAATGCCTCCTCCAAGAATCATGTTTTCAACCTTGACCGGAGCATATAAGGCAAATATAACAAGAAGAATTTTTCCAA
>CALIBC010000094.1 GCA_938045615.1 uncultured Clostridia bacterium | reverse complement strand
CCGCTCCTACGACGCGCCCGGCTTTTTTATCCCGGCCGACGTCTATGAGCAATATCCAGAAACAGCCCAAACTGCATAACCCACAACAAGCACACACGTCACAATGAGAAAGAAAATTTACATCAGCAATGCCCTCAGAGGCTTGCCGAACAATATCCTCAAGCCACTCTATGCCAACATCACCAACAGATTGGCACAAAAGGGATACGATGTCAGCTACCCCGTTGGTGAGATGGGAGCCGCATTCTTGAAATACACAATCCCACCTGATTGCGATGGACTTTATCCGTTCAACGGCTGGGAGTGGTCATATACAGGGCAGTCTGAAATGCAAGAAGCCAGAGAAAGAAGTCTGCTACTTTTTGACACGGACACTTTCGAGGAGATACCGCCCTTCAAAATATCCGGGAAGAGGGTCTTTATCAGCGGTGGAGTAGAGACTATGAACGATTCTTGGCAAATCGCGGGTTCAAGTCAGTATTTAAGGGAGTGGGGATTCGAGCCTGTGCATATCGGGCTATGCAAATTGCCTTTTCCACCGGAGGTTACCGTTCAGGAATACATGAAACTCCACATGGATATACTGCGAGGGTGCGACGGCGTTTTGCTGGTTACCGGATACGACCATTCGCCTATCTCGTTGCGAGAGCAGGAAGAAGCGCGAAAGGCTGACATTCCGATCTACAAATCGAGAGCGGAAATTAAGCAGGTCGCAGAGCAATACTCCCGCGAATGGTACGATAAACATCCCACCCCTACCTCGAAATGATCATCTACATCAGCGGCCGGATCACCGGCCTGCCTTACCCTATCGCCGTCAAACGCTTTGCCGTGGCTGCCCGCCGACTCTCTGAGCTCGGACACCATCCTGTGAACCCGATCTACAATGGATTGCCTAGCGACGCCACCTGGGTGGAGCATATACGCGCCGATTTGGCCACTCTCAGGCGCTGTGACGGCGTTTGCATGCTTCGCGGGTGGGAACGGTCACGCGGTGCACAGATCGAGCGGCGTGCGGCCTTGAAACGCGGCATGCCCATCTACACCTTTTCGGAGGATCGCCAGCTGATCCCCCTCACAGATGCCCTCCACTCTATACAAACCCCATAACCACAACCCACAGATGAAAGTGAAAATCGTCAACACATCGCGCCACCCGTTGCCCAGATACGCCACGCCACTCTCGGCCGGGATGGATCTCCACGCCTCTTTAGAGAAGCCTGTGACGCTCGCACCCATGCAGCGGGCACTGATCCCCACCGGGATCCGCATCGAACTCCCAGCCGGCTATGAGGCGCAAGTCCGCCCACGCAGCGGGCTGGCCATCAAGCACGGCATCACCGTCCTGAACACACCCGGCACGATCGACGCCGATTACCGCGGAGAGATCTGTGTCATTCTCGCCAACCTCTCCGACACGCCGTTCACGGTCTATGATGGCGACCGCATCGCGCAGCTCGTCGTTGCACGCCACGAATACGTCGAATGGCAGTCCGTGGACGCCCTCGATGAGACACAGCGAGGCCGTAGTGGCTTTGGACATACGGGCCTGTAAACGCACACACGAATGAATCAAACAACGATAACCACAATGGATACAAACACCAAAGAGATCACAAAGCGCTGTTCGCATTGCGGCGCTGAGAAGCCAGCGAGCGAGTTCTACCGAAACACCAACAACGCGGACAACCTACAGGGCACCTGCAAGGCGTGTTGTAAGGTCTATTATCACCTCCGACGCGACAAGGAGCGCTGCCTCCGCGACAGCAAACGTCGGCTGGAAGCCGCTCGCCAATCCTTCGAAGACGAACTGGAGGCCGCCTCGGCCGAACGCCTCGGAATCGTGCAAGCGCGCCCGGACGCGCCTCTCCATCCGGAGCTGGCGCGCTTCACGCCCCGCCAGCTGATGGGCGAGCTCTACGCCCGCGGCTACGAAGGCAGCCTGAGCTACTCCGAACGGGTTATTCACCGCATCAACATCGCCACCTGCAAGCGGTGATGCCACCCGCGGGAACCACGTTTCGCACCAAAAACCGTTTTGAAGCCTGAAACCCACCGGGAATTGCATCAAAAACGTGTTTGGAGTCCGAAACCCGCCGAGGATTGCACCAAAAATCAATTTGGAGCCCGAAACCCGCCGAGGATTGCGTCAAAATGAGTTTTGAAGCCCAAAACTTGCCTCGTTTTGCACCAAAAACCGATTTTGAGTCCAAAATGAGCCTCGGATTGGGCCAAAAACAGGATTTAAGCCCGCGGCGACCCTCATTTTGGGCTAAAAATTGATTTGAAGCCCGCGGCGAGGGTCATTTCGCACCAAAAACAGGATTTAGGTCTGCGGCGACCCTCATTTCACACCTCAACGCATAAACAGATAAACAAATAAACCGGCCGTTAGGCCCCAACATCATTCAACCCCTATATGCTACAAATCGAAGTAATTGGCAACCTCGGACGGGATGCCGAAGTGAAAGAATTTTCAGGTAAGAAGTACGTCTGCTTCAGTGTGGCGCACACCGAAAACGTGCGCGCACAGAAGCCCGGTGAGCCCCCCACGCAACGCACCACGTGGCTGTCCATCTATTGGTACGGCGAGGGCGGCGCCGTGTTGCCCTACCTCAAGCGAGGCGCGAAGGTGTTCGTCCGCGGCACGATGCGCAACAACCTCTACACCGACCGTACCGGCCAGACGCGCGTAGACATCAACGTCAACGCCCGCGAGGTCTACCTCTGCGGCGGTAGCCCCACCCAAACGCAAGCCACACAGCCCGCCGTAACCCAGCACGTAGCGGGTCAAACTTCGCAGGTGCCCGCAGGCACCCCCATCGGAGGCGAAGACGATCTGCCCTTCTAAACGCGCACACGGAATGGAAACAAACAACGAAACGAAAGCCCCCAGCCGGCACGAAAGGATCACGGCGGAATACCGCGCAGCCGTGGCCAACCCAGACAACCAAATAGACGTGGTGCGGTTCACCCGCGACGTCATGGAGGCCACCGTGACCTTTCGGATCCGGTTCGGGTACGGCGTCATACCCCCTAATGATTTGACAGATGATGATTAAACCAGAAATAGAACAACGAAATGGAAACAGATAAGAAACATGATAGGACGTTCCAGCGGCCATTGTCCGAGAAAGATTTGGAGCGTATGGGATTCAATTTCCCGAAAGACGTGCTTCGAGTTATCAACGAGATAGAGGTCGGTCGGAACGAGATCGATATTGTGAAACTTGATAGGGCTATATCTAACTTTGTAATAGGCTTCGACAGGGAAATAGTAAAGGGTCAGGAGGCTACCTCTATTTGCATATCCAATCATTGTGAAACTTCAGACCACTTGCTGAGTTGTGTGCCATATTGGTGGAGATTTGATCATTTGCTTTTTATAGATAGAAAGTGGGCACCAACAGCAGACCGCAGTTTACAGAATGCGGTCATAGAAGCGATGCGCACCGGTGGGAGTGTAGAAGAAGTGCTTAAGTGTTTGAATGATTACACCTACAAACAGAGCAGCGGCGGTTCAGACGATCCGGGCGAAACGGATTCGCCGAACGCCAAAAAGGAAGCTCCCGAAAGCAAAGAAGAAGGCGTAGACGATTCAGACCTTACCGTCGAAGAGTTAAGGCGCATGGGATTCCATTACCCCGAATTAGCATTCGAGGTGATATATAGAGTATGCAACACAGATCAGTCTATTAAGGGTCTTAAAGTAGACAATCCACAAACAGGCGAACGTAGCTGTGTTAATAGCTATGATATGGAAGAATCTGAAGTATATAGGTGGCAGATCCTACGTGTATATCTATCTGAACCTGATTTCCCTTTTTCTTTTGCAGATACAGGGAAGAGTGCAGGCGATTACAAAGCTGACTGTTTGTGTTTCATCAATCAGAAATTTATCCCAACAGCAGACGAGGGGGTTCAGTTTGATATAGTATGGGATGCAGAGATGACAGGCATGTCGTTGAACGAGTCATTAGAGTTTCATTTGAAGGAAGGCGAAGACCGGACGATGGAAGAAACAGACCTAAAAAACGCTATTAAATTCTGCGAGGTGATATTCGAGGAGAAAATAAGGCTTTACGGCGCTTCCTTTTGCTTCATGCACCCCGAAACCGTAACGGATCAGCTCTACATGAAAGCCACCATCATAAAGAAGCGTGTGACAGACAGGGATAAGAGTAAGAGATTGGGACTTGCATTCTTTGAAGGCATGCGTGATGAATTTGCGGCTGTAGTGAATTACGGCATAATCGCATTGCGACAAGGTGGATTTGGCGTGCAGTCATTAGGAGTTCCAGAATCTCCAATGCGATTTTACTCTGATCAAATGCAGGCAGCCCTCTCACTGATAAGCGAAAAGGGCAAAGAATATGGGAGTCTTTGGCGCAAACAGCGAATAGGTACTTTGGCCGATATGATCTACACAAAGGTTCGACGACTTAAAAGCATCGAGAACCAGTATAGGGTTGGCAGCATGACAAAAGAAGACTATCATAAGTTTGCCGGGGATCAGTATAGAGACCTTATCAATTACGGCCTCTTTGGAGTTGTACGTATGACAGAAATCGCAGACGTTATGACTTTCGAAATGGAAGAAGACGAAACCGAAGAAGAAGGATATGAATAGCACAACAATTGCAGTAAGGCTTGCAGCTATCGCAATCACAGCGGCAATCAATTACGGCTGCCTTATAGGCATATACAAGATAATAATGCGAGATATACGTCTCGAACGAGAGGATATTCCGAAAGTAGCATCGGTATATATAGTAGCCCTCTTATTAAGTGGAGGTTTTATCCTATTAGCCGTTGCTTGGATCCTTCTTGAAAGTGAATAAGTAACGATGGAAACGAAAGAAGAAAAGCGCCCTCGCCACATCATCGCCATCGACCCCGACGTGGATAAGTCGGGCGTAGCCTTCCTACACCTCCCCTCCCGGGAGCTGCATTGCGAGGCAAAGACGTTCCCCGAACTGATCGACGACCTACACGCCATAAAGCAGGCCACGGACGCCCTCGGAGAATCCCTCACTGTCGTCGTCGAGGCCGGATGGCTCAACCGCTCCAACTGGCACGTACAGGCCGGAGACAGTCGCCGCAAGGCCGCCGCCATCGGTCGCTCCGCCGGTCGCAACCATGAGACAGGCCAAAAGATCGTCGAGATGGCCCGCCACATGGGCATCGAGACCGTCGAGCAGCGCCCCTTGCAGAAGTGCTGGCGGGGCCCGGACGGCAAGATCACCGCCGCCGAGCTGGCCCAGTTCACGGGCTACACCCGGCGCACCTCGCAAGACATGCGCGACGCCGCCCTCCTGGCTTGGGTGCACGCCGGGCTGCCCATACGGCTGAACACTTGACCGCGCCGCGTGGGGCGTACTCCTTGACTTTATCGCGGGGGGGCTACCGTAAGAGTCAAGGAGTACACGCCCCTGCCACGCGGCCGTATACCCTTTACCTTTGCAGCCATCAACGTAAACAAATACAACATGATAGACGAACCAAAGACTCCTGATACCGGAGCAAGAGACCAGCATGGACGCTTCAAGAAGGGCCATTCCG
>CALIBC010000093.1 GCA_938045615.1 uncultured Clostridia bacterium | reverse complement strand
AGACATAGTCGCCCGTCGCCCGTTGCAGGCCCTTGTTCATCGCGTCGTACAGTCCACGGTCCGGCTCCGAAACGGTTACGCACCGCATCGGCTCCAGGCCACGCCGCGTGCGTTCATCGGCCACTTCCGCCTCCCAACCTGCGACTCGCTCCATCGTCCCGTCGGTCGATCCCCCGTCAATCACGAGGTACTCCATCTCGCCATACGTCTGCACCCCGACGCTCTGCAACGTCCGCTCGAGCGCCTTCCGAGCATTATATGTGACTGTAATGATGGAGAAGAGGAGGGGCATCTAGATCTTATTTCAGCAAACTACGATATAGCTCTATGTATTGTTTCGCAACTACTGCTTCACTGTAGTTCTCCTCGACCTTTTTGCGGGCATTGAACGAAAGCTTTTTCCGATCGGCCTTATTCAGTACCCAATCAATCCCAGTCGCAAGATCGGCTGCATCTTTATATGCGGCGACGTAACCATTCTCCTTATGGTCTATCATTTCTGGTATACCTCCGACCTGGAAACCAACACAAGAAACTCCACAAGCCATAGCTTCCATAATTGTATTCGGCAAATTCTCTTCCAACGAAGACGTCACAAAAACATCAATCGCATTATATAAGGTTACGATCTGAGTAATATCAGACACATAGCCCAGCGGATATACAGGAATTTTGACTAGACTGACAAACTCAGCCTTCGCCTCGCCAAAAACAACAATCCCCATCTTTTCAGCAAGGCGTGGCTCGACAGTGAGCAATTGATTGATTGCATCAATCAGATAATAAATTCCCTTTCGTTTATCCGTGACATTTGCAGCTCCGAATAAGATCAATTGTCTCTGCTCCGGCAGGCCTAATCGTCTACAGCATCCCTTCTTATCTGAAGAAGGTCTGAATTGCTGAGTATCAATTGGATTTGGAATTGAGATAACACGATGTTTTTTAGTCAAAGCACTTATTTTTGCCTTTCCTGCCAGCCAATTACTGCACCCCACCATTGTGATATTCTCATTAGAGAAAATCCACTGCTGTTTTTTTTTGAACACCGCAGTAGATAAATCATCTGCTTTTTTTGATTGTAAGAAAAAGCAGGTACCGCATTGACTTGTAAAAGACACGCAGTCTCTAGCATGATGGCAAATGCCTGTACAAGGCCACATATCATGCATCGTCCACACAATAGGCTTACCCATGGCAATCAATCGATGAATGTCTCTCAAGGAAAGAAATCCCTGATTAATCCAATGAAGGTGGATAATATCTGCACATTTAACCTCGCTGTATCGTGAGATATTTACCCCTGTATTCGCTTGTGATACGGCAAAAAGATTTTTTCGGTTAAACCCATTATAAATGAAGATCCCCAAACGCTCACCTAAAAAACGTACTTTATTCAACAATCCAGAGGATCCTATTTTAATGATCGCCGGATCATCAGTCGCTTTATCTCTCACTATCATCGAGACATCTATTCCATCTTTTCGCAAAGTATCCATCAAACGTTTTGCAGCAATTGCAGCTCCACCTTTCGTCTCTGATGTGTTAAGAAATAGGACTCTCATCGATAAACGAACGTATATTCTTCTTTTGAATCAGAGATCGCAACAATATCGAAACCATTCTTATTAAGGCTCTCTATATCGACCATAGTCTTTTGTAATCCGATACCCTTAAAACAATGATGGAACTCGATACAAATTTGAGTGACCGGCACATTTTCCTCTATCAAATCATTAATCACGACATATTCACTTCCCTCTTTGTCCATTTTCAACAAGTCGATTTGCTTATGATGATTCTTCGCCATCAATGTAGACAACTTATTGACAGAAACCTGAAATCGGTCTTCGCTCTTGTTCATCGTATTCCCAATGATTACATGCAGAACAACTGACGTATTCATCATTTTCAGGGAAATAAAAGTCATCGTTCCATTAAAATCAGAAATACCGACATTAAGAAAAGCGTAATAATAAAGACAGCTTTTTTCTTTTAAAGAAAATCCTTTAACCTCGACATTGGATTATAAGCAAACACCCCACCATGAAAGTTCTCTATTAGACCCTCATCAAAAGAAATGCCCTCCCCGACTCCAAAAGAATATACTCTTGTCGTTCAAAAGCTTTGGGACAATGTAAAAAACCACAATTGCAATTTCCCGCCCTTTGTATTTCATCTCTCACCGTACCGCCCCCCCCAATAGACAATCTTCGCAAAGCTTAATTTTACGAAACAATTTACTCATCCATTGTTCATTTAGAGATCATGTTCAATAAATAATCAAATGGAATGCTTGTCCTCGCAATGTTACGATCTGAATGATCCTTTAAGAAGCTGCCAATGATAGAGAAATACAAATGAAAAATACCGCTATCGTCTACATATGCAGATGGACGGTATGATTTTAAATAGCGAACAATTGGATTTTTGTAAATAGAAAAATTAATATAATCATCAGAAACTGCTAGGTAGGTATACATCGGATTCCTCAAGGTCCTCTTATTCCGATCTCGGGCACATAATACCATATATAACCTGTGCTCGTATTCAAACAAGTCGAAATGCCACGGCTCAATTCCCACCTCTTCTTGGTTCAAAAAACACCCATTAGAGGAGAAGCGAAACAACATATTCAGATCATCTGCCTCTGCGATTTCAATACCGGTACATTTCCCATTTCGACCGATTCCAGCATCTCCATTCAAAAAATAAATCAAGTGTTTATCTAGACGTCTCACATAAGAAGGTGATAATAATTGGCGGTCCTCTTCATTGCTCGTATAAATCGTAAATGGCTTACTCCATATCTGCCCATCGACAGAATTCAATAGCTTTATTTCTCGCAAATAACGACTATTCTCATTTTCTCGAACAATACAGTATAATATGTCTTCAAAAAGAAAAAGTTCCGGATCAGAATTATATGCAGCTCCACCTGGATGTTTTAGTATTGGATTTTGGTTTATTGGAGAAAAAACTATCGAATCATTTGATCGATAAATACATGGATTTTCATATTCGACCCGTTCGCCTGGGTAGGGAGTTGTCGCCATCCAATAAGAGTAACCCCGCCATTTCTCCGAAAAGAACCGTATTGATGGGTGTGTCTGGCTCTGCTTGGGATAACCAACAGGTACAGGAATGTTGCACCAGTGATAATCTGCATCCCCAATTACGATACGCCTCTTGTATCGGATATAATCGTATCGATCAAACAGCTGCTGAAGTACTCGCTTTATAGGCTTCATCGAACAGCACGTATTCCCAGTGTTACCTGATAATCTGGGTCATTTACATCAAGAAGAGATTTATCTTCGACATCCTCAAATGCTATCCCTTGAAGAAATGCATTTGCTGCAAAAACATTTCCAAATGTCTGAATGGTTATATTCGACTCTCCAAAATACTCAGCAAAGAGTCTCTTCAATGACAGATCTGTAAATCGCCAATAATCTCCCCATCGATTCATATCATACCGAGATATCTGAGAGATTCCACTAACTGTACCCAGAAAAACACCACCATCTTTCAGCAATCTAAAGCATCCCTCCACAGCTCGTCTTACATCAAATATAAAATTCAAGGTCTGTGTGCAAATAAAACAATCCACAGCACTCTCGGGAAGAGTCTTAGGCTGAGTCAAATCTCCAATAATAGTAGCCTTACGATTCGACGCGTCAACATGTAACACCTCGAATGAGGTTACGTTATGATCGAATCGTTTCGTATAGGTGCTCTCCGCTATCTCGAGGACAGTACCTCTTATATCTGTGCTGTTTTCTTGCAGAAATGACTCTATATAATACCGATCAATAGGAGTTCCACGAGACAATCCAAAATCATCTGAAATCGGTCTCGTAGAAATATCTCCCCAAATAACTGGTCTACATAATTTTCTACCAACAACTTGCAAGAGTTTCATATTAATATTACAATAAAAAAACAGGCCCCGCGAACAGAAAAAAAACAAAAAAAGCTATCTTTACAGCTGATATGCTCATTATTTTACCAGAAGAAATAGAAGTAGAGATGCTGTATAAATGCGATACGACATCAATAGACAATGCGAACTATACTCGGCTTACGTGCGTATTGAGCCTCATCTTGTAGGGTAACAGACTAGTAAAGCATGTCGCCCAATGTCTGGATATAGGCATTACCACCGGTCTATTGACCTAAGCCTCCCTAGACTCTGAGAGAAATCGACACACTTCTAAAAACAACATAAAGATTAACGAGGACATCTAAACAGCTAGCAAATCTGCTCGCTTTATGAAAAGTCTCTCTATATATATATATTCTCGTCTAATTTTAAGAGACTATTCTGAGTTTATTGGATGAAGTATTGAGGGTATTTTTCATTAATGAGAAGTAAAAAGAGTAAAAAAGATAGAGCCTATTGATTATCCAATCATAAAGTCCCCCATAACTTTATGGTTGACAACATAAAAAGTGACAAGAGAATATCCAACCTGACCGATAAACAGTAGGAAAGTAAGAAAGATCTATTTGACCCTCCGGGAAAGGCGCCGAAAAAACCTCTCCGAGGGATTGTGAATGCCCTATTGTGCATAACAAAAACGAGGTACCAATGGCAAATGCCCCCCAGAGATTTCGCTCCATGGCAAACAGTTCGCTTCTATTTTTAGAAAATGGAAACAAGAAGGTGTCTTTGAAGAGCTGATGTATCGTCAGTCCGAAAATCCTATGGAAAAAATCTCTGAGTCTTGGTATAATAGACTTGGAGAAGCGCACGAAGCTCTTACCATGTATCGTCAATCAAAAATAGATTGCGAATTGAGCACGCGGAAGTTCAGAGTTAAAAGCGACTCGCGTCCAATAAGATGCAATGTTGTTAAAGAATTTGAGCACTGCGTCTCGAAATTCATGTTTTGTCCGATAGAACTTCGACAGCCGCTCCGATCAGGTTTAATTTCGGAGAATAGGGCGGTAGGAAGACCTGCTTGATTTTCGTGCCTTCCAGCCACTTTCGGAGCTTTTTACTCAGGTAATAGTAATAGCGTGCATTATCTGTGAGAATGTAGATGCTTTCAGCCTCAAGGTACTTCTTCAAAGCTGCCTTGTAAAGGGCGATGGTGGAATCGGCATTGACACTCGAACACGTCATGGGCTATGACGTCTGTCACATCATGTGCATTAAGTAGCCTGTTAATGTTGACTTGGGTCCCGACCGCCCACAGTGGGCTACTCCAAACGTTTGCCCTTCTTGATCCATGCATAAGTGGACGTGTGTTGTGAGTCGAGTGTCCGCCATCAGCGTAATAGTAGATATCGCTCTCTTTCTTAGCTCTGAAGCGCTCCTTTATCATTTGAACGAAGTCCTTTGCTCCTCTGCATACGCCTCACAAGGAACCTCCGTAGTCTTCTTGTAAGTAAAGCCGATTTGGATTCAAAAGATCCACCATTTCG
>CALIBC010000092.1 GCA_938045615.1 uncultured Clostridia bacterium | reverse complement strand
TGGTGCTCGGTCTCACCCCCGTGATCGGCATCCCCCTACCCTTCTTCAGCTACGGTGGCTCGTCGCTCTGGGGCTTCACCATCCTCCTTTTCATCTTCCTCCGCATCGACGCCTCGCGGAAAGAAGTGTGAGTCCCCAAAAGCGAAGCCCGGGAGGGGGGGGGCATGATGAGGGCGGAGGAGGCAGCGAGAGCCCTGTCCCTTAATGACCGATTTGGGATTGTGCTTATACATTTGGCGCGTATTATTTCATCACCAACATTCAACCATCATACATACAATTCTTATGGAAACCAGTAATTCCAATTCAGAGAGCGAAAAGGTCAAGAGTGAGCCCCTCTGCTGCGAATACGTTCCCTTAATGAAAACGCTAACAATTTCCGGGTCAGGAGAAATCCGGAAAAACTTATTAGAGAAGTATCCCAAATCCAGCGTTAAGACGCTTGTTATACAAGGCAAAAAAGTAGAAAGCATAGGAGATGACGCCTTTAGAGGCTTTTCTTTTTTGACAGTTGAAATAAGCAGCCCCATTCAATCTATAGGGAATAATGCATTCTGCGGGTGCGATAGATTGAAGAGTATCAAGATTCCGGCCGGTGTTACAAGTATGGGCACCTCTGTGTTTTATGGATGTGATGATTTGAAAGAGATCAAATCTGAAAGTCGACGTTATCCAGCAGAGGATGGAGTACTCTTCAAAGTCACCGATGATGGGAAAAGGATCTTGGTCCGGTATCCGTCAGATCGAGAGGGAGAAGAATACAGCATACCAAATGATGTAGTGGAAATAGAAGAATATGCATTTGCAAAATGCCGTAACCTGAAGTCTATTAGGATTCCCGAAACAGTTAGAAAGATTGGTTGCGGTGTTTTTGATGCTTGTAGAGAGACGTTTTATAGCAACTTGGAAACTATCACCGTTTCTAGAAACTTGGAAACTATCATCGTTTCATGGTTGTGCCCGCCAAAGGAGATCGATAGAGACATCTTTGGTAGAATTACTGAGCCGTCCGAAATACGATTGATCGTTCCTGAAGGAAGTAAGTCTGATTATGAAGAAGATCCGGTATGGGGAAATTGCGAGGTTATAGAGGAAGGCGATAAAGATATATGCCTTGAAACACCCTGATCGTCTGCGGATACTTCGTAACACAACCCTGCGTCGCAACGTCAGGTCTAAGATTAGTTACAGCCACGCTGTTTGTAGACACAAGAAGAGAATTGCGTTATAGCCATCTGCCGAGCCTAAGTCGCTTTCCCGCGGCGGGGACGGCGGCTTCTTGAAAATGCTCTTCGCGCGGCGGAAAGCG
>CALIBC010000091.1 GCA_938045615.1 uncultured Clostridia bacterium | reverse complement strand
TGGTCTGAGCGAAGAGCGCCCATAGTGAAAACCGATGGGGCAGAAAGCAGAATCCACACACTGCATCGGGTGGGTGAAAGTTTGAGCGTTTCGCAGAATACCACCTTGTATGCCGTATGGGCTATTGATGCCAATAACAACGGTATTCCAGACTATGCTGAAAACAGAGCTGGAGTGAAACACGACAGTGAATTTATCAGAAGGACGTTGGCCGATTTAGAGGCGAAAAGACGTGGAGAAGAGGCCGGTGGCCACCACAGAACCCTTCGTGCAGGCGCAGTCTCTCTTCCGGCTCGAGTTATTAATGACGATCTGTTGGCCTATGAAGATCACATCTATATGGCCGGTTGTGTATATAACACGGATACGGTTCAGAACGACCTCTTAGTCAATTTCCCGGATTCAGTATTTAGAGGTGTGGGCGATGCTAGAGCGAACAGAAAGTTGGAACTCGTGTTTGAGTATGGAGGTGTATTGGGCGACTCTGCGATTGTTGGAGGAAAGGATCAAAAGCGACTTTCACGTCTTCCGATTGCTGCAGGTGATACGGTAACAGAGAAGGTCTTATTTGGTCTGTATCCCATGATGATTACCGATATCAAAGGGGAAGGCGAAGCGGTATTGAAAATGTACTTTGCGCTTCCGAAAACCGGAAATGGCCCTGATACATTGGCTACGACGGGTGATTTTATTAGTACACGCATTCCGAATCCCCTCTATGAGGGGCGGTATCCGTTCGTTGATAAGCATACAGGCCTACCCACCGATACGGCGATCTTCCGATTCTACGTCTACAACCGACCGGAGTTTGCTTCTAACATTATCCGCTCACGGGTGTATTACGGTGATACAATGCGGCTGAACTACAACCACCTGAGCGGTCTGCCCACGAAGTATATGATGCGCAGCCTTGACGGTGGTTGGAACTGGCATCCAGCTGATTCGCCCCTGACCGATGTAGAAAGGGACTTGCTGCAAGACGATAGTGTACGCGTTTGTTTACGCGAATTAGATGAAGGAGTGGGCTGGGCTGCTTTTTTGAAATCGGCGTTTCTAGATCCAGAGAGATTTCCTTATAGCCAAGCAACCGGTGCCGCATATGGAAAATTCAGGGATGAGTATACGAGTAATTATTATTGGGATCTTTACAATAGACTTGGAGCAACACTTCAAGGCAGAATCCGAGATACAGTATCTAACACTACTGGGGCCTATTATCAGGGCGCACCTTGGGGTAGTTTAACTAAAGCTCAACAACTTGAGCAGCTACAGATCATATTTGACGATGTGTTTAACAGTGGTTTTACGTCTCCTTTTGATCTTTCAATGCGAAGTGCATTGTCATCATTAGGTTATCCTGGATCTTTAATTGATGCAGAGCCTATTATAGAAGCTCAAGTAGAGAGAGACTATAATACAGTCTATGGTAAACGGCTGGCTGATGCGGCATATGTCCCGCCATATTGCA
>CALIBC010000090.1 GCA_938045615.1 uncultured Clostridia bacterium | reverse complement strand
AAGAGCATTTTCAAGAAGCCGCCGTCCCCGCCGCGGGAAGCGCCCCCCGGCCCGGCAAATGGCTATAACGCAATTCTCTTCTTGCGTCTACTAACAACGTGGCTGTAACTAATCTTAGACCTGACGTTGCAACGCAGGGTGTTACAAAGTAACCGCAGATAAAAGGGGTATTTTAAGTCATATACCTTCATCGCCTTCCTCTATAACCTCGCAATTTTCCCATACCTGATCTTCTTTACAATAAGCAGACTTACTTCCTTCAGGAACGATCAATCGTATTTTAGACGGATTAGTAATACAACCAAAGATGTGGCTATCGATCTCCTTTGGCGGGCACAACCATGAAACGATGATAGTTTCCAAGTTGCTAGAAACGGTGATAGCTCCCAAGTTGCTATAAATAACAAACGTCTCTCCACAAGCATCAAAAACACCGTAACCAATCTTTCCAACTGTTTCGGGAATCGTTATAGACTTCAGGTTACGGCATTTCGCAAATGCATATTCTTCTATTTCCACTACATCCTTAGGGATGGTGTAGTGCTTTCCTTTTCGATTTGACGGATACCGGACCAAGATCCTTTTCCCATCATCAGCGACTTTGAAGAGTACTCCATCCTCAGCTGGATAACGTAGGCTTTCGGATTCGATCTCTTCCAAATCATCACATTCATAAAACACAGAGGTGCCCAGCCTTGTAACACCGGCCGGAATCCTGATTCTTCTCAATGTATTGCACTTCTGGAATGCATTGTCTCCTATGGATTGGAGCGAGCTGCTTAATTCAACGTTTTCCAAAGATGGACAGTTGCTGAAGACGTCTTCTCCTATGCTCTCTACTTCGCCTTTTACAACAAGAGTCCTAACGCTGGATTTGAGATCCTTCCAATGAATTCCCTCTATTATCCCTCGTCCTGGCACTGTAATGGAAAAAGACCACGTATCCGTTTCCGCCTTGGAAAGGGTGATTGGTTCTTCTACCAACCTGGAAATTGTTAGCGTTTTCGTTACGGGGTCGTATCTGGGGGGCTGACTCTTGACCTTTTCGCTCTCTGAATTGGAATTACTGGTTTCCATAAGAATTGTTGTATGATGGTTGAATGTTGGTGATGAAATAATATGTGCCAAATGTATAAGCACAATCCCAAATCGGTCATTAAGGGACAGGGCTCTCGCTG
>CALIBC010000089.1 GCA_938045615.1 uncultured Clostridia bacterium | reverse complement strand
ATGTGAAGGTCATCCGCTGTCTTATGATCAATCTCCACATGCGGCAGGGTTTTGGGCTCCTCTATGGCCTGCATACCGTTGATGATGTCAATGATCTCCTTCGGCGCTCCAAAAATTCCGGAAATATTGGCAAAGAGAAAATTGGACATAAAGCCTCGTTCCACAACTTCCTTTGCATGGATATGGCGCGGAATTGTAAGAACCGACTCTGCATCCAGCTCAATCATGGAGCCCTGATTATCTTCTCCATATACTGGGAAGAAATTTAAGAGTTCTCTGACATGCTGTTTCCTTTCATCAAAGCTGCCCTTATCGCCGGAGGTCTCTGGAATCAGGTCATTGGCGAACCGTTCAAAGATGGTAAGGGTACGGGCCGGATCAAAATCAAAAACATAAGCATTCTGCTTCCGGTAAGCATTTCCCTGGCTGTCTGTGAACAAGCATGGATTCTGTGCCCGAAAAGCAGCCTGCATGTAAAGCGCCGGTGAAGCCATGTTGGAAAGCATCAGAACAGCTGTCCACTCTGGAATCGTAACACCGGTTGTAAGCTGTCCTACAGAAAGTGTGATAGTCTTGCCATGCTGCTCAATTGCCGCCCTAACACGATCAAAGGATTTCTCATTCTCATCATTGTCATCCAGCTTGCCATCTCCGGCAGCAAGAATCACCTTATAATCTTTGAAGATCGGATGAAGCTCCAGCTTCTTTGCTAATGCCCTTGCACTTGCTACCCGGTTTAAAAGCCAGAAGGTATGCTTTAATTCATTACGAAGTTCCGGTGTTGAAAATGGAAACTTCTCCTGTCTGGTCAGTGCATCTAAGAATTTATTGACATCTGTATCATGAATAAACTTGCCAGACTCATTGGTGGCAAAAAACTCATTCAGATCGAAGGCATACTCCTCAATATCATTGTCAGCAAGCTCGATACCATGTGCTACCTTATCCCGAATCAGGGCTGACATCTGATAGGTATAGAGGCAGAGACGGGGCAGATTGGCATAAGGATTTTCCTGCTCACAGGCGCTGTCCCAATTGCGCTTCTTCCTCTGCTCATCTGCATAGGTCCAGTTGTAGATAGCTTCACCTGGAAACTTCTCATTGGCCAGAGCCTTGAAAGGCGTACCTGAAAGATGAAGGGTCCATTTGTGACGAATATGGTTGAAAGCAGTGTCAGTCTTATAGGTATCTACCCCCTCGTGTGCCTCATCCACAATGAGGATATCCCATAACAAGCCCTTATGATGACCTGCGCCATCCATGGCATCACTCACCTCCTCCAGTTTGTCATACTGACCCCCAAAATAAATGGATCCTTTCAGATCCTGCAGGCTGACGAACTCAATACAGCCCTTGATCTTGTCTGTATCATCCTCGCGTATCTTCTTTAAGTATGCTTCACGGCTGTAGACATATTTCCGATTCCTTATACCCTCCACATTGCTGACAAAGTACCAGCCAGACTCCACTCCAAAAAACGTCTCATAATCTGAGTACCAGGAATTGGCAATGGCTGGCCGGTTGGTCACAATCAGAATATTGGCAACATCCAGTCGTTTGCACAGATCATAGGCAGACAGCGTTTTTCCAAAGCGAGGCTTAGCATTCCACAGGAATTCGCCATTTTCATGACTCTGAAAATAATCAATGGTCATCTTAACAGCTTTATCCTGCTCATCTCTAAGCTTATAGGGAATGACTGCATCTGCATTGTTATTATCAACCACGCCATGATTCTGTGCGTAATCCACGAAATCAAGTTTGGCTGTTTCCGGTTCGATCTTAAACCACTCCGTCCCGCTTCTGCGTAAGATTCCCAGCTTCTTCAGATAGGCATGAAAGTCCTTATCTGTAAAATTACCGTAAGGCTCCGTCATATAGGCCGCTCGATAGTGCCACCAGAGCTTCGGTGTAATTCCTGCTGTATGGGTCTGCTCCTTGATACGAATTTTCACATCCCGCTCTGTAAATCCTATTTTTGTCCAACCATCATTTGCACTGACACCGGGAAGCGTATAGGCATAACACTGCGGTGTAACCTTTGTGGCTGTCTTTATATTAATCGCCGCCATTATGTCATCTCCTTTACATGCGTTTCGATAAAGTCAATTTCCTTCTCATCAAGGCCGTACTTACGGTAGAGCTGAAGGTCGATCTCATGAATGGATTGTGACCAATCAATATCAGATTCTTCCGAAAAATTTTGAAGAGGAATCATTCTCCAGACGGGTTTATTTCCATTCTGCGTCACCTTAAGAATACTCAGCATGGTTCTTGAGAACTTTGAACTATAGTTAACGACAAAATTATTTTTACTTAAAAGAGCACAGAGACCTAAGTTGATCATTTGGCTGAGCCCATGACGCAAAAGCAGAGTCAACAGTTTCCTCAAGCATGGACAGTGTAGCGAAGAAAACATTGTGAGTGTTTTCACGCCGTGTTACACGCCATACTTGCTCGATCGGATTAAGATCCGGCGAATAAGGCGGCAATTTTATAAAAGTAACACTTTCCCGGATATCTGCATATTCAGGTTGCTTCTCCGTTTCAACAAGGCGAATTGTCTTTTTGTGCCACGGAGCATTATCCATTACGAGGGCATATTTCTTGCCAACTGGGGCTGGATGCGCTTCCAGAAACGCCCTAATGGAGATAATCGTCGTCTCATAGTTGAATGTTTCAGGCTTGCAGGCAAACAACTCACCGCTTTCCGGGATAACAAAACCACTGTAGGAAGCCTTGAATCGTCCCGGAAAAGATTTGACTGTCGGTGCACTTCCTTTTTTGTACCAGGCAGATGTTACCGTAGTCTGGATTTGAAAGTGAACCTCGTCCTGATATACAAGGATCAGGGATTTGTCCTGCTCTATTTCGACGCGTTTTTTTTAAAGGATTCACGTTCTTCTGTATCTTCATATCCTTTACTGGGATATGGCTGAGGACGAATTCGTGAGTATCCGAGGTTTCGGAAGATCCGCTGACACTGCCTGACGCATATATCAATGTTATACTTAGACTTGATATATGAAGAAAGTGAGGGACCGTCCCAGACCTTAAAGCCCTGGCTCTTAGGATCACTTTGAAGAATCAAATCGATTTCTTTCAGCTGATCCTCTGTCAATTTGGATGGCCGACCAGCTCTTTGCCGAGGTCTGAGTGCTTCGAAGCCTTGTTCATCAACTGTTTTAACCCATCCTGTAACAGCAGCTTTTGTAAATCCTGCAGATGCACCCACCTGCGAAGCGGGAGTGCCTGAAAGAACCATGTTGACAGCAAATACACGAAACAAATACTTGGACTCCTCGGAAGACGACATAATTGCTTGACCTTGAGCAAGAAGGGCTTCTGGGGCGGTATGATACTTGCGATTATTCATATGGCACGATCATCCATTTAGATCATACCATATATCAATTATTACTTCAAAGTAAATTTATTAATATCGTTTACTATAGTTATAGAAAGCAAAGGAGGATTGGCAGTGCTGACCTATGAAAAACAGGTATTCACCAGTGTAATTGAAATATTATCAAAAACTGAATTGTCGGATGAATTTGAGGGAACGAAGCTATATGGTTCTCTGGAAGAAGTCGAAGATGAACTACGTCAGGACTGTAAAATTTTCAAACTGTCAAATGAAACAGGACATGGGGAAATTACAGTCTATCAGGTTTTTCCAAGCATTGAGCTTTATTATAACGATATACACATGGGATATTGTAACCAGAACCAGGTCTCTGCAAGCAATGGGATAGAAATCAATCATTGTCGGATCGGGCGTTTTGAGTGCAGCTTTGGTGAAAACAGTTGTTGTTATATGGCAGAGGGAGATTTATCCATCAGTGCTATGATGAAGAAAAAATCAAATGCGTGCTTTCCTTTGAATCATTATCATGGTATTTCCATTATCATCAATCTGGATGAATTATTGCCAGAAATGCGGCAAATTATGGAACTGCTGAATATTGATCTGTATTACATTCAAAAATACATATGTGACGGCAACCGATGCTGTATCATGCGCACCAATCCATCTATTGAACATATTTTTTCAGAGCTCTATCATGTTCGGGAAAAGAGAAAGCCGGGATACATGAAAATCAAAATACTGGAATTACTTCTTTTTTTAAGCGATCTCAATACGGAGAAAGAAGTATTGCAGACAAATTATTTCAATCAAAATCAAGTCGCTTTGGTTAAGGAAGTAGCGTTTTATATCACAGAGGATTTAACAATCCATCACACAATAGAACAGCTTTCTCAAAAATTTGAGATTTCTACAACGGCGTTGAAAAAATATTTCCGGGGGATCTATGGAACCTCTATTTATTCCTATCTCCGAACTTACCGGCTTCAGGTTGCCCAGAAAATGCTGCTAAAAACAAAACTGTCGGTAACGGAGATAGCAGGTAAAATTGGGTATGAAAATCCAAGTAAATTTACTTCTGCCTTTAAGGAAAAGTATGGAAGCTCTCCGACAGAATTTAGAAAGAGAGTCCATTTGGATAGAACAGTACCTGTATGGAGTGGAGAGGAAATCTGAGCTGCATTAAAATACTCCCCGTCGGATAAAAGCAGGCAGATTGCTTGAATTGACTTATTTTTTGGACAGTTAGTAATTTCTAACTTTCTGCAAAGTAAAGGAGGATTTTTAAATGGGAAATGAACAGTCGACAGGAAATAAATATACTGTCAAAGACGCAGCAATCATTGGTATTTTCTGTGCAATCATGTTTGTTGTATTTATGGCTTATTCAATCCTGACGGGGGCGTCTCTGTTCTACTCTATGATTTTTAACGCCGCTGGAGCAGCGCTTATTCTTGCACCGTTCTATGTTTATATGTGTATGAAAGTCGGCAAGCATGGCCCCGCTCTTGTCTACAATATCATGTGGGCGATTGTTGCCGGGCTGATGATGGGTCCCTTTATGATTCCATGGTTTCTGGGGGGCGGCATGATCACAGAACTTTCCATGTGGGGAAAGGACACCTATCACGATATCAGGCGGGTATCTGTTTCATGGGTGATTACAGCACTGGTTCGTGCGGCACATGGCATGTCAGAAATCTGGTTTTTCAAGGAAGCATTCCTCGCCACTGGTGTCAGTGAACAGCAGATTCAGATGCAGACAAGGTATTACACAGATCCGAAGTATGTCCTTTTGAGCCTGGCTGTCACCGCCGTTCTGGCTATTCTGGGCTGTATGATCAGCAACAAACTGATTGTAAAGCACTTCAGAAAAAGCGGGGTGATTAAATAAATTATGAATGTAGAGTTTGATTTTCGGACCAAATTGCTTGTCATAGTTCTTACGATGTCGCTTGTGGGGGTGCTCACAAGCGACATTTTAATATATGCACTGTTGGGCATTTTAAGTGTATATTTGATTGTTCAGGGCTTTGGCAGACAGACGATAGAGTATCTGACCGCCTGTGGTGTTTTCATTGTGCTGCGGCTGCTTTCAGATGAACGGGGTATTACTTTCCTGATGCCGGAAATGTTTCTGTTCATGGTGCTTCGTATCATGGTGATGGGTATGGCAGCACAGCCTGTCATTGGTATGCCACCAGGAGAGGTTGTTGCAGTTTTCAAGAAAATCCATGCTCCCGATGGGATTGCGCTGCCCGTAACCTTTATGCTGCGCTTCTTTCCTACTGTTTGCAGTGAGTTTTCTGATGTGTTTGCCTCACTTCGGCTGCGGAAGCTGCTGTCGTGGAAACATCCTCTGGACGCAATGGAATATATTGTTACGCCTGTTATTTTCCGCTCGTCAAGGATAGCAGAAGAACTTGCCGCCTCTGCTGAAAGCAGGGGGATTGGAAATCCGGGGAAGCATACCTGCCGCAGGAAAATAGAATTTCAAACAAGGGATTGGATCATGTGCATGATTGCTGTTTGTGTGACAGTACTCTATTTTGTACTGGAAAGGACAATTGCGTAATGGAAAATAATAAAGCAAAGCGGTCCGCTATCCAGTTTGAAAATGTATCTTTTAAGTATCCGGGAGCGGAAACAGAAAGTATTCGTCATATTAATCTCAATATAGAAGAGGGCGAACTTCTTGTATTGACCGGCGGGAGCGGCTGCGGGAAGACCACAATAACACGATTGATTAACGGATTAGCGGA
>CALIBC010000088.1 GCA_938045615.1 uncultured Clostridia bacterium | reverse complement strand
GAAGCGATCTGTTGGGTAGGCTTCGAATCTGGCGGGGCGCTGCGTCATGGGCTGAATGTCCTGTTCAATCGTCCTCGAGGATCTCGTCGTAGCTGGTCAAGCCCATCGCTTTTTCTTCAAAGCGAAGTTGAGTCATGCGGGGCGAGCGGATGAACAGCGATACTGTTATGTCCGCATTGCCAACGCTTAGTTCAACATTGTTATTGAAACGTCATTCGGTGTTTTTCTTCTGGGTGCGAAGTCTTGTGGCAGCGGGTGTGAAAGACTCGTCAATTGCATCGCAGTACTCGAGATATGTTCGCCCAATGATGTTACTGCTTTCGGGTGTCGTCAATCTGTTTGCAACGGCGATGAGTACGTTGTCAATGGTGTTATCCTGTGCTGTAAAGAAAGAGTCTGGCGTGCCGTTTGTGAAGGGAGAGGAGAACATGTCGGGATCAGATGGGTCCGCCTTGTACTCAAAATCCTCGAATACCTGCCTACCTTCTTCTGGACTCATGGGCCAAGAGTGCCCTGTCCATGCCTTTACAATTTCGAAAAAACGGTCCGTAGAGTAGGCTTCGAATCTGACGGGGCGCTGCATCATGGACTAAATCTCCTCCTCAGTCGTCCTCGAGGATCTCATCGTAGCTGGCCAAGCCCATTTCCTGCTCCTCGCGGCGCAACTGGGTCATGGTCGGCGAGGAGATGGAAAACGTTACCCTGTGTCCAGGGTTTCCGACTCTTATGTTCACATTACTGTCGATGAACCACTCAGTTGCGGAATCCTGTTGTTGTCGGCGGGTGAGTCGTTTTGAAAGTAGGGCGTCAATCGCGTTACAATACTGTTTGTATATCTTCTCAATTTTGTCTGCATTATGTCTCTCAGTCCCTTTTTCTCCTCGTCTCGTAACTGTTATGTTGACTGCGTTTATGTAACCGTCATGTTGTGTGTAGTAAGAGTCCGGTTCACCGTCTTTCGACAAATCTGATGCGAACAAACTCGGATCTGGGACGCAGGGGCGGTAGCCGATGCTTTCGTAAATATCTTTCGCCTCTTCTGTGGTTATGGGCCATGGGTGGTCGATCCAAGCTTTGGCAATTTCTATGAAGCGATCTGTTGGGTAGGCTTCGAATCTGGCGGGGCGCTGCGTCGTCATGGGCTGAGTGTCCTCTTCAGTCGTCCTCGAGGATCTCGTCGTAGTTGGTCAGGCCCATTTCTTCCTCTTTGCGACGCAATTGGGTCATACGAGGTGAGCGGATAATAAAAGACAATGCGGAGTCGATGTTCTCGATCCTGATTCGGACATCGTTATAAAACGTCCATTCGGTCGCCTTGTCATGGATCACATGCTTTGTTGTGCCGCCATCGAATGCGCTATCAATAGCGGCACAATACTGGGTATACGTGTCGCAGAGCGTCGAATCGTTGCCAACCTCATTTTCGGGAAGGGTGAGTTTCGCGACCTCCAGGTCGATAGTGCTAATTTGATCCTGTGTGACGACGTAGTATGAGTCGGGTTCGTCGTCCATGGAGAAGTCGGACCAGAAGAAGTTCGGGCGCGGAGCGTATCCGCGGAGACCGAGGCTCTCGTATATTGCCTGCCCCTCGTCAGAAGTAATCGGCCAGGGGTGGTTGACCCAGGCTTTGACAACTTCGATAAAACGGTCCGTAGGGTATGCCTCGAATCTGGCGGGGCGCTGCGTCGTCATGAGCTGAACGTCCTGTTCAGTCGTCTTCGAGGATTTCGTCGTAGCTGGTCAAGCCCATTTCCTCCTCTTCGCGGCGCAATTGGGTCATACGCGGTGAGTGTATGTAGAATGAAATAGTGATCCCGACATTGCCGAGTCTAATTTGTACGTCATTTTTAAAGAACCATTCGGTCGCATTGTGCGTTCTATCTTTTCTCGATAGTGCGTCAGGGTATGCGCCGCTTACCGCTTTGCAGTATGTGTCGTAAGTGCTCTCTATTGTGTCCGCGTTTTCCTTCATGGATTCCTTTGTGCATATTGTGGATACTGCGACATCAATGTCGTCAATAAGTCCGTTCCGTGCAATAAAGTAGGAATCCGGTTCTTGTTCCGCAAATGGTGACGCGAACATCTCCGGGTCTTCTGAATCGACCGAGTACCCTAAGTCCTCGAATATAATACTCCCATCTTTCGAGGTGATGGGCCATGGTTGGTCGATCCACGTCTTAACGATTTCGATGAAACGGTCCGTAGGGTAGGCTTCGAATCTGGCGGGGCGCTGCGTCGTCATGGGCTGAACGTCCTCTTCAGTCGTCCTCGAGGATCTCGCTGTAGCTGGTCAAGCCCATTTCCTCTTCTTCGCGGCGCAATTGGGTCATGCGTGGTGAATGGATAACTAAAGATATCGCGATATCGATGTTCGCGATCCTGATTCGGACATCGTTATGAAACGTCCATTCGGTCGCTTTGTCGTGAACTGGATGTTTTGTTGCGTTTCCATTGAATGCCGTGTCGATGGCGTTGCAGTATCGGGTATATATCTCATAGAGTGGTGAATCGTCGCTGGCTCCCTCGTCGGGGAGGAGTCGTGCCATTTTCATGTCGATCGTGCTGACTTGATCTTGCGTGACGACGTAGTAGGAGTCTGGTTCCTTGTCCGTAGAGAAATCGGACCAGAAGAAGTTCGGGCGCGGATTGTATCCGCGGAGTCCGAGGCTCTCGTATATAGCCTGCCCCTCGTCAGAAGTAATCGGCCAAGGGTGGTTCACCCACGCCTTGACAATCTCGATGAAACGGTCCGTAGGGTAGGCTTCGAATGTGGTGTTCATGGTCTAATTCTACTCCGTGTGGGTGTTTTCTTCTAGGGTTGTTCTCAGGGGATGGGTTTTGGGGGCGGTAAAGGCGTGTATGCGGGATGTCCCTTGAGGATCCCATCCAGCTCCTTTATGAAGTCGTCGTCGAGGGGAACAGCCCTTGTCTGTTGCAGGGTGACGCAGGACATGTACGGGTGGCGGGTGCGGTACACGTCGGCGATCACCGGGATCTCCCTCTTGAGTATGGCCTCGCGGAGTGCGGCGTTCCTGGCCAGTGCGTCGTGCAGCTGGGTGTCGTTGAGCATGATGTCGCGCACGTATGTGGGGGACCCCTGTTCGAAGGGCTTTTCGTCGACCAGTCGCGTTCCCAGTTCGCTACTGTATCCCTTGGCCTCCACCACGTGGAAGGACTGGCGATTGCCCTCCTTGTCCAGGGCGGTCGCGTAGATGTCGCCGCTGCCGTTCCCCGTGCCAGTGCCCCCGGTGTTGGGGAGGAGATCCATTCCCTGGCTTTCCAGTTTAGATTCTGCTCCAACGATTCCGACTTCTTCGCCAAGTGCTGAGTATCTTCCGCGGGCATGGGACAAATCATCGGCGAGGTTGCGGACCGTTTCGCATTCGAACACCGACCGGTGCTCATTTTGGAGTCGTTCGATTGTGGCGTCTATTTTCTTTTGTGTCACCTCCTTGGGATCCACCCCGTGAGCGCGCAGCTCTGCCTCCAGATTTTCGATGTGCTGCTTGGTCTCGACACGGGCGTCCCTCAGCGTGTTGAGCTGGGCCTGGTCGCGGCCCTCGCCCCACCTCTCGCCGTGGTGGGGTTCTGGTTCGCGCTTCTCCCGCGACTTACCCTTCCACGGCTTGCGCTCGGGGAAGACCAGGGGATCGCTCGTCACGGGGTCTTTGGCGTGGGGAGGGGGCGGGGGAGCGGAATGGGCCGAAGCGTGCGGGCTGTGAGCGCCGTGCGGGGCGCCGCCGATTCCGACCGCCGCGGTCGCGCCCGCCACGGGGCCGTGGGGCATCACGGCGGCGGCCCCCCGGTGGAACATGGAGCTGATCGCCCCGGTGAGCGTGTTCCACAAGCGCCCCAGCTCCGACAGGAGCCCGTGGAAACTGGAGAACGCGGTCTTCAAATGGCCGATTGCCTCGAAGACGTGGGTTGACAACGCGGCGACCCGGGTGGTGATCTGCTCGACGACCAAGGCGGTGGCCAGGCCCAGGGTGCAGGCCTCCTCGATGGCCACCGAGCAGATCGTGCCGATCAGATCCGTTATCGCCTGGCGCACCACGTCGTGCACCACCTGGACGATGCCCGACGCCATGCGCAGGCCGTCCGCCATGGCCTGCGCCCACTGGGAGGCCGCTTGCACGTGCTCCGCCACGCCGTCGGCCGAGGTCCGGATCGCCTCGACCCCGTCCCCGGCCATGTCGGACAGGCAAGTGGCTGTGTCCTCCTCCAACTGCGCGCCGGCGGCCCCCAGGGCCATGGCCACGTTCTCCCACGTCTGCGCGTTCGCCTCCACCTGCGCCGCGTCCCCGGCCAGGGCGTTGAACAGCTCGTTGAAGGGCCACACCCACTCCAGCGCCCAGCCGAGGCCCATCGAGATGAGCGTGCCAATGGGATCGGAGACGGCGGACGCCACGTCCAACCCCGTGAACGCCACCCCCAGCGCGGTGCCCGTCCAGCTGCCGCCCTGGATGGCCTCCACCAGGGCGTGCCCGTCCTCGATGATGCCCAGGCCCTCGAAGCCGCTGCGCGCGTCCTGGCGCTCGGCCACCAGGGCGCTGCCGGGGTTCCCGTTGGCTCCGACCGCCCC
>CALIBC010000087.1 GCA_938045615.1 uncultured Clostridia bacterium | reverse complement strand
CCTGCTGTGTGCTGATGATACTATCGCCAGCCCAAAGCTGCGTTTTGCCCTTGGCCTTGTAGTCGAAGGTAAAGCCAGCACCAGCAAATGAGATCGTCCCAGAGTTAGACTGGATACCGATATTGGGAGTATTCGAGGTTTGCCCGTATTCGATCTTCGTACCATTACCAAAGTTCACACCTGATTCACCATCGATAAACAAGTCTGTCGTTTGGTAGCCTTTATAGGTGAAGGCTCCACCGAAATTCACAGACGACCATCTCGACTGGATCACGGCATCGCCGGTAGCACCCGAAGCGGAAAAGTCTATATCAGTCGTTCCACCTATGGTTACAGCTTTTGCCGCTTGCACAAACAGACCACCCTCTTTTCCCTTATGCTCAAAGTTGCCAGTGACACGGATATAATCCTTGTCTGATTGGATGCGGGTCTGCACACGGGTGTCCAAAGAAGCTGCCTTTCGAGCCTCCATTTCTTCGTTAAAGGCACAACTTGTTCCCGTACGGGCCAATTTGTCGGAGTTCGTACCATCGCCGAATACAGCAAGTGCATCATGTAGTTTTTGCCATGTGCTGGCCGCACCTGTAGTTGCTGTCGTCTTCCAGTCTCCCGTAACGAGAACATATCCGCCGCATTGATTCGGTAAAGTACTGAGCGTATCACCTTTTGCCCAAAGCGTAAGATGGCCTTTAGCGCCACCAGTTGATCCTGCGGTGTGCTCAAACTTCTTTGTAGAGATATACGCCTTATCCGAGAGGATAGAAACGTTATTGTCTTTACTTGCCGCATTGAAGTTGGCGTCAGCATCCAAGTTCACGTTAGCATGTGCACGAATCAACAAATCGCCTGTCCCACTTGCATTCTTCACACCACCGTCTGAGATGCTTTGGCCAGTTACTTCACCCACAGCACCGGCATCTGCAAAAATGATAGCTGCAGAACAGCAGTTCCCGTCGTTCAGAATATTCAGTGAGGCCGTATTATCAAAAACGAATTTCGGCGAACCACTACTAGCCGCGTTGGCCCCAGCAAACATGATGTTAGCACAGTCACTCTGATAACAGCCGCTGCGGAAGTTCTTAATCGTACCGCCGGAGTAAATAAAAAAGCGGTTCCAACCCTTCGTTGCTGCATCTCCTACGGTAGCTGGGCCTATTTCTATCACGCCAGGGTTATTCATTCCAGCGGCATCGCCTGTGTGGATACGTGCATTCGAATTGCTATAACTTTTATAAACCCCGAAAACACCGCTTCTTGTTTGTGAATAAGGCAATTGTATATCGGAGTATCGCGTATCCTGCGGAGTTTCTGACAGATTTGCCGCATATAAATTCGTTAGGTCTACTACATCAAATATAGCTGGATCCGTTTGGGTGTTCTTATATAGGAAGATACTACCGCCTGATAGACCGCTGGGGGTTGACGCCGGTGTTCCCACCGTGCTGTTTTGAATGGCTGTATTTTTAGGATAGGATGTAGCCGTGTAATAAGGAGGATTACCGCTCAAGTTGTCCTGATACATATTCATCTTTTTGAAGTCTCTCCCAACCTTCAACCGAAAGTTATTGCCGTTTTTCGGCAATACCAATAAAGCATCCGTTTCAGTAAATCCAACGGCAGAAGCATCTGTCACAGTCGTACCGCTATATCCCGTATTAGACTGAGGATTGGTCGACTTGTCCTCAATATCTTTCTCCACACAGACATCTGCTCCGGATAAGATAGCTATGGCTGCATCCAATCGCAATGGGTCGCTACCATTCATCGCCCGAATCGGCCCAGAGACATTATTCCATGTCACATCAAATGTTCTGTGTAATACTGTTACGCCACCATGCTGACGATAATATGTATATTGATTGCCGAGATGTCCGCAATTGTGGCTACTTGATCGAGTTATATGGTCATAAGACGCACTCTCAGATACATCAGGAGATTTCGTGTATGTTGTGACTGCATAGGTTCGATAATACCAAGGTAAGTCATAGACAAAAAGGTTTTCGAATTGATTCAGCCCGGAAACACCAACAGTCGTCGGACGACGATATAGCTCCAAACCATTCCCCGGAGTCTTCGGATTATCTCTCGTTCCATACGATGCTAAACTATGTATGGCAGATCCATTTACCTGAACAAGATGAATGTTATCGTCTTGAGCCGTTAACCCGCTCACATTCGTAGCATACGGAGAGAAACGCCACCACGAGCCGAAAGAATGATTCCATTTTAGGGCTGACCCATCGTTAACTGTTGCGCTTGTTGATCCAGTTTCATGAACTTGGGTCAAGTTGCTACTAATAGAATGGGTCTGATTATGATTATAAGACAAAGTATTTACTCCCCATCCTGGCGGCGAAGATGTCGTTCGAAGAGCGGAGCCTATATCTGTCCCCGCATCACTATTATTCGGATCGGCAGGAGACCAAGAGCCACTTATCGCAGGCTGATTAGGATAAGAGCCACACCTATTGGCATCATTCCGCCAAGTATAAATAAACTCAACCACCCATCCTTGGATCTGTCCGCCACCATTGTAGGAGTTAACCACAATGTTGCTCGGTGATCCTGATATTTCTCCAACAATAAGAGGCTGCGGAGAGGTATTGATAGGCACATTATTTCTCGGGAAAGTAATCCGACCAGCAGAGATCAAAGCTGATTCGCCAGCACCAAACACATTATTTACAGCATTAGTGCCGTTTGTTCCGTCTGTCGTAGTCACCCCTACATTATTTCCGGGATTACCTATCTCCGTCTGCCCCCACGCGACTCCGCCGCTGCTGCCGAAGAGGAGCGCTGCGGCGATGAGGG
>CALIBC010000086.1 GCA_938045615.1 uncultured Clostridia bacterium | reverse complement strand
GGGCACAGCGAGATTGTCAATCACGATGACCCCGGATTTGTGAAGTGGATGCACGCGAGTAAGATTCACGATTGAGATATGTCGGAGGAGGGCAGGGCGGCACGATGACTCTGGCTGGGTGATGTCGTGGAGATTCCACCGAACGTGAAGCGTTGACATGGCACACAGGTAGGTCATTGGTTCAGTCACAGCGCTATTGAGGTAACGAGTACAGACTCCTCGAACGAATGGTGTGAACTGGTGACGGACGAATACCTTGGTGTTTGTGCTGTGTTTTGGCGGATGTTTATTCATCGTTTAATAGACGCGGAGGAACTGATCAAAAGGAGCAACGAAGCCGTAGCAAGAGCGAAAGATGCCATGATGAAAGCGGGCAGCGTGATCCGGATCGGTACTTCTCCGATGACCCCGGCGGAAGTGCTGGTCGAACTATGGCCAAAGCTCTCAAAAATCATGCCGGGGCTGAAATTCCAGCTGGTTCCCTTTGACAACACGCCGGTCAATGCTAGGATGATCCTGAAAAACCTCGGGGAAAATATCGATGTTGTGGCCGGGATATTCGACGAAAGTCTGCTTTCTTACCGTGAATGTGATGCTATCGAGCTGTCAAAGGAACGACTCTGCGTGGCCTTCTCCGTGAATCATCCACTGGCTGCGAAAACACGCCTGTCCATCAAAGACCTGTACGGACAGGAACTCATGATGCTAAAGGCCGGCCGCATGAAAAATATGGATGGGCTGAGGGAATATCTGACCCGGAGTCATCCACAGATTCGCATCGTTGATTTCCCACTGTACAACCTTGACGTTTTCAATGCGTGTGAAAACGGTCAAAGACTCCTCGTCACCATTGACCGTTGGAGGACTGTCCATCCGCTTCTCAAAACGGTTCGGATGGGCTGGAAGTTTGAGATGCCATACGGTCTGATGTATTCCAAAACGCCGGACGCAAAAGTCAGTGAATTTCTGGATGCCTTGAAAACAGTCTTTTAAGTTTATACCTTTTGGTAATAGCTCGCTTCCTAAAAGAGACTTCTGTATGGAGCTGATTTTTATTATACTTACCCCAGTTCACTTGAGATACAGCGAAGGAGGGAGCGAGCATGGCGTGTGTGCCCCGTTCAAAAGGAGGCGAAGCAGATGAGGAGAATCACGGCGATTCTTATGATTTCAGTTGCTGCACTCACGTTGGCTGCGTGTGCTGAAGTTTCCAAAGGGCAGACGCCTTCTGCAGCCGAACAAAGCAGCAGGCAGACGGAGGTGAGAGAATCGATGATAAAAGCCGGCAACGGCGATGCAAAAAACGAAGAGGTATATTACACAAAAGATACACGGCTCTCGGATGTAATAAACGATCCCGTGTTTGGGGATTATGGGCGGCTGATATTTCCCGTTAACAACAGCTACTACAGCGGCAGCACACTGGGGGACTTGTCACTGACATGGTACAGCAATATCAAGCCGGACAAGACGGTAGAGATTGCAAACTATATGAAATCGCAGGCAGCGGCGGGACATACGATCTTCTATGATATTTATACAGACGAAGAAAAGGCGGCAGATCCTGCAAAGAAGAACACGGGGCTGTTCTTCTTTCGGGGAAAGCCGGGCGCAAAGTTTGCCATCTGCAATTCCGGCGGCGGGTTCGCCTACGTGGCGACAATGCATGACAGCTTCCCGCATGCACTGGAACTGTCGAAAAAGGGCTATAACGCCTTTGCACTGATTTACCGCCCCGGTGCGCAGACGGCCTGCGAAGATCTGGCAAGGGCAATCACGTTTATCTTTCAGCATGCAGATGCGCTAGGCGTCGATACGTCAGACTATTCTCTGTGGGGCGGCTCGGCTGGCGCAAGAATGGCGGCATGGCTCGGCAGCTACGGGACGGCACGCTTCGGTGCGCGTGCCTACCCCCGTCCTGCGGCGGTCATCATGCAGTATACGGGACTTTCGGAGGTTAACGGAAATGAGCCCCCGACGTATAATTGCGTGGGGACGGAGGACGGCATCGCGAGCTACCGCCGCACGATGCAGCGGCGCATTGCGGCAATCCGTGCCAATGGAACGGATGCCGAGATCGAAGTGTTCCCGGGGCTGTCGCACGGCTTCGGCCTCGGAACCGGAACTGTTGCGGAGGGATGGCTTGATCGAGCGACGGCGTTCTGGGAGCGACAGTTTGAATCGCATTAAGGAGGGGAAACCATGATGTTCGATTCTCTGTCAAATCAAACGCGTCAACGATACAGAAGGGATTCACGATGAAAAAACAGACAGCAGGAAGAGACCGCCTCGGCACACTGGCGCCGAAATTTGCGGAGCTGAACGACGATGTGCTGTTCGGAGAAGTTTGGTCGAGAGAAGAGCAGCTTTCTCTCCGCGACCGGAGCATGATCACGATTGCCGCGCTTTTTTCCGCAGGGCTTTATCCGCAGCTGCGTTCCCACCTTGCACTTGGCAAGGAGCACGGCATCACGAAGGAAGAAGCGGTTGAAATTGTGACACAGCTTGCATTCTACTGCGGCTGGCCGAAGGCGTGGAGTGCTTTCCCGCTGATCGCGGAAGTATGGACGGACGAGGAATAAGGGCGGACAAGCAAAATGGCAAATGCATTTGGACTGGTATACAGCGGCGCAATTGAGCAGAACGAAGCCGGAAAAGTAAACATCCGGCCGGTATCGTACGAGGTGGAAGGAATCAAGGTTGCGGCAAACCTCTACCTGCCCGCAGGGTATGACGAAGGAAGCGACCGGAAGTACGCGGCAATCACCGTGGCGCATCCGAACGGCGGCAGCAAGGAGCAGGTGGCGGGGCTATATGCCCAGTGTCTGGCGGAGCTTGGCTATATCACACTGGCCTGTGATGCCCGCTATCAGGGCGCGAGCGGCGGTGAGCCGCGACTGAGGGATTATCCGTCCAACCGTATTGAGGACATCAGCGGCATGGTGGACTATCTTTCCACCTTGCCGAAGGTGGATGTCAATCGCATCGGGTCTCTCGGCATCTGCGGCGGCGGCGGCTATACGCTTGCAACAGCACAGACGGACAAGAGGATCAAGGCGGTTGCTGTACTTTCCATGTTCAACTCCGGGCGGGTGCGCCGAAACGGCTTCATGGATCAGGACATCGCAGCGCAGGGATGAAAACGCGGCTGGAAAGGGCTGCTGCGGCAAGAAATAAAGGGCTTTCCGGTGAAATCCTGTATGAGGGCTTCCTGCCCCCCGGAAAGAGCGACGACGAACTCCGCGCAGAGATGGAAAAGCTGCCGGAAAATACGCTTTACAGGGACGGAATCGAGTATTACGGACTTTCCCACCGTCACCCGAATGCGACCGGGAGCTATACGACGGAATCCTTTATCAGGCTCATCGCCTTTGACGTAGATGACCGAATGGATCTGATCGACCAGCCGCTCCTGATGATTGCAGGGGAAAAGGCCGACACGCTCTATATGTCCAAGGATGCTTTTGCGAAAGCAACGGGCACGTCGCAGAAGGAGCTGTATCTTATCGAAGG
>CALIBC010000085.1 GCA_938045615.1 uncultured Clostridia bacterium | reverse complement strand
GGCATATCAACTAATAGAAAATAGAATACAGTATGAAACAGTTATTACTCAGGTTTGTGGGCGCCATGGCCCTACTCTTCCTGTTCAGTAACCAGCTTTTCTCGCAAGGCCAATCGACCACGCAGGGAAAAGACTTCTGGTTAAGCTACGGACAGAATCATATCCACACCAGTGGTGACAACATGTTGCAATTAAGGGTGGTGGCAACAAAGCCAACCAAGGTGACATTGACGTTTACGCTGGATGGTACGACAGAGACATTCAATGTGGCCGCAGGTCAGGTGTATACGCGTACATTCAATTCAACAGAGGCTGCTAAAGTGTACAGTAATGTCACCGGTACTACGAACAAGACACTGCATATTACCTCAGATGAATTGATCTCAGTTTTTGCAATCAACATTTATAGTGCGACAACGGATGCAACCAATGTATTACCTGTAACCAACTATGGCAAGGCATATCGTCATATCACTTATGAGACACTGCAAGGAGCAGGGGTTGGAGATGGTTATACCGTCATTGCCGTAGAAGACAATACGCAGATAAAAGAAAACAATGTCTTGGTTGCCACCTTAAACAGAGGGCAGGTGTATAGTAATTATGCACCGTCTGGTGATAAGACAGGTACATTAATCTCTTCGGATAAACCGATCGCTTATTTTACGACAAATACGTGTGTGAACGTTCCTAAAGGAGTAGCTGCGTGTGACTGCTTGTTTCAGCAACAGGTGCCGGTTCATTCATGGGGAAGTAAATTTCTAATTCCGGTTACAAGGCGCGGTATAGAGCGCGTTCGTGTCGTTGCATCCCAAGATGGGACTACGATCACACAGACAGGTGCTACGGTTATATCTAGTCCGGGTACAGGTAGTTTGGTGAATCTCAAAGCTGGCCAGTTTGTGGAATTAGAGGTTTCTCTCAAAGATGGAGGATGCTATGTAGAAGCAGATAAACCTGTGGCTGTAGCGTCGTTTTTGACCGGTACATTATTCCCGGGTCTTCCATACGCTGTTGGTGATCCGGCTATGGCGTGGGTGCCGCCGATCGAGCAGACGGTAATGAATGTGGCGCTTGCTCCGTTCGTAGCTACGGGAACATCTGTATTGAAGGAACATCATGCGTTGATCGTTACCCCGACGGCCACAAAGAATGCCACGACGATGACCATTGGTGGAGGTGTCCCCCAGGCACTTTCTGGCGGAACATGGACGGATAACGCCCAATCAGGCTTTTCGTTCTATTCGATCCCCCTGACGGATCTAAAAGCTACCTACTACTTCGAAAATGCAGCGGGTCTCTCTGTGATGGGATACGGTTTAGGTGCAGCGGAGTCTTATTACTACCTCGCTGCCTCTTCTGCACGCCAGCTGAATCCGGCTTTCTATATCAACGATATCCACTTTGAGGACGCCAACGAGCAAACTTATTGCGCAGGTGAGTTCAAAATAAAGGGTGTTGCGCAACTGCAACTTAAGTCCGGATCGGAGTCTATCAAATGGTTCATTGATGGTCAGGAGCAGACTGCAGAACGTGGTAAACTGGAATGGACGATCCCATCACTTTCGCTCGATGTACAGCATGAGATTAAAATGGTTGTCGAGAGCGCGTACAATGAGACGTTTACGCTGACGACCAAGATCACGGTGGTCAATCCCCAGCCGCTCAAGATTACAGGTGAGCGCTTCGTCTGTCCGCCGGCACAGTCGGTGACGCTGAGAGCTGGCGATGGCCCCGCGCGCTATCAATGGTATTTGAATGGCGATTCTATTACGGGTGCAACGCAAAAAGAGTGGACAGTTACCCGTCAG
>CALIBC010000084.1 GCA_938045615.1 uncultured Clostridia bacterium | reverse complement strand
GAGGTCCACGCCTCCTTACCCGTCGGCGTCTGGCGCACCTTCTTCACCCGCACCGCCGAGCACGTACTCATATACACCGGACTTCTTCGTGACATCATCGTCCTCCATCAGTGCGGCAACGCGTGCTTCCAGTGTTTTCGGGTCATATTTCCCGTCTTTATACCTATTGTAAAGGATTCCCCACTCCAAGCCCTTCATTTCTTTGCGATACTGCGGGAACGTAACCTGTACCCAATCCACAACACCTTTGAAGTAAAGCCACAGATCACTGCAATTTGTATCATGCTGGTGCTGTGCCATATAGTCCTCGATCTCAATATCATCTCGCGCCGCAATCCATCGGAGCGTCGTCTCCAAGTAATTTTGACGGATCGCCGAACCGCTTAAATAGTCCTTGGCAAGCTGATGTGCAGGACACAGGGGTTTACTGAAGCGTTTTTTCGCCTCGGCAAGCCACTCTCCCGTATAGATTGCGTTGCGCAGTTCCTGTGCCGTCAACTGCTCACCGGCAATGTTGATGATCTTGAACCAATCCAGCTTTTCCCGATCCGTCCCTTCGCAGATGTAGACCATGAGAGGATAGTCCAGTATCTGCTGTTTCTCCTCAGCAGTCAGATTGTGGAACGCTCTGTGCTCAATCGAAAAGTCTCCATGAACGTACTGGCAAATGCTGATCGTTCGCTGCTGACCGTCCAGAAGCTCAAAATGCTCCCCTCCGCTTTTGACCCAGTACATGACATTCAGGGGGAAATTTTTCTTGATCGTATGAATTACTTCATCGCGCTGTTTATCCTTATAGATAAATTCACGTTGAAATGCCGGTCGGATGTTGAGTTTTCCGCCATATCCCACAACGCCGTTCTCCGCACTGTCAAGGTATCCCTCCACGACGGCTCGAACAGGGATTTTTTGCAGCTCAATCTTCATGATGATACCATCCTTCTACGAATCAGAATACGCGGATATGTGTTTTTCGGTATACCATTTGCTCCGATCAGCACCGGCGTTGCATTGAGGTCACTATAGTTGGGATAGTCAGCCTTGGTATATACCTTGGAGCGCAACGCAGGATCGCCAGCACCGCGCTTGGCTATGCCGATAATCTCAAACTGATCGGGATTGTATTTGTCGAGAAATGTAATGGGAACGCCCATGATGCCATTACATCCTGTATCGGATAAAGAGACGCTTATACTTCCGTTCGCCGTGCAGGAGCGGCTGTGCAACACCGCTTGTGGAATCCCAGATTCCATGTGAGAATCCCTTTCCCTCGCTCTCGCTTGCTCCAAGGATCTCGAATTGATCGGGATTATATTTGTCAAGGAAGGAGATCGGGACGCCCATGATGCCGTTACACCACCGGACATACGTTCTGTCTGTCTGTCTGTCTGTCTGTCTGTCTGT
>CALIBC010000083.1 GCA_938045615.1 uncultured Clostridia bacterium | reverse complement strand
GCGCACCCTTTTGCCGGGGATGCGTGCCGTGTCGGTGTGTCCGTTGGGGAGGGAGTCTATTCCTATCGACTAATTAAATAGCGACACATATGAAAAGAATGACAATGATCGCATCCTTATGGATGCTGTGGTGTTTAACCATGATTTCTTGCTCGGGAGGGAATCAGGGAGTTAAGGAATCGGACATAACCGGGCGTTACGTAGGTGTTGGCAACTACGAGCAATGGGCGTTCATGATTGATGAGAGCGGAACGGGATATGAGTCGGCTCATTTTCCGAATAGTGACTTGACCATACTGACACCATTCACGTGGAAATTAGTAGGCAATTCGCTTACACTCACGTTTGACTTGGAAGAGACGATGATCACGGGAGATACCGAAGATCAAGCAGTGGAAGCGATTGCGACCTCGCTCCTTTCGGGTTATAGTGAGCCACGTACTTACACTGTGAAAAGAGAGAATGGGAAAGTGATTATCGACGGTGATGACGTCTACCCGACTTATCGCCAAGATGACTCATTGCCTGATTGATTTTCCCGCTTTGAACAATGGACGCAACTAAACGATGCCCCTATTGCGGGGAGGAGATTCTGGCTGTAGCCAAGAAGTGCAAGCATTGCGGGGAGTGGTTAGATGAAAACACTCAGGTTTCGATGCCGCAACCGACGGCTGTGCCTGAGCCTGTTTGTGAACCTGAGCCTGTTTGTGAACCTGCGCCTGTTTGTGAACCTGCGCCTGCACCTACGCCGGAGCCTAAAAAGGAGCCGGTAGACGAGAGGGAGGAAGCTACGTCTACTGCGGTGCCTGTGCGGAAACCGGGATTCTTCGAATACTATTTCATTGACCTCTTTATTCGTCGGTATGCTGACTTTAAGGGAAAGACGAGTCGCCAACAATTCTGGAAGGGGTGCCTGTGTTTTGCGCTGCTTCTCCTCACGCTATTCTGCATTGATTTGGCTACGGGGCTGATGTTCGTTTGCACGCTTGTTGGCACCCTCGCGCTCACCGTGCCCTTTGCGGCAGCGGCCATTCGGCGCCTGCACGATACGGGGCGGAGCGGATGGTGGTTTCTGATACAATACGTTCCCGTCGTAGGTCCGATTTGGCTGCTTGTGTTGCTGGCTCGCAAGGGAGAGACTAAGGCGCAAAGGGTGGAGTTTTCATTGACAATGGACTATGCCGTGTCTGCAGCTATCGTGCTGATCATAGGCGCTTCCATCACCTGGAGTTTGATAAGATACAATGATTATAAACGGACAAAACGAGCCGTATACGAAGAAGCCTACCGGAAAACGGCAGAGCTTGCAGAAGAAGATTCCGCAACGACTGAAGCGAAAGACAATGATCCGAATGCTATCCCTGACGAGGTAGTGGATGTGGCCAATGCATGCAGTTACTATGATAACGATCGATCATTGACGGCGAATGATTTCACCCTGATCGCGAGATATAACGATGCGAGTCACCATTGTGCCTACTATACTCTGAAAGAGTATCAGATAGTGCTTTATCAATACAATTTGGAGAATAGAAAAGTTCGAGTAATCGATCTAAACAAGACGAAGATCTATCCAAAAAAAGAAGGCCAAATGGAAGTTACGCCTGTCATATTCGAGGTAAGCCAAATCCTCGTAAGAGGAGATCGATTCTATATTATCGGGAGCACGAATGCCTGTGGTGGAGGATATGTAGCCTACTTGATTTCATATAACACCATAGATGAAGAATTCGTTTGCTTGGACTATGGAATAGATATACGGCTGATCAACGACAACAGACAAGCTGTAGTCACACATGCCAAAATGATAAAGGAAGCAGAGTGTTATGCTGATTGCGAGTTCAAGACTTGGGACGTGACCGTCAACCTGCCGTAAACGATATGTAGACACACCAT
>CALIBC010000082.1 GCA_938045615.1 uncultured Clostridia bacterium | reverse complement strand
GATGAAATCACTCAGGCAAATTGTGATAAATGGGATTCTCTAAAACATTTGAATCTTATCATAGAGCTCGAAGATGTATTTGGTGTTTCATTTGATCCAGAAGAAATAGCAAAGATGAAGGATCTTAATTCTATTTGCGATATGGTAAATAAAAGGATATAGTATCCCTGTATTACTTATGTATTTAGAAGTTTGCTTTATGAGCAATGGATAAGCGTTTAATTGTATTTCGCGCGGATGCAGGAGAGCAAATCGGGTACGGACACTTTGTACGCACGTTAGCTTTAGCAGATATCTTGAAAGAAGAGTTTGAATGCGTATTTGTCACACAAACCCCAACAGATTATCAAAAAAAAGAAGTAGAAAGAATTTGCCCTTTAATAGAACTTCCTTCTAATAATAGCAAATTCTCCATTTTTAGAGAAATGCTTTCTGGCAAAGAGCTTGTTGTGCTAGATAATTATTTTTACTCGACAGAATATCAGAGAAAAATAAAGAATAAGGGATGTAGATTGGTCTGTGTTGATGATATGCATGATAAACATTATGTTGCAGATGCAGTGATTAACTATGGATTAGATGAACGCCAAATGCTTGATGTAGAGCCATACACCAAGTTGTTTGTAGGATTGGATTGGGCTTTAATACGTGAGCCTTTTCGCTCGTCTCGTTTTATGCAGAAAAGAGAGAAAGGACATATTGTTATTTCCTTTGGTGGTGTTGATAGGAGTAATTTTACAACAAAGATATCTAAAATAATCGCTAGCAGCAGTAAGGTGCATAGGATTACAGCAATTGTGGGAGATGCATTTCTATTTGAAGAGGAACTAGGGGCAGTCGATAAAATCAAGATAGAGAGAAATTTAACGGCCTTTCAGCTGGCTGATTTATTTTGTAGGGTTGAATTCGCTATACTTTCATCGAGTACGATTTGCATTGAGGCATTAGCTTGTAAATGTGTAGTATTTGCTGGGTGGTATACAGAAAATCAGAAGGGAGTCTACCAATATCTTCTAAAAGAGAGAAGGATCATTGGTATCGGTTTTTTGGATGATCGGACAATTTATGGTTTGCCTGCCGTTTTAGAGAAGAGAAATGAAGACAATAGTATAGAAAAATGGGAAACGCAAGATATATCAAAAAGGTACATTCA
>CALIBC010000081.1 GCA_938045615.1 uncultured Clostridia bacterium | reverse complement strand
GAAGAAGATCCAACATTCCGTGTAGAGACGAATGAAGAGACGGGACAAACCGTTATTCGCGGTATGGGTGAGCTCCATCTTGAAATTATTATCGATCGTTTGCGCCGTGAGTTTAAAGTTGAATGTAATCAGGGACGCCCACTTGTATCGTATAAGGAGGCTATCACAAAGCCGGTTGAGCTGCGTGAAGTTTACAAGAAGCAGACAGGTGGTCGTGGTAAATTTGCTGATATCATCGTGCGTCTCGAGCCTGCTGATCCTGATTTTGAAGGCCACTTGCAATTTGTGGATGAAGTGAAGGGTGGAAACGTTCCAAAAGAGTTTATCCCATCCGTGCAGAAAGGTTTTGAGAAGGCAATGACTAACGGTGTACTGGCGGGTTATCCTTTGGATAGCATGAAGGTGACGTTGATAGATGGCTCTTTCCATCCGGTGGACTCTGACCAATTGTCATTCGAGATATGTGCTATTCAGGCCTTCAAGAATGCATCAGAGAAGGCGGCCCCTGTTCTTATGGAACCCATTATGAAGCTGGAGGTTGTTACTCCAGAGGAAAATATGGGAGATGTGATTGGCGACTTAAACAAGCGTCGTGGACAAGTCGAGGGTATGGAGTCAAGCCGTACGGGCACTCGCATCGTAAAAGCAAAGGTGCCGTTAGCTGAGACCTTTGGCTATGTGACAGCTTTGCGTACTATCACCTCTGGTCGTGCAACATCGTCTATGCAATTCTCTCACTATGCCCAGGTATCCCCATCAATTGCCAAGCAAGTGCTGACAGAGGTGCAAGGTCGGGTTGATTTGATTAAATAATATAGTAACATAGCGATATGAGCCAAAAAATCAGAATAAAATTGAAGTCTTACGATTATTCTTTAGTTGATAAATCGTCAGAGAAGATTGTGAAGACAGTAAAGGCTACCGGTGCCGTAGTAAGCGGCCCTATCCCCTTGCCAACACATAAGCGGATTTTTACCGTGAATCGCTCGACTTTCGTTAACAAGAAGTCGCGTGAGCAGTTTGAACTCTCTTCGTATAAGCGTTTGATTGACATCTATAGTTCAACTGCGAAGACGGTAGATGCGTTGATGAAACTAGAGCTCCCCAGTGGTGTGGAGGTTGAAATAAGAGTGTGAAATAGTTTAATAGATAAGCGAAATGCCAGGATTGTTAGGAAAAAAAATCGGAATGACATCCATTTTCAGTACCGAGGGAAAGAATCTTCCATGTACTGTTATCGAAGTAGGTCCTTGTGTAGTTACGCAAATAAAAACCGTAGAGAATGACGGCTACGAGGCAATTCAGTTGGGCTTTCAAGAGAAGAAAGAAAAGCATACGACAAAGCCGGAAGCTGGCCATTTCAAGAAAGCGGGTGTAGCTCCACAAAGATACTTGGCTGAGTTCAAAAATTTCAACGCTAAGTATAAGCTTGGCGATGTACTCACAGTGGATTTCTTGAATGACACAACATATGTAGACGTCGTCGGTACTTCTAAAGGGAAGGGTTTTCAAGGAGTCGTTAAACGTCATGGATTTGGTGGCGTAGGTCAGAGTACACACGGACAGCATAATCGTGCTCGTAAACCAGGTAGTATCGGTGCCTGTTCTTATCCAGCAAAGGTGTTTAAAGGTACACGTATGGGAGGGCAGATGGGCAATGTTCGTGTAACTGTCCAAAATTTGGAAGTGATCAAGATCCTTCCGGAGAATAACCT
>CALIBC010000080.1 GCA_938045615.1 uncultured Clostridia bacterium | reverse complement strand
TGCGCGTCACAAAGGTCTCCCCGCGGCGCGGCGACTCATGGTTGAAGAGAATGCCATTGACCGCGAACATATCGTAGGATTCGCGGTAGTTCTTCGTAATCCAGAAACTGTATAGTTTTGCCGCACCGTAAGGCGATTTTGGATAAAACGGCGTTGCCTCACTCTGCGGTGCCGTATCCGGAAGCCCACCGAAGAGCTCCGATGTCGATGCCTGATAGAAGCGAATCGGCCGTCCGCTCTGCCGCACGGCCTCGAGCAGGCGGATCGTTCCGACACCCGTCGCCTCTGCTGTATACTCCGGCACTTCGAATGAAACCGCCACATGGGACTGTGCAGCGAGGTTATAGACCTCATCCGGCTGAATCTCCCGGATCAGCGCATGTGCATTGCTCGAATCCGTCAGGTCGCCGTAGTGGAGAAAGAGACGCCCGTCATACTGAGCGTCAGACATGAGATGATCGATCCGCTCCGTGCAGGGTGTACTGTGCCGACGGATAATGCCATGGACCTCATAGCCCTTTTCAAGCAGAAGCTCGGTCAAATACGAGCCGTCCTGTCCTGTGATTCCTGTAATCAATGTTTTTTTCATGTAATCCCCTTATTTTAAAATCATGGGAGTCTATCGATTAAGAAGAGCCCCCTTTACTCACTTCAATATGATATAAAATCCCCCTTTATACTGGAGAATATTAATATTCTCTCATCATAAATCATCTACACACATTACTCCACAAGGGCTGACATCCTTTAGCTCGCAACGGATTATTTATCTGTGAATTTTAGTTATACATCAATATTTTTGGCAAATGATCTACCAAATTTCAAAGTCAATATCTTTATTTACCAATTTGTTTGTTTCGTGCAAATCATTTTCAAACGAAATACCCCCCATACAATAAGGAGCTTCACACTGCGTAAGCCATTGGAACAATTTATTTGTTTTAGATACGGTCGATAGAGCGCCGCATATTCTCTTGCCTCCGCCGACATCCTGCGCCCCGCCCATAAGCGATAGACCAAAAGTAATGGGATACGATAGCCAAAAATAACATCTTTGTATGTCTGCAACAGATCTTTATCGGCAATATGTTTTTCCAGCCAGCGCCAAATCTCAGTCCATATAAAAACATCCTGCTCGAGTTTATCCCACGAAAATTTCGATAGCCCAGTCTCATTTTTATAGTACTCAAAAAGCGGCTCATCCAAAAAAACAACTTTATCTGCCGCATGCATTACCTTAATAAAAAACTCCATATCCTCGCCCCATGAACAACCTTCACGAAACGAAATATCAGCCTTATCAAGGACCTCTTTCCTAATTATCCACGCATTTGTCTGTGGCGTCATCCTACTTTGCATATAGCGCAGCAATAGGTTTTCCATATGCCCCCGAAGACCTTTTTTTCGCCTTTTCTTTCCTATGATATAATAGTTGCAAAAACAGACGTCTGCCGCATGCTCTTTTAAAAAAGCAATTTGCTGCTCTATCTTTTTCGGGTATATATAGTCATCAGAATCAAGGAACGAGATATACTCCCCTGATGCATGGTAAATACCTTTATTCCTAGCTGCAGAAACGCCGCGATTGGGTTGATAAAAATACTTTAACCGCAATCCATACGCTCTTTGCAGTTTTTCAATGACTGAGGAGGTACTATCCGTACTGCCATCATCAACAACAATGGCTTCAACATCAGTATATGTTTGTGTCAATACGCTCTCAACGGCTCTGAGCAAGAGGTCTGCTCTATTGTATGTAGGAATTACAACCGATACCATTTTATCCTCTTGACCCTGTTCCATCAAAGTTTTTCCATCCTCGACAACGCCAAAAAAACTTCTCACTTAGAAGTGCTACCAAAATTCTTTTGATAAATCTTCTAAAGCAGTACTTATCCGTGTTGTTCTCCTTCAGCTTATAGATTCGATCAAGATATCCTTCTCCTGCGTGTTTTTTAATAATTGCGATATATTCATCATAAAGAGAAAAATCTGCACTCGCCCCAAAAAGACTGTAATAAGCGACATCTACATCCATCACGCAATAAGATTCTCCCCGAACAATATTGCGTAAAAAAAGCTCATAGTCTGCCGCAAGCCGATACGTTATATCAAACCCTTTCAGCATCAATCGTCTGCTCGAAAATAACCCCTGGTGGGGGCACATCCCTCCTTTTTTTATTTCTTCTATCGATAAATCTGCTCGTTTTCGTTTGATCAGTCGATATGTGCTCCGATACAAAAAAACATTTCCCGCATAAAAGGAGAATCCTGGATGCGTATTGATAAAACAAGAAACCTCACGCATCACCTCGTTGTTACACAGCCAATCATCTGCACCCAGAAAATAAAGATAATCGCCTGTTGCAAGTTGAATCCCTTTATTCAGGCCATCATAAATGCCATAATCCGGTTCACTAACCCACTTAATCCCATAATGTTCATATTGCTTTAGAATATTTATTGTCCTGTCAGTTGATCCTCCATCGACAATAATATACTCAATATTGGGGTAATCCTGATGGACGATGCTCAATATTGATTGTTCTAATGTTTTTTCTGCATTATAGGTTGCTGTAACAATCGTAATTTTTATGTCTTCCATTTATTCTTATTCCTCTGAGTGTATTGTAACATATTATTTACATAAGCATCTCGCAGGCTTTAAAGGACAAATTTCAGTTTCTTGATATTCCAGACAGTGTACTCCTATAAATCTCTTCTAGCCGAAACACATACGCATCCTCGTCATACTCTTGCTCCCAATAACTTTGATATGCGCTCTCACTCAGCTGAGTAACAAGTGTATCATCTTTTATTTTTTCTATTTGACAGCAAAGCGAATCTAAAGACCCGCTTTTGAATAAGAGTCCCGTTTCACCGTCCAAAATCTCATCTCGACCCGCACACGCATCCGCTACGATTGCAGGAACTCCCTGCGATTTTGCTTCCAAGACAGTTAGTGGCTGCCCTTCATAGCATTTCGATGGAAACACCAAAGCCCGTGCACGAGAATAATAGGTCATTACATCTTCGTGCGAAAGCCAGCCTGGGAATTCTGCCTCAGGACAAATCTTACGAAGCTCAGCTTCACACTCTCCTGCACCGATAAAGACTGCAGGAATCGAAAGCCTAGCTACTGCACGTGCAAAAAGATCAGGGGCTTTCTCGGGAGCAAAACGGCCAACAAAAAGAAAGACCTGATTTTTCTCTGCCTGAATACGTTCCGTAGACTCTACAGAGAGAAGGTTGGATAAAAAAAACAGCCGTTGCCCTGCTGCAAAATAGGGCTCTAGTATACGTCGGCTAAACTCAGAAATATAAATCATGGCATCAATATCATTGGGTAAGCCTCCAAGATAATATTGAACGAATTGTCTTAACACACGCCAGCCTTTATGCAATACTGAACGGCTGTCACAATGGCACATCATGCACGATATACCCATTGCTTTTCGAGGGCAGATTTCATCTTTTTGATAGTCGTAAAACCCAAGGTTTGGGCAAGCAATCCCATAGTCATGGAGATGATAGATGATACGAAAGCCCTTGTTTTTTGCAGCAGAAATAACACTGGAGGACAGGCTTTTAGATATTGCATGGATGTGAATTATCGTATCGCCCGGTGAGCAGTCTGACAAAATCGAAGAAAAAACCTTTGCCGCATGAAAATTCCACAAGCCCTGAAAAACAGCTCGTAACCGGTTCGGATCTCGAAGAATGTCTTTTTGATTCAGACAAACGACCGAAAGATTTTGCACCTCCTTCAATTCCTGCCCAATCGGACCAACAGCAGAAAAAAATATAACTCGATGTCCCTTCTTTGCAAGAAGCTTTGCAGTAGTGACAGCGACCTGACTTGCTCCCCCGTTCACGAAGGCAAAATCATTGACAACAATTACTTTCATTTCATCACCAGACACCTTAATATGGACTTTCCCAATATCTCGGCATCATACTAAGATATCGTTTTACTTTTAATGGTATAACCTTCTCTTTCAAACCCATGCGATAGCCAAAAAACCTAAAACCATCTCGTAAAACCAACTCTATCAAAAGAAATGGATTTTTCTTTATGGCGGCTTTGATTTCTGCCATGATATATTTTATCCCCGACGACTCCGCCGCACCAAAAGTTGTTCGTATCCAGCTTTCTCTGGAATGAAATACGCCGATATCAAAATAGCGCTTAAACTCTTGCATAATAGTGTAGTTATGCGAGTGATACACGCACGCCTCAGATACATAGGCAACTTTCCAGTCCTGCAGTACCATATTTGCAGCTACAAACATATCCTCACTTAAAATTGTATTGGTAGGGAACCCCCCCACTTCCATCATTGCTGTGCGTCGATATGCGGCAAAGGAATTGGAGATAAATACTGTCTTTATCCCATACTTATCTCTATCCTTATATGATAATACATGGCTCTCGGCAGGATAATTCAATCCTCGTGCAAAGGCAGAAAAAAATGTTGCATGTTTGTGTGGCAACTGTCTTCCATAGGCACATCCAATTTTTTCATCCTGAAATACATCTAACAGTTTTTTTAAGGTTCTTTCGTCTTTTAGAATTGCATCCTGTGTCAAAAAAACACAAATCTCTTTGTCTGGAAATTGTTCTATCGCCATTTGCCGCGTGCCGCCATGATTAAAAGCGCTCGCATTGATTTGGTGGACTATCACATTCTCCCAATCATTTAATTCTTTTTGATATGAGCATGTTGTTCCGGAGTCTACAATCAGTAAGGTGAATAAAACATCCACCTGTTTTCTCAACATACGAATTGACTTGCAAAACTTATCATCAGGATTATATACCGGAATCATCACAAGAAACTCTTCTTTGGTTATTCCCATAAGTTTTATCCTCTAATCCACTTAAAACTCAATGATTGGATTCCAGCACTCTAAATAGATAAGTACATAAAGCCAAAAGCCTTATCGAACGTAAACTTGCGTTTAATACGCACCTTTCCCCGTGAATACCGTCTTCACAGTCTTGAAGAGGTACACAAGGTCAATCCAGATCG
>CALIBC010000079.1 GCA_938045615.1 uncultured Clostridia bacterium | reverse complement strand
GGACCGTCATGAAAGACCCCGAAGGCAATGTGTTCTGCGTCAGCGACCAAGAACACTAAAATCCACTAAATCAGAAGTGTACCCCCAGCTCATTTCACTATGGGCTGGGGGTGTTTTAATCCTCATAAATGTGGTTCACACGCATTCCTCGCAGGGATTCTAAGTCAACTACCGGGGCCATGGCTGCGAATTTGCGCACTTTCGCCTGGTCGAGAGCAATAATCGGATCCTTCGAATTATCGGTGTTCTCAAAGTCTTCATCATTGACCCACAACGATAAAAACGGCCTTTTTTAGCTCCAAATCAAGCCACACACCAGGCTCAACCAAATCATGCAAAAGCACTTCAGGGAAATAATCGGGTGGCACACACCCAGATCGACCCAATGTCACAGGAGGGCCGAGCCACATACCTCTAACAACAGTGCTCCTCGTTGTTGCAAGCCTCACAATGAGCGGTCTTTTCCATGCGCTCGGCTGAACGTAGAACTCGTTCTCAGCAATCCAGCCCTGGTGAGCTAAGAACCCTCATCTCACTCGGAACGCTCAGCGAAATCGCTTCGTTTGCCTCGGTTGATCGACGGGTCGAAGAGGAGCACGGAACATGCGAGAAGAGGGGAAGGTGGGACGACCCCAAGCGAATGTCTGGGGTCGTCCCACGTTTCCAAGGATGCACCGCTGCGCACTGAGCGAGCGTTCAAGACGTACTAGAGGTACCACATTGACGCCCCGTTCGGGCCTCCAAATGGTTTTATTCGCTTGCGCAAGAGCGAAGGTATAGCCCTCTACAAGGTTCACGACCTCCTCAGCAATCGAAACGGAATCGCTTGAGCCCTTGCCTCTGGCGGCCTCTATGGCGGAGGATAGAGCGTCAATCTGCTCCACGGTCATCTTTCCCACCTTGGCTGCGTCAAGGTAAGCCGCCAGAGCCTCGTTGAGCGCCTTGGTACAGCGTCGTTTGCTCCACTTGTCTACGACAACCTTACCGCCCATAACCACCAGCCCGACCACAGGGACAATGAGGCTCGCAACCGCAATTTTTCCTCCCGTCGAGCTCCGGAAACGCTGCACGACACTGACAATACCGTTAGCCGTCTCCTTAGCAGGGAATCTTCCCTCTTCAAGGTGCTTGACGATCGCCCCTGTCGCCGCGTTACGAACCACGCTACCTACGCGGAACAAGGTTTCGTTCGCAAGTCCGGCGTAGATGTCCGGCGGAATGTCTAACACAACCTGAACAGGAACACCCGGGGCACCATTTGCATTGAACATTTTCTAAGCTCTCCCGTCACTTCTATCTAATAGAATATTAAGAACTACATTTAATAGTCTAAAGAGGGATGATCTCGATACACAACAAGGTACCCCCATGTTACGCATGGAACAGAACAAAATACCCGTTAGCAGCGACAAGTTAGCACATGTAGAGTAACAACAGAAGGGCATTACTTATGCCTTAAATCCAGCTTCCAGCATTGTCTAGATGTACCATCGACATGCCCGCTCAGAATAGTAACGGCTCCGTCCTTACATAATACCGAACACCACATGAGCAAAGCCGCTAAACCCTGACTCGCTCTTAGTGCCATCTTTGGAAGGTCCAGTCATATTTCGTAACGACTGAGCGAACTTTGCTAGCTCCTAGCGAAATAGCGCGAGTGTGACTCCCTCAATGTTTGCTCGTCAGGGCTTCCAATGACAACAATCTCAGTATCGTCATCCGTCACGTTGGATTCCAAAGCTATACGTTTCTGGATAGCCTGCTTATGCGAATTAAACTTTTCTACATGTACTTCACCGCTTTTGCGATGGTATTGAATCAAAAATCCAGGCATTAGTCATAACTTCCCAAGTATTTATAGGCTTCTTCTTTGCGTATCCCGAAATTGTTCATTCAGATTATTCAAGATGATATGAATTCTATCTTCCATAATGGAAATTTTTTCTTGACTATGCCTCACATCGTAGTCCGAAACATTACTAAAACCCATACCTAGGTGCTCGTCACGCATCTCCTCTACTTGAGCGATAAGTGTCGACAACTCACACAACCGTTTCATGTTTATCTCTGCTTCTGGCAACAGTAGAACTTCAGTCCCCTCATGTAAATACCTAATCTGCCGACCAAAAATATCAGCCGCAGTTTCGTAAACATTCGCCCAACGAGATTGCAACGCTGTCCGCACCTGTACTTCAGCAAAACCCGCAGGAAACCTAAGATGGAGATGTATCGCCCGATACCCAGAATGTGAACCATCTCTCAAATCTTTAATATCTACCCGGTTAGCTCCGCATTCGGTAAACAGATCATACAGGCCTTTTGCTATGCGTTGCTGCTGAGTCAATGTCACATCGCAATCAAGTCGTGCACCGGCTACATCTTGGATTCTTTCCAATGGAGTCTTCGGCATACGTCGCAATTTTTCCTTGAGGGAAACCACACTTTTCACCCTTCTAGTAACCTTACATGTATCACTACCAGGGGCTATGATCTTCTCCGTCGTTTTCCCACCAGGTATAACTTTTGAATCTACAAAATCATTTAGTTTCCGGGCCAATTCACTAACAATTTCTTCTTGATGCAGCAAATAAGTCTCCCAGTCATCAAGAGCAATAACACCGTTCTTCCGTAAAACTGATCCTATCTCATGTATTTTGCTTTTCGACATGGGTGGACACTTGCGTAAAATATTCATACACAAACTATATAGCCCAACTCAGTTTGCTGATCCAACGAATATTCGCACATCAATCACCAGCCTCAGCTTCAACTTTTTAGAACACATTTGCATCTCCATAATTATCTACAGAAAAACTAATTCAGAAAATTCCCTAATTAAAGGTATAGATCAAAAGAAGCTCCGGAGGTATCACCGAAACAACGATCTAGAAGGCTCCCCCGTATGCATCTTGTTCCGGGTCATAATCAACAACAGCTTGGCACACTTCTTCCGGTAAACATGCGTAATAGCATTTTCCACTGGCTTCTACGCTTATCAAGACTTTCTCTGGTGAGACTTTATACTCCTGGACATATCTATAGACTTCACTAATCGGACATGAACCAGCTATATACTCCAACGGCGCAATTTTACGAAAATCCAAATCATAGTCGCTCACAGCAGGGAAAGCCCCGATATCGTTTATTGGTTCGAAATTTACGTTTTCTTCTCTCATCCACTTCATCCACCTACGATTAGTAAAGCCAGGACAACCAACGCTCATTTCCATTCGCCCTTTGTTAAACAGCTGAAGAATGAAACACATCCTCCCATACTCGTCTTCTTCAATGGAAGGAAAAACAGTAAGTTTCCCTCTTGGTGTCTGACCTCGCCATGTGAATACCGAAAACCCAAATGCAGCAACCGATAGGGCTAAAGTCACTACGTCTTTCATGCTCCACCCAACCTTGGGTTGATTCACAATTTCGACTGGCACAACTGGAGGAGCAGCTGCACCAGTCTCCATAACCATTGAAACGGCATTTGTAAAGCTAAAGAGCATAGTCTAAACATAGCAAACCCTCTCCAACAGTCCGAGAATTACCGAAAGAATATTATTATTAGTAGTAACCATGAAACTTATTCAGTTTTGCTGGGGAAATAGGGTTCAGCTGGTGGTTGGTAGAACATTATTCTGCGTATCA
>CALIBC010000078.1 GCA_938045615.1 uncultured Clostridia bacterium | reverse complement strand
CGAAAACATACAAATGAAATTCTTGGCAATGACAACAAAGCGATTCATACATCGCCAAGCCTCGGGAAAGATAAACGGAGTCGAAGAGAGTGCAGAAATTAAGCATCGGGCTTTCTGCATACCACAATGATACTCTGTCCAAAGGCTCTCTTATGTTCTCCCGACAATTTATAAAATCGAGCTAATACTTTGGCAGCAAAATGCACGATCTTATATGTAAATCTATAATCAATCATCCGAAAATCTCTTCTTAGGAGACGATTAAGGTAAGTCATTGACATTGTATTGTACCACCATTGTTTATGAACACTAGATACTGGCTCTCTGTAGACATCGACAACCTCCAAATTATATTTCTCAGCCATAGACCTTAGGGATTTCTCATCCCAATGAAGAGTATGATGGGGTGGCAAATTCAAGTAAAAATTAGAAACATACTTGATAAACCCATCATTGTTCGGCGTTGCAATAATTAAAAGTCCTCCCTTCGCAATGCAATCAATTGCAGAACCCAAGAATTTATTCAACGAAGAAATATGTTCTATTACTTGAAAGATAGAGACTACATCAAACCCCTCTTTATTTTTCACACTAAATTCTTCTATTGGAATTGGCAAAACATTTACCCCATCCTTTTTAGCAAGTTCTATAGCCTTACTACTAAGATCCAGCCCCTGATAATAATTCTTCTTCGACAAATAATGCCTAAAAGCACCTCTTCCAGCACCTATATCCAAAACTCGATCTTTCTCTTTGATAAACTTTCGAGAATAATCGTATTCTGTTTTCCCTTCATGCAGATAGTACCATTCATCTTCCAATAAAATCTTATAAAAATCATCGTCTCCTGATATAATCGGATCGAAAAAACGCAGACCACATTTCCGGCAGAGGACATATTCCAGCCTTTCCATACCTTTCCAAATATAGTCTATATCCTTTTTGTAAACCCTCCGATACAAATTAGATATATCTATAGTCTTCACGCTCTCTATCTTACTCTTTATTATATTGCCACAAAGTGGACATTTGTAATTTGCTTCTCTCATAAACTTTAAATTATCCTTCTCATCTTACTTGAGAAAGATCTTCATTTCCACGCCATTTTTAAAGAGATTATTGCCCTTCCAAACTGAAAATTGAAACAATTCGCTCACAAGCTCTCCCGTCACCATATGGATTTATAGCCCGGCTCATTTCCCTATAATATTCCGTGTTATCCAACAAGAAAGAGACTTCTGAGATAATTTTGTCATAATCTGTACCGACCAACTTCACGGTACCAGCATCTAATGCCTCTGGTCGTTCCGTTGTATCACGCATGACAAGAACGGGTTTACCCAAACTTGGAGCTTCTTCCTGAATACCTCCACTATCAGTTAAGACAAGATCGCTCTTCTCCATTAGGTATACGAATGGAAGGTATTCCAACGGTTCAATAAGAAACAAGTTTTCTTGAGAAACTCCACAAAAAACCTCTTTGATAGGCTTTCGCACATTCGGATTCAGATGCATCGGATAAACGAAATCGACATCCGGATATTTCTCGCTCAAAGTTTTAATAGCCTTACAGATATATAGAAATCCATCACCGAAGTTTTCTCGCCGGTGTCCAGTAATTAGAATAAGACGTCGATTTTTTATTTCATTCGATAATCTGTCTACATCATAGCCAGCCCTATCCAATACTTTTTTGAGAGATGATTGCAATGCTTCATTATGTTTTATCCTGCCAACAATAGCATAGAGTGCGTCAATTACCGTGTTGCCCGTCACCCAAATACGATCGCTGTGTACACCCTCATGCAATAAATTATCTCGTCCTAAAGAGGTTGGCGAAAAGTGATATGTAGCAATGCGCCCGGTTATCTGTCGATTCATCTCTTCTGGCCATGGACTGTATATATTATTTGTACGTAAACCGGCTTCGACATATCCGACTCATATCTGTTGATAAAATGCAGCCAAAGCAGCAGCCATTGACGTGGTCGTATCGCCGTGCAACATCACTACATCCGGTCTAGTTTGAGAAAAAATATCTCGCATTCCCAATAAGATTCGCGATGTAATGTCGTATAAATCCTGACCTGACTTCATGATATTTAAATCATAATCCGGCACAACATCAAAGATATTCAACACTTGATCGAGCATTTCTCTGTGTTGCCCTGTCACGCAAACTGTCGTCCTGAATTTATCCGGATATTCCTGAAACTCCTTAAAAAGAGGCACCATCTTAATTGCCTCTGGTCGTGTCCCGAAAACGAGCATAATATTCTTCTGCATTGTTGTTATCCTTTTCTAGCTTGAAACACACATTTTATCCGGTATCGGATCTTATGCCATAGCATCGCATAACGGAAATAACCAATAAACGCTTTTCTCGCATTTATGTCTTCTTTAGGCAGAAGACGTTCAAGCACGATCGGACGATCAAATAGTTTCACATCAAGCGCATTGTCTCCACTGTAGTTAGTTCCGCTCCCATCACTCCCGTTATGAAAAATAAGGGAACGTCCCGGATAGAGTGTCAGTTTATCTTTCAATAATGCAGAAGCATACCACCGTACAGCCCATGAGCTAACAGATCCCTCTGTTTGCATTTTTAACATTTTCGCAAAAGGATAACTACCTGAAAAATCAAATGTCCATTTCAATTTACGAGCCTTTATGTCATTCAACAATTTGGCACCATTGGGAGTAAATAGATCCCAGCCTCTTTTCCACGTTCCCCAGCCCAAGCAATCAGCACCACGAATAAAGAATGACTCTGGCAGCTTCTTTTTAATCGGGAATACATACCCATGCACACTAATTACCTCTTCAACCTGTTCATACATCGTAAGCGCCTCGTTCATGAATTTGAGAAAATAAGGCGATGTCAACAAATCATCTTCCAAGACAATAATTCGACCGTATTCATTCACCACTTGAGTTACTCCATCAATGATGTTTGCCGCCAGCCCCATATTTTCTGCACGCTCGATTATTTTGATTGAACGAAAACCGGTGATCCCTTTTAAGTATATTCTTGTTTGGCGCACCCCCTCTTCGGCTACATCGTTTTTTGGAGCATCCGAGAAAATAATCAAATCGCTTTCTGAGGCATATTCGTTTTTCAACAATGCATCAATTGTCTGGCGAGTGTGCACCGGACGATTGTATGTGAAGAGTACTATAGGTGCTAACTGCATCATAATGACAAACAAATCAATTAAAGTCGCCCGTGGACAAGCGATTTATCGAGGATCCCTTTCACATCAAATAAGACAGTAGGTTGGTTGCGAACAAAGCTGAAGTCGATCGAACGAAATTCGTCGTGAGCAACCGTCAAAATGATACCGTCATATTGTTTGGGATCAGGCTGCTGAAAGAGTAAATCAATGGCATATTCTGCTTTTACTTCATCACGCAATGCATGAGGATCATACACATCCACATGAATGCCGAAATCCTTCAACTCATCGATCACATCAACCACTTTCGTATTCCGTGTGTCCGGGCAATTCTCCTTAAATGTAAATCCAAGTACCAATACACGACTTCCAACAATCCGAATCCCGTGACGAATCATCAATTTAACCGTCTTTGAAGCCACAAAACGCCCCATACCATCATTGACAGAGCGGCCGGAAAGGATAACCTGAGTATTATAGCCTAAACACTGCGACTTATGCATCAAATAATAAGGATCAACGCCGATGCAATGTCCGCCAACCAAGCCGGGAGTGAACTTCAGGAAGTTCCATTTCGTAGCAGCTGCTTCAAGCACCTCTTGTGTATCTATTCCCATACGATCAAAAATCAACGACAATTCGTTAACAAACGAAATATTCACATCACGTTGTGCATTTTCGATCGCCTTGCATGCTTCTGCAACCTTAATCGACGACGCACGAAACGTACCGGCAGGAACGATTGATCGATAAAGTATTTCAACCTTCTCGGCAACCTCTTCAGTCGAACCGGAAACAACCTTTTGAATCGTTTCTAATGTGTTCTTTCGGTCTCCGGGATTGATTCGCTCAGGAGAATAACCACAGAAGAAATCAACATTATACTTTAATCCTGAGGCTTTTTCTAAGACAGGCACACAGTCCTCCTCCGTACATCCGGGGTAAACCGTCGATTCGTAAATGACAATATCCCCAGACTTTAACGCCCGACCTACCGTAGCCGACGCAGCCAAAAGCGGAGCTAAATCAGGGGTCTTAAATTTCGTGATCGGCGTTGGGACGGTCACAATAAATGCCGTACAATCACTTAACTGCTCATTGTTGTCAGTCAGTGTCAAGCCTTTTTCTTC
>CALIBC010000077.1 GCA_938045615.1 uncultured Clostridia bacterium | reverse complement strand
GCGATCTCGTAAGTGATTTCCTTCGGATCCACCTTGGCCACAAATCGGCGCAGTTCTCTCATCCAAAGCTGTACCTGTACAAACAGGAACGGGCGGAGCTTCCCCGGTTTTCCGATCCTTGCATGAGATACAAGAGCGAACAGGGAATTGACCAGAGCAATTGCGTCGGAGCTTTCTTTTAACTGAGGATACTGGACTGAGAGTTCATCTATGATTCCAGACGCCTGATAATACTTTCCCCCGGTATAGCTGATAACCGCCTGCATAAAGCTATGCGTCATCAACTCTTTGCCGAGCTCAAGGCGCCCCTCGTCGGATAGGACGTCTAATGTGAATCCCGGGAACCATGCAGCTACAGCCTTCTTCAGGTAGTCTGATGGCTCATCATCCTCCGAAAGCTGATTCAGCACATCCACCTCATCCGAAGAAGGCATTTCAAACTGTGTGATCGGAGAATTCTCAAAGAATTCTGCTGCACTGAGACGGTTTTCTGTAATCACAGAATCTTTTTCAAACGGCTCTCCGAAAATCTCGGAAGCATACTCTACAATGTTGCTGTTATTCTCTTTGGAGCCCATCGTAGCAGAGGTCCCAATGCAGCAAAGATAACCATCATAGATGCCAAGACGACGCTTCAGGCGACGAAGCAGGCAGGCAAGATCCGTGCCCTGCGCCCCATCAAATGTATGCAGCTCATCGACTGCGATATACTTAAGTGTCTCAGAATCATTATCCTGCCACAGCATGGCGTCCTTCGGACGAACAAGCAAATAATCCAGCATCTTATAGTTCGTCATCAGGATATCCGGCGCGCTGTTCAGCATGGTCTCATGATCCGTTATCACACCATGTTCGGACATCATTCTGGCCGGCGCTTCCTCCTGGCCACCCACATACATGCCCGCGGTCACATTGCCCCGTAGTTCCGGGCTGTTATAGATCAGCTCCGCAATACGCTTCGCCTGATCGGATGCCAGCGCGTTCATCGGATAAATGATCAACGCCTTGATCCCACGCTCACCGCGATGCTGATAGCAGTACTCCAGGATGGGATACAAAAAACACTCCGTCTTACCGGAACCGGTACCTGTAGCAACAAGGGTAGACCTGCCGTCATCGCCGGTCAGACGGTCGAATGCTTTCTGCTGATGCACATATGGAGTATATTCCGGGTGGATGGCTTCAAAGCTTGTCGGCATCTCACTTGCTACGCGGAACGGAAGGCGCACGGCAATATAGGGCTCATGATAAACAGAGTCCTTCGTTGCCAACAGATTCTGAACCGATCCCTTAAAGGGTTCATTGGTCATAGGGAATGTTGTCTCTATATAATCCCCGATTCCCTTCTGTAATTGCTTGGCAAGTATGGATGATAACATGTCTTTGCCTCCTACTACCTGATATTTATGATATACGGCTTACTTTTCGCCACGCACGCAGCGCCCTTTATCACAAAGCACTGCACAGAATGACTCCCCGTATAGGCTGTGGCTTCCCTTTTCCCGTTAGAGCCCATATCCGAGTTCTCAAAATTCCCTCTTAAACATCCGGCATTACGTGCTTCTTCCCCGGTATTTGTAATTTGCCACATCACCCGATATGGTGGCCTTACTCCTGTTAGTGCCTTGAATTGTAAAGAACAATTCTTTTCCAATGGAAAGCCATTACTCTCATATTCAACAATACTTCCATCAGGGCCAATCACTGTAGTGTTGATAAAAACCGCTCCTCCGCGGGCAAATGGCCATAGCATCTTCTGCCTGTGACTTGCATTTTCGCATACGATAAGGTTATATGAGGACTTCGCCTGGTTATCTTTTGGAAACTCTGTACCCAGAATTTTTCGCCATGTTTCGTTCTCGGTTCCCACATCATTGAGTAGCTTTAAGTGTTCATCTACCTTGTAGATGAATGCTGAAAAGTCGTCAGATGAATATCCTGCCAGCAGATCGTTACCTTGAATCTTCTCGGACGGATCTTCCAACCACGGAACTATTCCTACGTCGACATATGTTTCCTTATAAGCCGACACTATATTCTCCATCGTTTCTATCAGGAGCGTTTCCGTTGATGCCGAGGAATCCCCGAGATTATCAGCAATTAACTTTTCCAAAGCTATTCCCTTCGGGTATTTCACATCATCAGGACAATTTGTCCTCCGCCACCACTTAAAGATTTTAACCAATGGCTTATATGCATTATTGTTATTCTGATTAGTCGTGGTAGACCAGGACTTATGCCCTTTAGGGTCTGTTTTTGTCCAGCCCCCAACTTCAGAATCGCCAATATAATACAGCTGATCGTCATTTGTGTCTTGAATTACAGGGACAACATCCACACTCACCTGGCTTAAATTGATCCCCACTGAGTGATGCTGCACTTCAGCCGTTTCATATGTCTTTGATTGAATCAATGCATCTCTGAGTTCTTCGATAGCTTTTGATGAATCATCGCTACTTGAATGGGTGGTCACAACGATAATGTCTACATCCCTTTTCTTGTCATTCTTACTTGGCCTTATTGAAGTATGCTTCGCATAAGACCCGGATAAAAATGTATCCTTATGAACCGACGAGAAAGTACTGTGATTCTTGAGATAATCTCGTAAATTGTTTTGCATGCTGCTGATATATTGAACTGTACTGCTGCTTGGTTCAATATTGCTAAGAAATGTATCGAAATCCTTTTGCTTAGCCACTATAGCGTCTCCTCTTTAATACTTAAGGTCTTTTTATACTCATTCAAATCTATTGCAGGCACAGTTCCCATTTCCTGTAGCTTGATCAAAAGTTGCAGAAAGAAATACACCAATGATTCACCCTCTTCGCTTGTTGAGAGCGAGGATTGTTCGTAATCGAAATAATATGAGCCACTATTCAGCACGCAGCCACAATCTACTTGTTGCAGTTCATTATAGTTTGCAAGGCAGGCTTTGAATGGATCTCCAAATACAGGCTTCCATCCTGATGTTGTCGTCAAAACACCTGCAATAATCCTGTGTAGCGGTTTCGGTTTATATATGCCGTTAGCATATGGAATCGGTGCAGATGTCCTATACAAAGATCTGACGCTCTCTGCCTTTCGTCCTGCGTATTCCATATGCTCTTTAGAAAGGTCTTGCTTAATCTCAAATACAGCATAGACACTCTCTGCCGGAACATACAGGATCCCATTGTTATTGAAGGCAAGATACGAATATTGAGCATCATATAAGACAACATCTATCTGATTACTCAGCGCCCCCTTACTATCTATGACCGTAGCCTTCGCTGCTTTATAGCGCTTAGGAAAATACTCGTTAAACCATGAGACCCAACTTTCTTCTGTATTATCCCCCTTGTCTGTGGGATGGCTTAACACAGAACTGAAGTTAGCTTTCGCAATCATCTCGCCCTGCAACGCTGAATATAAAGTTTTTAGAGAAGCATTATTCTGATCGTCCATATTTTTCCTCAAAGAACCTCCATGCGGTCTCATAGTCCTGTTCGCGGTCACAATGATCAAATGGAGCTTCATATCGAATTGTCCGCTCAACAGGCCCGCCAGGCATAGAATCATCAACTATAGTTCTTTCAAAAACA
>CALIBC010000076.1 GCA_938045615.1 uncultured Clostridia bacterium | reverse complement strand
AAACCTTCCATCAACACCGCTGAGGAGATTGTACACACCTCTTTCCTGCCGGTTGATTAGGTCGAACTCGCGTTAATAAACAGGCTGTTCGCCTCGGTTTCCAAAACTTTTCGCAGCCCACGTGTAACCACGGTGAAAAGGAAAGTCCGATAATTCAGGATACGGTCAAGAATATGTGTTCGGGGTAGATCGTGGGCGAAATCGCCAAAGTGTCTACTGAGATAAAGACATCTCAGTCCATTCCCATCATTGCTGAACTCCGAAATGAAGATAGCTCTGATAATCTCCTTGAGACTATCAAAGCCGATTATCGTAAGGCAAAGCAAGATGCCTTAACTTTTACAATCAATGAGATTTAAGAATAATTCAAATTTCAAGCATTTAATCAAGGAGCAGTATCACTCCAGTATTTGCTTAAAGGGATAGTCTGACTTTTTGGTTGTTCTTCTTCACTTAATCTGTCTACCTGCAGGATAAGAGGCAAATCTGCAATTATGCCAGAGAGAACACAAGCTCCAGCAGGAAGAATAGGAAGGGTTTCGATAGAAATCTTGTCCAAATAAGAGATCGCCTTTTCAACCATCTCAATATCTCTGTTATTTATCAAGCGGTGAATAAGATAATTGTGAAGCTGAGAGATAATTGTTGGCGATATATCCGATGGCCTTTGGCTTGCAATCGTCAAGAATACTCCAAACTTACGCCCCTCCTTGATAATCTCCTCAAACGTTTCTAGCCGGAAATCCTTCCATGTCTCACTTTCTCTTGAAGACTCATAGGATAAGATATTGTGAGCTTCATCAATGATGATGTTAAGTGATTTAGTGACGACTTCGCTCTTTTCATTCTTATGTTCTTGATAGCATTTATGAGACAATAGCAGAGGGACAAGTTTCTTCATAGAGGTGCTAACCTTATCCAAATTGATGACCACTAACGGCTTTTCTCTCTCCCAAATAGACATCTCCTTGCTATTAGCCTCAGTTGGAATTGAGAATATTTTAGAAAAATCGCGACTTAAGCTCTTTAATTTACTTATAGCCGGTGCTATATGTTCGCTTTGAGCACGATTTGAAAGAACATCATCAATGAGTTGAATATAAAGATACTTTGTAATCCGAGAAATGAAATCTGGATCTTCTACTATTGAGTCAATTGCTTTATAGTAATTCGTTTCCCTAAGAGTCTCCTCACAATCAGCCTGATTAAAAAAGATGGGATTCGTATTGTCTTTTTTATAATAGAAGCAGTCTTTAGTCCCCCACCAACCGATATTAGCACGGAGATTCTCTTGATGCCCCAGTATACTCTCCATATACCCGATCGTCAAGTCCGCAATGCTCCTGTTTCCTAAGGTCAGTATTCTCCCTAATTGCTTTCTTAGGGTATTTTTTGTATACTCCAATGGAGAGATGTCTTTGCTAGCCTTATCATATAGCTTCAGCATACGCTTTATAAAAGGCTGTTGCGTCTTCTCTGTTGCACTTGCTAGTATAAAGAAGAGTTCTGGAGTTAAAATATCTTCCGGAGAAAGAGGGATTTTATTCCCTCCCTCTCTAGTATGCGTTGAGAGATTATAGACCTTCTTTTGTGAGGTGATACTTGTGTTATTTGAGTACTCCCCATTGAAATCAAAGAGAAGAAATTTAGCATTATCTCGAAATCTGTTTTTGTCTTTGAATTTCAGAAAGAGATTTTTA
>CALIBC010000075.1 GCA_938045615.1 uncultured Clostridia bacterium | reverse complement strand
TGTATAATTATGAGGGGTAATCATCACTGCATCATCTCCCATCTCATCAAATAAGCACTGTGGAGATGAAAAAAAATAGAGATCAGAATCTAAATATGTACAACTCTCTACATTGAAGCGATCTAATACATATAATATGGTAGACGAAGTACATGTCCAACAATACTCACCTCGTGTACGAACCGGCTTAACACGCAGTAATTCATCATCTTCAAACTCACTCAACGAGATCACCGTCATTTTATTCAGTCGTAACGACTTCAATCTCGTGTAGCAGACATCATTAAATGCGAAAACATACAAATGAAATTCTTGGCAATGACAACAAAGCGATTCATACATCGCTAAGCCTCGCGAAAGATAGACAGAGTCAAAGAGAGTGCAGAAATTAAGCATCAGAGCGTAATTCGAAAATAAACCCTTTAAAAACAGAGGGAATATTAGCTACATCAGAGGTTAAAAAATCACCCCGTAATACATATCCACTTTCTGAGAAAAAACGAAGAAATTTCGTTTCGTTAAAAAACCAGCAAGGGTAAGACCCTCTATATATTCGTGGATGTACCATCTGTACAGTCAAACGGTCCTTCCTATTATGAAGAGTAAAACCAGTCCTATCGACAATAATATAGCGGATCTTTCTTTCTATTATCTCCATCAATAAAGAATATGGCCGTTCTAAATATTGTAAAACGCCAGAGAGTAAGATTGCCTGTAGCTCTTTTTGAGAAGATCGCAAACATTCATCTATTGATCGATAAAATCTCAACGACTCATTCTCAAAAGACTGTTGCCCCTTCTGAACAAAGGAAGGCTGTTCTACAATATTCCACCGAAGGTATTTTAACGAATCCAGAAATGATCTATTCTGATAATACGTACTTCCTAAGGAGCCTCCAAAATCAATGATATTCAGAGAACCATCGTGTTGAGCGGCGATCCACATTAATGCAGCTAACAATTCCCAGCAATATTCTTTCTCATAAAATAAAACAGAATCCCGCTCAAAAAGAGCAATTCCTTCCTTCACTTCCATCAAAGAAGCACTTACTTTCTCTAAAATATTATCTGCATCGTATCCAATAGAGTGTGACTGTGCATCCCTCCATGAATCAAAATCTCCTATCCAGCCCCATTTTTTCAGCAAGAGAAAAAGCCACGCTGGAACTACATGTATAATCGCTGACTTCACTCCGTCTCCTTAACTTTCACAAAGGCATCAATAAAAGAACATCCGTTCAAGTTTAATATTTCAACGCCCTCTCGACGAGCGTATTGTTCAATATCCACATAACCTTTAAACGTAAAATATAAAGAAAGACATTCCTCGTGAAGTCGACCTGGAATTATTCTATCTGTATCCATCCTATCTTCCTTATAGTAATGAAAATCCGAATATCTTAAACGATTGAATTCATCGACCCAAAGATTATGAAGCCAGTCATTATCAGCTCCCACCAAAAGTACTTCCTTATACTGAGAGTGGATTGATAGCATTAAAGCAGCTATCAAGACGTTCTGCGCACGTGGCATACCCCATTGTTTTCTGTAAATCCAATACGTAAGTTTCGTAACACCCTCAAACTTCGTTTTATTATAGAAGTTCAGAGTTATATTTTTATTTCTCGCCAAAACAGCTGCAATGTCTACCTCATTCGAATCATAAGGTATATATACTTGCAGAGGCCAAGTGGTCTTTACAATCATTGCCTGATACATATTACGCGCTTTTTCCACGGCTCTCCTCTCTCCAACAAACCAAAAGGCTGGATCACATAAAATATAGATCGATGGTTTATATTTATCGTATTGAGATGTCAATGCCATATGATTCACTGCGATCAAATCATACTCACCTATATTCTTCTCTTTTATCTTTTCCATCATCCAAATAAAAGAAGGGCCATTTCCCATAACAATACAACGACCGTGCTTTTTCAAAAATGGAGTAGTCCTCTTTAATTGACTCTGGACAAATACTCTTACAATCGAAAAAAACGTATCCACAATACGGTAAAACCAATTTATTCGCTTGTCATACATACAACACCCGTGCAAAAGAACACTAAATAAAAGATAGACTCATTCGCTCTCCTCTTCTCAAGTCGCGATTCACCTTTCTCCCTATTATCTCCTTTAAGTATTTTGGATGAAGTCCAAAACCGGGGCGTACAGAGCGCACATTCTGCTCTGTAATAAGTTCGCCTCTTTTTATATCAGCCGTAACATATAATGAACGGCTAAAAGCACGATTGACATCAGTTGGATAAACAACTTCTCCTATAGCCATCTCAGCAGTACGAATATCAACAACCATGCGAGAAAACTCCTCCTCATTCATCGAGAATGAGGCATCTATCCCTCCCATAGAGCGATCTATTATAAAATGCTTCTCCACCATCGTGGCTCCTAATGATATGGCAACAATTGCAGAAACTGGCCCTACAGTATGATCCGACAACCCAACACTTACCCCAAAGCGACTTGCCATATCTGGGATCATAGCCAAATTAGCTTTTTCTACTGGAGCTGGATAAGAAGATGTGCATTTTAAAAGCGTAATATCATTATTACCGACCATTCGACAAGTATCGACGGCCAATTGAATATCCTCCATTGTAGCAACACCTGTCGAGATAATTACAGGCTTCATCTTTTGGGCAACATATTCAATTAATGGTATATCAGTAATTTCAAAAGAAGCTATCTTATACATTGGGTTATTTAGCGTTTCCAAGAAATCTACTGATTTCTTGTCGAATGGAGAAGAAAAGCAAGAAAGCCCTTCTTCTCTTGCAACTCGGAACAACTCTTCTTGCCACTCCCAGGGAGTGTGCGCCTCTTTATACAAATCATACAAATATCTCCCCTTCCATAAGGAAGTTTGAGTGATTCGAAAATCTTCGCTCTTACAGTCTAATGTAATCGTATCAGGTGTATAAGTTTGTAGCTTGACTGCATCAGCTCCTGCTCTGGCCGCAGCCTTAATCGTCTCAATAGCAATCCGCTTACTCCCATTATGATTAGCTGAAAGTTCAGCGACAATTTGCGTATGCAGTGCACTTGTAGCACTCTTCACCTTACAGTTTAACGCTTCCATTCTTTTAATATGAAAATATTACGGAGTGAATTCATACCATTATACACAAGCAGTCGTTTATCATTAAACGAACACAAAAAAAATATATGTTGAACTATGTTGATGTAAATAATATAGGGTGTAAGAAGTAGCTTTCCTTCACGACTATCTTTAACTTCTATTTGTTAGACTGTGGCATTGAATATAGTAATAATTCGCTATAAGTTCAATTCTCCCTTCTAGGAAATAGAATGACCGAATCAAAATTTCCATATGAATATAACTATCTGAATATCAGCTTAGAAATCTCACTTTTAGCCTTCAATGTTGAAGGCTAAAAGCATCTCCGAAAATCAGACTCTTGTATATTTTGATGCGGTTGCTCTGCAGAAAGAGATCCCAGTTTTACCGTTTCCCGCAATCCTTTTCCATCTGACTATAAGCGCTTCTCAAAAAACAGAACCTGATCTCCCCCCATGAATTTAAATCCAATTTTCTCATGAAATCTAATACTTCTACTATTCTCAGAACTAATGCTCGCGTATATTTTTCGTAAAGCCATATTTGCTCTTATATATCGAAAAAAAACATCACTTACATCATACGAATCGCCTTTCCTCACGTGAAAAGGATTCATATAAATCCCCCACTCGGCCCAAGCCCCCCCCCAATTAATCGGATGCAAACTAACCGATGAAATAAATTTATCATCCCTAAATACGGACCAATACAAACGCGATCTATCCATTCTGAGTGTCTTAATAAAAAGCAAATGTCTTTCGAAAGAAAATGGAGCAGAATGAATCATAAATCTTCTTATTATATCCAGATTTCGAATTATCCAGACCTCCCTCTGTCTCTCCTCCGATAAATCTATGTAATCGACAAATTGAAGATTGTTTTCCTTAAATGTATTCGTGCTCATAAGCATGCATTGCTAATTATTTTATGTAAAATATATCGGTAGCCAGCCTTTGAGTGAAAAAGAAGAAGACATCTCACTTTGAGAAAAATCAGAATAGTAGAACTGACGGATAAAGAGTATCTGGAGCTGGAATGTCCGTACTGAAAAGAGTTGACAGTCGAGGCGGTAGTTAGCGATAGGGCTGACTATGTCCTTGAGCTAAGGACAGAATCCATTTTCAGGAAACAAAAGTACACCTTCGGGAAAAGTATAACTTCTTAACAAAAAGGTGTGGACGGCAAAAGCTTAGGTGCTTGCTGAACGAGTAGATCCGAACTTATCAGACTTGACTGCTTGCATCAGAGTCTGTAACCTACTGATTGATGCGGCTGCGCTCCATTGTTCATAGACACAACTTGTTCAACCAGCAAACCTAAGGCAAAGGAACGCTTCTCATCAGAGAGAAACCAAAAGTTTCCGAAAATGTCTCTTATGCACTCTAAAAAGAACGTTGTGCAGCAAAAGTCTATCCGCGTCATACTCTGATTTGGCATTCCACGACCTGTAGGCGTACCACAGGCTCCAAACGAAGCAAATACTGCGAGCCGCGGTCACCTCTGTGACTGCGCTTAAAAATGTCTATTTTATTTATTTCATAGGAGCTCAATACTTTGAATTGGCCCTCCTCTCCAGGGATCAGATAGAGGTGTCTATAATATAGCGACTGCCGCATCTCTCACAGGTGTCTATAATATAGCGACTGCCGCATCTCTCACAAGTGAGAGATAGGTAAAACTCTTGCCACAGCTGCAGGCGATAGGGGGTTAAGTCGGCTACTATTAGCGGCCTAGGCTTCGTAGAGGTGAGCTTATAACGTATTGACCAAGTCAAAATAACACCTGAAGTTGCGCCGAGAGTCAATTGAGAATTGAAGCGACTTTGAGTCGCATCAGCTGCAATCTTGTCATAGGACGGAGGTGTCTCCAAGCCTCTGTTCGCAGAGTACAGAGAGTTCGTACCAACTAACCTCCGGCCAGCCTTTCGGATGGTACTTTAAATATCAATAAGCAACAATGGAACGCTCCGAAGCTGCTAGCTTTATCTTTTTGAGCATCTGGGATTCCTCGGCGTTTGCAATAGGCTTGTTGGCCAAAGCTAAGTAAGTCGCAGAGCGCGCAGGAAGCCTTCCACTACTTTGCCAATTCTTAAACCACTTGGCTCCAGCTTTTTGTATCGGAATACCGTTGGCTTCTTTGGCAAGCTCTACCAGCCGCTTATAGACTTCGTGTCCGAGGACGGCTCGCAGCTGCAGGCGGTTGCGGAGCTATTGGTTATCTTTCATAGTCGAGCATGCTTGGTTCCGAACTTGCCTGGAAAGCTATGAAGAATCGATTCTTTGTTCTACTACTCCATCTTCAGTACTCGAGAGCGAAGATCTGCTTTTGAGGTTAATTTTACCCAAAAGAATGGGGGGGGTAAACTTGTAACCCAAACTGTGCGGCTCACAAAGGATGTACTTGTAGTGACTATCGAAACCGAATAATTAGTCTTAGAGGAGGGTTTAGCGATTCTTAAAGGAGCCTCAAGCAATCAGGATCACAGGAAAACCGCATCAAAATATAAAAGTCTAATTTTTAGACATGCTCTTCAGTCTCTAACATTGAATTTTCACTGTGGGATTTCTAAGCTAACACCCATTATCGGTTAGTTGTATCTATATGAAAAAATTCCGCACAATTACCGCCTGATCAGGATTAGGCGAAATACTTGCTCTCATCAAGTTTCTTTCACCAGCATTAATTGTTTTTTTTGGGGGGGGCGAATTCATTCTGAATTTATTGAGTGATTAAGTGATTATTTTAAGGGGCCGTTTAGTCGGAGCTATCCAAATCTATTTCTGGGAATTTTGTTCCATCTTTTCCACCATACAGCCTGCAGTGTCTTTCAAAAAAAGATGAAAATAAAATTTCCGGAAATATCTTCTGTATATCCTCCGAAATAAGTTCCAGATGGCTTCTTTAACTTATGGTAATATACCTCAGATGGATCGTAGAAAGAACCTTCTCGAAAACTACGGGAGAATGACCGTCAATTACGAGAGAACCAGTGAATCCGCAGAAGTCATATTGCAGCTCTCTTTCTGCCAAACCCTCCTTAAAAAACTTCACCGATAAACTTAAAACAGCGCCTCGGTATAGAACAATCGAAACCGGCTTCTGCCTTTATTCCATTATTTATTTCATTTACTTTCACATAACTCATTCCGATCATCAAATGACGAAACGAAATCATTAGAGACATGTTTCTAGTATTTTAGGAAATGAATTAAAAAAACAACCTCTCATCGCGTAAAATAAGTATTTGCTCATTTTGTAATCGGGATCTACACAATTCGTCACAATGTCCATAGAACTAGAAACGACCTATAATTCCGCTATTACATGAAAAAGCGAGTTGTAGCGTCCTTCTATCTCTGAAAATATAGATGTATTTAAACTTCTATCGTGATATCCACCAGCAAACAAAGGAATTTCATCTGTTTTTCTTGCGTATTTGTTTTTAATTAGAAAGTCATACATCTCTCTTTGGTTCTCCGTATACCATCCTATATATACTGGGCATCCGCACGCTATTGCCTCAATACATATACTACTTGCAGAAAGAATAGCAAACTCAACCTTGCAAAATAGGTCTGCAATACGGGATGCACTTATGTTTTTCTCCACATTAACCTTTTCTATCAACTTTAAATCCTCGGAGAATCTAAATCCGTCTCCTACAATCGCTGTTATTTTATCTATACTATCACTAATTGAAAGCCGTCTTACATGCATCTCCGTAAGATTAGAAGAGTCCACTCCACCAAAAGATATTGCGATATTTCCCTTTATGCGATTTTTAAACGGTATAGCTTGCAAAAAAGGCCGGCGTAACAAGGCCCATTCCAAACCTAAACAAAGTTGGGTGTACGGTTCAATGTCAAACAAAAGAGGATTATTTGACCCAAAATTAATTACAACATCTGATACATAATGTTTGTCGTGCATATCATCAATACAAACCAATCTGCACCCCTTCTTCTTTATCAGAGTCTGATAGTATGTTGTGTAAAAATAATTATCCAGGACAACAATTTCATCACCTGTAAGTGCCTCTATAAATAAGGGGAATTTGCTCCCATTGGTAGGGAGTGGCACATATTCGCATATATTGGTAATTTCTCTTATTTGATAATCCGTCGGCCTCTGCGTATAAAACATACATTCAAAATCGTATTTGAGCATGTCTGCCAAAGCCAGGGTACGAATAAAATGGCCATATCCGATATTAGGCCCTGCATCGGCTCTAAATATAATTCTTCGTCGCCTCATTTTCTCTCATCAATCTGTATTTCATCTCTGCCAATATCCAATCTGTCTCCGTATCCAAATCCTGAACCTCTAATTCGGACAATATTATTCCCCCCGTATTATCTCCCCAAAAACTGTGGGACTTACGAAAGAAATCAACCTTAGAAATATAAAATTGCCCTGCATCATGATAAATTGTAGATAGATCTTGTGAGCGGATATTTTTATATTTAGGGTATATCATTCTCATCTTTCCATCGTGAATTTCCAAACCACGCTGCACCGGGTACGAAAAAGCAACTACCGTAAATATAGAATCAAATCCCTTATTTATCATTATACCGAAAGAAGCACGAAGTTTTTGTGGAGTTACAAATGGCGCTGTCGAATAAATACAAGTGACCATATCAAAGAATAGACCTAATGCTTGATACATATCTAAGACCTCGAGTATAACATCTGTAGTAGAGGCAAAATCATCAGCAGCCTTGGCTGAACGCATAAATGGGACTTTAGCTCCATATCGTATGGAAATCTCCGCTATATCGGCATCTTCTGTAGAAACCATTACTTCATCAAATAAGTTTGACTGAAGAGCAGCTTCTATTGAGTATGCTATGACGGGCTTTCCTTCAAAGAATCTTATATTCTTCTTAAATAGACGCTTACTTCCCCCTCTTGCGGGAATAATTGCTACGTGTTTCATCTCAAAAACTCCAGAATCTTTTGGATAACGAAATCCTGCTCATCGTTTGTTAGAGTCGGGAACATTGGCAAACTTAAACAATGTTGATAATACGCCTCAGAAGTTGGCAATAATCCGTCGGCGTTGTTTATATTTCGATAATATGGCATCCAGTGTAGGGGTATATAATGCACTTGGGTGAATATATTGTTTTTCCGCAGAAAATCATACATTCCTCGTCTATCCTCGACCAGTATAACATAGAGATGATATGCATGGTAATATCCATCCGCAACATGAGGAATAATAATTCCTTTTATCGATTTAAAGGCCTGATCATATTTTTGAGCAATTCGCCTCCTGTGTAGCAAACTAACCTTAGCCCTTTTCAATTGAGAAATACCCAAAGCCGCCTGAAAATCTGTCAACCGATAATTATATCCCAAATCTATCATTTCATTATACCAAGCACCTTTCTCGCACATAATTGTCGGGGTCCTTGTTATACCGTGTGTACGATAAAGGCAAATCTTTTCATATAAGAGATCATTATTTGTCGTAATCATACCACCTTCTCCCGTCGTAATATGCTTAACCGGATGAAATGAAAACACCGCGATATCTGCAAATTTTCCATTGCCACAATGTTGCGTCTCCCCTTTGCTGTCAATAAAATACCCACCCAAAGCATGGCAGGCATCTTCCAATATCCACAAACCATAGTCATCCGCAATACTTTTCAACTCTTCTAAATTGATCGGATATCCTGCGAAATCAACAGCAACGATACCTTGATATGTATTTGGAGGAGAACTATTCAATTTTTCTCTCAATAAACCCGTGTCTAATAAATACGAATGTTTGTCTATATCGCAAAAAATGACATTTCCTCCACAATAACGAATACAGTTAGCACTTGCAGCAAAAGTTATCGGTGTAACAATTACTCTGTCATTAATTTTAACGCCTAAAGCTTTTGACGATAAGTGAAGGCCGGCGGTCGCATTATTCACTGCTACAGCATATTTCGCACCTACATAATCGGCAAACGCTCTCTCAAATTCCTGTATCTTAGGGCCCTGTGTGAGTAAGTCCGATTTTAAAACATCTACTACAGCTTGAATATCCTCATCTGTAATATTCTGTTTCCCATATGGAATAAAGGGAACTATTTTATCCATTTTGAAAGTTTGATTGGGTGAATGAAAAATACGTCCTCGGGATAATCCTCTAACAGGCTGGTCAAGCTATACCTATATTTCTCACAAAATGCCGCTTCGTTAACCATATAAAGTTGAGCGATACAACTAAGCCTTATATCGTCACTTGTTATGATTTTTCTAGTCGATAAAATAAGGGCTGTAGGGATTGCAAACTCTACAAACAACTCCGAAGCAGCAAACACCCCGCAATAAGTACAAAAGGTCGACATAACCGATTCCGTCAACAACAAGCAGTCACAACCGCCCCACACAATTGGGTAGCTGAATTTTTTGCGAAGGAAAAACATTTTTAGCACTCTGAATATCATCTTTAGTTGATATTTTTTTCTAGTTCCAAACAAGGATATTAGTAGATGTGCTAAATGTTGAGCCAACTGACTCCACCTAAAAGCGAAGTGCTCTATACATCCATATGCTCTCATTCGCTCAATGGCTTCATCATATGTTGGAATCTTCTCCCTCCCTATTTTCACATTAAAGGAGCTTATCGTATGAAACTGAGACATCGGATACTTTTCCTTTGATATATCTCGTACACTTATAATATAACACTCATCTACCCCTATTCCCGTATATTCGAAAAGATTGTCTTCTGTAATATTTGGATTAATGATCATATCATCAGCCACCACAAAGAAATGAGAATATACACACTTCGCCTCCGACCTCTTTATCTGTTGATATGCCTGTGCTACATAAGACTGATATTGATAAGATGACTCATAAACAGATAGAACATTTGATTTATCCCCATCATAAAACGGCATGACATGGTACAAATAAGTAAATCTGCATGAATAAATCCTTTCTATACGAGAAATATTCTCATCATATCGATGATTATATATAACCAACAATGCAATCTTTGATCTTATATTTTCCATAACAAACTGCAACTTTATCATCCAATGACTAATAAGATAATAGATCTTGAAAACTTAAATCCATAGCCTGATGCATGCGCTTTAATCACCGAAGGAATCTCAAAAAAATCCTTTTCCGTATAATAGATCAATATTAAAAGAATCGGATGGTCTTTCTTAATTGAGTCTACCCCTCCATAGGGAAACCGCATCAAATTTTGAGGAGCTCTTTGGGATAGTCGATATTGAGTGCCGCGGTGAATAATCTCTTTCGGATGGATAGCTTGTCTTTCCTCTGTGAGACAATGACTAAGGCCAGTTTCCTGATCGTGTTGAGGTTCTGAGCAGCGTATGCTTTGCGTGCCCGACAATGATCTTCTCTGAAGGTTGCGTCAAGATGCCAATGCAATCTGTTTTCTATCCCCCAATGACCACGGATATAAGT
>CALIBC010000074.1 GCA_938045615.1 uncultured Clostridia bacterium | reverse complement strand
TCGACAAAAAACCTTCCATCAACACCGCTGAGGAGATTGTACACACCTCTTTCCTGCCGGTTGCTTAGGTCGAACTCGCGTTAAGAAAAAGAGCTATTACACAGAGATCTGTATGGATATGTGCTCGTTTTGTGAAGATCTCAAAGCAAAGATAGCTTCGACAATCTCCGTGAGACTATCGATGTCAACTATCGAATGGTGAAGCAGGATATCCTCTCCCTTGTTACCAGCGAGAGTGGGCGCATTAAGAACACCCCAAACTTGGGGCAGCTGATTTAAAGAGTAGAACTATTAAGGAATATACCAACTAAATCCATCTATAATAGCATTAAATCTATCAGGTACTATAACTCCAAGAATGTAACGAGGGCGAGTTACCGCTACATAAAGTTTTGCATGCACTATATCCGACCTTGGGGCTCCATTTCCTTGCAGGATTTCAAGCATGTTACCCGTTGGGAAGACTAAGACAGAGTCAAATTCTAACCCCTTAACCTCTCCCATATTGTAAACATTCGTCATGCCTTCGGTTTCTCTATTGGTTTTGTCCCATCTTAGAATTGCAGATTTTGTTTCTTCGAGAAAAGCTTGAATGTACATCTTTTTAACGAGATATGCCCCCCTCAGACGATGGATGTACTGTTTTCGTTTCTCTTCGCATTCGTCGCATGAACAAGTTCTGGTAGGAGGCATAGGGCTGACTTTAGAAGCTATAGCAGAAATTGCACTAATACAACGATGAGTATAGATAAGAGTTGTCCTATTTATTGTGATATACTCTTTTCTCTTAGTATTCACTTTTTCTGACAGGTAGGAGTCAAATGTGATATGATGATTCTTCCTTGTATTTGCAGTAGTGTAAGTAGTCTGCTTTGCATCCCCTGCAACAATAATAGGTACATTTGCTTTTTTGACGAGGAATTTTAGAATCTCAAAATCATACCCACATAGATCTTGGGCTTCATCTATGTATATCGTGTCAAATATAGAAGGAAGATACTTCTGTAGAGTAACCTCATTTTTTTGGATGCACTCTAATGCAAACTCAGCTATATAATCCTTATATATATTACTATCCTTATCAAGGAATTTCTTTTCAAGTTCTCCCTTCTTATATGCAGGACGATTCTTCCCATTTGAGTCTTTATACGTAGGAGGATTAGCAAAAGAAACCGAAACTTGCGTGGTGTAGAGCCTTTCTATTATATCTCTTTTATATGGCTGAATGAAAGTACTCAACAGAAACTGATACCATCCTAACACAACAATAGAATCGGAGAAGCCAATCCTTCTGCACAATCTGTTCTGAAGATTATCCTTATTATTGGTCGTAAAGGTCACGTAAGCGAGTTTTCCATGATGGCCTTTAACTTTTTCAAGTTCTATAAGACGTTCTCTTCCCATTTCTACAAGATGAGTCGTCTTTCCTGAACCAGCAACAGCTACAAAACAGATGCTTTTTCTCATTCTTCCTTAATCCAACTTATTGCATCCTTGATATATTGGGGCACATCAATAATACAACTCTCTTTGTTGCTATCGTAGTATTCAAGCAATCTATATGCCCAAGTAGACTTGTTGTTGCTCATATAGTCCGTTATTGCCTCAAGCGTATGCTCGTGTAATCTTAGAGTGACAATGTTAATAAGTAATTCTATATATTCCTTGTTTGCTCGGGTAAAAGCGACCTCAAGTGTGTAAAGATCGGTGTCACTCTCCGTGAATAATCTATAGAGTTTATCCTGATCCCCATATATGTTAGAGAGTTCTTCGATACACTTATGATCATTGTCTGTTATAACCGCAACCTTCTTGTGAAGAGACTTAGCAAGAGTAACAAAATGGCGAAATGTTAGTCCGCTACAGACTATGAGCTCGATACCATCGTGAAAAGGATGTTTACCGCCATAAGTCTTGTTATAGTAGTAAGTTACTACAAGCTCATCTGTGATGCCTTCTACTAGAATAATCTTGTCACATAAAGCGACTCTTAGAGTAGGATAATGTACAACCTTGTAGAAAAACTGATAGGTCTCTTTTGATAAATCTCTCAAGGAAGTTGTGTGGAGTTTAAATCCATCATTGCTCAGCAGTATGAGGTTCTGAAGATCGAGTTTGTTGGCTACGAAACTACTATGTGTTGTTACTATTAGCTGTCCTTGTATTTGCCTTTCCAAAAGGGAAAGAAGTTCATAAAGCTTTATGTGAGACAGATGCGACTCAGGCTCTTCTATTATATAGATGGTCGGTTTGATATCTATGTTTTGTGGAATAGATAATAGAGTCTTGAGAATGCATTGTTCTCCTAGACCAAGTTGAGACACTGGAACTCCTTCTAATGTAGGATGTATAATAGTATTCCAAGTAGCTTGACTTACCAGATCTATTGACATAGAAAGCCCTGGTCTAATCGTATCACTCTTTTCATTTAGTTTTTTATTAACACCCTGAATCTGTTCATCGTTTTCAAACCTCTGCTTGAGCGTTCTTAACGCACTCTTCATGGATATCTTATCTTCATTAGATAAACTATCCTGAGTCAGCTTGGTTATATACTTGCTCCCACGAGTATGAAACAACAAGGAAGTCGAGTCTATGACCTTAACTGAAATAGGGATGTTGAGTTGCTTAACCGCATCTCCCGAGAAGCCCAATCGAGTGTAAGTATAGTATTCACAAGGAATATGGGTACACTTATCCTTTTCAGACGCATATAGTTCTGAATAAGCTGGGTCAAAAGCTATTGTTAGGCGTATTCCTGTTGTATCTTCCTTAAGCGAATTGTTCTTTCCATGAAAAGAGCTGAGTCGTTCATTTTCATAGAAATATACTTCTATCTCTATTGAGGGGAGTACCTTTAAATCAGAATACTCCTTCCACGTAGATGTATGGAACAGATATGGGGTAATATCCAAGTCTCTTAGCCCGAAACCTAGAGCTAAAGTGAGGGCTTCAATGACTGTAGATTTTCCTACTCCATTATTCCCAACTAGAATATTGCGATTCTTATTGAACGTTATATTTGCATCCTTGATGCCCTTGTAGTTCTTTATAATGATCTTGCTTATCATGTATATCTACTTTTGAGACCTCTACAAAACGAGCACATTGCCACGCGGATCTCTGTATAATAGCTCATTCTCTTCGAAATACTTCTTAGCGTTATCAATTGGAGTGACTGTCATAAACACTGTAGAGGTTAGAAGTTCAGCTTAGGCAGAGTTTTCACAATCTTCTGCGTCTCAAGGCTTACATAGATGATGGAGAGCAAGAGATCGAGAATGTAACGTGGCTTGCCATGTTCACGAGACCAGAGATTGGGATCGTTTTTGATACCGCTCTTTTTATCGGTTGTAATGGCGTAGCGCTCCATCACCCATTCGATGGCGCTCTTTCCATTGACTATGTATTCATAGGCGGCCTCAGGGATACCTTCGACGGTGATACGGGCATTGTAGATAATCGTACCACGTATACCCTTGCCGGGAAAACGCATTTTTTCTACAGTATAGTAAGTATAATCATCCATAGATAGAGCGCTATGCTCTCGCTCCTTTACCTCCACGTCTGCTTCGCAGGCATAGTCTTCGTACTTCAAATGCAAATCAGCCAAGGCACGCCCTGCCTTGCTGAATGCCATAAAGTCTTCCACGCGTTCTATAATCGGGATACGGGGCAATGACTTGCGGAGGTCATCGGCAAAGCGTTCTCTATAATCGGGGCTGTGCAACAAGCCATAGACATAATAGAAGATGTCCTCCTTCGTCAGGTTCTTTGCCCCACTGAAACGGCTGCGTACTTCTTTCAAGAACCAATCGGTGATGCCATCACGTTGTATCCATCGGTCGGAGTTCACCTTGCCAAAGAGGGTCTCCTCTTGCTCCCCCTTGTCCTCTTCGTACCAATAGAGGGGGAAGCACTGGCTATCACCTATAAAGTGGAAGTCTGGAATATTATCTGTAATAAGGCAACCCTGCTTTGAACCATCTGTAACACAGATCACAAGATTTTTCTGCTTCGATGTTGGAAAAAGTTTGTTCCAAAGCCCCGGACTTTCGATAAAAGGACGATGATAGTAAAACTCTTGTTTGCTGAAGGGACGATAAATACTCTGTACAAATGCAGTTGCATCAAAAGAATGCTTTGTCATCTTATTCAAATCATTTTTGAGTGCTCTAGTCCAACTAATTCTTTTTTCATCTTCCGAAAAAGCGTCTTTTCCAACCTGCTGATTGTAGAATTCAATCATAGACTGCATATTCTCCGCAACTTTCTCTTTAGAAAAGCCTAATACCCAAACATCACGATTAGATTTTGCACCATGAGAATAGGTCGTGAACACACTCAGTGCCTTGGCATCAAACTTCTTTTCCGGAGCAAGAGGTAGGAGCGTATCAAATAGCCCATCACGCTGGTTGATCCAGTCGTTCTTCTCATTGGGTGTTATCGTTGTCCAGTCTAAGTCTTTATATGACCCTGCTTGACGAATGATGCACAGTTTATCCTCACGGCTGAGGTAGTCGCCTATGTCATGGTAATGTATTTGGCATGCATTTAATCGTTTGCCATCGGGATAGCGTATCAAGATGGTAATGGCAATAGGCGTGCGGCTACCACTACCAAAGATCTTGCCACCCTCTCTGCGAGACAGCTCGCCACTTGTGCGTTGGTTGCCTCGGAGATTGTAGACATAAATCTTATCAAACTCCTTTTGAAGGGATGTACGAAAACCATCATGGCTATTTCCGTCTATCCACGCTCCGTTGCTGATGAAAGCGATGACGCTACCCTCTTCGGGCGAAAGACGATCAGTAGCCCAGCGATATGCTCTGATATAACTATCATAAAGCGCATTGGTAAGCGTTGCCGTTGAGCTAGTTACATAGGTTTCTGCAATGCGTGCATCGAGTTTGGAATATTTCTGATTTTGCGCATTGTCGTTGGCAGAGCGTTGCCCCACTGAATAGGGCGGATTTCCGATAATGACCCGTATGGGAGTGCTTCGTTGAGACTCCACCGCTTCAGAGTTTTCTCGGAAGAACTCTTTGAAGAGGTCACGGTCGTTGTTTTCGCCCAGTTGAA
>CALIBC010000073.1 GCA_938045615.1 uncultured Clostridia bacterium | reverse complement strand
CAACAAACTCCCGGTACGCCACCGGCTCCTGCAATGCCTCTTCGTGACCTTCCAGTATCTGCACCGCCTCGGACATCATCACATCCATTGACACGTGATCAGAAATCACATGATGGATCGTCAGCAATCCGTAACACAGATCATGACCATCATTGCTCAGCCCAACAACATTCACTCGCTGCAGTCTCAACAGCGGCGCCCGGCCAAGATCCATAACGAAAGGAGAGTCATCCAGATACTCTTTGATGCAGACCAGCGCCTCCTCTTCTTTCGACTTTGCCGCAATATCCAGTGATTCGATAAAAAGATCTGCATGTCGGCAGACCACTTGAACAGCACATGGCAGACCCTCCCAAAAAACTGCCGTTCTGAATGCATCGTGCCTGGATACAACTACATTAATGGCAGAAGCAAAATCTTCCAGCAGTTTTTCAGAATCAAATCTCAGAATAAATGCGGTGACGTACGGATCATTTTTCTCATGAAGACGATGATAGAACAGCACCCCCTGCTGCAACGGCGAGAGCGGGTAAATATCCTGCACATTGACAGCCCCTTCCGGAATCCTGGCAACAACTCCGTCGATTTCCTCTTGTCTTAACTCGACCAGCGGCAGCATTTCAGGGGAAACCCGGCGACACCCTTCTGGAATGAGGCTCCGAGGCACATCCCAGCGCTCTTCATCCTCTGGACGAACATTCGACGCAAGCTCTGCCAGATTCAGCGCATCGAACACCATCCGGATGCCTGCCTGAAGTCCAGATTTCCTGAGCCTCTCCACCATGGACACGATCAGCAGCGAATGCCCACCCAGATCGAAGAAGTTGTCATACCGACCTACCTTCTCCACCCCCAGCAGCTCCTGCCAGATACCGGCCAGCACCTCTTCGACCGGACCCTGTGGCGCCTCGTACGTGTGTGTGACCAGCGCTTCCGCATCCGGCGCCGGCAACGCCTTCCTGTCCACCTTCCCATTGGGCGTCAGGGGCATCGCATCCAGCTTCACGAATGCAGAGGGCACCATGTACTCCGGCAGCTCCGCCTTGAGGCGTTCACGCAGTTCCGACGCGCCAACTTCCACAGCCACACCGGAACATGTCTCCCCTTCCAGAGGAGTATCACTATCCAGACCAGTCCAGTATGCCACCAGCCGTTTATCCCCCGGCCGATCCTCCCGGGCCACAACGACCGCCTCCCTGATCCCCGGAATCTCACAGAGCCTGGCCTCGATTTCACCCAACTCGATCCGAAGCCCCCTGATCTTGACCTGGAAATCATTTCGCCCCAGATACTCGATAGCACCGTCGGAACGCCAGCGTCCCAAATCTCCCGTCCTGTACATACGCGCATCCGGCACATCACTGAACGGATCCTGCACGAAACGCTCCGCCGTGAGCTCCGGACGGTTCAGGTAACCTCGCGCCACCCCCTCACCGCCAATATACAGCTCCCCCGTCACACCACGGGGTACCGGCAGACGATTCTCGTCCAGAATGTAGATTCTGATGTTATCAATGGGACGCCCAATGGGAACCCTGCTTTCCCTCTGGAACGCATCGCATGTCCAGTAAACAGCATCAGCGGCAGCTTCCGTAGGACCATACAGATTATGGAATCGCACATGCGGAAGCTTTCTCTGCGCCCGTTGCAGCAGACTCAGGGGAAGCTCCTCACTGCCACACAGGATGTGCCGGATACTGCCGCATTGGCCACGTTCCACAAAGTCCAGGAACACCTGCAGCATGGACGGCACGAAATCCACCATCGTGATGCGTTGCTCGTCGATCAAACCAATGAGGTAGCCAGGATCACGATGCCCTCCGGGCCTTGCCAGCACCATCGCAGCACCTTTCACAAGTGTCCAGTACAGCTCCCAAACCGACCCGTCAAAAGCAAACGACGTCTTCTGGAGTATCCGGTCACTGGCCTGCATGCCAATCTCCGGAGGCATCCACAACAGGCGATTGACTACTCCACGGTGCTCATTCATCACTCCCTTGGGCAAACCTGTAGATCCTGACGTATAAATGACATACGCCAGGTTACATGCTGTCTGCCCCGTCTCTTCCGTACTTATATTTTCCCTGGAATAGCCCTCATATGTCGTCTCATCATCAAGAATAATTATCTGCTCAGTATCCAGCACTGATTTCGGCAAACGTGTCAGCACATGACGTTGCGTCACCAGCACACGCGCCTGAGAATCCATGAGCATGTACTCTATGCGCTCAACCGGATACTCCGGATCAACCGGCAAATAGGCCGCACCGGATTTAAGAATCCCCAACAGGCCAATAACCATCTCCGGGCTTCGCTCGACACTGAGCGCAACCAGGGCGTCTGGCTGGATGATGGACAAGCCTGAATCTGTCTTCAGCGCCCGCAACCGATGTGCCAGCTGATTGGCTCTTTCGTTGAGCTGCGCATATGTCAGCTCACCCGTTGAATGACACACTGCAACTGCACCCGGTGTACGGGCCACCTGCGCCTCAAAAAGCTCATGAAGGAGTATATGATCCGCACGAGCCTGCCCGCCAATGTTATGGTAGCCTGTAACCTCTTCTCTTTGACTCTCCGTCAACAATGGAAGACGACCTACATTATTTTCAGGGAAGGAAAGCCCTTCATCAACAAACACCAACAAACTATTTACAAACTGATAAATCCAAAAATCATCAAACTGCCCAACATCATAGTCTATCCATCCCTCGACACCATGCTTGCCATAATGAAACTCCATGTCAAGATCGTAACCAGAGTTACCGATATCAAACTCGCCAATCTCATAGCTAAGCCCAGGCGCAACCTCACAGACCCCTTCCTTCATTTCCCGTTCAAAACTGAATGTGTTCTGAAAAATAGGAAGAGAATCAGAATCTCTACTGCCAGCCACCCTTGACACAACGAATTCAAAGGGCGTATCAACATACTCCATGGCCTCGAGAACCCGGTCACGCACCCGAAGAACGAACTCCTCAAATGAAGGCGAATCGCGCAAATCCATGCGAATCGCAAGCATGTTGATAAAACAGCCTATCATCTCGTTCAGCTCGGGCCTGTTTCTCAGGGAAACCGGTATACCAATCGCAAAATCCTTTTCCCCACTGAATCGGGAAATCACACATGCATAGGCCGCAAGAAAAATATGAAATGGCGTTACGCCAATATTAGAAGCATACCGTTGAACTCGCCCAAAAAGATCCCTCGAAACCTCTACCGGTACACGCTTGCTACCTCCCTGCCCCCCGTCTCCACTGCCAGTGGAGAGGCTCAGATACTGAGGCATTCCTTCCAGTGTCTTTTCCCAGTAGGTCAGACCACGATCGAGCCCCCCCTTCCTGATCGTCTCCCTTTGCCAGAATGCATAATCACAATACTGTATGGAAAGAGGTGGCACCGACCATAATTCCTGCTGAACATATGCCGCCCAGAGCTCATCCATCAGTAATCCTACAGATCCTCCATCAAATACAACGTGATGAAGCGCCAGAAGAACATAATGCTTTTTATCATGCAGCCTTATGACAGACATCCTGACAAGGCAGCCGGATTTGAAATCAAACGGACGTGCCCCTTCTTTGCATATGACATCGTTAAGTGCCGGGAGACAATCCCCTTCCAGCTCTTCATCATCATGAAACTGCCTGACAAGGCGACCTCCTTTCATGATGAATTCGGCATTGTCATATGAATGGCTGGAATTGCCGACAATATCCGCAATATCAATGAACCGACTCTCCAGCAAGGGCGTATCCATAACCACTTGCACGGGGCCCTGCTCCCCTGCACGAATGGCTGTTCTGAGCACCTCGTGTCTGGACTGGACCGCGCGCAGGGCTCTTTCGAAACGTGCTGTATCAAATTCGCCGTGAATTGTCATAACCCCGGCCGTATTCTGCCCGACGACATCCGGATTGAGCTGATCAACCAGCCACAGACGTTCCTGTGCGCACGATAAAGGAGCATCGCTCGCAGATGAAGGGCGCTTCTGAATAGCCTCAACCCTGGATGTACTGCCTCCTCTAAGGCGCGCAGCGAGCGCAGCACGCTGCTCCGGAGTCAAACCTGCGAGTTGTTCTCTTATGCTTTTCATGTCACACACCTTGCGCCTCAGCATCCGTTTCTACCAAGCAACGGGGGCTATTTTTACTCGTCCTTGAGGATTTTGAACCCAGCGCTCGATTCCGTCATCGAGCAGAAGCCATCAAAAATAACAGTAACACCCAATAAATTGTCGGCCTTTGATCACGAAGAACCCGAGTCTAAGGAGCGCCACGCGCTGCCCGAACGAGGAAATGTAATGACCCAGTGTCGAGTCACCCGAGGGAACTTCCCCCCCGGGTGCTCACGGAACCGGACGTAAACGTCTCTGAGGTAGCCTGACTTCCGTAGACACCCACATGAGGGAGAATGGCCATGGAGGGT
>CALIBC010000072.1 GCA_938045615.1 uncultured Clostridia bacterium | reverse complement strand
GGGGGCACAAATACTCATCTTATTAAATACATATCGATATGAAAAAGAAAAGACTTCGATTAGTAACAACCATCGCCATCCTGGCGGCCCTATTTGGCTCCGGTGGCGGTACAGCGTGGGGGCAAGCCTATAAGAAGGGCTATGTCTTCTCAGGCAATGAGCAGCGACAAAAGCAAAAGCTGCGGAGAGGAGATGCGAACTCTTTGAATAGCGTTGGCTATATCGACAATGCCGGTAATGTGAACAACGAGTTTGGCGCTGGCGAATCAGCCATTGTAAATTCGGGTAGTGTCACATTTCCGGCTCCCTCACATGGACTCAAGACGACGAATCCTACTGCATTGCGTGTAGGATCTGAGTATTCTCAGAATGTCGTGATCAATATCTACGATAATGGCGGTAATGCTGCAGGTAAGATCACCAATGTCCATTTTAAGGATTATACTAAGACAGCATGGCCCGTGGGTTGGGGAGCTCTAGAACCTGGTGAGGATCGTATGTTTTTCCCTTCATTGGAATATGACGCCGCCCATGATGTAGGTAATTTGAGTCTATTTACTGGCGGTTCTGGTACGGTCGCACCTCCAACGCCGGCCGGAGCTTCACTGCTTGGTATTGCAGCTACGGGTGGCACACCCTATTTTGGAAGCGTTTTTTCTGCGGTTAAAACCAGTCCAACTACGGCCGTTTTCCCTATTCATAATCATATAGCTGGTTGGGATAAAACGCACTTTGTAATCAATGTCGCGGGGATGTCAGATACGGTCTACACCTCATTGGTAGATCCGACAACGATAAAGGACGATGGTGTGATCCTCTATTATACCATCCCCTCGGATCAACCTTCTAATTTCAGTAATTACCACAATCTTGTCTCACCTGCCGTTACGGCTACTACTTACATACGCCCAACTACGGTGATGGTGGGCGGCACAGGCAATACGTTTGATTTATTACGTATGTCAGATATTGGCTGGTGGGTAATGCCTATTCATGGTGTTTTAAGTTATCCTACGAATGAAACGGTGAGTTTCGACGCTACTGGGTGTACCCATTTTAGCGGTATAGTTTACTATCAAAAACAGAACGCCTCGTTTGCAAATAAAGGTGCATATCGGATCGGCAATGCACATGTAGACGGCGCCATCCGTTTCTTGGGTGATTCATATACCTGTGTAAAGGATAGTGCCGAAAATGCAACGACTGCGTCAGGAAGCAAGGCCTATTTGGTAGTTCCGGATAATAAGCACTATGGTCTGCGCGTAGGTGGGAACTTCCAAAAATTCAGCTGGCATGTGGAGACATCAGCCGCTGAAAACAACACCGGCATGTATTCTGCCTCCGGTGCACCCGCTTTCCCTACCGGCAATATAACGGATATCTACCTGCAAAAAGGTACCTCCAGCGCATGGGGCACAGAGAAGAACTGGGGCATGCTGGCAACGAATCATGCAAACAACATCAGCGCCCATCTGGCTTCGTACAACGTTGAGGGCGGTATCTTCGGTGTGAACGGCACGTATGATACGAACAATGCAAACTTCCATACGGCTGAATCATCTTCCGCTCTGACCGGAAACAACCACGCTGTGATTGAAGTCGGAGCCGCGACGAAAGCCTCTTACGATAAGTTTAAGGTCTACTCTGGCGGTACGTTCAAGAACTTCCGCAGCACTTGCGTAACTCCGATTCCCTGTCAAGCGATTGACATGACGGCCGGCAAGTCACCTACATTTACGATCAATGACACGGAGCCGCTGAACATCTTGAACGACGGTGGAGCGAATGGCAACTGCTGCGCAAACATCTTATTAGCCAATGCCGGTGCAACGGCTATTAGCACTGCGTTAGGCAGTGGCCATACGGGAACAGGTGCGTTGCATGTACAGGCCTTGGGTGAAATCTCTGCTACGGGTAACATAACTATGGATGCCTCAGGCAAGAACAACAACGTCGCCTTTATCTCAGAGCTTTCGAAGATCAATTTGGCCGGACTGGAATACAAAGGCGGTGCTGGTGCAGACATCGGGCATGCCGGCAACCTCACGGTTTGGGCACAGGGTTCCTCCAATCCCGGTGATTGTGGCGGATTTGTACGTTTCTCGGGCGATGTCAAAGTGATTTCCACGCAAGGGACACCCTATTTCGCTGCCATATCGAATTATGTACCGAACACGAATGTCTCTCCCACAACTTTACGTTATGATTTGTATTGCGCAAATCATATAGGCAATACCACAAGAGCGTTCGGAAACTTGAATAAAGCGTTGCAGACGCGCATTCAGTCCGACAACGACTCCGTCAAAGTGCACGGCGACTTCAAATACGAAGGCATAGAAGGTGCGCTCTTAGTGCGTGGTGCACGCGCTGTGGCTTTCTCCAAGAAGGCAGAAATCGACTACACAGGTAAAGGCGATGCCGTGATTCAGTCCACCGGTAGCACTGTCACCGTGGGCGATGCATTTAACTACACTTCGAACGCAGATACTAACGACCTTTTTGTGGATGGTTATGCTGGAGTTGCGTTCAATGGTGGTGGCAAGATTGAAATGACTGCCGCTAAGGGATCGAACGTCGGTATCCAGTCTAAGACGGGCGATGTATCGTTCAGCGGCGCCGCGGGCAAAAAGTTTGATGTGAAGTTTACGGCCGGTAATAAGGCAGATTTTGACATTTGGGCAGGCCAAGATGTGTTGTTCCATATCCCATTCACTTCTACGGAGAATACGGACAGTATCAGAACACGCGTATATGCCGGTCGTGACATTATCTCCACGCCTAACACTGCAGGCGTAAGCTTCCTCAGCACCGCCGATGACGGCTCGACACTGACATGGGTGGCACGCCGTAACATTACCACGGATGGTATCCTGACCGCCTCTTACACGGGTACGAACACGGGTATCATGGGCTTTCAAGCTGCCGGTGGTAACATCACTACGAACAATAAGGTGCGTATCTCTACGGAGAACA
>CALIBC010000071.1 GCA_938045615.1 uncultured Clostridia bacterium | reverse complement strand
CGTTGATATAGAAAGCCGGATTCAGCTGGCGTGCAGAAGAGGCAGCGAGGTAGTAGTAAGACTCAGCCGCACCTAAACCATATCCCATCACAGAGAGACCTGCTGCATTTTCGAAGTAGTAGGTAGCATTTACATCCGTCAGGGGTATTGAATAAAATGAAAAGCCCGAAGTGGTATTATCCGTCCAAGTTCCGCCTGAAAGCGCCTGGGGAACACCAGCTCCAATTGTCATCGTCGTGGCATCCTTTGTTGCTGTCGGGGTAACGATCAACGCATGATGCTCCTTCAATACAGAAGTTCCCGTAGCTACGAACGGAGCGAGCGCCACATTCATTACCGTCTGCTCAATAGGCGGTACCCAAGCCATAGCCGGATCACCAAGCGCATAAGAAAGCTTCGTGAGAGATGTTCCGGTCAAAAACGACGCTACAGCTACAGGTTTATCTGCTTCCACATAGCATCCTCCATCTTTGAGAGAAACCTCCAATTCCACAAACTGGCCAGCATTCAAAACCAGACCACCTGTACCGACGTCCGATATAATCTGACCACCACTCTGAGTAACCGTAGTCCCATCTTGTGAAGCTACGACACGCACACGTTCTATGCCGCGTTTAGTAACCGGGATTAAGAACTTATTTCCCCATGAATGCACCGGAACTTCTTGCTGGAACAAGCAGTCACAGGCACTCACTCCCTGAGGTACATTAACACACGTGTTTGTCGTGAAATAGGCAATCGGTTTGTCTGAGGTAATCAAAGTACCCGTCTTATCTCCCGTCGGTGTGTAATTACTATACACCTGTCCTCTATTCAGAGTGGCCACCAGTGCACCGTTCTCTTTGACTTGGGTATTGTCTTCTACAGCAACGAGTGTATATCCATCTCCTATTCCCGATGAACTACCCAACGTTCGATAGGTAACATGGCGATAGGCCTTACCATAGTTGGTTGCAGGTAACACATTGGTAGCATCGGTAGTCGCTTGATAGATACTGATTGCAAATACGGAGATCAACTCGTTAGAGGTGATATGCAGCGTCTTGTTAGAAGTACCCGTAGCATTACTGTACACTTTAGCAGCCTCCGCAGCATTGAACGTGCGCGTATACACCTGGCCAGCGGCTACATTGAAGGTCTCCGTTTTGCCATCCAAGGTGAACGTCAGCGTCACTGTCGTTGGCTTTGTTGCCACCACCCTTAATTGCAACATATTGTCTGAGGGTGAGAGCTCATAATTCTGACCGTAGCTCAACCAGAAGTCTTTTCCCTGCGTGGTCGATTGGCCTTGCGAGAAAAGCTGGTTAC
>CALIBC010000070.1 GCA_938045615.1 uncultured Clostridia bacterium | reverse complement strand
GATTTCGGCCTCAATCGGCATAACGAATTGTCAAGTTGGTTGGAAGCAATTTCTTGCCTCCGGAATATCGTAGCACATCACTCCCGAGTGTGGAGCCGCGGATAAGACTTGGAACAAAATGAAAAACTTTGCCTCAGGTAATGGTAGATGTGAATTTGGCTTTTATATTTACTACAACAAGAACACCAATACTTATTCATATGGAGAAATTGTTCAAGGGACTATCATTCAAGGATATAAAGAAAAAAATGCAAATGTTAGCTTGGGGAAAGTCATTGATAATACGACAGTCTGTGCTTTTTTTTATTGCCATACGACTTTGCGGTATTATCCTAAAGAAACAATGAGAAGAACAGGTCCGTCTTCTGCTGATAAAAGTTTTGCTAGTAAAAATAAGTTGCCCGGTATATTGTATGATTATGCCAAGCGAGAAATAAGAAGGGGAGATAGCAAAGATCTTTCAAAGAAGATATATACGTTTGGTCTATCAAGGCGTTCTATCTAATTTAAATAATCAATATAGTGGTTTGTATTATGAAGTTCTTGTTTTGTGTTTTTGTGATGGTTTTGGGCGTAGGTTCATCATATGCCCAATCAATAAATATAGACAAAATTCCCACTAAAGATCGGCATGTGATTTTGATCGAGATTGCAAAGAATGTGGCAGAAACGTTAGGACCAGGATATACGTCATACTTTGGAAAGCCTATAGTATCTCCTCCAAAAAAGTTATGTAAGGATGATTATGATGATAGCGCTCCTGAAATAAGAAAAAATCTTGGACGTGCGTATTATACTGTTACATTTCCATATGATAGTAGCATTGTGAAATTCGAGTTTGATTATGCTGCTGAAGTGCGGATATGGAAAGATACGGGTGAACCCATGGATGTTACTTTTGGGAATGGTATGGGGAGGAATTTTTTTTCGTCAAGTTTTGAAGAACAGACTAATCGCCCTTTAAGATTCAAAGATACAAATCACGTAAGGAGAGTCCCGATGTCTTCAAAAACAATAGAGATGGTACCGCTACAAACAAGAGATGAAGAACAATCTATATGGAACTAAGTCAATCCGTATAATGGTGATACTACGGATGTGCCTTTATAAAGCGGCTCGCTGTAATTCTTACTTAAACTGAGAGTGAACTAAGTCTATAGTCAAGAATGAGTGCGTGAGTTAATTTGTGAAATCAACAACAATGGTATCTACCTCCACCCGCTCAGCGCACTTGTAGCTTCGTTTTGTTACCGGGCAGTGGCAGGCCGGCTTTGGTAGCCGGTTGCTCCTGAATGGAAACCTGCTTACCGATCGCTGCTTCGTCTTCTTTCGCTCCGTCCTTCTTTAATAGAGCGCAATCTTCCGATCCAGCTCCGCCGCACTCCTCTTCAGCGTACGTAGCTCGCCCTCTTTCCGCCAGACACCTGAGGCGGCCGCCTCGAAGACTGGGATCTGCTCCTTCGTCTTGGCCAACTCCCTCTCGTGCGTCTCGATGACTTTCGGGATCCGCTCCAAAGCGTTCAGGAAGTTTTGGCAGGCGAGCTTCGGATCAGCGGCCAGACGACCATTATTATAACGCGAGTTCGATCTAAGCAACAGTAAGGAAAGAGGGATGCATAAACTCCTCGGCAGTGTTGATGGAAGGTTTTTTGTCGAAGAAAGAGAAAGCAG
>CALIBC010000069.1 GCA_938045615.1 uncultured Clostridia bacterium | reverse complement strand
TCTCACTTGCACCACCGACGCCGCCGGAAAAAGAGGAGCAGGCAGCGGACAAGAAAGTGGTGTCTACTCAATTGTCTTCCCCTATCTCGCTCCAACACAAGAACGCATCCTCTTTTTCCGTGAGCCCGCAAGAGGAACGAGATGTCGCCAATCATCTCGTTGTGGCTAAACCGAAGTGGAGATAATACCGAGAAAGGCTGCGAGCTTCTTCATGCCTTCTTGGTGCTTTAAGGGATTTCTATTGCACAGCCGGGAAAGAGCTAAAACAACCGTCCAAAAGAGACATAGTAAGTTATTCTATCACTTCTTTCCCATGAGGATCTATGTGTGGAAAATCTCCAATAAAAATACTTCCTTGCTCTTGGCTTATGATTGATAGAAAAAGCGAAGGGTTAGTACATATATTTATTAGATAGACATAAATATAAACCTATCGTCTCTCTCTGTTGAATTGAAGAAATTTATCCATATCGAACGACGCATTATCCTTGTTGCACATTTCAATAAACCATAGATAATAACTTAAAATCCATTTATACTTTCGCCTCACTCTTTCATCCTCGTTAGTTGGATTAGTTGAATTGTTTACATCCCCTCCTAGCTTAACAATCATCTCGCCAATGTCTTTTAACTCAGAAATTACAACACTTTCATTTTCCGCAAACTCATTGATCACGTACCTTGCGTAATTCAATATGTACTTACACCCACTATGCTCTTCTCCGAATTTTACAATGTATTTTTTATCAATCTTGGAAACAAGGGTGGTATCGATGACAATCATTGGATACGTTGCTTCCGTTTCCATTTTATATGCGTTCACAAGCCCTTCGGATGCAAGGAATCCGTCAGCATCATTTTCCAACAACCTTCCCGCGGATATACCTCCTCGTAAAAACAGGCCTTCATAGCTAAACCATGCAACTATCGCCGCAGTATAATTTATCAAAAGACCTATTTCCACTTTTTCAGGCGCTGTCAATATGATACTGTCTGAAAATGTGCGTGTTTTGATACCATCCGGGCTATCATAAATTCGTACCTCCGCATAATGCATAGCTCTTTGAACACGTCCACACAAATTGTATTCACCTCGAAAAAAACGAGCCAATTTATCTTTATAGCCCAATATATCCAAGAATACACAGTAATAATTCTCAAATTGATACTGTTGTGAATCTACCTCGTTCCACTCTTTTGATGCCATAATAAAATAATATCACCTGTGCAATATCGCATATATGAAGTTTTCAAAACTATGTCTTTAATTAATCCTGATAGGAATTTCGCGAAATGCTGTCGGCTAAAAAATAGAAGCTATTGCCCCTTCATAAAACCGAATATATAGCTTTACATTGTCTATTATGTCTATCCAATTACTATTACTATACAGACTTCCCCATCGGAGAACAATGATTAAATCTCATAGTTCTAAAGCCGAATGAGCGGCAATGTGTAGATCTTTTCTATTTGGCTGTACGAAGTAAAGCCCCCAAAGAGCCGAAAGAGAGTCGCCGTGCGGCATACAACACCTCTCGACAAAGATAGCCAAGACCGAGAAAAGATAGGATGCAATCAGCTGGAGAACAGCCTTACTTGCTAAGCCCGTCAGAGAAATATTGGCCTCTCTATTGTCCGGACTTTAGCAATTGGTTGATCTTGCTCAGATGTATATACCCGCATGATGTATTTGCATTAAAATATTTCGGCGGTAAAGATACGATTTCCGCGTGGCACCAAACAGGCGCCTGTTTGAGATTGTCTTCATCCGCCCTATTTCTTCAGCCTATCTATCAACTGTGCTCGCACCGCTTCATATCCGGCTTGGGGGTCGAACGGCCGCTCGGGGCGCAGAAAGACGCGCGTATCGCCGAGAAAATCTGGATCAGCCATTTTCGCCTCCATGTTCGCCACAAACTGCTTATAGGTCGGGGGCTGCTGCACAGAGAAAGCCATGTAGCGGTTGTAGCACTGCAAGATTTCGGAAGTGTCCACTTCGGCTTCCGTCAGAGCCACGTACAGATCGAAGAGGTCGCGCCCCTTTTTGCGCTGATACAGCGCGCGGAGCTTCGTGCCCAACAACTCATTCAGCGCATACGTCGTGATCGCACATTGCCCCGTAAACCAATGACTCTCCACCGCGAACGGCATCTTCACCAGCCCCAGTTCGTTGAAATGCTCGACACAATTGATCTCGATTTTCAATCGTATGGGGACGACCGGAGGCACCTCCGACTCCATCCGAAAGAGCATCGTGTTATTGTATCGCTTTTGCTGGGTGACACGATCGGGCAGGAAGTCCAACACCTCCCCGAGGCGGAAGAGAATCGGCTTAATCGGGCCGGGGTGAATCTGTACCAAATCAATGTCTTCGCTGTATCTCGGCTGGGGCGAGAGGTACAGTTTGTGCAGCGCCGTGCCTCCGCGAAAGGCAAGCTGCGAGGCCAAGAACTCGTCGCTGAAGATGGCCACCAGTGCGCGGGAGATGATCAGATCTTGCTCCACTTGAGCGGGATCGTTCCAGGGCACCCGGCCGGCCCATTGCGTGATGGATGCGCGGTCTATCATACGTCGTCCGGCTCGATAGTCATATTGACGTCGATCTTCCAGCGATCGTTTTTTGCCGCCATCGCCTCCGTGCTGCGCGTGGACAGCGGTACATACCGCAGCCTTCCGGCATACGCACGTAGCTTCTCATACAGCGCGTCGGCCACTTCCGTCTGCAGCAAAACTTCTTCTAAGACATACCCCAATCGTTGGAGGGTGGCTTGCGAGGTGTAGTCGAACAGCCGCCCCGAGACACGACGGAAGTCCAGCCTCTCCGACAGCTCGGCCAAGACCGTCGCCGCCTCAGACAAACCGCCGATATATTGCTCGTATTGTATCAGATCGA
>CALIBC010000068.1 GCA_938045615.1 uncultured Clostridia bacterium | reverse complement strand
CATCGGGGGGCACAAATACTCATCTTATTAAATACATATCGATATGAAAAAGAAAAGACTACGGTTAGTAACAACCATCGCCATCCTGGCGGCCCTATTCGGCTCCGGCGGCGGCACAGCGTGGGGGCAGCGGTATGTCCTAAACAACAATGGGACTACCAACGTGAACAATCAATTCGGAGCCGGAGAGTCGTCCAAGCTTTCGCCTGGTACAAACGGTGCGCGATCAGTGATTTCGCCTTGGAATATTAATACGTTTAGTTACACAACAGATGGGGTTACGCCTGCGCCCAATACTCCTTTCGGTGGGACATATAACGTTTCGCCGATGAGCGTATCTCCTGTAACGGATATTCAGCTTGGAGGTAAGAAAAATACCGTAATTCGCTCATATACGGGTGATGGCTTTGCGAGTGGTTGGGTTACTGTGCAGATAAGAGCAAGGACAGGTCCGTATCCGCCTACTACTTATACTCCGGTTCCGGACAACCTCTCCTTTACAAAGCCCATTGCATATAATACGAATTACACAAGTGCTCCGGATTATGTGGCTATATCCACAGGGCAAATCTTCGAGATCTCTTTCAATAAGTTCAATTCTAATCTATTTGAACATTCGTCGTCACCATGTAAGAATCCGTGGCAGGCGAACTGGGGAACCACATATACCCCCGTCAGCCCTTCATGCTATGGGACTACTCCCTATGCACCTTGTACTGGACCGATTTTCCGCTCGGATGTTACAAACCATCCTAATGGCACTAGTACTGTTCGGGTTGCCCATCATGATGGAGCTGCTCGAACGGTGACGGTGAGCCCTTCTGCACGTCCACACGGAATATATACAACCACGATCGATGGAAATTACACAAAGACTTGGCAGACGGGATCTTTTCAGCAATCAGTCGCTACTCCAATCATGTATCCAACAGATGATGGAGTTGCATTGGTGCAGTTCACCGGATCGACAATGGCTGACAGTAAAGCGCTGGTTAATCAACCGCGGTATAAATTGAAATCCGATGCAGCGCATCCTCTGGGCGATGTGGCTTCTTCTGCATTTACAACTCCCGCAGAATGGGGCGATACCTCTAAGACAAAGAATTTGGAGTACTTGACCAACTACCGTCGTCCGACTACGATACTCGTTCAGAGTCCAGCGTCAATCACTCCGAACAATCCGGCGCCTAACCACACCTTCAAGAACTTTATCTATAAGGATATTGATTGGGAATACGAGATTGACACTGTTAGAGCCACACCATTAGATATCAATAATGCTTCGACGGGAGCTACTTTGGCCAATTGTGCTTCTGGATATTATACCACATTCGTTTTTCGTGTGGCTTGGGAGCATGAAGTGCGGGCTGGTGCTACTTTGGTAGACGGCGCTGTCGTTGTGCAGCCCAATGCATGGGTATGCGTGGAAAACCATGTAAAAGACCAGACGACGTATCGCGGATCGCAGCATACCACGGGGAACGCTCCGGACGCAAAGACGGATGCCATGCTTGTTTTCCCGGATATTAATGTCGGACGATTCACGTTCCGCGTAAAAGGTGATATCGACAGCATCGGTATGGCACAAGACGCCACAAATACCGATCTCTTTTATAAGCAAGAGACTTTCCCGCGTCCGGAGAAGGACATTCTGCTGGGTATAGATGCCGCGAATGCGCATCCATTTAGTGCGTATCATTTGGGTGAATTCAAGAATAACAACCCGAGCGCTTTCATCACTAATCACCCGATTGCAGCCGCACCGGTAAAGGCTGAGGCTTCTATCTTTGGTGTATATGGAAACTATCGTCCTGCAGCGGCTGATACTTGTCATATCCATACGGATACGGCTTCGTTGACTGGATATAAAGATGAAATCCCCGGCGTGATTGAACTTGGCCCACAAGGAACAGGTCGCGGGCATATGCATGCTTATTCGGGTGGTATGGTGAAGAACTTCGAGAGTTGTACGCCACTTACCAATTTCACAATGCACTTTGGCGGTGAGTTCGGTACACCGGATCTGAAGATCACAAAAGACAAACCGCTGTACATTATGAACTACGGAAATAACCACACCAATGGCTGCGATGCGAAGATGATCTTCCACTACACCGCAACCGACACGGTTCAAGATGCGATCAATGGAAATCATTACGGCACCCTGGCGCAGGGTGATGGTCCACTTCGTATTCAGGCTTTGAGCGATGTTGAATTCCGCACAGATGAAACATGGACGCCTGGCAAGCAGAACAACTTACTGGTTCTGTCAGACGGGGGAAATGTGATTACTCAAAAGGTAAACTATACTGGAAATTACAGTAATGGTATAGCTGAAGGTTTGCTGACATTCTGGGCCGAAGATTACTGGCCTAACGGCTACAATTTCTCTTGTGGAAACACAACAGCTAATCGCAACAGCCAGCGCGGTAATGTGTATATGAACCATGACGTATCGGTGACACGTGCCCCCGGTGGAACTACAGAGACAAATGTAATTGCGGCCAATAATGTGCGTACAACGAAGTTCACCTTCACGAGCTCTAACACGGATAAGGATACCACGAATGTCATTTCTCGTAAGGGGGATCTCTATTTAGGTTATGGCGAAGCTGCTCCATACTATCCAGCGGGTTCTTCGACCGTAACTTCTAATGGGACGACCACGAACACGAATCTCTTCGATTACACAATCTCAAATCTGGCAAATGAAGGCGTGTTGAATATCAAAGCCGGTTGGGACGATACGCAAACGAACATGACAATGTCCCCAGGCATGGAAGGTGGTAACGTCTACTTTACTGGTGTTAAAACCAATATGGCTGCTACGGGTAAGTATCCGACATTCATTACGATCCCTTACTCAAGCGAATACATCTGCGATGCACATGTGAACGGAGAATTGCTTCACAACCGCAAGAATA
>CALIBC010000067.1 GCA_938045615.1 uncultured Clostridia bacterium | reverse complement strand
ACCGGCACCGGTTCGAATCCCTGCAGCACGCCAGCCGTGTACTGGGTGACTGGATCCGGTTCTACAACCAGCAGCGCCCACATCAGGCGCTGAACATGAAGACACCCGCCGAAGCTTACGCTTTAGCGGCATGAACTGTGCAGGTTCCGCTGGGTCATTACAGATGTGCTTTGCCCTTCCACAGTCCCTGGGAGGAAAGGCGCTCGAGTTCATCGGCGGCGGCGTGTCCGACCTTGGCGAAAGCGGCGCCATGAGCAGTGTCCGGGAAGCGCTGGCAGCAAACAACGCTCCAAGAAACGACCTTCATTCACAGCAGAGCAAGAAGGCCGCAGACAGATCCCAGCAACTCCAGCAACAACGAGATCAGGCAAAGCGTGACCAGTCTCTGATTAACGCAATAAAAGGGGGCGGATCGTCTGGGGGAAACTCCATTGTTGGAAGCCAGGGAATAGCACCAGGAAATCAAGGAAAACGTTAATCAGAAAAACACCGCTATATAGCGTGCCACCATGCTGTCATTCATGGCGCGGCTAACAAAACCCGTTAAACGCATGCCACCTTTCTCCAAGCCGCAGAGCTTTGTCAGTGCTCTTAGACAAGCGGCGCATTATATGATATTACGAAGAAATGCATTCATTTTAGGAGCACAATCCTCAAAAGTAGGATCTCGATGAGGCTCAACACGAATCTCTCCATCTCTCAATCCACTTCTGACTTCATCTTCGTAGTTGCTCTTAAAGAGTCTACGAATATAAGGGGCAGAATTTGGATTTTTTTCAATTAGAGTCTCCAGGGTCCGACGCAGTGCATTCATTGAAATACCAAGGCGATTAGCGTCGTCACGTTCATTTCTAAAATCAGCAGTGAGTTTTTCGATGATTGCATTGGCCTCATCCCATGCCTGACTCCGGCCGATTTCAATACCGCCAAGCAATCCGGCGTCAAACCCCTCAGAGCGGCCAGAGGTATAGCCTTCGGACCGACCTTTCGAGCGTCCGTCTGAATAGCCCTCTTCACGTCCTTCTCGACGCCCCTGTTCCAGCCCCCTGTTGCGCCCCCGGGCTTCATATGCCCATGGCTCCATTTCGTAGGGTGAGCCCCTGCCTCCGCTCAAGTTCATGCCTCCACCAGAGTTGTCCGTGCCGTTCATGGTGTAGTGCTCCCTTGTACCTTGCCGTCCATCCAGTAGCCAAAGATCTGCCTGCTGGCATCTCTGCTTTTGATTCTACCCTACACCAGCGACACAGCAGCGTCAATCAGGTATTATGCTCTAGTTCATCGGCGGCGGCGTATCCGACCCTGACGACAGCGGCGCCATGGGGTGCGATAACGGACAGGTGGCGACATGATTCATCGGGCAACAAGGATGACTTTCACCGCCCCCCCCACGCCGATCCGCGAAGACCCACAAAAGTCAGCACCTCGCTGTCAGGTCGAACAGCCTTCATTGACCATCAGATTGGTACGCTCAGCCCAGAGATTGGCCTCCTCGAGGCTTTTGAAAACGATTATCCTGTATGGATTGTTCATATCCTTTACAGTGTATGTTATATAAGCACGTATTACACGCGTCCAGCTATACCCGCTGGTCCCCATGGCATAGGTTCCCGGCCCTTTCTTGACAATCACATCCTCGGAATAACCGCTAGTCTTTTCCTCATAATCTGTTTTCCATTTCAATAAACAGGAAAAGTCAAAAACCTCTGTCTGACTCGTCCAGACAGACGCAAACAATACTTTTCTCGACGATGTATCGAATACGGCAAATGTGTCGAAAGTGGGCAAGCCAACGATTTTTTCATACTCGAATTTCGTCTCGTGCGCAGCGTTCGCATCCGCCAGCAGTGTCTTCACCCTGTTGTTAAAATCCTCCACATACGTCCTTGCTTTCGACTTCCTCCAAAAAACCTTCAACGGCCCCAAGGCCCCCAGCCAAAACAACCATGGGGTCCAAGGTGAATGGCGCCACTCATAAGACTTGGACATGATCCAGACGGGACCAATGATGACAGCAGCAAAAAACAGCGCCCTGACAACGACCTGTGTCGTACTCCAGCGGTCATAGCATTGGTACAAGACTGCTTCTTTTGTATTCTTCGAAACTTTATACTCCATCAGTTACTCCTTGCCCAGTCCGTTTTGCCTGTTCGTTATGCAGTCTCTCCTGAACAACTCAGTGAAAGTCAACCTTGTTGTCCGATGAATCACGCGACCACCTGTCCGTTACCATACAAAGTGTCCAGACGAAGTCAGAAAACTGGTTCAGAAAATTGGGCATATCCGGATATCGTATATATTTCATCCACATGCACCCCTGAAGCCATGCCAGCGCTCCCAGTGACATTCTGCCGTCACCGCTAAATGCTCGTACGGCCATCCACGAACATCAATTTGATCCGCGCACACCATTCCTTCGCTTCATGCATGGTTGAAACGTAGAGAACGCGCGACGGCTGCGAAAGGTCATCCACCCAGAGCACTACACGCGGAGAATCGTACCCTTGCATGGATACGCCGTACTCGCGTGTGGAGTGACTTCCTGAAGAACGCCCGTTTATTGGGTCATAATACTGGGATTTACTGGACCCGGAGGAGCTTCCGGCAAAGGAATAGCTTCTCTCTGCCGCACTTTCCCAGCGCTGAACCCACGAAAAATCGTGAAGCTCCCACTGGCCACTCCAAACCGACCCGATGAAGACCTTTTTGTTGACCGGGTTGAAAACGGCAAAAATCGGCGCGTGCCATTCATTTACCCAAAAATTATGCTTGTCGGACAGGTCATGCTGTTTTACAGCCTCAGCCACCATGTCACACGCGGACTGCCGAAGTTCCCGGGTATGTTTGATGGCGTAATCCCTCTTGTAAATTCCCAGAGCAACCAGAGCAAATGAAAGTACAAACAGAACATCATTGCCACTGATGAGCCAAAGCAGCCCTCCAACCAGCAATGAGATACTTCCAAGAACCAGCACCACCTGCAGTGTGGAGACGCGTGAAGTCTGGATCAGCTTCTGAATCGTATAAGGGTTGTACTTTGTAACGACACGGGCCATTTTTCTTTGCACCACCAGATGTTCGTAGATATCCCTCGTGCCTCATTTTTCACGCAGCAACCAGGACCCTGACTGATGCCGTCCTCCTTTTCGATTCTACCCCACACCAGCGTCACAGATATGTCAGGCAGTCAGAGAGAGGTCTTGATTCCCACCGGAGTTCCAGAATTGATTAAGCAGGAGTGACCGAACTCCATCTGACCATCAGTCTTGTACTTGGATACCTCAATAACCGGAACATCCCCCTCCTCCGGTTCACGCCAGATCTGGAACAGAAAATTTGGGTCAGTACCCAATACCTGAGACCCCGACCCATCCATTTTCGCAGCCCCCCACTGCATGGAAAAACCACTTCCGTCTGTATATTTATACTTGTTATACAATCCGTCGGACGGCGCAGGGAAAGTACCCAGCGTTTTTCCATCCAGAACAAATGTCAAAGACATATCCTCCGCAATGGTCGCGCTGCACTTTTTGGTAGGACTGAGACCAGGCTCTTCCCCCTGATAAGACCCAACGATGCATTTTCCAACGCGGGGAAGAAATTCCTTCCCATAAAACACCGTATCCTTTGATCCATCGGGACAGTGCTCATTCATGTACTGGATAATTTGGGCACGATTACCCTTCGCTGCAGCCTGCGTCTGGGAGGGGTTTGTCTGAGGCTCGGAATTCTGGGCAGCTGTGGTCTGTGGTTGCGCAGTGGATGGTGCTGCAGACGTGGCTCCGGCCTCTGTCCCACCCGTTGCGCCACCCGCTGTTCCTGGCTCCGATGAACCACCACCGCCACCACATGCTGCCAATGCCGCCAGCAGCACAATCATGGCAGCTCTTCCAAAGGAACTGCCGCAATCGACCTCAATCATTCAACACCCCCTCAATTTCTCTCGTTACTGACGAAATTCATGAAATCGCCGAACCACCGGGTAAGCGGCTCCATCAGCCCCATCCGTACAGGATCACAAAACGGACCCTGACGGAACGACCAGTGCATGGCAGCACGGGAACGCTGTCACTGCCGCAACATCGCACCAAAGTCCATGCCGCCAAAGCTCATGTTCGGGATTTCCACAACCTCCCATCCCTCGCTGGTAAGCTTGAGGATGGCCACTTCCTTGTCCAGAACATCGGTATTTGCCGTACGCTTGGCTTCGGGGAAGGCCCTCACGAAATGCTTTT
>CALIBC010000066.1 GCA_938045615.1 uncultured Clostridia bacterium | reverse complement strand
CACCCATTCACCGGAACGGGGCATCCGAAAATGTTATAGTCAATCAGAAATGGATTGCGAATTGAGCACGCGAAAGTTTAGAGTTAGAAGTGATTCCAACTCCTGTCGATAAGAGGCGATGTTGTCAAAAAATTTGAGCATCGCATCTCGGAATTCATGTTTTGTTCGATAGAACTTGGTGTTGATGATTGTCTTCCGAAGGAACTTCCACAGTCGTTCAATCAGGTTCAAATTCGGAGAATAAGGCGGAAGGAAGATCTGCTTGATTTTCGTGCCTTCCACCCATTCTCGAAGCTTTTTATTGCGGTAATAACGCGCATTATCGGAGATAATGTAAATGTTTTCAGCATCGGAGTGCTTCTCTAAAGCCGCCTTGTAAAGCGTGATGGTGGAATCGGAATTGACGCTCGGACACTCATGGAGTATGACGTCTGTCACATCATGCGCATTGAGGAGTCCGTTGATGTTGATACGATCTCGACCGCTCACCGTAGGCTGATCCAAACGTTTGCCTTTCCTGATCCAAGCATAAGTGGAACGCGTGTTATGGGTCGGATGCGTACCATCAGCGTAATAGTAAATATCACTCTCTTTCTTAGCGATGAAGCGCTCCTTTATCATTTGAACGAAGGCCTTTTGATCCTCTGCATTTGCCTCACAGGGAACCTCTGTAGTCTTCTTGTAGGTGAAGCCTATGCGATTCAAAAGATCTACCATTCCAGCAGACGTATACGTTATTCCGAAGGTCTCCTTTACCCATTCGGACACGCTCTTGGCAGTCGTATAAATATGCCGCTCTAACTCTTTACAAAGCAGGCTGATCTGCACACTATCGAGACGCCCCCAATAACCCTTATAGCGATCTTCCAAAAGACTACTCGTTTTTCCTCGGACGTAGAGATTCTTGTACCGATAGACGGTAGCTACATCTATACCCAAGTTTTTCGCAACAAATTCCGGGCTACTACCCAAGGCTAGCATCAATACGCATGTAACCCGGGCGTAGTCTGTACGCCCGATAACGTTACGCTGAAGTTTGCGCAGTTCCTCTATTTCTTGTTCCGGTAGTTCGAATGACATATTGACCACAAAGATGTTTTTGTTTTACCATTTCCCTTCGCAAGCTTTTTCCGTTTGGCTATATACCCCGATGCCTGTATGTCCAATTCCGAGGATCTTTCCTCTACGGGTTTCCCTGCTTCCACTTTTTGTTTGC
>CALIBC010000065.1 GCA_938045615.1 uncultured Clostridia bacterium | reverse complement strand
TACCACCTCGCGGTCGACATGCTCGGCTCGTGCTGCCCGGAGGCCGCGGCCGTCCTCGAGGAGACCGAGCCGGACGCCCTGGCCTACCTGGACTTCCCGCCGAGCCACTGGAAGCGCCTGCGCACCAACAACGTGCAGGAGCGCGCCAATCGCGAGATCAAGCGCAGGTCGCGGGTGGTGCAGGTCTTCCCCTCGGCCTCCTCGCTGGAGCGCCTGGCCGGCGCGGTCATGTGCGACATGGACGAGGCGTGGTCGGATGCGCGCTACTTCTCCGAGGCCAGGATGGCCGAGCTCTATGACGAGAGGCAGAGGGGAGCGAACGGGGAGCCGCTGACCGAGGAGCAGCTCGAGGGGTTCCGCTTAGTGGCCAGGCAGGCCATCGAGGCCAGCCTGCAGCTTGCTGACATGCTGGAGGCGGCGTAGGATAGGCGGAATAGAAGATTCTGGTGATGGCCGACTCGCCTACGGAAGAGCCGTTACACCAACATTCCCGACACTACCAGCGTTTACAAAAGGAGTGGGGCTATGAAAAAAATGGGAAAACAGTTGCACACCATCATGGTGGTGTTCCTTACGTTAATGCTCGTAATGTCCAATGTACTCTTTCAAACCATTACTGCTCAGGCTGAGGAAGATTCCTCAGTCTCTGTGACAGGGTCCAACCTTAAGGTTGAACTGCATCCTTTGGCCCAAACTCAATATGAGCCAAAAGATAATGTCACTACTGGTATTTATATAAATGGTGCTGATCTAACCGCCCCTCTTGACGGTGCTTATTTAGACGTCATCATGCCCACCACCCTCTATGAGGGGGGTACCGTGCTTACCACCGATTCTTACATCGATAACTTTGCCATCGCCACGGAGAACATCCCCATGATCAAAAACGCGGTGAAGCGTGTGGAGGACGGCAAGACGATCTATCGCGTCAACTTCAATACCATCGATTCCACCACTCGCATCGAGATTCCCTACGTGTTCAGCTTTGCTGACAAACTGACCCCGGCAGACTATAAGCTCCAGCCTTCCATCAAGGTCTACGATGGTTCAGACCAACTGATTCATGAGGAAAACGACAAAGAGTACACGCCTGTCTACAAAGACTCGACAGCGTATAAAATGGCCGCCTCAGACATAGCGAACGACCAGCTCCTCTATGGGGGCACCTCGAAGGCGGGAGACTCGACGCGCATCTCGGAAAACGGGGCGCAGTCTATCCCCTTCACCTTCATCTATACCAATAACTCGCGAATGATGAAGACGGTGACCGTCACCGACACCTTGCCCACATACGTTGACAGCCACGGCAATACGGTGACGGCCAAGTTCAATGCTGCGGAGAACCCCGGCTGGGTAGACAACGGCGACGGTACGGTCACCTATACCAAAGAGTTCAAGGAATCCGACTACAACGGCGACCTCGGGCGCAATATCGATATGACCGACGTCGTCCTCTATCTCTCCTTTCCGGACGCCCAGTTCATCAAGGATGGCACAAAGCCCACCTTCACCAACCGTGTCGATATGACAGGCGTCCCCTATAATGCCTCGCCAGGCGAGAAGTACGCCGCCTCCGCCTACATCAGGTTTAACCTGACCGCCGACGACTTCAGCGGCACCGGGTTCTTCGGCAAGAAAAATTCGGGATCCAATTTTGTGACCTACGACAAGAACGGCCTGTATGCCGAGCGTCCTACCTATATCATCAAGATGGCCAACCAGTTCTCAGAGCCCCTCAAGCAGATCACAATCACCGAGGACGAGGCAAACATCGACCCGCGCCTGTTCATAACCTATATAGATTCCTTATATCTGCGCGGCGCCGCATGGGGCGGGGTGACTGTCTTGAATGACAAGGTGGAGATCCGCGCCTACAAGGCAGACGGCACCTATGATACGTTCAACGTCAAGGACCAGATAAACGCGGACCAGCAGAACCAACTGAACGAGACGGCCGAGAAGATCCGCAATGGCGAGATCACGCTTGACCAAGCGCCGGCCGTCACACCCACCTATACCAAAATCGTCATAGATTTCAAGGACTTTGAGCTGCCCGTGGGCTTAACCGTCGACTTCGAGGTGAAGACGGCGTTCAAGGACCCGTTCAAGGTCGCCTACTCCAGCGAGCGGGACATCAAGAATGTCGCGGTCTTTGACGGAACGGTGAAAAATTCCCAAGGCACTACGGTGCCGGTCCATGCTTCGGCTGACGCTGCCAAGGCGTTCAAGCCTCTGACCGAGAGTATGAGCCTATACAAGAACACCGAGGGCCAGACGACGGGCATGCCCGGCGATAAGGTCACCTTCAGGATGGCCGTCGATTTCAACGGACTTTCGAAGGCCCGCTACCTCAAGAATCCGACTATCGTCGATCTTCTCCCCAAAGGAGTCAGCGTCACGCCTGAGACAGAGGTCAGCACCTTCTACGGCACAGAGGCGGGATGGATCGAGAGCTGGGAGGCTATTGAGAATTACAACGGGAGCGGACAGACGGCCATCAAGATAACCTTCAAGTCCGATCTGGTCCAGAACTTCCCGGGAGGAAATTCGGACAGCCCCTACTCCATCAACATCTTCCTCAAGAATTTGAAGATCAACGATGAGATCATCCCCGCCAAGGCGGAGACCGCCTCGGTCAACAATGACAACCAGATGTATTTCTACTTGGATGGCGTGGATTTCCCCAGCGATGTCAACTCCAGCCAAAAAGTGACGGATACAAGAGACATCAACATGAATGATAGTGTCGATGATACCGTCCTGAAGACGACTTCCAAGGTGCTCGGAAACAATGCGGAGAGTATTCAGAGCTCAAAGTATGTAAGGAGCATCGAGCCGATAGTGGATGGCGGCGGACTCTATTACGGTCGTGCCTTTACGGTTGGTCAAATTGCGACTGATTATCAAAGTGATTCGAATGAGGCATTAGGTCGATTCCAGTACGATTTGCAGATTAAGAACTACTTCAACGCTGATTTGAATAAAGTGGCTATCTATGATGTGCTTCCTCATGTTGGAGATACGGGAAGAATTAGTGGAGCCTCGGAATCTCAGTTCTCCAATACCTTGCTTGGGCCGCTTACGTTAACTGTTAACGATCAAGATGTCACTTCCCGCTTTGACATTTATTATCGTACAGATCGCTATCCCTCCATGGATGCTGATACGGAGATGAATAGTAGTCAATGGGTGACAACTCCTGCCGATTACAGTAAAGTCACTGCCCTGAAAATTGTCTCCAAAGATAGCTCTGTGCTGAAGTCTTACGAGACGCTGCATGTTATTGTTGATATGCAGGCTCCTTCATACGACCCCGACAATGAGCTTTTTGGAAAGACTGCAACAAACACGTTTAAGGTGCAGTACGACGGAACCGGCTCCTATGGTGAGACTAGCCCAGTAACGAATATCTTGCGAGAAAGGATACGGATCCCTGTCACCAAGACCTGGATCGGTCCTAAGGGTGAAGCGGTGACCGTTAAGCTTTTGGCTGACAACAATGACAGCGGCAAGACCGTAACCTTATCTAAGGACAATAACTGGTCTGCTACCTTTGAAGGCCTTCCTAAGTACAAAGCCGATGCCTCTGAGATTGCCTACAAGGTGACCGAAGCTGAAGTTACCGGTGTTGATGCAAGCAAGTACACAACAACGGTGACCGGCAGCGCCGCCGAGGGCTTTACGATTACGAACACCAACAAAGAGACCATTGACATCCCTGTCACCAAGACCTGGATCGGTCCTAAGGGTGAAGCGGTGACCGTTAAGCTTTTGGCTGACAACAATGACAGCGGCAAGACCGTAACCTTATCTAAGGACAATAACTGGTCTGCTACCTTTGAAGGCCTTCCTAAGTACAAAGCCGATGCCTCTGAGATTGCCTACAAGGTGACCGAAGCTGAAGTTACCGGTGTTGATGCAAGCAAGTACACAACAACGGTGACCGGCAGCGCCGCCGAGGGCTTTACGATTACGAACACCAACAAAGAGACCATTGACATCCAAGGCTCTAAGACCTGGGATGACGATGAGAATCGTGATGGTGCACGGCCTGATTCTATTACCGTGCGTTTGCATGCCGATGGTGTAGAAAAAGATGCCAAGACAGTAACTGCAGACGATAATTGGACATGGTCTTTTGAGGGTCTGCCAAAGTACGACTCAACCGACGGTCATGAGATCTCCTATATCCTGACCGAAGATGCTGTTGCTGGCTATGCTACGACTACCAACAACTATGATGTGAAGAACTCCTACACTCCTGGAAAGACGTCTGTTACGGTGACAAAGGCATGGAATGATGCCAATAACAAAGACGGCCTAAGGCCAGATTCCATCAAGGTACAGCTCTATGCCAATGGCAAACCCACAGGTGATGCTGTGGTGCTTAGTGCTGCAGATCAGTGGACCTACACATGGACCGGTCTTTTCATGAAAGAAAACGGCAACAACATCAAATACTCCGTCAAGGAAGTTACGGTTCCGAAGGGTTATGAGTTCAAGGTGACAGGTGATGCTACCTCTGGCTTTGTCATCGAAAACACTCATGAGCCCGCCGAGAATCAACCTCCAAAGAAGAAGGACTCACCAAAGAAGAAGTTGGCACAGACGGGCGTCAGCGCAAACATGCTTTTGTCGGCAGCTCTAGCTGGCGCCGGTATTGCAGCTCTTGGTGTAGCGGGTGCTATAAGGAGGAAGCAGGACTAACAACTGAATCAGTCTTTCTGACTGAGCTTCGACTCGTCAGTTCACGACAGTGAACGCATGAGTGGTGGCCCCCAGGTTTTCCTGGGGGCCACCACTTTTTGTCTGATTGCATCTGTCTGATTGCGTTGCCGCCAGATCTACGTCCTCCGCGAGGCCTGCGGGGCCGTGCTGCTTGTGGCCCCACGGGTGTTCCGGGCGCCGGATGGCCCGGCCGCCCGCGAGGCTAGGATCGCGTCGGAAAAGTTGGTGTAGGTCCGGGAACGGCCCCTTTGTAAGGGAA
>CALIBC010000064.1 GCA_938045615.1 uncultured Clostridia bacterium | reverse complement strand
ACGCTACGCCGGTCATGCTCAGCGGACAGGAGTTCACAGACTACCTTGTGACGGGCCGCATGCCGGACGGCCGCGTGCTGCGTGATATGCCTGCTGGCGCTCTCGAGTACGTCGAACGGCACCCCTCCTACCGTACATCTTACGCCTACCAACACAACGTGCCCTTCTTCGATAAGACTTCCGCTGCGAATACATCGGAGGGTGGGGCGCAGACCAAACCTCCGCACCCGGCAAAGACCGAGGCGCAAAAGGCGGACATTCAGAGGCGGTGGAATACACGAGTGTCGACCAACCGACACGGCGCAGCTCTCGAAACCATTGCGGCTGACTTTGCCGATGTGCCTTCTATTGCGTTCCTCGGAGGCAAGGTAAGCGGTCGAATAGCGGCCGGTGCCGATCCTTCGGAGGTGGACGCTCTGATGGCCCGACTTCGTCATAAGATCGAGGTGAAGAAGGCGTGGGAGGATCGAAGAGATACGAACTTCCTTTCTGCTTTGCTAGACAACGTACCGGAATACAAAAAGAAATTTGGATCTGATGCGTTGCATACAGTCTATGATTCCGTAAAGGAGAAGATTGCTGGGTGGGAAAAACTGCCTTTGGATAAGCAGTTGAAAAAGGCCAAGTTTGAGGCAAATGAGTTCTTTGGATCGAACAAGTATGGCGCGCAAACAAAGTATGCCACATGGGAGGTCGCACGTGATGCCTATAAGAAGCACTGCACTCTACTCGAGTATAAGATCGCCAAACAAAATGTAGAGTGGGATACACTTCACGCGTTCGGGTACGCAATGACCTCGAAGAGCAAGAATGTGAAGATGCTCGCATCTGAGCTGGAAGCCTTGCTTGAGGCTAACGCCCCGCTAGACGTATTGCGAACGAAGGCGGACGAGTTCAAGGCGGCTGTTGAGAAACTGGAGGCAGCAAAGGCCGCTCGAGCGGCAAAGGCTACGAAAGGCTCCTTGAAATCAGAGCTCTACACGCAGGCGCGCAAGGATGCTGCGTTATGGGATAAGACAGGGGGGCAAAAAGCGGATGACATGCTGATTGGCACAGCGTCAAAGAGCTGGATGAAAGCGCCTGCGATTGAAAAAGACATGATTTACGACTATTCAAAGCATTATTGCGACGTGAATGAGCCGTTGCAAGGCCGTAAGTATGAGAATCCGCAAACACGGGCGAAATTCGAGAGGAAGGTGAACGCTGTCACATCTTACATCGAGAGGAATGCGCTCCCAGAGGATATGTGGTTTACGCGTGGCGACAGTGGTTTAGATGTTATCGCATCAAGAATAAGATTTGCGGGAGGGGAGATGCCGAGTAAATTGGACGACTTGGTAGGTATGACAATGCAGGAAGGCGGCTTCCTCTCAACAGGAAGTCGGAAGTGGTCTGGATATTACCATAAACCAGTGGTTCTAAATATCTATGCACCCAAAGGAACGCGTGCTGCCTACATAGAGCCGATAAGTCATTACGGAGCTGAATTTCTTGGACTGAAGGGCGGCGGAAGAGGCTGGGATGGAAAGACGCGTTTTAGTAAATTCGGGAGTGAGCAGGAAACCTTATTCCAGCGCGGATTAAAAATGCGCATCACGAAGGTCTACAGGTCGAAGACTGCTTACGGGAATCAGATCTTTATTGACTGCGAGGTGGTCGGACAGGAGTTTAGAGATCTATCCAAGATCAAAGATGTGAACATCGGCTATTAAGTTCCTGGAATTTTGTCCATCGGGACATGGTCGCTCGGTATGCTTAGATATTCATCTATGAGCTTGTAGAAATCTGCGATCTCTGTCTTTATGTCATAGGCGGATTTCCCCCAAGAGGTAAACAAAGCTACGAGTATAGGGTACGGAATGCCCGGATACCGTTTGCCACCGATCGCTTCATAGTATGCATTCTCACCTTCGATAGCCCCATTCGTTTCTACATATCCTTTCTCTATCCACCAGAATAATCCCATCGGGGCAAGATCCGGATTCGTGTAGGGATTATCATCACCTCCGCTATAATACCTGCATTGCTTGATCAATTCTTCTTTGCTCATAGTTGGATGCTGTTTAATTGGACAAAGGTAGCGTCGCGGGGCAGACCATATCGAGTGTCCCCTCGGAATGGTCGGTAGAAGGATTTAGTCTGCAAATAAGATTCAGGTTGTAGTCTGCTGATCTGTAAGCCGAAAGACGCGACGGGTCGCTCGATACGGATTTAGTCTGCAAATAAGAAATCGCTTGAAAAAGAGCGCCAAAGAATAGCCGAAAGCCGCTTCAGTCACTCTGCGCGCATATAAAGCAAGAGCCGCCCGGGGTATCCCGGATGGCTTCGTAACCACTCCAACAGCTTGGTTAGCGAGCTGTCGCAGAGGCGGAAAAAGAGTCTGAAGGGCCGGGGCACAAAAAAGTTTACCAGACATGCTGATATTGCAGACGTGGCATACAATCTTTGCATCCGTAGAACAATTAGACAAACAACACAGCCGCTCTTGGGAAAGAGTGGGGCTGCAT
>CALIBC010000063.1 GCA_938045615.1 uncultured Clostridia bacterium | reverse complement strand
ATTGCCTCACTCACACCCGGAAGCGCTGTAATATGCACTTGCAATGCCGTTGCGCTCAAATCAGCAAGCAGCGATTCGATCAAAGACGATTCACTCTCATAATTTTCGCGAGTAATAGAGAACGTATAATTATCAAACACTTTTTTCAGAGGCGGCGTGTGTTGACGTGCATCGTCTGTCGGCATATTCGCATACCCATTAAGCACATGACCTAATGCACTGATCGCACTATCTCGAACAGCATCAAGATCTTCTAACTCACTCAGAACCTTAAGCCGCTTAATCGCCTCCGTAATCTGCTCAGATTGGCTTTTCAACGTCGCCATTGTAGCCGCAAGATATGGTTCCGTCTTCAGAGCCGTTCGGGCTTCATACATTGCAACAATCTGATCAGAAACGGCGTCCACCTCAGTGGTTCGACTTGCCGTGTGTAAATACTTCATTTTTCTTATTCCTCCCATCAAAACATGCTATTTGTCAATTCGTTATGGAAACGTCTGTTGCTCCTTTTCTGTAGAAAAAATCGTTACAGTAACGCCACCTGCAATTTTTCTGCGGGACGGTTCGTTACGGCAACGATCACAGCTACATCTATGAATGAGATTCCATTATAATAACAACAGTAACAGCATCACTGCGAGATGAGTTGTTGCGATAAAGATATTCCTCTCATCAGACGTATTGTTATACCACCATTTTCTTCTATCATTGAATAATCACGTATTAAACCTTGGGTGCGTATAAGTTGCCATACCACATAGAACATGTCTGCTGAATAAAAGTATTTTTCTTTTTCAACATTCTCGATATAATCTATACCAAGACGTAGCCGACATATCCGAATCAATAGATTGACGTATCGCACCAAACTAAATGAAAGGACTCCCATTGTCCTCTTCCTTAGAATAATCTGAAGACATTCATTCTCATTTAATGCATTCAGTTTCTCTACAATACGATCGATCTCTTGAGCCTTTTGATAAGAACGACCATAAGAAGAATATATCAATGTCTCAACGACCTCAGCGGTAAAAATAGGTCGATCTTCCGGTCGGATATATTTCCCCCATCCATTTTCGTTGCGAATCGGGCGATCGCGATTCAAAGAAAAATAGATATTGATCGTATCCCACCATTTTTCAGGGAAAAAGCCACGTTTCCGATCGGAAACGAACGGATGCCATTGATGAAAAATAGGGTATCTGTATTTATCTAACTGTATAGGTATGGCACCAATCAATCGCATTCGACAATCTACATCTCGATCTTCTACCCCCCAAAAACAATAATACTCATCAAAGCCGTTAATTGATTCCAAATCCGAACGATAGACTAAATAAATTGCTCCGATTGGTTCGTCTCCAGAATCTTTGAATTTCGATAATGGAAAAGAGAACAGTCGATCCCAGGCCGAAAAGGATCTCCCTAAATAGAACATACTCCCAAAAACGATTCGCTTGGGAGCCGCTTTTTCCATCAATCCTGAAATAGCATCCGGAGAATAAATCAAGTCAATATCTCCGATAAGTATATAATTAGATGATGATAGGCGAATGCCAAAATTTAACGCATGCGACTTATTCCATGGATACCCGTCTGTAGCAAGACGACGATAATTAACAAAACGATATGACTCAAGTATAGGTCGTAGTTGCTTCGTATAAAATATATCACTTCCGTAATCAACAAAAAAGACGTCAAAATCTTTAAAGGATTGGATGGAAAGCGAATCTAAACATCGCTTTACTCGCCCAATATCACGATTTCGATAGCTTATAATTATTGCTAATTCCTTCATTGTCACTCAAATAGAACTCGTTTTAATCGACGCCAAAGTGAGCGTTTCGGTGGTCGATTAGCAGGTATATCGACTAGTTCTTTTTTAGAGAAATCAATTTGCGATTGATTTAGTAAGTGCTTTATCCATGGAAAGAACTGGTATTTATTCAAGGTCAATTCGCGAGCTTCTTTTATGTAATCTAAATGAGTTTCGTAATAATCTGCTGCCATTGCCTCTTTTATTCGCTGCAACGAATACTCCGGCCTGTTCGGATCAATCAATAACATTGATTCTTCTGGGAAATAGCGAGTAATATTCTTGGCTCCGTAGTAGATAGGCAGTGTCCATGATAGAAAACAGTCGGCAATTTTTTCCGTCCAATAATCATCGCAAGAATAATTTTCAATAGCAATACTGTATTTATAAGGAAATATCCCGTCAAATTTATCATCGATCGAACGAAAACCGCGCCCCCACAAATCAAATGGAAATTTCTGCTGCTGTAGAAAATCCATGAATGCCATTCTCAACCGATGGCCTTCTTTCTGCTTAGCATTACTCGTCACCCATGACACAGCTGTTTTTTTTACCTCTAATGCGTCTTTTAGTGAAAGCTTTACAAGCTCGTCATACGTCTTCTTTATATGCCACGATAACGCTGTTTGTGTATTGATGATATTCGATACTTCTGCTGGATTCCAAAAACCAAAGTACTTATCAAAGTAAGGAGCTATTTTTAGATAATATCGGTAGAGATCGATCGGCGATTCTTGCAGAAAAAGCCACCGTGCTCCTATAGGGCAATTAGTATTTATTCTAGCGGGAGGAGCGTTTAATACTACTAAAAGGTCACACATCTCAACCTCCTCCTCCGTAAAACGGATCCCCTCCCAAACACCTTTATTCTGTGGTGTTTGCTGAAAAATGTCAGGCCATTGCCAGTCCTTTACAATGCGAACCAACATCAGACGAGTAGTTTATCTTCTAATATACTTTCGATACAATGCATCTATCTTTGCTCTTATCCAAATTTTAGAATTGAGATACTGTACATATTTAGCCAAAGTCCAGCTATACTTTCCTTTGATATATAGATCATCTGATCCTAAAGAGTATCGGGCATATCCGAAAGAGGATAAATAGTTTCTCAATTCACCAGCTGTATCATTATTCTCAATTGAAAAGGCGCGTATTCTAATCCTGTTAAAATCAATACTTTTCACGATATTGACTTCTGCCCCCTCAGTATCTATACTACAATAATCGATTTCATAAAGTCCCTGCGTTTCTAAGAGGCGATTGATATTGTGTCCGGGAATCATAATATCCTGATAGCCCGGCCCATCAGCAATTATAGACACTTCAGCATTGATCCGGTCAATATGCCTCTGATCGAAAAACTCGAGAATGCCACTCAACATTTCCAATGGAGGAAAAACACTTCGGAATGTCACTTCTTTTTCTTCATCCAAGATGCAACAATTCCAAACAGAGCAATGACGATTAGACCGTAACCGTGCGAACACCTCAGGTATCGGTTCGATACATAGCCCTGTCCAATTTCTGCTACGCTCAAAAAAGAATGTATTGGACAACGAAACTCCATCATGAGCTCCAATATCAAGAAATATCCCATTCCGCTTTCTATTCAGCGCAAAGTCAATTGCTTTGTCTTGATAATACTGCGAAAAAGACTTCATAATGATTCCCTCTGATCTATTTATTCTCGGACAAACAGAGCATTACCCTGTTCTTTCCACCTGAATTCACTTTTCACCAATTTAAAGCCAAGAGAATACAACCAATCTCTGTATTCATCATAAAGAATACATCCTTCATATGTCTCCTCAAAATTGACTTCCGTATATAGGACCCGGACCGTCTTCATTATGATTGGCGAGGCTTGCAATGTAGCACACTCTGAACCTTGCATATCTAACCACATGGCATCAATTCGAGTGACTTTATTTTCTGTGGCCCAACTATCAATAGTTCTCACATCGACCTCTTCCGATTTTTCAAAAACGATATGAGGATGCGACGAAGTTAAAGTTTTTGGTTTCAACAGCGAACTAGAAGATGCGATATTATCGTCCGCTTTAATATTTCGACTAACATTCATCTTCATTTTTCCATCATGGTCACCTAACGCCATTCTGAAAGTATGGACATTATGCTGCTCCTTCACAAGATCTTTCAATCGTTCAAAATTTTGCAGAACCGGCTCAAATGCATAGATAACTCCCTGAGAAGAGAGCAACTTTGCGAATCGCAACGTATCCGCCCCGTCAGCAGCTCCCGCTTCCAATATAATAGGGCTATCTATTTTAGAGAGAAATCTCAATATATCGTTGACAAATATCTGTCTTCTATGAAGAAGACGATAAATCGCATTAAGTATTTTCATATGACTGCAAATTTAGTGCAACTCTTTTGAGGGCATTGGGATCACTCGTCCATTCATATTGCTGACTAAATAATCTTCCGGAAGGATTACCATTTTATCTGGATGTTGCGACAACCACGCTCCCCACCAGCTAAAAGAACTATTTGCTATAATGAAATGGTGGCAAAGAGTCATCAATTCCAATTCGTACAATTCATCCTCAAAATTATCCACATAATAGGTCGGATAAGAAATTTTCAAATTCCGTCTACACCAATCCAGATCATCTGAAAAGATAAAAAAACAAGGAGAGACACATGAGCTTGCAATCAATAAAATAGCGGCATGATAATAATCGAGTGTCAGACATTGACAATACTGAACTCGACGCACATGCAAACAGATAGCCTCTGAGGCCTGAATCTTTTCTTTAATAATCTCAAAAACAGGGCTTTTTGGAAAGCTAAATTGCAATTCAGAAAGCAAAATCTCACGAATCAATAAAAAATTGATGTGCTGCCAATAACCTTGATAAAACAAATTCTTTTCTCTCAGATTTGAAGAAGGGATAAGTTCACTCACATTGGAAATTAGTTGATCCTCATTCTCTATAATCAGTCGAGAGGAAGGAAAGAAAAGGCGTTTTTAAGAGCGGATATTTTCGATTGAAAGAAAAGAATAACGAGGAAAGAAAATTTGACTTTGGCAGTGTTATGTAAAAACGATCCAGTTTATAAATGCGATGGTAGCCATCACCACGAAAACCACTGTACGTTTCCAGAAAAACCTTTCCGGACCAATTGAGTGATATACATCGGGCAAAAGCATAAATAAATAGCTGATTTCCGATCCCCCCAAACCCTTATGTGGATATTTTCAACCATTCAAAGAATCAGAAAAAGGAACTCCTCTTTTATAGCTTAACAGAAGCAAATAATTTATGGCGTGTGTGCACAATCGTATAAGCGGGATTAGCTTCTTTAATAATATCCTCAAGCACTTGAGGATCATCTTTCAAGTGATATGTGCAAATGGCCAATTTCGGAGCAAATCGGCGAAGTGTCTCAGTCGCACCATTTAGCATATATCGTTCAGCACCTTCAATATCTGCCTTGATAAAATCAACTTTGCTAATTTGATTGTCAAAAACAAACTGATCTATCGTTGTCACTTTGACTAATGGCAAAGCATGACTTTCTATAGACTCTCTTCCGTTTGTCAATTTGTGCAGGGAGGGAAGACTATTCGATCCACCTCCGCTATTGTCAAGAAGTAGTTCGACCTCTTCACTTTTATCTCCTAAGGCCTTTTGCACTGGTATAATTTCCCCTTTACTCAAAGAAGCCGTGCGACATAGCCATTTATAAGTATCGGGCGTAGGTTCAAAAGCATAAACAGCAGCTCCCTGCGCCGCAGCCAATGCACTAAAGTCACCTATCCATGCGCCAACATCGAACACGACATCTCCTTGTTCAACTTTTACATCAACCTGCTCGCTAACCAATCCGTAAGGACCTTCTGCCGTAAACTGATCAACCAATGTTACATTAGCTTGCGAGTAGTCATTATGGAAATAGATTGGAATCAAATACACATCATCAAAGACGTATTTCAGACCCGACAATAAATCGAAGTCCCCTGAAACATTTGGGAGCAGAACACCCTTGAAATCAAACACAAAATCATCTCCGTGACGACGAAGCCATTTTCGCACAAAATCGTTGTTAGATCGCCTTCTGTATTTCCTATAAAAATAGGATGCTCCTACATTCAGTCGAGAAGAAGCCCGCATAAATATATAGCAACAAGTCTCAGGAATACTCCAACCCTTATAACGATGCGAATAGATCGCCTGAGTAATCATTTTCATATTCGTCTGTTCTTTATAAAGCTCAAACTCTCTTTTAGCATAGTTGAATCCAAGATTTTGGAAATAATCAAATAGCATCCAATATATAAAAAGGATTTAACAAAGAAGGAAATATATCTGTCACTTGTAAAGTGAGCTACAAACCATGCAATTAACACTGATGTTCCGGTAATGGCCAAATAGGGTGCAATGTCTTTTAGCACTTGCCAAATTGATAACGAGATCAATTGACCAGCGATTTTGTGCCAATAAAATAAGCTTAAACACGAAACAGCAACAAAACCTATAACCATCCAATAGGTGCCCAATGGGTAAACGCCCCAAATCAAAAGAAGTTGTGCGATACCGGTTAATACAGTTCCTAATAAATAGGCACCGGATTTCCCATGAGCCATCAGCAAGTATATATACAGTGTCCATAAATAATTGCAGCTACCCCATATGCAAAGTATTTGCAAATAAGGAATGCTGGGCATCCATTTTTCACCGAGAAAAATCCAAATAAATTCTTTTGCGATTAAGGCTAATCCAGCCATAGCTGGCAAGGATATAAAAGCACCAAACCGCACCATCTTACGAAAGATATGACGCTGTCTCTCTCCATTGTCGGTAACTTCGACAAAAACTGGGTGTGCAATATAACTGATCATACCATTTACGACTTGACTGGCCATTCCCATCCATTTCTGCCCCTGTGTGTAGAAACCTAGTTGGTTAGGGTTATAAAATCTCCCCATTATAACAGAAAGCATATTGTTGTTTATCTGAAATAAAAAATTCGTCAAGATCAACTTTGAACTAAATCCAAACATCTCACGTAAAGGAAAGAAATTGAATTGAAATGTCGGTCGCCATGATGAATAATAGAAACGAAAAAAGACGCTGACTCCAACATAAGTAACCGTCTGTATGGCAAGTCCAATAGCAGCATACCCGTTTAAAGCAAGTATGACACCGAGCGTACCTGACACAATAATTGCAATTATATCACCGACCGCTCGTTCTTTTACCTTCAGATTTTTATTCAAATGAGCGTTCAACGCAACTCCCATACCTCCAAACACAAACCCAAGGAACAGAATCCGAGAAAGAGGAATCAATGCAGGTTTCCTGTAAAAAAAGGCGATCAATGGCGCACAAAAGAATAAAATCACATAGGCTACGATACTGGTTAGTGTGCTAAACCAAAATACCGCATTGTAATCCTCGTGCTTTATTTCTTGCCTATTAGCTAATGCAGCAGTAAAACCACTTTCTTGGAGAATAGTTACAATGCCATTGAAAATGGCTAACATGCCAATCAAACCATAATCTTCTGCATTGAGGATTCGTGCAGTAATTAGCCCAAATACGCCCCCAAGCATTTGCTGTACACTACTACCTAATCCTCCCCAAAAAAGGCCTTTAGCTGTTTTCTCTTTTAGCGAAGCTGCAGATGACATTTTTCAGAAAGAATATATCCAGAAATAGCGCAATTACTTTTTTGTCAATTCAAAGATACCACATCCGTATCGACAGTGGCGGTTATTTTTAACCAACTCGTCAGACAATTGCACGTTCGGATAAAATTTATTTTGATCATCCACGTAAGAAAACATGTCTATCGTATAAAACGGACTTATCATCTCCAAAAGGAATGAAAGAGAAAACACCCGGTGTGCATGAAACTCAATCCTTTGTACCCCTATTGGCACTGAAAAATAGAGCTTCCCTCTTGGCATCAATAGATCTGCAATATTCTTAAATCCAATATTAAACCCATCAAAATTAATGGGATCGCCATATCTTCCCAAACCAAAATGTTCCAACGCATGTAAACATGAAACAGAAGGGATGCTGTTTTCCTTGATACATGTACGATCCATAATGTCCAACTGTTTAAATGTTACATTGGGTATATTCATCTCTAACGGACGTATATCAAAAACCTCAACTGACCTAAAAGATGCCAAATGGGCAACGAAGCCGTCTATACGACTCCCAATGTCTACATGATGCAATGGAGCATTCTTGAATATTCGTTGGGCTACAAATAAGTCCTGAAAGAAGTAATGCAAGGAAAGAGAACCTGCATCATCTGTTCTATCAGAATAGCACGGACGTAGACTCGTGATTGGGAAACAAAATTCTGACTGTTTTGCCTGGCGCAACAATGCATTCTTGTCTTTTCGAAGGCGCCAATAATTCATCAACGAAAAATGTCCCCAAAAAGGTATAACACCTGTATATAGATAGGTATATCGTTCAGTCGTCCAACGAATCTTTTTTTTGAGCAATGAGAAATTCACTTGTGTAGGTTGTTTTGTTTGAGAAGATATTCTATTTCTGAGTTTTTGCTACGTAAAAACATGGGGCTTTGAAGCCCCTATTTGCGATAAAGGTGAACGCACACAAGTTAATAATACAGTATTTTTCAACACTCTTACGCATACATCCGCCCGATAATATCCACGACTTTCATGCCTTCGAGAACGTTCGTTGTAATTGTGTCTGAACTGTTTTCAGAGAGGACGTTAACCACGTTACGGATGACATAGTGATGATTCTGGGCCGAACCCCTGTAGGTCCCATAATCATTGCCAGGATTGGTCTGCGGAAGATCTGGCATCGTATAATCTTTGACGTGGCAGTATTCGACTTTATCCATGTACTGACCGCCGATCTTGACGCTGCCGTTTTCAGCAATGATCGTCAGGCTGCTTTCTTGGTTCTTATCCCATACCGACGTCGAATAGTTGAGCGAACCGAGGCCTCCATTTGTGAACCGAAAACTGACAACGCCTGAATCTTCAAAGTCGGTGAGGTGCTCGTGGTTGAAGTCGGCGAAACGCGCTTGTATATCGGTGATGTCGCCAAAAAGCCAATAAAGGATGTCGATGAAGTGGGAGAACTGGGTGAAGAGTGTTCCTCCGTCTAAATCAGCTGTGCCATGCCAACCACCGGGACGGTAATAACGCGCGTCACGATTCCAATAGCAATTGAGCTGCACCATATACACACGCCCCAGCCGACCTGACTCAATCAGATCCTTGATCCACACTGAAGGTGGCGAGTAGCGATTTTGCATCACGCAGAAGATCTGCTTCTGATACTTCAGTCCGGCATAGACCACCTTTTCTGCGTCAGCTGTTGTGAGCGCCATTGGCTTCTCTATTACGACGTGATGACCGGCCTCGATTGCCTGAATCGCCATGCGGGCATGCAGCCCATTCGGCGTACAAATGTTTACCACATCGAAGGAGAGATCACTGGCAAGCAGATCGTCCAGATTGCTGAAGAAGGGCACGTTGGCATAGGCCTCAATGGCTAATTCCGACTTCGGACGAATGTCGCATAAAGCCACCAATTCTGCACCGTCTTCACGGCAGATCATCTCTGCGTGGCGCTTCCCGATGTGACCGCAGCCGACGACAGCAAAACGAATTGGTTTCATTGTTTTTGCTTGCTCCATGATACGCCAAAGGCTCGTCACTCCCAGGCGGAGTAACCTCAAAAGCGCGGCAAATATACGAAAGTTCCGTACCGGCGTTTTTTGCATGAAAAGCTATTCGCACCTCGTCAAAAGCCACCTTTTAACGAGGTCGCACCTCTCAAGGCTTTACGTAGTTTTGCCCGCCGATCTGGGATCGGAACTTCCTCGGCATCTAACGCCTGAATATCTACTTTATTACCCTATGATACGATACGCATTCCTACTGATTATGGCCGTGAACTGCCTCACCGGGTACGGCCAAACGATTGACGCCGTGCACGACGCTGGCGTCTCACGCGAACTGGCCCAACTGCGCAAGCAGAAGGTCAAAGACTTACGTTACGACCTACACTTCTCGATTCCTCGAGACAAACACACACCCGTCACGGGCGAGGGGCGGATCCGCTTCCGACTCGATGCACCCACCGAGATCGTCATCGACTTCCGCGAAGTGGCGGACAAGATCGCCGAGGTGAGGGTGAACGGAAAGACGGCCGCATACACCTTCCGCAACGAGCACATCATCCTGCCTGCTGCACTGACTCAGGCGGGCGAAAACGCGATCAGTGTACGATTCACCGCGGGCGACCAGTCGCTCAACCGCAACGACGACTACCTCTACTCCCTCTCCGTGCCCGACCGTGCGCGGACGATCTTCCCGTGCTTCGACCAACCTAACCTGAAGGCCGTCTTCGCGCTTACGCTCGAACTGCCCGCCGAATGGGTCGGTGTGTCGAACACGCGTGTCACGAAAGAGGAAAAACACGCCGACAGAAAGACGCTCCACTTCGCACCGACACGGCCCCTGAGCACGTACCTCTTTGCCTTCGCTGCGGGACGTTTCGAGCAACGAACTTACCGCAACGAGGGGCGCACACTGACGGCCTATTACCGCGAAACAGACCCGCAGAAGGTCACCCAGCTGGACACCATCTTCCGACAGAGCGCCGCCGCACTCGACTGGCTCGAGGCCTACACCGGCATGC
>CALIBC010000062.1 GCA_938045615.1 uncultured Clostridia bacterium | reverse complement strand
TTAAATACATATCGATATGAAAAAGAAACGACTTCGATTAGTAACAACCATCGCCCTACTGGCGCTCCTCAGCGGCGGCAGCGGCGGTGTAGCATGGGGGCAGGCCTACAAGAATAGGTATGTCACCAGCAAAGAAAGAGGTATACTGCGAAGAGGAGACTCAACTCTGGGTAGTATAAATTACATTAGAACAGCAGGGAATGTCAATAATGAATTTGGCGCTGGTGAATCTTCCACGATTGATGGTGGAAGTATTTCTTTCCCTGCATCCAATGACACGCCGCACACGCCACCCAATGCCATTCAGTTGGGTAGTGACTACTCGAACAATATAGTAATCAACTCCTACAATGGTGGTGGTTTTGTAGCCGGCTGGGCGACTCTTCGTGCCAGAGGTGTTTATGACTTTGCAAATCAGTTCTTCGATGGTTCTTTGACCTATAAGGGTGCAAAGTGGGGTACAGCTCCATTACAAGCGGCCAACTGCACTATGTCTTGGGGGACATTACCTTATACCGTCGGGACGCAATGGCCTTTGGATGTAATCGCTGGTGGTGCGGGAGGTAGCTTTACGTTAGTTACTTCTACTGGGCAAGAGGATTATCTACAAGAGTATAGCGCAACATCAGAAGTTTGGAATGCACACTATCCCAATTCCCTCACGGATAAGATTTCATTAAGTGTACACACCTATGGAAAAGTTCTTCCATACACTGTGACACGGCTGGGAGCAACGGTTACAGCCAAAGATGATGGTGTACCTCTTATTCAGTTTAGCGGTGATAGTATTGTGTCTGAGGCCTCGTGGAATAGCTATGGTGGCATTGCGGCTCCAAGTAGTGGGGGTAGTCCAGCACTCCAAGAATATAAGCGTCCTACAACCATAGCGATTGGAGGATCAACGGGCAATCAATTTGCACAAATCAGATTCCGGCCTATTGCATGGTCCTACCGAACTCATGACGCAGGAAAGAATGTTGGAAAAGTTATTAATCCATTGGGCCCTGCAGATAAGAACTGGCCGTGTTGTCATATGGATCTTGTTTGGTATGGTAACACAACTATTTCATATACTAACATTGCAGTGAAGCCGGGAGGAACAAATGTCGACGCAGCCGTCCAGCTTTTGGCTAATGCCCGTGTATGTGTTGAGGGAAGTGTGATAGATAGTACGGGCAATATTGGGCAAATCGCTTCCGGAGACGGGGGCAATCTTAAGACCAATGCACTTATTGTGGTTCCCCATTCAAGCCGCTTCACGTTGCGTACATTTGGGAATTTCAAAGCCAACATGGCGCATCTGAGAGCAGATTCGGCTGAGAATAAGAATGTACTCTATACCGCCGCAGCTTTCCAAGATCCTGCCACGGACATTATGCTGAAGTCAACCAGTAACGTTTGGGAAACCTTTGCTGCACCGAATCAGATGCTCAATTATCCGTCATTAGTGGTCCCGTATCACAACAAAGGTGATTATAAGACGATCACCACCACCGTACGTCCTTATCACAGAACCGAAGGTGCCGTATTTGGCGTATTTGGTGATTATGATTTTCAGGGTAAGATGGCTAAGATTCATACGGACACGACGAGTAGCTATGACAAGCATAACATGGGTGTGATCGAAGTGGGCCCGACCACCGCCAACAAGGATAAATTCCATGTCTATGGCAACGGTATGCTGAAAAACTATGAGAGCTGCAATGGCCCCTCGGCTAATTTCGCGATGAACTTCGGTACCGGTTATGGTAATACTCCGGTGTTTAAAATCAATACTAGCGACACGCTGTATATCGTAAACTTCGGTAATAACGGATCGAATTCGTGTGCTGCACATCTGTTGTTCCATAACACTTCTGCAAATGTTATTGGAAATGCTTTCACAGGAAGCGGGCATGGCCCCTTGCAAATCCAAGCGCTTAATCATGTACGCTTTAACGGAGATGCGGCTTGGAACGTGCCAAAGGGTAATAACATTTATGTGCTGTCTGACGCTGGTAATATCTCTACGCAAGGGCTGACCATCACAAGTGATAGTGTGGGAGGTGAATCGCGCGGCTTGATCAACTTTATGGCTGCGGGTGCAAACGTTGCCAATAGCTGTACGGCCACTACGGCCAATCGTAATAGCGAAAGCGGCAGCATCTACCTCAACGGTGCCATAGAGATTACGCGTGCAAATTCTAACCCTACACAGACAAACGTCATTGCTCAGCACAACATCCGTACAGCGAGATTCACCAGCAATAATGCGGATAACGACACGACGAATATCTTATCCCGCAAGGGTGATCTCTATTTGGGCTATAGTGCAACCTCTTCCTCCCCGGCCGATAACAACGACTTCATCTACACTGCCACGGCAGATAATGGAGATCTGAACTTTATGGCCGGTTGGGATGATACCCAAACGACAATGACCCAGACGGAAGGTATGGAGGGCGGTAATATTTACTTCACACGTATCAACCCAGTGCTGACGCCAATGAAGAAGCACAACACGACGATCGCCATTCCTTACTCCAGCGAATACATCTGCAATGTGAGAGAGGATTTGCATAAACGTTCCGGTACATCGATGGTGAAGTATGAGCATTCGGGTATCATTGGCAGTCTTGGACATTGCGGGCAAGAAACCACGGCAGGACGTGCCGAATATTCCGGAAAGCTGGAGGATGCAGCTTCGTATGCCAACTTGGGCTTGATGTCGGCCCGTCGGTCGTTAATCTACCAAGGCAATGACGGCAACCTGATCGTAGATGCCGGCAAGCGCGGCAACATCATTTTCAACCGTGGTGCGGACATCGACTTCAATAACGATAAGGGCAATGCCATTTTCCGTACCCGTGAGGGTGATATTGATATGCGCGATAAATTCGACGGGAAACAGATGAAGGGTAGCTTGCTCTTCTTGGCCCAATTGGAGGACTTCAGCAAGCTCTCGGACATTGGCGTCTGCGGTTGCGATGAGATGCGTAACAACGTCTATCTGCAAGACTTCGAATACACCGCAGCTGCAAACAGCGGTAGCGTGTTTATTGGCGCAGACAACAATATCAAGCTAAACTATGGCGGTCTGGCCAATATTGGTACACGTCAAGATCCGTTCTTGAGCATAGACTACCAAGAAGATCCGCAAACACACCGCCCGCTAAAAATAGGCCACGGCTATAACCCAGGGACACCAGACCATTGCGGTGGTTATTTCCATTGTGATCTGGACGGCGAAGAGAACCAAGCGCGTAAGCTCCTCCTCAACTTTAGTGGTGCCTCTACTGGTGGTTTTGCGGCGGTAGCTTCCGATATGATTGACGTTTATAAGGATCTGAAATATCACGGCGGTAACGGTTCTGGTTTGAGCTCCGTACCGGGTACGGGTACACTCCACGGCGAGGCTGTAGCTGGCTACGGTCTCTTTATGAAGACGCAGGCTAACAAGCACAACTGGACGCACAACATCCTCTTGCAAGCTCCGAATTGCCCCACCACTTGCTCTCCCACGGGTTGCGGTGAAAACGGCAGACCGGCTACGGCTTTCTTGCACAACACCGTCCGCATGACTTTCCACAGCGATGCACGTTTCTACGCCGAAAACCAGC
>CALIBC010000061.1 GCA_938045615.1 uncultured Clostridia bacterium | reverse complement strand
TGGACAGTTGTTGGGCGGCATCATTCATCACGCTGTATTTCCTCCACTCTCCACCAGGGAGGAAAGCCTGTACAATATCCCACCAGTTCATGTCACTCTACGATTAACATGTCCTTACTTCCGAAAGCCTCAGCCAAGTGGCTGTCGATAGCTTTCGTCTCAACCAAGGTATATCCATCGAGCACTTTGTGCTGCTTCTCATCGTAATAAGCCAAGATGTAGTAGGAAACGCCGGTGTTCTCGCTCAATTCGATCTGCATCTGCTGTGCCTGCTCTCGTCCCACTTTCAGCACGACTGCCTTACATCCTTCCGCAAGCGGCCGGGTGTTCTGCTGGAAAAACTCTTTCACGTCAAACAGTGAGAGTTTATCCATCCTCTTTCTCGCTATCGGCAAATAGTTGCCGCTTCTCTTTCTCAGGAAATAGATTCCTGCCATGACAATGCCGGCTACTGCAACGGCTGTAATCACATAATTCATACGTCCCATTATTCTAATATCAACATGTTCTTATTTCCGAATCGGCTCTTCGTCTCAGCATCTAAGTCTTCATATTCGACGACCTCGGTATGATCCATGACAATTTCCTTCGTGTCATTATCATAGAAGGTCTTAACCACACCTCTTTTCAGTCCGACGTCCATCATGCCATAATTGCCTGAACTGAGTTTTTCGTCGATTATCAGTGCTATAGCACTTGCATTCGGATGCTGATTGATGACCTCTCGATACTTTGCCCTAAACCAATTGACGATATGGGCAAAAAATTTGACGATCTTTTCACAGATCCTTTTTAGTATACCCCAAACCTCAAGAAAGAATTTCTTTAGTGTCTCAAACAGTCCCATGTCTTATAACTTTAATAGCAACATACTCTTATCTCCGAACGCCTCTTTGAGCTCATTCGATTTCATCCCACAGCGAATGCAATAGACCTTGTTTTTGTCCACAGCCTTCTTGTTCGCATCCAAATACTGAAGAAACAGCTCCAGCTCATCGTTGGTGTTTCTTCCCATGTCCAACAGCGCGGCGAAGTCGCTTTCCGGAGTCATCGTCTTAGTGAGAATCTCCTTCAACGCATCCATGTCCAGCTCCTTCACCTCAATCATCTCACAAAGCACCGGGGTATGCTTCTGCACATAGGCAGAGGCCTCATCAATCCCCTTAGCGATGTCGTCACCATGCTTATCCAAAAAGGATTGCACAGCGTCTAACCTTTCCTTGGTAGCCCATTTTTCCAGTTGTTCGACTACCTGTGTAAAATTCACTTTCATATTCTCGTATCTATTGTTTGGATAGTTCTTTCATGTGTTCTCTCCCATTCTACAGTGCCGGCTCGTGGTGACCGCGGTGGTGGCCCTTGGGATGGTGGAGGCAGGTGGAGGCCGTCAGGCGATCGATCGTGCGGGCTTCAGCGCCGCAGTATTTACAGGTGTAGGCCGACTTCTCTGTCCCTTCGTAGAGTTTGTGTTTCCCTCGGACGGGGCCGTCGGGGTGGCGTGCGCACAGCCCGGCCCGCGTCAGTTGACCGACGCTCGTAAACGACTGGCCACAGTACGCGCAATAACATTTTCCGTTGTTCATATCTCGTGCTTGTTTGTTTTTCTGTTCACCTGCCCCGCCGTACACACCGCACTCCAACGTATCCTTGGCAAAAGGGTGCGCAAAGGCGGCTGCGAACGACAAAAAGCATCCGCAGATAAGTAGGAGTCCGTAAATAATGGGCTTAACTGTTAAATGGGGGGGGTATTTTTAACAACCCGATTACCAAACGCCTGCATAGGCGCTTGTTTATGCAGCTCGTCGGAGGAGTGCGGTATGTCGAGGCTTGAAATAGTCATTCGGTTCTGTGTGGATCGGATGGTTGTCGTTTTTCTTCTTGCGGCCGCAAATATAGGTGGGGGGATCTAACGGCTAAAATCAAAAGCTAAAAAAACTGCCGCAACGACTTTCGTCGCTACGGCAGCAAAAAAATTATGTACAAAGCGCCTCCTCAGAGAGAGGAGGACGTATCATTCAAATCGAATGCGATTGTCGGTAATCTTCGAGTCCTCCACCAACTTTTGAAGGGCGAAATAGCCCACACGCGGTGCGGTGTTGGCCTCAATCTCCCGCATTTGCGCCTTCTCGTTGTAGGGCGTGGCGTCCTTCGTGCGGTTGTAGACTTGGAAGACGTAAACGCCGTTGTATCCCGCTACGGGTCCGGAAAGTGTGTTCGGCTTTGCATAGGCCACGTAGGCGTTGAGGATCGGTTCGAGTCCGATGCCGTTGATGCGTGCCGTGTTCATCGTAATGAACTTCACGGTGTCAATGCGTGAGTTCATGGCCGAAGCGTAGGCCTGAAGCGAGGTCAGGTTCTTGGCCTTCAGCGCTGCGGCTACGTCCTCGCTCTTCTTGCGCATGGCCAGTTCACGACGGATCAGCGGGGCCACGGTCTCAAACGATTGATAGCCCTCTTTCAGCACATCGCGCAGGATAGCCACGACGTAGGTCGTCTTGTAATCGCTCGTGCCCGGGATACGCGACTTGCACTCCTTGATGTCAGACACCTTGCCTTTCGACTTGTTCTCAAAGGCCCAGCGCACTACCTGGCGGGCATCTTGGATCATGCCCA
>CALIBC010000060.1 GCA_938045615.1 uncultured Clostridia bacterium | reverse complement strand
GCAAACAGTGTCCATTTTCTACCCCCTCTGTGTCCAGTTTTAGTTTACCACTTCAGTTTACCACTTCAGAAGTCCCTGAAACAGCCTTTGATATGGGGGGATGAGATGGGGGGATAGATTTTAAGGCCCCTTCCTATTGGGGAAATATGATGACATTGATGTATTCAATATAACTTGATGATAACTAAGAAAGCTGCGGTGTTTATATTTGGTTTTCTCATCAACGATATTTCTCTTTTTATTTCTGCCGTTAACGGTAATAATATATTATAATCCTTTTATACAAGGACGTAGATTTCGCAATATATTTCTTTTACTTGCGAGCATCTTTTTTTATGCATGGGGAGAACCTTTCTTTGTTCTCTTGATGTTAGTAGAAATATGCGTTGGTTGGTTTATTGGAATAAAAATAGAAAATTCCTTTGAAGCTGCGTCACGAAAAAAGTATTTGACTTATGGTGTGGTATTTCATGTCGGGCTCCTATTCATCTTTAAATACCTAGGATTCATAGTATGCGAAGCCGGGATATTTCTGTACCAAGATCTTTCATGGTTTCAAATTCCGTTACCGATAGGTATTTCTTTTTTCACATTTCAATTACTGTCGTATCTATTTGATGTTTACTATAGAAAATCTCACGCACAGAGGAACGTTTTAAATCTCGGATTATATATTTCGTTTTTTCCCCAGTTAATTGCTGGCCCTATCGTACGATATGATGTCATAGAAAATCAAATCCAGCACCGGAAAGAACATCTATATGGTTTTTCTGAAGGAATGATTCGATTTATATACGGGCTTGCAAAGAAAGTTTTGATCGCGAATTATATTGCGCAAATTGCCGATAATATCTTTGATGCAGGAGTGCCTCTGTCTGTGGGGACTGCATGGCTGGGAGCGATAGCCTATACGCTTCAAATATATTTTGATTTTTCCGGGTATTCGGATATGGCGATTGGCCTTGGAAGAATGTTTGGTTTTTGTTTTCCAGAGAATTTTAATTATCCGTATATCTCCAATAGTGTAACCGAATTTTGGCGGCGTTGGCATATGTCTCTTAGCTCTTGGTTTAGAGATTATGTTTATATTCCTTTAGGTGGGAATCGTGTTCCTGTCAGACGTTGGGTTTTTAATTTGTTTATTGTATGGGCATTGACGGGACTCTGGCATGGTGCAAATTGGACATTCCTTTGCTGGGGACTCTATTATTTTATTATTCTGCTTTTAGAAAAAAAGCTGAACCCCCAAAACTTCCTAGGGGGATTCTCACACATTTATACCCTTTTTATAGTTGTTATCGGTTGGGTGATATTTCGATCTGACAGTATTGCAGATGGGATATCTTTTGTTGGTATGATGTTCGGCTTTGGTTGTAATTCTATCATTGACGATGTCTTTCTTGAAATGGTTTATGCGGGGAGAAGTATTCTCCTTTTAGGTGTTTTGTTGTCCATGCCGGTCTTTCCTTGGCTTGGAAAGCGATTTGAGAGTAGAGGATGGAGTGTTTTTGAGTCTCTTTTTGCATTAGGCCTTTTTCTCTTATCATTACTTATTGTAGTGAGTTCATCGTATAATCCGTTTATTTATTTTAATTTTTAAGGGAGTATAGAGAGTGCATAAGACTCCAAAGATCTATACCATGATCTTTTGCCTTGGCGTGCTTGTTTTTGTTATGATAATGATATTTGTACGCACGCTTTCTTATGATGTACTGGTCAAAAAGTTCCATATAGATCACCCGATCCTTCATGTTATTTTTTTTGATAATAAAGGATTGCGCTCTTCGGAGCGAGAAACATCAAGACGTGAGAATAATCTTGGAATTGATTGGAAAGACCGTTATCCCTTTTCTAACATGGAGAAAGATGACGATTATGTATTGGTGAGAACCTTATTGACGACTATCAATAAAGTAAAGACAAAGGTTTATGAAAAAGAAAATAAGTTGATTAAGCAGATAAATGAGCGGTTACCTCTTTATGTTGCTGCAGTGGAACAAGGACGACGTTATGAGGAATTAATCGGATGGAATATTATAAACCCGGAGTGGGAGATCGCATTTTTGCCGGACGGATACCTGACGTCTGCTTTGAAGCGGAATAACAACATGAAAGAATATATTGATTCGGTGTCTTTTTTAGATAAACATACTAAGGAAATGGGGGGCGAGCTTTTGTTCGTGCAGGCTCCTTTTAAAGTATGTAAATATGGTGATTCTGATATAAACAATAAATTTGATTTCAGCAATGCAAACGCAGATGATTTAATCGCCGGACTAAGTAAGAATGGCATTCGATATATAGATTTACGAGACGAAGCAAGATCGGATTTTGGTGTCCATCAATATCATGAACTTTTTTTTCGTACAGATCATCATTGGAAACCGGAGACTGGGCTATGGGCCGCTTCTGTTATAGCACACACACTGAATTCTAAATACGGATTTCATATCGACTTGAATTTGTTTCATGAGGAGCAGTATGAAATTAAAGTTTTTCAACGATGGTTTCTTGGCTCCCTAGGGAAAAAGCTGACTCTTTCCAGAGTTGAGCCGGAAGATTGCTCTTATATGTTGCCCAGGTTCCCTCATGAGATACATTATGAAATCCCTTCACTAGGTATTAATGATACGGGTACATTTGAGATCACCTATGATCCTTATCAGTTTTCCTCTATTGACTATTATGAAAAGACATTGTATGAAGGGTACAACTACTCAGATAATCCGGTGATCAGGTTTCATAATAATCAAGTTATTGATGGGAAACGTATTCTGATCATCAAAGATTCATTTGCTAATGTTATTGTACCGTTTCTTTCTTTGGGGGTTGAAAATCTATGTGTTATTGACACGAGAATGTTTACCGGGAGTTTATTGAGATTTGCTGATGAATACCGACCAGATATAGTGCTGATTATTGCAAATCCAAGCAGCTATGCACGGCCAATTGATTGGGAATCGCATACGTCTTTTTTTGACTTTCGATAAAATGACGGAAACCTTTTTCTTATGGGATATCGTGCTCGAATGTTTTATAAGGCTGTGGTATACTGGCCTTAACAAAACTCTTATGGGGGGATACCATGAAACATGTACTGCTTATGACTAGGAATGAAGGGTCTGATCATATTATCGAGGCTCTTATGGAACATGATGATGTCCATGTGGTATTAGAAGTTGCTGGGACAATTGAAGAAAAAGAAATTGCTGAAAGATATGCAAACCGCATAGATAAGATTTATGTGTATTGTGAAGGGGATTTATTCAATTTAGAGACGGTTCATGGATTAGATCATGAACTTATAGATATATGCAAAGAAATTGAAACCGACTTTGAAGATGGTACGGGGCGCTTTGTAGACGATTATGCACTGATAAAATACAAATACTACACATCCATTGCTTTTTGGAATGATTTTTTTAGCCACAATAAAATTGACTATATGATTATACGTGGGTTGACACATGGAACGGTACATGACAGCATACCTATTTTTTTTGCAAAAAAAAATAATATTCCCTGCTATCAAATGGAAAATAATTATTTTTCTACAGGATGTGTCTTTCTTCCTAGTCAACGGGAGTATATGAAGCTGGAGCTTGGAATGCATCTTCAAGCGCGCAGGAGTATGTTTTATCCGCTCGAATTTGGTGCTCTTTTAGCAAATAGGAATCCTCTCAAGAATTTGGCCAATAAGGCGTTATATAAGATTGGCGGGCTTCTTCTTCTGCAGCTTGTTATGGATATTTTTAACAGGAGGATGACTCATAAACTATTTGGTATAGACGGATCTGAGCATACAACTTTTGGGAAGATATTTTCGTATATAAAGTATAAGAGAACAGAAGCATATCTGAAGAATATTGCTAAGCCGTTTGATCCTCAAAAGAAATATGTGATCTACTATTTACAGTTTGAACCAGAAGCAACAACTCAAGTAAGGTGTACGTTAAAAAGTCAACTGATAGCAATAAAAATGCTGTCAGAAGCTCTTCCTTATGGATGGACGCTTTATGTTAAAGAACACCCGCATCAATTTCAGCTAAATACAATAGATTTATCGATGGACTATTGTATGATTACTGCTAATAAATATAAAAACAAGAGTTATTATGATAAAATAGCCTCCATGAGAGGCACAGTTTTAGTTGATCCGATGGTATCATCAAGTGAGATTAACAAAGAGGCTATGGCGATAGCTACTTTTAATGGAACTGTTGCAATAGAGGCAACAGAAACGGGGAAACCAATCTTGCTGTTTGGGGCTGACAATACATGGATGCGGTATTGCAGAGATGTTATATCGATACGATCGTTTGTAGATTGTCAAACAGCTCTTGATAAAATTGACAAAGGTTGGATGCCGGAATATGATGATTTAGATGAGGAAATTAATCGATACGGCTATCCATTAACTCCAGAAGGAACAGCTGCTGCTGTGGATAAGATTGTGGCGGATGCACATGCAGTGTGATGTGAAAATGCGGGAGAGAGGATGATTATTTGATGGAAGTGCATGAAATTCAAAGACTTAAGATGGAGTTCAAGGATTTGGATGCTTTTTCAATTACTATGGATGTTGATTGGGCTTCAGATTTTGTGATTGAGACTGCAGTAAAGTTTTTCCAAGAGCGGAATATACCTCTTACACTTTTCTTTACCCATATGAGCCCTTATATTAGAAAACTTATACAAGAAGAACAGATAACATATGGAATACATCCAAACTTCATTCAACCGAGCAGCCAGGGTGGAGATAAAAGTGAAATCATTGACTACTGCATGGAATGCTTTCCACAGGCTGAGGTGTTTCGTGCACATCGCTGGTATGCCGATAATGATATATACACAGAACTCTATCAAAGAGGGATTCGCTATGAATCCAATTTATGTACACTGCTTGATGTAGTGTCGCCTTTCGTTCATCGATCCGGAATGATATCCTTTCCCGTTTTTTTTGAAGATGGTGCCTATTTATATCATAAACTTGACCTTAAATTTTCGCAGGCAAAATCTTTTTTTGAGCAGCCGGGAATCAAGGTGATTAATGTTCACCCGATGCATTTGATTGTCAATACGCCTTACTTTCAGTACATGCGTGATATAAAGGATACTGTGAGCAGAGATGCATGGAACTCCTTCTCTGCGGAGACAGTAGACCGTGTTTGTAATAAAACGATGCGTGGCATTACAGATTTTTTAACCGAATTAATGGATTTCGTTATTCAAAAAGATGTGCAAGTATACTCACTTGCAGACTTGTATCATATAGCAAGGGGTTGATTGAACGTATGATTAGCGTAGTTGGATTGGGATATATTGGCTTGCCTACAGCTTTGATGTTTGCTGCAAGTGGAGAGAATGTAGTTGGCTTTGATAAAAATGAACAGGTCATTTATGAGTTGCAGCAGGGAAATTTAAATATAGACGAACAAGGAATGAAGGAACTGTATAAAAAAGCGCTTTCAAATATTAAGTTTTCGTCAATACTGGTAGAGTCAGATATTTATATTATTGCCGTACCCACGCCATACAATAAAAATTCGAAAAAAATCAATCCTAATTTCGTAATTACTGCTGTTGAAGAGATTGTACAGATTTGTCCCGATGATGCGATCATTGTTATAGAATCAACGATCTCTCCAGGAACCATAGAGGTTTATATTCGCCCTATTGTAAATAGAATCGAAAAAGGAAAGAAAGTTCATCTTGTCCATGCCCCAGAGCGAATTATTCCAGGGAGTATGATTTGCGAACTTCGAAATAATGCAAGGACTATTGGTGCAGATGATCCCCGTATTGGTGAGTTGATAAAAAGTAAATATAATCTCTTTTGTGAGGGGGAAATTATCCTTACAGATATTAAAACTGCCGAGATGACAAAAGTTGTTGAGAACACATACCGTGATGTGAATATAGCTTTTGCAAATGAACTTAGCAAAATTTGCCATGTTGCCGGTATTGATGTTCATGAAGTGATTCGAATCGCTAATATGCATCCGCGTGTATCTATCCTATCCCCCGGACCGGGAGTAGGAGGACATTGTATTGCCGTCGATCCGTGGTTCTTGGTTGGGGATTATCCTCAGTTGGCAAAGTTGATTCTTGCAGCCAGAACCGTCAATGAGTCTATGCCTGATTTTGTTATGGAACGGATGGCTTTTGTAATGCGGGAGAACCATATACATAATCTAGAGCGTGTCGGTATATATGGTCTTACCTACAAGGAAAATATTGCAGATACCAGAGAAAGTCCATCACTTCAGCTTTTAGACAAGATGCAAAAACATATGGCGTTTGGTGTCAAGGTATATGATCCTTATGTTTTAGACGACATCACGGATAACCAATATCATGATTTTAAACAATTTATTTCGGATGTAGATTTTATTGTGGTTATGGTTGCTCATGAAGAAATAAAAATGGCAGAGGGGAACCTTGGAGATAAAATTATTTTAGATTGCAGGAATGTACTTCATTCCGAAAAGGTATATCATCTTTGAGCAGCACGCTTGCTTGTTGAAATTTAGGTATTCTATCATTACGGGGTGTACGATATGAAAAAGATAGCAGGAAAATGTATCCGTTTCATTTTGAGTCTTATATCCAGAAGCCCAAAATTATATGATCATGTGCAACGGATATTTCCTAAAATAGGAGGTGCGCTATATATTTCTGAGCAATCATATGCTACAAACCTTGAGGATCTTATGGCGAAGTTTTACTGCAATCAACATCGCGCACAAGAGGGGGGCTTTTATGTAGATGTTGGCGCACTGGATCCGTTTAGATTTTCGAATACATATGCATTATATTTGGCGGGATGGCGTGGAATCAATATTGAGCCACGTAAGGACAGTATAGCTAGGTTTAATCTTTATCGTAAAGGGGATATCAACTTAAATATAGGGGTATCATCTGACATTGGCGAGTTGGAGTATTTTCATTTTGCTGAACCGGCCTTTAATACAACGAATAAACAGCGTGCAGATTATGTAGTGGAACAAAAGTATTCAAAACTTCTCGATCATTATATGATTAAGACAATGCCTTTGAGGGAGATTTTCCAGCGTTATGGGGTTCCTGTTGGCGGAATAGACTTTCTTGCGATTGACGTTGAGACATATGAGCTAGAAGTTTTACAGTCTAATGACTGGGAAAAATACCGTCCCTATTTCATTACGATAGAATCGCTTATGTCCAAGGAAAATGGATATAATATAAAGGACCTGGATAAGGACCCTGCCGTAAGATTCCTGTTGGAACAAGACTACAACATTGTGGCTAAGATACGAAATAAAATATTTTTTCTTGATGCTCGGCAATGAACGTATAAAAACTCTGTGAGGTGCTGGCAATGTATGATATAGGCTTGGCTTTTTTTGTGTATAAAAGACCGGAACACACTCAACAAGTGGTTCAAAGCATCATTGAGAATCAATTTTGTAATATATACATTTTTCAAGATGGTTTGCGTGACCGGAAGGATGAAGAAAATTGGAAGAAAGTACAAGAAGCCGTCCGTCCGTTACAGAATCTGGATGAAGCGCACGTTGAACTGCATATATCTGAGACAAATAAGGGCTTGGCAACCTCTATTACACAGGGGATTACGTATGTTTTAGGAAGACATAAAGCTGTTATCGCATTAGAAGATGATATTTTATTGGGGAAAGATTATCATAAATATGCTTCTGCTTGCTTTGAAAAATATGAGAATACCCCACATGTTATGTCGCTTTGTGCTGCCGGCGCTAGTGACGCTGTCGTAGCTGATAAATCATACATGCAGAATTATAAATATGATGTTTATTTTACATATCGGTTGTCAAGCCAAGCTTTTGGAACGTGGCGTGATCGGTGGAAACTATATCGCCGAGATCGTGAATTTGCTGAGGCTTTTTGGAATGATGAAGAAAAAAAATATCAGTTAGGTGAATTGGCCGGCAAAGACAATTTAGAATATCTGAATGCCGTTATTAATCATCCAGAGAAGATAAATACATGGGCATTATACTGGACTATTCTTCAAGTAATATCCAGAGGAGTAACGGTTACGCCAATCAGGTCGCTTTCTTCTGATATAGGAAGAGATGGGTCGGGAACGAACTCGACAGCCCCCTCACGTCAATTTGTAACATCAATTACTGACCTGACCAAACGACTACAACTTCCAGAAGTGGAAGATGTAGTCGTTGACAAATATCTGATGCGCAGACAAAATATTGTGGTGGAAAATCCAAGATCAATTGTTAGGAATATTAAACTTGCGTTTGCAAGTATTGTGAGAAAGCTATAACATAGAGAGGATATTATGTTTTGGAAAATAAAACAAAAACTAAATCAAATTCATCAAATGTCTCAAGATGTTGAACAACTGCGGTACTCCATCGGTGAAATGGAAACCTTAAAGGTCGGCCCAGGCGCTTCTGTGCGAGAGTTCAAGGTGTTTTCTCAGAGTGGGGAAGATGGCGTCATTCAATGGCTGATTCATAATATTCCCATACAAAGCAAACGATTTATTGAATTTGGTGTACAAAACTATACTGAGTTGAAGACGAGATTTTTGCTTATGCATGATAATTGGTCCGGCCTTATCATGGACGGAAGTCAAGAGAACATGGATTATGTCAAGCAAGATAATATTTGCTGGATGCATGATCTAAAGCCTGTTCCTGCCTTCATTACTGCAGAAAATATCAATACACTCATTCGGGATAATGGTTTTGACGGCGAAGTAGGGATTCTATCGATTGACATTGATGGAAATGACTATTGGGTGTGGAAAGCAATAAGCTGCGTACAGGCTGATATTGTGATTTGTGGGTATAATAGTCGTTTTGGCTCTGAGCGTGCAGTAACCATTCCATATGATCCTAACTTTTATCGTACGGAGGCGCATAGTTCAAACCTATACTTTGGCGCAAGCATCCGTGCATTAACATTGTTGGGACAGCAAAAGGGCTATGCGCTTGCATACGGAAATGAGATAGGAAGCAATCTTTTTTTCATTCGGAGAGAGTTGTTAAATGACGTTGTGTATGAGAAAACCGTCGAGGAGTGTTATGTACGCGCAAAATATCGTCAAGCAAGAGATCCGCAAGGGAAATTAATGCTTCTTAGTATCGAAGATGAAGAAAAGCTCTTGGAAGGATTGTCCCTAGTGGATGTTTCAATTGATTTTTGACAGAAATAAGAGTGTTTATCTTATATTTTCAAAGAGGTTATTAGCGTGCGTTGGCTCAAACAAGTTTTACGTCAGGTGAATTACTTCTGCCAATATTGTATTGTCAAGGCACTGCAAGTAAGAACTAGAAAGAATATTTGGTGTGAGCAAGATTTGAAATGGCCACAAGGTTGCTTCTCATCTATTCTCGTTATCCGTTTGGATGAGATTGGGGATATGGTTATGATGTCTCCTTTTCTGCGTGAGCTGCGACAGAATTATCCATCAGCACATATTACACTTGTTGTAAATCCAATCGTATATAATCTGGTAGAGCTATGTCCGTACGTGAATAAAGTACTGTGTTTTTCACGCATAGGAGGTCGTTTCTCTTTTTATGTCAACTTATGGAGAGGGGGGGTATTTTCGTATCGTTATTTAAAAAAAGAAGACTATGAGTTGGCGCTTGTTCCACGATTTGATGCTGATGCAGGATATGGAGCAGGTATGTTGGCGTTCCTTTCTGGAGCTAAGAAGCGTGTTGGTTACAGTGAATGTGTATTACCCCATAAAATGATCTCTGACAAGGGCTATGATGGATTTTACACGAGACTTTTAT
>CALIBC010000059.1 GCA_938045615.1 uncultured Clostridia bacterium | reverse complement strand
CCGTGATGCAGAACAGGTTATCCTGCGTCCCGAGCGGCACGCCGTTTACGGCCACCACCGACTTGGACGCATCGGGCGGATTGTCATAATCGATCTCGCACGAGCGCAGCATCATCATGGTTTGGCTATACATATCGGAGAACATTTTGGAGAGCAGAGCTTTCAACTCTTTCGATCCGTTCCCGAGAGCGAAGTAATCCGAGACATCTTTCTCCGTCTTGCTACCACAGAGAGGCAATGTGAGGTTCAAGATCTTATACTCTGCCAGTTGTTCTGTCTGCCTGCGCGCTTCGCGCATGCCCGTCTCGTCTGCATCATATAAGATGATGATATGGCGAAAACGGAGTCGGAGGCTTTCTATGATACTCTCAGGGATTTGCGCCGTTTCGCTGTTGAAACAGATCGCATTGAAACCGTGAGCGTAGAGTGAAAGCACATCCTTTTCGCCACCGGTGATAAAGAGCATGTCACCCTTCGTGGGAATCTGTTCCATCCCGAAACAGTAGATGGCCGGCATGCGCCCTCCGTAGAGGAAGCGCATTTTGGCACTGTGAGGGCGATACAGTTTGATATAATCAATGCCCGGATAGGCAAAGATCGGTTCGGTGGGAGAGGCCTTCAGCTCAAATTTCTTGCCTTCTGCCGATATGCTCTCGTAGCGTTTCAGACTTCTCACCTTAAAGTGCCGGAGGGTATCCTCAAAGATGCCGTAGTGTGCCCAGTAATTGAGTAGATCATCATTGAAGGGGAGAACGTCCATAGTGTATGGACGTTCTTCTCTCTCTTGTCTCTCTTGAGCTATCCTACTCTCTGAATGATGCGTTGGCCGAGAAAACTTCGATACCGGATCGGGGGCAACAGGTTCATCTTTGAAGAAGGCGTAGAGGCCGAGATCCTGTACAATGGTTTGCAGTATTTGAGAGAACTCGAGCTTGAGATTCATGCCTTTCAATGTGGCCACGAACCAAAAGCAATCTCCCGAATAGGAAGCGTCGCCATGATCATAAAACTTATAGGACGAACTTTTCCTGTCATAGTAGATGTGACAAGAAGCCCGTTTGTCTTCATAAAACGGACTACGAAAGTTTTTGTGCAGATTCACCTCGAAACCCAAATAGTGGGAAAAGACATTCCGCCCTCCCTGTGTGAGGTCCAATACCTGTTCTTTGTCTATCATCGGATCACCTGTTTTGAGGATTGAGACAAGAACTCATGATGAGATTGTCTTTGAAGCGGTTTAATCGACCGAGCACTTCATCGCTTCGCATACCGGAAATCCTGAGCCGATTGCACTTGACAGCAATGACAATGGACTTGAAAAAGTAACGGACATCTCGGCTTTCCGTATAACGATAACGGATCAACTGCTTCTTGCGCCAGCGATACAAGGTTGATTCGGAAACTGATAGGGTTTCAATCAGATCCTTGGTAGACATCTCCAATTCATCGTCGATGTCTTGGAGCAAATGCGACGTACGATCGATGTACTGCTCGATGCGCTGAAGCCTATCCATCAGCTCTTGATAGGCTTGGCTTTCTACTGCTATTATTTCCATATTGATATTGTTTGGTACCATTGACTATTAGGTGTTTAGGTCCAAGTTCTTGCACGATCTTGAGAATTTCAGCATAACCCTTTTCCGTAAAAGCGCCAACCTCTACCGTGATAAAAGGCGGAAGAACACCTATTTCGTCACTTGCAAGGAATGCAAAAAACCAGTACTTATCTATACCAATGGCAGCGGCATAACGCTGCATTTCCGGGTAGGTCATCTCTATTTGTCCTGTCTCCCAGCGTGAGACCGTACTTTCACTAACTTCCATACAATCAGCGATATCCGCCTGAGTGTATTTCCTCTTTAATCGTTCTGACTTCAGTCTTTTTACGGGATTATTCATAACTGTAAAGCTGCTAAGGCACCGTCGCAAGAGCAACCCGCTACGTGCAAGTTTTTGCACCCTATGCAATCCGTCTTGCAGCTGGTGCAAGTTTTTAATTGGTAGCAGCGGATGCACAAGGTCTATCTATAACACATAGAGGGTAGAATGCTGTTTTACAACAGCTTCACTTTCTTCCCGTACCATATTCCTCGATCAACGCAATCGAGATTAAAGCACATTGGTCATTTCAATCAACATAGCCGGATCATACGAGTCATTCAAGGGTAAAGGATTTTAGACAGTCAACTTTTTCAGGTCAACACATTTTTCAGCACCTCCGGTGTCAGGTGCAAGACCCCTTATATATAGGGGCTTGCACCTGACACCGGGAAGTGTAGCAGAAATTCATTCAAACTTTTGCGGATCAATGGTTTGACGCATCGGTCATTTTTATGCACCTTTGTACCCGTGAAAAGAGAGCGAGCGTGCTTTCAATCGGTCGTCAGAAAGGCCTTCATAAGGCAGTCAAAAGACTGCTACAGAAGTGCTACACTGGCGAACTGTTCAGAACAAAAGGGAATTGATATACAACGAGATAGAGAGGATTGGTTCACAATCCGTCCATACCGCAGCAAACGTTGATAATCAACAACGTGTACAGTTTACACCCCGGTTTTACACCCAAAAAGGGTAAAGCCGGGTGTTTTGTTTCTATACGCTCGGAATAAGCCGTCCAATGAGTTGGAATTTTACCGCCTTATCCCGCGGCTTTGCTTGTGAGGTAGGCCCATATCCTTACGCAACCGATCCATGCGTAGTCTGAACCATCGGACGAAATCCACGCCGTCAAGAAGCAGCGTGAAGTGTTCGTCGGTTTCCTTTTCATGGCCAAAGGCGGCGGATGTGTTCTCTGTCGGGAACTTGCGGTTGAACTCATCGGAATAGAGCATTCCGGACACTTTGATCGGTTTCAGCTCGCACAGTTTCCGACAGAGCTCTTCGGAGAAGTGCATTGTCTTCTGACAGAAATCAACGAGCGGCAGCAGCTTTTCCACCTGAGGGAAATAGCGCTTTACTTTTTCGATGTATTCAACCAGTTGCGAACGCTCTGCCCGATGCACTTTTTCCATCTGACGAATGTGCTGTTCTCGCTGTTCGGCCTGACTTTCGAGGGATTCAATCTGCTTTTTCAATGTCTCGTTCTCCTTTTCGAGAGCCTTGACTTTGCCGCCGCCAAAGAGTGAGCCGATGCTGTCGGTGATCTGGGTGGCAGCCGTTACGGCTGATCCCTTCAGGCGTTCGACCTGAACTTCTCTTTTCACATGTCGGAGCGCTTCATCTGCGACGGCCTTGTCGGCCTGCAGCTGAGTGATGTCTTCTTGCAGTTCATGGCTTTGCTTCTTCAGGTCGCGATAGTATTGCTGGGTGGAGATGTGCCGTGCCTCCGAGCCGTCGATTCCTCGCTGTAGCCCGTGGTGGCTCATGGCTTTGGCGTATCCGTCTTGGTAGGATTTGA
>CALIBC010000058.1 GCA_938045615.1 uncultured Clostridia bacterium | reverse complement strand
AACCTATGACCCTCTGCTTGTAAGGCAGATGCTCTCCCAGCTGAGCTAAGCGCCCAAATCTTCAGTTCCGGTTCGTTTCTTTGCTCGACACATTTATAGACTATACAGTATCTAAAGTTCTTTGTCAACAATTTTTTTTGGCTTTTTATGCACTTTTTTAGGCACCTTTATGCGTTCGCTATACTGACTTTTTATCCAGTTTTCACTCATGGCTATGCCGTTTACGATCTCCATCCAAGATTTTTTCTCTTCCTCACTGCAAACCACTTCAAACCGCACTTTGTCTTCATAGCGAATGTTCCTTATCCCGCCATTTTCGCCCGGATGACGCTGCGACAATTTATTGAAAGCCTTGTAGTCCAAAACGCCTTCGAGCACGGTTTGCTCCTCCACATCGCAGAGTATCGCCGCCTCAAGACCGTCTTCAGCCACTGCCGTATATGCTCTGACAAGGCCTCCTGTTCCCAGTTTTATCCCGCCAAAATACCGCGTGACCATAAGAGCTACATCGCTGATGCTACGCAGAACCAGCATGTGCAGAATCGGCGCCGCCGCCGTTGCCTGTGGTTCGCCGTCATCGCTGCCCCACTGCAATTGGCACTTGTCGCCTATTGCCATAACCGGCACATTGTGAGTCGCATCCCTGTACTCTTTGCGGATCTTGTCAAAAAAAATCATCGCATCCTCTCTGCTTTCGCACGGGATGATATTCACAATAAATTTCGATCTGTCTATAATGCGTTCCGCTGTGGCTTTTTTCATAACAGTACGGTATAAGCTCAATGGCACCTCCCATTTTTCACGCTTCCCAAGCAGGTCATCTGACGATAAACTTATTCAATCTGCTACGGTCGGGTCTTGAAAGTTCAACGCAAAATTCCGTCCCGTCTTCTTTGTACTCCATGGAAATCACATCGGTCTTTTCACACAGGTAGGATGATATGCTTCCTTGGTCGTAAGGGATGAGAAGCTTTGTCGTAAATGTATCAAAGATATTGTTCTTGATACTTTCGAGCAAACGTTCAATACCCTCTCCCGTTTCGGCGGAGATATATAATTTTTCTCCCAGCGCAGGGACTGTCACAAATTTCCATTCATGATTTGTTTCAGGGTCGGTTTCCGATCCTTTCCAAGTATCGATATTTGTCGAAACCTCTTTTGCATTTTTTTTAACGTCAAAAAAAGTTTTTGCTATATCCATCTTATTGAATACAAGAATACTTTTTACCGATGATGCCCCAAGCTCATGAAGCACCCTGTCCGTAACCTCTATCCGAAAATCATTTTCCTCAACGCTCGCATCTACCACATGCAGAATAAGATCGGCGTATCTAATCTCCTCGAGGGTGCTTTTGAATGCGTCCACAAGCTCATGCGGCAGACCGCTGACAAAACCGACCGTATCCGTAAGAATGAATTCATGGTTGGAGTTAAGGCGGATGTTTCTTTTTCTCGTGTCAAGCGTGGCAAAGAGAAGATCTTCTTCCCTGACCGATTTTGGTTCCCTGTCCCCGACCGATTTCGACTCCCGTTGCGTGTGGCTCAATATTCTGTTCATAATGGCTGATTTTCCGGAATTCGTATAGCCGACCAAAGCCACGATCGGAAGTTCGGATTTTTCCATTTTATGCCTTTGCACGTTTCTGTTTCCGGCGGTTCTGTCGAGTTCCGCCTTTATATCATTCATTCGCCTTTCGATATGGCGCCTGTCGGTTTCCAGTTTTTTTTCGCCGGGTCCTCTGGTCCCTACTCCGCCTCCGGTTCTGGAAAGTGATTTACCGAATCCGGTCAGTCTCGGCATCCTGTACTTGAGTTGCGCAAGCTCCACCTGTAGCTTTCCTTCAGCCGATTCTGCGCGCGCCGCAAAGATATCGAGTATCAGTATCGTTCTGTCAATTACCTTTACCCCGATCTGATCTTCCAGATTCCTTATCTGCATTCCAGTCAGCTCATCGTTAAAGATTACCATATCCGCTTCCATGTGTTCAGCCATTTCGGCAACCTCTGCGACCTTTCCGCTTCCAATTAAAGTAGCGGCGTTAGGCTTTGCCAAGGCCTGCGCCGCCACCCCGATAACCTCGACGGAATCCGCTTCAGCCAGTCCTTTGAGTTCTTCCATAGAGCGGGAAATATCGGTCGAACGTGCAAGCCCGACCAAAATTGCCCTATGTCTTTCATTCTCAAGAACCCGATTGTCTTCCGTAAACTTCAGCATCACATCTCGATCTTGTCTATTTCGCTTCTCAAAAAGTCGTTTGTGATCTTGATTCTTGTACCCTTCATGCCCAAAGAGCGCGACTCTATGACACCTGCACTTTCCAGCTTACGCAGAGCGTTCACGATGACCGATCTGGTGATTCCCGATCTATCCGCAATCTTGCTCGCAACAAGCAGTCCTTCTTTGCCGTTTAGTTCTACGAATATCTTCTTCACCGCATCCAGTTCGGAATAAGAAAGCGTCTCCAGCGCCATGATAACAGCACTTCTTTCTCTGGAATCGGCTTCTTCCTCCATGGTTATGCTTCTTGCAACTTCAAGACCGACAACCGTTGCTCCGTATTCACAGATAGCCACGTCTTCTTCACTGTACTCTTTTCCCGGACGTGCCAGAAGCAGGGTTGCCATCCTCTTTCCACCGAATATAACGGGAACTATTACATGATACTTGTTCGAAAGTTCGTAGTCCTCTCCGTATATTTCCTTGATCCCCTTGCCTTTCAGATTGGTTCTTGTCTCTCTGAATTCCAGGAATTTGTCATTGTACTTTGCAGGGAGAACCACCTTGTCATCCTCTTCGATCACCAAAGGCGCCTGTTCTTTCTCATTGTACTTGGCCGCCAGAACTTTCCCCTTCTTGTTCAAAACGTAGATGTTGGATTCCAGCATTTCTCCGATAACCTCGCACAGTTCGTCAAAAGAAACGTATCCTGTTGCGCTTTCCGAAAGCATCCAATTCAGCTTTCTGATCCTTGTCAATAATTGTTCACTCATAGTCTCTCCTTTTCAATCACATTAAAACCATAATTTTTTTTACAAAATATACTTATCTACATCGTCCTTACTGATGGTGTCTATAAATTTGTCTCTTACAAAATCTTTGTCTATAAGAATTTTTCCGTTCTCATCATTCTTTGGAATTTCAAATGAAATGTCTTCAAGAAGCTGTTCAAGGATGGTGTGGAGACGCCTTGCGCCGATGTTTTCGTTCTGCTCATTCATCAGAAACGACATTTCAGCGATTTCCTCAATGGAATCGTCGGCGAATTCCAATTTGATCCCTTCAGTTTCAAGCAAGGCCTGATGCTGCTTTGTGATGGCGTTTTCGGGGATCGTCAAAATCTTTACAAATGCTTCCTTATCTAAATTTTTAAGTTCCACCCTGATCGGAAATCTTCCCTGCAATTCAGGGATCAAGTCCGTCGGTTTCGCCGTGTGGAAAGCACCTGCACCGATGAACAGGATATGATCGGTCTTGAGAGGACCGTACTTCGTGTTCACGACGCTTCCCTCCACTATAGGCAGTATATCCCTCTGCACACCCTCGCGAGAAACGTCCGCACCGGATGAGTATCTTCCTCCCGAAGCGATCTTATCTATCTCATCTATGAAGATTATACCGTTTTGTTCGGCATTTTCAAGTGCTTCATCCGTAACTTGATCCATGTCGAGCAAATTTTGGGCTTCTTCTTCCCTCAAGATCTTTCGGGCTTCCTTTACTCTGACTCTTCTGCGCTTAGTCTTCTGTGGGAGCATGTCACCGAAAATGTTTCCTATGGCTATGCTCATGCCTTCATTGCTCATATCCAACTGGTTGGTCTTTGGCACATCCTTTATCTCTATTTCAATAAACTGCTCCTCCAGAAGTCCGTCACGAAGCTGCTTTCGCACCTGCTCACGCGCCATCTCGGTGTCCACCGATTCGGAGCCGGTTTCTTTTTTATTCTCTTTATGGTTATCCTCATACTGCTGTTTCTGACTTACGTATCCACCGCTGTTAAGCAGTATATCAAACGGATTTGAGGATTTCCCACTTTCTTTTTCCTTTTTGTCTCCAGGAATCATCGCTTCCACAATCTTGTCCTCAGCAAGTTTCTCGGCAATTTCATACTTTTCCTCGAGTTTACCCTGCTTTGTTATCCTGACCGAAGCCTCGGCCAAATCTCTTATCATGGAATCCACGTCCCTGCCGACATATCCGACTTCCGTGAACTTCGTCGCTTCGACTTTCACAAACGGCGCTTTCATGAGTTTGGCAAGTCGTCTTGCTATCTCAGTTTTCCCACAGCCTGTCGGCCCCATCATCAGAATGTTTTTGGGAGTTATCTCCTCTCGCATCTTTTCGGGCAGAAGGCTTCTCCTGTAGCGATTTCTAAGCGCTATCGCCACCGATTTTTTTGCCTCATCCTGCCCGATAATGTATTTGTCCAACTCGGCCACTATCTCTTTGGGTGTCATGCTCTGTAGTTTTTCGGCCATAATTTACCTCCCCGCAATTTCAGGCACTCATCTATAGTTTCTCAACCGTTATATTATCGTTTGTATATACGCAGATCGAAGAAGCTATCCTGAGCGACTCGCGTACAATCTCCTCCGCCGACATGTCTGTATGATTGAACAGAGCATTGGCCGCCGAATATGCATAGTTTCCTCCCGAACCTATTGCAACAAAGTCCTGATCCGGAGCTATCACTTCCCCATTACCCGAGATGATCAGCATCTCGTCCTTGTCCACAACTATCATCAGAGCCTCAAGGTTTCGCATTCCCTGATCCCCCCGCCAAAGCTGGGCAAGATCAACGGCCGCACGTTTCAGATTGCCTCCGTGTTCTTCCAACTTCTTTTCAAACTTCTCAGTAAGTGAAAAGGCATCTGCCACCGAACCGGCAAATCCTGTCAAAACTGTCTTATTGAATATCTTCTTTACCTTGACGGCTCCGTTTTTCATTATTGCGGTTTCGCCCATCGTAACCTGTCCGTCGCCACCGATTGCCACATCAGTCTGATTGCGACGCACTGCACAGATCGTTGTTGCATGCAAATTTATCATCCTCTTGCTCCTTATATCTTTAATCTACGCGTTTGCTTCCTTGTAATCACACTTGGAATCGGAACACGTCAGATACTTTTTTTTCTGTGTTTTCTTTTCAACAAGTAACGCACCGCATTTGGGGCATTCCTTGTTTACCGGTTTGTCCCAATAGGATTGGTCACAGTCCGGGTAACCGCTGCAACCATAAAAGACTTTTCCGCGCTTACTTTTTCTCTTGACTATTTCTTTACCACATTTTGGACATTTTACACCTATTGTTTTTATTATAGGCTTAGTATTCTTACATTCGGGATAACCACTGCAAGCTATGAAATCTCCGTAACGTCCCGCCTTTATTACCATGGGGCGTCCGCACAGTTCACAGTTTTCCCCGGCCGGTCTATCCTCTATTTTTATTTTTTCGATCGCCTCGTCCGCTTTCTGAAGTTCTTCTTTGAAAGGATCGTAGAAATCTCTGATTATCTTTTTCCATTCTGTTCCCTCCGTCTCAACTTCATCGAGTTTGTCCTCCATGGCGGCCGTAAAGCCTGCATCGACTATCTCTTTGAAGTATTCCTCAAGCAGTCCTATGACATGAAACCCCAGATCCGTGGGAAGCAGTGTCTTTTTTTCTCTTTTGACATACTTTCTGTCCGTCAGTGTGCCGACTATGGGCGCATACGTGCTCGGTCTTCCTATGTTCCTTTCCTCAAGTTCCTTGACAAGACTTGCCTCGGTGAACCTTGGCGGAGGCTGTGTGAAATTCTGTTCCCCTCGTATCTCCTCAAGATCGACTTCCACCCCTTTTTCAAGCTCGGGCAACATTTTGTCTTTATCCTCGTCGGATACTCCGTACACTTTTTGGTACCCGTCAAACGTGCGTCTTGAACCGTTTGCCCTGAAATTATAACCACCGTTTTCCACGTCCACCTGCACGCTGTCATATTTTGCGGCCGCCATCTGACTTGCCACAAACCTCGTCCATATCAGCTTGTAAAGTTTAAACTGATCCGCTGAAAGATGCGGTTTTATGCTTTCGGGCACCAGCGTCACGTCACTTGGTCTTATGGCCTCATGCGCATCCTGAACATCCTTGCTTTTGCTTCCGAAAAAATTGTTCGCCGTGTATTCTTTTCCGTAGGCTGTTTCAATAAAAGACGCCGCCGCCGCCTTGGCCTCTGCGGATATACGCATGGAGTCGGTTCTCAAATAGGTTATCAATCCCATGGTTCCATTCTTTCCGACATCGATCCCCTCGTAGAGCTGTTGTGCGACCATCATGGTCTTTCTTGTATTGAAATTGAGTTTGTTTGCAGAGTCCTGCTGCAGGCTGCTTGTGGTAAACGGAGCGTAAGGTTTTCTGGTGCGCTTTTTTTCCTGCACATCCTCTACAACGTACTTGTTTGCCTTGAGTTCTTCCAAAATAACATCATTTTCTTCTTTACTCGTTATTTTGATCTTCTTGCCGTTTTTGTGTGTAAGTTTTGCCGTGAAGATGCCCTGTCTTTTGAATGTCGCCAGTATGGTCCAATATTCCTCCGGAACAAATGAGGTTATTTCCTTTTCCCTGTCGCAAATAATCTTAAGCGCTGCGGATTGGACGCGTCCTGCGGAAAGACCTCTTCTGACCTTTCTCCAAAGCAGTGGACTTATCTGATAACCCACGAGTCTGTCGAGCACTCTTCTCGCCTGTTGGGCATCCACGAGGTGAAGATCTATCGCACGTGGATTTTTTATGGCTTCTTTTATGGTGTTTTTAGTAATCTCGTTAAATTCTATCCTGCATGGATCCTCAGGATCGATCCCAAGAAGAAACGCCAAATGCCAAGAAATTGCCTCGCCTTCCCTGTCGGGGTCGGTTGCAAGGTATATCTTGCTCGCTTTCTTTGCTTCTTTTTTGAGATCTTTTATGAGCTGTCCTTTTCCGCGTATCGAAATATACTGCGGGTCAAAATCGTTTTCAAGATCAATCCCAAGTTTGCTCTTGGGAAGATCGCGCACATGCCCCACGGAAGCCACAACCCTGTATCTTGAGCCGAGATATTTGCCTATGGTTTTTGCCTTTGACGGCGACTCCACTATAACCAGTGTTTTCTTTGCAGTAGCCATTATCCCTCCAAAATATTTGATAAACAAGCGCATTATAACACTTTTTTCTGCTTCGTCAAATATTCACACACTTTATTTCGAAAAGAATCACGAGAATCACACATTCCTTTCGCTATTAGCGCGATTTTATGCGAATTTGTGCCGCAACGCAGAAAAAGAGGGCGATTTTATGCCCTCTTACACATCCAAAGAAATGTGATCAGAATTTAGGGATTACCGCTCCCTTGTACTTCTTCTCTATAAACTCCTTGACTGCATCACTCTGCACCGCCTTTACCAAAGCCTTGACCGAGTCACTTTTTTCATTGCCCTCTTTCACCGCCAGGATGTTCGCATATTCCTTCGCTGCCTGTGAATCCGATTTTTCATAAGCCACCGCATCCTTGGATGTCAGTTTGGCATTCAGTGCGTAGTTCCCGTTGATCACCGAGAATGCCGTCTCTTTCAGATTCCTTGGAACCGCAGCAGCTTCGACTTCATATATCTCAACCCCGTATTTGTTCTTTACTATGTCTTTTTTGGTCGCCGTCAATCCTGCCCCCTTCTTAAGCTTGAGTACGCCGTTGTCTTGAAGAAGCAGAAGTGCTCTCGCTTCGTTGGTAGTGTCGTTTGGAACCGCTATTTTGTCACCTTTCTTCAGTTCGGTGAGTTTTTTCTTTGAACCTTTGTAAATTCCCAGTGGTTCATAATGAACCGTTCCTACACTTACAACATGAGTTTTGTTTTCTTTGTTGAACTCTTTCAGATACGGGAGATGTTGAAAGAAATTCGCATCTATTTCTCCGTCTTCGACAGCCTTGTTCGGTTTTACATAGTCTTGAAATTCCACGATTTCAAGCTCATAGCCCGCCTTTTTCAGTTCATCCTTTGCTACTTTGAGAATTTCCGCATGTGGTGCAGGTGAAGCACCGACTTTGATTTTTTTTGCTTCTTCTTTCTTTCCGCATCCTGCGAGAAGAGCCAGTGCAAGCACCAATCCCAGTGCCACGATTATTTTTGCTGTTTTTTTCATTTTTCTTCCTCCGTTTAATAAAAATTTTTATATATCATGAAAGCCTGTTGTCCACTTTGCCGGCCACTCTCATACCTACTTCCTGTATGATCTGAACCAGTATCAGCAGAACGGCTATCATTATCCACATCGTTCGTCCGTCGAACTTATAGTATCCGTAGTTTATCGCAACGCTACCCAAGCCCGAGCCTCCCAAGATCCCCGCCATGGCGGAATATCCGAGTATCGTTATGCTTGCGACCACGGCACCTGTGAGGATCGACGGTTTGGCTTCGGCCAATATCACCTTTGTCACTATGGTTACCTTACTTGCCCCCATTGACTGCGCAGCCTCTATGACTCCCGGATCCACCTCTTTCATGGAGGATTCCACAAGCCTTGCTATAAACGGTGCGGAAGCGACCACAAGAGCTACTATCGTCGCATCGTTGCCTATTGTGGTTCCCGCTACCAGTTTGGTGAAAGGTTGTATCGCTATCATGAGTATAAGGAAAGGAACCGATCTAAGTATATTTACCACAACTCCCACACTGAAGTTTATCGGCGCATTCGGGCTTATTCCGTTCTTGTCCGTCACCACCAGCAATACACCGAGAGGCAGTCCTATCACATAAGCGATTGCAGTCGATGCCACCAACATGTACATCGAATCTCTCACAGCTTCAAATATAAGATCAAACATCTTTTTCCACCTCCTCTATCTCTTCAAACCTTATGTTGTTTGATTTAAGAAAATTTATCTGCTTCTGCTCAAGCCGGTCGTCCTCGGACAAACTGAGAACCATCTGACCTACCGCTTCCCCTTCAATATCGTGGGTATTTGCGTACATTATATTCACCGGCGATCGACATTCCAAAACCATGTTCGCTATTACAGGTTCATATGAGGATCTTCCATCAAACACGATTCTTATCAACCTGCCGTTAGAACTACCGGCTGTTTGCTGTCCGTCCGGCATAATCAACTTACGCGCAACCTCTGTCTTCGGAGAAGAAAAAATTTCTCCGACAAGACCTTTTTCAGCAATCCTGCCTGCATCTATAATTGCGACTTTATGGCAAATCTGCTGTATTATCCCCATCTCGTGTGTGATAATAACTATTGTGATCCCGTATTTTTCGTTTATCTCCTTGAGAAGATCCAATATTGATCTCGTTGTTTTCGGATCAAGAGCACTTGTAGCTTCATCGCAAAGCAGGACTTTGGGATTTGTCGCAAGAGCTCTTGCGATCGCCACCCTCTGCTTCTGCCCTCCCGAAAGCTGCGATGGATACGCCTTTTCACGACCTTCAAGATCCACCACGGCAAGCAGTTCCTTTGCCTTCTTCACAGCTTCGGCTCTCGGTATTTTTGCGATTTCCATCGGGAAGCATACATTCTGTAGCGCATTGCGCTGCATGAGCAGATTGAACTGTTGGAATATCATCGAAATATTTTTCCTTGCGCGATTCAAATCTTTGTCCTTCAGTTTAGCCAGGTTTTCCCCGTCGAATATGACCTCGCCGCCCGTGGGTTTCTCCAAAAGATTCATGCACCTTACCAACGTACTTTTCCCTGCACCCGATAGTCCTATGATTCCATATATGTCTCCGGAACAAATATCCAGATTTATATCTTTCAGCGCCTCTACGTCACCGTTTTTTGTCTTAAATATCTTTTTTAGATTCCTGATTTCAAACAGAGTTTTAGCCATATGGTTTTATCACACCTCTTTCCCTTACTTTACCTTATTGTGCCCGCTCGACCATTTTCAATCGACGTCACTTATTTTTTGCATGTCCGCCTTTGCTCGCGGATCCTAGGATTTTTAACGTTATTCTTTGCCCGGCTCCCCTATCCCCGTAAATCTTAAAAAAACAAAGCAGACAACCTACCGTCGTCTGCTCGAATCTTCTTGCACGATTGTTATTGGGATACGGCACCTCAACCAGAGGTAGCCAAGTCCACGCAGTTATCTGTCGGTTGCTTATATACCTATCGAGTTGTCGGAAGTGCACATGCACATGCCCATCATATTCATCATTGTCATACTTGCCGTCACGCTTACTTTATTCAACATGTAATGCATACTTCCTTTCCTCAAAATTGATATCCAACGGATAACTGCGGCAATTCTATCACCGGTTTTTATGCCTGTCAACACTTTTTTGGTGTTTTTCATTTATTTTTGCATATTTTTTTGTTCAAATCCCTCAAAGCGTGTAAGCTCGGAGGTTTCAGGCTGTGTTTTCCTCATCGGCCAGCGGAACTTTCCATGTTTTACATGATTCTCACACGATAAATATCTTACCCATGGATCCATCAACCAAACCTTTGATTTCCAAAATAGTTACTATGCTGTTTACTTTCTCGGGCGACATCATGCTTTCCTCGCATATTCTGTCTACGGTAGTTTCTCCAACGGCGACAAGAAAATCGTATACAATCCTTTCGTCTTTTCCTAGCTTAACTTTTATCTTATCATCGCTTTTCAAAGATACACCCATGTCGCTTATGAGATCATCTATCACTATCAGCGGCACCGCCCCGTCGCGTATCAGCATGTTGGCACCGAAGCTGTGACCCGATGTTATATATCCCGGCACCGAATATACATTTCTGCCCTGTGCCGCCGCAAGCTCTGCGGTTATCAATGAGCCCGATCCTCTTGCAGCCTCAACGACTACCGTGCTTTCACAAATGCCACTTATTATTCTGTTTCTTTGCGGAAAGTGGTACGGTCTTGGTGATACTCCCTCTTCATATTCACTGAGCAAAAGTCCGTTTTTTCTTATCCGATCCATAAGTCTTCTATTTGATGGAGGATAACATATATCCAATCCACAGCCCAACACTGCGACCGTTTTTCCACCGGCTTCAAGACATCCTATGTGTGCGGCGGAATCTATCCCCATCGCCATGCCGCTTACCACCGTTATCCCGTTTTCGGCGGCTCTACCTGCTATTCGCTTTGCCACGACTTCTCCGTATTTTGTGCATTTTCTGCTCCCGACCAGCGCAAGACAAGGCCTTTCCAAAACATCGGGATTTCCGCTGTAATATAAAGTTTCCGGCGGGTCGCTTATCTCAGAAAGAAGCCTCGGATATTGTTTTTCTCCTATTTTCATTACTTTTGTCATCTGACCTCTTCCCCCCTATATTGTATGGCTTCGGAAATATCCGTCGTGTCTATGTTTTCTTTTCCCGCAATATCAGCTATGGTTCTTGCCACTTTCTTTATTTTAAACAACGTCCTCGGGTTAAGCATATAACGCCCGTATGCGCGGCGAAGGAACTCCTCCTCCGTCTTTCCAATGTCAATGAGGGCTTCCGCTTGAGCTATTCCAAGGCTTCCGTTCAGAACAAATTTTCCATGCGGCAACCTTTCCGAAAACCTTTGTTTTTGTGCTTTTCTTGCCTCGGTTATCATTTTAAGCATATCCTCCGATGAGAGTGCGCACGCTGTCTTGAGTTCATCATACTTCACATTGTGCAGCCTTATATGAAGATCGATCCTGTCCATTATGGGTCCGGATATTCTACCCTTGTATTTTTGAATCTCCGCTGCCGTACATGTACATTCTTTTTCTTCGTCTCCATAATATCCGCATTTGCATGGATTGCTCGCCGCAATAAGCAAAAAATCTGCGGGATAGACGTATTTGTAGCCCAGTCTGGAAATTACAATCTGTTTTTCCTCAAGTGGCTGGCGTAAAAGGTCTATGGTGTCTCTCTTGAATTCGGCAAGTTCATCCAGAAACAGAACGCCCTTATGTGCCAGAGTTATTTCTCCCGGTTTGGGTATCCCCCCTCCTCCCGTAAGCCCGATCCCTGTGATGTTGTGATGAGGGTTTCTGTAAGGTCGCTGCGTTATGAACCTGCCGCCCTCGTTGAGCAAACCGCTTGAAGAGTATATCTTTGTGACTTCCTTGATCTCGTCAAATGTCATGGGCGGCATTACAGTGGGAATGCGCTCGGCAAGCATCGTCTTTCCCGTGGATGGAGTGCCCGTCATAAGAAGCCCGTGACCACCCGCAACAGCTATTGCGATCGCCCTTTTGGCATTTTCCTGTCCTTTGACATCGGAGAAGTCAACTTCCGGCGAGACTTCCGCATATTTGCTTAAGCCTTCAGGTCTCATGCGTTTCAGTGGTTTTATCATGTTGAATGCATCAAAAACCTCCCTTAAGCTTTTTGCGGGAAAAACTTCAATCTTCGTCAGCAGCTCCGATTCCTTTCTGTTATCATACGGAACTACGGCTCTTTTCACCCCCGATTCCTCCAACACAGAAAGCATGGGCAGCAGCCCGTTGACCTTTCGGATTTTTCCGTCCAACGAAAGTTCACCGATAAAAGACCAGTTCCCTATATCATCGGTCATTATCTGATGCGTGCCCGCAAGTATTCCCATCGCCATTGAAAGATCCAGACAACTTCCTCTTTTCCTTATATCCGCCGGCGCTATATTTATGACTATCCTTTCCATAGGAAAATCACATCCGCTGTTGACTATAGCCGATCTTATTCTCTCTCTTGCCTCTTTTACCGTAACATCGGCAAGTCCGACTATGTAAAACCCCGGCAGCCCTCTTGTTATATCGGTTTCCACGGATACGGGCAGTGCATCGATACCATGTACTGCGGCCGTTTTTATATCAGCCAACATTCAGACACCGAAATAATCCTGTCTGACAAGGATTTCCACCACCTGAAATTTTACGGAAAGATTCGTTATCTTTTTTGTGAGAGCATACATTTTCCCTATCTGCCTGAGCTTTCTCCGCTTGGTATCGTCGACGGCGCACGCAGGTCTTCCGTATAACAGGGATGTCCTTGTTTTCACTTCCACCACAAACAGGTCTTCCTTGTTTCTGCAGATTATATCCGCTTCCCCGAATCTGCATCTGTAGTTTCTTTCCAGAATATCATACCCTTGAGCATACAACATGCCCGCAGCCAATTCTTCCCCGTAGTATCCGAGCAATTTTTTATCTTTCATTATGATCTCCTTTTAAAGCCCTCTCCCCGATGCCAAGCAGGTTTTAATAGCTCTTACGTCACGATCATAATATACTATTTTTACCATATAATGTCAAATGGTTTGTGAAAAAAAACTTCACCTTCACTTTTCACCGTAATTTGCGCTACACAGGACAAACCTGTTGACGGCGTGCGCAACTCCGCTTTCGTCATTGCTCAAGGTCACGTAATCTCCCTGCGCTTTCATGTGATCGTCGGCATTGCCCATCACCACGCCTATCTCAGCAAGTTGAAGCATTGCCAGATCATTGGGGCTGTCCCCGCATGCCATAAGATTTCTTCTCGTGAGTCCCAGCTTATGGAGAAGGAACTGCAGCGCATCAGCCTTGCTCGTGTTTTCTCCGCCTATTTCCAGATTATTCTTCATCGATGATGTCACCGTTATCCCGTCATTTTTAAAAAGAGTTCTTTCCATTTCCCGCTGCATTTGCGAACTTTTGAATATCATGTTTATGTTTTCCACATGTTCGATATTTTTCAGCACAAACGAATGCAGACCCTCCACTGGTTTGCGTGTCTTTATTACATACTCGGCGCTTCTGTAATCACATCCGTTCTCCTCTATTGTCCTATATTCTTCGGAATCCATATAGGCCTGCCCTTTTATGGATACGTCCACGGAAAAATCACCTGCCATTATTTTACTCATTATCTTCCTTACTGCATCCGGGTCGATATTGCTTTCGTATATGCGGCTTCCGGTTGATATCTCGGTTACCGCGGCACCATTTGATGTTGCCACATATTCCAAATTTTTTATCTTGAATATTTCCTCAGGCAAGCTGTTGCGCACTCTTCCGGTGCATACGACAATGTGTGCGCCTTTTTCCGTAGCCGCTTTCAATGCACGTAAGTTTTCTTCCGTTATTTTGCTTTTGCTGTTCAAGGTGGTTCCATCAAGATCCAAAGCTATCAATTTTATATCTTTGTTCATATTCTGAATCCATGTCTTTCTTTACTCTTTTCCTCAGGCTCATGAATGATTTTTCGTTTAAAATTTCCTCTCTCGCATATCCGGCTTCTTCCTGCAATTGAAATGCTTAGGGCACGCTTCAAACTCCGATCATTATATCAAAACCCCTTGCAAAAATGAAGATTCGGGGATAGAATTAGTTTATTTGAAAATGAAAATCCGGGATTCTTTCGGATTTTTTAATTCGTGCCCGACAGATCCGGAACGGACGTGTTGGGTAATCACTTTTTGAATTGTAATTATTGACAGAGGATGGACATGATGAACATAGTAATCGTCGGAGCGGGAAAATTGGGATGTAAGGTTGCGGAGGCTTTGGTCGTCGGGGACTATTCCATCACAATAGTGGACAAAAATGACAAGATGTTGCGTAAACTGTCCCGGCAGTTTGATCTTATGACGATCAACGATGATGCACGCAAAATTTCAGTTCTGGACAACGTGGATATATCTCATGTGGATTACCTTCTTGCATGCACCGATAACGATGAGAGCAACATCGTTATCGCTTCTTTCGCAAAAAAACTCGGATGCAGGCACGTAATCGCAAGAGTAAGAGAGCCTGAGCACATGAATCAGTTCGCTTTCATAAAAAACGCAATGGACATCGATCACATAGTAAATCCCGACATGGCGATAACCGTTGAGATTTACAAGTATCTTGCGGAAAAATATACCTTGAGCAACGGGATATTCACAAGTGGAGGGATCGCAATGACGGAATTTCCGACAAGACGTTTTCCTTCACTTGTCGGACTTGGCATGCCCGAAATAAACGAAATTCTGCCCAATGTCCTGGTCGCGGCTCTTTCCAGAAACGGCAAGATTATTGTTCCACACGGAAACGATGTTATTCACGACGGGGACTTCATATATATGATAGGTGACCGCACTCAAATCCAAACACTGCATGAACAGACGCGTGAAGAAGGCAAATACACGGATATACACAAGATCATGATCATAGGAGGCGGCAAGACCGGATACTATCTTGCGCAGAAACTTTCGGACTTCGGCGCAACCGTGAAACTTGTGGAAAAGAACATCGACAGATGTAGATATCTTTCCACAAGGCTTGAGAATGTCATGGTTCTTCATTCCGACGGAACGGATATAGATTTTCTCGAAGAGGAAAACCTTGATGAAATGGATGCTTTTGTTACCGCCACAGGCTACGATGAGGAGAATCTTCTTCTCTCCCTGAGTGCAAAACAGCACGGGATAGATGATGTTATAGCCAAGGTTAGTCACGAAAACTACATGGGGCTTGTCGAAAAAATGGGTGTGGATATGGTTCTCAATCCGCTTGACATAAGTGCAAGCAACATACTTCGGTATATACAGGGATCAAAAAAAATACTCGCCTCTTTCCTAATTCAGGGTCAGGCGCAGATAATGGAAGTCGTCGCAAACTCCAAGATGAACCTGATAGGAGTTCCTCTCAAAGATCTTGAGCTGCCCAAGGAAATTCTCTTTGCGGCGATACGCAGAGGAGATAAGGTTATAATACCAAACGGAGACACCACCATAGAGTTAAACGATAAACTTACCATATTCACGCTGCTGAGCGGTCTGGGGAAAGTCGAAAAACTTATGAAGACCAAGAAAAATTAGGAGCGGGCGATGTCGGTACTTAAGAGAAAAAACTCATACAGAATGCTTGGATTCATGCTTGTGACAATCGGAATAAGCATGCTGCCGTCTTTGTTTGCGAGTATTGTCTACAACGAACCCAAACAGACTTTGTCATTTTCCGTAACGATAGCTTCGACTGTAATTACCGGATTTTTGGCGTTGCTTGCCTTTCCCCTTCCGGACACCAAGCCCAAGGTACGCGACGGCTTTTTTATAGTGTCGCTGTGCTGGGTTCTGGCATCGCTTATCGGAGCCGTACCGGCGTTTGCAAGCGGCAGCGTTCCTTCCTACGTGAATTCTTTTTTCGAAACCTGCTCCGGGTTTACGACAACGGGAGCCTCTTTAATATCAAACCCGGAAGCGCTTCCAAAATCCATACTGCTGTGGCGCTCCACCGCCGTGTGGCTTGGAGGAGCCGGAATAATACTATTTACGGCTTTCGTTCTCCCCTTCTCAAAAATAGAAGGCCAAAAGAGTGCGAGACAGGAAATGTCATTGCAAAAGGTGGGGCGACTCTCTATCCACCTGCATGGAACCGTTTTGAAACTCTTGAAGCTCTATCTTTTTTTGAGTTTATCTCTGGTGTTTCTGCTGTTTCTTGGCAAGATGCGCTTTTTCGATGCGCTGATACACGGTCTCAGTATAATCGGCACCGGTGGATTTTCCGGTTTCAACAACGGAATGCAGCAGTGCAACACTCCATTTATAAGCCTGATAACGATAGTCTTTATGATTGTGGTGGGATCAAACCTTAATCTCTGGATAAGTGCAAAAAAGTACGGAATCAAGATCCTATATGGAAACAGGGAATTCAAATCCTACATTCTGATAATAATCATCATAAGTTTCCTGATTGCGATCAATGTCTATTCCTCCAAAATCTTTCATAACGTGGGGGAAGCTGTGACCGCCGCATTTTTCCACGTATCTTCAATGATGTCCACCGCAGGCCAACATATAAGCGATACGAACAAATGGCCGACGTTTTCAAAAATGCTGTTGCTTTCCGCCATGCTCATAGGCGGATGCACCTCCTCGCTTGCGGGAGGTCCCAAGGTTATGCGTATCCTAATTTCTCTGAAGCTTATACAGCGCGGTGTTGCGAAAAAACTTCATCCCAACAGGATCTATATAATATCGCTTGATAAGCGGGAAATCCCGCAGGAAGTTGTTACCAATATAGCAAACCTCATGTTTCTGTATTTTTTCATGCTCTTTTCCGGCTGTCTGCTGCTGTCAATAAACGGCTTTGACCTTGTAAGCACTTTCAGCGGTGCCATCGCATGTCTGAACAATATAGGGATCGGTTTTAATATGGTGGGAGCAAATGGTGACTTTGCTGCTTTCTCGAATTTCTCCAAGTCGGTTCTGTCGATTCTTATGATTGCGGGCAGACTTGAACTTTTCACGCTTCTGATGTTGTTTTCGCCGCACTACTGGAACGCAGACAGGGTGTGAAAACAGTTAATGTGAACTTTATGCGGGCAATATGAATTTATACCGAGGTAAAAAATGCAATTAAGTAATAAAGCTATATTCAAAGTGATTTCTGTGATACTGACATTGGAGGGGATTGCAATGTTGCCGTCTGCGGCCGTCGCTTTTCATAACAACGAACAGCGGTGCGCCACCTCTTTCTGCCTGATGATGGTGCTATGCGTGTGCATCGGTGTCGGCATGAGAAAAATTCCGTATTACACGGGGCGGCGCAAACCGCGAGAAGGATTTTTGCTGGTTATTTTCGGATGGATTTTTACGATTTTCATCGGTGCAATGCCGTACTTTATCTCAAACCACGGTTATTCGTTTATCGACTGTATTTTTGAATCAACTTCAGGTTGGACGACCACGGGAAGCGGAGTGATCCATGCTCCTCTTGCACGGTCTCTTTTGCTGTGGAAAGCCATTACAGGCTGGCTCGGCGGCATGGTGGTCATAATATTCACCACCTCTCTTCTCCCCTATCTTGGAATAGGTGCCCAAAAGCTTGCAATCACCGAAATACCCGGCCCCGACCTTGAGAAAATGGCTCCCCGCTTCACCGATATCGCAAAAATCACTGCAGGCATATATGTAATGCTAACACTGCTGTTTTTCCTTCTGCTGCTGCCTTCAAGAATGACCGTGTACTATTCTCTGATACATACTTTATCGACCATTTCAACCTCGGGTGTGATCAGCCTCAATGCGGCGCAGGGAAACCTTATTTTGACTAATTACACACAGGCGGTATTGATGTTTGCCGCATTTGCAGGTGCAATGAATTATTTTGTTTTCTTTCTGCTTTTCAAAAGGCGATACAAGATCGCCGTCAGAAATTATGAAGCCAGATTATACATATTGTTCTTTTTGACCACCGGAATTCTTGTGTCCGTTTCTCTGATCAAAAGCGGGGTGTTCTCAAAAAACGCCGATGCAATAGGATATGGCTTTATGCAGGTTGTCTCTTTTGGCACCACCACAGGATTTAGAATGGCCAATTTGACTGGCTGGCCAACTTTCTGCAAGATGACTCTGATGATTATCGCCATAATAGGAGGCTGTACTTTCAGTGCAAGCGGAGGAATAAAGGTAATAAGATTTGTCGTTGTGTACAAACTGATCGTAAGAGGTATTTATAAGCGCATACATCCAAAAGCGATCAAACCGGTAATGTTTGAAAAAAAGCCGCTTCCGGCGGATATCGCTTCCACGATAACATCGTTTGTCATTCTCTACTTTGCTGTCTTTATGCTCGGCGCAATATTGATTTCTCTCGACAATCTGGACATGGAAACCACCTTCAGCGCCGTCATTGCAGCCATGAGCACCAACGGCACCGCTTTCGGACTGCTTTCCAATTCCGATTTCGGCATATTTTCCGCAGGAGCCAAATTGGGGTTAAGTATTCTTATGCTTGCCGGACGCTTGGAACTTTACCCTGTCGTGATCATGTTTTGCAGGTCATTCTGGAATCCTGACAAGGCGAATTCTTGACCGTGAAAATCGCAAATGCTATACTATTTATTAATATACGGAGAAAGTAAAGGAATTACGAAATGAATGATACACAAAATGAAAAGAGCATCAAGAGAAAGCCTCGCGTTTTCTCGGGAATTCAACCGTCAGGAAACCTCCATCTCGGAAATTACCTGGGTGCGATAAAACAATTTATAGAACTTCAGAACGACAATGAATGTATCTACTGTGTCGTGGATATGCATGCCATAACTGTTCCGCAGGATCCCAAGGCACTGCGAAATCACATATTGGATCTGTCCGCACTGTATATAGCAGTCGGCCTCGATCCACAAAAATCCATACTTTTTGTGCAATCCGACGTTCCCGGTCACGCCGAACTCAATTGGATACTGACTTGTAGCTCATACACCGGAGAACTCTCAAGGATGACGCAGTTCAAGGCAAAGAGCAGCATGCGTGAATCCGCTCCCGCAGGGCTTTTCTGCTATCCAATACTTATGGCCGCCGATATTCTTTTGTACGACACCAATATAGTACCCGTAGGCAACGATCAGAAGCAACATGTTGAGCTGTGCCGCGACATCGCAATGAGGGTCAACAATACGAGGAAAAAAACTTTCACGATACCGGAGGGCAGATTCATGAAATCGGGTGCGCGTATAATGGCGCTTGACGATCCTTCCAAGAAAATGAGTAAATCGGCCACAAACATTCACAGTACGATTTCCCTCTTGGATGACCCAAACAAAATAAAAAAATCCATAATGAAAGCGACCACCGATTCCGAGGGCAGCGTCAGATTCGATATCGAGAACAAACCGGGAATCAGCAACCTCATGAGCATCTACAGCGTTCTTTCGGGAGAATCTTTTGCCGACATCGAAACTTCTTTCAAAGGCAAGGGATACGGCGATTTCAAGAAGGCTCTCGTCGGCACGGTTCAGGAATCGCTGGCTCCTATCCAAGGCAGATTCAATGAGATCCGACATTCAGACGAGCTTGTAAAGCATCTTAAAAACGGCGCAGAACGCGCAAACGAAATCGCAGAACGTGTCATGAAACGTGTCAAGGATAATTTTGGATTGGGCTTGTATGCGCCAAACTTCGACAATCACAACAACTTATAAAATATATTCCCGAAAACATCGTAGACTTTAACCAAAACTCTTTTTTTAAAGAGTTTTTCTTTTTCTATAAGACAAGAGTTTTTAAGCTTACCCTTTTCACGCAAAAACACCATTTGAGGTCTGAATACTGCCCCGTCGTAGTCGGCATCCACAGCCCAATACCTTATCGTATCCATCCGGGCGGTAATATCCGATAGGCATATCCTGTACTCCTGTGTGGTGAGGCTTGCTTTCGCCCGCGCAGCTCCGACGGTTTTTATGGATTTTTTGCAACCTGCAGGATCACCGGATACGACAACTTCAACACCGGATGATTCGGCACCTTTCATCTCTCTTTCGGTGTGTATCGATTCATCTTCAAAAACCCTAAAATCACAACCGGTTTTCAGCAGTCTTTCCACGCTGTTTTCTATTGCCGTGCCACTTTCATCGCAAACCACAAAATTTCTTCCGGATCCTGCCGCAACCGCCGCCAATGTTCCGCTCCCCGAAAAAAAATCTCCGCAAAGATCTCCCTTGTCTGTCGAAGTTTCTATTATTCTTCTGAGCAGAAGTTCGGGTTTTTGCGTGGCATAGCCCGTTCTCTCATTTGAAGTTCTCCCCACAACGTCTATGCCCCAAACATCTTTCATGTTCACAAGAGTATACCATCCCTTTTCATCTTCATACTCTTCAACTCCCTTGAAACAATACGGCTCTCCTCTTCTGTTATAGGACTTCTCTTTTAGCGGATTGAACTTGTACTTTGAACTTTTGGCGTATAAAAGCAGGTTGTCGTGTTTTCTGGAAAATCTTCGCTTGCCGCTGCCGCCGGATTTGTACGTCCAAATGACTTCGTTGATAAAATTCTTTTCGCCAAAGATTTCATCCATCAAAACCTTAGCGTAATGAACAACGTGCCAGTCAAGGTGAATCCAAATCAATCCGTCCTTTGCAAGTAGCTCTTTCATCATTGTCAGCCTCGCCACAAGTCCCGCAAGATAGTTCTTTTTGTCATGCCCTTTGCCGTCTCCGTAGGCCGGGTGCTTGATATTTTTTCCACCTACACGACTGACCGCATGGTGATCACTTTTTGTGAAAAATGGCGGATCAATGTAAATAAGATTTAACTTTTCTCTATATTGCGGCATGGAAATCATACTTTTTAGCACCGGCAAGTTATCTGCATAAAACAATTTATTGCAAACTAAATCATCATTTGCCCTGTCGCATTTGTCGGCGCGCCTATCACCCGATTCAAAGCCGGCGCATACTTTACCTCTCGCCGCATCGCAATCGTCAGTTCCGGTATCGGTAATATCAACACGCTCGGGATTTATCCGGACATCAAAAAAGCGCCTCGTTTCCGCAAAATTGACTGAGGCGGTCTCTTCGACAAGTCTTTGTGCGATCTCAATTACATCAATGTATTCTTTAATCTTCATACCAGTATTTCAACCCGAGCTTTCATTTCTGCCCGTGCCCCTTACCGATCGGTCGGGATCAGGCATCAGGCTCCGCAGCACATGCTCTGTAATTCTTGCGGTCAGTCCCCAAATCGTTCTTCCGTCAACCTTTATGATCGGAATTATCCATGTCCCATATCTCCACCTGTAATTCTCATCTATGCCGATCTTCTCATATGGGAAAGGCTCTTCACTTTTACCAATGACTTTCTCACATATGTGGTCTATCTCATCCTGCTTTATATCCGACAGCGAAACGAGAAAAAGTTCCTCCACCTCATCTTTTCTTATGTTGGCCTTAAGATAGTCCTCATACTTTATAAGCCCCACAAAAGTATATAGAGTATAGTTCGCGTATCCCTGCAGTATATCGCCTTGTCCTATGTATTCTATTTTTTCTTCGGGGATACCCGTTTCCTCATAAGTTTCCCTAAACGCAGCCGCCTTGAATGACTCTCCCTTTTCCACGTGCCCACCCGGGAAACAGATTTCTCCGGGGTCACTGCTCAAGTTTTGGGATCTGACTTCATACATAAAGTAAAGCTCATCTCCCTTTTGCACTATCGGAATCAATACGCTAAACTCTCTGTGATTGCCGATGTATTCGGGGCTTTTTTCATCAAAATATTTCCTCAGGCTTTCTATGTCAAGCATATGCGTTACCTACACTTCAATATTTGGTGCACATAATAAAAACAGGGGTGTCGACAGACCCCCCGGTATAGATCGTTTCAACTAATTCAGCAACTCATAGTTTTTAAAGTCAACGCCGATCATCTCTTCCTTTTCCGCAGACAGACTCACGACAAAATCCATTCCGTAGTTTTTTGATATCTTGTTCAGCCTGTCAAGAAACTCAGGAATATCCCCGAGTGAAAAATCCGCATGTTTCAGAATACTGTCGATATAAATCGTCTCTATGTCGTGATCCGAGCTTATGATACCGTACAAAAATCCAATGTATTCATCGCTGTTTGTCACATGCTCAAAATCTTCCATACATATCACACGAATCCTATACTTAAGATCGTACATGAGCCTCGAATTTTTATTTACGAAAATAACGCTGCCCTTACTATCTTCTATCTGCTCGTTCGCAAGTTCGATCATCCTTTTGGTCTTGCCGGTTCCCTTATGCCCAATCAGTAGTTTAACCATGTAGTTGCCTCCTAAATTCTTTACTTGGGACTCATTATACACTACCGCCCCATACTATTCAATGATTTATATTTCAATGATTTATATTTTATTTTTCCACATTTGCACAGTGCCAACATAACAAGCTACGGAGGCCGATTTATCGACTGTATGGCACAACGTGATCCCCTCACCAATAACCTTGAACACAAAGTCATGAGAGAGCTTTTTTCTTTATAAAAATTCCAGGTACGCATCACGTCCCTGCGGAATCTGTCTGTAATGCTGCGTTATATCGGTTTTGAGATATTTTCTCCTTTACTGTCGGACAAACGTAGCTGCCCACACGCCCCCGAAATGTCCAGACCCAACTGTCTTCTCACCGTGGCCGGTATTCCGTTTTCGTTCAGGTATGCTGCGATCTGCTTGGCACGCCTACGCCCCGAACTTTTGAAATTCCTTTCTGTAACGGGGTTGAGCGGTATAAGATTAACATGACATAAAAGTCCCGACAACAGATCGGCAAGCTCCCCGATAGATTCGCCGTCATCGTTTACACCGCAGATAAGCGCATATTCAAACGTTATTCTCCTGCGGGTTGCATGCGTATAATTTTTTGCGGCTTCGATGAGTTCATCGACAGGATATTTCCTATTGATCGGCATCATGACACCACGGGCTTTATCGGTAGACGCGTGAAGCGAAACCGCCAAGTTCACCTGCGGGAAGTCCTTTGCGAACTCATACATGACGGGAACGATCCCGCAGGTGGAAACCGTCAAGTTGCGCATCCCCATTTTTCTGCCGTTTGGATCGTTCATTATCTTAATAAATCTTGAAAGAGCCTCGTAATTGTCAAAAGGTTCGCCGGTTCCCATTACCACAATTCTTGAAACTTTCTCGCCCGTAATCCTCTCCGTTTCGAGAACTTGAGATATCATTTCTCCCGCTGTCAGGTTTCTTGCCAGACCGTCAAGTCCGGAAGCACAGAATGCGCAACCCATGCGACAGCCGGCTTGTGAGGAAATGCACAAGCTGTTTCCGTACTTGTATTTCATGAAGACACTTTCTATCTTGTTGCCGTCATTTAGCGCAAAAAGGAATTTTTCCGTTCCATCCAACGACGAATTTTGTCTTCTCTCCGGGTTGACATTTCCTATCACACAAGATTTTCTCAATTCACTCAGAAAGGTTGCCGGAATGCTTTTTATCTGCCGCAGATCCGTATTCCCCTTGTATATGCCTGAATAAAGCTGTTTGGCGCGGAATTTGGATTGTCCTTTTTTCGTGACGAGTTCTTCAAGCTCCGGCAACGTAAAATTTCTTAAATCATGCATGTTTTTTAGTTCTGTACTCTTTCGACCTGAAGTCCCGTCTTGTGGCCGTTTATATCCACCTCAGGCAGGTTTGCAGCCTCTTCCAGCGTCTTTGCCAGTGTCTCGCTTTTTATATACGCTTCATGCTTGCTGACGGCGCCCAACACTTCCGCATCCGCCGATATATAGACGTTTATGTTGTCCATCATATCGTAGTCGTTTTGCTTACGCATCTGCTGAATCTTAGAGATCACCTCTCTTGCTATTCCTTCGTCTATAAGCTCCTGGCTAAGATTGGTGTCGATTATTACAAACACGTTGTTTTCCATGGCTACCGCAAATCCCTGTTTGGCATTTATACCGATATCGACAAATTCTTTTTCTATCTTAAAATCTTCGCCGTCCATCTTGCATGTGACGAAACCGTCCTTCTCCAGCTTTTCCGTGAATTTCTCCGCATCTTCCTTTGCCAGAACACCCGCAAAAGTATTGATTTTCTTGCCCAGTGCAGGTCCTGCGACCTTAAAATTCGGCTTGAGTTCAAAGTTCATATACTCTCCAAGCTCATCTGCGAACACTACTTGCTTGACATTGAGTTCGTCCATGATAAGCGGTATCATATCCGATATAAGATCCTTATATTTCCCGTCCACGAGTATTTCGGACAGCGGCTGCCGAACCTTGAGACCTTTCTTTTCGCGTATGCCTCTTCCTAGGTTGCATACAGATCTTACAATATCCATCCTCTTTTCGACTTTTTCATCTATGAGAGCTGCGTTTGTTTTCGGATAATAAGCTATATGGACAGTTTCTTCCCCCGTCAATTTGCTGTACATTTCATCGGAAATAAACGGTGCTATAGGCGCTATCAACCTTGCCACTCCTTCCAGCACCTCAAACGTAGTTGCAAATACGCTTTCCTTGTCGGCGGACATGCCCGGGGTGTAGAAGCGGCGGCGTGCTCTCCTTATGTACCAGTTGGAAAGATCTTCATTCACAAAATCGGTTATGGCACGCACCGTTTTCATGTGGTCGTAGCGATCCATGTGCTCGGTAACCTCAGCTATCAGCTTATTGTACTTTGACAGTATCCAACGATCAAGTTCCGAACGCTTTTCGTAAGGCACTGAAAGCTTCTTTACGTCTATCTTGTCAAGATTTCCGTACAGAACGAAAAAGTTGTACACATTCCTGAGCGTTCCAAAAAACTTGCTTGCCAGTTCCTGAAGTCCGTCCTCGTCAAACTTCGTCGGTGACCATGCCGGCGATACATGAAGCAGATACCAACGCGTCGCATCGGCTCCGTACTTGTTGAGCATCTCGAACGGATCGACCGTATTCCCCACATGTTTTGACATCTTCTTACCGTTTTTATCAAGGAGCAGATCGTTTACCAACACATTTTTATAAGGTGATCTTCCCATTATAAACGTTGATATTGCCATCAGCGAGTAGAACCATCCTCTCGTCTGATCTATCCCTTCGCATATAAAATCGGCCGGAAAGAGTTTATCAAAATCGTCCTTGTGTTCAAACGGATAGTGCCACTGGGCAAAAGGCATGGCTCCTGAGTCGAACCAACAGTCTATGACCTCCGGAATCCGCTCCATTGTCTTGCCGCATTCCGGGCATTTTATGTGCACATCGTCAACAAACGGGCGGTGCAGTTCTATGCTTTCATCTATATCTTCCAAGGCTCTTTCGACCAGTTCTTTTCTGCTTCCCATACATTCAGTATGACCGCATTCGCAGCGCCATATAGGTATAGGCATTCCCCAATATCTGTTTCTTGATATCGCCCAGTCCTTGACCTCGGCAAGCCAGTTCCCAAACCTCTTTTCACCCACAAACTGCGGATACCAGTTTACACTGTCATTGTTTTCCACAAGCCGGTCTTTGAGCGCGCTCATCTTTATATACCAGCTCGGTTTCGCATAGTATACAAGAGGTGTTCCGCATCTCCAGCAATGAGGGTAGTTATGGGATATCTTTTCTTTTGCAAAGACCTTGTCTTCCTTCGCCAGATACTTAAGGATTTCAATGTCAAGACCGTCCTCCATAACAAAGCGACCTTTCCAAGGTGTTTCGGTGAACTGACCTTTTTCATCCACAGGCTGCAGCATCGGCAGATCATATTTGCGTCCACACAGGTAGTCATCTTCACCAAATGCAGGTGCGGAGTGTACAATCCCCGTACCGTCATCTATGGAAACGTAGTCCATACATGTGACAAAGAATGCCTTTTTATCGGCTTTGACAAACGGCATGAGCTGTTCGTACTCTACATACTCAAGGTCGGAACCTTTCATCTCCTCCAGAACCTCGTAGCCACCTTCTCCCAGAACCTCGTCGGCAAGCGCCTTTGCAACGTAAAATATATTGCCCTTTTCATCGCCTTCAAGCATTTTCGCTTTTATGTAATCGAAATCGGGACCGACAGTCAACACGGTGTTTGAAGCCAGAGTCCATGCGGTTGTGGTCCATGCGAGAAAATATTCATTCTCCGTTCCCGTCTTTTTGAATTTCACGACAAGCGTATTTACTTTCACATCCTTATAACCCTGAGCCACCTCGTGAGAAGCAAGTCCCGTTCCGCACCTCGGGCAGTATGGAAGGATTTTGTGCCCTTCATAGATCATATCCTTGCCGAAAAACTGTTTCAGGATCCACCATTCCGTTTCTATATAATCATTTTCCAAGGTAACGTACGGATCATCCATATCCGCCATGTAGCCCATGCGTTCGCTCATGTCGCGCCACAGATTGGTATATGTAAACACGGATTCCCTACACTTTTTATTGAACTCACGAATGCCATATTCTTCAATAGCCTGTTTTCCGTCGATTCCCAGCTGTTTTTCCACTTCTATCTCGACGGGAAGCCCGTGCGTATCCCAGCCGGCTTTTCTGTTGACCTGAAAACCTTGCATGGTTTTGTATCTGTTGATGGAATCCTTCAATGTCCTCGCCATCACATGATGTATTCCCGGTTTTCCGTTCGCAGTCGGAGGTCCTTCATAAAAGACGAACTGCGGTTTGCCCTCTCTGGCATCCACGCACTTTTTCAGAAGATCCTCTTCTATCCATTGCTTGACCTGCTTTTTTTGCACTTCAGCAACAGGCTTTTCCGATAACTTTTCAAACATAAATCGTCTTCCTTCCTTATTAATTATTAAACAAAAAATCCCTAACTCATGAAATGTCTGTTAGGGACGATCATTGTAAACCGCGGTACCACCCTAGTTGCAGGCCTCGTGTTCAAGGCCGCCACTTAATAAGATGTCGGACTCGGGAGTGATATTCATGCACCGGTTCACCGAATGGTTCTCAGCTCTTCCACCCTCTCTGTAAGGTTTTTACCCGGGATTACTGGTTCCGTCGCCGTCCGAATATTAAATTCAGTTCATTATAAGTGCAATCAATATCCTTGTCAAGAAAATAATTTGTGTTGATTTGCAAGTGAATTACGGTTTGTGTTGATAAAGAAAGAGGAAGCACATCCGACAGCCCGGTACCGACAGACAAAGTTTCGACCGGCCTCAATGCTCCGAGAAACGAGAAATACAATACGCTATATCGTGATATTGCGGAAAGAAAACAGGAATTAAATTCGACCCGGGATAAATCGTTCGTTTTAAGGATTTTGATAAAAGTTTTCATCTTAAAAGTAACTTGAATTGAAATCTATCAATAATCAAGACTTTTAGAAATTGGAGGCAACACCATACTGCTTTGCATTCTTATTACTTTTTCTTTTTTATGATCTGAATAACCACAAGAACTAAGCACAGTATCGTTGCAGTGAACCCCGCCATAATGAGCAACTGTACTCCTAATGTAGCATTACGCATAATCACTTCTCCTCGCTTCGAGCCACTGTTGATTTGCTCCATTTGCTGTAGCTGTATTTACCATTACTTTTTACATATGTCCTGATACGAATATAGTACTTCTTCTTTGATTTTAGTTTTCCTATAGTCGCCCGTGTTTTTTTCTTGCCCGCATTTTTCTTCTTTGAAGCTTTGAAATTTTTGTTTATTGAGTACTGTATCTGATAACCGTCGATCCCGCTTGTCCGTCTCTTCCATGTAAGTATGCATTTTTTCCTACTTACTTTAACCCTTTTTATACTCGTACCTGCCGGCTTCTTTACGTTTTTTTTTGTTGCTCTTTGCCTACCGGCCATGACGCTATAATCTGTTCTTACATTTGGCGCGCTTGATATTGCGTGGGGATCACTCTTTTTGGTCGTATCCGTTTTCCCGGATTTGTTATCGTCAGCTCCACCGGATTTGTTGTCGTCATCTCCGCCGTGCATGGGTGAGGCAGGTGCGTCATTTGCAAAGCCTTTGATCCTCGCACACATCTTATCGGGATTTTTATGCAGATCCATCCAGTCAGTGTCTGCGCTCATTTTTACGAAGCTCTGATTTTCATCCGTGTGCGCCTCACATTTCAAGGTTCCATAATCCGCATCTTCTTCAACGCCGAAATATGTTCTCTCCTTGGTCGTCACAACTATTGAGTAAACGCTGTTCTTTTTCAGGTTCACAGCTTTGGTTCCGTAATCGCCCAGTCTGAAAGTATAACTGCCGGCATTTTCGGTTGCCACATCGAAGGTGCATATTTTATTCCCGCTTTCAGGCTTTGTCTCATCCTTTAAATCCGTATAAACCGTCACCGAATATGAGGTTTTGCCATCGTTGAAAGTGCTGAATCCGACCGCCTCAAGAAGCCTCGCTCCGTCTCCGAGGCGATAAACATTGGCAATCTTGCTTCCTTTGTCCAACGATAAATTGCTCAGGCCTGCCGTCCCGTCATACTGATAATTGTATCTATAACTCTCCGCAGGTTGCATATCCAGTGCATTGACTGACTTGACGTCGCCACCTTCATCATCGGTTCCGACATAGGCAAATGAGGTGTCCTCATAAGAAATTCGGGACTCTCTATACTCCTCTCCCCAGCTGTTTTGTATTATCCACGCCCCGTTTTTCGCCGGTATCTTACCTTTTCCATCTTGAGCCGCAAATTTTTCTTTCGGATAATCGTCATCCCATCCTATCACGGTCACGGCATGGTTTGCGTCGGCTTTGCGGCTGTAGTAGTGATTATAAGTGCCATCACTGTGCCGGTGACTATGCCCTGACATGCATGAAGTGACAACAGCGCCGTATTTTCTTACGGCACTCTTTACGGCGTAACTGTCAGTAGCATCCACGATTATAGAATTTTGCCCGGTTATGTAATTATCGTATGCTATATTTGAATCATAAGCTTTAGCTTCCATACTGAACGGCGCTTTTTCCTCCGTGACCGCTCCCATCCAGTTGGCAAGTGCCTGCGAAGATGAGTATACATTGCCGCCGTTCTCATACCATGGGGACGGATCGTGGGTTCCCATCGTATTTTTGTCTCCCGACGTATTACCAAGAGGATCGTTTTCCCTGTTGAAAAAGAAATATGCAAAATGGGTCGGAGATAATGGTTCCACATCCCCCGTTTCTTTTAGATATGATATTTCTGCAGCCGTCATCTCGGCAAATGCCCAACATATTGCAGATGAATGTTGATCTTTTATTTTGATTTTTTTATCGTTCCACCATGCCTGTTTTCTGGAATCATAAGAGCGAGGCAAAATCTCGTAAGCCTTGACTTTTGAACGTTTTTTTACATTTTCATTGTTGGGCTTTTTATATATACGAATGTTGCGCAACAAAGTGCTTCCGGTGGCGTATGCCATCGGTTTTTTTAAACTTGCCGAATAGCTTTGATTGAATGAAGCGACTAGCATTCCAAATCCAAACAAGGACATCAATGCTATACGCCTTATCGCCCTTTTCCCTGTAGCTTTAATCATCTTTGTCAGGCTTTCTCGTTTTTATCATCTTCAGACTGTTTACTCTCTTCGACCCGGTTTTCTTTGGAACCAGACTCGCCGGCGTCTTCTTCTGTGTCTTCTGCTTTTTCTGCGACGGTACTTTCTTCTTCCGCATCCTCTGTTTCTTCCGCAGTGGTACTTTCTTCTTCCGCATCCTCTGTTTCTTCCGAGGTGGTACTTTTTTCTTCCACGTCTTCTGTTTCTTCCGCGGCGGTACTTTCTTCTTCTGCGTCTTCTGTTTCTTCCGCACTTGCACTTTCTTCTATGACTTCGTTCTTCTCCGCTCCGCCACTCTCTTCTTCCGTAGCTTCGGGTTTTTCGGTGTCGGAGGTTTTCTCTTCCGTAATTGCGTCTTCATATTCGATATTTGTTTCTTTTTCCGATTTAAGGTTCTCGGTCTTCCTGTCATCGAATTCGTCGGATTCGCAAATTTCGGTTTCAGGTTCGGTCACCGCAAGTGTCTCATACTCACTTCCCTCAGGTGCAGACTTCTGTTTTACAGTGCCAAACAATAAAATATAAAGTAGCGCTGCTACAATTCCGCCCGCAAGCGGTGATAGAATAAACACGGGTAACTGTTTCAGTGCATCGCCTCCGACAAATACCGCCGGAGCAAAACTTCTTGCAGGGTTTATGGATGTGCCGGTGAAAGGAATCCCGAATATATGTATCATTGTCAGCGACAGACCGATCACCATTCCCGCTACAGCTTTGTATTCTTTTCGGGATGTTACAACCAAAAATACAAAAACAAATATCGCTGACATCACCGTTTCCACCATTGCCGCATTCGCCATACCTATTCCGAGCGGACTGGAGTTTCCGTATCCGTTCTGTCCGAGTGCATCGTTTGCGCTAAAGCTCGCCCACAGAAAAAGCGCAGCTGCCGTCGCTCCTGCAAACTGACCGATGATATACCCCAAAAAATCCTTGATCCTTATTTTCCCTGTGATTAACATGGCAAGCGAAACTGCGGGGTTCAGGTGACATCCCGAAAGCCCGCCGACGGAATATGCCATTGCAACAAACGAAAGTCCAAACGCAAACGCTATCAAAAGTGTTGTAAATGCCACCGGCAACGGTGATCCCATACTTATGAATATGCTGTTTGCCGCGACTGTAGAGCCGCATCCAACAGCAACAAACACAAATGTTCCTATAAATTCAGCTATATATTTCTTCATCTAAAAACCTTTCCATGTCATCAACACAAAATGCAGTAACAGTAAAACTCATATAAAATGCATACGAGGGGGTTGTTTGAATAAAATCACGCATGCGCCACCAATGCTCCCTCTTACATATCTTTTACCGTTTACTTTTCCTGCTTATGTGATATCATAAAATTAAATATGGAAACGTACCGCAAACAGCGATCCGGGACGTTTCTTCAAAAATGATTTTTAAAGCGGCGGAGTCTTTTTTACGGGGGTGATAAAATGCCACTTATTGTCATCGGAGCCTTATTTGCATTGGGGCTGACACTATTTTACTTGCTGTCCAAAGACAAGCAATAATCACCCGATCGCTTGGCATAAGGCTCATTCATGCGAAGCGGCTCATTACCGCGGCATCGCATCCTACTTTACGGTTAGCAATTCACTCACGTCTTTTCGCGGCGGAGCATCCGGCGTCTTTTCTGCAAAACCTATCGCAACCAGCGCCGCAACCACCTCATCTTCCGGAATATCAAGAACTTTCGATACCTTATCGTCATCAAAAACGCCAAGTATCACCGTTCCGTATCCCAAATCGTGCGCAGCCAAAACAAATGTCTGTGTAGCTATTCCTGCGTCGAACACTTCCCACTTGTCACCTTTGTTGGTCGAAGCTTCCCCGTTTTTCTCATATCCCGACACACCGTGTCTGTATGTGACCGCCACCAGTGCCGGAGCCCTGTTTATCACCTTTTGATTGAACTCAAAACCAAGCACGCAGTCATTTGCGATATTTGACTTAAGACCTTCATCAAGCACCCCGTAATATTTTGTCACCTGAGTGTTTTTCCACGACGGAGCGTATGCCGCAAGCGCCACCACCTCCTCAAGTTGCTTTTTTGAGATCTTCTGATTCGTATATTTGCGAATACTTCTCCTGCTTAAAATACAATCCTTTGTTTCCATTTTATCGTCCTTTCTTGCCATCAATGCGTATCAAACCCCACATACCGGTTATCCTGTTTCAGAGTGCATAACCTGCTATTTCGGGTTTCGGCGAACCTGAGGCATTTATTGCACAGCACATCTTGAGTCTGCGGGGCACCTCTTTCAATAGGATACCATGAAATATGCCCTATACCAATAAATTAAAAGTAAAATTCATAAAAAAATCCTCTGCGAAATCATAATCACAGAGGAAAATAAATGGTGCGGTCTAAGGGATTCGAACCCCCATGGTTTCCCACACGGACCTGAACCGTGCGCGTCTGCCAGTTCCGCCAAGACCGCAAACTTGCGTCGACTACCTCATTATACACAAGTTATCGACAAATGCAAGCTTTAATTCAGATTTACACACAATCTCTCAAAGTCACAACCTCTCAAAGTCTACTCATCCCAGCAGACGTCATCGGTCGTGATTGTGTCGGGTCGGTATGCTTTTACGTGATTGAATATCTTCGACTTAAGGGATTTGTTATATGTCCACAGGTCAAGATTCAAAGAATTTTGTTTGACTTCCCCCACGATCTCATCGGTTATATAGGTTCTGTTTATGCTCACCGACGTTATGCCGTTGTTTTTAGCATCCCGCACAGCTCGTACAAAGTCAACGTTCTCGGTTTTTTGAATCTTTTTCAGTGAGTCTTTGCTGAGTATGTACGAGGTGTATACACTTGTCGAAGTTCCTATATTTTTTGCGATATAAGACTTGACTCTCTTTAAGGAATTCAAATCAAAACTGATAAACCTTGCCGTCCCAAGAAGCCCATGCGCATTCACCTTATCCACCAGAAGCTTGATGCCTTCGTCGGACATTCCCTCATCGTCCGTGTAATCATACTTTATCTCTATGATAGGCACCATTCCATATTGCCGACAAATAGTCAGATATTCATCTATAAAACAGGCCTCCGGAACTTTGGACTGTATTTCACTCTTCGTCATATCGTACACTATGTCGCTCCCGGCGTCGAAAACCCTGTCGAAAGTCCTGTCGTGCGATATGACTATGTCGCGCTCTTCTTTCGGTTCCGACCCGGAAGCATCACGTTCGGCGGTTTCCCATACGTCGCATTCGACACCCCAAAAGCCCGCCTTTCCAGCTTCTATGAAAGCTTCTTTGGTATTTTCCTTGCGAGAATCGTGAAGCCCTCTGTGCGCTATGAACTTCACTAGATTCTTTTTCAGATTCACCACTTCCATCTTAACTTTTTCTTTTCTCTTGGATCCGTCGACGGTACTTGCCGTGATCGTTGCAACACCAAGACCCACGGCCTTGACCTCACCTTTGGAGTTGACTTTGAGGATCTTCGAATTGGATGATTTCCATGTGAATGTCTGTTTGGTGGCTTTCAGAGGCGTTATTTCCGTGGTCAGCTGCTCCTTGGTTCCTATAAGCATGTCCGTTTCGCCCTTTACCTTAAGAGTTTTGATCCTGCTGCCCACAACAAAGGACACACTTCTGTACTTTCTGTTGTCTTGCCTCGACAACACGGAGATCGTCACATTTCCCGTGTCGAGAAAACTTACCGTACCCTTTGAGTCGACCTTGGCTATCGCCTCATTGCTGGAAACCCATTTGAGCCTCTTATTACCAGCATCGCTCGGATAGACTTTCGCTGAAATTTTACTGCTCTCATTCGGTTCAAATATTCTGCTGTTGTCCAACCTTGTCAGCTTTATCTCGGAAACTTTCTTTCCGACGGTTATTCTGACGCTCTTCTTTACCTTTCTTCTATTCCGGAAATAGGCGGTTATTGTAACTTTGCCTTTCTTCTTTGCTTTTATTCTACCTTTTTTTGACACGGTTGCGATCTTTTTGTTGGACGATCTGAACAGAACTCTGCCGTGCTTTTTCTTTTTACCTTTCACATAATACTTTACCGTCTTTTTTTCGCCCTTTTTCAGCACCGTTTCTTTACTGATGTTCTTAATCTTGATCTTTGCGGATGCACCGTACACATCGGTTGCGGCGCCGATTCCGTACAGCCCAATCAAAAGCAGGAACAGACATACCGCACTGCTCAAAATTATTTTCTTAAATAAAAGATCTTTACTCAAAACAATCTTCCCCCGAACCTTAACTTGTAATAAACTCAAAAACAAAAGTCACTAAAAGTCGCTTTTTCATCTTTTGAATGTGTCGCATCATTCCTCGGATTCTTCATCCGTTGCAGCCTCATCCATTATGGTTTCAAACTCAGTCGCAACTTTTTCAAACAACTCGTCGCTCTCAATGTCCAAGAGTTCAAAAGATCCCTCATCATCGACTTCATTGTATCCGTATATCCATACATCGTCCGAATCGTCACGTGGAATAAGTGCGATATAATCCTTCCCCTTAAAATCAAATATCCCCATGATCTCACACTCAACGGGATCTCCCTCTTCAAATTCAAGCGTGATCACATCCGGTTCTTCCTGTTCAATATTCTTGTTTTTCTCTTCAGCCATTGTTCTGCCCTCCGTTTCAATTTCAAAATTACTCACAGACCACTATAACATCAATAGAGGTTTTGTGCAAGGCCGGGAAAATCGAACGTGTGACTTGGGCTCATTTTTACCCATGAAAATAGTTTACGATATTTTGCGCTATCTTATCTGTTATGCCGGGGACGGCGCGGAGTTCTTCGACTCTTGCCTTCTTTATCGCCTCTATAGATTTGAATTCATACAGCAACCTGTTTCGTCTTTTTTCCCCCACCCCCGGTATATTGTCAAGCGCAGAACGCACTGCTTTTTTATTATGCAGACTACGGTGGTATTCTATCGCAAAACGGTGAACCTCTTCCTGTATGGTTCCGCAGTATCTAAAGAGAGTCGGGTTCTCTTTGAGAGGTATTTCACTGCCGTCGTCAAAGACTATGGCTCTGGTTCTGTGGCTTTCGTCCTTTGCCATGCCTACCACCGGCACGACAATTTTCATGGCGCTCAAAACTTTTTGCGCCGCATGCACCTGCCCAAGACCTCCGTCCATCATTATAATGTCGGGCATTTCTATAAATCCCGGGGATCTGTCCAGCGCCCTTTTAAAACGCCTGTATATGACTTCCTGCAGGCTCCCGTAGTCGTCGCTGCCCTCAATGGTCTTTACCTTGAATCGCCTGTAGTCTTTTTTCACTTTCATAAGTCCCCCGAACACGACCATTGCCCCTACGGAATCAATTCCGTTTGTGTTGGAAATATCATAGGACTCGACTCTTATATTTTTTTTCTTTGAGCTGAGTGCTTTCTCTTCCGCCGGATACCCCGCACGTTCAATGAGCTTTAACATTTCAACCCTTACAGCTTCTTCTCTTTCGTTTCTATTTTCTTCCCGTATTGCGAGGGTTTTGCTTATTTCAACTGTGTCCTGCTTTGTCAGATCCAGCAGCCTTTTCTTGTCTCCTTTTTGCGGCACGCTTATCCTCACCTTATGTCCGCCGGCGCTCAAAAATTTTTCCAAAAGTTCTCTGTCCTTCGGGTTTTCTTCCGTAAGTATCTCATGCGGTACGGTGGCCCATTGAGAGTAGTACTGTCTTATAAATTCATACGCTATATTCGCTTTGCTGTCCTGAGCGTACGCCTGTATTGGGAACACTTCCCTTCCGCTAAGCTTTCCGTCTCTTACGGGGAACAGAACCACGAAAGACTTGTCCCCCTCCTTTATGACTATGCATACATCAAGATCATGCTCCCCTATCATGGTCACTCTTTGCGTTTCTGAAAGTGCTTTCACAGATGACACCGCATCCCTCCACTTTGCGGCCTCTTCATATTCCATTTTTTCTGATGCCATCTTCATCCTGCCCTTTAGACGCTTCAAAATCGGTGCCGTCCTGCCGGCAAGAAAATTCAAAATCTCGTCTATATCCCGGCGATACCTTTCTTCATCTGCCTCGTTGACGCACGGCGCATCACACATGCCTATGTAATAATTGAGACATGGTCTAAAATCCTTTGGAAACTTTACCGCAGCACAACTCTTCAGTTTATATGTTTTGGTCAGTAGTTCCACTATCCGGTTCACCGCTCCCACGTCACTATAAGGACCGAAGTATTTGTTTCCGTCCTTTTTCAGCAGTCTTGTCTTGACTATACGCGGGAATTTTTCGCTCACGGTTACCATTATGTACGGATAGGTCTTATCGTCTCTGAGCAAAACGTTGTACTTGGGCATGTGCTTCTTTATGAGATTGCACTCCAAAATAAGCGCCTCCATCTCACTTGAACATTTTATGTACTCAAACTCGGCTATGCTTGCGGCAAGCGCTTTAACTTTCGGGTTGGTGTTTTGATATGACTTCTGAAAATACTGCCTGACTCTGTTTTTGAGTGATACGGCTTTTCCGACGTAGATCACCTGCCCCAGTCTGTCTTTATGTATATAAACTCCCGGTGAATCCGGGAGTTTTTTTAAGTTTTCCTTTATATCAAACATTTTTATCTTTGTTTCCCAAGTATTTCGCTCTTCCCCACCGTGTATGGCCGGATTCGCACATTTCGCAAAATCAAAACAATCCGCAGTGGCTTCAGTATCTTCTGCTTCTCCTTTTGTGTTCTTCTTCCTCACGTAATTGCTGTTCCACTATTCTTCTTATACGCCTTTTTCTTCTCCGGTTTCGACGACGTCGCGCCTTTGTTTTGAGAATTATCACCGTCAAAAGAAGCAATGCCATGATAATTATAACCGCCATGATGATAATTGCGCTAAAATTTGAAATGCCTATGTATGACGGGAACCATCCCTCTCCGACGGTTTCTCCTGCGACTAGCGGAACTTTGTGTGTAACTTCATCGCCGACATATATGTTGCAATGTCCCACTACCTGTCCTTTTTTGACGGGGGCGGTGACATTTCCGTACATAATGGATCTGGTTCTTATCAAGGCTTTTGAGCCCTCCTTGGGGAGATACGCATATCCGTCTTTCAGACTGTATGCATCTATCTCTGTTTTTTCACCGTGTCCGATTTTTACCTTTCCGAGCTTTTTACCTTTCTTCACTACCCTGTAGCCGTCGATACTGTCTTTTGCATATCCGGTAAGTGCAATCAGGTCGCTTTGCCTTTGCTGTTGTGAGTTCTCCAACAATACAACAAAAAGTCTCATGCCGTTATCATCGATACGCACAGCGCCCTGCCTGTCCTGCAAAGCTGCAATTCCGGTATATCCGCAAATCTCAAGATTGTCGTCCGTCAAGACGGTTTCTCTTTTCAGGGTTCTCTCCTTATGTTTGTTTGTCGGTGCAAATCTGTAAGTGCGTTTTGAGCCTATTTCGCGAATGATTCTGTTTGAAAGCGCAACTTTAAGTATCCGCATATAATCCTTTGCCGTAGTGTGCTGTCCACGCACATACCGACCCGTCACGCTTCTGAATCTCGTTTTTTTACAATCCAAGTTCTTAACTGTCTTGTTCATATTTTCAATGAACTCATCCACGCTGCCGAATGTATTTTCCGCCAAGGCATATGCCGCTGTATCGCTTCCGAAAAGCAGTGTGGCAGACAACAGATCTTTTACGGGAATGAGCTCTTTTTCCTTTAGTCCAAGTGAGGAAGCACTCTGATTTGCGGCAGTCTTTGATATTTTTATTTCCTTGTCCATGGGCAGGGTCTGGGCTGCGATAAGTGCCGTCATCATTCTGGTCAGCCCTCCCGGCGCATATTTTACATTTAAATTTTTGGCGTAAACTGCCGTACCGGTATTTTCACAGTACACCATCGCCGCACCGGAAGAAAGCGCAGGTTCATCGGCGGCAAACGCTGTGTCCGGGTTCAGATACAGCGTTCCCAATACAAGACAAAACAAAAGTATTAAATTGACAAATGTTCGCAGTCTTCGACCCACTTGCGACTCTCCTAACAAACAACGATACCGATATCCACTGCGTGAACGCATCCACCAAATTCCGACGGAACCTATAACGTACGCATTTTATTTCTTCGTATCCTCATATTTTTTCATCAATTCGATCAGCGCATCCACTCCCTCTTCGGGAACCGCATTGTAAATACTTGCACGCAGTCCCCCCACAGAACGGTGCCCCTTCAGATTGATCATGCCGTTTTCCTTTGCAAGTTGTATGAATTCCGCATCCCTTTTGGCATCACCTGTCACAAAGGTCACATTCATGAGTGAACGGTCTTCCTTGTTGACAGTCCCCTTGAACACGCTACTTTCATCGATCGCCTTGTAAAGTTTATCGGCTTTTCTGACATCCTTATCATGCATTGCCGCCACTCCACCGTTTGCAAGCAGGTACTTGAACACTTCTCCCGCCACGTATATGGAGAAGCACGGCGGCGTATTGTACATTGAACCTTTCTCTGCATGGGTATTATAGTCCAAATACACCGGAGTACCTTCAGTCGCATTGCCTATCAGATCTTCTCTTATTATAACGATTGTAACTCCTGCAGGCGCAACATTTTTCTGCGCCCCGGCCCAAATAACCCCGAATCTTGAAACGTCGATTTCCTCACTGAGTATGCATGATGACATGTCTGCAACAAGTGGTATATCTCCCGTTTCAGGGATGTATGGGTACTTCGTTCCGTAAATCGTATTGTTGTAGCAAATATAGACATAGTCTGCATCCGATCTGAAATCTTCACGTGACAACTTTGGTATATATGAATAAGTAGAATCCTCCGAGCTTGCCACGCACTTGATGTCTCCAAACTTTACAGCTTCTTTATATGCCTTCTTTGCCCACTGACCGGTTACGATATAATCGGCTTTTTTTGATTTTCTCAAAAGGTTCAGCGGAATCATGGAAAACTGCAGCGTTCCCCCACCCTGCAGAAACAAGACTTTATAATTATCCGGTATATACATGAGCTTCCTGAGATCCGCCTCCGCATCGTCCATTATTTTTTGAAATTCTTTTGAGCGATGGCTCATCTCCATTACGGATTCCCCTGTTCCCTTGTAGTTGAGCAGATCGTCGCGAACGTTCTCCAAAACCTCCACCGGCAACATTGACGGACCTGCCGAGAAATTATAAACTCTATCGTATTTGCCCATTTCCAATTCCTCCCTAATTCAATAAATGTCTGTTAAACTATTGCGATTCTTCGACCGTCGATATTCTCACACGGAAAACCTGCCGTACCGGCGACCAAAATATCCCCATTGCGGCACCGGAGCGTGCCTTTGACCCGATTTGAAAGCTTCGGAATCCCACGGCAATTATATCATCCGGAATATTGAAAGTAAAGTTAACAGGTGATATACTCCTTTTGAGAACGTTACGGGAGGTAATCACATGTATAATATTGCAACACTCAATAAGATTTCACCTATAGGGCTTGCTCGTTTTACTGACAAGTACAAGGTGATAGACGATATCTCGGATGCAAACGGCATACTCGTGAGAAGTCACAGCATGCACGAAATGCAGTTTCCCGACAAACTCCTCGCCATCGCAAGAGCCGGCGCAGGGGTAAACAACATCCCTCTGGAAAGATGCGCCGAAGCCGGAATCGCCGTTTTCAACACGCCGGGTGCGAATGCGAATGCGGTAAAGGAATTGGTTTTGGCGGCCATGCTGATGTCTGCGAGGAACATTCCGGCTGCACTTGACTGGGTCAAAACTCTTGATTCTGATGTGAGCAGTGCGGTCGAAAAAGGTAAAAAACAGTTCGCCGGAACAGAATTAAAAGGCAAGACGCTTGGAATAGTTGGGATCGGTGCCATAGGCATCCTCATAGCAAACGCCGCAAAGAGTTTGGGGATGAACGTCATAGGCTACACCCCTTTCCTGACCGTGGACATAGCTCACAAGACTGATCCCGGCGTGGTTCTAACGAAGGAACCCGACAGTTTACTTGAAAAATCCGACTACATATCGCTCAACGCACCCGCCAACCCAAGCACCGAAGGAATGGTTGACGAGAAATTCATAGAGAAGATGAAAGACGGCGTGGTTCTGCTTAACTTTGCCCGCGACAAACTTGTAAAAGAGGATGCGATCATTGCGGCTTTGGAGTCTCAAAAAATCTCGGAATACATAACCGACTTCGGAACCGACGGTCTGCTCGGGAAAAAAGGTGCAGTCATAATTCCGCATCTGGGCGCCTCGACGGCCGAAGCTGAAGATAACTGCGCAAGCATAGCCGCAGACGAAATCATGGACTATATCGAAACGGGAAACATAAGAAATTCCGTAAACTTCCCGGATACTTTCCTACCCGTGAAAGACGGCGAACAGAGGATTTCTATCATGACAAAAGGAGTCGAAAATCCCGTGGATCTTGCGCTTAAGCACCTCGGCATTTCCGCAACCGGCGCTTCCGGTGGAACAAAAGGAAATTACGGATATGCCATAGTGAGCACCCGTGATTCGGTAACATCCCTTCCCGATAATGACCGTATTGTCAAGGCAAGGATTCTATAGAAAATATGACGCAAGGTAGCGGATTGCGTCATATTGGCAATCATCTCACTGCCCGCACCCCTGTTTATTGCCTAAAACCCCCGGACACAAGCTTCCTGCCTGTAGCCGGGGGGTTTTATACATCTGCCGCGTATTTATTCATTATATAAAGATCCGTCATCCAAAGATCCGCCTGACCGTCAATACACGCTTTCCGTTGTATCCTATTTTGGAAACTGTTATATCGTTGGCTTCATCCATCGCATGCACTATCTTTCCGTTTCCCGCATATATGCCTATATGACCGTAGTAGCATATCAAATCGCCGGGCTGCGCCTCAGACATTTTTACGGCCTTGCCCAAGGCTCTGTCCGCACCGGCATCATGCGGCAACGTCACACCGAAGTGCTTGTACACAGCCATAACAAACCCTGAACAATCAGCTCCTCTTGTCAGACTGGAACCCCCGTACACGTATGGATTTCCCACAAATTTCTTTGCAAACCCCACGACGGCTCTGCCTGAAGAAAGACTGTATTCACTGCCCTCATCGCTGCTTGTTTCTCCTGCCTTTGCTGCTTTTTGAGCGGTTCCAAACAACACTATCCTGTCTTCGCTCTTTTCTCTGACCTCGGTTTTGAGAACTTCTTCTTTTTTAAGATCGCCATTTACCGTGGTCTTTTCTACAGTCACGACCTCAGTTCCCTCTTCTCCTTTTTTTTTGACGAAACTTGTGTTAAGCAATATCGCATTGTTCTTCTTTTTTATCACGGAAAATTTGATCTTTTTCTTTTTGTCCACGGTCTGCGACGTCTTCACCTTTATCAGATCGTGCCCGACCGGATCCTTGGCGATATTCTCTATCTCCTCGGCGCTCGCAATGGTCGGTTTCCTATCCATATATCCGTAGTACCTATGTTTGACCGAAACCGCAGGTTCCAGTGACACGCGAACATTACGTGCATTTTCTTCCACATAGGTTTCTTCAAGCATTGAAAGCGCTTTTCTCGCCTCTTTTTCCGTTTTGACGGTTAAAATGGTGTCGTTTCCCGCATCCAGATGCCAGTAGTCTTCCGAAGCGAAAAATCCCGTGGAAACAACCCATGTCAAAACCAGAAACACGGCTTCCAAACCGGCGATCAAACAAATCAGCACTCTTCTTTTTTTCAAGTTTGACGATATCATAACAACCCCATACTATTTTATCTGTACAGCAATGTCAACGATTTCAATCTGTTTTTCACAGACTCTTCACTTTTTCATTTTCAATCTTTACTTTGCTAAATTCGAGGTGAGACCATTATGCGAATTGCGCTTTCCATATTTTTTATCTTTATATTTTTAACCCCCTGCTGATACTCCCCGTCCAAAGTCCATGGCATATTTCCGTCCGTTTCTATATCAAGTTCCGAAGAGCTGAAAAAAGAGATGTGCGGGCTTTCCTTGTAGCGGCTTTGTGTAATCGCCCACGTTATCCGGGTCAGCTCAACTATGTTCTTGGGTGCCCTTATAAGAAGCACCTCAAAGAGTCCGTCATTCATGTCGACGTGATCTTTTTTCAGGTTGATTATTCCTCCCATGGAAGTTGAATTGCATATCGCCCCAAAGATATAATCGCCTCCGTACACACCTACTTCATTTCTTATCCTTACTTTTTTGGGTCTTATCGAGGGTATATCCTTGATACCGCTGAGTATATAGGCGGTATGTCCAAGCAGATTCTTCATATCTTGAGGCACTTTGTATGCCGTCTGAGTGAATGCGCCGAACGAAGCCACATATGAAAAATACCTGTCGTTGAATCTTCCTATATCGAGCGTCATCTGATTTCCCGTAACTATGTCCTTTGCTCCGCGAATTATATCGCCGGAAAGACCCAAGCCGGCGGCAAAGTCGTTGGTGCTCCCTGCAGGTATGTATCCGATCGGTACATCCACTTCCGCCTCAAGTATCCCGGTCACGACCTCATTGAACGTGCCGTCGCCTCCGATACAAACCACCAGGTCGTAATTATGGGCGCGCTCTCTTGCAATCACAGTGCCGTCGCCTCTTCCCGCCGTGGTTGCAACGGTTGTTGAATATCCACCTTTGCAAAACACATCAATTATACCGACAAACTTGCGGTTCGCCTGTCGCGTTCCTGCGCATGGATTCAGTATTATCAATGCTTTATTCATAAATTCCCCCTATTTTTACGGTCTCCGGCCATCTAAAGTGACCCGTCATCTTCAGACCGTCATCATTAAGCAGTCTGTCTTCGTCGCCCGCCGGATCTTTCCCGTGCTGGATCAGATACGGGTATCCCGTAAGAGTCCTCAATGCCGATGCGACGGCGATATGTTTTCCTTCAAATACGATAATATCTCCGGGCTGCCACACGAGAGGATTGGTTATATCCTTTGAAAGCCTTATGCAATTTCTCTTCAAAAAAACATTCAAAACCGGCACGGTTCTGTAGTCTATCGACGGATCCGGCTTTGATATTACTTTTCTGTAGGCTTTGGGATGTCGGGCAATATCTCTGTCGACGAGGATTTTCAGATCCACGTCTATCCCTTTCAAGCCATTCCACACAACATCAGTACATACCCCCAGTTTATTCGGCGGATATCCTCCCGCAAAGTAGCGGTCATCATACCTGAGACCGGGAGTATTGATATATCCTTTGGCATACAGCATTATCTGATTTCCGGTGAAAAAATCACAGCCATGTTCTCCGCTTGCATTGAAATCCATATTCGTGAATACAAGTTTTTTAAAGATAAGGCTAAACACGATAATGACCACCGCGATAAGAAACATATAGAATTTCGACAAGACCCTGTATTTTTTTTTCGTCTTTCGCCTTAATATCATATTTGCTAAACCTTATACTCCCATTCACCTTCCATAATTCGTATATTTCCAAACACGCAACTTCCTATTCAGATGCGTTTTTTTGTTCCCGTATCTCTGAACACCTGATTTATCAGAATACCCAGAACCAGCACCCACGAAATGAAATAGAACCAGAACAGCAATGCCGCTATGGAAGACAAAGAGCCGTATATTATGTTGTAACTTACCATGTGTTCTGTATAGACCGAATAAAAAAAAGTTACCACAACAAGCCCGACCGCACCAAAGATTGCTCCCGGGATCAGGTCTTTTACACCGAGCTTTTCCACGGGCATCACGAAATAATTATACAATACCACCAAAAAATACAGTACGGTCGCAAGCGGCCATCTGAAATATGTCCAGACCATCGTAATGGTATACTCCTCAACGATACCTCCCACAAAGGCATACAATATTCTCTTTCCATATATCAATACGACAAGAACAAAAACTATCGTCAATATAGTCATCACTATCGTTTTAAGGGATCGAAGTCTTTCGGTAAGAAATCTTCCCGTCGATCTGCTGTTGGAGTATGTGTAATTCGCTATCCTCATGAGCGAAAATTGTGCCCTCGAGGCAGCCCACACGGCAAGCAGTATCAACGTTATGTTATTGCCTATCGATGAGCTGTTTCTGAGCAGTCCTTTTACGATCCTTGCCATCTCCGGAGTCACATACTGATTTAGCCAATCGTTGGCAAAGTCCATTGTCCGTATGTTCAAAATCCCCAGTAGCTGCGTCATAACCACGATCGTGGGCACGACGGAAAGCATGATGTAAAAAGCGATCTGTGCGGCAAAGCCCTGATAATACGGATCACCGAACTGTTTTATGCCAAGCAGAATCATTTGTCGCAATCTGTCCTTACCCTGCCCCATAACTCATCCTCTCATCGTTTGCTGTAACACTCAACGGAGTTTGTCCAAATGTTCTCACAAACTCAAACACCAAGTCCGATGCTTCAACGATCCTTAAGCATTTGTGCAAGCTTCTCAAGAGCTTTTGCCCTGTGGCTTATCTTGTTCTTCTCCTGCCTGCTGAGCTGCGCAAAAGTTCGTTGGTATCCGTCAGGCACAAAAATAGGATCGTATCCAAACCCGTTGTCTCCCGTCGGTTCGGGCAGAATATGACCGTTGCATTCACCTCTGGCAACGATTTTTTTCCCATCCGGATACACCATTGTAATCACGGAAACGAATTTCGCCTTTCTTTCTTTGTAAGGCAGATTTTCCAACAAACCGAGCAGCTTTTCATTGTTTTTTGCATCATTTGCATCTTCTCCCGCAAATCTCGCAGAATAGATACCGGGCGCTCCACCCAGATATTCAACTTCAAGGCCGGAATCATCGGCAATCGCTATTTCCCCGGTCAACTTCATTATCTCATTTGCTTTTTTAAAGGAATTTTCTTCAAAGCTGGCTCCGTCTTCCTCTATCTCAATATCGAGGACACCCGCCTCATCTCTCGAAATCGTCTCAAGTCCATACTTTGATGTGATTTCTCCTATTTCCCGTATCTTATGTGGATTTTTGGAGGCTGCGATTATCTTTTTCATATTCCAAATTCCTTCCCTTAAGCCATGTTAGGGCATCTCACACCGCAGTACTTTAAGATCGATCATAACTGAATATGGGTTGCCCGCAAACTCATATTTTCTGCCGGAGAAATCACCGGATTTCTTTGTCCGACAAAAATCAAAATCGTAGTTATTATACCAGTAATTCCACCACTCAAGCAAACTATTTTCAACATGTGCGCATCTGTAGAGTCAAATCATGCGATATTGCCTGTAGATCCACGACACTTGGGATGATATAAAAGACGGCACCACTGTATTTTGTAATCGAGCCGGAAAATAAATAGCCCTTTTCAAGCACCTCACAAGGCATTTGAACGCTTTAAATTTCGCACTGCCGTACACATTGGAAAATATTATATCACAATCGCCGCCCCTGTGGTATAATAATGTCCACACACTATTATGTAAACCAATTCCATACTCTCTGACCACTATAACGTGCGCCGGCAAGAGGTTAGGGAGAGGTCAAAAGATGCGATTGAAATATCGTAAAATTCATTGCACTATCGGAGGATCATTTGAACATAACTGTTTTGGACGGATACTCTATCAACCCCGGAGATATATCGTGGGCACCGCTTGAAAAGTTCGGCAAGCTCACATGCTATGACAGAACCGAATATGAGCAGATAGCAGGTCGCATCAAAAATGCCGACGCCGTATTCGTAAGCAAGTGTAGGATCGACAAAAATATAATTGATTCATGCCCGTCACTACGCTTTATAGGAGTTACGGCAACAGGCTATGACAACGTGGATCTGCAGGCTGCCCGCAAACGCGCAATAGCCGTATTCAACACGCCGGATTACTCAACCGATGCGGTAGCTCAACACACATTTGCCCTCATACTTGAACTTTTCAACCATGTGGGGGATTACAATCACTCCGTGCACAGCGGCCACTGGTACCAAAGCAGAGACTTCTGCTACATTCGCAAGCCTCTTGCGCTTTTGTCTGGTCGTTCTCTAGGCATCGTCGGCTACGGGAACATAGGCAGGAAAGTTGCGGAAATAGGAAAGGCTTTCGGGATGGGCATCAATATTTACAGTCGCAATCCCGAAAAAACGATCAAATCCGACATACTTACGCTTCATTGCCCTCTGACACCCGAAAATGCAGGATTCATAGATGAAAAATTCATCTCCCGCATGAAAGACGGTGCGATACTTATAAATACAGCCCGCGGAGGACTGGTGGATGAGTTTGCACTGGCAAGTGCGCTGTACTCGGGCAAACTTGCGGCTGCAGGTATCGACGTACTTGCGCAGGAGCCCCCAAAGAAATTACATCCTTTGATCGAGACTCCCAATTGTATTTTAACGCCGCACATCGCATGGATGCCCATAGAAGCAAGACAAAAGGTAGTGGAGATTTGTACGAAAAATCTGGAGAATTTCCTGTCCGGAGAAAGGAAAAACAGGGTTGTTTGACCCGGGTGACTGAAAAGCTTTTCTAAAACAATTATTATTGAGCGAAAGGAGATCCAAACATGCACATGTCTTTCAAACGTTATTTTTTCAACGCAATAATATCGGATTCCGCACGGAAAAATGCGGAAAAAATCATTTCGGCGCAATCAGCTAAAAAAAAGGTTACGGCTACCGCAGATTCTCTGCGCAGGCGAACCGCTGCGACGGGTTTGTTTCTACTTTTTCTGTTAATTCCTATTTTCATCATAGCACTTTCTGCACAGGAAAATTCCTATGCGTACACCGGATCCGTTCCCGCTTCAAATGTTTCCGTCATCGACTCACAAACGGTAAATTTGAGAGGTTACATTTCCAAAAGCAAACGCACGCTAAAGACACGGCCACACAAAAGCAAGTACAAGGTACACCTTTTCTGGGAGACATCGGGATCCGTGCAACCCACACATTACGCCATATATCTCAAAACAGGAAAGAAAGGCAAATACGGGAAAGTCAAAGAGGTAACTTCGGAACAAGCTAAGATCAAACTTTCCGGAAGCTTCTGCCGCATCAAGGTCATCCCTTGCAATCAGACTCAGGCAGGCCGCAGCGGCAAATCCATATATCTGATGACAAAACGCAAAAACACCACCGGGATCAAGCTTTCGCGAATTCCCCATACCCTCCTGACCGGTCATTCATTGAGAATGAAAGCCGGGCAAAACGGCAATGTGACCTCACACATAGGATGGACAAGCTCAAACAGCGGTGTAGCTGCGATTCGCAAAGGCAAGCTTATAGCCCTCAAGCCGGGAGATGTGCAAATTACGGCTCGTGCGCACAGCGGAGTTCAAAAAAGTGTGTGTATAAAGGTTATTTCCGAGTATCCGAGCAGCATCAGTTTTGACAGTAGTGTGCCTACGGAAATTTACGAGGGCGAAAAAACAATGCTGTCACCTGCAGTAGGCGATGCCGTAAATAAATCACTCAAGTGGTCTACGTCTTCAAAATCAATTGCAAAGATAAACTCAAAGGGTAAAATTACGGCTCTCAAACCCGGCATTGTAACTGTAAAAGCGGCGGCTTGCGGTCCTTATTACAAGAAAAAAATCGCACGTGCCAAGACTAAAATAACGGTATACCCTCTGTATCCCAAATCCGTTTCCATAGTCACCCCCACAAGCGCCAAGCTCGATAAAGGCAGTGTACTCACCATGCAGGCATCCACGGACAAAGCCAAGTATACGACCCTTACATGGAAATCATCAAAAAAATCGGTCGCAACCGTGGATAAGAATACTGGACTGCTGACGGCCCTCAAGCCGGGAAACACTACCATAAACGTGACGGCTCCGGGTAAAAACAAACGCTCGCTCCCAAGCTCCAGCATTGAAATCACCGTGCAACCCGAGGTTGAAGGAATGGTTCTGTGGGCGGAGAAAATTGCACTCAACAATGAATTCGGTTACAGCATGAACTTGGTAAAATATTCGAATTGGAAGAACTCAAATTTGAATCGCCATTGTTTCTTCTGCGATAAGACAAACTCAAAAGATTATGACTGTTCCTCCTTTGTTGCGGCTGCCATAACACACGGCGAAACAGGATTCGGCAACCTCTGCAAAAAGACCGGCGGATGTTCAAGTTTGTACAGGAATTTAATAAAAAAAGGTTGGCAAGACTTGGGCAAAATAAAACCCGAAGCTATGCAGCGCGGGGATATAATGATCAATCCGGCGTCGCATGTCGAAATATTTACCGGCAAACAAAACAAAATCGGGGAATATTTAAACGTCGGCGCCCATGATGATTACGACGGCAGATCCGGAGATCCGTCGGGAAGAGAAATAAGCATAGCTCCCATCACATGGTTTAAGGGCAGCTATACCACGGTGCTCAGGTTCTCAAAATAGGAACCAAACTGCCGAAAGTGCGGATTTTTTCATTGACAAAGTCACAGCATTTTGATATATTGTTTCCTGTCAGGTTGCCTTCAGGCACGTTGACTGGCGCGATTGGCGGAATTGGCAGACGCACTAGATTTAGGTTCTAGCGGGAGACCGTGGGGGTTCAAGTCCCTCATCGCGCACCATGCTTTTTACATTAAATGCAATATTTAATATGCACTGTCGAAGGTTTTTCCGAGGAATCGCTTGGAAGAACCTTTTCTTCTATAACCCGGATTAGTCATCAACACTTTTTGTCCTATAACCCTAAAGCGGTTATATTTTACAGCATGATAAAAGCACCGCTTTATGAGCGATGCTTCATTGTGGTGACCCCATCGAGAATCGAACTCGAGTTACCGCCGTGAAAGGGCGGTGTCTTAACCGCTTGACCATGGGGCCATATAAAAAAACTGAACCGGCAGCGACCTACTTTCCCGGGCAGTCGCCCACCAAGTATCA
>CALIBC010000057.1 GCA_938045615.1 uncultured Clostridia bacterium | reverse complement strand
ATCAGATTGTTCATCTGCATACGGACATACATCTCACGCTTCAATTCCTTCGGTCCGATAAATGTCCTCTGATGAAAAACACGTTCCGTTTCAGTTTCCTTTTTCAGTCCGTCCTTCTCATGAATCGTAGTAATGGCTCTCGCCTGGAGAATATATAACTTCCCTCCTTCAAATGCCCATTCTATATCCATCGGCATGTGATACTGCCTTTCAATTTGTTCCGATACCCGGACAAGCTCTGTAATCTGCGCATTGGTCAGGGCAAATTCCTGTTTCTTTTCGTCCGGAACATTTACCGTGTCTGTACCGCCTGACGAATTCATATAAATCGCAGTTTCCTTTGTTCCTGCCGTTTTTGACCGTATTTCTGCATTCTCTTTTCCATAAATATAGATATCCGGGGTAACTTTTCCGGAAACGACACTCTCACCAAGGCCATATGAAGCATTGATCATCATTTCATCTGCATTTTGATTAACCGGATTTTCCGTAAATATAACGCCGGCGGTCTCGCTGTCGATCATTTCCTGTACGACAACTGCCAGCGCGGCATCGGCAGTATGATATCCCATCCTTTCTCGATATATAACCGCACGTTCTTCATATAAAGATGCAAAGCACTTCTGTATAGCCTGAAGCAGATTTTCTTTTCCCTTCACACCCAGATAGGTTTCCTGCTGGCCTGCAAAACTGGCGTCCTTCAAATCTTCTGCTGTAGCCGAAGAGCGAATTGCCAGTCTCTTTTCATCGGAAATATCCGCGAAGGCCTCCAATATCTCATTTCGCAATTCATCCGGATATCTCCCATTTACAATAGACGCTTTTAATTTCGCTATTTGCGTATGCAGCGCTTCCCGATTTTCATTCTTTGCTGCTTCCGCAATCTGCGTAATGGCATTCTCCAGATGATTGTGTCGGATATAAAATCGAAATCCTTCACTATTCACACAGAAGCCATCCGGAACAGGAAAGCCGCCTCGCATTAATTCACCCAGATTAGACGCCTTTCCTCCGCCAATCCCAACACTATCCTTTTTCAAATCTATTAATTTAATGATAAATTTCAAATCAATCACTCCCATCTGTTTTTACTTCATGATTAAACTGTCTTTTTCCCCGCATTTAATGCCAGTCCGATAATCCCGCAGATCATAAGACCGCCGCCCAGTGGGTCAAGCCTACTGCCCAATGCTCCCCCGAAAATCGCCACACCTACAGATGCGCCTGTATTTCTGGTCAGATGTGTCAGACTGCTGACGGTCGCCTTATTCTCTTTCGCTTCCGCCACAGCACTGCTTAAAAGAACCGTACCAAGAATTCCCAACCCCAATCCTGTAAGAAGCAATCCCGGATAAACAGCAAGCCTGGATCCGGCTTCTCCAGTCACGCTCAGACAGCATCCCAGTATTACGATCAGCCATCCAATCCATACCGGTTTTGTACCTTTCCCCTTCATTCCTGTGCCAAGCACGCTTCCTATGCCGCTGCCCAGGATATACAGGACCTGACAAATCCCCGAGGCCTTTACAGTCATTCCAAGGGATGCCTGTAATGCAGTTGGTACATAGGCAATTGCCACATTAATACACAAGCCCAGAAAAAACACCTGGAGGATCAGACGCCTCAGCATGGGATTTTCTTTTATTTCACAAGGAATAATGCCATTATCCTTTTTTGATTCCCACCAAAGTATTCCAGCCAGTAAAACCGCACCACCTGCTATGAAAATCACATAAATGATATGTTCACTCATACGGTCAAACCCCAGCAGCAGGCAACAAATAGAAAGTGACAGGATCAATGCTCCTTTTACATCCAGTACCGTATCATGATCAATGGAAGCGGTTCCGGTTACAAAAACAAGGATCAGAATCATTGCCAGGATTTCAAGAGGAAGCAGTGTCAGAAATCCGTTTCTCCAGGAAGAACTGGTCACAAAATAACTCCCCCATATACTTCCCATCCCTTTTCCAACAACGGTGATCAGCGCCAGTACGGCAAACACAATTTTATAGGTTTCCCTGTTAAAATATTCTCCGATGATTCCGTAAATAGCAGGAACGGTGATACCGGAACCGACTCCCATCACCACACGGGAAATGATCAGTGTCAGCATATTGGGAGATGCCCATCCGAGCAGCGTTCCTCCCATAAAGATGAGATATCCTAAAACAAAATTCTTTTTCCCACCAAAACGGTCACAGATACCTCCAAACAGCGGCATGGTCATTGTGGATGCCAGAACATATCCGGAATATACCCAGGAATACGATATTTCGGACTGAAATTCTGCGCAGATGGTGCTCATCGATGTTGATAACATCGTCTGCATGATCATGGCGTTCAGCATACCCACAGCCACGCCGATCAGGATTCCCCAATGCATTTGGTGCCTGTCGTTGCACACTGTATCATTCGTCATCGTCATCCTCCGCATCCCCTTCTCTTACTTCCAGAAGTTTCGCCAGTTTCCAGATCGTCATATGTCCCAGAAAATCCTGTACACTCAGATTTGTGCAAAATTCCAGGTTCACTTTTTGCATCAGCTCCAGAATTCGTACAGAATCCACCTCCATGGCAAAGAAACTTTTTGATACATCGATTCCGGTATTTTCCGGTAGCGCCTTTTTGCAAAGATCATACAGACGCTGCTCAATCGGAGTTTCCGGCAGCATGCGTTCCTCCAGGCTGTCTTCCTTTTTGTGCGGCATATACTGCTCAAGCAGTTTTCGATCGATCTTTTTATTGAGCGTAAGGGGCAATTCCCCGAGAACATAATAGTTTCCGGGTACCATATATTCCGGCAGGGTATCCCGGATCACCCGATCGAGCGATTCGGAATCAAACTCCTCTCTGCCCTCCGGCAGGGTAACAAAGGCGCTGATCTGTTTCCGCCCGGATAATTCCTGTAAAACAACCACAGCATCCTTAACATCAGCGTATTTTTTGATACATCCTTCAATCTCTTCCAGCTCGATCCTGTATCCATTGACTTTTACCTGCTTATCCATTCTGCCCAAAATATCCACATATCCCTCCCGCCGGAACATGCCCAGGTCTCCAGTTCGATAAATCCGGCCATAGAGCGGATGTACGATAAAATGTTCTGCCGTCAATTTTTCATCGCCCTTGTACCCTATGGCTACTCCAACTCCGCCGATACAGATTTCACCTTCCACTTCAGGATAGCAAAGGTTCAGATCCTCATCCAGAACATAGACCGTCTGATTTTTCATGGGATAACCATATGGTATTCTCCCCCTGTATTCTTCCCTGATCTCATCCGTTTCATATAAGATTGACCAAATCGAAGCCTCTGTCGCACCACCCAGGCTGATAAAACGGCTGTTCGGACAGATCTCCTTCGTTTTCCCAACCAGTTCCTGCGGAATCCGATCCCCGCTGATCAGCACAATTCGCATTTGCGAAAAGATGGTCCCTTCCCGTGCACCATCCAGCACAAGCTTCCAGATAGCAGGAACAGAATTCCAGATGGTTATTTGCTCTTTCGCACAGATTTTCCGTAATGCAAAAAGGTTTTTCGCGCTTTCGCTGACATACAAAGAACCTCCTGCAAAAAGTGATCCGAAAAGATCGAACACCGATAAATCAAAAGAGTAGCTGGACACCAGAAGAAACCGATCCGTACCGCTCATTTTATATCGCTCTGTCAGATCCTGTATCGTATTGGCCGCCCCCCTCTGGGAGATCATAACGCCCTTTGGTTTTCCTGTCGTTCCGGAAGTAAAAATACAATATGCCACATCGTCCGGACATACAGCTTCTGACGGCCGACCGGATCCCGGCTTTTTCAAAATCAAGTCTTTTCCGTCAAAAATTGCATTTATCCCGCAAATCCCGCAAATCTCTTCTTTTCTGGCAGATGGATCCTCCGGATTTAATGATACATAAGATGCACCGGCCATAATAATACCGTAAATCGCCATCACGGCATCCGCTGTTCTGACGCCTTCTACCGCAACCACATCTCCCGGACCGATATGCCACGTTTTCAGTGTGCCGGCAATCTGTTTGCAGCGGCTGCGCACTTCGAAGCCGGTATATTCACGGGAAGCATCCTTCAGCTGAAATCCTGCGTCTGAACCGGTCACTCCGTCCTGTGGCATTCTGTCTCTCAGACAATCGGCAACCATTCCCTGCAGTGTAAGATATGGATATTCGGTTTCTGTCTGATTGTAAGCTTTGATCTGATTCTCATATCCCCCATCCGGATCCCACACGTTTTCATAGATCGTTTCCTTTTGTGCCAGCAGACTGTCCAGAAGGCGCGAGAATTGTCCGAACATACATTCTGTTATTCCCGGAACAAATGCAGATTTCAGATAATCCCAGGTCAAAGTCACCCCGTGATTCATTTCATGAACCTGGAAATCCAGATACACCTGCGGAGTCTGTGACAGACTGAAAACCGTCTCTCCCAGAATTGATGGGACATGCTGCTTTGTTTCTTCGTTTTTCAGCATACTGGTATAAACCACCGGGAATGACAACTGCTCCGTAATTCCGGCGTTTTTCCTCATAATATGCCGCTTTACTTCCAGACCGTTAAATCCGGTATGCCGGTAATATCGGATAAAATCCTTTTGCAGAGCTTTTACCATATCCCAGAAATCATCCCTTGCAGACACATTCCTGCGAATCGGCAAAAGAAACAATGCAGAAAAATTACCGATCACATCCCTGTATTCCGGCTTACGGTCCGTGGTGGTTATGTTCAGCGTAAACTCATGGTTGCTGTTCCAGCGTTTCAGCACATCGACATAAACAGCCAAAAACAGAATTGCAGGCACCACGTCCTGTTTTTTTGCCATGCCCTTTAACAAAATCCAGTCTGATTCCTCTATGCGATAAGAAAATCGCGAAAAATCTCCTTTTGCTCTCTGATCAAGAACAGGAAGCCTGGGAGCTCTGGGAAAATCCTCCATTTCCTTCTCCCAGAACTGCCGGTCTTTTTCATATTTTGCCGAGGTTTTTTTTTGAATTTCCTTTAATACAAAATCCCGATAGGAAGCCTTTGGACTTGGAAGCAAAGCCTCTTCTCCCAGATAAATACACAGCGTCTCATTTAAAAAGATCCTCATCCCGACAGCATCCGAAATCAGCATATCGCATTTCAGTAAAAGCCGCTTTTTCCCGGACGGAAGAAGGACTGCCCTCACCTCATACAAAGGCCATGACTCTACCGGCATCTTCTCTTCTATAAAATCATTTCTTACCGCGACTAATTTTTTCTCTGCCTCCGCTTCCGAAAGAGAAGAATAATCCAGAACAGGAATTTTCACATACGGATGTTCGGTCCGGAAAATCTGATTTCCATCCTCTGTGAAAACAGTTCGCAGCATTTCCTGTCGTTGAATCTCAGCATTCCACGCCTGTTCAAACCGTTTTATGTCCAGCGTATTTTCATATTCATAAAATGCACTGGTGGCAATCTCCTTCTGGTCAACGGCTGCATTTCTTCCAAAAAAATATGCCAGCTGTAAATCCGTCAAAGGTATTTTATGTTCCATATCCCGTATTTCTCCACACCACCCATATGGTTGATTTGCCGCCTGCAGGTTCTTTGCACAATACCGTGTGTTGTTTCAAACACGACTATTGCTGATCCTGACTGTTTTTAATTTTTCTTCTACAAGAGCCGAAATATAGGAAATCGAATTATGTTCCATCAGTTCTTCTGTTTTTAATTCCACTCTCAAACGTTCTGCAATATCTTCTATCACGATATAAGCCGTCAGGGAATTCCCTCCAATTTCAAAGAATGAAGCCTCTTTATCAACTGTTTCCGCCTCCAAATCCAGGTTTTCGCAAACGATTTCTGTAATAATATCTGTTGTATTCATTTTTTCTCCCTCATGCATTTGCTGCTGTTCTTAAGATTTTTCCGGCAGTATTTTTCTGAAATTCCTCCGTACGGATCACGGTTTTCATAACCCTTGCGAAAACTGCCTGTGTCCGGTTGACCTCGGCAGAAATTTCATCCGCACGTTCCTGTGTGATTCCATTCTTCGCAAAAAGCTCCGCGATGATCTGATCTCCTTCCGCACGGACGATTACTTCTGTTATCTCAGGACAATGGCCATATTTTTCCTCAATCTCTTCCGGAGAAACATTTTCACCAGAGGATGTAACGATCAGGTTCTTCTTTCTTCCCGTCAGTACAAGCATGCCTGTTTCATCTACATAACCCAGATCACCCGTTTTGAACCATTTTCCATCCCACATAGCATCCCATTCATCCTGGGCATGGTAATATCCCATTGCCACGGTCGGTCCCTGAAGCTGGATTTCCCCGTCCTTAATCCGCATTTTCAGGGAATCCACCACCTTCCCATCCGCAGTGGGATTCGCCGGTCCTGCCATATTAATGGTAACGATCGGGGATAATTCCGTCAGGCCGTACCCCGGCCGGCAACTGACACCGTACTGTGACATCTTAAGAATCATAGCTGCATTATTTTTCGCTCCGCCGCAGCCGATCGCACGGAGGTTCCTTCCCATAACAGCCGCTTTTCTCTCCTCCTGACTGCTCTCAGGCATTGCCCGCTCCGCCCCTATGGTTTTCATCGCCAGAAGATTCACCATCATCGGAACCATAATCAGAACAGATGGCTCTGTTTTCGGGAGATTTTTAAACGCTGAGGCAATGCTTTTTTCAAAGATCAGTTCTGTTCCCAAATATGTAATCAAAAGAATTTCTATGTTCAGTCCAAAGACATGTGACGGTGGCAACATGCTGACAACACGATCGTCTTTTGTATAATCCGTTCCGTTTTTTATATCAAATACATTCGTTACCAGATTTCTGTGAGAAAGCATGACGCCTTTCATTTTTCCGGTTGTACCTGATGTAAATACAAGAACCGCCATATCCTCAGGATCTAAATCCGGGATAAAATCTTCCTGTTTATCCTCTTTCCTCTGCCTGGCTGCACTGTTTTCCTCTCCCTGAAGCAAAATGCCTGTTATCTCATGCTCTGCCATGGAATTGATCTGCATCATCCGTTCTTTTCGGGCATCATAAACTACCGTTGTCGTTTCCGTTTGATCCAGCAGCTCCGCAATCGTCTCATCCGATAATCCTTTGTTAATCATGACCGCAGTTTTTCCGCTTCCGATACAGCCATAATAGGCTACTATAAATTCATAAGATGTATCGCATATAAAAGCGATTTTGTCACCGGGAACATTACGCAAAAACCAGACCGCGCACGCTTTACTGTCCGAGAATAGTTCTTCCCTGTCGTGCTCGGTATGGTTCACAGCGTCCTTATATAGCCGGTGCATCCGTTCCGGATCTGATGCGGCGTCCGCCAGCAAATCCCAGATTGTTTTAATATCTTTCATAACACAGTCTTTTTTCAAGCCTCTTTCCTCCCGAAAATTTTACTGCTTCTTAAATTTTCAAATAATTTCTCCGCATTATCACGCCACTTATCCAAATCGCAGTCCTCCGGATAATGAACCGCACGTTTCGTCCACCCATAGCAGTACGTACAGTATTTTGTCTGTCCTTCCGGAGGGTCAAAATTTTCTGTCCAGCATGGTTTGTTCCGGCATGGATATTTCCCCATGAAGTGCAGCAGAAAACCGTCCAGCTTTTGATTGTCTATGATCACATTTGGAATACCCGTAAAAAACTTCAGATATTGATAGATGGATTTCGCGTCCATTTTTCCGGCCAGAATATCCTCCATCAATTCTTTGTTTTCCATATTTTTATTTACTGCATTCCCCGTATCCACCCAGTTAAACAGTTCCCTTAAATTACCCTCGTATTTTTCATCCAGAAATGCCTGCAGTACATTAGACAGAAATTCTGTCCCTTTCGAACGTTCCACAAGCTTTATAATCAGATTCCGATTTCCCGTTTTTTCACACAATTCATCATAATAATGAACATCCTCCGGTCGAATCCAGTCAGAACAGATCAAATGCACAGGCTTTAATACTTTTCTTCTGTAACAATTTAAAATATTATAATCAATGTACTTATTGTTTCCTTTTCCATCTGCGGCACTGGAGTGGGATACCCCGTTCGCATGGTTCACGGCAAAAGGACAGTCATGCAGACACGCATTGTTTGCAATCAGCCGAAAATTCACATTCGTGTTGCGGAAGGCCGATAAAACATGCTCCAGCATTTCAAAGTCCCGGTTCATGGCATGCGGCAGTGTAATCTCATCCGCTCCCAGCCTGATCCAGTAATCAATCTGCTGGATTCCGGTCACCATCGCATATAGACCGATCGTAATCCACATGTCCGGATATTGCCGTTTGATTATCTCGCACAAATACGGCGAATTGACCGTAATCGCAGGAATTCCCATTTCATGGATCTCTCCTATAAAATCCAGCAACATATGATGTGAATCACTGATCACATCTTTGTTGGCAATACACATGGGATTCATAAGATAATTGAACTTAATCCCCATACGATTGCAGCGGTTTACAATCGTCTGCAGCTCATCCTTTGAAACCTCCGGAAGTGTGGAGGAGGATCGTCCTCCTCCAATATAATCTTCTTTCAGTTTTCCAAACATAGACGTGACCTGAAGCTTTGTATCATGCTCCTCAATATAATCCAGGAGTGCCATATCAAAATTCATCGCCAAATCATAATTCATTTTCGTTTCCCTCATTTCATTGCCGGATCAACTCCCAGCCGATATTTTCTGTTTTTCGAAAATTTCTTCAAGATCTTTGCGAATCAGCCCAGCGGTTGTTTCAATATAAGGTTCCGCCAGCATTTGCGGATGGAAGCCTTTTCCATCCTGTATAAGAAAACGCCCTCCGGTATGATGTACCCACTCCTCCGGCACGGATTCCACCTTTCCGAATTTCAGGTAAGGCGGTTCGCTCCGGATGAAATAAATATCCGCATTCATCTGCCCTTCTGGATTTCCATCCAGCAGAATATCCATATAGTTATTCATGCTTTCCGGATCCACCTCAAAATCAATATTTCCCATAATCACCCGTTTGATCAGGATACGGAAATTCCGTTTTAATTTTTCCGGATCATACTGTTCCATATTTTTCAGATAAAAGCTGTCCAGCAAAACCAGCCCTCGGATGGTAACCCCTCTGTCTTCCAAATACTGTGCCGTCAGGTAAGCCAGATTTCCTCCGGCGGAAGGACCGCCCAGAATAATATCTCGTCCACCGCACAGCATCAGGATTTTTTCCGCATATTGCATAACAGCCTCTTCCAGGGATGAAAAGATGCGGTAGTCAAACAGCGTCATGGGAATATCCGGCATATGGGCTGCCAGAGGCAGATAGGCTACCGCGCTTCCTACCAGAGGCGGTAAAAGATATAACCTGCTTTCCTCTCCGGGATGGGTCTCAATAAATGTAATCGTCTCTTCCTCGTTTCTGTATCGTTCCAGTACGGCTGCCATTTCCCGAACGCTCTCTACCTTCTGCATAATACTGAAAGGAAACTTTACATTCAGGGTTTCATTGATTTTTGAAATCAACTGCAGCGCACGGATTGAATCCCCACCCAGGTCATAATAATTCTGATCTATGCCGATTTCCGGGATTCCCAAAACCTCCTGCCAGAACTCTGCCAGAATCCTTTCTGTATCTTTTCTGGGTTTTACAATTTCTTTCTTTACAGAATCCTCCAGCAATTGATGCAACGCCTTTTTATTTACTTTCTGATTGGCTGTAAGCGGTATCTTGTCAATCTGTATGATTCTAGTCGGAAGCATATAACCTGGAAGTTTTTGTTTTAATGCAGCGAGCAACTCCTTCTGTGCCATGCGCAAACCCACTGCAAAAGCATAAATATGACGGGCAGCGTGTAGTTCAACAACATCAGCCACCACTTCATTGCATCCCGATACTTCGGAAATTACATGCTCAATCTCTCCCAGCTCAATTCTGTGTCCGCGAATCTTGACCTGTCCATCTTTCCGTCCCAGAAATTCGATATATCCTTCTTCCGTCATGCGTCCGCGATCACCGGTTTTATAGATACGGCCAAATCGGGAATCCCTGACAAAAGCTTCCCCTGTTTTATCCGGATCGTTCAAATATCCGGCTGCAACTCCTGTACCGCCAATCCACAAATCTCCTTCTACACCGACCGGACACTCCACGCGATTGCCGTTTAATACAAAAAATGTCTGATTTGCTAGAGGCATCCCGTATGGAATGCTCTTCCATTCCGGCCTTACTTCTGTTACAGGATAATAAATGGACCAGATTGAGGCCTCCGTCGCACCTCCCAGGCTGTAAAGATTGGCATTTGGTTCATATTGACGAATTTTCTCCGGCAAAGATAAGGGAATCCAATCGCCGCTCAGCATAATCAGACGGATTTCCAGAAGCGGAGCCCGATACTCCTCTTCCTGATAAATGACAAGCATCTGCATCAAAGCCGGTACAGAATTCCAGATCGTCACCTTCTCCTTTTGTGCAAGATGATAAATTCCCTCTGTATCATAAATATCCTCCGCCATGACAATGGTTGCTCCGGTTGTCATAGCTCCGAACACATCATAAACCGACAAATCAAAGTTCATGGCGGATAGCCCCAGGATCACATCATCCGCAGTCACATGAAAACGACGATTGATATCATAGATGGTATTCATTACCGCATCCATCGAAATCAATACACCCTTTGGTTTTCCCGTACTCCCGGATGTGAAAATGACATAAGCTGCCCCCTTTGATCCACATCCCGGATATCCATCCGAATCCGGCGTTTCTTTCTGGTCATGTCCGGATTCTGATTTTAATACGGATATAGGTTCAGACAGGTCTGTACAGCTTTCCATCCACCGGAAATCTATCAGCAGTTTTGCTTCACTCTTTCGAATGATCTCATTGATTCGTTCCTGCGGATGACCTCTGTCTACAGGTACATACGCAGCGCCGGTTTTCAAAATTCCCAGCAGCAAAGCGATTGTTTCCCGGCGCCGGTCACCCATCAGTGCGACAAAATCACCTGTTTTGATCCCCAGGCTGCGCAGTGCACCGGCAACTCTGCTGCTAATCTGATCCAGCTCACGAAATGTATAACTGCCTGTTCCATCCTTTACTGCGGCTTTCTCCGGATAAGTCTTAACCGTATCCCAGAATGCCCCAATCAGGGTTTTCTTCGGAAGTTTATAAAAGGTATCATTGTATGATTGCAGCAACTGTTTTTCTTTTTCCGACAGTGAAAAAGCAGCTTCCGGATTTTCTTCTTTCATAAAATGACGGATCGAATCTGTGAAAGAATCAAAAACCATTTTCATCATTTGGGGATCAAATAGTTCCTCTACGCAATCCCATGTGACGGAAATATCCTTCCCGCTTTTCATAATCTGACAGTCCAGATACACCTGTGAGGTCTGGCTGACGGAATAGATTTCCTCACCAAAATCCAGCTCCTCAATCTGAGAGCCAAGTGTACTGGTGAATACATAGGGCATCACGTTCTGATTCCGCAGGTTCATCTGCCTCTTCAAATCCCGTCCGACAGCCATTCCCGAATAAGCCCGGTGCTCCAGACCCGAAATCAGCTCTTGTTGTACCTGATGCACGTTTTCTTCAAAGCTGCCTTTCATACCGGTTATGGCCAGCAGCATAGTAGATGTAAAATCCCCCAGAATCCGATCCAGATCAGGATGCATCGGATATTTATTAAAGACCGTCACATTGATACCGGTTCGTTCCTGACCACTCCAAAAAGCCAGACACTCCCCGTAAAGGGTCAGCAGTACTGCCGATGGTGAAACCCTCATGGTCCTTGCTCTTGCAGCCAATGCTTCCCAATCGCCAGGCAAGATCCGTTCAGACAGACGGATAAAATGCGGCTGCTCTATATCGGAAGCGCTCATCCGCTGGCGCAATGCCGGTGCTGGAGGAAAATCCGCAATCCGTTCCATCCAGAACTTCCTGTCCTGTTCCATCCGCTGCGGAGAATACAGCAATTTCAAGTTCTGCACAAAATCACGGAAGCTAAATTCCGCCTCTTTTATCGACTCCTCCGGATGGGCATACGCATTCATCACGAATGTTTTAAACAATCCTACGCTGGCTGCATCCATACAAAGAAGATCTACACTGAAGATCAGGCAGCTTTCCTCGTCCGACGTTCTGACTGCCTGCAGGGAGAACAAAGGCCAGTCTGAGACTTCTCGCATTTCCTGCTTTGTTCTTTCTCTGATCTGCCAGATCAAATACTTGGATTCTGCTTCCGTTTTGCCCCTCGCATCCGTTACCGGTATCGAATAAATCGTCTTTTCCGGCGGCAGAAACCGCTGCATCCCTTCCTCGTCAATCACCATACGAAGCATTGGCTGTGCTGCGATTATGCGGTTTATGGCATCCTCCAGCCGCCTTAGATCCAGATTGATCCGATATTCGTAATAACCATGGGTTGCCACTCCGGAAATTTCATAGATATCATCCCGCCCCACCAGATAAGCCTTCTGTATCTCGGTCAGTTCAAAAGGGTCGTCCCGATGTTCCGGATCAGCCCGAAATTCCATTTCTGGCTGCATCCCTCCTTCTTCTGACAGAACACGCTCTACCAATGCTGCGCTCTGCCGTATGGTTTCCGCATGAAGAAGCTGGCCATGCGTCAGATGGATATGAAAATATTCATTGATTTCCGTTGTCAGCCGTACCAGCTTGAGCGAGTCTCCGTCTACATCATAGAAATTCTGATTGATGCCGACCTGCTTAAGATTCAGCACTTTTTTCCATAGCTTTGCTATGGATTGCTCAATCATGGTTTCAGGTTCTTCCAGCGTGACCTCCTGCTTCGGAATCATTGCGAGTAACTGCTTCTTGTCTACTTTCTGATTCGCCGTCAGAGGGATCCGCTCTACATGGATCACCTTTTCCGGAATCATATACGATACCAGGTATTTGTTTAAATGTTCCGTCAATTCTTCTTCCGGAATCTCTTTCCCCGTATAAAACGCATAGATTTTCGGGGATGCCTGTTTTGATCGTTCTACAACAGCTGAACATTCCCTGACACCCTTCAGCCTGATCACATTATTCTCAATCTCGCCCAGTTCAATCCGGTTTCCGGCTATTTTGACCTGTCCATCCATCCGACCGCAAAACTCCATATACCCTTCCGGTCTCATTACGCCTCTGTCGCCAGTCCGATAGATTCTCCCGTATTTTGGATGTGTCCGGTAGGATTCTGATGTTTTTTCGGGATCATTTAAATATTCCAGCGCTACTCCAGCACCGCCAATCCAAATGTCGCCTTCCCGATCCAGGGGACACGGCTCCATATTCTCATTCAGAACATACAGCGTCTGATTTTTCAGCGGCATCCCATACGGTATGCTCTTCCAGCTTTCTTCCACCTTAGTGATTGGATAACAGACAGACCAGATCGAGGCTTCTGTCGCCCCTCCCAGACTGATCTTTGTGCTGCCGGGCAGTACCTCTTCTATTCGGTTCGGCAGATCGACAGGAATCCAGTCGCCGCTCATAAGAAACAGCCGAATCCGGTTTTGGCATGCGTAATCCAGGTGATGCCCTCTCTGATCTTTTGATTCTTCACGGCGCTCCAGTTCAGAAATATACATCTGTACAATAGCCGGAACTGAATTCCATATTGTGACCCGTTCCCTGACAACCTGCTGCGCAATCGTGTGCACATCATACAGGTCAGCAATCATGAGGAGCTCTGCTCCTGATGACAGAGCACCGAAAATATCATAGACGGACAGGTCAAAGCTCATGGATGACAGTCCGATCAGGACATCCTTTTCGTTCACCTGATACCTGCGGTTGATATCATCAATCGTGTTCATAGCGCCCTTATGTGTAATGACAACTCCCTTCGGTTTCCCTGTACTTCCGGAAGTATAGATAACATAAGCTCTTTTTTCCGGCATTGACAGATCCACCGGCTTGTCCGATGGCTTCACGTCGTCCAGATAAGAAGAGTCCGTAAAAAGCTTTGCACCGCTGCCGGATATGATTTCTCTTCTTCGTTTTTCGGGATTTTTGACATCTACCGGAACATAAGCCGCACCGCATTTTAAAATGCCCAGCATCAGCGCAATCGTACTTTTCTTTCTCTCACAGAGAACCGCCACAAAATCATCCGGGACGATCCCATCCATTTGCATTTTTTCAGCAATGCCATTGGAAATCAAATCCAGTTCCCTGTATGTATACATACTTTTTTCATCCTTAACCGCAATTTTCCCGGGCAGTTTCGAGGCTTTTTCCAAAAACGATTCTACTATGGTTCTCTTGATCCATTCTTCTTCGGTATTATTATACGTTTCCAGCAATGCTTGATCTTTTGAGGACAACATGAGCAATTCCCAAATATTTCCTCCTTGTGCAAAAGTCAGGATCAGTCGCTTCATCCGGGAGAGCATTTCTTTCAGATAAGCCGGATCATAAAGTTCTCTGACAAAATCCCAGCTGATCAGAATGCCACCATCATGTTTCCATGAAGCCTGACAATCCAGATACACCTGTGTTGTCTGACTTCTTCCTTTCATCATCCTTCCGATTTCCGCTGGAGGGCTACTGCTGCTGCCAAGTGTGCTGGTAAACACATATGGCATAGAAGCTGCATTTCCGGGCAGATGATGTGCCTTCTTATAATCACGGGCCTGACGGATTCCGCTGTAAAGTCTGTGCGCCAGTCCCGTGTAGACCTGTTCCTGAAGTTCCTCTAACGATTTCCTGCAGCCTTTTCCCCGGTCCAAGCCCGCATCTACCAGAATCGTGGATGTGAATTCGCCAAGAAGACTATCTTCCTCATTTCCGCCACTATAACGATTAAATACCGTTACGTTTAATCCACAGCTCTTTTTGCCGGATTCATAGGCGAGAACTCGTGCGTAAAATGCCATGATAATGGTAGACAGCGTGACACCGCAGGCCGCAGCCTCCCTTTGTAAATCATTCACCTCGCTTGCGCTGAGTCCAAAATCCAGCCGTTCAAAATGCGGCTTATTGATTTCGGAGGGCAGCATCTGCATCCTCAGATTCGCAGGTCCCGAAAAATCACGGATCTTCTCCTGCCAGTATGCTTCATCCTCTTTATAAAGCTCTGTTTCCCGGATCTTATCCATATCCAGTACATAATCGCGAAAGGTATATGGATTTTCATAAACTGACTTTTGCGGATTACGGTATAATTCCGCTGCCAGTTCAAAAAAATGCGACGTACTTCCGGCGTCCAGCGCAATCAGGTCTATGGCCACGCAAAGAACAGCAGCATCCTCTGATACCTGAAATGCCTTCATTCGGAAGAGTGATCTGGCGCCGGATGCTGACTCCTCTTCTCTAACTGCTTTTTCAAAAGTATCAATCGTTTCTCTTTGGGCATCAGGTTCCAGGTCCGAGAGATCTTCCCGTTCTATTTTAAAATCTGTTTCTTCCTTTGGCAGAAAACACTGTTTTCCATCCTCAATACGAAGACGAAGCGCCGGCTGCGTATTGATCAGCTTCAAAAATGCATCTTCCAGACGATCCAGATCCGCAGTGCATAAAAACTCGTAATACAGCATGGTACAAATGTTTGAGATATCAAATATTTCATCCCGTCCCATTAGATAGGCCTGCTGCATTTCGGTCAGATGAAAAGGAGCATACAGCTCCTCTGTCCGTGCCGTTGCTGCCGGTATTTGAAACCGCTCTTTCTTTTCCCTGTGTTTGCGAATCAATGCACGGCGCTTTTCTTCGGTATCCGCCACAGCCAGTTCCTGCACAGGGATCCTCACATGCTCCGTTTTCAGCAGCTCGGCCTCCAGACGGATCAGTCCGATTGAATCCATCATTTCCGTCCGGGATTCCTGCTGCAGAAGAAACGGCCGAAACAGCTTCCGGCTCTTCTTCCCACTGGCAGTTTTCGGAAATTCAATAATCGTTTCAACTGAATCAATCACCAGAGCATAGTCATCCAGAATTCTTTTTCGGATGGCATCTTTTTCTTCTTCCCTCAGTTGCTTACCGGTCTCAGCAAACAGAACGATCCTTCCATGAATATCATCCCGGATGATTGCTAATTCGCAGCATCCTCCAAACATGGAATCTGAAATATCTTTTTCAATATCACCCGGATGATAATGCAGCCCATTGATGATCAGCATGTCATCTATACGGCCAATCACGTAAAGATTCCGGTTCACGATCACGCCCAAATCCCCGGAATGATAATAGTCCCCGCTCCAATCGAAACACTCCAGTTCACCGACACACGCCTTCCAGATACCAATTTCTCCCGGTACTCCTTCTTCAGAAAGAGGCTTTCCGTCTTGATCTAAAATACATACCGTCCCATTTCCTGTATTTCCTGCGGATGCCCTCGTTTTTACTGCCAGATCTGTTTCCTCAAAGGCCCGAAGAATCTGTTCCTGATATCCGTCCAGCTTCAGAACAGGCGCATTCTGGTCGGACATGACTGCACAGGAAAGACATTCTGTCATTCCATAAAAAACACGCAGGGAACGGATGCCATATTTTTCCGTTACCGCATCCATCAGACTGGCGTCCATGACCTCTCCGGCAAGCAAAATATTTTCAACGCTTTGCAACGACCTTTTTTCCGATACGCTGGATTCATAATCCAGGAGAATGTGAAGAACATAATTCATTCCGTCCAGATCGGTCACCTTATCTCTTTTCAAAACATCAAACAAAATACCAGGATCTGAGACAAAGGATTTATGAGGGATCTGATACTGCACAGCGCCAAACTGAAGCGGCGCAAGAAAAAACATAAAAAATCCGGTGACATGAAAAAGTGGCAGAATATTTGCCGTAACCGTGCATTCATTCCGGCCGATCAGTGCATTAATCCGGCAGACAGACTCCAGCACCAGTCTGTGTGAAAATGCAATCCGTTTGGATTTCCCCTGTGTGCCGCTGGTATAAAGCGCAAAAGCAGGATCCTCTGGTCCGCTCTGACTGACCACATTTTCTGCATGGTTACATCTATCCGTATCTCAGATCCTGGTATTTTGTTT
>CALIBC010000056.1 GCA_938045615.1 uncultured Clostridia bacterium | reverse complement strand
ACTACGATGCGATTACTGAGGCCGAAGTTTGGAATGTACGTAAGACGGACAAGGCTCCGTTGGCTAATAAGGAAGTATCTACGACGAATGTAGTAGTAACTGCTGGTGTTGGTAACGTGACCGTTCTGAATGCTTCAGGTAAGGCTGTTACTGTAAGCAATATCTTAGGACAAACGGTAGCAAAAGCTGTATTAGCATCTGATAGCGAGACTATTTCTGCACCACAAGGTGTTGTTATTGTGTCGGTAGAAGGTGAGAATGCTGTGAAGGCTGTTGTGAAGTAAAAGATGATAGTATAGATGAAGATATTCGGGCGGTAGGATACCGCCTATCGTCCGAATTACTTCAATCGATAAATCGACTATTTGAATATTAAAACGATAATGATTATGAACAAAAAGATTTTCACGCTATTAGCGGGGATTCTTATGTTAGGACTGTTTGCAGTACCAAGCAATGCTCAGTTTAGGAGTAAACAGAGCTTGCGCGTAGGACCCCCCGTGAAGAAATTGCAAGCTGGGCCTAATGCCGGTTACTACTATTTAGTAGTAGACAGTGTCGTTGGTTCTAATAAAAGTGCATTAGGAGTGACTATTACCAACTCTAATGCAGATTCTACGGGGCGATGGCTTAGAGATTCTGTTGTAACGGGTTGGGGCGATGGTGGTTCCAGAAGGGCCCTTGTTCTATTTATGGGTAAGGCAAAGAATGGGAAATATCAACTTTTTACTGATAGTCTCAATTTAATTGTGCCAAAATCCGACGGTTCTGGTGATTCTTTAAAAGGTAGATGGAAAAATCAGTTTATCACTCAAACACCTCCTAAGTCTGAGGTTACAGCCTCGGCTTTATGGTGTGTGAATATTACTGATTATATTCAAGGTCAAAATCCGACCTTTGATTTTACCAATAAACAGCATGAGGCTCTGTTAGAGGTTGATGTTTTTGATCGTGACGCTTGGAAGCCTGATACATCTCAGGGTGCCGTTAGCGCATCAAGCAATTGGAAAATGTCAAAAGCTGATTCCATGACATACTTAGTGCCTGGAGGTCTTTCTGGTTGGGAATTTTCTGAGACATATTCAACTATACTCAATAAAAGGCGTCCATTGGTGTCATATTTGGATGATGCACATGATACAGTGGCTGTATTATGTCTTGCTCGTGATACCACGGCGAGTGGTAGCATAGGTAAACTTGTTGCAGATAGTTTCGTCTGTGTAAAGATTGCTCCAGCTACGGATGTGCAAGCTCATAAAGTTGATGGTATGATCTTATTCTCTCTGCATGAGGCTGCTCCATTTGCTTTGGAGGCTCCAGATATCAATACGAAGTTTAGTAATGCCCTTGGTCAGTTGGTATTTACGCCGAATGGTGCGGGTAACTTATTTACCTCTACTTCAGGATTAAAGGCAAATCACTTATCTTTTAGTACTGACTCTTCGCGCAGAGCGCTTGTTGATGTCTCTTTCTTGCAGAGCTATGGATCAGGTACGCCGCCGAATTGGAATACGATAAAACATAGTGATACCACCTACGTTGCTATTCCAGATAGTATTTTGGATTATATGGGATATTTGTATTTGCAAGATGCCAAAGGGCGTTATCTTTACGCTGATACAGATTATTATCCAGGAAATGCGGGAGGTAATCAGTTCGTTAAGTTCAATTTTGGAAGCCGGATTTGGGGTAAAGGTGCTGCAATTGGTGATACCCTTTTCAGAGATTCTGTAATGTATGGCCAACATGTATGGCGTTTAGTTTATTATCCTTCTGGTGATAGTATCTATATCAATCCTTTCCAAGCTGCATACAGGCCAGAGTATGATCCGGCCATATGGAGGAATGGTGCTGATAGTGTTCGTTCTGCAGGATGGCTGACTCAACAGCGTTATACATTTGCTGCTATTCCAGACACCTCCGTAATGTTAGTACAAGCGACACCTTCGTTGAGGGGTACTTTAAATGGCGCCGCTAATGGTCTAACGGTAGGACAGAATCGTACGCAGAACTCGGTGGATGTAATTACTCAGATCTTTAAACTCGATAGTAATCATGTGAAAACAGCTCGCTTGAGAGATGGATTTTTGATTGGTGGGCTGAATCCTCGTGGTAAGGATGCACCTACGCCTTACAAGTATCGTCATCGTTTGTATGTGTCGATCCAAAGTTTGGGCTCTGGTCAAGTTACGACTTTGCACTCGAATCATAATGGAGATCATCCTAAGGGTGATTACCGAATCAATACACATATCAACTTTGGCATTTACAATCCTTGTACCGCTGTTGGTTCTGATCGCGTTTCGATCCCGTCAGATTTGTATCTGATCCGTAATACGGAT
>CALIBC010000055.1 GCA_938045615.1 uncultured Clostridia bacterium | reverse complement strand
GAAAAAGATCCCCGAAGAGCTGCAACGCTGCACCAACCTCAACACGCCCTTTGAAGTGGGCAATTTCCGCATCACGCCCTTCGCCGTGCCCCACGACGCCACCGACAACAACGGCTACTTCATCGAACTCATCGAACCGGAAGAGACGAACACCACCGACCTCTTCGCGCCGCAGGGCGGCGACGGACGCCCCACCTTCTGCCTCATCACCGACGCCGGACAGTTCACCGAAACCATGATCCCCTACGTGCAGCGCGCCCGCTACCTCGTGATCGAAGCCAACTACGACCGCGAGCTCCTCGACAACGGCCCCTACCCGCTCTACCTGCGCAAACGCATCTCCGGCGGACGCGGACACATGGACAACCGCCTCACGGCCGAGGCCTTGAAGCAACATCTCACCCCCGAAACGCGCCGCGTGTGGCTCTGCCACCTCAGTGCCGAAAACAACAATCCCGAAACCGCTCGCCGCACCGTGGCCGAGGCCATCGACGCCCTCCCCTTCGACGAGCGCCCTCGCCTCGACGTCCTGCGCAGAACCGTCCCCAGCGGATTGGAACACCTCATCTGAAGCGCCCTCACTCTCTTTTTCTCAAAACAAATTCCCGTCCCCGAAACACAGCATGTGTTATGTTTCGGGGACGGGAATGTTCTATGCTCTATCGAGAACAAAATCCAGAGCTACGATTTGATTCGTCCTAATAATAGGCATCAGATATTGACGGCATATTCATACGGAAAATAAGATCATCTCCCCAACCTGCCGCTTGTGAGAATCCTACGTATGTGCAAATACAGCTTGTTACTTCCAAAGGGGCTGCTGTTCCCAATCGGCTGGAAAACCCATGGCTGCGGTATCCACCTGAGAATATGCTGAAAGTAATCCTTTTAACTTTGCTTTGAAGGCCTGTCCATGCCCAAACGATTCAAGCCAATACGCTACGCAACAAAATATTGCATAGACTTTATTGTTATCAAGACCGGCAATGTCGACCCATGCTCCTCGCAGGGTGGCTTTCATTTGTGGACTATTAGCCAAACGACGATTCCAAAGCCGCGAATGATGAGCACAACAATTCCTTAGAACCGTCAGACTACGCATCCAGCTCTCCAACACTTCATGCTGCGGCAGATTGAACCGGCGGGCGATCCTCTTCTTCGCTTTCTTATCCTTGAAGTTATAATAAAGTTGGACAATGTGCCCAACGATACAATCTCCTATGTCTTCCAAGCCGGCGGAAAGGCGGGGTCGTCGTAATGGAGTCGATGTTCTCTGATGAAATCCTCTCGGCTCCTTTGCAGCTCACGTTCTATCGCATTTCTGTTTTCTTTGAACTTCTGCACATCTTCTGCAAGCGTACCATCCAAAAACCAAAATGATCCGTGACAAACTGAAAACTCATGAATGATATCTGAACGCAGCGCGATTTCAATTCTTTGAATAACCTTGAACATCAAGAATCGTAGCTCCATATCAAAATCATATAGAGCAACAGCATCATCAAAACAACTATTTTGCTTGAACTGATGGGTCGTTTTATCCGCCTCCATAGGGCGTAGATATTGTATAAAACGAAAATAACCGACCTCGCTCAGAAACTTTGCAGCCTTAAACTCATCAACAATCTGAAGCCCTCTGTTTTTCAGCAGCTCTATCTGGTCGGCAATGGATAACGCCTGCTTGTTATATCGTTTCACTATGCTCATAAAAACAAAAGACCCGCCCTGGTTCGCTGTTCTGGTGGGAAGCGTGGCGGATTCTGTTACTGCAAAAATAAATGGTATATCTGGGATAACCAAATCTTTTTCGGTTAAATTCATTGCGAACCTATAAAAGCATTCCCTTGGGGATTACCACACCTTAGATAAGATTTCACCCTCCTTTCCTTTCGATAGGTAAGATGATTGTATTACCTTTGTATTCCTCTCGTAGACACTTGTGGTGATACAATCCCCAAGCATGATATAGAAAACTGCTGTTCATAGCTGCATATTTGTTGGTGCTAATTCAAATATACAATTTGTTCATTGGCTTCTTTTTTTCCAGAAGACCTTCACTCCATATGTCGGATGAACCGTTCTTTTTGCATGGTTTATCTTGCAATACATGAGAGAGTATAAACCCTTTGTGACAATGATGTCGAAAGAATTTATATTACAAGGCCAATTAAAGTGACATATAATGCGACATAAGAAGATTTTTATTGGGCTGGCATTTCTCTGTTTCATCGTGATGGGCGTAATCTTTCACTTTAGAAGAGATATTGTTGTTGCACCAATAAGGTGTGATGTTTTGGAGGCTGATTCAACTATCTCGGATTCAGGAACGAAATCAGTATACCACATAATGTTGGTGGATAATGCTCCGTATCTGGAACAAAATATAAGGCAATGCTTAGAGACGTATTTTTGGAAGAATGTGTGTCTGGATTCTTTGGAGCGATATGAAAAGTATAAGATCTATTTTTATAGAAAAACCAAGTATTTGACTTTGGACTTTAAAGAGGGTGGGCAATATAATCCTGTATATAGCCATTGGGATAATACAATGGATTGGAGAAATCACTATGAAGATAGATTAGGTCAAATAAGCTACTACAGACGTACAGATGGAAGCGTCTGCTATATTGTCTTAATCTATGATTCTGGTTGGGGCATACGTACATTTGTGGACACTTCAAAATCTGAAATGTATATTGAAGATTGTAGGGATGTCGCAAGTCTTTATAGATTAAAGATGAGAGAGCTTAGAGTAAGACTTTGATCATGAAATATAGAAGTATAATTGCCCCTTCCCCCCTAAATAAGAGATATAGATAGAAACTCAGTTTTGAAAAACTGAAATCAGAGCTCGATCAAAGAAAAGTGTAATTTTTCGC
>CALIBC010000054.1 GCA_938045615.1 uncultured Clostridia bacterium | reverse complement strand
CATTTCCCGACCGAGGAAATGGGTCCAACCTTCGGGAGAGGCCATTTCCCGACTGAGGAAATGATCATCCCGGAGATTCCCTATAAAAATCATTCAGAATAAAGACAAGACACGATATGACACCAAGCAAACCCATCGCCGAAAAGCCCCACTTCATTGTGCTGGATCATTACACAAGAATCGCATCGACAACGCCTCCGCCCACGGGATACCAGACGGAGGCCGCACTGGAAAAAGAGCTGATTGAAGATCTCCAAAAGCAGGGCTACGAGTATCTACCCAAGCTGACCACCCCTCAGGAGCTGCTGAAGAACCTGAGGCTACAGTTGCAGGCGCTCAACCAGGTCGTTTTTACGGACAAGGAATGGCAACGCTTCTTAGATGAGTATCTGTATGACTTCGACGAGAAGTTCAAGAAGGCTTCGACGAAGGCCGCCAGCTGTGTCGTTGATGGCATACATAAGGTGCAGGTCAATTACGTCCATGACTTCGTGTTCGATGACGGGCATATCCAGAACATTTGCCTGGTGGATAAAAAGGATATAGCCCGCAATAAGGTGCAGGTGATTAACCAGTTTGAACAGACCGGCACACAGGCCAACCGCTACGATGTGACCATCTTGGTCAACGGGCTGCCCATGGTGCAGGTGGAGCTGAAAAAGCGAGGAGAGGCCATCCGCGAAGCCTTCAACCAAGTGCACCGCTACAGCAAGGAGAGCTTCAACAGTGAGAAGTCGCTGTATAAATTCTTGCAACTCTTTGTCATCTCCAACGGAACGGACACGCGCTACTTTGCCAACACCGTAAGGCGCGACAAAAACAGTTTCGACTTTACGATGAACTGGGCCGACTCGAGAAACGAACTGATTAAAGATCTGAAGGACTTTACGGCCACCTTCTTTCAAAAGGACACCCTGCTGAAGGTCTTACTCACCTATTCGGTGCTCAACAAAGACAACGTGTTGCTCGTCATGCGCCCCTACCAAATCGCGGCCACGGAGCGCATCCTCTGGAAAATCAAATGCGCCTATGAAGCCCGAAAGTCGAAGTCCACGGAAAACGGCGGCTATATCTGGCACACCACGGGCTCGGGCAAGACCCTGACCAGCTTCAAGGCAGCCCAATTGGCCACCGAGCTGGACTTCATCAATAAGGTGCTCTTCGTCGTCGACCGCCGGGATTTGGACAATCAAACGATGTTAGAATACAAGCGATTCTCGCCCGAAAGTGTCAATGGCTCGGCCGATACGCAGGGGCTAAAGCGCAACATGGAGAAGATGGACAACCGGATCGTCGTCACCACCATCCAGAAGCTCAACAACCTGATGAAGAGCGAAAGCCATCTGCCCGTCTACGAGCAACAGGTGGTCTTCATCTTCGACGAATGCCACCGCTCACAATTCGGCGAGGCGCAGAAGAACATCCGTCGGCGATTCAAGAAGTACTACCAGTTCGGCTTCACCGGTACACCGATCTTCCCTGAGAATGCCTCCGGAACGGATACAACGAGTAGCATTTTTGGCGCTGAGCTCCATTCGTACGTCATCACAGACGCCATCCGAGACGAAAAGGTGCTAAAGTTCAAAGTGGACTATAATGATGTGCGCCCGAAATTCAAGGCCTTGGAAATGGAGCAGGACGAAGACAAACTGAAGGACTCAGAAAACAAGCAGCACCTGCTCCATCCAGATCGAATCCGGGCCATATCTCAGTATATCCTGAAGAACTTCAGGATAAAGACGCATCGAAACAACATCGGCAACAGGGGCTTTAATGCCATGTTTGCCGTGAGCAGCATCGACGCCGCCAAGTTGTATTACGAGGAGTTGAACGCCCTGCAAAAAGGGTCGGATAAGCCCCTGAAGATTGCTACGATATTCTCCTATCCACCGAACGAAGAGCAACATGCCGTGGGCGAGATCCTCGACGAAGGCTTTGAACCGTCGGTCATGAACAGCAGCAGCAAAGAGTTCTTGAGCAAAGCGATCAGCGATTACAACGCCATGTTCAAAAGCAACTATGGATTGGACAGCCAGGGATTCCAGAACTACTACAGAGACTTGTCGGAAAAAGTAAAGAATCAGGAAATAGACCTCCTTATCGTGGTAGGTATGTTCCTTACCGGCTTCGATGCTCCCACCCTGAACACACTCTTCGTCGATAAGAACCTACGTTATCACGGGCTGATCCAAGCCTTCTCGCGCACCAATCGCATTTATGATGCCACCAAGACGTTCGGAAACATCGTCACGTTCAGAGATCTGGAAGAGGCTACGATAAAAGCCATCCAGCTCTTCGGCACTCAGCAAACGCGGCATGTAGTACTCGAAAGGAGCTACAAGGAATATATCGAAGGTTTTACGGATGAGGTAACGGGCGAAAAAGGAAGAGGCTATCTGGAAGTGGTCAAGGAGCTAAAAGAGCGGTTCCCCCACCCCGATCAGATTGAAACAGAAGCAGAGAAGAAGGCCTTTGTGAAGCTCTTCGGTGAGTATCTGAAGCTCGAGAATATCCTTCAGAACTATGATGAATTCACCTGCCTGAAAGCGCTTCAAGCGATCGATCGAGAGGATAAATCCGCCCTCGAAGCGTTCAAGGAAGCCAACTTTCTCACCGACGACGAGCTTAAATTCATGCTAGGTATCGACGTGCCAGAAGAGCGAACAACACAGGATTATCGCTCGGCTTACAATGACATTCGAGACTGGTTCCGACAAGAAAGAATGGGGCAAACCCCCGAAAACCCAGAGACCGATTGGGACGATATAGTCTTCGAGGTCGACTTGCTCAAATCGCAAGAAATAGACCTTGACTATATCCTCGAATTACTCTTTGAGCACAACAAGAAGACCAAGGATAAGGACGCGCTGGTGAGCGAAATGCGTCGGATCATTCGATCCAGCCTCGACAACAGAGCGAAAGAGAGCCTTATCGTGGACTTCATCAATGCAACCGATCTTGACCCTATTCAGAACAAGGCCGATATCATCGAAGCATTCTTTGCGTATGCTAGAGAGCGACAAAATGAAGAGGCCGCAACACTGATAGGCGAAGAGGATTTGAAAGATGAGGCTGCCAGACGCTATCTCCAAAGATCTCTCAAGCGAGAATATGCCAGCATAAACGGGACAGATTTCAACAATATGCTGCCTCAAATGAGTCCGCTCGATCCTCGCTATCTAGTTATGAAGCAACGTGTTTTTCAAAAGATCTCAGCTTTTGTGGAGAAGTTCAAAGGTGTGGGAGGCTTCGAAAGACGCTAATCTCTTTTGAGGAATCAGCATCGTTATCGGTAGGAACTAACGTGAGTTCGACGTAAGCGATCTTTTCGGCATGAGTGTCGGTGAAACCAAGGATTGCTTACGTCGTACTCACATAGTGTACACACGCCTATACTCTTTGTCCTCTTTTTTCTTCCAACAAGGTGAATGAAATACCTCAAGCTTAGAAGGAGATTCTTGCAATCAGAGTTATTGGGTAGAAGACTCCCTCTCATTAGAGAACTAAATCGCGTATAGAAACAAAACACCCGACTTCACATTGTGAAAAATCGGGTGTAAACTGTGCAACGTACTGATTATCGACATTTGCTGCGGTATGGACGGGACTCTGATGTCCGATTTCATAACGTTTCATCTCACATCAGAATCACAGCAAATAATAGAAAATCAGAGACTTATATTATCAGTCAGTATTATAAACTGTCTCATGCTATCTCGATTTTTGGGTGTAGTTTTGGGTGCAATTTCAAATGCTTACTGAACTATGAATATCAAGAGAAATATCATTTTCGCTTTGGAAGGCCGTAAGAAAAACGGAGTGCCAGTTGTGGAGAATGTCCCCATTCGTATGCGTGTAGTGTTTGCAGGCCAACGGATAGAATTCACGACAGGCTATCGCATTGATGTAGCCAAATGGGACTTAGACAAGCAAAAGGTGAAGAACGGATACACCAACAAGCTGAAGCAAAGCGCCGGTGAGATCAACACAGATCTTCTAAGACAGTACACGGAAATACAGAACATCTTCAAGGAGTACGAAGTGCATGATCTTATGCCAACTATAGAACAGATAAAGTGTGCATTTAATGAAAGAATAAAGAGATCATCCAACGAGGTGAAGGAAACAGAGAAAGAAGAACCAACTCTCGATTTTTGGAAAGCATTCGAGAGGTTCGTCGCGGAATGTGGAAAGCTGAACAATTGGACTCATGCGACTTATGAGAAGTTCAATGCCGTCAAGAATCATTTGAGAGAGTTTGACGAAGGACTATCCCTTAAGTCATTCACCGAAAGTTACTTGAATGATTATATGGACTTCCTTCAGAAAAAGGATATGCGCAATAGCACAATAAATAAGCAGATGGATTATCTAAAATGGTTCCTACGCTGGTGCACCAAGAAGGGATATTGCCATAACACGGCTTATGAAGACTTCAATCCCAAGTTGAAAAGCGCGCCCAAGAAAGTCATCTTTCTCACTAACGATGAACTCAACAAACTGAAAACAGTGGAAATACCGCACAACAAGCAATATTTGGAACGTGTGCGCGATGTCTTTCTCTTCTGTTGCTTCAGCGGCCTACGTTATTCGGACGTGTACAACCTGAAGCGGAGCGATGTCAAACCTGACCATATAGAAATTACTACCGTTAAAACGGCTGACAGCTTGATTATCGAGCTGAACAATCACAGCAAGGCGATACTCGAAAAGTATAAGGATATACATTTTGAAGATCACAAGGCGCTGCCGGTAATCAGTAACCAAAAGATGAATGTGTATTTGAAAGAGCTAGGAGAGCTGGCGGAAATCAACGACCCGGTAAGAGAGACCTTCTACAAAGGGAGCAAGCGCATCGACATCGTCACGCCCAAATATGCGCTGCTCGGCACCCATGCCGGGAGACGCACCTTTATCTGCAATGCACTAGCACTCGGTATCCCGGCACAGGTGGTCATGAAATGGACGGGACACAGCGACTATAAGGCCATGAAACCCTACATCGACATTGCTGACAATATCAAGGCTGACGCAATGAGCCGATTCAATCAATTGTAAGTGGACGGTGAGCAAAAGGGATCCCCTATCTGACAACATAGAGCAGCTCCCTTTCGGTTATGAGTAACGAAAAGGGAGAGGAGAGCCTCTTGGGCGATGATAGCTCAAGAGGCTCCTTTTGTGTAAAAGAGTAGGTGTTTCCTGTCACGATGACAGGCTATGATTTCCCGATACTTCCCGGTAGTTCCCGCTTCATGTTCAACCATTCATAGACGACGCATCCGCCTACATTTTTGCGGCATCAGTACTGAGCAAAAGCCCTATGCGCAAGGGCAGATTTACTCATTTCCAAACCGCAAATAGTATGATTTTAGAAGAACTTCTGGGGAAGCCCGTGTGGCAGATGACCGGCGAGGAATTGCTTTTTCTGGCTCGTCACGACTTCCAGTCCAACAATACGAACACAGTGGTAACAGCCACCAAAGAGCAAAAACGCTTTGTCTACGGCATAGCCGGCATCGCTCGCCTTTTCGGCTGTAGTCTCCCTACCGCCAATCGCATCAAAAAGAGTGGCAAGATTGACCGAGCCATCACGCAAATCGGACGTAAGATTATCGTGGATGCAGACTTGGCGCTCGAATTGGCCGGACGAAAAACTGGAGGACGTCGGTAAAAACAGGACGCACTATGGAATACAGAGACAGAAAAGGCCTTTCACCTGAAAAGGCCGTAGTCCTTTGGCAATCCTCACGGCTTGATCTTTCGGCCACCTACGAGAAAGCCCCCGAAATGCTGAAAGTACAAGGATCCGTCATCGGGACGTTGGGCAATTTCAGCGCCTCGATCGGTAAGGCTAAGAGCAAAAAGACGTTCAATGTTTCGGCCATTGTGGCGGCTGCATTGAAGAATGGGACTGTACTGCGATATGCAGCCGAACTTCCTCCCAACAAACGAAAGATCCTTTATGTGGACACCGAGCAAAGCCCTTACCACTGCCTGAAAGTCGCACGGCGTATTCTACGCATGGCCGGATTGCCGACCAATCAGAACCATGAAAACCTCGAGTTTCTTGCCTTACGCAAATACACCCCGGAGGAACGCATTGAAATCGTCAAGCAGGCCATCTATCGCACGGACCACATCGGTTTGGTCGTCATCGATGGCATCCGAGATATGGTCTACGACATCAATAGCCCCAGCGAATCGACGCACGTCATCTCCCTGTTGATGACATGGACGGACGAGAGGCAGA
>CALIBC010000053.1 GCA_938045615.1 uncultured Clostridia bacterium | reverse complement strand
GCAGAATTTAATCTTGCGTCATAAGGTATGCATGGTTGCTAGAAATGTATTGGATAAACAAGGCTTTGTAGAAGTTGAAACACCAATCCTAGCGAGAAGTACACCAGAAGGTGCGCGTGACTATCTCGTGCCATCTCGTATCTATAATGGTAAGTTCTGGGCGCTTCCACAATCACCACAGATTTATAAGCAGTTATTGATGATTGGTGGAATGGAGAAATACTTCCAGATTGCAAGATGTTTCCGTGATGAAGACTTACGTGCTGACCGCCAACCTGAATTTACACAGATCGATATTGAAATGAGCTTTGGTGATGAAGATACAATCTTCGCTGTCGTTGAAGACCTTATGCAAAATATCTTCAAGGAAACAAAGAACTATACACTAGAAGACCATTTTGTACGTATACCATGGGCAGAATGTATGAGACGCTTTGGTAGTGATAAGCCAGATATGCGTTTTGGCAATGAAATTCAAGATATTACGTCTGTATTTGAAAATACAGAATTCCAAGTATTCAAGAATACAATTGAAAACGGTGGAATTGTAAACTGCGTGAAGTTTGAGAATGCGGCTGATAAGTATAGTCGTAAGGGTCTAGATCAATTACAAGACTTTGTAAAACATGGCTTTAAGGCAAAGGCACTTGCATACCTCAAGATGGAAAACGATGTATTAACTGGTTCTATCGCTAAGGTATTAAGTGAGGAAGAAAAGGCGAAGTTAGTTGAACAATTAGGTCTTACAAATAACGACTTGGTATTAGTGATTGCAGATAATGCAAGAATCGTACAGGCATCCTTAGGTGCATTACGTGTACGTTTAGGCCATGAGCTAAACTTAATTCCTACTGAAACAACTTATAAGTTCCTTTGGGTTACTGACTTTCCAATGTTTGAGTACAGTGAAGAAGATGAGCGCTGGGTAGCAGCACACCATCCATTTACAGCACCAAAGGAAGAAGATGTAGATAAATTATTCACTGATCCAGGCCATGTATCTTCACGTGCCTATGACTTAGTATTAAATGGATATGAACTCTTATCTGGTTCGATTAGAATTCATAGCCAAGAGTTACAGGCTAAGGTATTTGAAGCGATTGGACTTTCACTAGAAGATGCGAAGGCACGTTTTGGTTTCTTCTTAGATTCCTTCCGTTATGGAACACCTCCACATGGTGGTGTTGGTATTGGTCTAGAACGTTTGATTATGGTATTAGCTGGTACAGATAACATCCGTGATGTTGTGGCATTTCCAACAACAAATAGTTCCTTTGACCTTATGAGTGAGGCACCTAATGTTGTTGATAAGAAACAATTAGATATTTTAGGTATCGAAATCTCTAAGCAAGAAAAATAAGAAAAATAAAAGTGTCAAGACTATTCTTATTTCCCTCTAGTGCTATAATACATGTGCCGGAGGAAACATATTTTTCCTACAATATGATATAAGGGAGTTCTGATTGCGTAAGATGGAGTGAAAACTCGTTACGAGCGAGGATCCAGAAGTTTTACCAAGGACACCCACCTCGACAGAAGAGGGAACTATATCTACCTTCGGTCTTAATATTTGTTTGAGTCGGTATTATACCGACTTTTTGATAAAATGATGGTGTTGAAGGAGGAATTCAATGATGAAGAAGTTAATGATGATTGTTCTATGTGTATTTATGCTTGGCTGCACACCGAAGGAACAATATAAATTAGACTATGTAACAGATGGCAGTATCTCACAATTTACTGAGATTACAGACAAGGAACCATCCATTAAGGAGATTTCATTACCATCCGCTATTACATTCTTTGAAAATAAATATTCAGGTGTAATGGTATTTGCAAAACCTGACTCACGCTATAGTCAAAAAGCATTTGCGGTATTAAATCAAGCTGCTAAGGATGCGGGGGTTACAGTTTACTATGTAGACGTAAGTAGAAAGTTCTACAAGACAGAAGAAGAATTTACACGGTATCGCGAAAAGGTTGAAGAGTTTATTGATGTAACATATCTCGAAAACCAACAGGGAGGAAAATCTTTATACATTCCTGATGTTATGGCGGTTAAGAATGGTAGAGTTGTAGATTTCCATGTAGGTATCTTGGATGATTATGATTTAGATGTAAAGCTCTATCCAGATCGCACTTATCAAGTTCTTGATGAAAACGAATATTTTGAACATGCGAAAAAAATGAATTATTCAGAGGATGTTATGGATATCGTTGAAGCACAATTGGATAAGTTAATTACAGATATGGAAGAGGAGAAAGAACCGTTTAATAAAGAGTGTATTGACAAGTACTATCAGCTTTATTTAAAGATGAGTTCACATCAGAATATTGAGAAAGAATAAGGTTTGAATTAGGTTTGGCAAACTTTCCAAATTTTTCTCAAAAAAAGTCATAAAAGTAATTGACACAGGGATAGATACTTGGTATATTAATACAGCACTCTTCGGAAGGAGAGAAGCAGAGATCTTTGAAAACTGAACAGGAATAAGACACAAAAACAACGTCAAGCAAAAGGATACGAAGGAAAAGACTTCGTAAAATAAAAGAGTCAATCAAATGAAGAGTTTGATCCTGGCTCAGGATGAACGCTGGCGGCGTGCCTAATACATGCAAGTCGAACGCTGGAGATCTAGCTTGCTAGATCGAAGGAGTGGCGAACGGGTGAGTAATACATAAGCAACCTACCCACGAAGACTGGGATAATCTCTGGAAACGGGGACTAATACCGGATAGGTAATCGGAAGGCATCTTCTGGTTATTAAAGGTTAAAAACACTGGTGGATGGGCTTATGGCGCATTAGTTAGTTGGTGAGGTAACGGCCCACCAAGACGATGATGCGTAGCCGGCCTGAGAGGGTGAACGGCCACATTGGGACTGAGACACGGCCCAGACTCCTACGGGAGGCAGCAGTAGGGAATCTTCGGCAATGGGGGCAACCCTGACCGAGCAACGCCGCGTGAGTGAAGACGGCCTTCGGGTTGTAAAGCTCTGTTGTAAGGGAAGAACGGTAGATAGAGAATATCTAAGTGACGGTACCTTACCAGAAAGCCACGGCTAACTACGTGCCAGCAGCCGCGGTAATACGTAGGTGGCGAGCGTTATCCGGAATTATTGGGCGTAAAGGGTGCGTAGGCGGCCTGTTAAGTAAGTGGTTAAATTGTTGGGCTCAACCCAATCCAGCCACTTAAACTGGCAGGCTAGAGTATTGGAGAGGCAAGTGGAATTCCATGTGTAGCGGTAAAATGCGTAGATATATGGAGGAACACCAGTGGCGAAGGCGGCTTGCTAGCCAAAGACTGACGCTCATGCACGAAAGCGTGGGGAGCAAATAGGATTAGATACCCTAGTAGTCCACGCCGTAAACGATGAATACTAAGTATTGGGGAAACTCAGTGCTGCAGCTAACGCAATAAGTATTCCGCCTGTGGAGTATGCACGCAAGTGTGAAACATAAAGGAATTGACGGGGGCCCGCACAAGCGGTGGAGTATGTGGTTTAATTCGACGCAACGCGAAGAACCTTACCAGGCCTTGACATCCCTTGCAAAGCTGTAGAGATACAGTAGAGGTTATCAAGGAGACAGGTGGTGCATGGTTGTCGTCAGCTCGTGTCGTGAGATGTTGGGTTAAGTCCCGCAACGAGCGCAACCCTTGCCTTCAGTTACCAGCATTCAGTTGGGGACTCTGGAGGGACTGCCGGTGATAAACCGGAGGAAGGTGGGGATGACGTCAAATCATCATGCCCCTTATGGCCTGGGCTACACACGTACTACAATGGCTGTTACAACGTGCAGCGACCTAGCGATAGGAAGCGAATCACTAAAAGACAGTCTCAGTTCGGATTGAAGTCTGCAACTCGACTTCATGAAGCTGGAATCGCTAGTAATCGCGGATCAGAATGCCGCGGTGAATACGTTCTCGGGCCTTGTACACACCGCCCGTCATACCATGAGAGCTGGTAATACCCGAAGCCGGTGGCCTAACCGCAAGGAAGGAGCCGTCGAAGGTAGGACTAGTGATTGGGGTCAAGTCGTAACAAGGTATCCCTACGAGAACGTGGGGATGGATCACCTCCTTTCTAAGGAGAAAGATGTGAAGTAAAAAGTTGTTTAAGAAGTTTTATTCCCTGTTTAGTTTTGAGGGATCTCGAAAGAGGTAACTCAGAAGGAAGCAACTGTTCTTTGAAAACTGAATAACAGAAGAAGACAATAGATAGGTCTTTTTCGAAAAGTTGTGATAACAAGATTAACTAAGAAAGTCTAAAACGAAATAGTTAACAGTTCTCGTAAAGCATAAACGTATATAAGTGATTAAATTAGTAAGAGCGTACGGTGGATGTCTTGGCATATAGAGCAGAAGAAGGACGCAGATAACGGCGAAACGCCTCGGGGAGTCGTACACAGGCAACGATCCGGGGGTATCCGAATGGGGAAACCCGATAAAGTTGAAAAGCTTTATCATCCTTAAGCCAATACATAACTTAAGAGAAGGCAACCCAGGGAATTGAAACATCTTAGTACCTGGAGGAGAAGAAAATAAGAATGATTCCGAGAGTAGTGGCGAGCGAAATCGGAGCAGCCCAAACCAGCAAAGAGCTGGGGTAGTAGGACCACGACAAGTGATTGAAAAGAGATAGTCGAATGGCATTGAAAGGCCAGCCACAGAAGGTGCAAGCCCTGTAGGCGAAATCTCGATTCACGCGAGTGGGATCCTGAGTACGTCGGAGCACGTGAAACTCTGACGGAATCGACCGGGACCATCCGGTAAGGCTAAATACTCCTATATGACCGATAGTGAACCAGTACCATGAGGGAAAGATGAAAAGAACCGCGGGAGCGGAGTGAAATAGATCCTGAAACCGTATGCTTACAAAAAGTCAGAGCACATTAAGGTGTGATGGCGTGCCTTTTGTAGAATGAACCGGCGAGTTATCTTTACATGCGAGGTTAAGCAGACAATGCGGAGCCGTAGCGAAAGCGAATCTTAATAGGGTGGCAAGTATGTAGAGATAGACCCGAAGCCGTAGTGATCTAGTCATGAGCAGGTTGAAGGCTGGGTGAATCCAGCTGGAGGACCGAACCGACCCCCGTTGAAAAGTTGGCGGATGACTTGTGATTAGCGGAGAAATTCCAATCGAACACGGCGATAGCTGGTTCTCCCCGAAATAGCTTTAGGGCTAGCGTTGAACGAATCTACCCGGAGGTAGAGCACTGAAATCATGCGGGCGGCATCTCGCCGTACCAAATGATATCAAACTCCGAATGCCGGGCAAGAATATTCAGCAGTCAGACTGTGGGTGATAAGGTCCATGGTCAAAAGGGAAACAGCCCAGATCATCAGATAAGGTCCCAAAATTTACGCTAAGTGGAAAAGGATGTGGAGACGCGCAAACAGCTAGGAGGTTGGCTCAGAAGCAGCCATCCTTCAAAGAGTGCGTAACAGCTCACTAGTCGAGTATCTCTGCGCCGAAAATTAACCGGGGCTAAGCGTAATACCGAATCTATGGATTTATACTTAGGTATAAGTGGTAGGGGAGCGTTCCATACAGCATTGAAGGTATACCGTAAGGAGTGCTGGAGCGTATGGAAGTGAGAATGCCGGTGTGAGTAGCGAGATGTGGGTGAGAATCCCACACACCGAAAAACCAAGGTTTCCAGGGGAAGGTTCGTCCGCCCTGGGTAAGTCGGGACCTAAGGCCAGGCCGAAAGGCGTAGTCGATGGATAGCAGGTTGATATTCCTGCACCCGCGAGTAAAGTGATGGAGTGACAGATAGGGTTAACCAGAGTCCTAAATGGATTGGGCAAGGCAAGCAGGAGAGTGGCGTAGGCAAATCCGCGTCGGATACTCAAAGGCTTGACTCAAGCGAACGCGCGAGCAAGTAGTGAAGAGGGTGATACCAGGTCTCAAGAAAAGCTTCTAGCGATAATTTACTAGCGGCCCGTACCAAAACCGACACAGGTGGTTGAGGCGAGTAGCCTAAGGTGAGCGAGAGAACTGTTGCCAAGGAACTCGGCAAATTGACCCCGTACGTTAGCAATAAGGGGTGCTCGAAAGAGCCGCAGTGAATAGGCCCTAGCAACTGTTTAACTAAAACATAGCTCTCTGCGAAGTCGCAAGACGAAGTATAGGGGGTGACACCTGCCCGGTGCTGGAAGGTCAAGGGGATTTGTCAGACGCAAGTCAAAGCATTGAACCGAAGCCCCAGTGAACGGCGGCCGTAACTATAACGGTCCTAAGGTAGCGAAATTCCTTGTCAGGTAAGTTCTGACCCGCACGAAAGGTGTAATGATTTGGGCACTGTCTCGGCAGCAGACTCGGTGAAATCTTAGTACCTGTGAAGATGCAGGTTACCCGCAACTAGACGGAAAGACCCCATGGAGCTTTACTGTAGTCTGCTATTGAGTTTCGGTTAAGTATGCACAGGATAGGTGGGAGACGATGAGACTGGTCTTTCGGGATCAGAGGAGTCACTGTTGGGATACCACTCTTACTTAATTGAAATTCTAACTCTAAGCCGTGATCCGGCTAGAGGACCGTGGCAGATGGGCAGTTTGACTGGGGCGGTCGCCTCCCAAAGAGTAACGGAGGCGCACAAAGGTACTCTCAGAATGGTTGGAAATCATTCAACGAGCGCAAACGCAGAAGAGTGCTTGACTGCGAGACAAACAAGTCGAGCAGGGACGAAAGTCGGTGTTAGTGATCCGGCGGTGCAGAATGGAATGGCCGTCGCTTAACGGATAAAAGCTACCCTGGGGATAACAGGCTGATCTCGCCCAAGAGTTCACATCGACGGCGAGGTTTGGCACCTCGATGTCGGCTCATCGCATCCTGGAGGTGAATTCGCTTCCAAGGGTTGGGCTGTCCGCCCATTAAAGCGGTACGCGAGCTGGGTTCAGAACGTCGTGAGACAGTTCGGTCCCTATCTGTTGTGGGCGTTGGAAATTTGAGGAGAGCTGCCCCTAGTACGAGAGGACCAGGGTGGACGTTCCTACGGTGCACCAGTTGTCACGCCAGTGGCATAGCTGGATAGCTGAGAACGGACCGGATAAACGCTGAAGGCATCTAAGCGTGAAACCGACTCCAAGATTAGATTTCCCATCATTTCAAATGAATAAGACCCCTTGAAGACGACGAGGTTGATAGGTCAGAGATGTAAGTGTAGCGATACATTCAGTTGACTGATACTAATAGGTCGAAGATTTATTCACGAGAGAACGCACACACGACTGTTTGAAAAAGACGAAGTCAGAAACTGTTATTTAGTTTTCAGGGAACAGAAGACCTGAAAGAAGAAAGATCCGGTGATGATGGCGCAGTGGCCACACCTGTACCCATCCCGAACACAGAAGTTAAGCACTGTAGCGGCGAAAATAGCGCAAGCAAATCTAGCACGTTGCCGGGTCATCGAGAGCATGGTTTTCCATCGCTCTCCCTTTTTTTATACTTTTTATGGGTTTAGATGTTATAATATTATCCATGAAAAGTACAGATAAATATCAATCACGAATCCGCATACTGATTGGTGTTTTTTCGATTTTATTTGGTGTTTTATTTATTTTATTAATCAAGTTAATGTTTTTTACACCACGCACATTATCGGAAAAAGATTGCCAAGATTGTTTATCCGCTATACAGACGAATCAGAATAGTTCTGTAGAAACTACGCCAAGTCCTAGTCCTACACCAACTCCTTCTTCGACTCCTGAGCCTACAGCCGTACCAACTATTGATACAACGACAATTACTTCAATTCAGAAGATAACAAATAAGAGTCATCCGATTGATTCTACATATGTGCCATCTGATTTAACAGCAGTTAATGTAAGTTCAAATGGGACACAGTATCTTAGAAGTGAAGCGGCGTCTGAATTAGCAAAGATGTTTACAGCAGCACTTAAGGATGGAGTTAACTTATATTTAGTTAGTGGATATCGTTCTTATGCACAACAATTAGATCTCTATAATACATATGTAAGTACAGACGGGAAAGCTTTAGCAGACACATATGATGCGATTCCGGGTGCTTGTGAACATCAACTTGGATTAGCGGTTGACTTATCTGATGACAATCGTGATCATGATATTGATGACTCATTTGAATTTACATTAACAATAGTTAAATTAGCAGGATATATACTTCGATTCCCACGTGGAAAAGAATCGATAACGAGTATCGCATATAATCCTTGGAGTTTTAGATATATTGGTGCCGAAGAAGCAAAGAAAGTTTATGATTCAGGCTTAACATTAGAAGAGTATTATAAAGTGAATGATTAAGGAAAGATGGAAAATCTTTCCTTAATGTTTTTTTAAAATTTAGTGTAAAATAGTCAAGTACATTTCAGGAGGTAGCGATGGTTAAACAATTAATGAAAAGTATTCGTGAGTTTAAATTAGCGACAATACTGACACCAACGTTTGTGGTTGGTGAAGTCATCATTGAAGCGTTGATTCCATTTTTAATTTCATTATTAATCAATGATATTAAAGCTGGTTGTGATTTATCAGTAATTTTAGGATATGCATGGAAGTTAGTTGTTTTATCACTACTTTCACTATTATGTGGATATTTAGCAGGTATCTATTGTGCAGAGGCTAGTACAGGATTTGCACGCAACTTACGTTATGATATTTTTACTAATATCCAGAAATTTTCCTTTTCAAATATTGATAAATTCTCATCTGCCTCATTAGTTACTCGATTAACAACAGATATTCAAAATGTGCAAATGGCATTCATGATGATTATTCGTACCGCTGTACGTGCCCCATTAAACTTAATATTCTCCTTTACAATGGCATATATTATGGGTGGATCAATGGCAGTAATCTTCTTAATCATTATTCCATTCTTAGGAATTGGGCTATATTTGATCGTTAGAACAGTTATGCCAGTATTTAAGAAGGGATTCCCTCTCTTTGATAAGATTACACGTATTGTAGAAGAAAACGTAAAGGGTATTCGTGTTGTGAAATCCTTTGTACGTGAAGATTATGAAATCAATAAATTTGACGAAACATCAAATGATATTCGTAAAATGTTTACACGTGCAGAGCAGATTATCGCTTTGAATAATCCGTTAATGCAGATAAGTATTTATGCGGTTATGTTATTTGTATTGATGTTTGGCTCTGAAATGATTATCAAGACAAATGGGACAAGTTTAGACGTAGGACAGCTATCTACTTTGATGACTTATGGATTCCAAATTATGGTTTCCTTGATGATGTTATCGATGGTGTTTGTGATGATTACTTTCTCTGAAGAATCATGCAAGCGTATCGTTGAAGTGTTAAATGAAAAGAGTTCGATTACTTCGAAAGAAAATGCGATTACAGAAGTGAAGGATGGCTCGATTGATTTTGATCATGTTCGTTTCAAATATTCTCGAGCTGCAGAAAGACCAGTTCTAGAAGATATTGATGTACATATTAAGTCTGGTGAAACCATCGGTATCATTGGTGGAACGGGTTCAGCAAAGTCTTCTTTTGTACAGTTGATTCCTCGTCTCTACGATGTTACCGAAGGTACAGTACGTGTTGGCAAAGAAGATGTTAGAGACTATGATCTTGTGACATTACGTGATTCCGTTGCGATGGTATTGCAGAAGAATGTGTTATTCTCCGGTACAATTGCGGATAATATCCGGTGGGGTAATAAGGATGCAACATTAGAAGAAGTGAAGCATGTATGTCATTTGGCTTGCGCAGATGAGTTTATAGAGCAGATGCCAGATGGTTATGATACTTGGATTGAACAGGGCGGAACAAACGTTTCTGGCGGTCAGAAACAAAGACTCTGTATCGCTAGAGCACTCTTGAAACAACCAAAGATTTTGATTATGGATGACTCGACATCTGCCGTAGATACAAAGACAGACGCAATCATCCGTAAGGCGATGAAAGAATATATCCCAGAAACAACAAAGATTATCATTGCCCAAAGAACTTCATCCGTAGAAGATGCGGACCGAATCATCGTATTGGATAGCGGTAAGATCGATGCGATTGGCACAAGTGAAGAATTACTAAAGACAAACCAAATTTACCGTGAAGTATATCTATCTCAGAATAAACAAGGTACTGAGGAAATCGTGGAAGAAGGAGGTGTTCGTTAATATGAATCAGAAACAAACGAATCGTAAAAAATCCTTCAGGAGAATTATGAAGATGGTACTATCCTACTATCCAGTTCTATTTCCACTGATTGTAGTATTAATTATTACCAATGCAATTTTGGGCGCTTTGCCATCTATTTTCCAACAGAATGTTGTCGCTGTATTACAGCAGGCTTGGGAACAAGGTTGGACTTGGGAAGTCACAAAGCCACATATAGTTGAACTAGTTGGAACTCTAGCGATGGTTTATTTCGTCGCATTAATTATCGGTATTGCATATACGCAGTTAATGGCATTCTTCACACAAGGCGTTCTACATAAGATACGTAAAGAAGTATTTACACATATGCAGAAATTGCCAATTCGTTATTTTGATACGCATCCGCATGGTGATATCATGTCTCACTATACGAATGATATCGATGCAATGCGGCAGATGATTTCACAGAGTTTCCCACAGTTATTAATTTCTATCGTTACGATTATCACGATTATCGCAATCATGTTCTATTACAGTATTCCAATGGCAGTGGTTATCT
>CALIBC010000052.1 GCA_938045615.1 uncultured Clostridia bacterium | reverse complement strand
ACGGCAACATCGACAAGATGATCGAGTACGACGATTACATCTCCGACCCCAAGATCTCCGAGCTGCGCGAGCGTCTCTATGCGGGGAAGTGAGGCGTAAAGGGTTTCACAATAGATAGAAGCGTGGTATGGCAGAGAGAATAGATGCTGATAAACGTGATCGGATAAAAGCCTCGATGGACAAATTCGATGAAAAGTCAATATGTGCAAAGAATGCATCGGCTGTTATTGGCGAACTATCTCAATGGGTAGATTCTACCAATGTGTTATCTATAGATGATTTGATGCCGTTCTTTTCAAAGTTGTCGGTGGGATACCATTATAACAGAGAGAACAATAAGGCCATATCCATTATCAATATAGGCATAGAACAATTAGGGGATAGATTTCTAAAATATAGCCATATTAAACGACAATATTTCTCTCATATGAGTGAGATGTATTTTAAGCTCGGTTGGTATTGTTCTCTTACAGCTATTCCGAAGGAAAAGAAAGAAAAGGAGGTTGGTGCTGCGTTTCGTAATCATGTTTATTATGGGATGTTAGATTGTGCATTAAGTAGCCATAATTTTGATTTCTATGCCTTTTATCCTGCAAAAGATTATCACATTGACGATTTGAAGAACTATCGAATATCATTATCAAATCCATCAACTTTCAATGACCCCGTAGATTGTCCTATTTTTAAATGGTTGGAACAATAAATAAAAACTGGGAACCATTCCATGATCGTGGAATTGATGAAAAGTGCATATTCTGATATTAGAATACGATGTTTCGTGAGAAACACTCCATTTCCATCTCTGCAGGAATTACATCCAGAGCCTTTATCAATTGAAGAATACGGTAATATGTTGATGTGGTCTCATTACGCAGATTCACACAGAGGATACTGTGTCAAGTATAGACTTCCTTAAGAATTTTTTAACACTGCGAATGAAAATAGCCCAGTGTTATTCTTGGCACCTATGAGCTATCGATCAGCTATAAATGTGTTGAAGAGTAATCTTAGTGTACAAGAGGCTCTCTTTTCAAAACATAAATGTTGGGAGTACGAGCATGAGATGCGACTGATTTACTATGATAGAAAGAGTACACCGGCGGATTACGTTAAATTTCCTCTTCTTAAAGATATGATCACCGATATCTATTTCGGAGTGCATTGTAAGGAAAGCGACAAGTTGAGGATCATTGAAGCATTAAGGGGTAAAAAAGTACAGTACCACCAGATGGAGGTGGATCCGGAGCACTTATATCGCTTGAAGGAAGTGCCGATAGATCCTTCTACGTATGAGATATAACAGCGACTTTATGGCGGTTGAAAGCTGTCATTATGGCTATTTTTCAAGCCAAAAACCGCTTGAGACGTTCTGAACCTCTCGCGACACGTCTAGAACCTCTCGCGAGAGGTTTTTTATGTGTCGTGAGAGGTAAAAAACGTCTCCCGAGAGGTTGCGGACCTCTTCCGAGAGGTTCTAGACGTGTCGCGAGAGGTAAAAAATGTCTCGCGAGAGGTTCCGGACCTCTCCAGAGAGGTTCTAGACGTCTCCGGACAGGTATTTTACCTCTCAGGCCCCAAACGCGGATGGAGCAGGCAGCTGGAGGCGAAAAACTTCACCCCACCGGAGCTCCCCACTGCGTCTATATTTGCGCCGCTGACTCCCCACGCGGGGTGACAGCCCGTTTTTAG
>CALIBC010000051.1 GCA_938045615.1 uncultured Clostridia bacterium | reverse complement strand
TAAAGTATACACCGCCAAAACCGTCCACGAAGAGGTCGTTGGCCGTGTGGGTAGATTCGTAATTGAAGTCCTGTCCTACGGTTACAGTACTACCGAGAGACTGAATGGCGGCATCACCCTCGTCCGTGAATTTGATTTCAGCCTTCTGATCGAATTTCACGGCGCCTGCACCTTGCACCAACAGGGCACCCTTCTTACCTTCATACTTGAAGTCGCCACCTACGCGTACATAATCCCGATCAGACTGGATGCGCGTTTGCAATGGCGTAGTCAGACCAGTACGTGCTGCAGCTATGGTGGTGCGCTGATCGTTGCAATAGAGATCATAGCGCAGGTTACCGCTGTTTTCAGGCACGTAATTGATCAAGTTCTGGAAGGTGTTCGCTGTTTGCTGAGAAGTGACTTTTACATCGCCTGTGGCATAAATGTAACCGCCGCAGCCCACGGGTACCGTGTCGCCTTGCGCCCAAACGGTCAAGTTGGCGTCTTTATTAGCGCCTGCACCCGTACCGCCTTGGTATTCCAGTTTAGCCAATTCAATCGATGACTTTTCCGAAATGAAGGCTACGTTGTTATTCTGTCCCGTAGCATTCATTGCAATATCACCTGTAGCTGAAATTTTACCAAGTGCTTGCACGTGTAGCGCACCCGTGCTACTCGCACTAGATACTGCTGATCCGATAGCCGTTGCGCCGGCAGCACCGAGCAAGATGTTTGCGCAGCAGTTATTACCATCCGTACCACCATCGTTCAAGATGTTCAGCGGATCGGCACCATTGATCGTAAATGTAGGTGACTTGCCGGCCGTCATGTCAATTGCTTGACAGGGGATCGGCGATACGCAAGTGCTGCGGAAGTTCTTGAACGTACCGCCAGAGTAGACCTTGAACTTATCGTAAGTGGCATTCGTCGCGGATCCGACTTCAATCACCGCGTGGTTATTTGTGTTCAACGAAGAACCCGATTCAGCCGTATGAATGGTGGCATTACCATTATCATACGTGCCATCTACGCCGAAGATACCGCCCTCAACGTTGTACGTAGCCAGATGGGCGCTGATGCCATTTGCATGATTCGTTGTCAGCGTGCCCCAGTTCTTCTCAGCTGTACCCCATGCACTGGAGGAGCCTTTTTGCAGGTAGATGTCGGTTTCATTGGTGGTGGGGTATTGAGGACCATGAGATCCCGTTTTGGAATACCATCCCGCCCTAGTTTCGGCTTCGGCAGCTGGGGCCATATGCCAGTTGAATTTTTGGAAGTTTCCGCCTATACGCAACCCAAAATGGCCGTAGCTCGTTCCCGGAACAACTAAATAAGCCTCCGAGTTTCCAGAGTGCGTATCATTCTCAGCATTCCCTTCTACGCAAGCATACGATCCGGTCAAGAAGCGGACCGCAGCGTTTACGTAAGAACCAGATAGATACTGAGCTCCTAACGGAGCAAACGAGGATTTATAGAGCTGATAATAGAAGTTGCCATTAAAATGAGCACAGGCATCAAGTCCGCTTCCAGCTGTATTATAAGGCCCTGAAACAGTACCCTTTTTCGGCATCCACCACCATTCGATATCGGACACGCGCAATAGCTTGAATGCATTCTGATTGCCGCTGACCATTACCGTTGTCGGACGGACGTAGGACTGCGCATTAAATCCAGTAGCAGCCTCATAATCCGAAATGGTAGAGGTCGAAGTCGGTATAGTATAGAACAACGTCTTACCGTCATCTTGGTTAGCTGTTTCCCTACTTGACGTATAGACAGCGCCTCCCGCATTGGAAATATTGATTTTGAATGAAAAATTCCAACGCCCACTCACGTGATTATGTACGGGGAACACCGCTGTACTATCATTAATCTTCACAGCAGAAACAATTAGGCCGAAGTATGTATTATCATTCCCTCCATAAGCCGTGGGTTTTGTATCCGCCCATTTCAAATCTGTGGCAGGAGATGGCCAAGTAGGAGAATAGCTTCCGCCTCCAAATCCCGTAAGAGTCCCGGGATCAGTCGCAGCATTGTAAGAAAGCGAGGGAAAATAGATCCGATCATCAGACTCCGCTGAGGTGGAATAACTGGATGGACTTCCCCCAGAGTCCTTAATGTGCACATGCTCAATTCGCCCAGCAGCACCACCATTGCTATCGTAAATATCGATGACGATATTCTTAGAGAACTCAGATCCTACACGCAGTATAGACGGGCTGGTGTTGAGACCATGTGATAGCCCCGGCGCTGTCACATTGCCATTAGAGACAATGGCCGATTCACCAGCGCCAAACTCGTTGTTCACATTGGTAGAGTCACGGATATAGCCTTTACTCCCATAGCTATGGGCATCCCCTCTCCGCAGCTTTTGTCGCTGCTCATTGCCTGAGAAGACATAGCCCTTCCTGTAGGCTTGCCCCCACGCTACACCGCCGCTTCCGCCGCTGAGGAGCGCCAGCAGGGCGATGGTTGTTACTAATCGAAGTCGTTTCTTTTTCATATCGATAT
>CALIBC010000050.1 GCA_938045615.1 uncultured Clostridia bacterium | reverse complement strand
ACCCATGCTGGTCCCGAAGGGACGGGATCGGCGACTTTATCATCGCTTTCCTAGGTGACGAGCGGGTGTGCTTAGAAATTACCCCCCGGAAGTAGGGTTAAAGAACGATATACTAGATGTTAGTTAATTGCTGCTCATCAAGCAAACATGTTTGTCAACGCTCAAGACAATGGTACAAATTCCAATACACGCCTCTTTTTTTGAGTAGTTGGTCATGAGAGCCCTTTTCAACTATTTCTCCAGAGTCGAGAACTATTATTTGGTTCATTTTCTTAGCCAAGCTAAGCCTGTGAGCAGCAATTATCAGGGTGTTTTCGCCTCTTAATAGATAATCAATTAACTCATCCTCTGTAATCGCATCCAATGCGCTGGTAGGCTCATCCATTGCGAGGAGCGCTGGTTTTTTAAGCAAACTCCTTACAACTGCAATTTTCTGTGCCTGCCCACCAGACACATTTCTACCGTTCTCAGAAAGAATCATCATCGTACCGGCGTTAGTCTCATCAATCAATTCATCAACTCCGGTAGCTTTTAATGCATCAACAACAAAATCTTCCATCAAAACATCTTCAGTAACCGCAAGGTTATTCCCAAGGGTATCATTAAATATAAAACTTTGCTGAGGGGTGTAATTTACAAGACTTTTCCAGCTCAGCATGTCATAACTTTCGTATGGCAAGCCATTTACCTGCAGCATCCCCTCTGTTGGAAGCAACAGACCACATATCAACTTGAGCAAGGTGCTTTTTCCGCTTCCACTTTTCCCTACAATTGCAATTTTATCCCCTTTATGAATGTCAAGTGAAACATTCTTAATAATTGCAGGTTCAAAATAACTATATCTGTAATCTATATTTTGGAGTTGTATTTCATCAATTTCGGCTAGTTCAATTTCCCCCGATATCTTTTTACCTGATTGGCTAAACACATCACGAATTTGATTCATATACGAGTTTATCAGCATAATTTGCGAGATCGAGTTTATCAGTTTTGAGAACGGATCAACAAAATACGTCGACAGAGTCATGAATGCGACCACCTCCCCAAATGTCATAACATTTTCCAAAGCTAGATAATAGCCAACAAGCAGTATTGTCAGCGGTAGAGCAAACATGAGCGAATATGACAAGCTGGCAATCCATGCAGCATTTCGCCCCTGTCGATTCTGCTCAGCAATTCCTTCCGTCAGCTTATTAACCCATTTAGAATAAAACGCTTGCTCCATCCCTAATGATTTGATTGTTTCCACTCCGGAAAACACTTCAACTGAAAGTTGCTGTAAGTCGCTTTGCAGCTCCATGACTGTATTATTAATTATGTAATTTCTTATTGAAAAGATTATTGAAACAATCGCTATAATGAGACAGATTATGATGGAAAGTAATGATAAAAGGGGGGATAACAACAGCATGAACAGAAGATAGATAAAGAGAAAAACAAAATCTACAGCATTTTGTATTACGTTATTTGATAGCGCTCTTTGAATGAGGGTCATCAAGCTTGATTTGTAGATCATCGATCCCGCTGATCGGTTAATAAAAAACTCTAATGGCTTATTGATAGCGTTTTCCATAAAACTGCTTGAGAGACTCAAGGTCCAGTCTAGCTCTAATTTCGTTAACAGCAAGCCATTTGCAACACTTGACAGATAGTGAAGCAGAAAGAATGCGCCTAACGCCAAGAACAGGATTCCAGCTGGAAACGAACCTAGGACTGTTTCACCATCAATTATGGCCTGTGAGAGGATCGGTACGGTCAGAGTCAGCAATTTTATTATAAGCGACGTTAGTAAGATGCCAAAAGCCATCAACTTCTTCTCGGAAAAAAGAGAGAGAAACATATGCCTAAACTCTAGTTCTTTATCAGCATGCTGTTCTCCTCGCGTGCTAACATGCGACCTGTTTCCACATGTCGAGTCTTCGATAAGTGCATAACCAGAAAAACCTTTGAGAAACTCTTCTTTGGAGTAAGATACCTTCCCCAATTTTGGATCCATTATCAAAAGTCTACCAAATCGTACACCGTAAAGTACAACCAAATGGCTGTCCTCCCACAACAGAATGCTAGGTTTTTCCAATCGAGACAAAAACAATCCATCTTCTATTCGTATCCCTTTGTACTCTATTCCCTCATTGGCTAAAATATCATGGATGTTTGAAAAGCTCAACCCGCCTTTTGACGAGCCATACTCTTCCCGCAGATAATTTAAGGAGGTTTTTTTCCCAAAGAAAGCAGCACACAAGCAGCTGAGGCGAGTCCGCATTCGCTATGCTCTGATTGCAAGACTGTTTTAACCCGCATAATCTAGCCTCTTTTGAGATCAAAGTATTCCTGAAGCGAATCGCATGCAAACAGCCCACTGTCAAGCCAATACTTACGTTCTGCACTCATATCAGGCTGTTTTCGAACGATGCCTTTTCGCTCGCGGTACAATATTTCCATGTTGATGCTCGGCGTTATGGAGCTTGGGGTGATAATTGCATCCATTCCGTTTTGTGCAATTTTTTTCATCTCCTGATCAGTCAACACCTGACCTTTTGTTTTGACCACCTCATCTATCCTAACCATGCCTAAGCCGTCACAAAACATCCTGATGTAATTGGATACTTGTGAATGCCCGTTACCATCTGAAGTAACCACTGTTTGACAAGGCTTGCCTGAAAAATAGAACAGATGAGCCAGATGACAAAACCTATCTACGAGCAATTTAAAGTCAGAGGATACAGCAGCATAATATGTTGGCGAAGCCAGAATTGCTAGATTGCATCGAGACAACTTGTCTTTCAGCTTCAGAGTATCATCTAGGTTCATGGTTTCAATTAGGTCTTTACCGGTAAGGAAAGGGGCCTCTGGGGTTTCAGATGGCAAAAGCGAATAGTCAAGCGGAGTCAGTAACTCGAATGCCACGCTGTCACTTAACATTAGATAAGCTTCTTGCATCTGCTTCAAAAGCGAGATTGTATTTCCTTTTTTGCGACGCGAGCCACAAATTGCAAGAATTTTGTACATAATATAAGCCCTATCTACTAGATAAAAACCGTATCTACTTTCTCCGGCTCCGCAACTCTGAGAAAGGTGTAGGCAACTCCTGCCATTCCAGTAAACAGCCCCCAGTTTGAAAATCCTGGAAAATGCTTGATCCTGACCTGCATATCTTTAAAGACCCTGCTTAAAAGATGAGATGCGAATTGCTCAGCCAGGGATCGGAACTCTGTCTCATGTGTTAATTCAAATTCGTCAAGGTAGTAGAGGATCCTTCCGCATTCTCCGTGACACACACAATCAGTCGAAAAACGATGGTTCCTGACAACGCGCCGAAAATAAACAGTCTCCGGAGATCTTGGATCTTTAATACCTAAGCGCTCTAAATATCGAGAAGCGATGAGGTAGCCAATCATACCATTACACCAAGAAACTGGTATGTCGTTACTATTTTTTTCAGCGACTTTCTTGGAGAGGTCAGCTAGCTGGCATATCTCATGATATATGAGAGTATCTTTGGTAATGTCATATAGCCTTGTCAGAGAGACAATCATTCCAGAAAGCCCATGGCCCAATCCGATGTTAGACTTCGAAGATATATCCTTTTCAAATAGAGCTAGCATCCTGCTAGCGAGAACGGAAGCTCTCTCCACATAGACCCAATCTCCTGTGACGTCGTATAAGTCCACATATAACGATACAATGCCGCCAATTCCAACAAGCCAATCCGGGGACAACTCATCTTTTTCAATATACTGCGAAAATAGCAATTCCACCCGTTCCAAATAACTCTGCCAGATATCATAATTGGCATCTTTACGGGAAATGTACTTTGATAGCCGCATCACGGAATGCAGCCCGATATACGAACTGTCCGTTTTCGAAAAAACTGGCTGTGTCAAAATCGAAGACAAAGCGCGTTCATAGTAGTCGTTATAGAAGTTTTTATTTGTAATCGAGTACAAAGTCTTCAAAAGCAAAACGAGACCAGCAACTCCATCGTAGTAATCGCATCGCATCGGACCATAATCGTATTCGTTTTGCTCTCCACTCATAATGGTTAACCATTGCGGCATTCTTCCTTTGCCACCTACTAGAGCATCCGATACAATATTGGAAGCTATTTTCTCAGCAAAAAAGATTAGGTCTGCACGTAAGTCTTGCTCTCGTCTATGATCAAATTCGATTCTTTGTGTGCTAACTAGTCCATCTTTCCCTTTTATTTTCATTGTAATGAGGCCAACCTGTTTGCAAACGCTTTTTTCGTTAAGATTTCGCAGCTTCTCCAAAGCGCATTCTCTTGGCGTTTTCTTGAAAACATCCTCTATCAAATCCCCCTCAGAATTACAAATCCACTTACCATCAAGATGGGAATAAAAAATGGGGATATCATCAAACAGCATGTCCCTATACTCGGCAAGACATATTCTTTTGTCTTTTACGGTATATGAAAATAAATTTTCAAGTACTTTTTCAACATCAATGAAGTCTTTCAGACAATCAGGATGATGGGTATATGATAGCAATCGTGCGTACTTGTTCGTATCCCTCACTAGCGTTCGTACTCGACAGTCTTCAGCTTTCTCGACTAAACCAAGGAACGAATCTCTGTTCTTCAGAAAATACCCTAAAGTTGTGGTAAATCCCTTAATGATCTTATCTAGATGATTTCGATAGTCCACCCGTTTCCCACGAAGAAACACTGCATTGTTGCTTTCGGGTAAAACTACGTTATCCAAAACAAAACGGGCGTTGGCAGTTTCAATGTCATCTGGACGATAATCTTTTATTGACAGCACCCCGCCTTCGCCATTTAAGCCACTCATATCAGCCGTGTTTCCGTGGGCGTCAAGCTGGATGTTTGTCGGCAGCATAATGCTTGAAGTTACCGAACCTCTCATTTCTTCTATTAGTTTAAAAGGTATCGTATCACTCAGTCCCTCGAATACGACATAGTTCGTAAACAAGGTTTCAAGATCAACTATAATGGGATACTCGGTATTTGCTATTATGTTTTCGTAATGTGCGTCGCTTCCATTTAATAGATACATGATAGCTAACAGTTGCCCATATCTTGTGAAATATTTAGCGACTTGTTTCTCGTCGTCGCATCCTTTTTGTTCTATATATTCAGATACGGTGAAGTCCTTAAAATAGATTGATTTAACAAGACGCATTTCAAAAAAGATGGGTTAGCGGAAAAAAACTCGATAACATCATCGAATATTCTTTCAACCTCTAGATTTCTTGGCTTGTAGACAAGTCTGCCCTTATCAAACTCTATCGTTACAACAGATTTCCCCTTTTCATGAGTGTCACCCTGCCCAAGTTTTATGTCGACGATTGACGATTCCCTGCTTCCCTTAAGAAGCGAATCGTGCAATTCGCCCCATGATTCGTCGAGATCAGAAAACAGCTTGCTAATGAAGTCAATGTGTCGACTTGTGGCCACACTGAGCTTTCTAGCCAGTACAGGATATGTTTCATATAACTTGAGTAACTTCTCACTATCGTTGTAAATGTGTACGAAGTAAGTAAACTTTTCATTTGGGTCTTTCCCAACAAGTAGGCCTTCTGTTTTCAACCTATTTAGTTCATAAATAAAAGTCTTTAAGCCAATTTGTAATAGCTTTGCAATTAAGGCGTCTATTAGGGACTGAGCTGCTTTTGCGGTCAATCGTTCTTTCGATGGCGACTGGATTCGATCAAAAGCTTCGCAAAACATACTAATAAAAGGGCGAACTAGATAGTCGTAAGAGCTTCCCTGCCCATCAGTGGATGTATTTTTGATCGCCACAGATAGATTTTCAAATGTTGAGTCTCGGGACTCCTCTAGGCATCCTTTGTGATATTCAGGACTGATGGCGATTTCAAAATCACGCCAATTCCAACCATTAACACTCAGGATCGTTGCAAGATCACCTTCGTCGATGGTACTCTTCCTCGCAAGCCATTAGTGGGTATTTTTTAGCTCACCAAGAATAGACCGACTTTGCGAACTCCTGTCAGTCTTTATGGCGCTCACTCGCTCGTTTATGGTTAATAATTTGTCATTAGCGCTAACAATCGTTTCCTTCATACGCTCACTATCCCTTTCGTGAATCCGGAAACACATGACATTCCTATATGCTCTAATCGGCATCACAATTGCTATGTCAAGCAGGCCAATAGTTTCCATCTAGCCAAGCAAGATGCTGCTGAGCGTATTGTGCGAATCTTCCTACTGCATGCAGATTCCAGTCTCGAGAAATCAGGACCGCCACCCTCTCGACAAGATGCATGGCGGTCCCGATTTGTGGCACAACTTGAATAACCGTCCCATGTCCGATTCAACTGAGATGATCTTTGCACTTAAAAAGGTCTTTTAGGCGCAATTAGCCCAAGCAGATGCAATCCAAGAAACGACGGCCGACGAAGCCGCAGAAGACACAGCAGCGGACACAATATAGGAAGCCGGATAGGTTGTTGTCGGGGTAGACATCGTGGCGGATTCACCGTCTCCGCCAACGATGAATCTCATCTCTTCTTCAGATAGACTATCAAAGGTGACTCCAACAATGTTTTTCTCCATCTTTCTTCCCTCCTAGTGCGTTGCTGTATATGAGATAAGACCTGAGGCAGCCGAAGATGCCGCACTCACAATCGACACGAGAGAAAGTGTGGTTAAACTAGTAACTGGCGTGCTCATAGGTGATGCCCCATCTCCGCCAACGATGAAGCTCATTTCTTCATAGGAAAGGTCTTCGAACTTCTTGCCAACAACGTTGACATTTTTATAACTGTCAATGTTCTCCTTCATTTCTCCTTCTTTCAAACGTAAAACTATTAGGAATAAAGGGAGTCTCGCGGCATCCGCAAAGCAACCAATCAGACACTACCCCCACCCTCCTTAGCCATATGAGTACACATTGTTCATCACCTAGCGACGAAGCGACAATTGGCTATACTCGGCTGTCTTGAATAGAGGCCAGTAACCTTACCAAGTGGGAAAAAAACACTAGAACAGACACGAACACTATCAAGAGATAACGGAGCATGATTGATTCTGCGGTCCTTCCGACAAACCCATGCCAAAAAGTAATTACGGTTGTCAGCGAAACGCAGATGAAAAATGCCGGGACCGAAGCTTTTTCAAAAGCCCTGATCCGATCATCTGCCCCTTCATAAACACCGTCCTCTACGCTCGTTTTGCCTCTCTTCATTACGTATTCACCTCCTTAGTGTTCCGAAGCGGAGCCACGATTTCCACTCTCAGAGAATCATTCGATTTCTTGTTAAAAACGGACTAGTTGAATACGGCCTTAATCAGCATCCCTCCATGCTGCGTCTCATGTTGAAAACGATTGCCACAAAGGCCGCGAAGCAAACTCCAAAAACAGCAAGCGACGCAACAAGGAGTGTGGCGGTCACGCAAGACAGCGGATCTTTTGTGCCGATCGGCATAGACGCAAGAATTGCCAAGCTTATAACCGATGCACACAGAGACAGCGTCGCATAAAGGCCATAACGACGCCGGTTCTCGGCAATCGCTTCCCTTCTGGTTGCCTCATCGGTGTACAGCGGCACTGCGGCATTATCGGATCGAAGCAGATGGAAGTCGTCCTCGACTGCAATGGGCTCCCATCCGCTTTCTTTGTAGAATGTCAGAAGCTCTTGGCTAGGACGTTTTCCAATAACCGCGCAGTACTCATAGGCATGGGGTTCCCCTCGCTTGAAGCGGTAGAGCACGGACTGCGCAGCCATACCCACCAGGTGCCAACCTTGGCGGCTCAGGCGCTTCATGGTTCTGGTGTCGTGACTCGCCATTAGCGCTACGCCCATGCATGGTAAGTACTTATTCACTCTCATCATCCCTCACGCCGTAGGCTCTCGGTGGCAATCTTTATCATCAGCTTCCTCCTCGACAAGTCTCTCCCCAGAACTCGCATGCCAGCCTCAGTAGCTTGATACTTAATCCGAGAGCTGTCGTCACCAATCTCCCTAACCCACCCCGCATCCCTCATACCTTTAAGGACGCGATACATGGTTGCGGGTCCTATCTGCACTGCTCCCTCCGACCGAATTGCTAAGTCCCGCATAATCCTGTAGCCGTGTACAGGATGTTCGCTAACGCAAGCAAGAATGAGCATCATCGCATCCGATAGCTCACCCGTTGCGTAGGGGCTCGTCTTTGCCATTCACCTAATCCTTGGTATATCCATCATAAGTATATCTATAATGGATATTCTACAGTCGCCGGGATCCTTTGTCAAGCAAGCAGCTTGCTTTGTATGCACAGCAACAAAACGGGTCCATCTTTAACCTGAGGCCCCGGCACTTCCTTAGCCCACAACTGGCAGCCTGATGGTGTCCGGGCACCTGATC
>CALIBC010000049.1 GCA_938045615.1 uncultured Clostridia bacterium | reverse complement strand
GGGCGCCCTTAGGAACCGCACCCCGGAGGCGCAGCGAGATCAATCGATCCGGACAAGCGGATTTTTGACTAACCCCAAAAACGTTGATGAGAAATGAAAACGAAATACATGATATGGATCACCGCCCTGCTCCTGTTTGTGACGGGATGCGGTAAGGAACCGCTGACACCAGCGCCACCTCCCCCGACACCGACGCCTCCCCCGACCGAATTATCCAAGCAGTGGCACTTGGTCGGCTTTGTCCACGCGGCAGACAGCACAGTGACGCCTCCCGGGCGGATGGCGTGCAAAGGTTGCTTCAGCCTGGCATTAGGAGCGGACGGGACGATCAGCGGGCAGGGTTTCCTCACCGTGTTTGCCGGCTCCTATCGGGTGCATAACGGCGACATTACACTCGAAGGGATCGGCGGTGCAGCAGACGGTGAGCAGCCCGACGGCAAGCAATACATCGAGGCCTTGCGCACGGCGGTTCGCTACGAAATCCTCTCCGCCCGACGCATGCGGCTGTATTACAACGGCGGGAAGGATTACCTGCTGTTTCGTGAATGGGGGGAGGCGGACAGCAAGATCCCGGCCGCGCTGCTCGATAATATGTGGAAGCTGTCGGGCTTTGTCCGGACGGCGGACGGCGTGGTGCAGGAAGTGCAGTCCGGGAACTGCGGACGATGCTACAGCATGCAGATGCTCTCGAACGGCGTGATCGCCGGACGCACGTCGGCCAACGAGATCCACGGGAATTTTGAAGTCTGGGGCGATCAAATCCGGATCGACCGCTTCTTCGCCGTCCAACCGACCCGAGACGAACCTACCGACGGTAAGCGATACATCGCCACCATGCCCGAAGTCACCCGTTACGAGGTCAAAGACGGACAGCTGAAACTCTACTACAACGACGATGAAAACTACCTGCTTTTCCGCGCATGGAAAGAGTCGAAAGAGGAGATCATCCCCGAGGCGCCACCGGCCGAATTACTGGGCCGGACGTGGCGACTGCTCGGCTTCGGCGGCCCATTCGACTATGCCGTGCGCGAGCCCGAACCGACGGAATGCCGGGTGTGCTACACGCTGACGTTCTCGAAAGACGGCACGATGAAAGGCCGCACCTCATCCCGCGAAATCTCGGGGCGGTACAAGGTGCGCGGCGGCACGTTTGTGATGCTCTTTTCCGCCAACGAATCCGCCGAATCGTCGGCCGACGGGCGGGAATACATCCGGGCCTTGGACAGCATATCTACGTACATTCTGTCCGGCGATCGGCTGACCTTTTACAGCGAAGATCAAAGGCGGCATCTGCTGTTCTGCGACGAGAAGGCGCTGTCGTTCGATCGGGTTCCGCCCGGGCTGTCCGGCGTATGGAAGTTGGTCGGCTTCGTCAGCGCGGACGGCATCCTGCGTGAGGCGGATCCGAAAGATTGCGATCGGTGCTACACTATCTCGTTTTTAAAAGACGGCTATCTGACAGGACGGACAATCAACAACGAGGCATGGGCACGCTATCAATTCAATGGCCACAACATACGCATCAGAGATTTTGGGATGACCATGGTGGGCGAATATGGTGATAGCGATACTTACGTGAAGGCCTTAAAACAATCCACCCGCTACGAACTCGTCTCAGGTCGGTTGAGATTATATTACAACAATGATAGGGATTATTTACTGTTTAAAAAGACACAATGATGAGACAGACTATTTTATTGATGAGCTTATTCATCTGCGTTTTCTTTTCGGTTAATGCGCAGATAAGTACCGATGAAGAGCCTGTGAGCTTTAGGGAAGGTAATATACCCTCTCGCTTCTCGGTATCGCAGGATATCAGGATCATGCCAGCGTTGGATATGAACCGCATCGAACAGGAAGATGCGAAAGACGAGGCAAACGGACTTCCTCCTCGCTTCGGTTATCCTCACGAGGTTAGCCTCGATTTGGAAAATTCCGGTCACTGGCAAGAACTTTCCAATGGAGATAGATTGTGGCAATTGACTATACGCTGTCCACAAGCGCTTTCCATAAACCTGCTTTACGATAGATTTTGGCTTCCGGAAGGAGGAAAGTTTTTTATTTATACGGCTGACCAAAAACATTCGATCGGTGCCTTTACTTCGATAAATAATAAAGGTGGTCGAGATAATGTACAGGGCTTTGCTTCGGGATTGCTGTATGGAGACGAGGTTACGCTGGAATATTACCAACCTAAGCAAGTAACAGAACAGGCAATTATATCTGTGTCATCTGTAATTCATGGGTATAAATACGTGCGGATTGCAAGCGATAAAAAGCTCACCAATTCAAATTCTCCAGTTCCACCTAGTTATTGCTTTGTGGAAATAAGTTGTCCGGAAGGGCGTGATTGGCAAAAAGAAAAAAATGCGATAGCGATGATTGTCAAAGGAGAGAGGGCTATCGGAACAGGTGCTCTGATAAATAATACAAAGAACAATGGCGAACCTCTATTTTTAACAGCGAACCATTGTCTTGACAACAAATATGATGCTAGAGGAAATCGGGCTATAACCGATTGGTTGTTCTATTGGCGTTATGAAGATCCAAATTGTAAATATGTATCGGCGATAAAGCCAAAATTTTCGACATCTGGAGCAGAGGTTATTGCCAATAACCCTGGATCTGATTTTGCTCTATTAAGATTGGCGGAGGATCCTTCACGTATAGTGGGAGTAACACCTTATTATTTGGGATGGGATCGTTCTGGAAATCCTGGAGGGCAAGGTGCTTCTATCCATCATCCTTTTGGCTCAACCATGAAAATCAGCATTGTTAAAGATAGGCCATTAGAAGTCGACTATAAACCTGAGAATAAACATGTTGCGAGATGTTGGAAAGTTAATTGGAGCAAAGGAATGATAGAACAGGGTTCATCTGGGTCACCTCTTCTTAATGCGGAGCACAGGATTATTGGACAATTATATGCGGGAACGTGCTATTGTGACGAGACTTATAATCCGAGAAAAGATGCCTATTATGGTTGTTTCCACGTTTCATGGACTGGAAAGAATGACCCAGACGAACGTCGTAGTTTAAAAAGATGGCTTGATATAGCAAATATAAATCCTCAAACATGGAATGGGATTGGTGTTATAAATACTTCATCCTCCATCTCCGGCCCCACCGTTGTTTGCAATCAGGGGACATATACCATCCAAGATCTTCCGTCCGGAACTTCCATACAATGGAGCACAAGCAATGGAAACTTGCAATTGATTTCGGGACAAGGGACGAGAACAGCTGTGTTCCGAAAAAATGGTACTGGAAGATGTACGATAAAGGCAGCCTTGCGTTCAGCGAATCTCAATATCACCCCGACTTTGGATGTTTGGGCTGGTGTGCCTAAAACTACCGTAAGTACCTCGGCGTATAAGAATGTCACTTCGGCAACTGTCGAGTTGATATTGAATAATCCTGCAACCATTATTGATAACATGGTTTCATTCAGTGCGCAAGGGACTAAAGTTGATCCCAGAAATTGGGTGCTTAAGAATCACAACGAAAACATATTTGGTCTGAATCGAAACGGTGAACACGTTACAATCATACCCCGTCAAGAAGGAAGTGGCATATTTTCGATGACTGCACTAAATGCCTGTGGTACAGGAAGTCCTGCATATGTTACGGTAAACGTGGTAAAAAGGAAGTTGCACCTCTCTCTTTTCCCCAACCCCGCCACGGATGTTGTGACACTCAAACTGACAGAAGGGGGCGATGGAATTCTGTCTCCTCAAGGTCAAGGCTCTTTGACCACAAAGGGCGTTACAAGTACGTATGAGATCCAGCTTTGGAATGGGCTGACGATGTTGAGATCATTCAAGACGGATCAGCTGACTTTCCAAATCCCGATCGCGGGACTTCCGGCAGGGCTGTATTTCGTGCGTGTGATCAAAGACG
>CALIBC010000048.1 GCA_938045615.1 uncultured Clostridia bacterium | reverse complement strand
GGTTCCAACCAATACGACCAGGCCAGCATTACATATTTAGAGTATCTGGCTATTCACGAAGGATTGGCAACCGGATCGTATGACTTGTCGGAAAACGGGCAAAAGCCGACGAGACCGATTTTGCAAGAGGGAGATAGCTCGGATTATGACGAGATATTTGAGGAGATCAAGTTCTTCCTTGAATATGAGCGATGCTTCGTTTTTGTAAAGCCAGAGGTGAACGCGCAAGCAGATACTTCTTTGCAGAAAGAAGTCATCATTCCTCAACCGGTAGCTAAAGATTATCCCGTGTTTTGCCTGAATCATACGAATCACACTTGCGTGGCGCGAGGCTATCCGCTGAACGACGGGACAAACTCTTTCGTAGTACTGAAAGGGTCGGAGATCTCGGTGAAAGAGAGTAACACCAAAGGCGGTAGTGCGCGGGTTGAGATGTTGAAGCATTGCACGCTGTATGGTGATGAGAAATACGTACTGAATGAGGACTCCGTGTTTGATTCTCCCAGCGGAGCGGCCGGCGCCTGCTTGGGGCGAAGCAGCAACGGCTATGATGTATGGAAAACTGAAGCAGGTGTGACGCTCAAATCGTATTTGGAAAACCTCAAACAAACGCATCCCTAAATGAACGCTAACCCCATCCTTCAAAAGCTCGACGGCCTTACGGCGCGTTTCGAGGAAGTGTCTACGCTGATCACTGACCCCGAGGTCATCGCTGATCGTAACCGTTTCGTGCGGCTGACTAAAGAATACAAAGGCCTCGAGGAGCTCTTAGCCGCAAAACGTGACTACGAGCAACTGTTGGCCAACCTCGACGAGGCGCGAAGCATCGTCATGAATGACGACGATCCAGACCTCAAGGAGATGGCCCGCGAAGAGATCGCGGCTGGCGAGGCGCGTCTGCCCGCTCTGGAGGAGCAGATCAAGCTCATGCTTGTCCCCGCCGATCCGGAGGACGCTAAGAACGCCATCGTCGAGATTCGCGGCGGAACAGGCGGCGACGAGGCCGCGCTCTTTGCCGGCGACCTCTATCGGATGTATGCCAAATACTGCGAGGTGAAGGGCTGGGGGGTGGCCGTGTCGAGCGTCAGCGAGGGTACCTCGGGCGGATTTAAGGAGATCATCTTCACCGTCACGGGCGACAACGTGTACGGCACGCTCAAATACGAGTCGGGCGTGCACCGCGTGCAGCGTGTGCCGCAGACCGAGACGCAGGGACGCGTCCACACGTCGGCGGCTACCGTGGCCGTCTTGCCCGAGGCCGACGAGTTCGACGTAGAGATCAACGAGGGCGAGATCCGCTGGGACACCTTCCGCAGCAGTGGCGCGGGCGGACAGAACGTGAACAAGGTGGAGTCGGGCGTCAGGCTGAACTATACGTGGCGCAACCCCGTCACGGGTGAGTCGGAAGAGATCCGCATCGAGTGTACCGAGACGCGCGATCAGCCGAAGAACAAGGAGCGCGCCCTCTCGCGCCTACGCTCCTTCATCTACGACCGCGAGCACAGCAAATACATGGACGACATCGCCTCGCGTCGCAAGACCATGGTCTCCACCGGCGACCGTTCGGCCAAGATCCGCACCTATAACTTTCCCCAAGGTCGCATCACTGACCACCGCATCAATTACACCATCTACACCCTCCCCGCCTTCATGAACGGCGACATACAGGACTGCATCGACCGCCTCACGATCGCCGAAAACGCTGAACGCATCAAGGAGAGCGAGCTATAGGAGGCGGAATGCTATTTCATGGTATACTTCAAGACCATAGAATCGTTACTACACATATAACTTTAGAACGATGAGTTACCAATCTATAGATAAGCTCCAATGTTTATTGGGAGAACACATGTTCAAACACAAAAAAGATCCTAAGAAGGCTGCCGGAAGAGCTTTGGGTACGCTTGTGGAGATTATCACCTATTATTTGTTAGATGCATGGGGATATAGAGACTGTATCGCCATAGAAACGAGTCTTCCGGAATATGGTAACAACAGTATTACCCACAATGTGGAATTCACTTTGCACCCGATGATGGATGATAAAAGAATGCTCAGTCTTCCCGCTTCTGTCTCCATTACCTCAAACCGTATAGCCAAAGTGCTCGGCCTCGAAGGTGTAAGGACTTTTACGCTCCTTGACAAACAGGGCACTCAGAAAAATGCAGGGTGTCTTCTTTCTAATAAAACGATGCTATCCGTTGTCAATTTTGACGGCAAGAAGGGGAATGATATCTACCTGTCAATTGCCAATTTGCATCGAAAGCCTTTTGCGATGTTCGAATGCAAACGGGTGGGCGTTGAAGAGGGACTCAAGAAAGGGCCACAAACAATCGAAAAGGCAAAACAAGGTGCCTATGTGGCTCGAATGACCTCGTCATTACAAAAGATTTGGAACGATCAAGGTGAACGTATGGGACTTGTCTATAAAAATACCGACCCGATCATTGAACCATACGACCTCCTACTTTGGCGAATCATCAATCAAGCAGACTATGCGGCGCTGTTAGCCGACTTCACGCTGTCTGTTGGGATGGTCAGCAATCATGGCAATTGGTTCACTTCAGGGAATCAGAATAAAGAACTCAGAGTTTTATCTCAGAGCTATGATTGGCTGTTATTTCTTTCTGACGAAGGATTGAGCACATTTATTAGTGAGTTGCTATTATCCACCTCTTCAGGTTATGAGGAGATACGGAAAGCCTTTTTGGATAGCTATAAGGAGGGGAAAAAAGCTAACGTCTTCACCAAATCAAAGATGGATCATATGGCACACCAGCAATTACACACGTTTTTCCGTGATAACACAGATCAGATAGAGCGTTGGTTCAATGTTATCTCACCCGAAGGTCGCTCCATCAGTGAATTGAAAGAACAGCTTGATGTCTTAAGAAATAAGAATTGGGAGGAGATCATAAGATGACTGCAGGAAGGAAAGTGAACACCTTGAGCCAAAGTTGGTGTACTCCCCCCAAATATGTAGATGTGATTAAGAGATTTTGGGGAGGACGGATTGATTTGGATCCTTGTTCCAATCCTTTTTCGATCGTTCATGCCGATACAGAATTTATACTCCCGGAAAAGGACGGACTAGAACAGGATTGGAACGACTATAGGCGCATCTATGTTAATCCGCCTTATGGCGCTGACCGGGAGCGCGGAACGAGCATAAAAAATTGGCTTGCCAAATGTGCAAGAACCCACAACGAGAGCCGGGCAGAGGTGATAGCCCTAATCCCCGTAGCCCCCAATACCAAACACTGGAAGCAATCTGTTTTTGGGCAGGCTGCCTCAATTTGCTTTCTATATGACACGCGGCTTCGTTTTTTGGTCGACGGAATGGATAGTGGAAAAGGAGCTCCCATGGCTTGTTGTTTAGTCTATTGGGGCAACGATACGGAAGGATTCTTTCGGCATTTCATCCGCTTCGGTGCCGTTGTGGATATCCGTTCATTAAAGCAAAAGCACATTGGCAACACAAGCCTGTTCACTAATGATTTATTTTCAGAGAGGAAGACACTTGAAATTATAAATACCCAAACATGAATAAGAACGAATTCATCCAGAACATCCACCGCAAGAAATCCTTCCTCTGCGTCGGGCTTGACACGGATCTGAAGAAGATCCCG
>CALIBC010000047.1 GCA_938045615.1 uncultured Clostridia bacterium | reverse complement strand
AACGACCGAACGAAACGCCCCGATAAGCGTGTGGCCGTCTCTGATTCGGAAGAGTCGAGCGGCCTACAGGTGACCTCCGATGTGCCGGGGGGCAGCAAGGGGACGACACGCCCCGAGCCCGTGGCGCGCATTAGCCTCGCCATACAGCAGCTCATCATCAAGCGCGCCGTGTCGTTCCTTTTCGGCAACGATCCGGCCTACAATGCAGACACCGAATCGGAGCAGCAGCAGGCCGTCATGCGTGCCTTCGGTCGCATCCTGCGCGACGTGAAGTGTAACTCGATCAACCGCCGTGTGGCGCGCAGCGTGTTTGGATATAAGGAGTGCGCCGAGCTGTGGTATCCGGTGGAGACCGAGGCGGAGTCCAACCGTTACGGCTTCCCTTCTCGATTCAAGCTGCGCTGCGCTGTGTTCTCCCCCGCGAACGGGGACACGCTTTACCCCTATTTCGATGAGACGGGCGACATGGTGGCTTTCTCTCGCAGCTTTGCCCGCAAAGACGACGCGGGGAACACGGTGGACTTCTTCGAGACCTACACCGCCGATGCGCATTATATGTGGCAGAGCGGCGACAGTGGGTGGACGCCCTCAGAGGGATACCCCCGCGCTGTGGCGATTGGGAAGATCCCCGTGGTGTACGCACGGCAGGACGAGACGGAAACGGCGATCGTGAACTCTCTCATAGCGCGACTCGAGACGTTGCTGTCGAACTTCGCCGATACGAACGATTACCACGCCTCCCCGAAGCTCTTTATCACGGGGCACATTCAAGGCTTTAGCAAGAAGGGCGAGGCCGGGGCCATCATTGAGGGCGATGAGGGGTCGACGATGAATTACGTCTCGTGGGCGCACGCCCCCGAATCGGTGCGTCTGGAGATCGAGACGATCCTCAGAACGATCTACACCTTGACGCAAACGCCCGACATCTCTTTCGATTCCGTGAAGGGTATCGGCGCCGTTTCCGGCATCGCCCTGAAGCTGCTATTCATGGACGCACATCTGAAGGTGCAGGACAAACGGGAGATCTTCGACGACTATCTGCAACGCCGCGCCAACATCATCAAGGCTTACATCGGCCTCTTTTCGCCCCCGCTGGCCGCCGTGGCCGATGAGATGGAGATCACCCCCGAGATCACTCCTTACATGCTGACGAATGAGATCGACGAACTGAACTATTGGCTGACCGCAAATGGCAACAAGCCCGTGGTTTCGCAGGAGGAATCGATCGAAAAGGCGGGCGTTTCGATGAACCCTCAGGCTACCTATGAGAAACTACAGGCCGAAGACGCCCGCAGCGTCTACACATCCGCCTTCGAACCGACACTTTAACTCGCTATGCCTGTAACCCCTTCTTTTGACCCGAATGCTATCCGTCGCGCCGTGTATGCCAGAGTCGATGCTGTGGAAGAGGCCATCGTAGAGGCCTACAAAGTAGCCGCCCTGAAAATGGTGCGCCGCGCTAAGCAGACAAACACCTACAAAGACCAGACACACAAACTGCGATCCTCGATTGGTTGCGTGGTCTTTCATCGCGGCCGGGAGGTCTTCAACTACTTCGATAGCGAGGGCGGCGAAAAGGGTGCTGAGGGTGTTTCCGAAGGGCTATCCTATGCGCGCCGTGTAGCTTCGGAGGCCGGCGAACGGGCCGTTATTGCGGTTATCGTAGCCGGTGCGCGTTATGCTCTCTATGTAGAGGCACGCGGCTATGATGTGATCACGGGCAGCACGTATGGTTTTCCGGATGACCTGCAGGAAGAGATGGGACTTATCGCTGACGGACTCAAACAGCAGCTCGGGACACTTTGAAATTTCACGTTTTACCACTCAAAACCCCTTATATGGATCCACTTGCAAAAGCCCTCGCGCGTGAGGCGCGCCGAAAAGGAATCTGCGATGAATGGTATCGCGATCTGATGGCGCTCAATGACAAAGACGCTATGCTCGACATGTACGTCCGCGGTATTGACTTCTGTCTATCGAATGATTATCCGGATAACGACTTCATACGCGCTCACTTCAAGGGCACGATGGAAACGCATGGCATCTACCTCGACGATCGCGTAAATCTTACCAATCCCGAGCGCTGCGTGGCGTTGGGTGATACTCACGGCAGCATTCATGTGAGCGGCTATGCCGTCACGGAGGTTTTCGCTAAGCACGACGCCTGCCTCTCTATTACGGCCGATGATCATGCCTTTGTGATGATAGACGCCTTCGATCGCTCGGAGGTGACCGTTTCGGCACGCGATGTAGCCAAGATCTGCGTCAACCGTTACGGCGGTGCGCGTGTCGCCATTGCGCCCGGATCTACGGGGCAGATAAAGATCATCGAGAAGCATAAAGAGACATACTGAAGTTTGTCTGACCGACCTCACGAGCCCTCGGGAATACTTTTGCCGCCATGAAAGTCAGCTATCAATATAACGGCACCTCGTTCGCGTCCTTTGGCGTCTATGTTTCCAACGGCGGCGGCTTCCTCGGAGCCCCGGCGCGTAAGAAGCCAAAGACGTACGAATACCCGGATCACAACGGCTATCTGCCAGACCTCGAGGTGCCCGTCTATGAGGCACGCACGATCTCACTGGATTGCTTCATCGTTACCGATTCGGCCGCAGGGCTGATTGCGCAGTACACGGCTTTCACGAAAGCCCTGCTGGGTGTCACGGTCACGGTTTCCTTTTCGGTTGCTATTGATGGCAGCACGGTCTACACCGGGCAGGTTTACGCGTCCGCCATCTCCGATCTGGTAAAGACGTTTGTTGACGGCCGAAACGTGGGCACCTTCAAGGTGACCATCATCGAGCCTGAGCCTACGGTGTAAAGCCCACCACACACACAACGCATAAACAGTTCAACATATAAACCACAAACAACAGATGAAAAGAATCGATTTCAGCAACGTAAACATTGAAATGGAGCTCGGCGTATTTCAACCACGCGACGTCCGCTCCGAATTCGGAAACATCGTCTTTCAGCACGCTGCTACGCTCGAGCAAGACACACTTGCGCGTAAGATCTTCAACGCCCCCGCCGGAAAGATTACGGAGCTTGCCGACAACGAATTTGACATACTCACAGCCGCTATGAGAGCTTCCGGCTATCGCTATTCCGTCATTCGCGACCTCGAGGCCGCCGATCAATCGGAAAAACCAAAAGAGGTGGAGGCTAACGGATGAAAGTCATCTACAACGGCCTTATCCCTTTCCGAGGCTTTACGGCGATTAACCTCTTCGGGCGCGTCTTTGCCCGAAGAGAGTTTGAGCCGGTCTCCGATCGTATCCTCAGGCACGAGGCTATCCACACGGCCCAGATGCGCGAGACGGGCTACGTGGGCTTCTATCTCCTCTACCTTGCCGAATGGCTCTGGCGGTGGGCACGACTGAAGGATGCTACGGCGGCCTATCATGCCATCCGATTCGAGCGTGAGGCTTACGGCCATCAGGACGAACTGGACTACCTCGCCTATCGCCGACCCTTTTCCTGGCTAAAGGGGTAACCTTACCCCCCCCTATTTGAAACAACCTCAACCCCCATAAAAAGCAAAAGAAACTATGAGTTTTATCCTGAATGAGCTTGGCGTTAAGCCGTCCATTGATCTGATGAATCGCACTCCGGGGCAGCTCTCGACCGTCACGCGGGGCACGCAGAAGATTGCCCTACTGGGCGAGGATGTGGTGACGCTCACCGTGGAGAGTGTCCGCCCGATCGCCTTCGAGATCGGCGACGTGATGAATGTCTACGGGCGCACCTATCGCCTCAACCGCCTGCCCGCCGTGCAGAAGCAGGGCGAAAGGCTCTACACCTACGAGGTGGAGATGGAGGGCGTGCAGTACGACCTCTTGCGCGCCACGTATGATTTGACCATCGACACGACGAGCAACACGCTGCAAGACGTCCAGAGCGACGCCCTCACGGGTGGCCTCCGCCGCTTTGCGACGGTGCTCATCTCGAATGCCAACCGCGTCTTCCCGGGCCAGTGGGCGCTGGGCGAATGTCCCGACACGGCCGCCGACCGCACCCTGACGTTTGGCGAAACGGACAACTGTCTGGCCGTGCTGCAACGCCTCTGCAAAGAGTTCGAGACGGAGTTCGAGATCACCCAGACCGGCGGCCTGCGCACGATCCACTTGGGCAAGGTCGGGCAGACGTTCCCATTCACCTTCCGCTACGGACGCGGCAAAGGTCTGTACGCCTTGGAGCGGCAGAACGTCTCGTCGGCCAACATCATCACCCGCCTGAAGGTCTACGGCTCCACGCGCAACATCACCGCCCGCTATCGCGCCCAGCGCCTCTGCCTGCCGGGCAAGAAGAAGGGCGAATC
>CALIBC010000046.1 GCA_938045615.1 uncultured Clostridia bacterium | reverse complement strand
TGCACTTCTAGAAGCCGATGAGTTAATAGATGTCCAGCTAATCCTAGAACTGATAAAAGAATTAGCCCCCTTCAAAAATATAGCTTGGGTCATTGTTGGTGCTGGAGAACGAGCTGTTACTAACGCTCGTAAAATAGAAGAAGTATGCCCTTTTGTTGCCAATCTGGTCAACCAGACCACGTTACGGGAAACGGCTGCCATTATAGATGCTTGTGATATATATTTAGGCGGGGATACGGGACTCATGCATATTGCTGCGGCATTGAAAAAAACGGGCGTAGTGATTTCTTGCCATCCAATTGGCGCGGATGAAGATCATGCAAATTCTCCTAAAAGATTTGGACCATGGAAAAGTCCTATGCAGATTGTCCGCCCCAAAGCCTTGCCAGGGTGTGAGCACGGATGTAACAGGGAGGATGCTCACTGTATTCGGGAAATCAGTGTTGAGGATGTGAAAAGACAGGTATTACTACTTTTGTGAGATTGCGTTAATATAAAAAAAGAGGTGACGAGATGAATATAGAGGATAAATATAAGTCGTATTTTTCGAGTAGAGGAGTGGACCCCTCTCTATATATAGATGCCAAGCTTCCATGTTACCTTAGAACTGTGTTTCAAAAAGGAAAGTCGATTCTTGATATTGGTTGCGGCTTTGGTCAAAATATGTATGCTTTATTGAATGAGGGGTATACGGATATCCATGGTATTGATGTATCGCAAACAGCAGTAGAATATTGCTTAACACAGGGGCTGTCTGTTGAACATTGTGATATTATGAATTATAGCGGAGACCGCTATGATTATGTGCTTATGACTCATGTTCTCGAACATTTACCTAAAGAGTGTGTTGTTCCGATATTACGAAAGATTCGTGAGGAGATTCTTGCCACAGATGGTGCTTTGTGCATCATGGTACCAAATGCGCAGTCCAATACAGATTGTTATTGGGCATATGAGGATTTCACACATTATACGCTTTTTACAGCAGGAAGTTTGCTTTATGTACTCCGTGAGGCCGGTTTTACAGATATTGAGTTCCTTGATCCCGATGGGTTAAGCCCGTCAGCTGGATGGAAGAAGTGGATCAAATATTTATTACTGAAGGCATATGTCGGAAATAAACTGTTTTGGAATAAGGTAACAGGAAGTGCATATCATCGACCTAGTCCTATGATATTTACATGGGAGCTTAAATGTTTAGCAAAAGGTAAACATAATGCAAATCCGATGTAGAAAAACAAATACTCTTATTAACTATACTATGGTAAGAAGTGAATGTATTATAAGCCTTGTTTTTATCGTTGATTATAGGAGGCTGCGATGAACTATCGTACGCTTGTATTTCCGGAGAACAGTTTGTTCCTTGTCACAGGCGGTGCAGGATTTATAGGCTCGAATCTGTGCGAGGCGATTTTGTCTATGGGACATCGCGTTCGCGTGTTGGATAATCTGTCCTCGGGGTATGTGAAGAATATCGAGGGATTTCGGGACAACCCGAAGTTTGAGTTTGTTGAGGGCGATATCAGAGATTTTAGGACTTGTGATCGGGTATGCAGGGACGTTGACTATGTCCTGCATCACGCCGCAGACGTGAGTGTACCGGAGAGTATCGAAAAACCGCTCGAGTATACGATAACCAACATCATGGGGACGGTGAACATGATGGAGGCGGCCGCGAAAAACGGCGTGAAGAAATTTACCTATGCGTCGAGTGCTGCGGTTTATGGTGACGATGAGACAATGCTGAAGCGTGAGGAGATCATCGGGAAGCGTCTCTCGACCTATGCGGTGACAAAGTTTGCTGCAGAGGAGTATGCGCATCAATATACGATGTACTATGGCCTCGACTGTTATGGGATGCGCTATTTCAATGTGTACGGCCGGCGTCAAGACCCGAACGGTGCTTATGCAGCAGTAATTCCGAAGTTCATCGAATGCCTACTCCGTGACGAACCGCCAACGATCAATGGGGATGGGGAGCAGTCGCGTGACTTCGTCTATGTGGAGGATGTTGTACAGGCGAACCTCCTCGCATGCGCTGCTCCGCATGAGGTTGCGGGAGAGGCGTATAATGTCGCCTCTGGAAAGAGCTCTAGTCTCAATGAGATGTATGCAGTGATCAGTGATCTGCTCGGAAAAGATCTGAAGCCCGTGTTTGGTCCAGAGCGTAAGGGCGATATTCGCCACAGCGGGGCGGACATCTCGAAGATCTCCAAGAATCTTGGCTATGCGCCGGAGTATGATTTCGAGAAGGGGATCAAGGAAGCGATTCAGTGGTATAACGTGTAAAAAAGGCGGGAGAGATGAATATTTCAGATGTAGGTGAAAGTATCTCACAGGTAATGCAGAGCAATTCTGTTTATGGTGGTGCTGCGGCCACAGTTGTCCTCACGAGATTCTTTGTTTGGATGAAAGACCGAGCGTCCCATATAGATCAAGCAAACAGCGAGTATGCGGATATTCTTACGAACTATATTGTATGCGGACAAAATCCAACGGTATCGGAGTTGAGTCGGTTCAAAGAGATGCTTGCGCTGAAATGGAAAATTCATTCTT
>CALIBC010000045.1 GCA_938045615.1 uncultured Clostridia bacterium | reverse complement strand
GAATTCGGACAAAACCTTTAGGGAGCACATGCATCAGAAACATTCGCAGAAACTCTGTTCCTTTGATGGTTTGCTCGATATATTTACCACCATTTTTGTAATCCTTTACGAGATAGGTAACAGTCTCATCTGTCATACCGACAATTCTACGATTACTGATAGCGATACGATGAGTGTAACGGCCAAGGTAGCGGATCACAGAATTGGCTCCATTGAATGCCTCTTTCGTATATACAACCCAGTTCTTTTCGTAGAGGGAATTCAGTAAAGCTTTGAATTCATAATGATTTTTTAAATGTGCAGCCGTTCCATGATACTCAAGTTTTTTATCTCCCCAAAGTTGTTTCAGCTCACGAAGATAATACTTTTTGAAGACGGCAGACATGACCTTAACCGGAAAGAAAAACTTCTTTCCTTTATCCTTCCACTTGTTTGCAGCATCAAGTCCACCGCCGAGAACAATGGTGTGGAGATGAGGATGATAATTCATTCTGGAGCCCCAAGTATGAAGTACACAGATATATCCAATCCTTGCTCCAAGGTGCTTTAGATCCGCAGACAGCTCTGCCATTGTTTGATGTGCTTCATGGTACAAAGCATCATAAAGGAGTTTCTGATTTGAATAAATCAGGGAATATAATTCTTCCGGAACTGTAAAGACCGTATGAAAGTATGGAACATCCAGTACATTTTCCTGCTGTTTGTCAATCCATTCATCGACCTCCATTCCTTGACACATGGGGCAGTGACGGTTCTTGCAGGAATTATAATGAATATATTTCTTGTGACAGCTTTCGCATTCGCTTAAATTGGCTCCCATTTCAAGAGTATGGCATTTGGAGATACACAGTGCCGTTAGTTGCTGTTGTGGAGAAAAGTTGTGTGTCTCACAGTGTTGCGGAAGAAATCGATGGAATACATCCTGAATGGTGATGTCATGATTCATTTGCATCACCTGCGTTTCTCTTAGATTTACGCCCTCGTTTTTTCTTGAAAGGGTGATCGAGCGGACTCTTTATTCCCATAACAGTTTTATTGGATATGTGTATGTATACCTGTGTTGATTCCAGACTGCGGTGTCCAAGCATTGCTTGTACATAGTTGATTGGGACACCTTGCTCAATCATGTGACTTGCAAAGGAATGTCGAAGCATATGCGGATGTGCTTCAATGCTCGCTGTTTTTCCAACTGCCCTGAGCATGATTTCAACACCACTCACTTTTAGTGGCTCATGAGGAGCATTTAAAGAAACAAAAAGGTACTCTCTTTTTATCGGATAACTTCTCCAGTATTCCTTTAGTAAATCAAGGGCTCTTTCTGAAAGAATTGTCCATCTGTCACGATGGTTTTTCCCTTTGGAAATATATACCTGCATATTGCTCATATAGATATCTTTAGGTCTAAGAGAAACAAGTTCTCCTACACGCATTCCAGATGAATAAAGCAGGGCAATGATTGCTTTATTACGGATCTCGGTTGCAGAATCAATCAACTTTTCAATTTCTTCAAGAGAGAGCACTTTCGGAAGTTTTACATCCAATC
>CALIBC010000044.1 GCA_938045615.1 uncultured Clostridia bacterium | reverse complement strand
ACATGAGCATTATAGCACGGGATGTCACTATGGATTTTGTTTTTGTTTAGCTGTTCAACTTCATTTTACAACGAACCAACCTTATCAAGCTGATCACATGGTATAAAAGGAACAAGTACGTCAGACAGGGAATTGGGAGGTGCGCTTTTCTGACTGTACGGTTCTACCCGAAGGATCTCCCAATCATCAAGCCCACAGGAGAGATCGCCTTCGCAATAAACGCGAATCCAGGGATAGCATTGGTCGCTTTCGTCATAGTGGGTCGCCCTCTTTGACATCGATTTCCAGCTACAGACCGACCTCAAAGGCAACGCGCATTCCCGGCAGATCCCGAACATACACCCTCTCAATTGTTGCATCAGCCATCTCCACATACTCGACACGGTGAATGTTCCTGGTATAGAGGTTCATCAACTCTCAATTTTCGTTGACGTAGGCTTCAGCAGTCTGGTACAAGCCGTTATAGCATTTATCCTTTACAAACTCAGCGAATGAACGGCCTGTTGCCATACGCATTCCCGCCCTCATCAAGAATCAGATCGGACGATTGATTATTTTCCCGTTTTCAACCGCATCTTCTGGCTTCCACCAGATAGCATTAAGATGTCTGGATACTCGATTATATAAGTCAATGATTAGATCCGCATCTATATCAAATAGTGGTAAATTTTCGCGTTTCCTTCTCTCTCGATCTGCGTTTTTTGCCCGGCACAAAATATATACTTCGTCAATATCGGTAAGTTCTGGAGCAGCGTCTGACATTTTCATATATTCAGAAGCAACGATGTAAATGCAATAAGGCATTGCTGTCTTCAATCTGCTTGCTGTGGCAGCGCAAGAGTCCAGCATATTTCGCTCCAAGTATGTTTTACACTCAATGGCAACGGCTGGAATAACAGTAGTTGTTGTTTCTTGCTCACCATCTGCCTTTATCATAATTTCAACATTCGCACCAAGCACAAAGTCCTGATCCTTAGTGTGGATATAGGCTTTTGGATTGCTAAACAACTCTCCAAATGAAGCAGGCGTAAAACTTAGGCTCACATACGAGTTTCCTTTTCCAATAAATAAGTTTTCATGTTCAACATTCATGGACTCGACCTTCTTCTGAAAAAGGAGATAGAAAAACTCTTCCATGATAGTGTATCCCAGTGCAACTTGACCATTATTATCGAGAGAATCAAATACAGGAACGGCCGCTGCCCGATATGTATTTAGTGCTGATACATACTCCCTTAATCCATCTTCAGTCAAGAAGTCTACAGCTGCAATTTTCTCGCGATACCTAAAATACTCCTCCATTAGGCGATTAAAAGTTTTTCGCTTGATTCCTCTCTGTTTCGCTGTATAGTCTCTAAGATTTTTCCCATGTATATGTTTATTATCAAGAATCTCCATTATTGATCTCTCCCGATTAGTTTCCCATTCTGCATTCGTGTAGTCAGGTCAACGGTATCCGAACTCATATCATCAATATTAGAAATCAGTGTCTCTGCCACTTCACATACAAGTGAAGCGTCGATAGGATTTCTTAGTTCAGGGTTTCTCCTAATTACCCCACGCTTCTGTTTTCTCAGGATAAACATTTCATCAATTCCTGATGAGGCATAGTTTGCTTTTTTTACATCAAAATCCGAGCACTCTGTTACCACAAAGTAGTGACAGGTCGGGAAGGTTTTCTTTAATTCTGTAACTGAATGCTCGATTCCAGAAAGCATATTTTTATCGAGATTTGTTTTGCATTCAATAGCCAATAGCGGTATCGGAAGTTCCGTTGTCTTTCCATTAAATGCCAATTCGCACTGCTGAACAACAGCCACATCCACTCGCTTGTTTTTGAAACAAATCTTACCGCCATCAGATATGTCGAAAGTACATTCTATTGTAAGATCCTTTTGAGCAGATACTTCCAAACCTGCTCCCTTGGATTTAATAATATTTTCGAATATCGTGCAGAGCATTTCAGGAATGATACTTGATGTAAAATCAGCCTGATGAGAAAACGGATTGTTTGCAGGAGGCCAAAAGTAGTTCATGTAAGTATTCGTTCTCAGAACCACTCTCTCAATGTAACCTTTAATATCATCTTCCGTGAAAGGCACAGACCTTGTTTCTAAATATAGAGCGAGAATATCTTGGTACATGGTTATACGCTCTATCTGCCGTTTTCTGAATTGATGTAGTAGATTGCTCCCATGAGGAATCGCTTCAATAGACACGCCCTGGGTGGCATTTAAATCTTCTATAGTGAAAATCATCTCATCAAACGTCATGATTATTCCCCCATTTTTACGGAAGCACTAATAAATTCAGCACCGCCATCTTAGCGCATCTTTTTTGCCCGCTTTTTGCCCTCGATCCTCCACAGAGCACCACTTCGCGTCTGGTTTGCCTCCTCAATCGGACGAAAAAATCTGTGCCAATCTGCAGGTCTATTTTATCAGCGAATCCTTACTATTGCTTTTGCAATGCCATATGCCATTCTCGGCGGAACCGCATTCCCAATCTGATTGTATTGTGATAGTCCAATTTCATCGAGCCTATCCTCACGTATTAACAAAGATTTGCTCATAAGTGTTCTCGGACCGCAGAAAAAAAACCCATCTGGAAAGCTCTGAAGTCTTGCGCCTTCTCTGGCTGTTAAATTCCTATTCAAATAGGGATGAACAAATGTCGATTGAAAAGAAGCCGTGACAATAAAGCTAACTTTATCAGGATGAAGCCTTTGATTGTTGGTCTTATATCGCTTATTAGCATCAAGTTCGTTCCCGTTCCTTTGTCTCTGTCCATATTCCGCTGGAGCATCAAGAAGGCTCCCTCCTTGGGGAATATTTGCAAATCTTTCTATCAACCTCCTCGTATGCTTCATGGCAACATGGTTTGTTACACCATTGGAGTTTTTACGCATAAATTCTTGATATACACTTTGAGGTTCCATATCATACGGAATTAAATCGTTAACACCTTCCCCGGCATTAACAAGAGGAAGATCACCGAACACATCTCTGACCTTAATCCATTTTTTTTCACCAGAAAAGTCTCCTACGATAGCGGTAGGTAAGTCCTTTTCATCCTGCGCAGATATAATGACAACACGCTCTCTAAACTGTGGCACTCCAAAATCTGCAGCCTGCAGTATGTAAACTCTACTTTTATAGCTAATATTTTTTAATGCGTCCATATAGACTGAAATGGCTTTTTGCGTGGAATTCATCTTTCCGCTAAGAATTCCTTTAACATTCTCTAATACACAGTATTTGGGCCTGATAACTTCAATAAACCTGAAGAACTCCATGATCAATGTGTTCCTCTTGTCAATAATCCCATACTGTGTTGGACCCGCTACAGAAAAGCCCTGGCAAGGTGGCCCGCCTGCGACAATGTCAACTCCTGCAAAGAGTTCGCTAATCTCTTCGTTTGTAAAAGAGTAAATATCCCTATTGTATATCGGAATTTCCGGAAAATTGTGTTTAAATGTTTCGGCGGTAAATCGGTCTATTTCTATAGCTCCAATAGATTGAATGCCCGCATTCTTGAAGCCAAGAGTCATTCCTCCGGCTCCAGCAAATAAGTCTAATGATTTCATTTATTATTTCCTTTCGACAGGAATTGCATGCATATCTCAGCTAAATGTCTTGCCATGAGAGGGGGAACGGCATTACCCACCTGGTTAAACTGATCTAAATGCAGTTCTTCATAGATTCCCTTTTTTGTAAGCAGTTTCTTGCTTAGTGTTGTCTTCTTTCCATAGAATCTGAACGAATCTGGAAAAGTTTGGATTCTTGCAGCCTCTCTCACAGTCAGGTTGCGAGGTTGCGAAGGATGAACAAAACTTGAATAAAATGAGGCCGTTATAGTTGGGGACACTTTACTTCCATCGATAATGCGATGATTTTGACTATATGAAGCATCACTAACAACATCCGTATGGCTTCTAACTCTCGGTCTAAGTTCCTCCGGAAGATCCTCTCCATTCTTTGCCAGAAGGAACTCGAACTTTTGAACGGTTTTATCCGTGTGCTGCATCGGAATATGGTTATAGATACTGTGGCTTCCATTTCTCATCATTTCCTGATATTGATTGTGCGAAGGCTGATCATATTCTAAAACAGTATCCTCAGGATACTGTCTTGCTCTGACAACCGGCAAATCTGAAACAGCTTCGTTAAATGAAATTTCCGGAAGTTTATACCTATCCATCAGTGTTTCAAGATGTATTTCCTCATCCACCATTTCTTGCCTTACAGCAACGAAGAAAAACCGTTTCCTGTCTTGTGGGATACCATAGAAGCGGCAGTTTAAGACTCCATAATCATAGTTGTATCCAGCGTTTTCAAAGAATTTTTTTATGTCTTCTACGATTTTTGTTCCATCGGGAAGTTTGTAACTTACAATCTCTTTAACATTTTCAATTAATACCACCGCAGGTTTAACAATAGAAACTACTCGTAGAAAATGTCTATACAAGCTATTGCGAGAGTCATCCATTTTTCTTCTATTACTTGCCGCAATAGAAAAACCTTGGCACGGCGGTCCGCCCATTACAATATCAATTTTACCTTTGTATGGCGCAAAATACTCATCCTCCAAAGCGATAATATTGGCTTCAATTATATTCTGGTTACTGTGATTTGCTTTGTAAGTATCAACGGCCCACGCATCCTTCTCTATAGCAAGTTTAATTTCACAACCCGCTTGTTCAAATCCGTAAGATAGTCCGCCTGCACCACTAAACAAATCTATTATCTGATACTTTGACATAGTAAAATATCCTTCCTCAAATATTCTCTTCGCTGATGTCAAAGTCTATAGCATTCTTCTTGCAATACTCATCTATCAGTTTCATTGTTTTTAGGGGAGCATTGATAAATTCAGCCCCACCATCTTAGCACATCTTTTTTGCCCGCTTTTTGTCGGTAAATCCTCCACAGAGCACCACTCTGCGTCCGGTTTTCCTCCTCAATCGGGCTAAAAAATCTGCACCAATCTGACGGACTTCATTTTATCAGCGATTCCTAAAAATCAAGCCGCCTCTCGTTCATCATTACATTGTATCGTTATCGACGTTACTTCGTTCATTGCCGCTACCAAAATGATACT
>CALIBC010000043.1 GCA_938045615.1 uncultured Clostridia bacterium | reverse complement strand
TTGATGATAAAGGGCAACTTGCCCCAGGTATTATAATCTACTGCAAAACGAAAGCTCTGTTCATGGATCAACGATTGCAGATTATCTCGATAGGGCATCTCCATCGTGTTATCCGCAGCATAAACCCATTTCACTGCCAGCTCCAATGCTTTCCGACAGCCCACGGCACACATGGCAGGGGCAGAACCATATACTTTTTCTGCCTCGATCGCGGCAGAGGCAAAAAGCGAATATTGCTTTTGTGATTTTAGAAATTCAAAATTCGACATTTCGTTGCCTCCTGCTATGTAAATTCCGTGCAATAACGTGAGCAGCTTGCACGACAGCTTTTGATTTGTCTACTTGGGCGACGAATGTCGAAAACTGATTTTGTGTCTCCATATCAGGCAGCATCACCTTAAGCTTCCTTATCATCGCAATAGACAGATACGCTACAGTTGAGCCTGCTTGCATAGAGTCAATCTGTTTGCGAAACCCTGGCATCGAAAACAAATAGGCAATGTATAGCGGCGTTATGCCATCCGCATATTCCGAAAGCCAACTGATCATTCCATCTTGAAAATAAAATTTATCATCAGCTCTTACTATGTAGCATTGCCCCAGCGTGCCTCTTGATGTAACTAAAATATCTCCTTCAACTGGGACCTGTTCCTGTGCTTGAAGCATCATGTAGCGTTCTTCCGAAATAAACAACTCTGCCGTCGCCATGCCTGTGTTGATCAGGTTTGTCAGGTCCGAAATCCTCCAAAATGGCACTCCATCCATTGACTGCTCGCTTTGGTAGATTCGCTTGCTTGAGCCAACGATGCAAAGATCAGCCATATTGACTACTGGCCAGTTTTTCGTATTAGCTTCTGGCTCCCCGAAGAGTTCGACAAATCGGGCTTTGATGAGAACGTCAAGGTTGGAGAGCTGCTGTCGGCGCTTCTCTATGACGTCGACTACACCATTCAGAGTTTTTACAATTCCGGCCTGCTCATCCAGAGAGCTGAGGTCGAACTCTTCATCCTTGTAATCCCTGAAATAGATATGCGGTATTGTTGCTCCAGAAAAATATTTTTCCAGGTGCATATATTGAACGACGTAGCAAAGATAATCCGGCAATACATTTTCTTTCGGAAGTAAGTACTGCATCGTTCCGATAACTGATGATTTAGCCGATAGCAGCATTGTCCTTCCGATTCCGGCACCGTCTTTCACAACAGCAACATACGGACGTTCTTGATGATAAAAATCAACAAACCCTATCTGCCCAGATGCTCCATATATAGGGTAATCACCAGCACAACCTGTAACATCCTTCTGCATGAGGTTCGATGAACCACGCTCACAGACCTCTCCAAGTTTCACTCTCATAAGCTTACCCCACAAATACAAAGTTGTTCATTTCAGCATTGCCTCCAGTTCAGCCATCTCCACGTCAATCTGCGCCTGCAATGCCTTCAGGTTAGCCAGAATCTCTGATGTTGGCGGATACTCCACCGGAACATACTCGACCTTTTTATACTTGTTGATCGAGAGATCATAGCCATTGTCCACAATCTCCTGCTTTGGGACGAGGAAACTCTGCTCGGTGCGTTCCCTTGCTTCCTCGCCATCAAGATTCTGGAATCTGGCAATGATGTCCGGAATGTCGTTCTGTTCAATAGCACTGCGTTTATCATCCAGGCTGTATCCATCCGCCTTCATGTCATAAAACCAGACCTTATCCGTACCGCCCGCTCCCGTTTTGGTGAACACCAGCACAGCGGTAGAAACACCGGCATAAGGTTTGAACACGCCGGAGGGCATGGAAATCACTGCCCGCAGCTGATGATTCTCCACAAGTTCCTTCCTCAAAGACTTGTGGGCGTTGGATGAACCAAAGAGCACGCCGTCCGGAACGATGCAGGCGCAGCGTCCGCCAGCCTTAAGCATCCGCAGAAACAGAGCAACAAACAGAAGCTCCGTCTTCTTCGTATTGGTCACAGCCTTCAGATTATCATTGATACTTTCTGCATCAATGGTGCCCTTGAAAGGAGGATTTGCAAGGCACATCGAGTAGCGGTTGGAAATACTGTTCTGCTTGGAGACGCTGTCACGGTAATCAATCTCCGGTGTAGTGATGGAATGCAGCATCAGGTTCATTGCTGAAATTCGGAGCATGGTTCGGTCGGTATCGAATCCTGTAAATGCTGAACCCGAAAAGTGCTCCCATTGCTCTGGCGTCATCGTGGCTTCATAGTTTTTACGAATGTACTCTGAAGCTGAAACCAAGAAACCAGCGGTGCCACAAGCCGGATCACAGATTTCATCATCGGGTGTCGGCTGCAACAATGCCACCATCATCTCACGGATATGCTTTGGTGTCCGGAACTGCCCATTCTGACCGGCAGTAGAAAGTTTATCAAGCATATACTCGTAGAGGTCGCCTTGCATATCCAGGTCGGCAATGTCGTGCTCATAGAGGTCGTCCAGTCCAGTGATAATTTTTTGCAGCACCTGCGGCGTGGGAATCAGGAACATGGCGTCACTCATATACCTGGCAAAAGCTGTCTCTCCCACCGCCTGTCTGTCCTCCTGATCCGGAATTTCAATCAGATTGCCCTGATTGTCAAAATCGGGAAGTCTGCCATACTTCATACTTTTGATAGCCGGGAAGACTCTCTGAGACATAAGAGCAAAAATTTCACGCGGGTCATTGTTCTTGAACTTGCTCCATCGCATGGACTGTCCTGCCGACGACTGAGGGAAAATCTTATCCATCTTTTCCCCGGTCATGTTTTCAAACTCCTCCGTCTCCAACTCTTTTTCATCCAGAGAGCGGATGAACATGAGATAGGTAAGCTGCTCAATGACAGTCAGGGGGTTGGAAATTCCTCCCGCCCAGATATCTGTCCAAATCTTATCTATTTTATTCTTGATAACTCCGGTGACCATTGGGTGCCTCCTGTCAACTCTTTGCTTTTCAAAGTTATTCTATCTCCCACACAAAGGTGGCAGTATCTCTTATATCAATATCGTCCGGCTCAATGTCTATCGCCCTTACAGTCATCGGGTCTGCCAGACAATCTTTAGCAAGGTCATAATTAGTATCAGAGTAGATGTTCAGCTCGCCCCAGCTATAATTGATCGAAACAAGGTCTCCAAGTTTTACTCCCGCCGCATCACAGAGCACCTCTGCTTTCCTTTTTGCATTGGCCGTAGCAGAGCGGAGCATTTCCTCATTGATCGCAGTGACATCTTTCACAGCAAAGGAAATAGAAAGCTGAGGGTAAGTCTGTGATTTCGAAATCGCCGTCAATGCCAGAGATAATTGCTTCGTATCAATAGGAAATTCGAGTTTCAGCTTTTGACTTACCACATAGTATTTGAATGTACGACGATAATTCCCCGACCGATCTTTCAAATTCTCATACTCGGTTCGTACATCAAAGTCCGTTGTCTTAAGCATATCCTTTTGAAATTTAGCTTCCGTCAAATAATGTGTAATATTTGCAATGGCATCACCAGCATTGTTCATCGCATTATCATAATCATTGTCATGCGACTCCTTTGTCATAGAAATAATAACGGTATCCGGCCTTGCTGTGGCACGCCCAATCCCTGTGACGGTAATTGTTCTCGGCATCTGAAATCCCTCCCTGAATTATGTGTTCGGTTCGTCCGGCAGCATTTCGACAATATCATCCAAAGTACAGTCAAGTGTAGCGCATATTTTTCGGAGAACGTCTGTACTCACATCCTCACCACGCCCCATCTTTGCTAACTGCCTTGTACTGATTCCAGCTTTTGTTCTCAGCTGTGTTTTTGTCATATCCCTCTTTATCAGCAGAATCCACAGCGGTTTATAGCTCATTTTCATCTTGTCACCTCGTTCAGCACAGCTTATCAACTGGGCACAAATCCAGATTCATTATACTGTGCGCCGAGGCGGAATGAAACAGCATTTTCCGTTTTGAAATCATAAATTACGGTGCATTTGAGTGCGCGATCCCGTAAAATTCAAATTCCAAGTCTTCTGCAAGTAGGGCTTCCGTGACACGAAAGCGATTTTCTGCTTGTTGGGGAAACTCCCCAATCCCCTTAGAGCGGTGCCTTCGGCATCGGGCTGCGCATCCATTCCGGATGCTTTAACGGCAGTTCCTGCCAGAGAAAAAAGTCCGGTGCAGTATGAGCATTACACCCACACTGCACCGGACATTCCATCATCGTCTGCCATGCCTATTTTCTGCTACATTTCTGATTTGGTTTTGCGGTACTCTGCATAGGAACATAGGCATAAAAACCGATCAGTCCGGACAGATTT
>CALIBC010000042.1 GCA_938045615.1 uncultured Clostridia bacterium | reverse complement strand
TCCCTCACCCTCATCATTGAGATGCTCCTCGTCACCGGCCTTCGGAACGACCGCCTCACGCTCCGCATCATCCTCTACGGCCTCGTGGCCGCCCTCCTCACGGCCATCATCGCCTCGCTCTACATACCCGTCAACTTCGTTTGGGTGCTTGTTGGTGTCATCCTCACCTCCAGCCTCATGCTCATTGTCCAAGCCATCGTCAAGCTCAGTTGGCGTTACGCCCTTGTGGCCCTCTTTGCCCTCTCGTCCGTAGCCTTCATGCTGTCGGTCAACTACGTCTTCAACGACATGCTCGAGCCCCACCAGCAGCAACGCATCCGCGTCTCCCTCGGTCTGGAGGACGACCCCGGCGGATCGGGCTACAACGTCAACCAGTCCAAGATCGCCATCGGCTCCGGCGGCCTGTTGGGCAAAGGCTTCCTTAACGGCACACAGACGAAGCTCAAATACGTGCCCGAGCAAGACACCGACTTCATCTTCTGCACCGTCGGCGAGGAGTTCGGCTTCGTCGGCTCCATAGTCGTCCTGACCCTTTTCGGTGTGATGATCGTGCGACTCATCACGCTGGCCGAGCGACAAGACACCCTTTTCGGGCGCGTCTACGGTTACAGTGTAGCCTCCATCATCCTCTTTCACCTCGTCATCAACGTCGGCATGGTGCTCGGACTCACCCCCGTGATCGGCATCCCCCTACCCTTCTTCAGCTACGGCGGCTCGTCGCTCTGGGGCTTCACCATCCTCCTCTTCATCTTCCTCCGCATCGACGCCTCGCGGAAAGAAGTGTGATTCGCGAAAAGCAAAGCCCGGAGGGGGGCATGAATGAGGGCGGAGACGGTAGCGAGAGTCCTGTTCCTTATCCCGCGCGGGGGGTATCAAAATGGCGGTAGGCTTGGAATACACTTAGTTTTCGGTTTCCGTCCCTCCGGTATCTCTGGGACTCTAATGTCTGTCCCTCTACGGAGATCAAAATCATGCGTAGGTAGGATCTCCGTAGGGGGACAATTCGTTCTCCTGTTTGTGGGTTAGACCTCTGCTAACCGACGAGAATCCTGGGGCATCTCTGGAGGGTAATGTGGTGGCCCCAAAGGCTACTCAGGCACTTTTCGTTTTTCATTTTTAGCAGTTAGATCCTCCATCTATATTTGCGGCTGCAAGAAGAAAAGCGACAACCATCCGATCGCACACAACCAAATGACTATTTCAAGCCTCAACATACCACAGCCCTCCGATGAGCCGTATAAACAAGCACCCATAAAGGTGTTTGGCGATATGGTTGTTAAAAATCACCATCCCCATCTAACATTAAAACCCACTATTTGCGAACTGCTACTGGTCTGCGAATGTCGGTTGTCGTCCGTTGCTGCCTTCGCGCATCCTTTAGCCAAGGATACGCGGCAAGGTGACACGTCCACAGCGGGGCGAGTGAGCCGCGAAACCAACCTATTCCTATCGACTAATCAATATCCAACGTATATGAGAAGAATAACAATGATCGCATCCCTATGGATGCTATGCTGCGCGATGGTATTCTCTTGCTCGGGCGGGAAGAAAGCCAATGCGCCACAAGAGAACCAACCCATGTCCGAGGCACCCGCTGCGCCTGAGGCGACTGCCCCGGCTGACGATGATCCGAACGCTATCCCCGACGAGGTCGTGGATGTGGCCAATGCATGCAGTTACTATGATAACGATCGAACATTGACGGCGAATGATTTTACCCTGATCGCGAGATATAACGATGCGGGTCGCCATTGTGCCTACTATACTCAGAAAGACAATGAGCTGATGCTTTACCAATACAATTTGGAGAGCAGGAGGGTTCGAGTGATCGATCTAAGCAAGACGGATATTACTCCGAAAAAAGAAGGCCGAACGGAGACTACCCCCAGCCTGTTTGAAGTAAGCCAAATCGTTGTAAAAGGAGATAGGTTCTATATCATTGGGAGTAACAATGCCAATGGGCCTTGGTATGAGGTATATCTAATTTCATACAACACCATAGATGAAGAATTCGTTTGCTTGGATTACGGAGTAGATATACGGCTGATCAACGACAACAGACAAGCTGTAGTCACACATGCCAAATTAATCAAGCTTGGCGAGGTCTATGCTGATAGCGAGGTCAAGACTTGGGACGTGACCGTCAACCTGCCGTAAACGATATGTAGACACACCATAAACAACAAAGACAATGTCAGAAGAACTACACAACGAAGCAACGACTGCCTGCCCGAACTGTGGGCAGGAGATTTTGGCCACGGCAAAAAAGTGCAAGCACTGTGGCGAATGGCTCGAGAAGAAGTGCCCTCACTGCGGCGAATGGATCAAGATCGACGCCATGAAATGCCGACACTGCGGCAGCTGGCTGAATAAATTCGCCAAGGAGCGTTACGAACGCGAGAACAACATCCCCCAGGCGGTAGATCCGGAATTGGAAAAGAGAAGGGCAGAGAAAGAAAAGAAGGGCGAGAAGATAGCCACGGCCGGATGCATCATGACGATCGAATGCGGCATAGCCCTTACGCTGCTCTATTTCGCGCTCCATTGGAGCCTGTGGCAGGTGGTGCTGGCCGGCATCGGCTGCTTTTTCCTGCTGAGCTTCCGCACGCTGCGCTTCCTCTTCGGCGTGGCCATCTCCTTCTTTTGGGCCGCCTTGGGCTGGGAGATGGGAGACTCCCTGATCATGGGCATCCTGTTCTTCGGCGGATCGATAGCTCTCCATTGGCCCGTGATGAAATAACCGCAAACACGTATAACTATAAGAACAACAGATATGGATAACACCCCTACACAAACGACAAGGCAATGCCCCTACTGCGGCGAAGACATACAGCCGGGAGCCATCAAATGCAAACACTGCAACGAGTGGTTAGTGAACAACCCGCCGCCCACGCCTAAGTCGCCGGAAGAGCTGGCCAAAGAGCTGGAAAAACAAGAGGAAAAGAAGCAGGTGAAGAAGATGGCCACTGGCTGCCTGATAGCCGCTCTGATCGTGCCGGTGCTGATCATCGGTATGCTCCTTTTTATCGCCTCGATCACGGTGCCCGACTTAGAGGAGCATCGCGAAGAGATCCGCGAGTCGGCCGTTGAATGCGCAGAAGACGAAGCGGGCGATATACTCGGCCTTCTCGGTGGCACAGCGCTTAAGCCCCTCCTTTCGCTGGCTATGAATACCGAGACTGCACAAAGGGCTGTACTCGAGAATTTCGATAAGCTGAATAAGATTGAGTATGTCCCTGGAACATTCTGGTCGAAGGCGCGGATCGTCAATCGGATTTACCCCAAGGGCAAGAACGTCAGCTTTGGCATCCTTGGAATGGTTTTCTCCTCGCTTGATTGGGAAGACTTTGTTCTTTTAGAAGACGAGAAGGAGGCCACAAAATCATCCGGAAGCAGCTCCTCCAGCTCGTCATCTGTGCAGCAGGACGAATCCTCCAATGAGGGCAGCCTACAAACGACACCCAGTGCAAATGCATCGCATCAGACCTATAACGGACGGATCCAAGGCAACATCAGCTGCGAGTTCGACCTCTATTTCGAGCCGGCCAATGAGTACGGACAACAGGAGGTACGAGGCACCTACAACTATCCCTCTCAGGGAGGTCGTCCCATCATCCTGCGTGGGTGGTTCAACCCTCAAACGGACGAGCTGGACCTGACAGAGTATTACGACGACGGACGGGCGAACTGCTCCATGCGCGTCACCCGCACCCCTGATGGTTTCAAAGGCTGGTTCATCCGCCCGAACAAGAACGACCTCACCCTGGTGATGACAGAGTGACGTATGGAAGACGCAACCAAACGATGCCCCTACTGCGGCGAAGACATACAGCCGGGGGCGATCAAATGCAAACACTGCAACGAGTGGTTGGTGAGCAACCCGCCGCCCACACCCAAGTCGCCCGAAGAGACAGCCAAGGAGCAGAAGGATAAGAGAGACCAAAAGATGGTCGTCGGAGGATGCCTGACGGTGTTCATCGTGGGGATTGTGGGGATCGTCTTCCTCGTCGGTTTGATTGCCAAGTGGACGGTGCCCGACGAGGAGCAACACCGGAGAAGCATCCGCAAGGAAGTGCTCGCCTGCGTGGACGACAAGGTGGACGAGATGCTCGGCTTCGTCGGCGCCACGCTGCTGAGCCCCTTTACGTCGATGGCCATGAAGACGGATTACGTGCAGTCGTATCTCTTGGATCGCTTCGAGCAGTCCAACCGGATAGAGTACATCCGCGGCACATTCACTTCGGAGGCGCGGATAGTCAACCGCTTCTATCCCGAAGGAGAGACCATCAGTTTCGGCTTTTTCGGCATGGTCTTCCCGTCGTTCGATTGGGACGACATCGCCATACTGACCGACGCGGAGAGCAAAGACATCATGAAGTTCTTCTCCGACCTTACCTCGTCCGATCCGTCATCGTCCGGCCGCTCGTCGTCCACCCCGGCTCAATCGCCCAAGCGTCGTCAGGAGCAAGCATCCACGCCCGCCCGTTCCTCGCAACCCGAACCAGCGGCACAAGAGGCAGAGCCCGCCCCGGAAGAGAGAGAGCAGCCCGCTCCCGCATCGGATACCGAATAAGGCACGCGCCAGGGGGACTCTCAATACCTTCCCGCGGCGGGGACGGCGGCTTCTTGAAAATGCTCTTCGCGCGGCGGAAAGCGTTTTTCGGAGAATTTGCCCCTTTTCCCGCCGCGGGAAACCGATCTCCAGCAAATTTTACCGCCTTCCCGCC
>CALIBC010000041.1 GCA_938045615.1 uncultured Clostridia bacterium | reverse complement strand
GGCAAGGAGGTTTGCGAACGGCTCTACATCAGCCCTCGCACCTTGCAGGACTATCGCGACCGAAAGGTCATCCCCTACACGCAGTTTGCCGGCAAGATCCTCTACAAGGCCTCAGACTTAGAAAGGATCCTGGAGGAGAATTACAGGGGAGGCGGGAAGTAGCAAGATCGTAGGGCTCCAATATTGTTGGTTATAGGCACAGATTTCTCTCCGGGAAACAGTTCACGGCAACGATGACAGAACGGTTAGTCAAGCTTCTGCTTTGGGCAAACCTAATGAAACGCTCTATCACGTATCATCGGTTTTGGAAGAGACATGTCGCTATTTGCAGATTTTCGCATTGGGAAATATAGCTTTCAGAGGAGTACCAGACCAGTAAAAAAAACAGATCGTAGGTAATTTAGAGTTGGGCAACAAGAACAGTTACTACGAGTATATCTCATTTTACCATTACAGAGTCTGTGCTAAAATCCGTACAACAAAGGCGGGTGGGAGTTGTCTGTTTTTATATATCCTGCATCGAAGTATGGCCCTTGTATGCTTTATCCGCTCACGCGGGTATCTTTTTTTTCATTATTTATCTTCTCTCTATAAACAAGCAATTTTGAGCCGAGAGTATATAAATATAGAACTATGAAAATAGAGAAACTTACCACATTGGCGTTTTCAATGTATTCGAATAAGGGGGCATATGCCTTACCGCTTGGTTCAGGAATATCTCGTTCAGCCCAAATCCCCTCGGGGTGGGAAGTCGAAGAGAACCTAATTCAAAAACTTGGGGCATCGCAAGGTATTACAGAAAACAAGGATTGGTGTCAATGGTATAAAGAAAAAATATCAGCAACCTGCATCATACTCTTGTCTCCTTAAGGAGATTGTTAAGACTCTGACTGAGCGAGTATAATTGATGAAACCTTTTTTCGAACCAACGGATGAAGAGAAAAAACTTGGTTGGAAATCCCCCACAAAAGCGCATAAATCTATTGCAAAATTGGCAAAAGACGGCTATATCCGCGTTATCTTAACAACAAACTTTGATCGCCTTCTTGAAAAGGCATTTGAGTCAGAGGATATTAATCCACAAATTATTAGTCATTAAGGAGCTATATCACAAGCGACACCTCTGGTGCACTATAAGGAGCCGACTATCATCAAGATAAATGGAGATTATTTAGATTGTCTGTTCAGAAATACAGCAGAAGAATTAGATGAATACCCAGAATAGGTGAGGTCGTATCTATGTCAAATTTTTGAAGACTATGGCCTGGTGACTTGCGGTTGGTCAGGAGAGTGGAATAGAGGATTGATTGACATTATTAGCGGATCAAAAAAATCTCGCTATAATTCTTTTTTTTTGCTTATATTGGAGAAGTGAAGGATAAGATGAAATCCCTATCTCAAAATCGATTGGGAGAACTTATCAGGGCTGACGCATAATCGCTTTTCGAGGTCCGGGATTCCGTTTAGCTTCGTCCCATCAAACTATACATGACAA
>CALIBC010000040.1 GCA_938045615.1 uncultured Clostridia bacterium | reverse complement strand
AAGAGCCCTACCATTATACCGAATATAGCAAATATTTTTGCCAGCCATCTAAACTGCTTGCCCATTCCGTTTTCAATATAATAAAACGGTCCTCCGATAACATGTCCGTCCTTTTCAACGACTCTGTACTTTACAGCCAGAAGACATTCCGCATACTTTGTTGCGGTTCCTACTATGGCTGCCATCCACATCCAAAACAGTGCCCCGGGTCCTCCGGAAACTATGGCCGTAGCCACTCCTACAATATTTCCTGTTCCGATTGTGGCCGAGAGAGCTGTGCAAAGTGCCGCAAAGCTTGATACCTCTCCGCTTCCGTCTTCCTCATCCGATGAGAACATATACTTGATTGCGAGAGGTAACCTCTTTATCTGAAGTCCCCTTAGTCTTACAGTCAAAAATAATCCCGTTGCCAAAATCAAAATAATCAGTGGTAATCCCCAAACAAAGTCATCCACCGTGCTCAAAATTTTTGTTATCGTACTCAACATATGCCACCTCTCTTTGTGTATACTTTAGTATGTTATCACATTACACTGTTATATGTCACCTGTTTTTTATGTAAAAAGAAATAAGGACTATATTTTTTAATATTTTTAGGCGATTGGCTTTGAGATTTCCTATTTTATTGACGCCAATCTTTTGTTTCGCAGTTCATTTGACGGAGCAATGTCCTTTGCCCACAGGTCAATCCCAGTACCTTATTTCTTCCCTACCTCATACCTGTACCGTTGATCTCTTCATCATTTTCAAAAGCATCATCCTCTCTCAGATAGAAAATAAGATTTGTTGGATCAAGACGGTACAAGCCAAACAACCTCTTCAGAATAGAAAGCTTTGTCCATGTGCTCGTATTCCTCTCAACATAGACACCTCGCTCAATCTCTATATATCCGCGAAGATCTGTCTTCTTATGGCTAACATATACAGAAAGGTCAACTGAGCTATCTGTTTCATATGCCAAATTATTCAAAACAGACTTATCTTCAGAATGCAGGATACGAATCACACTCTCCAACATCTCTGCCCAGGTTCTTACTGGCTGTTCCATTGTCAAATATGCAAATCGAGCGATCTTTCTGCCAGTAAGATCAATCTCATCATCCAGCGTATAGGAATCCAGCTGTTTCTCAATCGGGCGGAAACTTGTTGCAGGAGCAGCCCAGATTTCCAATGCTCTTTGCTGGACATAATCATTCCGTTGCTCCAGCTCTGCTTCTGTCCACTGGCTCTGCAGACCAATCCACTGGTTCATACGGATACCGCTATCCTTAAATCCATGGGGCATATCACGCTTCTCAAGGAAACTGTTATTGCTGTACTTGGAATTATATGCAGTCAGTGTCAGATTTGCCATCCTATGCAACCATGTCTCATGGATTCTTTCATAGTCCTGGCCAAGTGCTTCTGCCCATGCCGGAGTCAAGTGCTGCGGCATAATATGTTCAATGGAATACTCTCCATTGTCAAAATGGCGATATACATCCTTATCCTCAATCGTCCCGAAGTTCTCAAATCGTTCCAGAATAAAGACGCGCATAATGCAAAAGATCGACTAAAAGAGACTCTATCTCCACATGTTCATCTTCCACATAATTCTTGAAGGTGAAGTAAATTTTATTCAAAGATGGAGTGGTCTGCTGCTTCACGCTCAGATAATCGCGTACGAAAAGATCAACCTGATAACGGGTATTCTCCTCAATCTTGTTCCAATACTGATCATAATACACTTCCTGCTGTTTTGAAGGCTGGCCCATCAGGATATAGTTCCTGATCTTATCGCCTTCCGACAAATCCAGACCAGTAGAGTTTAGACTTTCAAAGATTAACTGCGGATTGTCGTCGAAATCAAGACGAATGCTGATGATCTCCAGGCTTCGGATGGCCTGGAAGAGTTCATCTATTGTAATCTCTTCCTTCTGAATCCGAGCGGAGAAATAATCATAATTGGTTGTCAGATTGGAGCCACCGATATGTTCTGCTTCCTCATCAAAAAGCTTGCCAAAGGCCTTCCGGTCGTTTTTTATAGGCTTCAGCTTGATGCGGGTCTCCTCCGGTTGGTATTTATCTACCAGGTAATCCTCATAGATCCGGTCGCTCAAGCGTCTGTCTGATGGGAGGATCTTTCCCTGGCGGATCAAGTTGTACATGGCAAGGAGCAGCAGCGAAACCGTAGTCAGGCGCTGCTGTCCGTCAATAATCTGATATTCCTCGTTATCACCGTCCGGATTATATGTAGACACAATGCTTCCGAAGAAGTGGTTCTTCCTTTTATTGCAAACCACCTTAACCAGATCGTCATAGAGCTGCTTACAGTTCTCGATCTTCCAGTCATAATTCCGCTGATACACGGGAATAACAAAACGCTTATCTGCGCCTTCCATGTACTTGATAAGTTTAATCTCAGATCCTTTCATAAACAGACCTTCCTCACTAATCCTTGCATTTCCTCAAGATACTCTATCCATCCTAATAATGGGTACTTCTGCATTGTGTGACAGTTTTCCCCTTGTCCTTCGCCCGAGAACAAATCTCCGCTCCATCCATCAGATGCTGAAACCGAAATCATCCGCAAACGCCAGATCCATAATCACTGGATGGCGGAATGCCTCGATTCCCGTTGCATCATCGTAAACAACAAGATAATACTGCTTGTTCTTATTGTATTTCTTATTCTTGAATGTAAACCGCATACGGAAAATTCTCTTCTGCGGATCGGCGTCACGGCTGTCAGCGATATAGATATTCTCATTGGAGATTCTTTCGTTATCCTCTGAAATGAAGTACATCTTGTATGTAGTCTTCTTTACGGTATCGCTGACCGCATCCGACTGGATGAAATCCATGGAAGTGATCAGGTTCGTGATCTTCTGCAGGATACTGACCAGAGCAATCTGAGCAGGACGTGTTTCCACAGCCCCACGTTCCATCTTGATATCCACTACCGGAACCAGCATTTCCTGCGGAGATGATCCGCCATGGACAAAGTTCTGTCCGCCGCCGGCCACCTTGAACACATTGCTGCTGACAGGGAAGGAAACAACCTTTGTATCATCATTATCCAAAACCTGTCCCATGGACATGCTCTGGACTCCTTCATCTATGACTGCTTCCGGGGCTACAATAAAGCGGCGATTGACAAATGCCTTTTTATCACTGACTGCACCAATCTTGCGGCCCAGGCCGCCCTCTCTTTCGCCCAGGGCGAAATTCACCTTGTCGCTTTCTGAGAGTTTGTCCCTCTTATAAATGAATCCATGATCCGATGTCACCAGGAAACGATAGGTATTTGCATTGGTGGATATTTTACGGATCAGATCCATAATCTCTCGAACCGCTTCCTCGCAGGCAACAAACACTTCGTCCTCCGTCGCAGTCTTGTCGCCGCGTGCATCAATCTGATTGTGATAAACATATACCACCTGCTTGCCGGTAAAAATATCCCGCAGGTCATTTTTCTTTAAGCCTTTGATATCATCAAACTGGACACAGATGCCATTTTCCTGATGCTTTTGCAGTACCGTCTGTCTGCCGGCAAGATCATTGCAAAGCACATCATCCGCCAGCACGCGGAAATCATCCGTCATGGCAAGCGTCCGATGCGGAAGCAAGGCTGCCATGCCAAGCCGCGTATAAGAGGGCAATACGGAGAGCTGTGCTTCCAGTTTGGCACTGCACTTCGGATCGTCCAGCATGCGCTGAAACAGTTCCTCTCCCACCTCATAGCGCATGGCGTCCGAAATGATAACAACCGTCCGCTCCTTTGCATTCCTTACATAGCGCTCATAAAATTCACGCTGCAGGGGTAGCTCATGAAACGCAGCGGGCTCCTGCAGGCCTTCGTTCCATTTCGGCATCACCTTAGCCAGATACTCATTGGTATAGATGTTCTCGACCAAAGTGCGCAGATCTTCAAAAGCCCCGGTATCCTCAGTTTGACACCCCGGGGTGCCTTCTCTTTCGACTTCGTCGAAATTCACCTTGTCGAAGCTTAAGTAAAATTTTCGGTAATCCCAATCGATTTGATAATCCTTCTCCCGATACTGCTTGACAATCTGCTTAAATCCGTCCGGACAACTGTAATTTGCCGCTTTGAGCAGGTGGTAGGCACTAAGGAGTAACTGATATGTTCTCTTCGTCCGGCTTCCAAAGTGCATTTTCATGCGCTTCTCGCAGAGTTCCGGTATGCCGATTCCGTCAAGCCTTGCTCCGGTATCCTCCGCTGTCAGGCGTTCCACAACCCACTTCACCAGAACCCGGTCCGCTATAAGAAAGGTGTTTACTTCTGTCAGCTCTTCCGGCTGCATTTCCGCAAAGATTTTCGAGGTATTTAGGCCATCGGAAACCTGAGCGGATAATTCGTCAAAA
>CALIBC010000039.1 GCA_938045615.1 uncultured Clostridia bacterium | reverse complement strand
AGATATCCCCTTCGATGCCCGCAAAAATCTGTGCACCGACCTCTCTCAATACAGGGTAGATTGCACCACAGACAATGTGGACGAGACGTGCGCCGAGATTTTCTGCAGCATCATCAAAGCGGAACTGCAAAAACTCCCCGGCGCCCAAATTGATCTCTTTGAGGGAAGGAACGAAGTCGGCGAAGCTGTTCCTCCTGTGCCGATTCAACCCGCCCGCTTTGTGGATGGAGCGGTCTATCTTCCCGACGGCGATGTCATTAAACTGTCTGTCGCCCTGAAACCCTACAAGAATATCAACGAAGCCACGCTCCCGTATATCCATGCGCTCTGCGAGGTATATACGGAGCGGCTCGCAAAGGAAGTCACGCCCAAGACCACAGGCGAATTGCCGGAAAAACTGCAACGGCATTTAGAGCTGCAGCGGCAGGCATATTTCGATGCAAAAAGCATCGAACGCAGCGTGCGGGATGCCTTTGTGGATGGAGAGCGGCAATTTGATGCACTGAAGGACGATGCCTATGACGGCATCGAAATGGTGTATTTTGACGAGAATCATGAGACAGGCTATGACCGACTGCAGGAAGTATTGAAGAAAATCACCAGTACGGAACTTGCCAAGTCGAACCTCGTCAATATCAAGGGTTTTATCACAAACAAAACCCGAAAGGGCATCTGTCATATCTTGGTGGACGATGCGCGAATCAAATCGTGGGTGAACACCGATGCCTAAACTGTTCAATACGTCCTTTGAGGTGTCACTTCGCATTTTGCTCATCCTCTCTGCCGTAAAGCCCCGTTCCATAACCATTGACCGCATCGCGGCGTATGACCTTATGACAGTCTATGGACGGGATTTCGGTATGGCAGAACAAAACCTGCATGGCGAAAACCAGTTCAGTTTTAGTGAACTCCCCGCCAAGCGGGAGCAGTTAAACGGCGCACTGAGATCCCTCGTGCTGGACAGCTTTATCTCTGTAGCCCCCTCCCCCGGAGGATTCTTGTTCGGGCTGAACGAGCGCGGCAGGGATTTTGCGAGATCCATGCAGTCCGAATATGCTGCGACATATGTGGAGACAGTAAAAAAGACACACCGAATGCTTGGAAAAACATCCGATGCGTCTTTGCTTTCAAAGATTACGCGACAGGCGATGGACGCGCTAAAGAGGAGATAAATGGATGGCCGGAATATATTTCAGCCGTGTCACGGCAAGAGGCAAAGGCAAGCGTGACTCTTTCGTGGATTTCACCCCCGGTCTGAATATCATCTGCGGGCGATCAAATACTGGGAAGACCGCCATTGCTCGGTGCATTGATTTTGCGCTTGGCAAAATGGGCGAACCTCCCATAGACGAGCCCTTGGGTTACGACCAAGTGGAACTTCTGGTGCAGGCTGCCGATGGCACGATCAGTATCACGCGTAAATTTCACAAGGATCAAGTGGACGTGATAACCAACATCCCCGGCATGATGAGTGACAAATACAATCTGAAATACAGTCAGAGTCAAAGAAACGGCTTGCCTGTGCTGAGTGACCTGCTTTTGAGCGCAATGGGGATTCCCGTCCCCTGCATGGTGATCAAGAACATCGATTTCAAGCGGGCACCACTGACACTCCGAACCTTCCTCCACATGCTGCTCTTTCTCAACAATGACATAGGCAAGGTAGAATCTGTGTTGGAGCCGAAGGAAAGCATTCAAAAGACCGTCTTTCTCTCTTCCCTGCTGTTTTTGATGACCGGCTCCAATTTTCCCGAGCACGATGAGCAGACCAAGAAGGAAATCCGAATTGCAGAGCGAAATGCCATTTTAAGATATGTGAACAGGCAGATCAGCAACATCTCTGAGAAGAAGAAGGTGCTGCAAAAACAGATGACGGCGTTTCAGGGCATTGATGTGGAGCAGCAGATGACCGCCCTCATTGCAGGGATTGAGCAGACGGAATCTGCGATCTCTGCAGCTCTCTCCCGCCGACAGGAACTGGTGCAGGAAATCAGCGAACTACAGGAGAAAATGACCGAGGCGGAACTGATGAAGTTCCGGTACGCTGCCCTCAAGAGCCAGTACACAGCCGACATCAAGCGGCTGACCTTTATTGCCGACGGCGAGATGGAACGGAACGCGCACGATAAGAACACGGTCTGCCCCTTCTGTGAGAGTCATTTCACGCCCAAGGATGATGAAACCTACATCGAGTCTGCCCGTGGAGAACTGTCCCGCATACTGGCTCAGATGAATGATTTGACGAAAGCAGAACAGTCGCTCGCCGAGGAAATGAACTGGATGTCGGCGGAAATGGCGAAACTTGATGCCGAGAAGGACAGCATCGAAAACCTCATTCAGCAGGAACTTCGCCCTAAGGCAGAGGAAATGCGTAAATCCCTTGCAGTCTACAAAAGTTTCCTGCAGTTAAAACGTGAGATGAGCGTGATCGATGATTTTGCAGCCATCTGGGAGAAAGATTTACGGAATCCTCCGGTCGAAACAGAAAATGTGCGGCAATATCATCCCAGAGAACATTTTGACGACGATTTCAAAAGGCTCATCAACCAATATTACATGGAAATCCTCCGTGAATGCAGCTATTCACCAGAACCTACTTCTGCCAATTTCAACATCTCCGATTTTGACATAGAGATTGATGGGCATAAAAAATCTACCCATGAAGGGCAGGGATATACGTCCTTTGTCAACAGCGTAACTGCACTTACCTTCCGACACTATCTTGCTCACCATGGAAAATATTATCCGGGCTTCCTCATCATTGACACGCCCCTTCTTGGTCTTGACCAAGGCGTAGCGGATTCTGCGCCGGAAAGCATGTGTTCCGGACTCTTCCGCTATTTCATGAACCACCAGGAGGAGGGACAGCTGATTATCATTGAGAACTCCAAAAATCTGCCGGATTTGGACTATGCAGCAGCAGGAGCCAATGTCATCACCTTCACCAAGGGGCTGACGGAAGGCCGTCCCGGTTTTCTTCATGGCGTAGAGTAAGCGGAGACGGATATGCGAATAACTTATAACAGGCTGTGGAAGCTCCTGATCGACAAAGGCATGAATCGGCAGGATCTCAGGCGCATAACGGGCATCAGCCCCGCCTCCATCGCCAAGCTGGGCAAGGGCGAGAATATCACCACAGATATTCTTCTGAAGATATGTGTGGCGCTCGACTGCAATATTGAAGATATTATGGAGTCCGTGAAGGAGTAAGCTCATGCAGGATTCGATCCCCCCTCGATATGAACACGCCCTCCGTCCAATATCTATGCCGTAAGGATAAGCAGCTGGCAAAGGTCACAGCAATAGTCGGTCGGTGCATGAGATGATTGAACAGATGCTTTCCATGAAGGTCAGTTAGAATATATACGCATGGAAAGCACATTTTTACTGACTGCGTCAAGTCTTGTCTCTCCCCTATCACCCCATTAGGCTTGCTCAGCTAATGCATTAGTTTACCTGAAAGTAGGAGTTACGATGGCTGGTAATAACGGAGTAATATATACAAAAAAATGGGTAGTAAAACTTGTCTTGGATATTGCAGGCTACACGTCTGATCTTCCTCTTTGGAAAAGAGTTGTGGTTGAGCCTTCTTGTGGTCATGGTTCTTTTGTTAGCGAGATTGTAGAGAGACTGATTGAATCTGCCAAAAGAGATGGTAAATTTAATGCTAATACACTGCAAAATTGCGTTGTCTGCTATGAGTTAGACGAAAACTCCGTCACCATTTCGCATTCGATTGCCAAAGAGATTCTTATTTTGAACGGGATGAACCATGAAGAAGCTGAAAAACTTTCAAGCATGTGGGTAATACATGGAGATTATCTTTTAGCAGATACAGTTCCTTGCGATTATGTGATAGGAAACCCGCCATATCTAAGAGCGACCGATATACCTGCAGAAGCAAGAGAAAAATACTGCTATCAGCTATCAGCAATGACAAAGGGGTGCGATATATTCGTCGGCTTTATTGAAAAGGGAATAAAGTCACTTCAGGACAAAAATGGAGTCCTTGGCTTCATTTGTGCGGATAGATGGATGCAGAATCAGTATGGAAAAAAATTAAGAGGTTTGATTTCTAAGAAATATCATCTGGATACTATTGTCAGAATGCATGGGATAGATGCTTTTGAAACCGAGGTTTCGGCGTATCCTTCAATTATCCGCATTGATAAACTAGAGGGCAAAATCAAATATGCGGATTGTAAGCAAGCCTTCAGCAGTGATGATGCTCCGGAATTAAAGATGTGGCTTCAAAGCGGAGATAGTGATTATGTGGGTACAAATTTCTCCGCAATGAAACTTAACAGTCCAAAGGGAACTGCTATGATTCCGCTATCGGAGCCAAATAAGATTAAAAACATTCTCAACCTGATGAACCAGTTCCCATCTCTTGAGGATTCCGGGGTAAAACTTGGTATTGGTCTTGCCACCGGTAAAGACGATGTGTATATCGTAAAATCACCAAATCTTGTTGAAGAAGAGAGAATGCTGCCCATGTTCAATATGAGAGATTGGAGAAGGCGCGGCAACACAGATTCAAATTGGTTAGTTAATCCATGGAATCAGGATGGTTCATTAGTTGATTTGTCAGACTTCCCAAGGTTAAAACTATATTTTGAAACCCATAAATCCGATATTACAAGAAGGCATGTAGCAAAGAAAAACCAGAAAGCATGGTACAGGACGATAGACAAAATAAACTGGCAGATCCTTGGAGCACCAATGCTGTTATTCCCTGATATGGCTATGAGTGCTGACCCTGTATATAGTGATGGAACAAGATATCCATGCCACAATTGCTACTGGCTGGTATCGGATCATTGGGATATAAAGGTACTCGGCGGTTTATTAATGAGTGACATAGCCGAATCCTTTATTGACGCATTGGGCGTAAAGATGAGAGGTGGTACAAAACGTTTCCAAGCGCAATATCTTCGTTTGATTCATGTGCCGAATCCAAAGGATATTCCTGATGAAACCGCCGAGGAGTTAAAACTTGCATTTGAAACGAATGATAGAGCTGCGGCAAGCCGTGCAGCTCTTGTTGCATATGGTTTGGAGGGTAAATAATGAATCAGAAAGTGAAAGATGCGCTTCTTCAAATGTACAGAAATCTGAATGAGGCTGAAACGAGACAAGCTGAACGCGGTGTCCATGATCAGGGCGAGCGGAGCAAAGTAACAGGTGGAAAACATATGAATCCTATTGCAGAAGCAATTCGGCAGGATCTTATTTCATGTGGCTTTGCGGATAAAGATGTTTACTATAAAGGTGGATGCTTGCGGCTCCCAGGATGGTTCAGACCATCGAAAGATTGGGATCTGTTGGCTTTTGGAGATGACGCGTTATTGGCAGCGGTTGAACTGAAAAGCATTAACAGCTCATTCGGAAACAATGCTAATAACCGATCAGAAGAGGCGCTTGGTAGTGCTATAGATTTGGATCATGCTGTAAAGAATTCACTCATTCCATTCAATACACAACCGCCTGTTATAGGTTATGTTCTTGTCGTCAAAATGTGTAATGAGAGTCTTAAGAAAAGCGGTGAACCATATAAGAGTGTTTATCCAATAGACAAAGTGTTTTTGCATGCATCCTATTTCGAGAGATTGAGAATACTGTGTAAAAGACTGTTATCAGAAAGGCTTTATCAGGCTGTTTGGATTGTCGGAGTAGATCCGAAAAGCGGTGAAATAGTTGAACCTGATAAGGATTTAACTTATGATAAATTCATCGCTGCCATCCAGTCGAGGTTGACAGTTCACATGGCATAGCAAAATGGATTGCTTTATTCAAGAGAAGAGACATGTTTCTTCGAGTGTGAAGTTTTTACAGAGTTGAAGTGGTAAACTAAAACTGGACACAGAGGGGGTAGAAAATGGACACTGTTTG
>CALIBC010000038.1 GCA_938045615.1 uncultured Clostridia bacterium | reverse complement strand
GAGGCGGGAAACGGTAAGACGCGAAAGGCGCATAATTGAATTGAAAACGGCACTTAGGCAGGGACATCTCTGCATTAAGTGCCGATTCTTGTTAACGTAAGCTCAACATAAGTGCACTTTTTTCGCTGACGAGTCGCTTGTCGGGAGCATCTTACGTAGGACCGACGTTAACCCATATCGGTCATTAGCGGCTCCTCCTACCGGTACTTTGCAGAGTGTATGGGAGACGCCCCTACAAGGGTCCTTCTCTAATGACTAATTGGGATTAAGAAGCTGTTCTGAATTAACCAAACATCTTGGGGGCTGATAAGTACCTTTCTTTGTGCCCACATAAACCCTCAAAGACAAACAGTACAACATACCCACAATGGATCCCAATCAATACAACCGGTTATTCTCCTTTATATGGAGTATTGCCAACGACGTCTTGGTGCAGGCCTTCACCAAGGGCGACTATAAGAAGATCATCCTGCCCATGATGGTACTTCGCCGGCTCGACATCCTGCTCGAGCCCACGCACAAGGCCGTGTTAGAGACCAAACGCCTCTTCACCCAAGCAGGCATACCTGAAGAGGCGATGGCTTCGAAGCTCTACACCGTCACTGGCTACCCCTTCTACAACATCTCACGATTCACTATGAAGGCGCTTCGCGGAGAGACGAATGGATCACGCATGAAGCAAAACTTCCTGGAGTACCTCGATGGATACTCCAAAGACGTACAGGACATCATCGAAAAATTCAAGTTCAAACAGCAGATGGACAACCTCACCGACGCCGGCCGGCTGGGCGCCATCATTGAAAAGTTCACCGATAAAGAGATCAACCTCGGCATCCATCCCACCCGCGACAAGGAGGGGCAAGAGCTCCTACCCGGCGTCGACAACCACACCATGGGCACCCTCTTCGAGCAGCTGCTGCGCAAGTTCAACGAGGAAAACAGCGTCACCGAGGCCGGGGAGCACTTCACGCCCCGCGACTACGTAGCCCTCATTGCCGACATCGCCATCATGCCCGTGGCAGATAAGATCCAGTCCATGCCCTACAGTATCTATGACGGTGCCTGCGGCACAGGCGGTATCCTCTCCATCGCAGAGCAACGCATTCGCGAGGTAGCCCGGAAGCGTGGTAAGCAGGTCAAGATCAACCTCTACGGGCAGGAAATGCAGCCCGAGACCTACGCCACCTGCAAGGCCGACCTACTGCTCTCCACACCCGGAACTGGCGAGGAGGAAACGGACGGAAAAAAAAGGAAGAAGAGCGACCTCCCCTCCTTCACCTACGTCGCTCCCGGCGGCATCATTCGCGAACGATTCTTCTGTGGATCCACCATCAGCAACGATGGACACCCGGGCATGACCTTCGACTTCTGCCTCTCCAATCCTCCCTTCGGCACACCTTGGAAAGAGGATCTCCGCGCTTGGGGATTCGGTGAAAAGGAGAAGGACCGCATCGCCGACCCCCGCTTTGTCGGCGACGGAGGGTATGACAAGAAAAGCCCCCGCAACTTCGTCCCCGACGTGGGCGACCCCCAAATGCTCTTCCTGGCCAACAACCTCTCCCGCATGAAGGAAAGCGAGCTGGGCACACGCATCGTGGAGGTACACAACGGATCGAGCCTCTTCACCGGCAACGCTGGCGGCGGCGAGAGCAACTTGCGCCGATACATCATCGAGAACGACTTTCTGGAAGCCATCATTGCCATGCCCGAAAAGGACTTCTATAACACCGGTATCGGTACCTTCATATGGGTTGTCACCAACCGCAAGGAGCCTCGACGCCGTGGCTTGGTGCAACTCATCGACGCCACCGCCATCAAGACGCCCCTGCGCAAAAACCTCGGCGAGAAAAACTGCGAAACCAACGCCGACGACCGCCGACGCATCCTCCACTTGTTTATGGACTTCCGAGAGACACCCGAGAGCAAGATCTTCCCCAACGAAGAGTTTGGCTATTGGCAGATCAAGGTGGACCGCCCCCTGCGCCTACGAGTCGTCCCCGACGCCGACCTCAACGCCGGCGACCTCAACGAGAAGCAAATCGCCGAGTGTCGACACGCCATCGCAGCCGTACCCGCAGACACGCCCCTCGACGACTGGGACGCCTACGCTCGCGCTCTGGGTAAGATTAAAAAGACGCTGCTCAAGAAGCTCCGCCCCCTCATCACCCACACCGACCCCACCTGCCGCCCCGTGGCCGGAGAGGCCGATAAGAGCCTGCGTGACACCGAGCAGGTGCCCCTTAGTTACCCCGGAGGCATCGAGGCCTTTATGCAGCGCGAAGTCCTGCCCTATGCCCCCGACGCTTACGTGGTGGAGGAGGAAACGACGGTGGGCTACGAACTCTCTTTCACCAAATACTTCTACAAGCCTGTCGCCCTCCGCCCCCTGAGCGACATCATGGCCGATCTACGCGCCATAGAAGCCGATACGGACGGCTTGCTAGAAGAAATACTATCCGGCGACTAATCCCCCGCTCTCAGCACAATGAAACGATACGATGCATACAAATCCACCAGCATCCCCTGGATCCCTGAGGTGCCGGAGCACTGGGAGGTGGATAAAATACGGAAGCACTTCAAACAACGCGTTGAAATGGTTTCGGATAAAGATTACCCTCCCCTGTCTGTTACAAAAGACGGGATCTTGCCGCAATTAGACACAGCCGTCAAAACTCTTTATGGAGATAAGCGGAAACTGGTTCTTCAAGGCGATTATGTCGTCAATTCAAGAAGCGATAGAAAAGGCTCTTGCGGCATTTCTCCGTTTGATGGTTCCGTGTCACTCATAAACATAGTGATGCCTTCTATGGATGGTGAGCAAGGATATTACCATCTTCTCTTTCGCAGCAATGATTTCATAGAGGAATTCTATCGAAATGGACGTGGCATAGTCGCTGATCTTTGGACGACTCGGTATCAGGAAATGAAAAATATTGAGATCCCCTTCCCTCCCCTTTCCGAGCAGCGCGCTATTGTGGCGTATATCGAGCGGAAAGAGCGGCAGATCGACACCTATATCGCCCGTCAGGCCGAGCAGATAGAGCGCCTCAAAGAGCTGCGGCAGACCATTATCTCCCATGCTGTCACACGCGGCATCCATCCCTACACCCGCTTCCGCCCCACCGGCATCCCCCTGGATCCCCGAGGTACCAGAGCACTGGGAGGAACATCGATGCAAGAATGTCTTAATAGAAACAGCAGTTGAAGTAGGAGATAATGCCACTGATTACACACTTCTTTCACTAACCAAGAATGGAGTAATTATTCGTGATCTCTCGGAAGGGAAGGGTAAGTTCCCTAAAGACTATAAGACGTACAAAGTTGTCAAGCCCGGAGATCTTGTCTTTTGCCTTTTCGATGTAGAAGAGACCCCGCGAACTGTTGGTTATGTGCGTAATCATGGCATGTTGACAGGTGCATACAGTGTGTTTGAAACCAGAAATGTGGATACAAAGTACTTATGTCATTATTTTATTTCACTTGATGATAGAAAAGCATTGAGGCCTTTATATAGAGGTCTTCGTAAGGTGACTCCTTTACCTGAATTCATGTCTATGCCCCTATTCCTCCCCCCCCTTTCCGAACAGCACGCCATTGTAGCGTATATTGAAAAGAAGACCGCTGCCATAGACCGAATGATCAACGCCTGCCGCCAGCAGACGGAGCTGATGAAAGCCTACAAGCAACGCCTAATCAGCGACGCCGTAACCGGACGCATCCGAGTCCCCGAGAAATAAACAATCACCCACTTATAACCCCCACATTCCTTTTATGCCAACCTCAATGAATGAGAAGTCCTTCGAAGACCTCCTTGTGGCTCACCTCGTCGAGCAGAACGGCTACGAAGCCGGCACCTCCAAAGATTACGCCCCCGAATATGGCTTCGACCCCACACGTCTCGAAGCCTTCCTCCGCAGCACACAGCCCGACACCGTTGAGAAGTCACGCATCTTTGCCTCCGACGCCGGCCGGCGCAAGTTCCTCGAACGGGTCAACGACGAGCTTTCCAAGCGCGGGGTGGTGGACGTCTTGCGCAACGGCGTGAAGCACCTCAGCAATACCTTCGACCTTTACGCTCCCCTACCCTCCGCTCTGAGCGAACGCGGAGAGGCCCTCTACCGCCAGAACCGCTTCAGCGTCATTCGCCAACTCCACTACGCCCGCGCCAACGCCACCCTCTCGCTCGACGTAGCCCTCTTCATCAACGGCCTGCCCGTGATCACCCTCGAGCTGAAGAACCGATACACCAACCAAGAAACCGCCGACGCCATCGCCCAATACCGCAGCCGCGACGCCCGCGAGCTGATCCTCGCGCCCAAACGCTGCGCCGTGCACTTCGCCGCCGACGAGGAGTCCGTCTACATGTGCACCAAGCTCTGCGGGCGCGACAGCTGGTTCCTGCCCTTCAACAAGGGCGTAGACGGCGGCGCCGGCAATCCCATCAATCCCCACGGCCTGAAGACGGCCTACCTCTGGGAGGACGTGCTGCGCAAAGAGAGCCTAAGCGACATACTCGAGCACTATGCGCAAGTGATCGTAGAGAAAGACGACGCTACCAGCCGTAAGCACTGCCGCATTATCTGGCCCCGCTGGCACCAGCTGGAAGTTGTCCGCCGGCTGCTCCGGCAGACAAGCCAAGAAGCCGTCGGCCGGCGCTTCCTCATCCAGCACTCCGCCGGATCGGGCAAGTCAAACAGCATCACCTGGCTGGCCTATCAGCTGGTGGAGCTGATTCGCGACGGCCGGCTGCTCTTCGACAGCATCCTCCTCGTCACCGACCGCGTCAACCTCGACAAGCAGCTGCGCAATAACCTCCGCGCCTTCACCCACAGCGATCACATCGTAGGCGCGGCCACCACCAGTGGAGAGCTGCGCAGACACCTCGAGAACGGCAAGAAGATCATCATCACCACCATCCATAAATTCTCCTTCATTCTCTCCGACGTGGGCGGCGAGCTGAGCGATAAGTGCTTCGCCGTCATCATCGATGAGGCCCATTCCAGCCAAAGCGGTAAGATGAGCGCCAATGCCAACCGGGTGCTCAGCGGCTCTCCCGACACCTCCGACACCTCCGACACTTCCGACGGCGAGGACGAAATAAACAGCCTCATCGAGCGCTACATGGCCGGCCGGCGCATGGCCTCCAATGCCAACTTCTACGCCTTTACGGCCACGCCCAAGAACAAGACGCTCGAGACCTTCGGCGAACCCTTCTCCCGCCCCGATGGCGAGACAGGCCATCGCCCCTTCCACGTCTACTCTATGAAGCAGGCCATCGAGGAGGGCTTCATCCTCGACGTGCTTCGTAGTTACACCACCTACAGCAGCTATTACTTGATCCGCAAAAAGGTGGCTGACGACCCCGAATTTGAGCGCACTCAAGCCATACGGAAGTTGCACCGCTTCGTGGAGAGCCGGCCGGAGACGGTGGAGCAGAAGGCGCGCGTCATGGTGGAGCACTTCCACCAGTCGGTGGCCCACCGCATCGGCGGCCGCGCCCGCTGCATGATCTGCACCATCGGCATCGAGCGCGCCATCGATTACTATCACGCGATCAACCGCCTGCTCGGCGAGCGGGAGTCGCCCTACAAAGCCATCGTGGCCTTCAGCGGGGAGTTTGACTATCACGGAGCGAAGCTGGATGAGGCGCGCCTGAACGGATTTGCTTCAGCAATGATTGAAAAGACCTTCCGCCAAGATCCGTACCGCTTCCTCATCGTAGCCGACAAGTTTCAAACCGGTTACGACGAGCCGCTGCTGCACACCATGTACGTCGACAAGCCCCTACATGGATTGCAAACTGTCCAAACCCTCTCGCGCCTGAACCGCACCTGCTCGGGGAAGGAGGACACCTTCGTACTTGACTTCGTTAATGACTACGACGAGGTGGAAGAGAGCTTCCAACCCTTCTATAAGTCGACTATCCTCAGCCGGGAGACGGATCCGAACAAGCTCAACGACCTGCTGGCTACCATCGAGGGCTACCGGATCTACACCCCGCAGGAGGTAGAGCACTTCAACACGCTCTTTTGGGGCAAAGGCAAAGCCGGACGCAAAGCTCTCGAACCACTGCTCGACACGATGGCGGCTCGCTTCCTTGCCCTTGACGACGAGAGTCGGGTGGAGTGCAAGAGCGCCATCAAGTCCTTTATCCGCTCCTATGAGTTCCTCTCTACACTCCTCCCCGAGGGCAGTCTGGAATGGGAGAAGAAGGAGACTGTACTGGCCCTGCTTATCCATAAGTTGCCCAAGCTGGGCATGGATGACCTGACCCGCGGACTGCTCGAAGCCATCGACTTCGACCGCTACCGCCTGGTTAAGAACGAGGAGCGAAACATTCACCTGCAAAACGCCGACACCGAGATAGAACCCGTGCCCACGTCCACCTTCGTCGGCATCGCTGAACCGGACATGCAACACCTCAGCGAGATCGAGCGGAAATTCAACGAGGCCTTCGGATCCATCGATTGGCGAGACGAACAGCTGGCTCGAAAGCAGACGGATCAGATTATCGAACAGACCGTCCAAAGCGACACCTTACGCAACGCCATGCTCTATGGCGATGCTGACACGGCCAACCAAGAATGCGACGAAACGGTGCGAAACCTGATGGTAGACATGATGGACACAAACACCGAACTGATGTCTACCTACTTCAAGCGGGGTGATTTCTCGGAGCTTCTCAACAACATGGTGCGCGAAAAGGCGTGGGAGATGATCAATCCGGAATACGATGAAGCTGACCTTAAACAGCGGCTCAGCGAAGAGTTCCGGAAAGACTTCGCCGACTTCTGTGATGGGGTGCACTTCGTGGAGTTCGGCGAGGTGCTCAGCATCTTCTTCGGCATCGTCAACGCGGAGACCATCCCCGACTTGCAGGGGCTGCGGACGATCCTGCGCCGCACGCTCAATTGTCTCTATCGAGCCCAACACCGTGACGAGGATTTCCGCACCTGGTATGCCGAACTTGTCAGCCGCTTCGAGGCATTCCTGAAGAAAATTTACTGGCTCCGGGAGGGCGTCAAGATGCCGCCGTGTGACAATGGCCGTGAGCCGGCCCTACTCGATGCCGTCAAGCACTTTCCCCGCGTGGCCGAACTCTACACCACGCGCAACCCGAAGTACGAGCGCTTCCGGGGCTACTATCGTAACGTCTACCAATGGCGGAACAACGAGAATCACGCTGCCGCCGAGATACCGGCCGACTTGTTGCCTACTGCCCTGCATGCCGCCGTGGCACTCTACCTGTACACCTCTATGGTCTCAGCCAACGAGCTGAAAGACATTACATGACCCCAGTTTAACGCGAGTTCGATGTAAGAGTGGAGTACCCGCGAGGTCCGGAGCGTTTGCGCAGGCTGCGCAAGATCACTTGATAAGAGGGTGCTTACATCGAACTCACGTTAATTAGAGATCTCTAAGCGGAAGAGCGATAAAAGAAGAAGTTGCATGTAGTCTGTTCGTTGTAATGGTACATACACCTTTCCAACTACACCCCGATCCCGCTTCTTTCACCACATTACCTCTGTTGTAGTCATGTAGTAAGATAGAATCAGTGAAAGGGGAAAAGGCATATTAGGACGGCCGTGCGGGGAATCATGCTGAAGCCGCTTGTTGCTTCCGAATCAACTCGTCCATGTCTTCCGAGATCTTTTTGTCTGTCACCTGCGCATAGATCTGCGTGCTGGAGATAGATGCATGTCCCATCATCTTGGCGATACTCTCTATCGGGATACCGGCGCTGAGCGACAGGGTTCCGAACGTGTGGCGCGCCATGTGGAAAGACAGTCGTTGCCTGACGCCACACGCCAGTCCCACAGTACTCAGTTTGC
>CALIBC010000037.1 GCA_938045615.1 uncultured Clostridia bacterium | reverse complement strand
ATTCGCTTGGTCTTGATAACCTGCACGAATCTTCAGCGACTGCGTGTTCGTATTGGCTGCATCTTTATAGTGGAACAGGTTCAAGTCATAACCAATAGGCGTCCGACCCGGGGTGGTTATACAAGCATCAGGCTTCACACTATATCCCAACCAGATATCACCCTTGTGCGATTCAATCGTCGTCTTGTTCTTGTTCGTCTGCTTGGTGTTCGTGATGTTCATCATCGCTGTACGGATATGGTAGTCAGCATAGATATTTGTTATGCCGTCTTCCGAACTATTAGCAGCATTGTTACGCGTAATGTTCATCGAATCATTGAAAAAGATATGGCCGTCGGTGATAAAGCGATTCGCTTCTGAAGGCGTTCCGTTGGCTCTTGGGCCATTCGTAACACTTCGCCCATGAGCTTTCGCCTTACTATAACCTTGGTGCCTTTCGGCTGAGATCAAGATGGTGTCTTTGCTGTCGTAATCAATGTTTGTCCAGCGCTTCATCTCGATATTACCACCCTGCGCTACAATAAAGAGAGGCCTTACATTATTTCCCGTCGCTCCATAACGGAAGTTCACGGAGTCGCCCGTGATGATGTTCCGCCCAGCATTCCAATCCGTCAAGATATTATCCGACGTATAGAAGTTCACCGGAGCTCCGTAGCTCAAACAGGGACTATTCGATAGAATGTCTTGCACAGCATACAAGCGTGTCCACTTGTTCTTCTTGGTGCCTGACGCTACACTGTCTCCATAAGTAAAGGAGTTGCGAATATCAATATCGCTACAAGCAAAGAGCGTAGTATGAACCTTTTGGCTATTCTGTGAATAGCCAAGTGTCACCTTGTTATTCGTAATGATATTACGACCTGCTTTCATATCGAAATGCCCTTTGTCCCCTTTTCCTACATGATTGTAGAAAAACGAGGTCGTCAGGTAATTATTCGGATGATTCGTGGTGTTTGCACCCGTAATGATGTCACGACCAGCTACGATGCGTGTCGGACCTTGATCCGCTTGAGTGGTGGAACCTGCTACATGCAGATAGTTTTGGCGAATGTTGATGTCATTGTTTGCTGCCATCCATACCGTTGGTTTTCCTTTGTACAATATGGTTGTGTTAGCACGGAGATCAATATCGCCGGGGCCACTGCTAACACACTGCGCAGGGCAGCGCCCTCGTCCTGGTAACTGCACAAGATCAGTAAGCGAAAGCTCATTCCAAAGTTTTTCCTCATTGGCATTTGCACGCAGCTTGATAAAGCCCTTGTGGTCGTCTGCATCATCATGCTTGAACGTCACGTCGCCATACATCTTAATAGCATTGCCTGCATAGAGGTCTATCTTCTGTTTGTCGTCCTGATTCGTCTTTGTAAACGTAAATATCAGTGGTGCACCGTTTGTGTTTGTGATATGCGAACCGGCCCACAATTGCGTGTTTCCGTGAGAATGGTTCTTGAACTCAAACGGGTTACCTCCGAACCATATACTACCCGCATTGGACTGAATGCCGGTATGGGCTTCGATGTTATTACTTGTCTGTTCGTAATCAATCGTTCCACCGTCGTGGAAGTTTACGCCTGTTTCGCCATCGATAAAGAGGTCTGTCTTCTTATGCCCTGTATAAGTGAATGATTTTAAGAAGTTCACTGATGAGTTTCTCGACTGTATTACGGCGTCACCCTCTCCTGTGTTCGTTCTAAAATCAATCTCTGTCGTGCCACCGATGGTTACACTTCTTGCTGCCTGAACAAGCAGGCCACCGTCTTTGCCCGTATGCTTAAAATCTCCCGTGATAAGAACTGAATCATTGTCCGATTGGATACGGGTCTGCACTCCGGTACCCAAGGCAGCAACGGTTCGCGCTGACATTATTTCATGCAACGAAGTGCAGCCTGCGGAGCGAGCCAGATTTTCTCTGTTTGTACCTCCAGAAAGCGCTCCAAGAGCCTCATGCAGCTTCTGCCAAGAGGTAGCTATAGGATTAAATGCACTCACTGTTTCCCATTTCCCATGAACAGTGACGGCTCCACCACAATTACTCGGATTGTCCTGCTTGGCACCTCCCTTAGCCCACAGATAGATGCGCCCCTTCTCGTCCCTTCCGTTCGCGTTGTACTTAAAATCCTGCGTCCGAATAAAGGCCTTGTCCGAGAAAATGAAGACGTTATTGTTTTTTGACGTGGCATCAAAATCAGCCTTGCCATCTAAGGCGGTATAGCCATGTGCGCGGATGAGGAGATCGCCTGTGTTACCCGCATTCTTTACACCGCCAGAAGTGAGGCCTTCGCCGGAGATTTCCTTTATGGCAGCATCATTTGCAAAAACAATAGCTGCAGAACAACAATTTCCGTCGTTCAAGATATTCAGCGATTCCGTATTGTCAAGAATGAATTTCGGAGAACCACTGCCTGGGGCATTGGCTCCAGCGAACTTGATACTGTCGCAAGGAATATTCTTACAAGCGCTGTTAAAGTTCTTGATCGTACCGCCGGAATAAATAACGAAGCGGTTCCACCCCTTGGCGGCTGCATCTGTTACATCATTTGCAGGGCCAACCTCGATCACACCATGGTTATTCGCTCCTGCAGAGGCTCCTGTGTGAACGTATGCATTCAAATTGCTATAGCTCGTGTATACTCCAAGGACACCGCTACTCGTTTGTGAATAGGGCAACGGCACATTTGTATATGTAGCATTCAGCCCGTTCGTAGTTTCTACTACATTAAACGATGTTGAACCAGGATACAAGAACATGCTTCCGCCTGAAAAGCCGGAAGGGGAAGTTCCTGTTGTGCTATTTTGAATGTCATTGTTCTTGGGGAAGTTGTCATGCGTATAATTAAGGTTTGAAGTAGAACCGTCATGGATCATGTTAATCGCCTTGATTCCCCCCCCAACTTTCAATCGGAAGTTATTACCTGAGGCAGGTAACACCAATAATGCATCGGTTGTAGTGGCGCCTGTTGTGGCAGCATAAAGGGACGAAGCTGTATAACCATCCTTGGATTGAATAGATGTGGTTGCGTCTTCTACATTATTTTCTACACACACATCTGCACCTGCCATAAGCTGGATAGCTGCATCCAACTTGGTAGCACCCTTTCGATTCGTTTCGCGCCAATCAACGTCGTGATACGTATGGCTGGATTTTATTCCGTAGTGATCCCTACTTCTTATGTATTCAGTATGTCCTGGAGAGCCACTGATCCACTGAGTATCATAGTAAGTATTACAGTATGTGTCTTGCGCTTGCGTATCGGAAAAATCATATTTATGCACGTCATACGTGTTATACCACCATTCCACATCTTCGATTTTGAACTCTGTAAAATAGCTGTACCCTGGACTTATAGCCACTGTAGTCGGACGTCGATAAAGTTCCAAATCGGTTGTTGTTCCACTGAGGTTTGCTGTTCTTACTACCCCTTTGTTATTCCATGTCGGATCACTCGAGACAGCTTGACCTATCGTTTGCACCAGATGGACTCCGTCGTCCACAGTATTTTGATTTGTAGTATATGGAGCAAATGTTCCCCATTTTGAAAAATACCATGGGCCACCACCAACACTGACGGCACAATTGCCACTTCCATGAGTATGACCCCATGAATATGCGTTTACTTTCCATCCATTTTGCAGGCTTGACGGATGAAACAATCCGGTTTTTCCTGCCACATTCGAATAGGGGATATTACAATCACCCCAATCTCCAGATCCTGAGGTATACCAGCTCCCGATAGCATGACAATTTCCTGCTTGGATCACTTGATTAATCCAGCCTTGGATATCTCCTCCTCCATTATAACTGTTGATCACGATGTTTTTCCCGGATGCCTCAGTACTGCCGATATGAATATATCGGGGAGCCACCGGTCGAGTTGTTCCGGGAAATGTTATATCAGGTATACCCCATTGAAGTGGTGGTGAGGGCCTTCCTAAGATAGTAGCGCTCTCACCCGCTCCAAATTGGTTATTTACGCCGTTGGCTCCATTGATAGCCGCATTATTTCTATTGTTATTCGCAGCAGCCTCGAAGCCGACTTGGCCTCCCTGTGTTGCTCCATTAGTAGAGGAACTGTTCGTCGCAGTACCAATATACGCCTGCCCCCACGCGACGCCGCCGCTGCTGCCGAAGAGGAGCGCTGCGGCGATGAGGGGTTTGACTACTGAAA
>CALIBC010000036.1 GCA_938045615.1 uncultured Clostridia bacterium | reverse complement strand
AAATACATATCGATATGAAAAAGAAACGACTTCGATTAGTAACAACCATCGCCCTGCTGGCAGCCCTTGCAGGCGGCAGCGGCGGTGTAGCGTGGGGGCAGGCCTACAAGAATGGGTATGTCACCAGCAACGGAAAGACAGAGTCGCGTAATCCTCGTGGAGTAATCGACGATTCAAAATGGCCCTCGGTGAAGGCGCAGGTCTATTTTACGGAAGATGCAGGATATGAGCCAGCCCAGTTAAGGCGCACTCATGCTCCAGGGAATGTTGATGTCATCCAAAATGCCATGGACGTGGGTGTGGATGAATTCGGAGCTGGAGAGTCTTCGCGAATCAATGGGGCCCATGACTTGCATATAAATGCGATAAATGTGACGACAGGGATTCCGAGTACAATGCATTTTGATGCAGCGACCAAAACGCCTGCTTCTGGAATTATATTAGGAAGCCAGAACAGTAAGAATGTTGTGATAAAGACTTATTCCGGTGGTGGCTTTGCCATGGGATGGCTTTCCGTATTAAATGCATATGGCGTATCGGCTGCTCCGATAGCCATGAGTAACATAAATTCTTGGGCTGATGTTAAGAATATTCCGAGCCCGCATTATTACGACGCTCCGCATGCAATCTCCTCTGCTAGCTATAACATTTTCTCGTTCAATAAATACAACCAGAACGCGTTTAGAATTTATCCAGGACATACAAATCCCTGGAACTCTTACGATAATCCTGGCACATTCCCTTATTATACCAATCCCTGTGATGGCAGTTCTCATAGCAATGAAAATACAGCAGCAACATCTGGAACAGCTATGGCTCCATGTGGCCGCTCTTTATTCGAGATGCATTACCATCCAAGTGGACTTCCTGATGGAAAAGGTAAGATATGGGTTTATCATCATACGACATCGAATGTCCCCTGCTTGGATGTAGCACCATCTGATAGGCCTACTTATTATTACACCACGTCGATAGACGACCAATATACTGTCACATGGCCAACACAGACTTATAATGATGCGGCTGCAACACTTATTGCATTCCCCACAGATGACGATATTCCTCTCGTACAGGTGAACGGAACAATTATGAAGAGTGCGCAAGATATGACCAATCAGGTCAAGATGGCTTCAACTGTCGGCACAGAAGATTATCAGATTACTCCAGGAACTCTCTACACTGACATAACAGGCGCCAATTGGCCTACAGCCAATCAAACGGCAGCAAACATGGCGAACTATAAGCGTCCGACAACTATGCTGATTGAGAGAGGCGCCAGCGACGCAGTACAGACGTTCGACAACTTCACATACAGAGATATCAACTGGTGGTATACAACGGATACGGTTACTGCACAAATTACCGGAAAGGCGAACTCAAGCGGTTGTGGATCTGGTGTAATGACGTTTATTGCGGTCAAGCCTACTTGGGGACGTCCTCCTAGTCCGGTTCGTGGTAACACCTTTATTGATGGTGCTATTGTGGTTGCAGCCGGAGCTCATGTTTGTGTAAAGCATAATGTAAAAGACGCCACATCTGAAGCGGCTACATCAAAAACTGCCGGAAATAACCTTGCCGATGAAAAGACGGATGCCATCCTTGTACTTCCAGATGACGGACGTTCTACGTTGCGCGTAGCTGGAAATTTCGATAGCATCAATATGGCGCATCATGCTACCGCAGCTTTTACTGCAGCAACGGATAATTCGTTCTTTACGCAAGCCACCTTCCCTGTCGCAGCCACAGATATTTATTCCTATCCGTCTGGTGGCGATTTCGGTACTGGATTCCAGTTTGCCCCGTTGTCATTGAAGGGTTTCAATAATGGCGGATTGATCAACCTGCCGGATTTGGAAAATACGACGCCGGCCAGTGTGTTGGGTGTCTATGGGAATTACAACTACAAGGCTAACAATGCCGAGTGGCATACGAATTTGGTGCCTGCCAGTGTCACTACAAATCACCCTGGCGTAATTGAGATCGGAAGCATTACGCGCGGCACCGGCCATATGCACATCTATTCGGGTGGTATGCTGAAGAACTTCGAAAGCTGTACAATCAATACCAGTTTTCAGATGTACTTAGGATGTCCCGTACCCGGTATGGGGGATACGGCTTCGGCTCAATTTAACCTGAACGGTTCGCGTCCACTCTATATTTTGAACTATGGTGTGGGCACCCCGACGGATCCCTGTAATGCGGATCTGTTGTTCTACAAGGCTGCGACGGATAGTTTGGCTTCGGCTTTCACTAACGCTACGGCAGGCTCCGGCATTATGCGTATTCAAGCGCTTAGTGATGTGGAGCTGCGAGCCGATACGAAAATCGATGCTACCCCTCAAAGCAATGACTTCTACATGCTGTCTGATGGTGGTAATGTGATGACGCAGAAGTTTGACTTTACCAGCAAGTTCAATACAGCCCCGAATAATCGAGGTTTACTCGGCATTTGGGCTGAGGATCGTCAGAATTCTAGCACCGGAAGTTTCTCCGGATGTGCGAATGGAGGTGTAGCCGATCGCAACAGCAAGCGCGGTAATGTCTATATGAATGACTCGGTGAAGATCACACGCCCCGCGTCTACAGATGGTGCTGAAACAAATGTGAGAGCGGCTAACAATATCCGCACGGCTATGTTTGATTACACGAGCGACAATAACAAGAATGATATCACGAATGTGATCTCCCGCAAGGGAGATGTTTACCTCGGATATAGTATCGGTAGTGGCTCTCGGAGATATGACAATGCTTCAGGCGCTCAAGGCAACGCTGGTTACGATTTTAATAAGACGATTTTCCGTTATAACGTCACGGACCCAGCCAATGCCGGATCGCTAAACATCAAAGCTGGCTGGGACGACAATACAGACACCGGCGAGCAGATGCAGGGCGGTAACATCTATTTCTCAGCTCTTCGCGGAAATATGATCACCGGTGGAACGTATCCAACGAATATCAATATCCCGTTCTCAAACGAATATCTCTGTGCCTCTACCTCTCCGAATACGGGTCTGCTCCATGAGCGGAAAAAAGATGCCATGCGTCGGTATGAGCATGCTGGTATCATCGGTGGCATAGGCCACTGTGGCGTAGAGCAATTCGATGGCTGGCAGCACTATGGCGGCTTGCTACAGGATGCTACATCCACTGCTATTCCGGCAGCTATCGATAGCTTCTCTTTGGTTTACTACGGCAACAAGGGAGATCTGACTTTGGATGCGGGAAAGCGCGGTAACATCATTATGAACCGTGGCGTTAAGTTAAACTACAACGATGATAACGGTAACGCGATATTCCGTACGCGGGAAGGTGATATTGATATGCGAGATCCGTTTGACGCTGAAAAGATGAAGGGAAGTTTGCTTTTCTTAGCTCAGATAGAGAATATTGCCAAACTTTCGGATATCAAAGTCTGCGGTTGCGACGAAGAGCGTAACAATGTCTATCTGCAAGACTTCGAATATAAGGCTGAAGGCAATAGCGGTAGTGTGTTCGTAGGTGCGGACAACAATATCAAGCTGAACTATGGTGGTCTGCCGAACATTGGTACGCGTCAGGATCCATTCTTGAGTAAGCCGGTAAGAGAGAATGGTAAGGTGTACAAAGAAGGATTTGGTTACGCTGGAGCAACGACTCGTGGCTGTGGTACAAACTATCATTGTGATTTGAAAGCTGACGAGAACAAGGCGCGCGACCTGACCCTCGACTTCAAAGGGAACGGTTCGGTTACCTCCGGCGGTTTCGCTGCTGTGGCATCGGATATGATTGATGTCTACAAAAACTTGATCTATCACGGCG
>CALIBC010000035.1 GCA_938045615.1 uncultured Clostridia bacterium | reverse complement strand
TTGCACCACCGACGCCGCCGGAAAAAGAGGAGCAGGCAGCGGACAAGAACGTGGTTGAAAAAGGAAACGGTGCCAGTCTTCGTCAAGCGGACAAGGTGGAGCAGGACGTAGCGAGTCGTGTGGTGATCGGGAAGGTTAGACCGCGGTAATAGTATCGTGCCGGCTCCATGCAAAATGGAGTAAAATCGCATGTATTCAATATGTAATCATTTCCTTTGCACAAAATCATACACGATGATTATGTGCAAAAAAGATGATTTGATCAGTAGTGTCGCGTCCTATCTGAATGGAGTAATCGGGGAGGAAATGAGATTTTCCCCAATAGACAAAGTGCTGTTAGGAACCATACCAACAAGTGTTTCCCAACACTTCAATTTATACATGGGGGATACTTTAGGTAAAACGGTCATTCTCGCCTGTATGAACGACACCAATACCCTTTCTCCACAACAGATGCAAAAGACATTGCTCTTGTTGGAAAAGAGGTTGGGGCATACACCGATCTTTGTCGCAAGGGAAATGGCTGCTTACAATGCTTTACGACTGATCAATTACAAGGTCAATTTCATCATCCCCAACAAACAAATGTTCCTCCCTGCATTGCTATTGGAGCTAAAAAAGGATCGAGCGACGAATACAGATTTGAGTGAAAGGATCCCTCCCGCAGCACAATGCCTACTCCTTTATCATATAGAGAAAGATTCGATAGAAGGGCAAACCGCTAAGAGTTTGGCCGACATTCTTCAGACTTCGTATGTCTCTATGAACCGCGCTATACGCTGGCTCAAGAAGAAAGAACTGATTGCGCTCAATGGTGGGAAGACGAAAGCAGTAGCAATCGCTTGTTCCAAGAGAGAATTATGGGTAGAAGCGCTGCCCTATTTGGAAAGTCCGGTAGAGCGCGTATTGTTCACGGATCAAGAACTGAATATGACGGAATGTGGCATTAACGCCCTTTCTGAGTACACGATGCTCAATCGAGAAAACAGAGGGTGGTATGCCCTGACAAAAAGAGAGGTAGACGCTTTGAAAGAGCCGGTTGACAGAATGTTCGGAAAAAACATCATCCAAATTTGGAGGTATTCCCCTCTGCTATTGACAAACAGGCCGGGCGTTGTCGATAAACTATCGCTTTACCTTTCGCTAAAGGACGATGAGGACGAACGTATTCAGATAGAATTGGAGAACCTGATCAATGAAATGACATGGTAAGAGGCATAGAGAAATTCAAGGAGCACTTCAAAGGGTTTGAAGGGAATTACGTGATCATCGGAGGTACAGCCTGTGAAATTCACGAGGAGAGAAACGCGCTTCCGGCAAGGGCGACCAAGGATATAGACATCATTTTGATCATCGAGGCGCTATCCTACGAATTTGTTGAGAGATTCTGGCTTTTTGTGAAGGAGGCCAACTATGGAGAGAGAAATAGAGGGGTGAATGAGGACGTTCATCCCAAGCATGAATACTACAGATTCCGAAATCCGGAGCGTTCGGACTATCCCTATCAAATAGAGCTTTTCTCAAGAAAGCTTCGTCTGCTGAACTTTCCCGAGGACGCGCATATAACCCCCATCCCCACGCTGTCAGAAGATCTTTCGAGCCTTTCCGCCATCCTTATGAGCGACGATTATTACCATTTCACGATAGCGCATAGCCAATATGAAGAAGATGTCCACATCGCCAATATTGAAAGCCTGATTTGCCTGAAATGCAAGGCCTTCTTGGATATGACTTCCCGAAAGGCTTACGGAGAACATGCGGATAGTAAAGAGATAGCCAAGCATAAAAAGGATGTGTTCAGGTTGATCGCTATGCTCGCACCTGCCGATAAGTTCATCCTACCGGCCGTGTTGCAACAAGACATTGTCCGCTTTATCGAGCAAGTCAAAGACCAGTTGCCCAACGCTGATTTTTTGGAAGCTGCCGGATTGGGCCGCCTTAGCAGCACCCAACTTTTGGCTCAACTTACGAGCAGCTTTCTGAGTGATGATTAAGATTCAATACGCTTCAGACCTCCATCTGGAGTTTGCTGAGAACGATAAGTACATAAAGCACCATCCGCTCGATGTCGTGGGGGATGTGCTTGTGCTTGCAGGTGACATGGGCTATATCGGAGATGAGGGGTACACCCACAACGCCTTTTGGGATTGGGCTGCGGATCATTTTGAAAGGACAATCGTTATCCCCGGCAATCATGAATTTTACAAGTGGTTCGGTCTGGGGCAATTGCATAATGATTGGAGGCTGCCCATCCGCTCCAACGTGTGTTGTTATTACAACAGCGTAATCGCATTGGCTCCCGGCGTCGACCTGATCGCAACAACGCTTTGGTCTCATATCGAACCAGGCAATGCGTTCTTTATCGAAAGAGCTGTCTCGGACTTTCGGCGAATAAGATTCGGGAAAGCTCCTCTGACTTGGGAACGTTTCAACGAAGAGCACCGGAGATGTTTGGCTTTTCTGAAAGAAAGTATCGAACGGAGTGTGGCTGGACATTTCATCGTTGTCTCGCACCATGTGCCATCGTTCCAATTGTTGTCGCCCGAGTTTGAAGGGAGTGCATTGAATGGGGCTTTCACCGTAGAACTGGGCGATTACATTGCTCAAAGTCCGATTGAATACTGGATCTATGGGCACTCGCATCGGAACATCGACGTGTCTATCGGACAGACTCGGGTAGTCTCGAATCAATTAGGCTACGTTTTTCAGCATGAGCATGTCTCATTTGACCCTGCCAAGCATTTTATTCTACCATAGAAATCAAGACCTCAAACAGGCGCCTGTTTGAGCAACATCTCATCGATCTCCTCCCGCAGGAACAGCAGCCGACCGTTGGCCTTGAGATAGGGAATCTTCCCTGCCGAAACCCAAT
>CALIBC010000034.1 GCA_938045615.1 uncultured Clostridia bacterium | reverse complement strand
GACGCTTCGGTTCATGCAAGAGTTCGCCAAAGTCCGCATAGGCGAGATAAGACAAAAGCACATTGTCGATTTCATTAAACGGCGCTGCCCTTAGGCTCACGTCGTTTCTCCACTTTAAGTAATCCATGAGTTCCATCTGATTTCACCTCTATTCTCATCCATGATACGAAAGAGCCGTCGAAATTTCATCCGCAGTTCCTTCCGTTTCATTGGGACAGCCTCCTGCTGCCACGGATGGCAGTGAGGCGTTTTCTTGTACGCTCAGATATGAATTCGGAACGCTCCGAACTCAAATACGCCCTTTCCCTGTTTCAATTTTCCCTGTCTCTCCAGGAGAGAAAAGGCTGTCTCAATCTCCTCAATCAGAGAAACCGGAAGTGCCAAGTCATGATGCCCCGGAAAGATTCTGCGGATCTCGTAGTCGCGCAGGCGTTTGACCGAGCGGTAGAAGAGCTGCGGATCCGTGGAGGGATAAAAGGCGTCCAGACAACCCTTATAAATCAAATCGCCGGAATACAGGTATTTTCTCTCCGGCTCATAAAAACAGCAGTGCCCGGGGGAATGCCCCGGCGTGTGTATGACCTCGACCGTCCGCCCGCCCAAATCAAAGCGGTCTCCGTCATGCAGGATTAGCTGCGGCTCTCCTTGAAAGATCCGATAGGACTCCGGGTCAAAGGAGGCCGGAAACGAGCAGGGCTCGGAACAGAGCTGCGCTTTCACCCGATCCGTTGACAAAGGAAAGCGATCCTCTATCCAATCCTTCTCTGCTTCATGCACCGCAATGCGCGCAAACAATCGGTGCGCTCCGATGTGATCCCAGTGAACATGCGTGGTGAGCACAGTGAGCGGCAGCCTTGTCAGGCTGTCCACGATGGCTCTGAGATCGGAAATACCAAGTCCCGTGTCAATCAGCACAGCCTCCGTCTCTCCGCAGAGCAGATAGCAGTGCGGTTCTTCCGGATGCCGGTATTCACTGATGACAAAGGTCTGCGGGTCGATGCACGCAACGTGAAACCAGGAGTCCCGATCGAGCTGATAGACCTCACAGCCGTCTCGCTGCCCCAGATATGAGAATCCGAACTTTTCCGCGATATGCTTCGTCGCGGCTTGTGCCGGGCTACACTCGAGCACGGCCGACTTTCCTTCCGCATAGGCCTTTTCAATCAGTTGTTTCGTCAGCGCGTCCGCGTATCCCCTGCCCCAAAAAGCTCTTCTCAGTACCCATCCGATTTCTTTGCTCTCTTCATCGTAGTCATGGTAAATCGCATAGCCGACAAAATCACGATTCGCAGTTTCAACGGCATAAATGAGCGGCGACCGAGACAAGCCCGCGGAATGCAAGAAGGCTTCCGTCTGCGGAAACGAATAGGGAGGCTCTATGTAGCGCATCACTTCTTCGTCCGAAAGCAGCTCATATAAGGCTTGCAGATCATCTATCTTGAAGCGTCGAATTCTTAACCTGTCCATCGTTTCCTCCGAACGACTGTATCAGCCTGTAAAAACACCTCACTCATTCGTCAGGTCAAATGCATAAGATAGCAACGGTAATTTCCGACACAGTGAAATCCGCATTCTTTCGCGGCCTCCTCATATGCTTCATCACAAAAGAAAGTCATCACGTTTCCGCCCTTGCACTTCGCATCCAGTAGAGCCGCGCTCAGCAATTTTTTCAGCAATTTCGGGTCGTATTCACGCCGATTCATATCCACACCGAAAATCTCATACCACGCATCCCCCGCAGCGGTATAGTAAACGGCGCCGCGCGGTTCTCCGTCTTTTTCTTCCAGGAAAATACTCCAGTTCTCAAGCTTTTCATAGATGCGCGCCGAATTCCAATACATGTTTTCTTCAAACTGACTGTGCAACAGCCGAAAACGCGTATAATTCTCTCTCCCGATTTTCAGAACTTCCTTATTGTCAACCGCGGGTATGAGGTGCTCAAGATAGGCGGTGTTGTTGTAGTCATCCTCGATACGTGTAAAGCCCCGGCGCTCAAGATAATTGATCGCAGGCTGATTCTCAGCCGGAAAGCCGAGAAATAAATCATAGCCTTTAAACTTGTCTTTGGCGTAGGCCAAAAACTCGGAAAGTGCTCCTTCGGTTTCCGTATTCGTTAAAAACAGCGAGGTCGAGAGATAACGGTCCTTCGGAAGCCAATACATGAGGATGAAACCCTGAATCCTGCCTTCCGATTCAAAGAGCAACATCTGCTCCTCTTCGCATGCAAACGCCTTTCTGGCCCGTTCCAGAAACATGTCCTTCGTCTTAATGCCGTCGCAGTAGGTCGGATATCCGGACTTTGTTAAGTCGCTTGCCAGTTCATATGCAAAATCGGCATACCGCTCAAATTCGGTTTCGGAACATCTTCTTAGCAAAAGAACCCCCGTTTCAGTCACGTTTTGACTTCGATATCGAAATTGAAATCCGTCGTTTACGGTTCTTAATCATAACGTTAGGAATGTCGCTACACTTCAATCATATAGCTTCCTGTCGAAAAAGTCGATACCACTGCCCTTGTCATAAGGCGACAAAAAAGCCTCCCGCCATACTCTCTTGCAAGAGACGGCGAGAGGCCATTTGTTTCAACGCTTCTGTATGCTCACGACTTTTTCCAGCAGCGCCACGCACTCCAGATGGCTCGATTCTCTTATGAACAACCTATTCAACACCTACTGTACAAGGGAATGGTGGAATACCAATTTTC
>CALIBC010000033.1 GCA_938045615.1 uncultured Clostridia bacterium | reverse complement strand
CCGTGACCGTCATCGGTTCGCCGGCATACTTGACGCGGAAGGTGAAGTTCTTCTGTGAAGGTATCGAGGTGTATCCAACTCCCGGCGAAACGACCGTCACCCCTTCCACCGTCGGGATAAACACCGAGCGCTGATGAACGGGAGGTGCATCCCGCTTGACATAGAAGCAGTAGGTCTCGTCACGGCACCAGTCGGGGACAGCAACTCTATCTGCCATCTTTTTCCCAAACACTGTGTTCAAATTCTTTACCACCTCTTCATCAAGTATATCGTCGACTTGAGCATCCACATAATGGGTGTTGCGGATTAAGAGATTGTACAAGTCATGAGTTGGGTCGCCCTCTATCGCGCTTAATGCATAACGGAACCCTTGCGTGTAAAAGAATTCATCTTCTGTTCCAATATATGAAGCAACCATAGAGGCATACGTTCCAGGTCCTCCTCCAAATCCAGGATCATCATCAATTCTTGCTATTATAGTATCCTTAATGGAACCCATATATGGCCAAGTTGACTCTATTTGCTTGTAAAGACGTTTAAAATACAAATAGGGAATATCAATGCTCTGATAATTTATTTTATCTTCTGCACTATTCATACCCTGAAGGCTATCGAATTTTGCCATCGTATATCGCTTCGGATCTACAAACGTCTCTTTCTGATAGGCAGCCCATCCGACCGCCTTATCGAGTTGGCGCAGGCAGACACGCACGCTGTCATCTTGCAGCAAGTCTCTTTCTACATCCGTCAGGGGCGAATCGGCCGGGTGCCAGTTCCAGCCTCCATCAAGGCTTCGCATCATGTACTTTAAGGGTGTACCACGCAAATGACCATAATTCAACCGCATCGTATCGCCGTAAGAGACTCGAGATCGGATCGTCGTCGCAGCGAACTCCGGCCTATTGTAAATCAAGAATCGGAACGTAAGTGTATCGGTATATTCACCCGTCTCTTCGTTGATAAACGGCTTTCCTTGCCCTCTAAATCCTTGAGAAGCAGGAACAGAGTTACCAATTCGCTTAAAGAAGCTCGTATCATTTGCATTCGCCAGTGTGTCAGTTCCTTTCTTGACAAAATACATTTTCAATACGGCCTCGCCGTCCTCCTTTATCCGGGTAAACTCCATCGGATCGCTACTGAACAACTCGTTAGCCTTCACTGTGTCACCCGAAGAAGGTGCTTTCGGGAATGGAATACGTTTAATCGGCTTTTGATCCGTTCCTCCCACTAAACAGGAGTCTTCCAATACGCCTCCGTAGTCAAAAACAAGCTCCATATCCTCTGCCGCTATCACTCTATCAGCTGCTTCTCCACCAAATGAGTTGGATGCATAGAAAGCAATCCAAGGCTCTGTGATCTTATGCTTTAAGGTGGTATCCAAGTTATATGGACAGCCAACAAAAAAGACCTTGTCTTCATATGCCAATATATCGTCCTTAATATTCCAAGCCGGAAGAGAGACTGCAGCAGATCGAAGGTTGAAACGTGCGGCACCACTTTCAGCTGCACGCCGTTTCTTCTCCAAATCAGCCAATATCTTTTGAATAAACTCCCTGTCTAATCCCAATGGATTACTTGCTTCTTTGTAATCTGGGATCCCATTGCTATTCTTATCGATAGCCCAAACAGCATACAACGTCTTATCTGCTTGTATATTAATGGGATTTCCCAGCCGATAGACGTGGGGTTGAACACGATCCTCTGTCGCTTGAGATATCACCAGTGGCATTAGTCGATCAGACCATCCCAACAGCATATAGCCAGGGATAGAATAACCGTTAGAAGTCAATCGGTGATTTCCATTCGTCACTGTCTCCATCTTTGGAGCGCCAGCCCGAGGCTGAAAGCCCGGATTCCATTTCACATCGGCTGCACGAAGCGAACCGATATTGAGGGCGGACAGCAACCCGAAGGTTGCTGTCATAGCCCACA
>CALIBC010000032.1 GCA_938045615.1 uncultured Clostridia bacterium | reverse complement strand
CAAGCTGTTCGTCGTTTAAGTCCTCGAACTCTGGGTGTTATCCGGCATTTTATTCCCTCTAAATCCTCCCCTTTTCAATCAATTAAAAAGAGGTCCAGCATAAATTAATCTGATGCATTGTGCATTAAATTGATTTATATTGGGCCTCTATGCTATTATAGTCTCTGTCACTAAAAATAGCAGGCCTCACCCTGAAAAAGTCTGGCCTGCTATCACCCACAAACACAGGTCTCCCAATGCTTGCTTAATGCTATGATAACCATTCTTGTAAAAGATTGCAACCAGTTTTCCCAGTCTTTTTATGATTCATAAATTCTCTTCAGCTCCACCAGCTGGTCTGTTCCTGTGGCCATGCATCATGCCTTACGATCCATGGATAACACTTGCTCTGTTAAGACTCCCCGGAGATTGGTACCTTTAGAGATCTGCCGTGTCAGATGCTCCGAATGCGGGTGTACCCATGCCCTTTTGCTGTCTTGAGCCAGCTTATCCGCCGCAAACGCCTTATTATCCGGTTTCTGTTCGTCAGGCTACGACTTCGCTATCCCTCTTCTCGCTTATACCTCACAATGTAAACCTTGGGAATCGCTATGAGGTGCGTCGGCAACTACGCCCTGCATGGATTTTCACCACAGACTGATGGCATGCCCGTCATACCTAAAAAACAGTGTGGTCATGTAAGCCACAACCACACTGTAAGTAAATTATTCAGTTGGTGTAATTTGTGTCGGATCAAAAAACTGATAATCCGATACAAAGTTGTAGTCGGAAATTTTCTGGCTGTTATATACGATCATGTCCATCTGATAGGTCAACGGAATATCCAGCACTTGATCGAGGTCGTTCTGAATGAGATAGGTGAAGATCTCCTTTAGCCTGGCCTCATCATTTGATGTTTTGAACTCGGACAGATAGGAAATAAAGGTATCCGAATCCTTCATCAGAGGAATTGACACGTCCTGTGGCATCTGCGCAAGCATGGGAGAATACCAGCAGTGCGGCATAGCATAATTGTAGAATGTATTCATTGTGGTCATGTCAAAACCATCCGGAGACATGTAGCCCATGTACCACTCCATTTTCTCAAGGCCCTTAATTTCCATATCAATGCCGACCTCGGCAAGCTGGCTCTTAATCAGCGTTGCTATTGGTCTGGTCGTGCTGTCATCTGTCGGGTAGGTGAAGGCAATATGAAGGGGCTGCCCGCCCTTTTCCCGGATACCGGTATCGCTGTTGGTTATCCAACCAGCCTCATCCAGCAGTTGATTTGCACGTTCCAGATCATAGGTGTAGGCTTCATTTCCGGTAATATCGGAATATGCCGTTCCATCCGTAACAACGGTATTTGCAACAGGTTCATGCCCATAGGTAAGGCCCTCTGAAATTCCTTCTTTATCAATGGCGCAGGCAATCGCCTGACGGACGCGCAGGTCAGAGAGATTCCCGTTGAAATTTGTGGTAATGTTCCGAACGGTAGACCCGGCAGGAGCCAGTTTTCCTGCGACACCGGAAATGGCCGTTGCCTGCTGGTAATCCTCGTAACTCATTTGTGCAGAGCCGTAAATCAGATCAATCTCTCCTGTACGAAGCGCCTGCAAGCGGGAAGCGGCTTCCGGGATGTACTTGGCAACGATCTGGTCATAATAGGCCGGTTTGCCCCAATAGTGTTCATTCCTGTTAAACACAGTATACTGCCCGGCTACATATTCGCCGTAGACATATGGGCCGGTTCCGGCATAACCGTGCACAGTCTGGAAATCACCGTTAACAATGAGCTTAGGGGAAATCATCACACAAACGTCCGGCCAGCAAAAATCATTCAAGTAGGCAAAATAAGGCGCATCATAAGTAATGGTAAGGGTGTATTCATCCGTGGCCTCAATGTTGGAATAGGAAACCACGCCGGGGAGAGCGACATATGCAGGATTGGTATGCCAGAATTCAATATTGGTTTTTGCGGCTTCGGCATTGAACGTCTCTCCATCATGGAAGGTAACCCCCTGACGCAGGTGGAATGTCAGAACAGTGCCATCCTCTGACAAATCCCAGCTCTCAGCCAGGCAGGGCTTGATTTCACCATCAACGTATTTTACAAGCCCCTCATAAATGAGCTTACTGGTGGGTTGATTGTCTGAGATCATGTAAAGTGGGGATAAGGTCTTTGTTTCACCGATGGTCGCAATGTTCAGTACCTTCGCTATCTCGGATGTTTCGCCTTGGGCGTTGGAGCTATTCTCCGTAGAAGAATTACTGACTTGATTCCCGCAGCCTGCCAGCAGTGCGAGGCAAAGCATCAGGGATGTGAAAAGTGATATGGTTTGTTTTGCTTTCATTGTCATGATTCCTTTCTGCTGTTTTGTTGATCTTTAACCGCGACCCTTGTTATAGAGCCGACTTCAATCTCGTATACCGTATTGCAAAGTCTGGATGCCGTAAAGCTGTCATGTGTAATCAGGAAATAGGTGCATCCGTATTGTTTCTGGTAGTTCTCCAATACCCGCATGACCGCTTCCGTGGAAATCAAATCCAGACCGGCAGTTACTTCATCCAGAACAAAGAATGCTGGGCGGATTGCCAGAGAGCGCAGCAAAGCCATTCGCCTCTGCTCGCCGCCGGAGAGCTTTTGCACAGGAACAGACAGCAGTTCCGCCTTCAACTCAGTCAATTCCATCAAGTCAAGGATACGTTCTTTCCTCTCCGTCCTGGAAAGGGATGTTAGATTGCATAGTGCCTCCTCGACATTATGATAGGCGCTTCTGGAGGGATTCAATGTTCCACCGGCGTCCTGAAACACAGCCTGAATTTGTGATCGTTCCTGCCGCCATCGTCTTGATCCCCAGTGTGTTGTATCCTGTCCGTCAATCCTGATCTCCCCCGCATCTGGTCTTTCCATACCGATCATCAGGCGGGCAAGCGTGCTTTTTCCACTGCCGCTTTCGCCCATTACAGCAATACTTTTTCCTTTCTCCCAAGTCAGTGAAACGTCCTTCAGTGCGGAAAACTTTTCTCCGTCCGAGCCGACATATTTCCGGCTCACCCTGTCGATTTCAAGGCAGTCCAATGTAAATCATCTCCTTTCTTGCGCTGATTTGCCGCATGAACAAATCGCTTTGTCCATAACTCTTTTGGCGCTTCAAACAGAGCAAATGTCGGCTGGCTTTCGATCAATTGTCCATTTTCCATAACAATCGTGTCGGGACAAAGCCATTGCATGGCCTCTACATCATGGGAAATGAATAACATCCCCTTGCCGTCATACACTCTCAGCTGCTCCAGAAGCAGATTGCGATTTTTTTCATCCAGCGCACTTGTCGGCTCGTCGGCAAAGATGTATTCCGGCTTCGTTCCGAGAATCATTGCCATAGCGATTCGTTGCAGCATCCCACCGGAAAGCATCCCCGGATAAGAGGACAGGATTCTCTTGGTGTCCATCAGGTTGACTTGTTTCAAGGACTCCTCAGCAAGCAAATCAGCCTCCCTTTTCCCGATTTGTAGATGCAGCATAAATGTTTCCGTCATTTGAGCAAAGATCCTCTTATGCGGGAAGAAAGAAATCATAGGATTTTGCGGGATAAATCCGAATATCTTTCCGCACAGCCTCCTTCTTTCTTTCCCTGAAAGATGCAACAGGTTTTGGCCATCCAACAGGATTTCGCCGCAGACAACTTCCAATCCGGCGTTTTGTACTCCCATGATTGTCTTGATCAATGTCGTTTTGCCTGACCCGCTGGCTCCTGTCAGGCAAAGCCGTTTCCCATTTGCAATGGAGAGCGAGACATCACGCAGAATATCTGTCCCTTTTTTTCCTTTAACTGACAAATTCTTTATCTCAAGCATGGTTACCCCCCTTTTTCAAAAGCCCTCCGAGATAGTTAAAGCAGAGAGAACAAATAAAGATAAACAAAACAGGATACAAAAGCAGTTCCGGCCTCATGCCGGAGACGCTTCGCGCTTCTGAAAGCATCACGCCCCAATCAATCACATCGTCACCCAAAGAGAGACCGATAAAGGAAAAACTGGAAATTGCAATAATCATGTCGGCACAGGAGAGACAAATAAATTGAATAATATCTCGCAGAATATTCGGCAAAATATGGATCAGGACAAGGCGCAGCTTTCCCGCACCGCATGCAATTGCACAAAGGACATATGCCTTTTCGTATTCTCCCTCAATCAGTGTCTTAACTAGCTTTATCATGCGCAAAATCAGAGAAGCTGTCAGTGCAACCAGCATTGTCGGGATACTGTTCCCCCATATCCCAATGAAAATAATCAAATATGCTACCGGTGGAATCGCAGTAACCGCATTCAAAATGCTTTCGGAGAGGATATTTCGTCTATGCCCCGTTCTCGCAAGAAGTATTCCAAAGACAATGCCAAGAATAATGACGATGACGGAACCAGTAAGAACAATTCCAAGGGTCGTTTTACCTCCCTCCAGGATTCTGGAAAACTCGCACCGGCCAAGATCATCTGTTCCAAAAGGATATTCCGTGCTTGAGGGAAGATACTTAGCACGTATGTTTGTGCTTTGCGGATTGTTCGGCCTGAACAAAAAGCCAAACAAGCAAAACAGGAGGACAAGAATCGGTATTCCATAAACAAATGGTTTCTTTGTTCGTGTCATTTTTATTCGCCCTCCTTCACAAAATCATCCCGTCGAAGCACCCGGTGTAAAACATCTGACAAAATATTAAATATGACAAGCGAAAACGCAAGGAACAGGATGGTTGCATGAATCACTGGCGCATCCCGGTATAAAACGCTGTCAATAATCAGGTATCCCAAGCCCGGCAGTGAAAAAACCCGCTCCACAATCGCTGATCCGGCCATGCAGAGTCCCAACATCTGACAGAAATTCGGCAGGATGTTTATCGTGGCACTTGGTAAAGCATACCGGAGCAATATCCGTTTTTCGGAGAGACCGCGGCAACGGGCATACATGGCGTAATCCTGTTCCATTTCTTTTTCAACACTAATGGACAGCATGGGAGAAAAGAACGCAATACAACCAACTGCTATACAAATTGCGGCAGGGAGATAACGCATCATCCCTGTGTTTCCGACAACAGAAGTAATCCCCAGCTTTACCGCAAAGAAGTCAAGGAAAATGCTTGCAAGGAAAAAGGAAGGGATAGAAACCCCGGCAATACACAGAAAGATCACAATATGCCCTGCAATGTTTTTGCGTGAAAGGTAACAAAGACATCCAAACAGCAGTATAAAAATTGCCTGTATTATCCCGGACAAGAGAACAATCTTGACCGTTATCAAAATCGAAATAATAACCTTTGCGAATACAGGTTCTCCGCTGACAAAGGACTTCCCAAAGTCAAGGTGCAAAGCGTCCGCAACCCATTTCCCATATTGAATCAGGAGAGGGTCTTTCAGTCCCATTTGCTCACGAAGCGCATCCAGCTGTTCTGCTGTCAGACTATAACCTGCATAGGAACGACGGGCGTACGCCTCGGCAGGGTCTACCGGAGAGAGCCGCACCAAAACAAAAGAAAGGAATGTAATGATAACCAACGTAAGTAGCAGTTCCAGAATTTTATTGATGATAAATCTTGATGCAGCCTTGCTCATCCAACCGAAAACTCCCTCCACAACAAAAAATGGAGCAGTTAGCATTATCTAACCGCTCCATTAATAATACACATTATGAGGGACTGATTCCTCTCCACAAGTTCAAAACCTATCCAAAATACCAACTAATTATTTCGGCGACGGTATGCTCGTGGAGATAGCCCGGTTGCTGTTTTGAAAGCCGAGGAAAATTTGTTTGGATTTGAATACCCCATTTTAACGGCAATTTCAGATATGGACAGCTCCGTTGTAGAAAGAAGTTGTGCAGCCATCTGCATCTTATACTCTTTTTGAAATGCATAAATAGACTTTCCATAAATAGCTTTAAAGCACTCCATCATAGTAGTCCGACCCAGCCCATAAAAGTTTGCTAAGCTTTGCAGGGAAGTCTTTTTATCAAAATCAGCCATCAAGCTTTCTTTGAGAGACTTGATTTTTGAAATTGTTGAGCTGGGGTAATAGGAGGAAACCTTTACCTCCTCATCCGGCAAATGTTCAGACAGAAGATAGAACAGTTCCAATACTTTAAGCCGTAAATAACCCTTTTGCACTCGATGGTCGGCATCACAAATTTCCTGAAATACATGCCTTAAACCTTCGGTTGCTTTGATGACGGTACAGCACCGATCTTTACAGAAGCGTGCGATGAATCTTTTTAAGTCAATCGAAACATCTTCGACGATTCCTTCAACAACAGAACCGGTTATATCTAAATCAAGAATTAAGGCTACACCGTCGTACTTTCCTGTAGGGAAGAGTGGTGCATCACGATGGGAATTTAATATGCTGATAGCAATATCTCCCTCCCCCAGATAGGTATAATACTCCCGATTAAATTCACACTCATATCTGCCTGCGCTGCAATAAGCAATTTCCAACACATGATCCAAGGATTCTTTCCGCTGAAAACAGGAGTTTGCATAGAATGAAGTGTAAGCGAGGCTAATACCGGGGAATAGAGAAACGCAATTCATCAATCCGTTAGAAGTGTCACACTCAATACGGTATAGGGTGGCATCTTCTGTCTGATGAACTACAGATGCATTTTGACCAAACAACCTTTGTTCCGTAATTACAGCCAAATAATTGCTCCTTTCATTTGATATCAAACCCCTTGATCCCGTAGAAGATATCTGGCCGCCATAAACTTTGGCCCATACCTTCAGAACCCCTTCCGCTTCAGATCCGAAACCAGCTGCACATAATACTCACGCACGTCAAAACCGTCAAAATTTTCGCGGTTCAAGTCAATTACGTCACCATGGGAAATGCCGCGTTTTCCAGAAGTAGACAGCATCTGAAAATCGCTGCCCCATGCAAAGGACTTTTCTCCCACAAGCCCGTCGTTTTTACCATCAAACAAATTGACAAGATGATAGGTCATGTTAAGGGGAAACTGCCCGGCAGACGGTCTTGCCAGTACGGAACCAATCGATTGATAATAGATACCTTCGACATCCTTTACGGTTTCATTTCGCCTGCTGCAAGCGGCATAGGTCAGGTCCTTCACAGCCGCCATAAAATCCGGGTTCGCATCCCCGAGCTTTGCCGCGGCAAGATTGTAAGTTTTTGCAATCATCCTTTGCTGCGGTTCCGGAATCTTGTTCAGCAGATAGTCCGCAAATTCACATCCGCGGTGCGGCGTGTTCACTGTAGTGAGGCTCGCAACATACGGCGCAGCAGATGTTTTTGCAATGGCTGTGCGCATGTCAAGCCCGCCTTTGGAATGGGCAATGACATTCAGTTTTTCATACCCGTTTTCCCGGATGATTTGCAGGATACGCTGTTCCAGCTCCCTGGCACAATCCTCCACACTGGCAGCAGAGGAATGTTCACCGTAATAGATGGTAGCACCGTTCCTTATCAGTTCCTCCGGAATTCTTCCCCAGTAGTTAAAATACCTGAAATCGCGGAAAAAGACCCCGTGAACCATCAATAGTGGATACCTTGTCTGGCACAGTTTTTCAGATGCCCGGCCCTCATTCAGCTTATACCGAGCCAGTTCCGTTTTTGCTTCCTTCCCAGTGATGCGCAGAATAATAAACAGCATGACCAGATTCATCAGTGGGACCATGCCAAACAAAATTCCTAAAAGGCGTGTCTTAAACCCAAGCTGCCCGGAAGTAACATAGACCATGATGATTCCAGCCCAAAAAATTAAGAGCTCTGCCGCAACCACCAGAAACAGACCCGGCAGTTGTGAGGCGTTCCGATCAAGAATTGCACGGTACAGCGCCGGTACATAATGCCAGACCGCAACGGCCATCGTGATTACGAATATCCATAATAGGATGTTTCCTGTGCGCAAAATAAGGTATCTGCTTTTTGAATCTTTCTTTTCCTTTGTATGTTCCATGAACCATTCCCCAACTGTGTTACAGCACACCGTCACCTCAGCTTCAAAGAAATTCTTTACTTGTGCCTGCGGCTGCCACGTTTTTTGTAGTCATCATCAATACGCTTTTTCCAGTCTGCACTCAGCGGAGCACTGTACCGGACAGAGATGATTGCTTCGCTTACCACCTCATAATTCAGCGCAGTCCCTTCACTGTCGCACTGATAGTTGACTGCACGGTCTGCACTGATTCCGAACTGGCTTGCAGTCTCTACAGCATCAATATTGGCACCGAGGAACAGGAACTCCCAACCATATTTTGCTTTCTGTCTCTCGATCATCTGTTTTACTTTTTCACTATTATACCGGCGGCTGGCATTTTCCATTCCGTCCGTAGTGATCACGAACATCGTGTGTTCCGGCACATCCTCCGATCGTGCGTACTTATGGACATTTCCAATATGATGGATTGTTCCGCCGATAGCATCCAGCAGTGCCGTGCAGCCGCAAACTGTGTAATCCCGGTCAGTCATTGGCTGGATATCCTTGACCTTTACACGATCATACAAAACCTCGCACACATTGTCAAACAGCACGGTCGAGATCAGTGCCTCGCCCTCTGCTTTTTTCTGCTGCTCAATCATGGAATTGAATCCGCCGATGGTATCCCGCTCCAGTCCACTCATGGAACCGCTGCGGTCAAGGATAAAAACGATCTCTGTTAAATTCTTTCTCATATGCTTGTCCTCCCAAAAGATCCCAACCCTGCCGGGCTTGCTGTCGCGATATTCTCCAAGGTTTCGAGCAAGCTCGAACCTTGGCTCATGACTCGCGCAAAATGGCTGCTTGGTTTTGTACCTTACAGCCATAGTATAGCGATTTTCTTTTGCAGAGTGGTCGCATGGAAAGCGACATTTCTTTACTCCTATGCTCCGATCAGGCTCTGGTCAAATGCAAACAGAGCTTCGTTGATTTCATATACATTATAGTTTCCTCGTTCAATAAAATATTCCACAATGATGTCGAATTTGCTGGAATGAGATAGGATGAATCCTGCCTTGCCAAGCATCTCCTGCATCTGGGCAAGCGGCAGTTCCAAAGCCAGTGCCAAGGCAAGCACGGTGGGTTTGGAGGGCCTATAATATTTGTCCGAGCGGATTTTGGAAAAGAGCTTCCGATCAATGTTTGCTTTCTTATAGCACTGGACATCCGTCATGCCGCTTTCATCAATCTTTCGAAGCAGCATTTCCGAAAAACTCTCATCAATTTGACCCAATGCCTCTTCCAGAGATTGGCTGCTGTAAGATTTACAGATCGCTTCCGGCACCATCCATGCTGGTCCAGACGCTTCCAACCACCTTCTCTGTTCTGCCAGGCTGTCGGTATGCTCTTCCACATATCGATCATCTATGTATGCTGCGATGTCAGCAAACAGTTTTCCGCCAATCTGATATGCCTTTCGATCAAAGATGACGATGTAGACCATCATCTCGTTTCCCAGCAGAAATGCGCTGATGGTATCGACTGCAGCTTTCAGAGC
>CALIBC010000031.1 GCA_938045615.1 uncultured Clostridia bacterium | reverse complement strand
CAAGGACAACGCACCTAAGGTCAAGGCTGCGGACGGATACAAGTTTACCGGCTGGAGCAAAGCCCTCAAGGGCAAGTTCACGGAAGACACGACGATAACGGCGCAGTACAAGAAGCTTGAGAACGTTGAACCGGGAACGGATCCGAAACCATCGGAAGACTACGCAAAGATAACGTTCAAACTCGGAGAAAACGGTAAAGAGTTCGCAGGTGGCGACACGAGCTTCTATGTGAAGAAGAACGTCGACGTTGAGCTCAAAGGACCTAAGGTACTGCCTAAGGACGGCTACAAGTTCACAGGCTGGGACAAAGACCTCAAGGGCAAGTTCACCGAAGACACCGACATCACCGCAAGGTACGAAGCACTGAAAGCAGGCGAACGCACGGTAACTTTCAAAGACGGTGACAAGATACTTGAAATCGAGTACGTTGAAGGCGGCAAGACACTTGCAAATGTACCTGAAGCACCTGCCAAGGAAGGCCACAAGTTCATCGGCTGGCAGCTTGACGGCAAGGGTAACACCTACACGGCGGATGCACTCGGAAAGCTCAAGATAGCCGAAAATGCAACATACGTTGCAAGGTATGAGAAAGTGCCTGCCGGACAGAAAGCAGTACTCTTTACGGTAGACGGAAAGGTTGTAGACATACAGAAAGTCGAAACCGGAAAGAAGCTTGATAAAGTACCTGATAACCCTAAGGTTGAAGGATACACGTTTGAAGGCTGGAAGCTTGAAGGAACCAATGATCTTTACAGCGCCGACATACTCAAGACCCTTGACATTGACAAGGACACGACATTTGTTGCAAGCCTGAAGAAGAATGCGGAGCCTGCAAAGCCTGATGACAAGAAACCGCAGCAGCCGAAACCTGCCACGCCGAATGCGGTAAAACCTGCTACGCCAAATGCGGACAAGACGGGAAGAAGTCCACTGCTCATCAAGAGCTCAAAGACGATTGCCCTGACACCGCAGCAGCAGAAAGACATGGCAGAGGGCAAGTACAGCTACATGGGACTTACCGTGAAGAACATCTCCGTAAGGATGACTCCGGAAGAGTTCAAAGCTCTGTATAACGCAGGCAACACCAAGACGTACTTCAAGGTGACTGCAAAGAGCAAGAAGTTCATCAAATCCAAGGCTCTCAAGAAGAAGATCTTCAAGGGAAAGGTATACATGCTTGACATGACCGTATCGGGCAAGAGGATAGCGAAACTGAACAACGTCGGAATCGCATCCGTTGGCACGGTAAAGGCAAAGACCAAGTTCAAGATGATGAAACTGCTCGGAAAGAAAGCCAAGAAGGCAAAGGGCAAGAAAACCAAGAAGGTATTCAAACTGCTGAAGAAGGGCGGACTTTACAAGGCAAGCTTCGACAAGAAGACCAAGCAGGTATACTTTAGCACCAAGGGCAACCTTAAGAAGATGTACTTCGGACTTGTGAAGATTGAACCTAAGAAGAAAGCCAAGAAGGCAAAGAGAGCAAGATAAACGAAGAGAGCAAGATAAGCGATAAAGGAGAAGCTCCGTCAACCCTACACAGGAAAGATGTGTCGTATCCCAAAGCTTGACAAAAGAGAAAACAAGATATGGTTTTCATGGAATTACTCTTTACAACGAGGGGCGTCGGCACTGCCGGCGCCCCTCTTGTGAAAGAGTGTTTTGTGGCTTTACCGGTGATATTTTTAATGTATAAAATAATGAGGGTATTGTATAAAAACCGTGACACAATGTTTAAATTGTGCTAAAATATCTAACGGAAAAAAGCTAAGGAGCATACGAAAACGATGTTTGAGAAGTTGGAAACGGTAGTCGACAAATATGACGAATTAACCGAACTTGTGGCGGATCCTGCGGTTATTTCCAATCAAAGTGTTTGGCAAAAGCACATGAAGGAAATGGGCGAGATGGAACCCATCGTAAAAAAATATACAGAATACAAAAATGCAAAGGAAGAACTGGATTTTGCAAAGGAAATGGTGGAAAACGAGAGCGACGAAGAGATGCGCAACATGGCAAAAGTCGAGATTTCCGAGCAGGAAAGCAACATAGAAACCATAGCCGCACAGCTTAAGATACTGCTGATACCGAAAGACCCCAACGACGAGCGAAATGTTATCCTCGAGATACGCGCAGGCACAGGAGGCGAGGAAGCTGCGCTGTTTGGAGCCGATCTTTTGCGCATGTACATGAGATATGCGGAGAGGAGACACTGGAAGATAGAGCTGATGGATGTCAATGAAACCGGTATAGGCGGGATCAAGGAGGCGGAAGTCCTCATCAAAGGACGTGGGGCATATTCCAGGCTCAAGTATGAGAGCGGTGTGCATCGCGTGCAGCGAGTGCCGGAAACTGAAACTTCCGGAAGGATACATACCTCTGCGGCGACGGTTGCGGTACTGCCCGAGATTGACGATGTTGAAATAAACATAGACCCGGGTGATGTTAAAGTCGATGTTTACCGCGCCTCGGGAAATGGCGGGCAGTGCGTTAACACCACAGACTCGGCGGTAAGACTCACACACGTGCCGACAGGTCTTGTGGTCACTTGTCAGGATGAGAAGTCGCAGATAAAAAACAGAGAAAAGGCGATGAAAGTCCTGAAAGCAAGACTTTACGACAAAATGCAGCGTGAGCAGGCCGACAAGATTGCGGCGGAACGAAAAGACCAAGTCGGTTCGGGCGACAGAAGCGAGAGAATCCGTACGTACAATTTCCCACAGGGGCGCTGTACGGATCACAGGATAGGACTAACCCTTTACAAACTGGATACCATTTTGGACGGTGAAATCGAAGAGATAATAGATGCGCTGACCACGGACGATCAGGCGAAAAAGATGAACGATTTTTGATGGATACGAAGATACTTACCGATAAAAAAGAAGATATAGAGATCGCCGCAAAGATAATTGCAGGAGGCGGACTGGTGGCTTTTCCTACGGAAACAGTCTACGGTCTTGGCGCGGATGCAATGAATCCCGAGGCTGTGAAAAAGATCTATAAAGCAAAGGGCAGGCCTTCCGACAATCCCACCATAGTTCACATATCGTCAAATAACGATATGGAAAGAGTCACTGACAATGTGACGAAAGATATGAAAAAGCTGATGGAAAAGTTCTGGCCCGGTCCAATGACTATGGTAGTGAAGAAAAGAAGTGATATACCGTATGTTACGACGGGCAATCTGGAAACGGTGGGTATCAGGATGCCGGAAGATCCGGTCGCAAGACAGCTCATAGAGCTCAGCGGATGCCTTATTGCGGCTCCGAGCGCCAATCTCTCCGGCAAGCCGAGCCCGACGACTTTTCGGCATGTTATGGATGATCTTGAGGGAAAAATTGATGCGATAATCTGTGGAAACCCGGCGAAAATCGGGATAGAGTCGACGGTTATAGATTTGACCGCCGATACACCCGTCATATTGAGACCGGGATACATAACAAGGGAAAACGTGCAGTGGTCACTTAAGAAGAATGTTGAGATGGATCCCACGCTCAATAAAAAGCTTGTTGAGGATGATGATTTTCGTCCAAGAGCGCCGGGGATGAAATACAGGCACTATGCGCCGGAGGCGGAGATGATTATTTTTCAGGGGGAACCCGAGGCAGTCGCGGAGGCCATAGATCTGGAACAGCGCGAAAGGCAGAGTCTTGGGGAAAGAGTGTGCGTCATATCATACGACGGCGATGAAAAAGCCGCCGCACACGACTTTTTTGCGAGGCTCAGACAGGCCGACAAGGACGGATACGATATCATTCTGGCGGCGGCGCTACCCGAAAAGGGGATAGGATTTTCCGTCATGAATCGCATGCTCAAGTCGGCGTCTTTCAATATAAGAAATGTATGAGGCATAAGTCGTAAAGAATGCACGAGCGTTAGATTGTAAAATAAAAAGTGTATGGGCATAAACCGTAACAATAGTATGAGTCGGTCAACCGTAAAAAGTGTATGGGCGGTAGATCGTAGAAAACGGGAAGGAAAGCAAAAATGGTCATTGCGATAGCGGCGGATCACGGAGGATTCCAACTTAAAACGGTATTAAAAAAGCATTTGGCAGGCAGAGGTTTTGAAGTGTTCGATCTGGGCACAGACTCAGAAGAATCGGTGGACTATCCTGAATTCGGAAAAGCTTGCGCCGAAGCTGTAGCAAGCGGAAAAGCGGGCAGAGGGATAGTGGTTTGCGGTACGGGGATAGGTATTTCCATCGCCGCAAATAAAGTGAAAGGCATACGATGCAGTTTGTGCACATCAGTCAAGATGGCGGAACTGGCAAGAAAGCATAACGATGCCAACGTGCTCGCCCTAGGGGGGAGAACCACCACAGATGAGGAGGCGATCCGGATAACGGATGTTTGGCTCGACACGGAATTTGAGGCGGGCAGGCATCGCAGGCGGGTAGAAAAACTAAACAAGATGTAGAGAAAATTAAGATGTCAAGAAAATCAATACATTTCAATATGGGGTTATCATAGGGGTTATCACATATCCCCTATGATTGCTCGCATATTCGATGTTGAAATATGATTTATGAACGGGAGAAATAAAATGGGAAAGGTATATGTATTCGATCATCCATTGATTCAGCACAAGGTTTCGTTGATGAGAAACAAAGAGACCAGTGTAAAAGAGTTCAGGGAGCTTGCCAAAGAAGTGGCACTTTTGATGGGATTTGAGGCGACGAGGAATTTGCCGCTTGAGGAAGTTGAGATAGAGACTCCCATATGCGCGGCAAAAGTGAAGATGCTCAAAGGGGAAGATCTTGCGATAATACCCATTCTGCGTGCTGGACTGGGTTTTGTGGAGGGCATGCTTGGACTTGTTCCCAATGCAAAGGTTGGTCATATAGGCCTGTACCGCGATCCGGACACCCACAAACCGGTCGAATACTACTGCAAGCTTCCGACGGATATAGAAAAAAGACAGGTATTTGTTGTTGATCCGATGCTTGCAACGGGAGGAAGTGCGGCGGAGGCGATAAAACTCCTTAAAAGCTACGGCGCAAAGGACATTACGTTCATGTGCCTGATTGCGGCGCCTGAGGGGATCGAGGTCTTGCAGAAAGAGCATCCCGACATAGATATTTTCATAGCCGCAAAGGACGAAAGGCTGGACGAAAATGCATATATCGTTCCGGGTCTTGGTGATGCCGGCGACAGACTTTATGGCACGAAATAATTCTCGGGCGCAATGAATTCAAGGTAGTGTAAAAGAATAAAAGTTACATCCGATAGGGAGAAATCCCGGCGGTTGGGAAGAATCCTGTCGGTGGTGAGAATCCCAGCATTTGGGAGGCTGCCGCTAAAACAGCGGATGTGGGGAGAGGATACAGATGAAAAATTTTATACCGGACAATGTGAGCCGGTTTGACAACGTGTTCGATGTTTTGAAGGAACGTGGGTTTATAGAGCAGACGACTGACGAGGACAAAATTCGTAAATTGCTTGCCCAAGAAAAAATCAAGTTTTACATAGGATTTGACCCGACGGCAGATTGTCTTCATGTGGGGCATTTCATGCAGGTCATAATAATGATGTACATGCAGAAGTACGGGCATACCCCCGTTGTGCTTCTCGGAGGCGGAACAGGCATGGTTGGCGATCCGTCGGGACGCTCGGATATGAGAAAACTTATGGACGTGGAAACTATAGACGACAATTGCGCTCATTTCAAAAAGCTGTTTGATGATTTTTTGGAATTTGACGATGGTTGGAAGTACGAGGGCAATAAAGGCGTGTTTGAACCCGGCCGCCAGAACAGAGCCCCGGAACCCGGCAAAGCCATAAGCGTAAACAATGCGCACTGGTTGCGTCCGCTCAATTACATAGAGTTTGTGCGTGCGGTTGGAACACATTTCAACGTCAATCAGATGCTCAGGGCTGAGGCTTTCAAACAGAGGATGTCAAGAGAAGGTGGATTGTCATTCTTTGAATTCAACTATATGTTGATGCAGTCATACGATTTCACCGTCATGGCAAGGGATTTTGATGTAAAGATGCAGTTTGGCGGCAACGATCAGTGGTCCAATATTATAGGAGGGGTGGAACTGACCCGCAAGATGTACGGTAAAGAAGTGTACGGGATGACGTTCTCGCTTTTGACAAACAGCGAGGGAAACAAGATGGGCAAGACCGCAAAAGGCGCTCTGTGGCTGTCTGCGGAGAAAACACCGCCGTTTGAATTTTATCAGTACTGGCGCAATGTCGGTGACCTTGATGTTGAGAAGTGCCTCAAGATGCTGACATTTCTCCCGATGGAGGAAGTCGAGGAGTTGGCTTCGCTGCAAGGTGCGGAAATAAACAGGGCAAAAGAGATACTGGCATTTGAAGTGACAAAACTCGTTCACGGAGAAGAGGAGGCGCTCAAAGCCCGAGATGGCGCAAGGGCGGCGTTTGCCGGAGGAGGCGGCACGGAGAACATTCCGGCTGTCGATTTTGCGAAATCGGAATTTGAGGGCGAAGGAAAGGGATTGCTTACGCTTCTGAAAGAACTCGGCTTGGTATCATCCAACGGTGATGCGAGAAGAACGGTAGAACAAGGGGGAATTTCAATTGGCGGAAAGAAAATCACGGATACAAAGTTCAGAGTAACGGAAGATACCTTTGAAGGTAATGAGATTCTGATACAGAAAGGTAAAAAGAAATTCGTGAAAGTGATTTTGGAGAATAAACAATAGAATGTATGAATCGCTTGTGTATTAAAACATTGAGCATGTAGGATCGCCCAAATTTTAGATCAAGCTCATATGAATGTGTGACAAGGGAAAAAAGTGTGTGTTTGGATGTAGGTTTGTGTTCAATAAAGACTCGCCGGCACCGGAAACGACTGTATTGTTTGATCGAAGTTTTCGGTATTTGGCAAACCGAGTATGAAAGAGGGGAAGGAATCGATGGAATCCACAAGAGAAAAGCGTGCAAAGAACAAGCGTGCGAAAAGTAAGCAAGTTATAATTGCCGCCGCAAAGAGTTTGTTTGAAGAAAAGGGTCTGCGACATGTGACATTCAACGATGTGGCGAAAAAAGCCGAGATGTGCAGAACGACGATTTTTAACTATTTTACGAGTATAAACGAACTTATGTTGGCTATAATGGATGAAGAAGTTCGGAATCTTATGGCTTTCTGTGAAACATCAAGGAGCGAAGGCATAGAGCTAGTTTTGGATGTCTTCTCAAAGATCATAGATGATACCGCAAGATTCCCCGTACTTACGACGAAGTTAATTGCGGGGAGCATGCTCGACATCAAGAGAAGAAAAGTCATTTCAAAAATTGAGGAAATCATAAACAACGCATTTGCGGAGAAATCCGTGGAAGAAATAGAACGAAGAGTGGTTCTCATAACCGGCGCATACTATGGAATAGTGAATCATTACTTTCTGAACGGAAAAAAATTGGATCCCAACAAGATGAAACGCGAGTTCAGAAATTACGTTGCGCCTCTACTCGTTTAGCGCCGTCTACCCTTCGCAAACAAAATCGGGGAGAAATATGTTTACGCTACGGATCGTGAAACATTAGGGCGTACGGATCGTATCCGCAAATAAAATGCTTGATTTCAGAATACGGGCATAGTATAATCGAAGTCGCACCGCAAAAGCGGGGCAATATTCACAGGGCAGGGTTACCGGTAGCCCTGTGGGCTGAATTTATTTTAGTTATGTCGACCAGGATCGGATTTCCCAACCCGTCCGATCCCAGTAGGCAGGATCGAAACAGAATGTCGGACGGGTTGGCCGTGCGATATTCCCAGTAGATAGAAAGGAAAAAGTATGAAATCTTACATTGCTAAGCCTGCGGAAGTGCAGCGTAAATGGTACGTTGTCGACGCAGAGGGCAAGACCCTTGGGAGGATGGCTTCTGAAATTGCCGCCGTGCTCAGGGGAAAAAACAAGCCTACTTTTACGCCACACGTTGATTGCGGAGACAATGTGATCGTGGTCAATGCCGAAAAAGTGAGTGTAACGGGCAAAAAGAGAAAAGAAAAGACGTATGTTTCCTATTCCGGATTTCCGGGAGGGAAAAAGGAAGTCACTTTTGAGGAATTGATCGCCAAGAAACCGGAAGAGGTCGTGCGTCATGCGGTCAAAGGCATGCTTCCAAACGGTAAGCTTGGTAGACAGATGTTCAAAAAGCTTCATGTTTACACGGGAGCCGAGCACAAGCACACTGCGCAGAAACCGGAGAAATTGGATTTTTAAGGAATGGAGGAATAAAACATGGCTATGACACAGTATCGTGGTACGGGTAGAAGAAAATCTTCCATTGCAAGGGTCAGATTGCTCCCCGGTACCGGCAAAGTAATAATCAATAAGAAAGAACTCAACGATTACTTCCCTGCGGAACTTTTGAGAAGAGAAGTAATCAGACCGCTGTCCGTGGTCGGCGCTGAAGGCAAGTACGATATAATAGCGCTTGTGAGCGGCGGCGGACTTACCGGTCAGGCGGGGGCGCTGAGACACGGCGTTTCAAGAGCGCTTGTTGCGACCGAGACGGAAGGATATAAGAAAGCGTTGAAATTGGCGGGATTTCTGACCAGAGATCCGAGAATGAAAGAAAGAAAGAAATACGGACTTAAAAAAGCTCGCAAAGCTTCGCAGTTCTCGAAACGTTAGGTTGTATACGCCAAAACAAAGCGAAAGTCAATTGAGAGAGGTGTTTTCCGAAGAAAGCATCTCTTTTGACGTTATAGTGAAAGCTCTTATGTTATTATGATTAAAACTTCTCTTTGAAAAGGGATGGCCATAATATATACTGTATTGGAGATGTGACCGCAGGAAAGGCGGTGGAACGGAGTTGGATATGAAATGGATGATTGCTTCGGACATACACGGTTCGGCATATTTCTGCCGCCTGACCGTGGAAGCGTTTAAAAAAGTGAAAGCGCAGAAATTGTTGCTTCTTGGCGATCTGCTTTATCACGGGCCGAGGAACGACCTGCCCGCAGAATATGACCCAAAAAATGTGATTGGAATGCTCAATCCGCTTGCGGACAGGATTTTGGCGGTTCGAGGAAATTGTGAGGCTGAGGTGGATCAAATGGTTTTGGATTTCCCGGTGCTTGCGGACTATGCTCTTATAGAAGCGTCGGGTGTATCGCTCTTTGCCACACACGGTCACGTGTACAACCCCGACAATCCGCCGCCTGTGGCGAAAGGAAGCGTACTGCTGAACGGTCACACCCATGTACCGGCATGCGTTGAATATGACAACTATACGTACATGAATCCGGGATCAGTTTCGATTCCGAAAGAAAACAGTGTGCACAGTTTCATGACACTTGAAAATGCGACGTTCAGCTGGATCGACCTTGAAACAGGGCAAACTTACAGGCAATATGAAGCGGGGAAACAGCGGATTTGAAGAAGATTTGAAGAGAACACACAGGGGATTTGAATGAGAGAACATACAGGAAGAAAGATCGCGGGAGTCATATTTGACGTTGACGGGACGCTGCTTGACACAATGCCCGTGTGGCGCAATTCAGGTGCAAGGTTCTTGGAATCAATGGGAATACAGCCGGAAGAGGGTCTTGGAGAAAAGCTGTTTTCGGAAACCGTTGAAACAGGAGCAGAATATCTGATAAACGCATATGACCTCGATATGACGGTACATGAGGTGGCGGCCGGCATAGATGAACAGGTCGCCCATGCTTACGAATGCAATGCGGGATTCAAACCGGGAGCCGAAAAGCTTCTCAAAACACTTAAAGCCGAGAAGATACCGGTTACAGTCGCGACTTCTACACGCAGGCATTTGATAGAGACGGCATTTGAACGTCTTGAAATTATGGATTATTTCACAGGGATATTCACTGCGCCGGAAGTGGGTAAAACTAAAAGTGAACCTGACATCTTTCATCTGGCCGCAGGTCTTATGGAAAGCCCTGTGGAAGACACATGGGTTTTTGAAGACGGACTGTATGCGATAAAAACCGCGCACGCCGAAGGATTTGGGACTGTCGGAGTTTATGATCGGGCAAGTCAAAAAGACGTCGCTGCGATGAAGCATTTTGCGGATTACTATTTGGAAAGTCTGGAGGGATTCAACTTTCTTGCTGCCGTAGGTGGGCGCAGGTAGCTGCGGCTACTTGCATATGCGCATAGGAAACGAGCAAAATCTTGTTTGGTGCGACTTGAAATCACTTGAGAAAGGGAAATCCGATTTTTTATCAAAAGACGGGTTATGTGTTTAAAAATGAAGAACAATAAAATTTTGGTTGTCGATGACGATCCGAATATCAGAGAAGTTTTATCCATCCTTTTGCAAAGCGAGAACTATGATGTCGAGGAGGCGTTGAACGGTCGTGTCGCAGTGGAAAAGGCACTGAAAGAAGACGCCGGGTTCGCCCTTGTGATACTGGATATAATGATGCCCGAAATTGACGGGATTGAGGTTTGCCGCAAAATTCGTGAAAGATCCACAGTTCCCGTTTTGTTTCTGACCGCAAAATCCCGGGATAAAGACAAAATAGATGCGTATACTGGTGGGGGGGACGATTTTCTGGTGAAACCGTTTTCTCGCATGGAACTTGTGATGAAAGTAAGATCGCTCATAAGGCGTAGCAAGGAATATAATCACAATAAGGACGGCGATCCGGACAATGCGACGAAAAAGATAGTGGACAACATAGTGCTTGATATCAGGAAGAGGACCGTTTTTAAGGATGAAGTGAGGATCAATCTGACGGACAAAGAGTTTGATATTCTGCAATATTTCATGGATCACCGCGGGGACGTGGTGTTGAACCGTGATCTTTACGAGGGCGTATGGGGCGAGAAGTATCTCCCATCCGCAAGCAATACGATTATGGTGCACGTTCTGAACCTCAGGAAAAAACTTGAGGATGATGCCAACAAACCGAGAATAATAACGACAGTTTGGGGAAAGGGGTACAGAATTGAATAAAAGCCGTTGGAAATCGCTGTACGGGAAATACTTCTACTCTTTGAACACGAAACTTATGTTGATCGTGGTGCTTGCGACCGTCGCTTCGGCTGTGATGTTCTGGTCGATGTATACTTTGGATGGCTATGTTGCCGATAAAGTATATCTTTCGGACTATGCCAAGAAAAAAGCGCTTGACTTGAAATACGAGAAATTCAACAGATATGTAAAGGAGTCAAATGTAAAGGGAACGGATAAAAAGCGATTAAAGTCGTGGCTCAAAAAGGAAAAGTACACGCAGCTTTTTGTCTGGGACAACAAACGCGATGTTTTTTCCGGGGGCTGGTTAACGATAACAGGCGACGATAAAGGAAGCTTGAGCGAAAGTGCTTCCCTAGAGGAGAACAAAGAAGAAATAGTGTTCAACAAAGGCACAAAAAACAGGATAGGTTCGGAATCTTTTAAAGAGGACATATACAACAGATACGTGAGGTTTGCGGACGGAAAGTATTACACGTATATCAATGTCAACGAGGAGCAATACTGGTATAAGATAATGAGTGTGGTGACCGGTATCATGACGGTTTTCACGTTTCTGTTTGTGATCATGTTTTACAATACGATGGTGATAAGGCGCATCAAGCGTTTTTCAAATGAGGTGAGAAAAATAAGTGGTGGTGATTTGCAGGGTGAGATCAAAAGAGGCGGCGAGGATGAAATAGGTCTTCTTGCAGTGAGCGTTGACAACATGCGTAATTCTTTGCTTAAAACCATGCAAAATGAGAAGTCTGCGTGGGATGCAAATGCCGCTTTGATAACCGCCATGTCCCATGATGTGAGAACGCCGCTCACCTCTTTGATCGGATATTTAGATATAATCGAGGGAGGAAAGTTCAGACGTCAGGAGGATCTGCTCGGTTACATACATTCATGCAGGGAAAAGGCGTTTCAGCTTAAAGAATTGTCGGACGAGCTGTTTGGGTATTTTCTCGTTTTCGGAGCTCCCGAACGGGATGAGCAGCTTGAACCTGTGGATGCGGGGATTTTGTTCCGTCAGCTTCTCGGTGAGCATGTGGCGGAAGTTCTGGATTACGACAGAAACATCACACTTGACTACGATATCCCCGAAGATGTCTGGGTCAAGGTCAACGTTTCGTCCTTAAGAAGGCTGTTTGACAACCTTTTTTCGAATATATTAAAATATGCAAGCAAGGATGCACCTGTGCGGGTAAGCGCCGTATATGACAATGGCAAGGCGGAGATTCTTTTTCAGAATAAGATCAGCAAGGATGCAAAGCAGCGCGAAGGCACCGGAATAGGTGTCAAGACCTGTAAAAAAATATGTGAGGACATGCGCGGCACATTCAGTGCAAGAGAAGAAGGTGGAAGTTATATCACTCTTATAACCTTTCCTATAGAAAAGATAGGTGGGAGTTGTATAACATAGGAGCCGGACGCTCGAAAACCGATAACCGACAGCCGACAACTTGCATGTAGCAAGCAGATGCAAAGCTCCCGTGCGCAGCAATGAGCAAATGTTTGAAGATCAACATCAAAAAAGGAAGAAAAAATGACGAAAAAAGATATCCCGAGGATAACGGGAACGCTGAGAGCAAAGTCGATACAGGTTCCGGAAGCAATATGGTCCGCAAAGGGCATGGTGGTTCTGGGAAGAAGGATCAAATCGTGCATTTTCACGACGGATCTTGCCATAATACGTAATTGCAATGCCGATGCCGTACTTGCGGTATATCCGTTCACGCCTCAACAGATAATAAACAGCGCCATAATCAATGCGGCATCGATCCCGGTTTTTTGCGGTGTCGGCGGTGGAACCACCCAGGGGCTCAGAACCGCACTCATCTCGAAGGACGCGGAAGGTGACGGTGCATACGGGGTGGTGGTGAACTCTCCGATGAAGAACGAGAACATCAAAATGATAAAGAGCGTTGTGGATATTCCCATCATCGCAACTGTGGTGAATGAGAGTACGGACATAGATGCCCGCTTCAAATCGGGAGTGTCGATTCTCAATGTTTCAAATGCGGCAAAAACACCTGAACTGGTTCGGCACATCCGAAGAGATTACCCTGAAATTCCCATAATCGCAACGGGAGGTCCGACGAACGAATCCATAAAAGAAACGATTGCCGCAGGCGCCAATACGATAAGCTACACACCTCCGGATATCGCCGATATCTTCAGTGCAATGATGGTGGAGTACAGAAGGGAAGCCGAGATGGTTGATACCCCGCAGGAAAAAGAGGAAATTCTAGAAGAACTGCTGGAACTGCTGTAGCGTGGGCGGAGGAATGCGTAAAACACCGTGGAATTACCGCATCGGTGACAAAATCAGCCAGGAAATCGCTGCGGAAATGACATGGAAAACCTGAAAATCAAACCGGAACTTACTTTGCAAACTAAAAAATAAAAAATATGCAAGGATATCAAGTTTTTTGCTGTATGAGTATTGACTTTTTATTTGCGCGATGATAATATAGCTGACGTGTCAGGCATATTTATTCGGATATGCTTGCGTGTGCACCATTAGCTCAGCTGGTAGAGCACCTGACTCTTAATCAGGGTGTCCAGGGTTCGAACCCCTGATGGTGTACCAGAACGGTTGAAGCGCCCTGCCGTAAGGCAGGGCGCTTTGCATTGTCAATCGGCATCGCCTATTGACTTCGGCTCATTTTAAAAGATATAATCGATTTTATCTACTGCGATTCCATTTTTTTGATGTGTAAACGACAGCTTAGTTGACACAAAAGAACCTCTCCTGTATGATTATATTAATAAAAATAATGAGAAAAAATACGACATTACGCTGTTTCGCAGACTTTCGCAATAGGAGGTGAGTTGAATGGATATGAGTCTTTGGAAAGAAAGCGATAAATTTTTGAAAACCCATCCCGAGATCGAAGAAAGAAATAGGAGAGAAAGTGCACTCCGTATCAAAACGGAAACGGAGTTGATTAGAAAAGCCTATTGCTTGTCGAAAAATGCACATAAAGGGCAAGTTGACAAAGCTGGACGAGATTACTTTTTGCATCCATGTGTAGTCGCTGGAAATGTCCACACTGTGAATGAGAAAGTAGTTGCTTTGTTGCATGATGTGGTTGAGGATACGGAGGTGTCATTGCAGGATCTTGAAGATGCAGGGTTTCCCCGAGTCATAGTGGATGCAGTGGATGCCATAACAAAGAGAGCCGGTGAGGCGTATGATAAGTACATAGAGAGAGTTAAAAACAATCGTATTGCGTTGATTGTGAAGATATCCGACATGCAACATAATTCGGACATATCGAGGATAAAAGACCCAAAAGAAGAGGACTACGAGCGCGTAAAAAAATATAGAACCAAAATACATGAGTTAACGGCACACCTGTATAGCTGTTTATAGAAAATTATATGAAAAAGGAGAGAAGCTAGGCGGCCTTTTTTGGTTTATGCGCCATAGGGGCATCCCACCCTCCCGCAAAGCTCACAACAAAAATGATAATAAAAATATTACTTACAATAAGCATAATTTTATCGGTCACAAGCATTGTAATTACTGTAAAAAATGAGATAAGCAGATATGGAGAGAGAAAAAAGAACTGAAATGATCAACGTGGAAGTCGTATCATAGTTCAAAGAAGTTGAAGCGCCCTGCCGTAAGGCAGGGCACTTTTATATGTGTATGGTCGCTATTCGGTCAAAAGCCTCCCCCAGCTTTTCCACGCATACAGTGCATGCGATTCGGAGATATCCTTGACCGCAAGCGCCGAAGGCATTGCCGGGAAGAGTCAGCACGTGGGCTTGGGTCAAAATCTTTTCACTTGCCTCTTCGCTACTCAAACCGGTTTCTTTTATATTGACGAACAGATAGAATGAGCCTTTGGGCGGATACAGCACACTGAGATTGGGTATCCGATTCACGCGTTCGGCCGCATAAAAGGTGCGTCTGTGGTATTCTTCGACTATCTGCGGCAGCAGCTGTGCTCTGTGTGTGAGAGCATAAAGTGCGGCTCGCTGTGAAATGGCAGGTGCCGTAAATACCACATTCTCATTGATTTGCTGTATTACGTGGATAATTTCCGCAGGAGCGATGATGTTGCCGATACGCCAGCCCGTCATGATGAAATTCTTTGAAAAAGAATTCACCACTGTTTTTTCGGTGATCAAAGACTCGAGCATCTCGGTGTTGATTTGGAAATCCTCATCCTCAAAGGTGGGTAGTTCGACGGGGATTCCGCGCGCTAATTCCACCTGCTGCTTATAAGGCGTGAAGTAAGGAGCTGGTAAAATCACCTCCTTTAAATAAACTTAAACTCTGCGCCGTAGCCGTTTTGGAGAGCCTTTTGGTAGACTTTTAACGCTGTGACGTTATCCTGAACACCCATACCGGTCGTATCGAATATCGTGATTTCTTCAGGAGAAGTGCGTCCGTTTTTTTCGCCCGTCAAAATTTCTCCGATCTCGCCGGTTATGTCGCAGGGTCGAATGACTCCCGCTTCCAGTGCGTTTCTCGTCTCACCCCTCTCGATGCACTGCGAAATGCTGTCGCAGATGATCATATCGGCTTTGGAAAAAACTTTCGGATCCCATTCGTTTTTGCCTATATCATCTGCGCCTACCGCCACTATGTGCATTCCCGGTCGTATAAGATCGGATGATACTATGTACTTGGTCGCCGGAGTGGTGGATACCGCGATGTCCGCATGCTTCATCGCATCGCTGACACTGTTGCATATGGCGACACCAATTCCTAATTCATCCTCGATTTCGCATTTATATGCGGAAAGCTCGGCGGAAAATTCACTGTACACCCGTATTTGAGTGATGTCACGTATCCGTTTTAGGGCTCTGACCTGCATACGGGCCTGTTCTCCGGCACCCAATACAGCGACGATATGGGCATCCTTCCTTGCCAAAAGGTCACATGATATGGCTCCGGCGGCACCGGTGCGGACTCCTGTGATAAGTCCTCCCTCCATAATGGAAAGTATATTTCCGTCGGTCGTGTCAAAAAGAAGCACCGTGCCCATCATGTGCGGAAGATTGTTGATCGTACCGTTATCGGAATAGAGCGCCGCAACCTTGATACTCAAAGTATCGTTGCCGGAATTGTAACAGCACTTCAGGTCGCATTCGGCTCTTCTCTTTGGCATGGCGATCGACACTATCTGCGGTTGGTCGACATTATTTTTACGATAGTCTATATAGCCTCGCCGTACACCCGCAATAACCTCATCGATGTCAAGAGATCTTGCGACATCGATGCGATTCAAAAGTAACGTTTTCATATCATCCTCCTTACCGCCTGGTTTACGTTTTCCGGTGCGTGAATGTGAAAGATCAGCGCTTCTGCTTTGTAAAACCCTCCTCTATCAGAAACTCCTCGAATTTTGCCAAAGCTTCCGGCATGTTTTTCCTGCCGTAGCCGAATCTGAAATACTGACCTTCGAAATCATATATCGCAGACGGCATAAGAAGTATTCCCTTTTTATCCACAGCCATTTGGCAGAACTCTTTCACCGGCATGTCGATCAACAACTTGTGAAAGGTGACCGGACCGCAACTCAGTGACTTTACCTCGAAAAGATAATCGTACTTCTTAAAAAAGGCATCGGCTATTTTTTTGTTGGCACGTATAATCCCGGTCGATCGGGCGTTCAGCTCATCGGTGTGGCGTACCGCAATTTTGGCAAGATATTCCGAAGGGGCGGCGTCACAGATGCTGAGGTAATTCTTAAATCTGTTGAGCTTTGCCAACAACTTCGTGTCTTTTGCCGCAAGCCATCCCACGCGCAGTCCCGACAAACCGTATGACTTTGACAGCACACCAAGGGAAACGGCTTTGTCGTAGTGATCGGCTACCCAATCTCTTTTCTCGCCGTCAAGCTCCAGACCTTTGTACACTTCATCCGAAAAAAGATAAAGGTCATGCTTTTTACAAATATCACAAAGGCGCTTGATTTGAGAATTGGTGAGTGTGTAACCTGTAGGATTGTTGGGGGTGTTGATCGCAATCAGCTTTGTGTTAGGTTTGACAAGCGATTCGAGCTCATCAAAATCAAGAACCCATTTTTCACCGTCATCTCTGATCTTCCATTTGCTATAACCGCAGTCTGCTATGGTGTTGGCTACTTCATAAGCGGACTGGTAATTTGGGAACTGCGCTATCATATGGTCACCCTCATCGAGAATTACGTTCATATAATCAAATATCGCTTCCTGCGCACCGTGAAAAATCAGGATGTTCTCGGGACCCATCGTCTTATACAGCCTCGCCACTTCAGCTCGAAGCTGCGGGTCGCCCCATGTTTCAGTGTAACCGAGCCATTGATCCATGAAGCCCTCCTCAGAACCCGGCTCATACGCCAGCAACTCCTTTGTTGTCATGGATTCGCAATCCGACTGCGTAAGCAGGTACGGAGCAGTGAATTCATATTTCTCGAAATAGCATTCCAGCTTAAAATCATTGATCTTCATAATACTTCCTTTCTATACTGTTCTCCGTCATAGTATGCTGCACCTTTCGGCGTGCTTAATATTTAGAAAATATCATCTTGCACAGTGATAAAAAACAACCAAGTACGCAAAGTTTTAGCCAACCAAAGAGGTTGTTTCCCAAAGTATAACATATATCTTGGCAACAGAGACAACTTACATTCATATAAAAATATTCCGCTTGACAAACAGTGTGTCTTGATGGTAACATCGTTTTTAACAAGTTATTACTATATCGAAGTGAATCGCGGAGCGAAAATCCGAAACAATCGCAGCGTGATTTACATCCGGGAGTTTGACAATGGAGGGAATTATGAAGAGGAGTAGGAAAGTATTGATGATGGCGACCGTCGGTCTGCTTGCTGTAATGATGATGGGACTTGCGGGATGTGGAAAAAAGGAGAAAGAGGAAAAGAGTGACTTGAACTACATAAAGGACAAGGGCACTTTAATAATAGGCCTTGACGACACTTTTGCGCCGATGGGATTCAGGGATAAGAAAGACAAGCTGGTTGGGTTCGATATCGATCTTGCGGGTGCAGTCGCAAAGGAATTGGGTGTAAAGGTCAAGTTTCAGCCTATTGACTGGGAGGCCAAGGAAGCTGAACTGAAATCCAAGAAAATCGACTGCATATGGAACGGCATGTCGGCAACGCCTGAACGCGAAAAGAGCATGTCGCTTTCGAAGCGTTATTTGAAAAATCGTATACTCGTCATGTCGCTGAAAAAGTCGGTGAACATCAAGAGCGATTCGCAGCTGAAGGATTACAAAATAGGTACACAGGCAGGTTCAGCGGCGCTTGAGGCTATCAAGAAGAACAAAAATTACGACCGGTTCAAAGATAATATCAAAGAATACGATACGTACGACAGAGCGATTATGGACATGAAGGCCGGACGAAACGAAGCGCTTGCCATCGACGAGGTATTCGCAATATACAACAGTCAAAAGAAAGAAAAACTGTATGCATCGGATTTCAACTTTGGAGCCGATTACTATGCGGTGGGATTCAGAAAAGATGACAAGAAGCTGACCGAAGCGTTCAATGATGCGCTCAAAGCCACCATAGATAATGGGAAAGCAGCTAAGATAAGCAAAAAATGGTTCGGCAAGAATCTGGTGGTATTCGAAGATAAAAAATAACTTTCCGGTCGAGGGTGACCAATTTTGGAAAGTGCTTTGCGAAGATTTTTAAAGATAGTTTTATTGAAAACCGAAAATGATTTTGTTAGAATATAGGCGTAGCTTTGCCGAAGAGATATTGAATGCGCGGGTTTGAGATGTTGCGTTTGACTTGCCCGCATCTTGAGGTGAATACATAATCTAAAAGATAAGAGAAGGAAAAAGAGATTATGATGGATTATATTCGTGAGGCGATGCCTATACTTTTGCAGGGTGCGGTGATAAGCGTGGAGCTTTTTGCCGCCACCCTTATTTTCTCGTTGATATTGGGGCTTCCCATTGCGCTCGGGGAAAACAGCTCGTTTGCTCCTTTACGGTGGGTATGCAAACTCTTTGTGTTCGTGTTCAGAGGAACACCGTTGATGCTGCAGCTGTTTTTTTTCTATTTCTTTTTCCCGATTCAACTGAACATACAGATTGACGCCTTTCCGGCGGCAGTGCTTACATTTGTTTTGAATTACTCTGCCTACTTTGCGGAAATTTACAGGGGAGGTCTCAACAGTATAGACAGGGGACAGTACGAAGCTGCGCATTCACTTGGTGTCAGCAAAAGACAGACCTTGTTTGATATCGTGATACCTCAGATGTTCCGGGTGGTTTTACCGCCGGTGTCGAATGAGGTCATAACTCTCATAAAGGACACGGCGCTCGCCTCATCGATAGCGCTTGCGGATATGATGAGGGTATCCGAGGGCATGGTAAACCGTGACGGAACGCTGATCCCGTATGTCTTGGCCGCAGGCATGTATCTTCTCTTCACTTTTGTTGTGACAGTCCTTCTGGGGCGAGTGGAGAGACGTTTTGCCAGATACGAGCAGAAAGAGGGCTGATATTTTGCGTTTTATGAAAATACTGCCGTTGGCAGCGGAAAGGCGTTTTATATGAAAATACTGGAAATGAAAAACATCGTAAAGAAGTATTCTGATGTTGAAGCTCTTGCCGGAGTGGATATGTCGGTAGATGAAGGCCAGACGGTTGCGATCATCGGACCGTCAGGATCGGGTAAAAGCACGCTGCTGCGTTGTATCAACTGTCTGACGAGAATCTCCGGAGGGGAAATATCGCTTAATGGGACGACATTTGTTTCACCTGATGCGAAAACGGGAGGAGACGGCGCCGTATACCTGTCCGAAAAAGAACTGCGTGAAATATCCTGCGAAACAGGAATGGTGTTTCAGCATTTTAACCTGTTTCCACACATGACATGTCTTCAAAATATAATATATGCACCGATAAAGGTTAAAAAAACAGCTAAGGAAGAAGCTGTGAAACACGGCGAGAGCATGCTCTCGCTCGTAGGGCTTGCGGAGAAGCGGAACGAGTACCCCGGGAATCTTTCCGGTGGGCAAAAGCAACGTGTTGCAATAGCGAGAGCACTTGCGATGGATCCCATGATAATGCTCTTTGATGAGCCTACATCCGCACTTGATCCCGAGATTACCGGTGAGGTGCTGAGCGTAATGAAAAGACTCGCATCGGAGAAACGCACTATGGTCATCGTGACGCATGAGATGGAATTTGCCAAAGAAGTTGCGGATCGTGTGATTTTCATGGACCGCGGGAAGATCGTCGAGCAGGGAAGCCCCGAGGAAATATTTAATAAACCGGAGAGCACGCGTTTGAAAGAGTTCCTCGGAGCGATGCTGGGAGGCGCGTACAAGACGGACATGGAAAGAGCGTAATTTCATTTCTTTGGAAGAAAGATACATACGAATCTTTGGAAGAAAGATACATACGAAATTCCGGTCGAAAGACTTCCGTTTCGGGGCATGCTTACGAGAAGAGAAAAGGAATATATAGGACTGTTGAAAAGAGGAGGCTTTGGGAGTTTGTTACGATGAGAGTGTAACAACTCCTAAAGTCTTGTTTTTGTTGGCTGGAAACGGGTATTAAAGCATGGAAAACAGTTTCACAATACAAGGAGGTTAAATATGGGATTGTTCGCTTTCACAAAAAGAACCGATATCAACGATGAGGTGCGGCGGTACAGAGAAACCGAAGGAGCTAAACTTATAGATGTAAGATCGCCGGAAGAATACAGGAACGGCAATATTCCGGGAAGTATCAATGTTCCGTTGCACGATTTGAAGAAAATTGAGAAGAAAGTGCCGCTTAAGTCTTCGCCGCTGTTTGTTTACTGCCTGAGCGGTGCAAGGAGCGGCCGGGCGGTTTCGGCGCTTAAAAAGATGGGATATGAAACGGTTACTAATATAGGAGGGATTGCATCGTATAAGGGGGAACTTGAGCGATAGGATATTTGAGTTCGCAGCGATATGTCATTTGTTTGTTCTGCATTAGAGAAGCAAAGCTATCGCAGGATTAATGTGTCTTTCAAATAGAGGAAAATGAAATTGTACAAAATAGTGCTTGGAGGTAAAGTATGAAAGTTTTGATAGTGGGGGGAGTCGCAGGCGGAGCGACTGCGGCGGCACGACTTCGCCGCCTTGATGAAAATGCGGAGATTACGATCTTTGAAAAATCGGGATATGTATCATATGCAAACTGCGGGTTGCCGTATTACATAGGCGGAGTGATAGAGGATAAGAAAGAATTGACTTTGCAAAGTCCCGAGGGTTTTATGGACAGATTCGGGATAGATGTGAGAGTTCATAGCGAGGTAACGTCCGTGGATCCGGAGAAAAAAACGGTTACGGTCAAAAATCTGGAAACCGGCAAGGAATATGAGGAAAAATACGATAAGCTTATTTTGTCACCGGGAGCCAGGCCGACAAGACCGAAAATTTCGGGGATCGATTCGGAAAATAACCCGGAGAAAGTCTTTACGCTGAGGACGGTGGAAGACACCTTCAGGATACGTGAATTTATGGACAGTAAAAAACCTGAAAGTGCAGTGCTGGCAGGTGGCGGATTTATAAGTCTTGAGATGGCGGAAAACCTTATTGAGTCAGGTATAGATGTAACGATAGTTCAAAGGTCCGAACAGCTCTTTCCGCACCTTGACAAGGACATGGCGGCGCAGGTGCACTCGCTGTTCAGGAAACATGGAGTGAAATTAAAACTCGGCGCGGAAGTCACGGGATTTGAAGATGACGGAGATTTGATAAAAACGCTCATAGCCAATCGTGAATCTCCGGTGTCGGAAATGGTAATACTGGCAATAGGAGTTACCCCGGACTCCAAACTGGCCGGAGATGCAGGGCTTGAACTGGGGGTGAAGGGAAGTATCGTAACGGATTCCGGCATGCGTACGTCGGATGAGGACATTTATGCGCTTGGAGACGCCGTAAGTGTCAGGAACGGCGTCACGGGTGAAGAGGCTCATGTTCCTCTCGCAGGTCCCGCAAACAAGCAGGGTAGAATAGTGGCAGACAATATATGCGGCTTAAACAGCAGGTATGACGGTTCGATCGGCACATCTGTCATCAAGCTTTTTGATATGACGGTTGCAACTACGGGAATAAATGAAAAAACGGCGAAGAATTCGGGCATTGATTACGATTATGTGATTCTGTCTCCAAACTCGCATGCCGGTTATTATCCCGGGGCGAAGGCCATGACCATTAAACTCCTGTTTGAGAAGAAAACACTTAAGATTCTCGGCGCCCAGATAGTCGGCAGAGAGGGCGTGGACAAGCGTATAGACGTAATATCGACGGCTATGCGCGGGGGCATTTCGGCTGTCGGGCTTAAAGATCTAGAACTGGCCTATGCACCTCCCTATTCATCTGCGAAAGATCCCGTAAATATGGCGGGCTTTATGGTGGAGAACGTTGTGACCGGTAAGGTTTCGCAGTTCCGTTACGATGATATAGAGAGACTTCCGACAGACGGAAGTGTTACGTTGCTTGATACGAGAACGCCCGCGGAATTTACCGCAGGCAGCGTGAAAGGCTTCGTGAACATTCCCGTTGATGAACTGAGGGCGCGCATTCGGGAAATACCGACGGACAGACCGGTTTACGTAATGTGCCAGAGCGGAGTCAGGAGTTATCTGGCATGCAGGATTTTGAAACAAAACGGCTTTGAAGCATACAACTTTTCCGGCGGATACAGATTTTATAGAACCGTCAAGGAGGAGGAAACGGCTGCGGAAGAAGGATTTTCCTGCGGCATGGATAAGTAAACGGGTGGCGTTCGGCAACCGCTCCGCATAAAGAAGCGGCTGTCGGACGCTTTATCTTTTGCAATAGACCGTCAGTGATGCGACCGGAGCCGGTTGATGAAGCGGGTTCGCCCACCCGGACTGTCGGTGAACTCGGTTTTTGTAACGGCGTAGTACTTCAATCGCTTGTAACGGCGTATTGCTTCAATACGTTTGTAACGGCGGGCAAATTTAATCGGTCAGCTTGCAATGATACTTATCGAACTCATCCGTGATTTCGCTTCCCGGTCTTCCCGCGATTTTACTCACTATGATTATAGCGAGGAGCGCGCATACGAATGCCGGGAGCAGTTCATATGTGTCCCAAAGGCCGCCAAGCGGTCTTATAGCATATTTCCAGAAGAAAATCATTATTGCGCCGACCGTCAACCCGGCGAGGGCGCCATACTTGTTGGAGTTTTTCCAGAAGAGCGCACAGATGACCACAGGACCGAAGGTCGCACCGAAGCCGCCCCACGCAAATGAAACGATTTCAAATACGGAATTGTTCGGATTGGCCGCAAGTATGACCCCTACCACGGATATTGCAATAACCGTGAGCCTGGATAGTATCATCGCCTGCTTTTCCGTTATTCTGATTTTGAGAAAATCCCTGACTATATTTTGGCTAACACCCGATGAGGCTGCAAGAAGCTGCGAATCCGCGGTTGACATGGTCGCCGCGAGTATGCCGGCAAGGATCAGACCTGCGAGCAGTGCGAAGACCGAGCCGTTCGTGCTCAAAATGTGAGCGATTTTTACGATTATGGTCTCAGATGTCGCGCCCTTGAGGTAAGGAATCGCATCGTTTGAGGTCATCGCATTTCCGACGATGCCTATCATCAAGGCAACCGCGAGAGATATTATCACCCAGATTGTTGCGACCCGGCGGGATAGAGTGAGTTTATCTTTGTCGCCGATGGCCATAAAGCGCAGCAGTATGTGAGGCATCCCGAAGTAGCCGAGTCCCCATGCAAACGTACTTATTATGCTTAGAAAATTATACGGAGATGAACTCTTGTTTACGGCATCATACGTACTTGAAAGACTGAAGTATCCCGGAAGCGCGCTTGCGTTTTCAATGACTTTATCCATACCGCCCGCGAGGTAAGTGCCGTAGCCCAGTATCACCACAAGAGCAAACGACATTATTATGCTCTGGATCAGATCCGTGGTGCTGGCAGCGAGGAATCCGCCGAGCGCGGTGTAACCGACGATGACCGCGGCGCTTATGATCATGGCCCAGAAATAGTCTGTGTTGAACAATGTGCCGAAAAGCTTGCCGCATGCCGCAAATCCCGACGCGGTATACGGAATGAAAAATATTATTATTATAGTGGCGGATATAAAGTTTAAAATATTTTTGTCGTCTTTATAACGCTTGCTAAAAAACTCAGGTAAAGTAATAGCATGCAATTGATGCGAGTAAATTCGTATTCTCTTGGCTATGAGAAGCCAATTTATATAAGTCCCTATCGCAAGACCGATTGCCGTCCAAGCCGCATTTGCGACTCCCGTGAGATATGCTACCCCCGGAAGACCCATTAGGAGCCAGCTGCTCATATCGGATGCTTCCGCACTCATGGCGGTGACAAAGGGACCCAGGCTTCTGCCGCCCAGATAGAAATCCCCGGCATCGTTGTTTTTCCTGGAAAAATATATTCCCACTCCCAGCATTCCAAGCAGATAAATAGCTATGGACAGCATCATTAGAAAATCGTTAATGTTCATGATAAAACCTCCGCATATTTCGTCATCGGCAATCTGTGTTTGAAAATAAAATGAATATGCCGTCGACTGTATTTTGGGGAATTATATCATAAAAAAAAGTAGACTGAAACACAGAATAAATCCTAAACTAAGATATGAAATACGGAGAGGTAAACAGGCGTGAAAGCCGTATTTTATGGGATTTTATTGATAGACTCGAATATGGACGTTTTTTACGATAAAAATTGCAACGAAAATTATTTCATGAAATTGGCGAGAAATTTTGGCAAAACAAGCTTGCTGTACTGTGCCAATGAGTAATCCCCGTTGCACAGGCACCAGTCGTACATCATTCCCCTTTCCATCAGAGCGTAAGCCTTGATGACCTCGTTTACCGATACGGAATCATCCAGCTCGTTGTTGGAACGTCCGGCTTGTATGATATCGCGAAGCAGCTTGTAGTAAGTCCTGTCCTGATCCAGCAGGTGGCGCTGTCCTTTTGTTATCAACTGCGAAGAAAAAAGGCGCGAAAGAAGATCGACGGATATGGAATTTTCTATCATGAGAAAGAGCTCCCTGTTTATGTGACACAGCTTTTCTACAAAGTTCCCCTCGGGCAGATGGTCTTTCAGAGTGTCGTACTTCTCGTCAAACAGATATGACAGCGACGACAGCAGAGAATCCTTGCCGTCGAAGTAATGATAAAAAGAACCCTTCGATGTTTGGGAACTCTCCACTATCTCGTCCACCGTCGTATCATCGTATCCCTGCTCATAGAAAAGCTTCCATGCGGCGGAGATGATTTTACCCTTTGTGTTTCTGCTGTTTTTCTTTCCCATAAATAGCAATCCTCATTTGGCAATATCTATCAAGTTCATCGCAACTGCAGGGATTTTTCTTTAGCGTAAATACAATCCTGATCCGAAGTCGAGTGAACTTGAGCATAGTCATCGGGATTATGTTTTAACGCCGTTTTACCAACTGACCTGCAGCTCTCCGTGGAAAAACTGATCAAAGTTATCGAATATAAATTGAGTCTTCTTTTGTATTTGGGGATCTTGCGAATGCCTGTCTGCGTAGCGTTGTACATCCCGCCTCAATTTCTCCTCCTGAATTTGATCTTCTTTTTCAAATTCCTCATAAACCCTTTCGGCATCTTTTCCCGTATAGCGAGTCATCCCACCTTTGCCATCGGGTATTTCGACCATAATGATTTTACCGCCCGTCGTATCCATATCCTCATCAGAACTATCTGCAAACACAGATGCGAACGTTCCCAAAAACATCATTGCAGCGAGCACAGTAACGTAAATCATTTTTCTTTTAGAAAGCAACATCATAAACACCTCCGGACGTTGTATACCTTTTTCTTGACACCTCACAAACGCTACATCCCGCATCGAGAGTATTTTTTTCATTTCTCGATGTTATTGTAAGCAAATCGTTTCTGTCAATCCTGATCGTAATATGACGAGAAATCATCATATGATTCTTTCTTTTTCCCCCATAAAAGCCATAGAGCCCTCGCGCATGTAAGAAGCGAAACCGCAAAGCACGCCCCACTTGCTATAACCAATGGCGGTTCCCATATGGTAGGCAAATCCGTCATGAATTTCATATTGCTCATGGACAATAGCGCCATTGATTTGCAAATAAATTCAGCAATAAAAAGTAAGACTGAACCCAAAAATGTCACTATCGATATCGTCATATACACCTTGATCTTATTTTTTTCTTTTTCATTTTCCATTATTTTGCCTTTTCCGATATCTCATCAACTTACAGGCGTGATTCAGAGTTTAAGTTAACCCGATGCTATTATCGCCTCTATTATTTAAATTATTATACACAATCAAAAATTAATAGTCAATCAGGGTTTTACATCGCCTCAAAAATGAGTATGTTTGACTTATATGCATATTATGTTAAACTGATGTCGGTGAATTTAGAAAGGAGAAGCCTTTTATGGAAAAAAGAAATGGAAAATCCATGGCGGAATTTCTGGTTCCATCGGTCATAGGAATAATACTTTTCATGATCCCTGTCAAATACGATGGGAAATGGACAATTTTCGTCAAGATTTTGGCTGACAAGATTGGGGTGGCGCTCGGATCATTTTTACCTGTATTATGCGTCATTATCGTTACGATATCCGCAGTTATGTCTATAATCGGGTTGGCCAAACCGAAGTTTATTACAGAGAACAGAATTTTGAATGAAGCTTTTACCACCACGCCGATATGGGCGGTAATAAGAGCTGTGGGATGTGTGTTCATATGGCTTACATACCTTAAGGTGGGAGAAAACGACAAAGGTGTAATTCACATGCTGACCGAGGGCAATGCAGACGGAGGTGCGGGAGGCTTTGTGCTTGACGCTTTGCTGACAGTGCTTGTCATCATATTTGCCATAGCGGGTCTATTGCTACCGCTTTTGCTGGATTTCGGTCTTTTGGAGTTTGTCGGAGCACTTCTGACAAAGGTCATGAGACCTGTGTTCAAGATTCCGGGGCGTGCGGCTGTCGATTGTTTCACATCGTGGATCGGTGACGGTACTTTGGGAGTAATGCTTACGTGCAACCAGTATGAAGGCGGATACTATTCCGCAAGAGAAGCCTCGATCATAGCCACGACGTTCTCGGCGGTGTCGATAACGTTCAGTATCGTGGTTCTTGCGCAGGTGGATCTCATGCAGTACTTTGGAATTTACTACCTTGCGATATGTCTTATAGGAATCGTTTGCGCCGTAATTTGCCCAAGAATACCGCCTCTTTCGATGAAAAAAGACACATACCTTGTTGAGGGCAGGGCTATGCCGGAAACAATACCGGAGGGGTACTCCTCATCTGTAGATTACGGTATTTCACTGGCCGTTGAAAGAGTCAAGGAACACAAGGGTGTCGGAGAATTTCTGGGCAACGGACTTAAAAATGCCGTGGGCATGTGGTTCGGCGTGATGCCGGTTGTTATGTGCATCGGAACGATTGCACTTGCGCTTTCCAACAACACGCAGATATTTGAAATTTTGGGCAAGCCTTTTATGCCGCTTCTCAACCTGCTGCAGATACCTGAAGCGGCTGCGGCGTCAAAGACGATGATAGTCGGATTTACGGATATGTTCACCCCGTCGGTTATCGCAGCTGCCGGAGTTACAAGCGCCATGACCAAGTTTATCATAGCGGTCATATCCGTAACGCAGCTGATCTACCTGTCCGAAGTCGGAGGGTTGATACTGGGCTCGAAGCTTCCGGTTAACATTGTGGAATTGTTCATCATCTTCATAGAGAGAACGATCATAAGTCTGCTTATAGTTACACCGATAGCGCACTTTATATTTTAACGAATTAACAAAAAATCTAAAACAAACTGTTGATTTATAGGCTAATATTAAATTCATCGTGAGAGTGCTCCGGAAAGTGAAGAAAGTTCACCTGTGGGGCACTCTTTTTCATATGGAGCCGGTGGATTTTACGGCTGAACTTGTGAAGGTATCCGATTTACGGCGTTGACGGCGCAGTCCGAGGGCGTTTCTGTAAGGTTATGGTTGCCTGGGATCGTAATATGCTTTACAATTATGAAACGGAGGTACGGGAAATTTTATGTTGGAAAAAACGTTGAAAAGTATGAGCGTGTATGAGCGAACGGCAAGACTCTGCAGGCTTCTTGCAAAAGAAGAGGCTGTTTCCGGAGAGGCGAAAAGAGCCGAGGTACTGAGAAAGAAACTTGAACGGGAAGATGTTACTGTTGCGGTTATAGGTCAGTTTAAGAGAGGGAAAAGCGCACTGTCAAACGCGATTCTGCAAGACAGCGTGCTGCCGGTGGGGATAGTACCGATAACCGGTGCTGTGACAAAGGTGGTTGCAGGTGAAAAGAAAGCCGAGGTTTTCTACGAGAACGGGAAAGTTGAGGAGGTTCCGCGGGAGGAACTGCACCGCTATATAAGCGAGCAAGAGAATAAAAACAACAGCCTTGGAATCAAGGAAGTGATAGTACATACCCCTTCGGATTTTTTGAAGGATGGTTTCACTTTCGTTGATACGCCGGGGGTCGGCTCGTTTCACAAGAATAATACGGAAATCGCATACGACAACATGAAAGAAAGCGATGCGGTCATCTTCCTGCTTTCGGTCGACAGCCCGATAAATCAGATAGAAATAGATTTTTTGAAGAGCACGCGGAACTTTGCCGCGAAATTTTATTTTGCCGTGAACAAGATCGATTCGGTGAGCCGTCGTGAACTGGATGTTTATTTGGATTATTGCAAGACAGTCCTGGCGCAGATTACGGGAGAGAAAGCCGAGATGTTCCCGGTCAGCGCAAAGACGGGGGAAGGGATTGAAGAACTCAAAAGTGCGATAAAAAAAGATCTCAAAATCAATCAGAAAAAGATAATGGAAGAATCCACGGCGATGAAGGTTGTGGATCTGATCGACGATGCGATAGGGCAGCTGAATTTTTACTGGAAAGCCATGAACATGGAATACAGCGAGCTTGATATCAGGTTTGAGGAGATAGAAAAAACTTTGTCGGACATAAAGAAAAGATCTTTGGATTGCGACGGGGCATTCAACCTTTTCCTCAATGAATACAAGCAGGAACTGTCCGCAAAAGTGCATGAACTGTTCGGAATGGAATATCATTACGAAATTGACATGATAAGAGCAGGACTCACAGAATTGAGCAAGGATGAATTTTTGCATCTGACGGAAGAACTCTGCGACGATCTTTCCAAGACGCTCAACGGCATTTTGCTTTACCGTGAAGAAAACGCATATGTGGTTTACCGCAGGATTAACGATATAAATAAACTCACAAGGGAGATACGCAGGATTCGTGACAGCTTTAAAGAGTAGAAAGCGGGGTCTGATTTGACTTACTTGACGCGGAAGGCTCTTGCGGAGTCGTTGAAAAAATTATTGAACAAGAAAACATTGAACAAGATCACGGTGAGTGATATAACCGCAGGTTGCGGAGTGAACAGACAGACATTTTACTATCATTTTCATGATGTTTACGAACTTGTAGATTGGATATTGGCAGAAGAAGTCAAGCGGAACACGGAAGAAGGATTTACGACCGACAATTGGCGGGATGTCATAACTCGCCTTATGGACAGTTTTTTGAAAGACAGGCGCTTTATCATAAACGTTTACGATTCTCTGAACAGAAAAGAATTGGAAAAATATATGGCGGTATTTGTAAAACCTGCCGTTACCGGTATAGTAAAAGAAATTTCCCGAGGATACCGTGTGGATGACGATGATGTGGAGTTTTTGATCTTCATGCTGACGGCCGCCCTCATGGGTGTGATGGCCGAATGGATAGGGGACGGAATGGATGACTCGTATCGCAGGCGGCTCGACAAGTTTTTCGTGATGCTGGACGGAATTGTGGAATATGTCCTGCAGAAGTTTGAGAAGAGACTGCACGCAGATTCGGAAAAACCTTAAGCGCAATTTTGCGGTTTGCGCCCCGTCAAAAGCGAACCGGGATTTCGCAACAAATTATCAAGCGCACAAATGGCTTATCAGGTACGCAAATGGCTTATGAGGTGCACAAAAAGAACAGAATGACCTTTTGTGACTCTGTTGTTGGAAAACGGGCGGTGGATTATGATCGTTACACTTAACAAGAAAAGGAAGATACCGTATTACAGGCAGATCGTCGAACAAATCAGGAGGATGATCCTGAAAGGCGAGCTGGTGGACGGAGCCGCTTTGCCGTCGGAACGAAAATTGGCGGCAAGACTTGATGTACACAGAAATACGGTCATACGTGCTTACGGAAACCTCAAGGACATGGGTCTTGTAAAATCCGTGAGAGGCAAGGGGTATGAAGTGTCGTGCGGCGCCGGATCAGGGGATGCCGAGGTCGGGGAGGCGGAAAAAAGAAAAGCACGGGCGGAATTCAACTGGAGCCAACTGATCAAGGATGAATATCAGGACATGGAGGAGGTGTACGACAATATATATCAGGAGTTTTCGCAGGGAACGGGAATTTCGCTGTCGACCGGCATCGCTCCTTTTGTCTATCCAAAGGAAGATCTTGGGGAGGATATAGCGCAGATAATCGATTCCAGCGCCTTGATGCCGGCATATATGGCACCGTATCAGGGGGATATTTTTCTCAGAAAGAATTTGCGGGACTACTTCCGGTTGAAAGGTATAGATGCGGGCGTCGGGGAAATTCAGGTGCTTACCGAGACCAACCAGGCGCTTGACTTTGTTATAATGGCGTTGCTTTGGCCGGGGGACTGCGTTTTTGTCGAGGAGCCCTGCTCTCCGGATGTGTACAGGGTAATAACTTTATCGGGAGGGGAAGTATTCCCTGTGCCCATGGACGATGAGGGGATGATAGTGGACAATCTGGAAAATCTGATCCGGATAAAAAAACCGAAATTCATTTATGTGAACTCAAGCTACCACGATCCCACCGGCAGTGTTCTTAGCCCGCAGAGGCGAAAGAAACTGCTTGAGATATCGGAGAAGTATTTTGTACCGATAGTGGAGGACGATGCGGGTTCTGAACTTCATTACAACGGGGGAGCCGTTCCTTCGATCAAATCCATGGACAGAACCGGCAGCGTAATATATATATACTCGTTTTCGCTGACGTTTTTGCCCGGTATATCGATAGCCGCAGTGGTTGCGAACAAAAAGTTGATACACAGCCTCAGTTATCTTGTGTCGATTCGTGTGATATCGGTAAGCTGGCTGAATCAACTTCTCATAGCATACAACCTGCAGGACGGAAGATATTATAAACGAGTCGAAGAAATAAGGAAGCACAACAAGAAGAATAGGGATCTGCTATGCTCAAGGCTGGAGCGGCTTTCCGACATAGATGTCAGGTTCAAAGTGCCGGCGGGTGGTGTATATGTTTGGGTGGATCTGCCCTACGGTATGAGCGGCATGGAAGTTGCAAAGGAGGCCTCAAAGGAAGGCGTGAGCATAGTCCCCGGGGAGTTGTTCTACCCGCTTAAAAACGGCGGCAAGGAAAAGATACGATTGAATTTTTCATATGAGTCTGAAACTTGGCTTGCCGAAGGGGCGGACAGGCTGGTGAGGGTCATAAGAAAACTGTACAAGGAAAAGAATAGAAAAACACCAAACCGCTGAAGGAAAGCGGATTTTGCGGGAGCGTGTGAGCAGAAGAAAATGGTTTTGCGAACAGAGCTTGGAAAAGTACGGATTCGGGAGAATGCATGGAGAGTACCGGTACCTTAAATTATGGAACGACCGGTACTTTTTTCTGTATATTTGACATAGTATCATGACGACGGGAGGAGTTCGAGATGAATTCGGACGAATCTTTTGAGCCGCATGCATATTGCGGAAAAATAATCAGTGAATAAGATTTTATATTTAAAAAGGAGATTTAAAAAATGGCAGTGAATTTGAAAGGCAGACATTTCCTGACGCTTATGGATTTTACACCTACCGAGATTCGGTATATGCTCGATCTTGCGCATGACCTGAAAGCAAAGAAGAGAGCCGGCATAGTAAATCACGTGCTCAAGGGCAAGAATATAGTTCTTTTGTTTGAAAAGACATCGACAAGGACAAGATGTGCTTTTGAGGTTGCGGCTATGGACGAGGGAGCGGGAGTGACGTTTCTCGACAGCAAGTCATCGCAGATGGGCAAGAAAGAAACAATAGCGGATACGGCAAAAGTCCTGGGAAGATTCTATGACGGAATAGAATACAGAGGATTTAAGCAGAGCGTGGTGGAGGAACTTGCGGAAAATGCGGGCGTGCCGGTGTGGAACGGCCTTACCGACGTGGATCATCCGACGCAGATTTTGGCGGATCTTCTTACAATTGAGGAACATGTGGCAAAACCGCTCAATAAGGTCAAGGTAGTATTCGTTGGAGATGTCAGAAACAACATGGCATACGCCTGGATGTACGGATGTGCGAAGATGGGCATGGAATTTGTCGCCTACGGACCTAAAGAACTTGCGGCGGAAGTCGACAAGGATGTGTTGGCAAGAGCCGAAAAAGTTGCAAATGAGACGGGTGCGTCCATCAGCGTGAGCAGTGACGAGAGCTGCCTGAAGAACGCCGATGTGATATATACCGATATCTGGGCTTCGATGGGGGAAGAGGATCAGATCCCTGAAAGGGTAAAACTGCTTACACCTTTCAAGGTAACAAAAGAATTTCTCGACAAGACGGAAAACCCCGATGTTATCTTCATGCATTGCCTGCCGAGCTTCCACGATTTCGATACGACGATGTCATCTGAACAGAAAGAAATCGGATACGATATTCGCGAAGTGACGGACGAAGTATTCCTGAGCAGGCATTCGGTGGTATTCGACGAAGCCGAAAACAGGATGCACACTATCAAAGCCGTTATAGTTGCAACGATAGCATAAGTGACGAAAAAAGAATGAAATATAAGCGGAGGGATACCGTCCTTCCGCATGAAACAGTTTGTTGTCCGTGTGAGGACACAATAGAAAAGGAGATTTAAATGTATCCCGGTATTAATAATTTTTCTGAGATAGGTAAACTGAATAAAGTACTTCTTCATAGAATAGGACCGGAAGTTGAGGGGCTTGTGCCCGACAACTTTGCAAGGTTGCTGTTTGACGATATACCATTTCTGAAGCAGGCAGAAAAAGAACATGACGCTTTTGCCAAACTTCTCAAAGACAATGGCGTGGAAGTTGTGTATTACGTTGACGAAACTGCCAAGGCGATTTCAACGCCCGAGCTGAAAAAGGCTTTTCTGAATGACATCCTTGATGCAAGCAAGTTACACTCTACGGGTGTTCGCGAAGCGGTTTTTGAATATCTGTATGCCATGCCGGAAAAAGAGATGGTAGCCAAGATAATTGCGGGAGTAAAGAAAGAAGAACTCGGAAGTTTTGAGGCAAAGACTCTTTCTGACATGATCATGAGCGATTATCCGTTTTATATGGATCCTATGCCGAACCTCTATTTCACAAGAGATCCGGGGGCTTGTGTGGGAGACGGACTCAATGTTCACCATATGAGCACGGTTGCCAGAAGACGAGAAGCGATCCTTTTAAGATATATGTATAACTACAATAAGGATTTTGCCCCCGATGGAACAAACCTCTGGTACGACTACGACGACCCGTATTCGATGGAGGGCGGCGACGTACTTGTGCTTAATAAGGAAACCGTCGCGATCGGACTTTCGCAGAGAACCACGGCTATAGGTATTGAATTCTTTGCGACGAGGCTCCTGAATAGATCAACTTTCAAAAGGGTGATAGTTTTCAATATTCCAAAGAAGAGAGCGTTCATGCATCTTGATACGGTTTTCACGATGGTTGATTATGATAAATTCACCATACATCCTGAAATCGAGGGGCCTTTGCAGCTGTTCGAGGTAAGCCTCGGAAAAGACGGAAAACTTTGCTACAGGTCGGTCACCGATGAGCTTGATCAGCTACTTGCCAGGGTATTGAAAGTACCTTCGGTCGATCTGATACGCTGCGGTGGAACAGACAGCATGGCGGCACAGAGAGAGCAGTGGAACGACGGATCCAATACTTTGGCGATAGCGCCGGGAACCGTTGTCACATATGAGCGGAACTATGTTACCAACGATCTGCTTGACAAGAAGGGCATCAAGGTTTTGACGATACCGAGCTTTGAACTTTCGAGAGGAAGGGGAGGTCCGCGCTGCATGTCTTGCCCGGTAAACAGGGACGATCTGTAAGGCGCAAAAGCACGGCTACCGTGCATTGAGAATAAAAATTAGGAGATATATAAATGGCGGAAAAAATTGTAATTGCACTGGGCGGAAATGCCCTACAATCCGGAAACGGCAAGGCTACGGCGCAAGCGCAGCTTGAGGTGGTCAAAAAAACCTGCGAGCATATTGCCGACATAAGCAGCAAAGGATACGAAGTCGGAGTGGTTCACGGAAACGGTCCGCAGGTAGGAAGGATTCTGCTTGCCTCGGAGACCGCCCGAGACGTAACTCCCGCAATGCCTTTCGATGTTTGCGGAGCGATGTCACAGGGCTACATCGGTTATCACATTCAGCAAGCCCTCAGGTTTGCTTTGGCGCAGAGAAAACACAGCGTACCTGTGGCGACAATCGAGACCCAGGTGGTGGTGGACAGAGACGACCCCGGGTTCAAAAATCCTACAAAGCCGATAGGACCTTTCTACTCTGAGGAAGAAGCGAAGAAATTGGAGGCTGAAAGGGGATACTCGATCAAAGAAGATGCGGGCAGAGGATGGAGAAGAGTGGTTGCATCCCCTATACCCAAAGATATTGTGGAAATCGATGCCATCCGCACACTGTGGCCTACGACAATTACGGTTTCGGTCGGCGGCGGCGGAATTCCTGTGGTCGAAAATGAAGATGGATCGCTGGAGGGCGTGGCTGCTGTCATAGACAAGGATTTCGGGGCGGAACTGCTTGCGGAGAAAGTCAACGCCGACATTCTAATGATACTGACCGAGGTGGAGAAAGTTGCAATAAACTTCAACAAGCCTGATCAGAAGAATCTCGACAAGCTTTCCATAGCGGATGCGGAGAAATATATCCAAGAAGGTCAGTTTGCTCCGGGAAGCATGCTTCCGAAAGTGCAGGCCGCAATGAAATTCGTGAAAGCAGGTTCAAACAAAAAGGCGATAATAACTTCGCTGAACAAGGCGGTCGACGCCCTGGAAGGTAAGACCGGCACTTTGTTCACAGCGTAAGAATTCGATGAAAAAGCATTACGAAGATTCGCGTTTGAGTTATTGATGCGTTTTCGGCATGATGTCGGAAACACATCTAAAAACCTTGAAAAACTTTTCATTTCAATATACGGACAGGACTTATTCGCCAGAGGGTACATTGGTATCCCGCCGATAGGTCCTGTTTTGTTTGCTTTAAGGGAAAACTTGCGATAAAAGCCGTCGATAAAAGCGGGTGCGACGACCGGTGATAGCTGCTATATTTTGGCTTGCAGTGGAAAAGGTTCATACATGTGAAGTCATCCATCGCTTTATGCATTAAATTGAAAATGTCGGTCTCGGTGATGAAGTTGTGTACTCAAGATGAAAATTTCATGTAGAGACGTGTTGACAAGTAATTAACAGAGGAATAATATTAAGGCATAAAGAAATTGTTGCGATCCTATTTTAATATTATCTATGTAAGGAGGGACGATATGTTTAAAAAAATATCCAATGGCTGTGTGCACATGGTGAACAGATTCTTGCCGGATCCGTTTATCTTCTGCATCATTTTGACAGTTATAGTATTTGTGGCAGCTATGCCGGCCACGGGGATGGGACCTATTGCACTGATCGGCTCATGGGGAATGGGCATCTGGGGATTGCTCGAGTTTTCGATGCAGATGGCTCTGGTGCTGGTTCTCGGAAGCGCATTGGCGCAGGCAAAGGTCGTGAGAGGGATCGTTTCATCCATTGCGGGTCTTGCCAAAGGTCCTAAACAGGGCATTATAGTTGTAACGTTTTTTTCGCTTATAGCATGCTGGATAAACTGGGGATTCGGTCTTGTGGTAGGCGCCATTTTGGCGAAAGAGATAGCAAGGCAAGTCAAAGGTATCGACTACAGACTTTTAATAGCTTCAGCTTATTCGGGATTTGTTATTTGGCATGCCGGATTTTCAGGGTCTATACCATTGGCGTTGGCAACCCCGGGAAAGGCGGTACTGCTGAAAGCTACAGGAGGAGCCGTATCTGACGCAATTCCTACATCGCTGACGATATTTTCACCGTACAACCTGATCATGATCGGAATCATACTTGTGTGCCTTCCGTTTATAAATGCAAGGATGCATCCGGATGCGAGCGAGGCGATAACGGTAGATCCGGCGTTGCTAAAAGAAGAAGTTTTCGAGTACAAAAAACCTGAATCTCCGGCAGAAAAGCTGGAAAATAGCATCGTATGCTCGGCTTTGATAGCCATAAGCGGCATAATCTTTTTGTGGGTCTACTTCAGTAAAAATGGATTCAACGTGACACTTAATATAGTGAACTTCATATTCCTTATCTTGGGAATAATTTGTCACAAGACGCCGATTGCTTATGTAAGAGCCGTTACCGAGGCGACAAAGGGGTCTGCCGGGATCATTCTTCAATTTCCGTTTTATGCGGGGATAATGGCGATGATGATTGCGCCCAACCCGGAAAATGGAGTTTCTCTCGCAGGCTTTATAAGCCACGGGTTTGTGGAAATATCCAATAAGACCACTTTTCCGCTGTTCACATTCCTGTCTGCGGGGCTTGTGAATCTCTTTGTGCCTTCCGGCGGCGGGCAGTGGGCTGTTCAGGGGCCGATCATGATGCCGGCGGGACAGAATCTTGGTGTGGATCCGTCGATGACGGGTATGGCGATAGCATGGGGCGATGCGTGGACCAATATGATCCAGCCGTTCTGGGCATTGCCGGCACTGGGAATCGCAGGACTTTCCGCAAGGGATATCATGGGATATTGCCTTATAACATTGTTCTTTACAGGTATAGTCGTTTGTGGAGGTTTTTTGGTGGTAGGTCTTATTTGACCGGACGACTTGTGCTTCACGGCGTATATATTGGTATGGGTTCCGGCGGATATCGTGGCATGATTTCCGAAATATATAATGGTAGCAATTTGTTTTGAACAAATTCCGCCCTGCAGTCAGGCAGGGCGGAATTTACTTTCGGAAAAACTTTTTCAAAAAAAACGTAAAAAAAGCAAAAAAAGTGTTGACAAGTAAAAAAGCGAATGATAAGATACTAACTGTTCGCAAC
>CALIBC010000030.1 GCA_938045615.1 uncultured Clostridia bacterium | reverse complement strand
AGAATCATCACTATGTTATCCGTAACGTAATCAATGTCCTCTCTGAAAACAGTTCGGACACAATCACAACGAACGTTCTTGAAGGCATGAAAGTCGTGGACATTATTGGGCGGATGTATGCGTAAGACATTGGAGGCTACTATTTAAATCGTATGCATTCTTCTTTATTACAAGTAAGAGATTCAAGACTCCATGTTTTTTTGTAGTAAAAATTTAGAAATAGAATATCATCTCAAACAAAACAACCTGCACAAGTGAATTTCTCATTGCTCAAAAAAAAGATTCGTTGGACGAGTGAACGATATACGTATCTGTATACAGGTGTTATACCTTTTTACGGCCATTTTTCATTGATGAACTATTGGCGTCTTCGAAAAGACAAGAATGCATTGTTACGCCAGGCAAAACAGTCACAATATCGCTTCCCAATCACGAGCCTACGTCCGTGCTATTCTGATAGAACTGATGATGCAGGTTCTCTTTCCTTACATTACTTCTTTCAGGACTTATTTGTAGCCCAACGAATATTCAAGAATGCGCCATTGCGTCATGTAGATATTGGGAGTCGTATAGACGGTTTCGTGGCCCATCTGGCGTCTTTTAGGTCGGTTGAGGTTTTTGATATACGCCCGTTAGAGGTGAACATACCTAATGTGACTTTTAAACAGTTGGACATTATGGATCGTACATGTATCAAGGGAAATAGTATCCCTTCTGTTTCATGTTTACATGCGTTGGAACATTTTGGCTTGGGTAGATATGGGGATCCTATTAATTTTGAAGGATTTGATATTGGATTTAAGAATATCACATCTCTATTGGAATCAAGTGGAAAGTTCTATTTTTCGGTACCAATAGGGCTACAAAGGATAGAATTTCATGCACATCGTGTTTTTTCTCTTTCACTCCTCATAGAGATGATAAGTCCATTCTATACGATAGATATGTTCTCTTATGTGGATGATCAAAATAATTTTCATCCGAATGAGCAATTAACTGATGAGCTGATTAAAAATAACTATCATTGTCGATACGGGTGCGGCATTTTTGAATTGACAAAAAAGTAATAGCGTCATTCTATGTTATGGCCTGTTCTTTCTAAAAAATGTCATCTACAGCTTCGCTAAAAGAGAAAGCAGCTAAAGGCCTTTTTTGGGGAGGGTTAAGTAATAGCGTACAGCAATTGCTCGGAGCCGTATTTGGGTTAATTACTGCACGAATTCTCAACGCTGAAGATTATGGATTGATCGGCATGTTAGCCATTTTCAATGGCATTGTAACTATTCTCCAAGAAAGTGGTTTTACTTCTGCATTGGCTAATAGGCAAGAAATAAAGCATGAAGATTACAATGCGGTATTTTGGTTTAGTACCTTAACCAGTGTCGTAGCCTATGTAGTCTTATTCTTTTGTGCACCGTTGATTGCTTCTTTTTACAGAAAACCCGATTTGATTCCTCTTTCTCGGATCCTTTTTCTTGGGTTTGTTTTTGGAGGAATGGGGGTTTCATTGAACGCTTATCTGTATAAAACACTGAAGGCAAAAGAGCGAGGGATAAGTGATATAGTTGCGATGATTATATCGGGTACGCTTGGTGTAATTCTTGCTTTAAACGGGTTTGCTGCCATCGGACTTGCTATACAGACGGTGACTTATGTTGGAGTCAGCGTTTTTTTTCGTTTCTATTATTCATCGTGGCGACCGACATTTCATTTCAATTTCTCCCCTTTAAGTGAAATGTTCGGATTTAGTTCAAAACTGATCCTAACGAATTTTATTTTTCAGGTGAACAACAACATGCTTTCTGTGATAATGGGGCGATTCTACAATGCTAATCAGTTAGGATTCTACACTCAAGGACAGAAATGGATGGGAATGGCTAATCAAGTCGTAAATGGTATGATTAGCTATATTGCACAACCGGTATTTGTTGAAGCTACTGATAATAAAGAAAGGCAGCGGTATATTTTCCGTAAGATGGTGAGGTTTGGAGCCTTTTTTGCTTTGCCTGCTATGGCCGGACTGGCTTTAATTGCGAAAGAATTCATATGGATTTTTCTCGGTGAAAAATGGATGCCCAGTATTCCGTATTTACAGTTACTCTGTATATGGGGAGGAGGCTCTTATTTGTGGATACTATACACGAGTTTATTGATGGCTCATGGGAAATCTGCTGCGTATTTATGGGGGACTGTATTAACTGGTGTCGTACAACTCCTTTTCATCTGGAGCGTTTACCCATTGGGCACCTACTGTATGGTTATTGGTTTTGTGGCTGTTTCGTGTTTAAGCTTGCTTTATTGGCACAAAGTTGCTGGTCAATTGATCTTGTTATCAATTTGGCAAGTCCTAAAAGACATTGCGCCCTATTTGGCTATTACCGGAACGTCAGTATTAATTGCATGGTTTGTAACTCTCTTTACAACTGACAGATATATTTCCTTCTTCGTTAAGTTTTTCTTGTACGTCGGAAGCTATTTGCTTATTGCTAAATTCTTGGATTCAACTATTCTAAAAGAGAGTTTGAGCTTTATAAAGAACAGACGAATATGAAAATGATTACTCAGGCGATCTGTTCACATTGTTATAAAGGTTGGAGTATCCCTGAAACTTGTTGGTATATATTGATGCGGGCTTCTTCTCGCCTGAATGTAGAAGCATCGTTTTTTTATAGGAAATACAGAAGGCGATCTAACAACGATTTTGTACGAAAATGGCTCCTTCGTCACGAAGATGATTTTGTATTTGATTTCAACGGAGTTTTGCTTCCGAATGTTTCAGGGGGCTTCGATTTATTGTCTGGTCTGAAATACGTCTTTGATGATGTGTATGTGATTCCAATCTCTTTTCACAATAATTACTCGCAAGCGAATGTTATTACATTAGTTGATCAGTTTACGGCTGAAGGTCCTTACGGATTGGTTAGCGAGCAGGTTGATGTAAAAATCAAACAAGAAGATGTTGTGTTCGATGCCGGCGCATGGATAGGTGACTTTAGTGCGTTGGCTGCGGCTCAGGGCGCTATAGTTTATGCTTTTGAGCCTACGCCTGATACTTATGAGTGGCTGTGTACTACATGTTCTCTGAACAAGGGAGAGATCATTCCGATACAAAAGGCTTTAGGTGACAAATGTGAAGAAGTCGAACTGTCTCTTGATCATAGCGGAGGCGGATCAAATAAATTACCCCCCGGGGATGTAAAATGTCAACAATCGAAGTGAGGAATGGTCTATCGCGAGAAAATTATTTCCAGACTCGAGAATTTGAAAAATATGAAAGAGATCATGCTTCGCCATTAGTCAAAGTGACTACGATAGATCAGTTTGTTTCTGAAAATCAAATCCGAAAAGTTGATTTTATTAAGGCGGATATTGAAGGTACAGAACGATATATGCTAAAGGGTGCGACCGAGACACTTCGCCGATTCGCTCCGAAATTGGCCATTTGCACATATCACTTGAAAGATGACCCTCTAGTACTCGATAGTATTATTAAAGAAGCCAATCCCGCTTATACGGTTATGCACACACGCCATAAATTATTTGCGTCCGTTAAGCGATAAAAGAAGAGCTCTTTCTCCTGATTCTTTGAATGGTAGAGAATATCTATATAAAGGTTTGGGGCGGAATCGGAAATCAGCTGTTTATTTATGCTTTTGCCCGATATATATCACTTAATTGGGATGGTAAGGTTGGGCTGGAAATATACAGCGGTTTTCGTGGTGATGATTACCATCGCATTTATAAACTAGATCGTTTTAGCATAACACTGCCAAAGTCGAATTTTCTTTCTTCGTTTTTCTTTTCTTTCAACCGAAAGTATCCGCTCTTAAAACGCCTAATCTTCCCATCGTCTCGATTAATTATAGAGAATGAGGATCAGCTAATTTTCGATGTATGTCAATTTATTCCTCCTTCCAATCAGAGAGAAAGGACCTTGTATTATCAAGGTTATTGGCAGCATATCAATTTTTTGCCCATTCGTAACGTATTGCTTTCCGAATTGCAATTCAATCTTCCCCAGAATTACACATTTGAGCAAATTAAAGCAAAGATTCAGGCGTCGGAGGCTGTCTGCTTGCATGTGCGTCGCATGCAATACAGCCGATTGCTTACACTCGATTATTACCGCGCCGCGGTTTCTCTCTTAGAGAAAAGTTGTACATCGCCTTGCTTTTTCATCTTTTCAGATGATTTGGCTTGGTGTCGCGAACAGTTATCCATATCATACTCCTGTGTGTATGTTGATAATTTTGACGATGAACTTTACGAACTGCAACTGATGAGTTTTTGCCACCATTTCATTATAGCCAATAGCTCTTTTAGTTGGTGGGGTGCGTGGTTGTCGCAACATCCAGATAAAATGGTAATCCTTCCAGAGGATTATTTGGTCCGCAATATGAATGGGCGAGTGATCCCAATACCACGATAAATTATAAAAATGTAAATTCGTCTAACGAATGAACCTGCGAAGAATAGCAGCTACGTTGTGTCGTTATCGATTGATTCCGCGAAAGTTCCATTTTGATATCTATCAATATTGCAAGGGGTATACTCTATTGCTTACACGAATGTTGGCATATACGAAAACCAAAGTTTTACTCGATGTTGGTGATTATATTCAATACTGGATGTACGTGAATGGAGCGTATGAGACTTCTTTTCTGAAGTTTATTCGGAATGATCTGATTATCAATAGAGGATGTATTATCGACGCTGGAGCGAATGTGGGATCGTATACACTGAATTTATACGATAAAGCAGATTATGTAATAGCAGTAGAGGCAAGCGGAAGTAATGCGGCCTTTATTCAATCGGTATGTACATTAAATCACATTAAGAATGTCCGGGTTTATAATAATGCTTTGTACAAAAGCGATGGTGAATCCATAGAATTGTTCGTGTCAAATGATACATGTGGAAATAATTCGATCTACAAGACGACAGGGTATAGTGAGATCGAGTCCGTCCAAACCTTGACTATTGATACGATTTGTGCAGAAAACGGAGTAAATGATATTCGGCTGATAAAAATTGATATAGAGGGTGCTGAGTATAATTGCCTTCTTGGAGCAAAGAGTACTATAGAGCGATACAGGCCAATAGTTTTATGTGAATTTAATCGTATGGCAGCAGAGGCTGCGGGTTATGACTTATCTCTTTTGTATGGTTTTTTCAAGGAGAGAGACTATGAAGCGTTTCTGCTTGACGAACATGCACAGCGATTACTCCTATTTGATGAGCAGGAATTAGAGCAAAAGTATTTTGCGAATAATCTTTTTCTGATTCCGAAAAAGTGATTTTCACTGATGAACATCGGATTAGTTTCTACATGGTTTGAAAGAGGGGCCGCTTACGTGTCTCGACAGTATATGGATGCCTTATCCTCTGATCTGGAAAATCGTGTATTTGTCTATGCACGTGGGGGGGAAGCCTATGCGAAAAAAAACAACCAATGGGACAAAGAGAATGTGACGTGGGGAAAAAAATCAAAGAAATATTACTACGGAGCAACGAGTATTGATCGTCCAGATTTTATCGGCTGGTTGAAGAATAAACAAATCGAGGTTGTTTTATTCAATGAGCAAAATTGGTGGGAACCAGTTGTCTGGTGCAAAGAGATGGGGATTATTACTGGTACTTATGTCGATTATTACACGGAAAAAACCGTCCCTTTTTTCGCTGCGTACGATTTCCTGATCTGTAACACACAGAGGCATTATAATTTATTTAAGGAGATAGCGCATGCTTATTACGTCCCATGGGGTACCGATATCGATTTGTTCCGACCACAAAGCAAGAAGGATGTCGAGGCATCATCGATAGTGTTTTTTCATTCAGCCGGAATGAATCCGATTCGTAAAGGAACGGATTCGACTATTCGAGCTTTCGCTGCTATAGATGACCCTAATAGTCGTTTACTTATCCATACTCAAGAACGGCTATCCGCCTATTTGGACGATGATGTGTGTCGCATAGCCGAGAGACATCCGCGTATCTCCGTCGTACAAAAAACGGTACCAGCCCCTGGGCTATACACTGAAGGTGATGTCTATGTCTATCCTTCTATATTGGATGGCTTGGGTTTGACGGTTGTTGAAGCATTGGCGTGCGGATTGCCTTGTATCGTTAGCGATAATGCGCCGATGAATGAATTTGTTCAGCCAGATATGAATGGACGACTTGTCGCGATTGATTATTTGTATGCTCGCAGCGATGGTTATTTTTGGCCGCAGTGCAAAATTTCACTTTCCTCATTAGAGGAAGAGTTACAGTTTTATTTACTCCATCGTTCATCTATTGAGAACGAGAAAGTAAAGGCAAGGCAATCTGCTGAAGAACAATATAATTGGAAGGATCGATATAAACAGATTTGTGCCCTTTTCAAAGAGGTAAAGCATGAGCCAATAGATGAGGTGTTGAGGCGGCGAATCTATAGTTATGAGCAGCATCTTAATGGCAAATACAATATGCTGCCTTATGCATTTTATTTTTGGAAAAAATGGAGGTGCGGATGGACTCGATGAGAATATTGTACATTGCTGTGCATGAGAATAACCGCGGCTGGGGGAGCGAACATTTCGTAAACGATGGATTTAATGAAATAGGGGTAGAAACGTCCTGTGTCGATTTTAGAAAATACAGAAAAGAAATTGTGGAGTGCATTCTGCAAGTTCCGACGTTTGATTATTTATTTCTCCAGCGAGGCGATTATTTCCCTATTGAGCTTTTGCGGGCAGTTCGCCGTCCTAAGTTTTTTTGGGCATCCGAGTTAGTCTCAAGAAATAGGGATCAGGATCGATTATTGAGTTGTGGGCTGTTTGATCATACCTTTGTTCATACAAAGGCCTGTAAAGAGGCTATTGTAAGAAACGGATGGTTACAAGAATCTCAAATAACGGTTTTGTTAAATGGTTTTGATCCGAAGACTCATTACCCACTTTCTGTTGAAAAAGATATAGACGTGCTGTTTATTGGGAATATGCTGAAACGCAGAAAGGAATGGACGGATAAAATCGGGAAGAACTGCTCGTTGCACACTGCCGTCGGGATTTACGGCGACAAAATGGTGAAATTGATCAATCGCGCGAAAATCGTCTTGAATATCCACTCCGAGGAATTTCAGGATACGGAGACACGTGTTTTTGAGGTATTGGGCTGCCGACGTTTTTTATTGACAGAAAAATTGTCTGTAGAAAATCCGTTTACCGATCGGAAACATCTTGTTGAGTGCACAGATTTGGGGGATATGATTCGTCAAATCCAATATTATCTTAAGCACGACGCAGAACGAGAACAGATAGCAGAACAAGGTTATATGGAGGCGATAGAGAAGCATACTTATAAAAGACGGGCGGAATATTTGGCCACGCTTTTTACTGCATATCCAATTGACTTCAGGGTGGAGGCAATCGATCGGCAGCGATTACAGGAGGCACGCGGTGAAGCTGCTCGTCTATATCGAAAAGTCATCTTTGATGAAAGGTGTATGCGTTTTCGTCAGCATCTGCGGAAATTTATTCGACGATAATGTTATCGCAATGAATCATCTCGCAGTGATGCCGTCACTGTCATTATTGTAATGAGCTCTCATTCGTAGATGTAGCTGTAATCATTACCGCAACGAGCCGTCCCGCAGAAAAATTGCAAGTGTCGTTGCAGTAACAATTTTTCCTATAGAAAAGGAACGACAAACGTTATCATAACGCTATTGATAACGTAGCGTAGCGTATTTTGGTGGAGAGGATAAAGGAAATGAAGTATTTACACATGGCAAGTCGAACTACTGAAGTGGATGTCGTTTCTGATCAGATTGTTGCAATGTATGAAGCCCGAACGGGACTGAAGACGGAGCCATATCTTGGTGTCTACGATGGTGACGGTGAAAAGCCAATCCGAACAGATTACGGAGGCTATTAAACGACTAAAAATTCTGAGCGAATTATTAGAGGATCTGGATGCTGTTCGAGACCGAGCTATCAGTGCGCTCGGACATGTGCTTAATGAGGCGAATATGCCAACAGCCGATGCACATCGACACACGCCGCCTCTAAAAAAAGTGTTTGATAATTATACGCTCTCTATACTCGTGAGAATTATGAAAGTGAATCGCTCTGGTCGAATCACTGCTTGCTGATTTGGACACAGCCGCATTGCAAGCGCATATTACGGCCCTTTCAGGTGTAGGCAAGGGCAATTACAGTTATACGCACAGCGCAGACTACGTTTGCTACCAAGCTTTGGAGGCGTTAGCCAAAGACAGGGCCTTGCAGAGTGCCAGTGCACTTAAACTCGCCTTGTTGAAAACGATTAACACCAAACTTATTTGCTATCTTGATGTGATGAAGGATGTTGCTGCTGCAAAATATGCTGATTTTGCAGCAGCGCGTTGCGTGGACTACCGATGAGCAGAACGCGTATTATCGCAATGCGCCACACCCTTGATGAGAAAAAGAAGAAGGAGGGAGACGGCGATGGCACCGAGAAGAAAAAGGGTAAGGAAAAAGACAAAGGGAAAGAGAAGGACAAGAAAAAGGAGAAAGATGACCAAGGCGATGATATTACGTTGCCAACGGAGTAGCGAATCTTTATCGGAAGAGGAATAAGATGAAAATAGCGATTATAGGATTAGGATATGTGGGATTACCGTTGGCGGTAGCGTTTGCAGAGCATTATCCGACTGTTGGCTTTGATATCAATCGTAAACGGATTGCCGAATTGCGGAAAGGACTTGATCATACCCAAGAGATGGATCGTTGCAGGCTGCAGGCTGCCTTATCCAGTACAGAAGAAAAAGGCTTGAAATTGACTAACGACAAAGAACAGTTAATTGATTGTGAGGCGTTTATTGTGACTGTTCCGACACCGATTACGAAATTTAAGACACCTGATTTAGCTCCGCTATTGGCTGCGTCGTCTACAGTAGGTCGAGCCTTAAAGTCTGGGGATATTGTTATTTACGAATCGACGGTTTATCCCGGATGTACGG
>CALIBC010000029.1 GCA_938045615.1 uncultured Clostridia bacterium | reverse complement strand
CATGAAACATTTCAAATCTTCCCCCAGTTTAGCTTCCACAGGACGACATACTCCCTTCATTTCCTTTCTTACAGCATAGGTAACCGGTAAAGTAATCAGTATGGTTAGAATGTCAAGAAAAAGGATCGAACGGATGCCTGCAATGCTTAAAACTAGTCCTGAAAGCACCGGTGAAAGCAGATAGCGTGAAGCCGGTATCAGCTGCACCATTCCACTCGCTTTTGTATATTCCTCTTTTTCCAGCAGATCTGATATCGTAGAACGAAATGACGGCTCCACCAGAGAAGAAAATCCTGAACTTATCGCCGCTCCAAGAAGTATTCCTCCAATTAGAAATGTTTCATGCAGAAACTGCAAAGAAAACAGTATACACAGCAAACCTGTAATGGATAATCCGTCTCCCATAAGCATCAACAGCCTGCGGTCATGACGATCTGCCAAAACACCTGCAAACGGTGAAAAGAGAAGCCCCGGAAGAAAGCCTGCCAGAATCATTAATCCGGTCATACTGCTCATCCCTGTTTTTTGATACATAAAAATACAAAGTGCAAAAGAACTCATACCCGAGCCGCTTGCCGAAATAAGGCTGGCTCCCCATAATAATAAAAATTTCTTATATCCGTTACTCATCTTATCCACCTCACTTTTAATATCAGGACAATACCTTTAATCTGTCGAAACTTCCCTCTTTTGCCCCCAGCATCCGCTCTATATTGTACAAAAGGCTCTCTGTCCGGCGTTCTAAATCATTTTTATCCATATTTTCATAATGTACATCTATAAATCCTATGATCATAACCAAAATCAGCTCCGCACTCTCATAAGGAAAAACATTGTGAAATATACCTTCTTCCACACCCTCTTTGATAATATCCCCCAGTATAGGAGTAATTTTTTGAATGAAGGATATGTTGCTCTTTTCATGAAAAAGCGCATTCTGAGGTTGATTCATATAATCAATCATCAAATTCCCGCCGGACAAACGCTTCATACTCGTACTGGAAAACAATGCAAAAATCTTTTCATACACTGGCAGTTCTTTCTTCAAAACAATACTTTGTGCCTCTTCTACTATTTTTTTTGCAGAGCGCTCTATAATCGCATCCATAATTGCCTCTTTAGATTCAAAATGATAATACAGAGTGCCCCTCGCAATATCCAATTTACTTAAAATATCACTAATTGAAGTATTATCATATCCCTTTTCCAGAAAAAGAGAGAATGAAATATCCAAAATCTGTTC
>CALIBC010000028.1 GCA_938045615.1 uncultured Clostridia bacterium | reverse complement strand
AGATAGTAGATCTCTACAGTTTTATTGGTGGGAATCATTGTTGGGTTTGCTCTTTGTTTTCAACGCATTAAAGATACAAACCTCACTCTTGACTCCCACCTCCTTTTGCCCCTTTTCTTACGTCGAACTCACATGAAGGGGAAGATCAAAACCGTAGAACCAACCGAGGAGGATCGGGCGGCTTTCTTGGTGTCCAAGAAGAACGATGGACTGTTGAAGAACTTTATGATGAACCTCCGTCAACAGTTCAATGACCCGACACATTTCGTCGTTTATCGGGTTGTAGCCGATCGGGTGGGTGAGTCTGTGGAATCGCTGAAGAGCATGCTCGCCGCGCGTGATGTGCCTCAAAACAAGGCCGCATTAGACAGCATTCGCGTTAGCTCGGACGAGTCTCCGGCCCAAAAGCTGTCCACCATCGACCCGGAAAAGGTGGATTGGAAGGAGCTGGAGCGCCACGGCGTGAGTCCAGAGAGGCTCGAGGTAAGCGGGATTTCGGAGAACCTACTTTACTATACCTGCATCAATATTGGCATTGACATTTCGCATTTGATGTATGTTTATCTGATGGCCCTTGAAGAGTGACCAAGATAAAGAGAGATAAATCATATTCCCAAACAGCTTATTACCAACAATTTCAGTCGAAGGAGTAAAAGCTGAGAAACGTCGTGTTCGAGTCGTAGCTCCATCAGAAAAGATGTTGCGGACCCCCATCTTTATAGATAAATTTTGATACTTATATCCTATATTAAAATCAGAACTTGGATAATAGTATGTTAAATATGAACCCATGAGGCTTTCATTAGCAGAACGGTAATAAACATTCATACTCCACTGTTTACAATAAGCAGTGGCGCCAAATTGCAAGCTGAAAATCCCATTGGAATTATGCAAGTTGCCAGCAACACAATCATAACTGTATTTGGGCTCGACATATACATTTAGTGCTTCATTGAAGAATGACTTTCCCATGTATAGTCCAAGCTCATAATGCCTCAAATGCGAACCATTACCTATAGTATTCCAAAAAACACCATTATATTCTGCCACTTCATTGCTACTAATGAGATTACGTGAATACTCACAAATGCCATAGAGTGAGGCAATTGCGCCTTTGCGTTGAAAATTAAGTCCCAATGTGTGCATATCAGTATTAAACGGCTTGAGGTGAGGATTGCCATGGGCTATGAATCTATTATCAATGCGATGTATAAAAGCAGTTAGTTCCGCAATACTGGGTAACGTAGATGTACGTTCAAAACTATACATTACCTGAAATAACGGCCCCAGTTTGTATTGCAGAAAAAATCTTGGACGAAAGGAATAAAAGGTGTGAGAGGCACTATTTTGATGAAAATGTTCTCTACTAGCTCCAATTCCTATACTATAATAAAGATATCTAAATCCCCCAGTGTATTGAGCATAGATATACTGTGAATTATTATTGATCTCCAGCAGATAATTAGAAGAGCTAAGGTATTCATTACGGGTGCGGGCCACAGATTGCTGATATCCAATATTAAATCTTTGCTCGTTGAGGAAATTGTGCTGATAGTCTACTTCACCGTATAAACTATGTTTTATCCCATTAACATTGTAAAGATTTTCCATCGATGGCATGTGAAAACCACGCTCATAAGTATTGTTTAGATGAGCAAATGCAATAGATGTTGTCAATTGGTCTTTCGCAGTGATTTTCTCGTTATAATATAAGCGCATATGAGTTCGTAACTCTTTGCTGTAAGTAATAGTCTGCATAAGAAAATTTTCACCTCCTGTTATTTGCTCGTTGAGTATACGCTTTGGAAAACGATCTGCTACTGTTCCTATTCTAATATCCAAAACACGACGATTGGGAAGGGTGTAATTATAGGAGAGAGAAAAATCATTGAGTTGATAATTCCCTCCAGAATAGCGTCCCTCTCTATGGCGATGCAATTCCATTCCGTTCGTAAAAAATAAATCTTCGTCTTTATGAGTAAAAGCCTTAGTGACATCATTGAGTTTGAATTTGTAATCAACTCCCAGTGTCGATCTTTTATTAAAGAGCTTCACCCACCCTCCGTCGTCATTATAATTGGCTGTAATTGCATTCATTGTATTTACTCCCAATGCAACGCCTATATCTTCTTTTCTCGTGTGCACATTAATAACTATAGCAACGTTACTTCCATACTTCAATCCTGGCATCGTAATATATTCCACTTTCGTGAATTGTTCGGGAGTAATGGACAAAATATCTTCCATCGAAGATTCTATATTATTAACCAACACAACAATCCGCCCTTTCCCACGAGTATAAGTCATTGACTTTTCTAAAAAGTCAATGTGCACTCCTGGTAATTTCATCTGCTCCAATAAATCCAACCCGTTACCCGCATGGTCGCGTTGGGATTGTGTCGGAAAAAAAATATATCCATCTTTTTTAGGGATTATATTATCACCACTAACCTCTATCTCTGGCAATGAGATATTTTTAATAGAATCTTGCTGGGCTTGCGCCACGGCAGACAACAAAAATAAAAATATTATCCTCAAAAAATTGGCGGCAATAGACTTCATACACCTTTTGTTTTAATATATCTCTCTAAATCCGAATAAAGTCTACTCTTTACATGAGAGATTATTTCCATGTTACATTGGCAATAGACCGATGGATTCTTAAAGCCATTTTTCACAGAGAATCGATGAGGTAATTTTCCACCACCACAAATATTTACGAAAGTACACTTGCGACATTTCATGCATAAAACTTCATCAGAGTGCGAGAGATAATACATTCTTAATATCTCATTTTGCTCTAAATCAAGAAACGAATTAGTTCGTACATTAAATCCTGTATGGGTGAATTTATTTCCACATACTTTCATACTATCGACTATCTCAATATCACCATTGGTTTTTATGCATAATGTCCGATTCTTCCCACGACCGAGCATTTCATACCCTACGTTCTCTCCTAACAACATTTTTATCATAAAGTCAAAATAGCGAATTATTGGCTTTGGCGTAATATCATCATACCAGCGATCGAAAAGCTCTATTATCCATGATGTAAACCGAGAGTCTACAAGCGAATCAAATGTCATATCTGGGTATAAAAAATCCGCATAGTCTACACCTATTGATTTCAAATGATCGTATACATCAATAGGTGAAACTTCTACATTCATTACGCTTAAAGTGCTAACAGGAAGATTATTCCTTTTTATAAGGGAAAGTCCACGAATGATATTATCATACGCCTCCATTCCATTAGAGCGATAGACACGATGAGATGATGCTTTCCTTGTACCATCAACCGAAACGCCGATTTGAACATTAAGTCCTGTGAAAAAATCGACCCATTCTTGCGTCAACAGGGTCGCATTTGTTTGCACACCGTAAGAAAATCGCGTATCCATACAACTTTGATTCAGTTCGTACACAAAGGACTTGTAAAAATCTCGACTCTCTAATAGTGGTTCACCACCGTGAAAAATAACAATAAAATTTTCAATCTTAAACTGATCGCAGTGTTGCGAGATCCTATGTACAATCGGCTTGATCAATTCCATTTTCAATAAGGGCGGCTCTCTTTTGTAAGAGGTATCACCCTTATTAAAGACATAGCAGTAGTCACAATTTAAGTTGCAGATACTGCTGACTTTGAGGATTAATTCTGTATACTTCATAAACATATCGCATACAAAAAGACAAAGAAAGTACTACCACGTAATACCTTCTTTGTCTTCATAAAAAAGCGCCTATCTCTTCTTCTTTACAAATTCATAAGCACTCTTATGCAAAATGAGAAGTTTACATGCATTTGACTAACACACATATGTTATCTCGGGGGCCCCGCAGGTCTTCCCTCTCCTCCTGGTTGTGGAGGAGTTATTGGATAATGAGGCCGATTTACATATGTAGATTCACAGTAATTGGCATACTGCGGGCCTCCTATTGGAGGTGCATCCCCGCCTCGAATAGCACCCAGCCCCTTTTGCGATAAAAACTCATTCACCAATGATGCATTCTTTGTAATTTCTTCTAATGAAATCATACAATATGAGATTAAATGATGCCTACTCATAGAGCTTTTCGGCTTACGCTTCTTTGGGCAGTTTGATCTGCTTTGATGGGTGCAAATGTAATACAATTTCTGAGGAACAAAGCAAATGCTGCGATTATTGCCATATTCTTCATTTTAACACCCGCGATTTCCCTGTCCGAGAATGGGCATGTGTAATCCTATAAGTTCGCTGTTCAATAACGTTTTAATCACCATAAAAAAAACGACAAATGAAATCGGATGAGAACAAAGATTACGTGCTGATCTTAGAGGATCACACAGTAGTAAAGAATGAGCGGGATCCCGGCCGCCTGTCCGTCATTTCGGGGCAGGATGAGAAGGGGAAGATCAAAACCGTAGAACCAACCGAGGAGAATCGGTCGGCTTTCTTGGTGTTCAAGAAGAACGATGGACTGCTGAAGAACTTTATGACGAACCTCCGTAGACAGTTCAATGACCCGACGCATTTCGGCGTTTATCGGATCGTAGCCGATCGAGTAGGTGAGTCTGTGG
>CALIBC010000027.1 GCA_938045615.1 uncultured Clostridia bacterium | reverse complement strand
CCTCTAAATTCAACTCGCAGACACAGCTGACTTACGATCGCTCGTTCGACCGGGTGCACAACCTGAGTTTCCTGCTCGGTTATGAGACGGAGGCGTACAAAAATGAGAATGTCTATGGCACCGGTAGTAACTACGCAGCGATGGACGATCCGAAGCCGGAGATTCAAAATGCAGCCATCACCAAATCTTCCAGTTCCATCAGCGAGTACCGCATGCTGTCCTATCTCGGTCGTGCGGATTACAACTATGATTCCAAGTATTATGTGAGCGCAAGCTATCGTCGCGATGGCTCCTCACGTCTAGCAAAAGCCAATCGCTGGGGTGACTTCTGGTCGCTCTCGGGATCATGGCGCCTGACGAACGAACCTTTCATGGAGTCAATCCGTGAGAAGGTGACGGATACAAAAATCCGCGCCTCGTATGGTGTGAATGGTACGCAGCCGTGGCGCTACTACGACTTCATGCCGGTTTATAGCTTCGGTTATAATTATGACAATCAAGTGGGAACAAGCGAATCGACGCCGGGTAATGCAAACCTGAAATGGGAAAAGAACTATGCCTTCAACGCTGGTATTGATCTTACGTTTCTCAATCGCTTCACCCTAACCGTAGAGTGGTACACTCGCAAGACGCAGGACTTGCTTCTCGAACGCCCCATTTCTGGAACTATCGGTTTTGTGGATGAATACAACCATGCCAACGAGCTCGTGAATGTCGGTGCTATGCGAAACAGTGGTATCGAATTAGAGTTGCGTTCGACTAACGTGCAGAAGAAGGACTTTACATGGAATACGACACTGACCTTGGCCCACAATCAGAATAAGATCTTGCAGCTAAATAAGGATCAAGATGAGATCATAAGTTATGAGTCTATTCATCGTGTAGGTCAGCCCTATAATTCATTCTATGCCTACGAATACGCCGGCGTAGATCCGCAGACAGGAAAGGAGTTGTACTATAAAAACACCAATGACGAGCATGCTCGTGAGACAACTACGGACGAAACTAAAGCGAATAGAACGATCATCGGCAGTGCCGATCCGAAAGTAACTGGCGGTTTGACCAATACGCTGACTTGGAAGTTCATCGACTTGAACTTTACCTTCACCTACTCCTTTGGCGGCAAGGTGTATGACGGTGTAAGCTGGCTCCACTCTAACGGTGGTATCGATCTGTTTTATGGTGCAGTTCCGTCGCATTATAAGAAGGAAGATATGTGGCGCAACCCGGGAGATAATGCCAAGTTGCCGATGTTCGCCAATGGCAATGTGGATGTTCCCTCTTCGCGCTGGTTACTTCCGTCTGATCATGTGCGCTTGAAGAATCTCACCTTAGGATTCACCCTGCCGGCCAAACTATCTAAAAAGGTGGGTTTCGACAGAATTCGCGCTTACATGTCAGGTAATAACCTGCTTACGTTCAAATCGAAGAAACTCTATGTGGATCCAGAGAATACAGCCAGTGGCTTTGTCTACTTCAGAGCGCCTGCCATGCGCACAGTAACTTTCGGTGTGGAATTAGGTTTTTAATCAATCAGTAAAATAGAATACCAACATGAAAAGGATTTCGATAAAGAATATCGCCCTCTTTGCAGCCACCGCACTGTTGTTGAACGCTTGCTCGGGCGACTGGCTCGATCTGGAGCCATCGGATGGTATCGGTACCGAGAATGCCCTGACGGATTTAGGGAAACTGAATGCCGCGCGGATCGGTATGTACGATGGGTTGCAGGGTGACGGTACATATAATCAGTATTATGCTGCTCGTATGCTCTACTACGGTGATGTGCGTGGCGACGATATGCAGGCACGTGTCTCGGGTAAGCGTACAGCTCCTATGTATGAGATGCGTTACACGGCTACCAATGCGGATGACATCTGGTTCACGCCTTACCGTGTCCTTCGGCGTGCCAACAACATCATTGCTGCTGTGGAAGGCAGTGTGGTGAAGCCCAAAGTGGAGAGTGAACAGGCTAATATTGATAGGATCTATAGCGAAGCCCTCGTGGTGCGTGCCCTCATCCACTTCGATTTGGTCCGCGTTTACGGCTATCCTTATACGATGGATGGCGGTGCCAGCCTCGGTGTACCTATCGTTTTGAAGCCCCTGGCAACAAGTGCCCTGCCACAGAGAAACACCGTGAAGGAAGTCTATGAGCAAGTGGTCAAAGATCTACGCAAGGCTATCGATGACAACAAGCTCAACAAGACGATGACGAACGGTTACATCAATCATTGGACAGCCAAGGCCCTCTTGGCGAGGGTATATCTCTATATGGGCGACAATGCGAATGCACGCAAAGAAGCCGTGGAGGTAATCGACAACTCGCCGTATAAACTCTGGACGAACGAAGAGTATGCTGCTAACGTGTGGGATAAGACCTCGGGGGCGCATAACAAGGAAATGATCTTCGAGTTGCTCAACACCAGCACGGATGACTATACCGACCGCGAGGGTATTGCCTACCTGTACAACGAATACGGATACAACGACGCTATCGCTACAAAATCGTTCTGTGAGTTGCTACAGGCCGATCCTAACGATGTGCGCCTGACGGCTATGATGGAGACACGTGACCCGGATCGTAAGCAGATGTATGGAACGGATAAGGTCTGGATCAATAAGTTCCCAGAGAATAGTCAGGGAGAAATGCGTCTGAATAACGTCCCTCTACTCCGTCTTTCGGAGACTTATCTGATTGCTGCCGAGGCTTCAGCCAAGCTGAATGATAAGGCGGCGGCCGCAAAGTATCTGAACGCCATCGTACAGCGTGCAAACCCGAAGGCTACGCCTGTGTCAGAGGCTGATGCGACGGTAGATAGGATCCTTATCGAACGTCGTAAGGAGCTGGTTG
>CALIBC010000026.1 GCA_938045615.1 uncultured Clostridia bacterium | reverse complement strand
CAGCGACGGCCGCCCGGACACCACCGTCTACACCGTTTGGACGGAGCCCGGCCGCGCCTTCCTTCACCGCATCTGCAACGCCCACAAACTGGAGGTGGCAATATGAACAGCGCGAAAGTATGGCTTCGATGGGTACGCGAGGGGAGCGCGTACACCATCACTAAGAGCCGACGGGAAGCTGTAAGGCTTGCAAGAATAGAGGTCGCATCATTATTCATAGGATATGCAGCTGAGTATATAGAAAAGAGAACAGGGCAAGACAATCCCAAGTTTGAGTGTGATCTATGTTACAGAAGCAACATTCAACCCGATTGCGGAAAAATCCTCGAGAATGATTATGAATTAGGCTACATGTTAGATGAGTTTTGCGAGTCTTTGCTCGAGGAATACAACCCATTTGACGAATACCCGACGCTAAAAAGATTCTTGTTTTACGCATGTGACATCGTATCCTCGCTACGTATGTACGTAAGTGTCAAAATGCCCGGAATGAAGGAAATCGGAAAAGGAATGATTCGCAGACGCCTGGAGGCATTACACTCACCCAACGCAGGAGCAATTGCGCGTCGGGCATTTGTGGAGATAGAGAAAGGATTAAGGTATATGTTGATAATAGCAGCAGAATATGAGTAGAGAGGCATACGACCGCGCACGCGCGGAGTACATTAAGAGCCACAGCAGGGCGGAGAGGTGGGATCGTGTATTGGTTATTGTAGGTCTGATTTTCTTCTACAAAGATGAAGGTACGGACGGAGGTTTTTACCGCATATATAGTGGGTATATGCGTGAATTTGGATATGACATCAAACAGGCAGAGGCCTTTTGCAAATCGGTAAAAAGTGGAATTACCTGCAAAACGATACACAAACATCCGAGATTCTGCTTTGACGTATTCCGAACAATTGCGCGCTATAAAGTAGGGTACGATAGCAAGGAGGAAGCCACGGCGGATCTCGCAAAGTATATGAATAACGACAATACCCCAGAAAGCAACCCCGTAATGGTTTTGCGCGCTGCGTTTCGTGAGTTGGAACACGCGCTGATCTCCCTGCCACGAATAACTATTTCCAAAATGGAAACAGTCGCTGAATCTGAATAACAACCAGCCGGGGGTGAGTAAAGCCCCCGGCATATACACTCGCAATGGAATTACATATAACGCCGAAAGAGCAAATCCTTCGAGAGCTGGAGGTGATACAGGCGTGCGAAGAAGAAACCGTTTCCGAAGAGGTCGCTAAGGTGATCGAGTATGGGCAGACGCTCGCACCGTACATCTCGAGAGCCGGGAAGCTCCTGGCAGACGCTAAGCATCACCTGAACACCCGTATGAAAGAGGATACGTTCGACGCCCTCGCCAAGGCGGCCAAGCAAGGCGGAGCGACCGCGAAAGCAATAAACGCCATCGTGGACAGCCTCTGCGCCGATGAGCGCTATTTGGTGGACTTCGCTGAGCGCGTGAACCGTTGCGGCGTGCACCGCCTAGATTGGTGCCGCACGCTCATCAGTAAGGCTAAAGAGGACATGCGACTCTCTGGCATGCAACCCACATAACACAGATAATAGGAACGCGCGCACGCGTACAATCATATATACCCCATAGCCATGTGCAAGAAAACTTACTTCAATCACGACTGCGACGCCCGCAACGATGAAAAACTTATTGCCCTGCGCATCAGATACGGCGCAGAGGGATACGGCGTCTACTTCATGCTCATAGAGATGTTGCAGGCCGCTCCGGGCTGCGTGCTCGAGAAAGACTACAAGGCGCTGGCCTTTGACTTGCGTGTGAGTGCACGCCGGATTAAGTCTATCGTCGAAGACTTCGGACTCTTCACTCCCACCGACGGCGGCAAAAAGTTCTACTCTGAGCGACTCGTGAGGTACGCCACAGAGGTAGATGAATCCTATGAGCGGTATGCGGAGGCCGGAAGGAAGGGTATGAAAGCCCGCTGGAACAAGTCTGAGCCGATAACGATGTTATCCGAAAAGCATAACGATGTTATCGATTTTGATAACGATGTTATCCAAGCCGCCCCCGATGCAGAAATCAAAGAAGAAAACGAAAGAGAAAAAGAAACCTTTCCCCCTATAACCCCCTATAAAGAAAAAGAGAAAGCAAAAGAAGAAAGCGTGTCTTTTATGGCGCGTGCGCGCAAAAACGAATCGGTGGCAGGGGATGCGGATAGCGATCTCGAAGCGTGGCTTACGCCCGTAGAGGCCGAAAGCGTCGAAGCGGATGCTCCCGGCAGGGCGGATCACAATGGGATGTCGACGGAAACCTTGCATGCTTCTTCCGAAACCTTGCAAGCTCGCCCGGAAACCTTGCAAGCCGAAGCCGTGGAAGAGGTCGAGGCCGAAGAGGTTGCACCGAGCGAGGTGGACAAGCCTGCAAATCCTCGCGCACCGATGAAGCGCCCCACGCTGGAAGAGGTACAGGCCTGTATTGCCGAGCGCGGCTACAATGTAGACGCGGAGCTCTTTATGAACCACTACGAGTCGAACGGCTGGAAGGTGGGCAAGAACCCCATGAAAAGCTGGCGGGCTGCCCTCGTGACCTGGCAGAAACGAAACGCCAACGCCTCAAACGCCCCACAATTCAACCCACAAACACCAAACATCAATGGAACGTATCAAAACCGAATGGATAGAGAGCGCGCTGAAAACGCAGAGCGAAAGCGACAGCTCGCCGAA
>CALIBC010000025.1 GCA_938045615.1 uncultured Clostridia bacterium | reverse complement strand
ACGGATATTACGAGAGCTGCGTCATCGGCATTGAAGGAAATCAAATCGAGATAACTGTATAGTTGTTATGCAAGAGCTTCGTGCCAAGAAAATCATTTCATCCTGTCCCCATTGGTCGGTCAGGTACAGGAGTACTCTCTGATAGCGATTCGTCGAAGATACCAGTATATCCCATCCAGCAAGGTATTTTACGTAGCGATGAGGGCGCAGCGTACCTCGATGACGGCTCTTCCTTCTCCGATTTCGTGCGTGTGGGTCGACGATGGAGATCGCCCGATCCTTGTAGCGTGTGTAGCTGACCTTCTTATCGACTGTGACACCCGGCCAGTTGCCGATTTTCTGATGTGCTCCCATCAGTTTGTTGGATATGGTCGATTTCCCGGCATTCGGATTGCCGGTAAGCACGACTGCCATCTCACCTTAAAAATAAGTGCTTTCCCCTGCGTAAGTACCCCACAAAAAAGTGCGTTCTTGTCCCCCCCCTCCTCGATACGTTATAGTTCGAAATAGAAATGGAGGTATCCCTATGAAGTCACTAATTATCGCTGCACACCCGAGCCTCGGAGAATCCGTCATCAACAAGCGTTGGTTGGAGGAACTGCACAAGAATTCGGATCTCTGTACAATCAACATCCTTTCTGAACACTATCCTAATGGTCAGATTGATGTGAAGCGTGAACATCGACTCGTCGAATCCCATGGCAGTCTGATTTTCCAATTCCCAATCTACTGGTTCTCAAGCCCACCGCTGCTGAAGACATGGTTTGACGATGTATTGACGCACGGCTGGGCATATGGGAGAAATGGAGGAGATAAGCTCGAAGGACGCAAGGTTGCACTCGCCGTCACGACGGGCGTTCGCGCGGAGGATTACAGTCCACATGGCAGATACCACTATACACTCGCACAGCTTCTCACCCCGTTTGAAACAACCCTGCGCTATTATTGCCGCGCTGATTATCAGCCGTTCTTTGCCTTTTACGGAACAGAGCAGATTCCAGGCGAGGAGTATCACTCGAGCACAGAGGAAATCGAGCGCAGTGCCAGAGACTATATACGCTTTGTCGAGTCGTTATCGTGATCTGTATCATCCATATGCCGCTCTCCCCAGTCACACATGCTGTGAAGAATTGGGATGAGTGACCGCCCGCGCTCCGTGAGGGCGTACTCCACCTTAGGCGGCACCTGGGGATATTCAGTTCGCACTACCAACCCATTCGATGCCAGTTCCTTCAATACGGCTGCAAGCGTCTTATATGGAATGCCCTCAATCCGACGATGAATCGCATTGTGGCGAAGCACAATATGTTCAGCGAGGAGGTAAAGAATTGCCATCTTGTACTTGCCGCCAATGATAGATAATGTGTAGTGAAACCCGGTCCTAACGATCTCTTTCCCTTGCGGCACACAGCTTCCATGTTCCATAAGATTACCTCGGTTCGTTTCCCATCGCAGCATTTGCTTATATGATGGCACATAAAATAGGGTATCTCAACGTTAGTACGTGTATCTTACTTAAAGTAGACTGTTCGCATGATCCCCCCCCAATCAAAGATACCGCCCTGTGACACTTTTCGGTTCCTTTCGAATGTCCGCATGC
>CALIBC010000024.1 GCA_938045615.1 uncultured Clostridia bacterium | reverse complement strand
TAAGCACAAGACGACGCCCTTCCGTCGCCAATCGGCCCGCATCATAGCCCGCAGCCTTCAGCTCTTTCCCGAGTGATAATTGTAAAGAAACATCGTCTTTCATCTTATTGACTACAGCATAGAGCGCATCGATCACGGTATTGCCCGTGACGTGGACACGACTCTCGTCGATACCTTCACGCAGCAGATTCTCCCGACTTAACGGTGTAGGAGAGAAATGGTATGTTGCAATCCGGCCCGTAATTTGTCTGTTCATCTCTTCGGGCCACGGATTGTAAATGTTATGTGTTCGGAGTCCCGCTTCCACATGCCCTATCGGTATTTGCTGATAGAATGTAGCCAAAGCAACAGCCATTGATGTGGTTGTATCACCATGTACCAACACCACATCCGGTTGGCTTTGGGTTAAGATATCACGCATACCGGAAAGGACTCGGGCTGTGACATCGTACAAATCCTGCCCCGGCTTCATGATGTTCAGATCGTAGTCCGGAACAATCCCGAAGATGTTTAACACCTGGTCCAACATCTCTCGATGTTGGCCAGTTACGCAAACTAATGTTTCGTATTTAGCTGGATATTTTCGAAACTCCTGCACGAGTGGAGCCATCTTGATCGCCTCGGGACGTGTCCCGAAGACTAACATTACTCTTTTCATTACCTTACTTTTTGAATATCCCGCAGAAATCAAGTATCACTTTATCTTCGTTCCATGCCAACGTCTTGAATTCTTTGTGCGCAACAAGGAAAACGACAACGTCCGCCCGCTCATAAGCCGCTTGGTAGTTCGTCAGCTTAAAGATCGGATGTTCACGTATGTTGGGTTCTACAATCAGCAGATTTTCCGACTCGGATTGCATGACTTTTTGAGTAATATACTTTGCCGGACTTTCTCGCAGGTCGTCGATATTTGGCTTAAAGGCCAGTCCCATAATCGCCACGACAGGCTTACGCGAGCGTTTCATCTCATATTCCAACATGGTGTTTTTGATTTTTTCCGTACACCAAAAAGCTTTATAGTTATTGAGTTCGCGCGATTTAGCAATTAACTGTGACTCTACCGGAAATTCCGAAGTCAGAAAGTACGGATCGACCGCGATACAATGTCCACCGACACCACAACCCGGTTGCAGAATGTTCACTCGAGGATGTTTATTGGCCAACTCAATCAGCTCCCAAACATTAATTCCGGCCTTGTCGCAAATCAGAGACAGTTCGTTGGCAAAAGCGATCTGTACATCACGCGACGAGTTTTCCGTCAGCTTACACATCTCCGCGGTTTTGGCATTCGTCTTATGCAAATTACCTTTCACGAAGAGCGTATAAAACTCCATGGCCTTTAGCGTCGAAGCCTCATCAATCCCCCCGATTACTCGATCGTTATATTCCAGCTCATAAAGAAGATTGCCTGGAAGTACTCTTTCCGGACAATAGGCCATGTAAACAGTTCCATTTAATTCCGGGCGTTCGGCGTAAACGAGCTGTTTCATTTTATCGGTCGTCCCTACCGGTGAGGTTGACTCGATAATCAGCAGACTGCCATTCTTCAACAGGGGTATAACTGAACGTATCGCCGTTTCGACATACGAAATGTCAGGCTCATGATTGCCTATGAAAGGCGTCGGAACAACAATCAAATATACGTCACCCTCTTCCGGCTGCATCGTTGCACGCAAATGTCCAGTTCGCACGACCCGTTCAACCACTTCCGACAATCCCGGCTCTACGACGTGCGTCTCACCTCTATTGACTGATTCGACCACTCGTTTATTGATATCAACACCGACTACCGTCAATCCCTTTCCGGCCAGCACTGCCGCCGTCGGAAAACCAATATACCCTAAACCGACACAAATAATTTTATTCACCATCCTCATTTGCTCTTGCGCTCTTGTCAGTTACTCCATATCACCGAGCGTTTAAGTAATACTAACAAACAATAGCTCCATTTCATGCAGCCCTTTCCGCCACACAAAACCATTTCTGAAAAAGAAAAACTCTTTGATCTCGCCCCGATTATTTCGTGTTTTAACACTTATCCATTCTTGCCCATTGATGCAGTCATTCTCCTCTTCTTAATCAATGATTTAGAAATAACCTATAGTTAAAAAAGCAATATTACACTCACTCTATTAATAGCCTATATCTACTACACGCGCCCTCTATTAAAAACATGATTTACTGCGAAAAACAACGAATAGACATGGTCGTTAATATATATAACGCAATTTATATCTTACTTATCACAGATAAAATATCTCTAATTTGATAATCCATGGCCCATTTTTCGCGATCCCTGA
>CALIBC010000023.1 GCA_938045615.1 uncultured Clostridia bacterium | reverse complement strand
TTTCAAATACAAAGATAAGAAAAAATGGGCTTACACACTTTTATAGGACACTACCAAACAGTTCTACCTGTAAGCTTCCATATATGGTTGTAAAATAGAACCTCATATTCAATTTACTTTATACGTATAAATAAAGCCCCCACCGACGCAACTAACTACGCCAGCAGGGGCCGCTAACAAGTAATATTGTAAACAAAATCTATTTTAATCCATAACTACGCTGTTGTTCTTGACTCTCTAACGCTGCCAAACTCTTATCATAAGTGTTTGAAGCCATGGATCTGTTCTCGTCATACTTCCTTAATACGGCATTTGCTAACGTGTTTAAAGGTATGGCTTTTTTCTCATATGCGTCGACAGCCGTGTCAGAAATGTTAATGACAACAGGTCGATTGTCTATATCTGCAATCAAAGAACGGCCTCTCATAAAAACATTATTTAGTCTTGGATTGAGAGGTTCGTCGGCATATTGCTTGTAGTTTCTTGGAGTGGTTTTAGGAGTGGATAGACCTAAGACTTCGTGGCCGGCATTGTTCAAGAGATTGACACCTCCAAAACCCATCAGCATGAGCTTTAACAGTGGATTATGGCTGAACATTCCAGCGGCAACTGCTGCTAAAGGTAGTATGTTGTTCCCTATGGTGAACGAGGAAGATTTTCCTGTAAACATACTGATAAGCATATCAGGAAGCATTGCAAAGACATAACCAAGGTTCTTTGTCACATCGCTAAATCCATTCAACCCTGCATTATCCAAATATTTATCCCATCCCGCTGTCTGGAGCATATTGGGATAAGGAGAAGTCTCTGACATTGGATTTTTTATTTGTTGCGTCCCCATGGCCATATTTTGATAATGTTGGGTGTTTAATGGTTCTGAAGGAGATACTGCGCTTGAAACAACAGGCGGCGAGGCAGATTGACCGACTGCGTTATATGCCCCAGTGTCATAATGATCTCTCTTCTCTTGTCTCGAATCCAGGTGATCCCGGCTATATACCGCTGCTCTTGCCACTTGTTTCTCGGCATTTATCTTGTCTATCTGAACAGCAGCCCTTGCATAATCGCCGGCACGCTGTGAGACTTGTGCAAGTGTCATATTTCTGCCATTCAGATTCCAAACCGGCAAGCCCTGTGTCGACATCTGCTTGGCAATGGAAAAAAACGAGGTGGCAAAGGCACGGCATTGTTTGGCTGTTTTGTTTAGCATCCAAGCGGGGATGGGTGCGCGGCTATCGTAAGGAAGAGCCTGATGGCTTAATGCGGTGGTAATGGTCTTCAAAAGCTTTCTTGAATTGCCATTTGCTGCGGTCAATAACTGACCGGAATCTTTATGGGTGACAGAATCACTCACATGGGGACGTATCGGGGCGACCTTGATCTTTTTACCCAAGCCATCATTTACATTGGAAATGTATTCGGTGCCGGTCTTCCTGTATCCCAATGCACCTTTTTGGTATTTTTCCAATGTGCTCTCATTGCCGAAAACCGCTTTACTGTACTGCTTCTTGGCTGCATCAAGGCTGATTTTGGAAGAAGCCCAATAGTTGAATCCGGCATCGACAGCTGCGCCAGAAATCAATCCTTTTACATAGGAAGCTTTAGTGGCCGCTTTGTAAGCGGCCTTTTCTCCCAGCCAACCTCCGAATTTTATCGCCCCCCCTTTCAGGGCATATCCGGCTACTCTCTTGGCAGTGGCTTTCAATGGTACGGCAGCTACAGAACCGACACCATCCAATGCCGGTGCGTCCATAACAGCTCCCAAGGCAAAAGCCCCAGCTTTCTCTGTTTTTGACGGCTTATAGAGTTTATTGCCCAGCTCACGATTCTCTTCTTCTGCAGGCGAGAGGTCGCGACCACGCATGAATCTACCAGCCAATGTCATCATAATAGAACTGTTTGCACCCTCTTTCAAGATATATTCCAAAGAGGACTTGGGCATATCGGTTCTGGCCAAATGCTCTTTGAGCAGCTCCATAAAGCGAATCTGTCCATAGTGGACTGCTGGATCGATGAATTTCCGTTTTTCTGCCTTTCCCAACTCCTCTGCAACTCTGATGTAGCCTTTCGTCCCTAACTTGGCGATAAGAGATTCCCGATATCTGTCTATCAAGTTTTCCCAGTCCTTTTGGAAGTTCTTGCTGGAGACAATCTTGTTTATGACACCATTTATGAAGTCGTCAAGATTCTTTGTACTCCATTTTCCTGATGATGCAGCCATTACATTCGCAGTCTGCACACGTATCATTCCCTGCATGACGGATCCGGCACCGATATTAGCCGGTACTTCATTATAGGCCTTGTTGAATTCTTCTGTCTGCTTACGGTGGTAATACCTATAATCCTTGGTGATGACAGGAGCACAATACTTGCTGAAATATTGGTTAAAACAATACTCCAACTCCCCGAAATGTTGATTATTACGTGCCATGCGATGGTTTTTATATACCTAATAACTGTTTGCGTGCCTGCTCAATAGCCTTGTGGCAGACGTTCATCTGTTTGGGATAGAAACGTGCGAGCCAATCATCCAACAAGATTTCGTCATTGATGAACTTCACTGCCAGCTGACGGGTGATCTCTATTGATTTCTCTCCTTTCTCCCTGCCATTGAACCATGCCTTCGTCCAACAGCGAGTCCCCGTCGTGTCGAAGTAGATGGATGCCTCACGGCTGATGTCGTAACTATGAATGTCTATTTCAAGATTTTCCAAGGGATCTTCCATTAAGCCGTTGGCGGCAGCTTCTTCAGAAAGTTTTTTTTTTGAGACTCGTCCCACGACTGGGGATATATACCTTGACGGACGGCCAAGAATCCAAGAAAGTCCTCTATCAAAATTTCCTGAATCTTCTCTACCAAAGGGACACTACGCCCGGATAATCCTAAAGGATTGCCCAAGTTGGGAATCGTCTCGTAAAAGTAGTTCTTGTCGGCAGCTTTCGAGAGGATATTCTTCAGCGATGCTTCCATCTTTTTAGGAGGCGTATAGGCCTTTGTACGAAGTTCGTTCATGTAAGTGGGCAGCCAACGGAGCATCAATGCCATGATCTCATCCTGACAATCGTCATACTTGGTGACAATCTTCTTGTCCCCCAGGACTTCGGCTGTAGGCTGATGGGTAATACCCATGGCAGCCAACTGCTGTATGTTTGCCCAAATCATGGCAATAAAATTGTCAGGGTCAAGCTCCTTACCGTTAAATCGGACTCCCATGTGCAGGAACTCACCGGCATGGGCAATCTCTTGCCCGGCCTTTACATTCGTACCATAAGGGGTGTAGGCCTCGGAAATGTGCCCATAGGTAACCTCGTATTTGCCGTATCTGGCGATGATATAGTTTTCGTGAACCGCATCATGCCCGGCACCGATGACCATGCCGCTTGCGATGGCATACAAGGGTTTGTCCTTGACGGCATAATCAACACCTTGGTGCTGAAACTTCTCTCCTGTCTTGGGATGGGTCTGTTCACCGAAAGGGAGGATGACATTCAGCTCTTCTTTTTCGTCTAAAGCAAAAGGCATCATGAAGCCGCTTGCGGACTCCAGGAGCATGTCCTTATAATCTGTTGCGTCCATATATTATACTTGTTAGCTTGTTGATTCTTAACTTCATATTCCACGGGAGCGTCGCACCACCGGCTCTTCCGATACTGGAAAATCTACCTGTGATACAGGCTGTCCTGCTGATACAGCTGGTGCGGCAGCATAACGTTGCATCTGCTGCATAGGCTGACTCTCCGATTGTCGATGGTTGATGTTGCGCATGGTCATACCGCCCAACATCAGACTGGCCATCTTGCCAAGCCAACCAAAAGGCCCGAACATCATGTAAGAGGAAAGTGCCAGGGATGCTAAATTCATCTTTGAGACATTGCCTCCCGTAAGTTCATTGGCAATGGAATGTACGCCGTTCACCATCGTACCGGTAAGTCCTCCTTGTTGCGGAACGCCTTGTGTCATACCCGAACCCATCATCTGGGCAGTCGACGGATATTGGGGAGTCGTGGGATCATAGTAACCTCCGTTGCCGTTAGATACCATACCATTACCCGAAAAATACTGACCAATCTGCTCTTTTCCTGTCTCGTAGAGATTAGCCCCTTCACCCAAGACAGAGGAAACGCCACCTTTAACGCCTTGATATAATCCGGCAGCTTCACCTGCAACGGAACCGACACCGGAACTGACCTTCCCATAAGTGCCGTCACCGAAAAGGACATCCGTCAGATTTGCGACCATGCCGACCTCGTTTCCTCGACCGTCCACTTTCTTGCCCAATGTCGTTTCTCCAAGAACACCGACAAGGCCTTTTTTGGCAGCATCCTCACCGCCTAAGGACTTCATCATGTCCGGTAGCAGGGTGCGCCCTGTCAGCTGGCGGTAGGCAATGGAAGAAAGAATAAGGCTTGCCACTGGATGGTTTGCCGAATATTTTGCATATTGACCAGCCCATCCGGCTGTCTTGTTGATTACTTTTCCACCTTCGTGCCAACCAATCTTTGCCGCATTCTTAAGTGTCTCCTTATTGATAAGGGCTGCCTTTTTCGCGGTCTCTTCAGCAATCTTTTCAGCTGCTTTTGTAGAATGGACAACACCCTGTCCGGTTGCCTTGGTACCATCAACCAAAATCCGTTCTGCCTTTTGGGCGGTTTTGACTCCGATATGTTCAGCCGATTTGAAGCCGGTCTTGAATTTAGGCAGGCTCTTTTCCCAACTCTTGAAACCTGACTCCACCTTGGAAACCTTGCCTCCCATGGACTCTATCCACTTGGTATAGTTGCCCTTGCTGGCATAACGTCCTTCTTTCATTGCAGCATTGGCCAAAGCCCTACCGACAGATTTCTCCGCACTTTCCGCAGATTTCTCTGCAAACTTAACTCCTACCTTGGCAAGCGGCTTTTCTGCGACTTTGGCGGCTGCTTTACCCAGTTCTTTCATCCAGCCCATAATCTTCTTTATTTTTAGTTAGAATATTTTATTTGAACGATTGCACGTGCCTTATGGCTTTCCGTCTTCGGGGTCTCTATGATACCACCGTTGGCAGAGGAGCAAAGCCATGCCTGTAAACCGCTATTTTCGCTTACTTCAGTGGAAGTCCAATACCAACAGTCTCCATCTAAAGCCATCGGCGTGCCACCTAATCTTTCTATGATGGGATTGATGCTTCTGGCAGAGACATTCAGTAGACGCTGCTCCGCAACGCTGGGTAAGAAGTCACTCTTACCACCTTCATGGAAAGTAAAGAGCTTCATGGCCAGCGGACTGCCTTTCTTTGTCCCGGCATTATAACTCTTCTGCATGGCTCGTGTATTGGCAGAGCCGTCAAAAGCGGTCAGGTTGCCGCTCGTTCCGTTGGAAAGGCCAACAGAATCACAAAAGACTTCATTGAGTTCTTTCAGCATGACTGCCATGAGCGGATGGTCTTCCGTCTGTTCTGCAAAAACAACTCCCACGGCCTTATGGGTAGTTTGGGCAAAGTAGGTCTCCGGATCCATGCAACTATGGTTCTCACATAAGATATACCCTACATGGATTGCATTGTCGGCAGGCTGATAATCATCACATGAACTAAAAATCATGAGAACGACCAATGCGGAAAGTCCCCATACCGCTCTATTTTTGTGACGGAATCTCTTACGTGAAGACTGGTGGTGTATTCTATAAGAGACACGCATGATCCTGCGAGAAAGTCTTATCACACGTATAATCGCCATAAGCATTTTGTATATGTTCATATCATTCTTAGTTTATAGGGGAATCTTAACACCGATGGCTCCACCGGTACGGAATAAATCCTTGCCTCGCATCGTCACATCTTCCTTTACCTGAAAGAAAACACTCCAGCCATTATAGAGATTGAAAGTGTGTTCGTAGCCAAGCGACCCAACACCGACAAACTTGTGTAAGTCACTGCCGCCACTCACACCGATTCTAATGTTGCCATGATGGTTGCGGCCACGTGTCACGCAGGGCTTATAGGCAAGACCGACATTCCAAATGTTGTAACTGTGCCAAAAAGATTTCTTGGTGACATAACCTGCTTCTGGGTCGGTCTCATACTGAATGTAGTAGTTTGCAAAATACTCCATCGCATTGTGATAATTCATCTCATGCTCATAGGCCAGTGTCGCTTCAAAACCTTTCGGATAAGAAGCGCCCACGCCTACCATCAGATGGTTGCCGTGCCCTTGACCCATGACAGACATTGCAAACAGGCAGGTCAGGCAAATTGTCACAACCCTCGCAAAGGGATAAGGATGATTACCTTTGTAGATTCTCATGATGTCTCCTTTCTTATTGTTCTTTCAAAAGTAGCGTATCGAATGAATCGGCACTAAGTACATCCTCATAGTCCAAGTTCAGCGAGATGGTACGACCGCTGATCTGCTTCTCTGACAACTCCAAGGTAAGCACCTTGTCATTTGGGAATGTCATCTTCTTCAGGACGATCACATTACGATAACCATTCCTGAACTTTACAGAACGGTCAAGAATAAATGCCGGTTTCAACTCGATAACCTGGACATTGGTGGACTTCTCCTGCTTTTTGTCTTGGAGCTTCACACGTAATTCATCAATGTCGAACGGCAGGTTAGTCTTGTTCTCCACGGAAAAATCGATGAAGAAATACTCGCCGACCACATAGATATTGTTCAAACGCATGGTCATTTTATCCTTTTTTGTGAACGTGCTGCGGTATTTGGCCGGAGAGTTCCACACTTTCATACAATAGGAAGCCATGTCCGTTGTTGACATGCTGATTTCAGGATTATGAAAGGCATTGCGTTCCACAAGTTCCACTTCCTTATCAGAAACGGCTTCCTGAAGGCGGTGCGTATAGATGAGCGCATATTGAACCCTGTAACGCTCGGTGATGATCGTGACGATACCCAGCACATCACCGTCATTGTGATTGCCGCTCTTGGGCTTTATACGGATTACATTGTCCAACGGCTTGTCACCTGCCACGGAATCGGTGGAAATGTCCACCAAACGGATAGGCTCGGAAGCTGTGACAATGGTAGATACGTTCTCATTTACGGTCAGCACCTCCATGTCCGAATAGGTCTTCTGGGCATGTGTTCCCATTAAAATGGTGGTACACATGACCAAGACGGCAGTGATTTTCTTCTTAAAAATTTTCATGTCTTTTATCTTTCTTGTTAGCGTTTTACTTTCTTTGTCGCTTCTCTTGCTGGCTTCCGTCTATCAGATAAACGAGCGTGCCATACTTCAGCTTCACCCTGTTCCTGCGGATGACTTTGCCTACGGCATTCATCACCTGCTGCGAGGCATTCTGTACAGCTTGGCTGGCCCAACCCTTGACTCCTGTTGAAGAGGCGGTGTTGTCTACGATGTTCGTTCCGCCCTGCGTAGCAGAACCAAGAATTTCCTTGCCGGTCTCTTTAAAGGAGGACAATGGAACATAAAGACCTTCCTGACCGTCCGTGTCATAGATGGAAAGGCTGACGCGGATAATCTCTTCTTTGCTGAAGATGCTTTGTATGGTTCCTTTTACTCGCTGATGCCCGAAACCTGACATCTGGGCATAGAGATAAGTCCCTTTCTTGACGGTCATATCGCCAATTTCCACATCATCCAACAAGCGAAGGCGCACACGGCTTCCCTCCTGTGCTTTCACATCCTCGTCGATGATAGCTTTGATGAGCTTGGACTCTTCTGTTGAAGAAGAGGAAATGGTATTGAAATAGTCGGAAGGGGTCTTAACTTTCTTGACAACCTTTTCCGGTACTCCCTCCGGCTGTTCTCCTGCCTCACGGGCATTGTTGTCCGTTCCGGAAGACACCGAAGATCCGTTGTTGCCATAAGACAGGTTGTTCCCACCGTTATGCGAACCGGCTATGGGTAGACCATATTCGTCATCACCGCCATAACCGTCTTCATTGCCATATCTGCCACGACGTGACGGGGAACCGAAAGCGACGCCATTAAGATCGTCGTTCATATTCTCCATTTCACGTTGCCGTCTCCTGCGGTCAAGCCGGGCTATTTCGGAATCGCTGACCGGAGCCACAAAGTTGTCACCGGAAGAAGAGCCGTGAGAATGACTTCTCCCCCGACGGACGCGGTCTTGCATCTCTTGGATTTTGCGCTGTTCTTCCCGCTGTGCCTGCTGCTGTTCTTGCTGCCGTCGCACCATTTCAGCCTCCCTGTCACTGTATTGTGAACTGTAATCCTCCTTCTTGTTAACCGAGTCCCGGTCATTCTCAACATTCTCGACACCGGAAAGGTCATTGATTTGTCCGTACTCACGCTCGGCATTGTCCAACTTGCCACCCAATACACTGTCAGTATTGGCAGCGGGAAGATCAGAGTTCAAATAATCTGTTGTAGCCAAACGCGGGTCGTTGTCGGACACGTCGGTATGTACGGCATCGATGATGAAATATCCCACGAATAAAACCAATGGGTATAGGATAGCCGGAAAAACATACTTTCGGTCTTTAAAATTGATTTTCTTTACATCCATTTTAGTGCCTGTTTATTATGCGTCTTTGGTGTAATGCTGAATCCACTTGTTCTACGGCGGTAGAACGGTGTGTTTTGGAAGCATTGTAGCTACGTACCATATTAATGATGTTAATGGCAAAACAGCCTATCACGATGCCGAAGACGGTAACGAGGAAACCTACACGATGGCGGTTGGCCACCGTCTGTATCTTCATGGCCAGCCAACTCAAACCGCTCTTGTCGGCAAACTGCTTGCCGGCTTCCACTTCTCTTTCGTAACGCTCTTTATATTTAGGATCGTTCTTGTCGGGCATAGGTTCGCCCATAATGATTTTCTTCAGTCCCATAAATGTTCAATCTTTAATGTTAGAAATTGGTTTTCTGACTTTCGGAGAGATCCTTATTGACAAGAGTTCTCCAGCCAAAGATGATAAAGCCGTGAGGATTGTTCTCGGTGCGCGGCACCCTCCTTAGGCTTCCGGCAGTGACGAGCTGACGCATCAAAATACTTGTACGACGCTCAATGCGCTGGCGGCCATAGTAGGTAAAGGCCATCTTCTGTTTGTCTAACTTGATGGAGTCACAGAAAATGCTACATATCGTACTCGTTCCGATGATATTGTTATAAAAGCCTTTTTCCTTCAAGGCATTGTACTGCGCAAGACCGGACTCGTCTATAAGGTACATGGCTTTCTTGATGGTATAATCAATATACTTGTCATCGGGAGCCAATGTAAAGAAGAGATTATGGAACATTTCCACATGGCTCTTTGCTTCCACTTCAAAAGTCTCGTCCATCGTAGTCTGCTTGACGAGAATAGGTACAGTGCCATCAAGGACATAAATCTTCTTATGGGCATCAGCGACCATGCCTCTGGCAACAAAAAGACTCCCAAGGCTGATAACTACACAACCTGTCAAAAACAGGCTGGTAATAATCAGCACCAACTTTATCTTGTTTTCTAATTTCTTTAATACAGCCATAGCATTGTCATTTTAATGTATTCGGGGCATAACGGACATGGCACTTGACTTGACGGAGGATGCCACTCCTTCACCAAAGTTGCGGGTAGAGAAGGCGGTGTCGCCTTCAGGGATCATCCATGCGGCAAGGTCTGGAACCAAGTTCAGGCATCTCAAAGCAACCACGGAAGCTGCAAGGAGATAGCCACAAGTCATGAAAGCATTTTGTATATAGCCGTTAATTGTACCAGTAGATGATGTAATGGCGGTAAGATTTTCTACCTGAACACTGATAACAATGTCAAACAGCAGCAGCACATAGAAACCCACAAAATAGAGCATGGCTCCATAGAAGTGTACTGTCAGGTAACGGATGAGCCATTTGGCCCATGCTCCCTCCCATTTTGGAAGGACGGAGAATGCCCATTGGATAGGGCCGAAGATGGTCAGCATGCCCAACAGTATCTGCTGACAGAATATGGTGGCCCACCAGCCGACCCGGTACAGTACCAGGGCAAGAAACATTACTATCTTATCAAAGCCAATGATGAGCCCGGCAAAGACTGATGACTTTTTTGCCCTTGCAGCGGCCTTGACACCTTCAACGGCCTCGCTACCAGAAGTATATTTTGTTAACGCATCGATACTTGCATCATTTTGCAATCCTTCTGATGCAGCTTCCACTTCTGCTGCTTTTTGATACATCGTATCACGTTTCTGCAACAACGGCATCAATTCGTTGTATTTTTCACTGACCTGTACGGCTTCTGCTTCATAGAGGTCGTGAGTGTAGCTTCCTATACAGTTAGGAATATAGGCCAGGGCATCCAAGATGCTGCCATTGCCACTGCCCATACCGGTCATGCTGGGCGGATACCAAAAAATCATAATGAGCGCGATACCCATTACTTTGAGTATCTTGAATACATCGACCGGCTCTCCCTTGACCATCATCTTGTAAGCCATACTGGCTCCTACAATGATGGAGAACAAGGCACCCAATGCCATGCTCATTTGGAGTATCCACCAAAACGGCCCCTGTGTGCCGATGAAGTCGGGATTACATAAAAACTCGTTGGTTTGGAAGACAACATTGTCGATGTCTTCTTCGAACAGGTCTACTCCTATGGTTTGGGATAAGTCGGAGATCGTACTCGACAGCCCTTGAAGTCCTCCCTGTGCGGCTAAAAATAATGAACTGAATGCCATAATTGATTTTCTTACTTGTTAGCTTATATTTTGTTTCTTACTTTATTATCTTCTACTTTTTATAGTTCTTGCTGGAAAAACCATCTACGGCCATCGCCACTTTCCAACGGTTCAGCGCATCGAAAGCTACCGTGTTGATGGGTGAAAGTCGCTGGGGAGACTTGCTGTTCTTCTGCATCTCCTTTGCGGATTTTACGCTGTTCCAAGCGAGCAGCTGCTTGGTAAGTTGGTAATTACGCCTAACCACATCCCTATAGATGGCCATGTACTCCTTTTTCCTGCGCCCTAAGTCCTGATAGGACTCACGGGTAATCTTGATGGCGGTTTGAAGGCAGTTATAGATGTTCTTCCACTGGCGATAGTCTTCTGCCGTTCCACCGTAGGGCATGATTTTATTGATGTTCTTCTGAAAGATATCCAACTTGCCCTCTATCTTGCCTTTCTCGACCGTCCATGCCATATCGGTCATGGGGCTGCGGTCAACGATATTCTGTGCTTCCACCTTGGCACGACGGGAGGTCAAGGCCTTGATGCTGTCTGAATAGACCTTTTCGTTTGCCACACGGGCTTTCATGTGAAGACGGAAAATCTGCTTGTTCTCTGCATTGGCCGTCCTTTGATATTTCTTGTGGAATGCGTTGTAATAATAGCGTGGGGTCAAGGATCCTGCACCGGTTTCCATTGTGGTGAACTGCTGCATGATGTACTCCTCATGGTTTTTCGTGACTTGCACATAACCTTGGCTGAAAGCCGGAAGAACTGTTGCCTGCAGTCCTATTAAGAGCGTAATCCTGTTCCTAAGCAGGATATGTATTCTTTTGAATTTAGTCATGGCGTCTTCCTCCTATGATACCGCCACCACCCAATGGGGCGTGCTGGAATGACCTGTGCTGCTCCAAACATTGAAATGCCTGGACGGAGTTGCCAAGCCATCGTCCCAAAGCATCAGTGGCAATTTCCTTGACAGTTCTTGCCATAAAGAACTCTTTCTTCCAAAATCCCATCCTCACGGTCATATATGCCCATAATTCCATGTAGGAATGCCTGATGCTGCCGTCTATCTCGTCAATGGAACTGTTGATGTCACCTAAAATGATCATCAAGTCTGACGTGGTACAGTTCCTCACACCCGACACAAGCTCGGACAGTTCGATGTAAGATTTCCTTAACTGCGAAACGCCTTTGTAGACTCCTTCGACGGCTCGCTGGCTGGCATTAATAATGATGGTGTCGCTTGACCAGACAGCCCCATGCAGGAGTATTTCCTTCCTATATGTATCCAAGAGTTTGTAATAGGCGGAAAGATTTCTTTTGCAGTTGCCAAAGCTGTTGTAAGCATGAAAGCCTGTTGCAGTACCGTTCAGAATGAGGTCGATGATGTCGAAACACTTCCTATATCTGTCCAACTTCTTGTTAACCGAAGTATAGTCTTCCATTGTCTTCATACTCTTCTTATGATAGGCACGCACACCTTCCTCTGCGAGAGCACGTAGCTCTAACATGGCCTTAACAGTCTTGTGATTACTGATCATGGCCTCCAAAGAGACAGGGTCAGTAGGAATGTCTATTGCCTTGGTTTCTCTTGGAACGAAGAGAAGGCATAGGCTCATCAACGATATGTATATCCATTTGTTCATGTCTGCTGTTTTCTATGTTAATGCCTTAATTGCTGCCTATGGCTTTGCCTTTTGTGAAGTGGGGCTTGAAGAAACCTTCTTGGCTTTGTCGCTTGCATCTGTCCATCGCCCTAAGGCATATTCGGCTATTGTGCCACGGGACTTTCTCGTAATGGGATTCAACAGTTGGTTAGTCAGGAAATCCTTGATCGTCTGCCGGTCATTCATAACCTTCTCCAAAAGAACCAACTGTGAATAGATGACGCTAAGTTGATATTCCACATCCCTTGCCACATCTAACCGGTCGCTTGCCCAAAGCAGATGGATGGCATCTGAACCTTCCTCATTAGGCATATTCTTGGCATAGTTGTATCTCACCGTGATGGAACAGTCCGGCATGTCTTCCATCAACCGTTTCTGACGCTCGTTGACTTTCGCAGCACGCTCTTTTTCAGACAGACTCATATCGAGATTCATCGTCTCTATGACATTCTCTGCTGAATAGGCGGCAGAGAGCTTGTAATCGACACTCAATATGGCACGATGGATGCGGATACCGAGAAAATGCTTGGGCTTCGATTGGATCTTCAAGGTTGCCGTGTAAGTCACCTGGCTCTTTACCTGTGCGCAATAGGCATGACGGACAAAAGTGTATTGCCCATCGCCGTTAACCCATTCTCCGGCATCTCGCCAGGAAAGTTGGAACAGACTCTCCAACTCTCTCATATTGGAATTGATTCGGTAAGGACTGCCATTGTCCTCATTAAGATCTTTGTAGTATTCCGCAATGGCGTTGTCTATCTGTGCCAAGTTGGATTGAACCTGCGAAAGCTGACGTTTCAATGCAGCTTGGTTGTTGCTGACGGTGTCATATTGTGCACGGAGCGCGGCAACCTTGTTGTTATCGTGGGCCATCTTGGCTTGGTTCATTTGGGAGATCAGCGAACTCATCTGTTTGTCCATGGAGCGAATCTGATTTTCAAGGCTCTTAATCTCGTCCTGACAACCTTTCTTTTTCTGCTGCAGCTCGTTGGCCCCATTCGTGCTCACCTGTGTCTTGTCCAAAGCGAAATTCTTCGATTTGGGGTCTTCAAGGTGATTTCCCTGATTTCCATTCTCTTTCCAATTGAACGACCCCTCCGCAAGGGTGGCGCCATCATCGCACTTGGCCAGGAAAACGACAGAATTGCAGCCTTTCATTTTGTTCTCATCCGAGATGGTGTAATACTTGCGAGCGTCGTTACCCAACTTATATGTGACACGTTGTGAGGCGGGCTTGTCGCTTTCCAAGCTGTTCCAGTATTTCAGCTGGCTCTCCATGCGCTTCTTGAAAGTCTCCTCGTCCATGGACTCTGAATCGAAACTTTCCTCATGCACCTCGCGCCTGATGTTCCAAGAATCGGTCACTGTCATGTAAACCGTCCAGTGTTTGCCACGCCAATGTTTCGAGCGTTTGAAAAGACCTCCCCCCTTATCATGGGTGTAAGTGTAGGAGGCGGTTTCGTATTTGAGGGCTATCGTGTGACCGGAATTGCTTCGTTCAAACTCGGCCTTTCGCGTGGAGTTCCAGTCCGTGGCTGTTTCTGCGGCCACTTTCAGCTGATTGTATTCCGAAGTGCTGAGCTGGGGGTAGTCGGGCGTGTGGGATTCCATGTAATTCTCCTTAAAGAGCCATTTGTCCCAATGGTCGCTGTTGTTCGTGTTCGAAGGATGGGAGGGCTGATAGGTGGCAAGTACCTTGTGCCCCTTGTCTTCAGAATAGATGTACCAACGTTGCTTGTAGTGCTGGCCTTGCAACTCCTTGATGTAGTTGCTCACATAACCCGTGATGCTGTAATTGTCTACTTGGAACAGGCGTGAAACGGCATCTGCACTATTCGAACCGATGACACCCATCAAAATGGCCTTGACATTTCCGGCATTGCGGATGTTTTCATATTTGCTCCGAAAAGTCTTATATAATTGGTAAATCTCACTTGGCTTGGATTTGAAGATCCTGCCAATGGCGGAAAAGTCCCTCATATTGCTGTCCACAACACCTTTTCCTGCGGTGGCAAGTACACCTCCGAGTTTGCCGATGTCGTTCTTGAGGTCCTCCTTGGCTGCTTTGATGTTGAAATCTCCGACTTTCTCCAAGAGTTCTTTCCAGTCGACATTGCCAAGCTGGGCTAAGTCAAAGACTTTTTGCAGTTTCTCGTTGATAACCAAGAACGTTACGTCCTTGAACGACAATTTTCCATTAGTAACGACAAGTTCGAACTGCTTGCAGAGCTGCTCGACATTCTTGGTGGTCTTGAACAGGTATGGCCCCCAATAGAGGGCATTGTCGGGTTGTTTGACCATCTTGGCTGCAACGACAATGAGCTTGGGCATGATGCCGTCCTTCACCAAATAGAGGATGCGTTGGTAATAGTAGTTCTCATCGCTGCCGAAAACTCCGACTTCGCGCATGGCATTCCTGTCTTTCAACTTTGACAGGTAGATGCCGGCTGTGGAAAGGCTGGCCTTGGTGTAGTGTCCTAAGATGGAGTCTACATCAGAGGCTGTCTTCCGTTCCGTCTCTTCCTCTATCGCATATGCGGCGGTCATGGCTGCCACGGTCTTTGCATCAATGTTGATGGCATGATACGACTGCGCTGACATGGATGTCACCGGGAGGATCAAAAGGATGATAGCGATGAAACGACGCATGTTATTGATGAGTTTAATTGTCTAACACTTTTCTTTCTTTCAGTACTTTCCGTGCAAATTCCAAGGAACTCTTGATTCTGGAGCGTTTCCAATCACGCACGAAGGCTTCAATGGCATGTTGGTGGTCACATTGGAGAATTTTCTTGTAGAGCTTCAGGGCAAGTTTCTCTACCTTCTCCGTCGTGTAGCTCATGTAACACTCCGGCGGCTCTTCAATGCCATATACATCGCCCTCCTGACCACGTTTGATGAACACTTCCTTGAATGGGGAACGACCTTCCTTGTTCTCCAGCCGATTGATGGTGAAAATTTTCTTGCAGTCGATGTCGGTCAGAGCCAAGGTCTTCTTGATGTTGTCGAACTTATCCTTGAATTTGCTCTGGTCAAGTAGCATGAACACGCCGGAGTTGTTGATGATGGCTTCCTTAACAATCTTGGACTCGGTAACGTCCTGTATCTCTTGCGTTACCACGCCGACCATGGCCCAGTGTTTACGGGCTGTCTTGTATAGATACTGTATATAGGTGGCCATGACAGGGGTGGCAATGGCTTTCCATGCTTCTTCTATGACCAGGCATTTCCGGCCTTCCTTTAAGAGCATCTTCTGTGTGAAGACATCCATGATGATCAACACGACAATAGGGAAAAGGACGGGATTCTCTTTTATTTTGTCAATTTCGAACACGATGAACTTCTCATTGAACAGGGAGGAATCCATTTCGTTGTTGAGCGTGTATTCCATCTCTCCACCCTTATAGAATGGCTTTAGGATCGTGGCAAACTCGTTGATGGCGAATTTAACCTGATCTTGCTTCATGATTTGCGGAATACGCTCAATGGCGAACTCATAATAAGTGTTGAAGTTGAGTTCCTTAACTCTCATCTTCTTGCGCTGACGTTCTATCTTGTCAATCTTCTTATTGATACGCTGTAGATACTTGCTCTCTATGAGTTCAGGGGTAAGGCGACGAAGCAGCTGGCTCTTCGCATTGTCTTTTTCTCCTTCAGTAGCGGCGTCATCGTCGATGACGGCTTGCAGCTTGTCACGGAGACGGAGGTCGCGCTGTTTCTTCCTCTCATCGTCATCATCATCTTCTTCTATATCGTCAATATCATCAGATACTCCGTAACGCTTTTCCAGCTCCTCTTCGTATTCCTCATACTTGCCGGTACGTTTATCTTCAAGTTCCATGACATGGCGCATGTTTTCACGCTGCTCTTCGGTAAAGCCTTCAAATGGATTGAAATACTCTTCGAAGTATTCTATGAGGGTTTGGTTGATGATGGTCTCTTCGAGCTTCGTGGGTTCGCCGTTCCCTTTGAAGATAAGGAAGATTATATTCCTTAGGAAATCTTTCTTCGCTTGGAAGTTCTGCTCATATTCCGCTTTCTCTATCTTGAAAGGGTTCATCGAGATGGGATGTTCCTTTGAATAGGTGATGTATATGCCCTCGAAATAGCTGCAAAGACCTTCGTAGCTGTCGCCGGTATCTACAATGACAATATCGGTATCCTGCTCGTAGTACTGCCGCATGACAGTATTCATGAAAAAGCTCTTACCACTGCCGGAAGGGCCAAGGACAAAGAAATTGGAGTTGTCGGTATACCTAATCTTTCCTTCCTTGCCTGACACGTCAACTGCCATCGGTACGCCCTGCCTGTCTGTGTAGTAACATTTCAGGTTCGTGTCATCCCCTTTCTGTTGACGCTCCTTATACATGAGGCAGAGTGCAGGGTCGGAAAGTGTCAGGAAACGGTCGTAGTCGGCATTGAGTTCATAGCAGTTGCCGGGAAAGCTGGCAACGAACAACTCCAATTGGTTATAGGCACGCTTTGACAGGTGCATGCTGTATCTTGCCAAAAGGTTCTCCAAACAGTTGGTGATCTTTTGCAAGTTTCTTTCTGCCGATGTCTTTACAATGAGGTTGTAATGGGCATAGACGAATTGTTTTCCGTCACGAGCTACTTCATTAAGGACATTATTGATGTCTTCAACGGCAATCTGATTGTTCGGATTGGGAATGGAAGCGTGACGGTTCTTCTTTTTCTCCAACTTTAAAATCTCCCGCTTCTGATTGGGAAGAAAGATGACCTGATTGTAAATAAGCGTGTCTACATCAGGGAGTGTGCTAAGGTCGGAAAGCAGATCCTGCGGCATGACGGAGTTGTTGACATTGATGTCGGCATAAGGGCGAAGGGTGCCGGGAAGACCGGGATCATCTACATCCAAGAGGCTGTAGATTTTCAACTGGTCATCGCCCATACCGATTTTCTCGGACTCCACCTTGAAATCATTCATGGAAACGACCTCATTATTGAAATCAACTGCAAAGAAACGCTCGGTATATTCTTTACATTCGTCTCCCGTAAGGAAGCGACAGTTGATGTCCTCACTCTTCAGACGGTCATGGACCTTCTGTATCTTGACTTGGAAATCGCGCCACTTGTCGGCATCGTATGCCTTCAAACCGCCATTTCGACCGCGTTGGGAGATGGTGAGATAGGTTTCAGAATCTATATAGGGACGGCCGTTGAAGAACTTGAAATAGGCATCGGAAAGAAAACGCTTTCTCACATCGGTGCACTTTCCTGCAATGCTCGACATATTGAAGTTCTTACGGACGAAGATGTCTTGTTTGTGGATGGCATATCCTTCACCTAACACTTGTAGGACGGATGCCAAAAGGGAAGTGAACTCGTAATAACCGTCCGTATCGGCAGAGTACTTCCTGACGGGATTGTCCATCTTAAGGATGGCTGAATAATCGCCTTTCTTTGTGTAGACCACACCGATCTCATTGACATCCTCAAAGCTGAAGTAGATGTCCTCAAATACCTTGGCGCGTTTGCTGCCTGTACCGAAGGCTTTGATGGAAATGTACATTCCCAACAAGATGGAGGCAAAGACCAATATGACGATTAGGGTTATCATGAATTTGTTTTGCTTACAATCAATATGAATATTCTAATAATGTCTTGAATGGCTGAAAATGTAGATACCTTTCGGGGATTTCTTGGAATGGAGACCTTTATGTTGCTTGACGAAAATGGAGACTCCTCCTATTGACAGAAAAATTGTCAGCAACGCCAGTGCTATAAGAAAGCCGAAAATCACATAGCCAATCAAGAATGACAACAGGCCTCCGCCAACGGTGACAGCGGCCCACACAATGTATCTTCCTCGAAGGCCCAGAAATTCAAGAGGCTTTTGAAGCCCCTTGAATACCGGGTAATCGGGATAGTCGCTTTTGACTGTTGCCATATTCTTCGTCTTAGAGTCCGAAGAACAGTGGCAATGCCTGGGCTGCCGCCACGAGGAAGATGCAGGCACCGACAATCATCATGATGCTCTTCTTGACATCCTGCTCCTCGTTGTTCATCTTGATGTAAACGGAGATGGCACCGAGAATGGCGACGATACCTGCCAAAACATAACATAGCTTCGTTACGACAGGGATGTACTTTTTCAGGGCGTCGGTTGATTTGGTGATTGCCTGTACTCCGGAATCCATGCTCTGTGCATCCGCTGCTACCGTGCAAACGACCAGCAACAGCATAACAGCTACAAAGCGGGGGTCCATCACTACTCCCTTGATTTTCTTACCTGCGGAGACACAAAAGCTCTTGGCTCCGCTTACCATTACTGACAAAGTCTGATTCATTGTCTTTGAAATTTTAAATAATTAATGAATAAATAATATGTAATAAAATAATTACCAAAGCCTGTCGGTCACGCCGAACTGGAAACCGAAGAAAGCGGGGAGGACGATGGTGGCTCCAAGCAGGAAAAGGCAGCTGCCGACCAAAATGATGATGCTCTTTGTAAATCCTTCTTCTCCTGCCTGCATCTTGATATAGATGCTCGTCGCGCTGTATATGGATAAAATGGCTGCTATGGCATAAAGCAGATACAATACGGCTGTACAGCATGTCAAGATAAATACCACCATATTATATAACCGGCCTGAATTGCCGCTGTAATCCGTCGTACCACAGGTGGCCATGACTGGCTGTGTGAACAACAGTAATACCGATAACAGCAAATATGTTTTATACTTGAATGTCTTCATAACTTAGAAACTTAATTGTTCTGCCTGCTCATCTTCACTCTTGCCTTTCAAATAGGCGGCAACATAATCTTCAACGAACTCGTCTACATACACAGCTCCCTGAATGTCCGGAGAAATATTATTGAAATTTTGTCTTATCGAGTCGGCCTTGGCTTTTGCCTGCATGGCCAATTCTTCGATATCGGACGCTGCAATATCTTCAGCTGTAAGAGGCTTCTTATCAAGTTGAGAAGTCTCCATACCGTCCCCTTTCTTATTGGAAGACGCTTCTTCTGTCTCATGCCCGTATTTTTCCGGTTCTTCTTCACCGGGACGTTCTATTTGATACTTTCCTTCACCGGTCTCACTGATTCTGACAGGTGAAACGGCAGGTGTGCCATCCGCGTTGTCGACAGGTGTGCCGGCGTGAATGACTTCTACACTTTCTTTCTTCTCACCTTTCGGCCCGAACAAATCCATGCAGATCATAACTACATAATAGATAACAAAGACGAATGTCACTACGATTGCGTATATACCGAATGATCCCATATTCTTTAATTTATTGGCTACAAAATAAATGACTTAAAATCAAAATGGTAGCCTTAAAAAAAAGAAAGTCTTATATTAACATTTCCAAAATGTTTTAGGCTGTTTTACGGCCTTTTTGTGTTAAAATTCGGGACTTTAAAATTATGAACTATCCCGATTTTTGCTAAAACAAGTAAATTAAGATGAGTCTATGGGTGCTGCTCATCTTATCTTATTATTCCTATATCATTCTTATATACTTTTACCGTATATACATATTGACGTATATACAACAATACGTACATACGCATGGAGAGCAATATGTCTGTCTGACTTACCTGCGGTGCTTATTTTACACTCACTTTTATCTATCTTTCCATTTCCGTTTCTGATTTCGACCTCACTTTTCATCCGCTTGTA
>CALIBC010000022.1 GCA_938045615.1 uncultured Clostridia bacterium | reverse complement strand
TGTCAATATATACAAAAATAATAACACAATTTAGCTTTCTCTTTTATTTACTTGTGTAACATATCTATTTTTAATCCTACAATACTATATGGGTATGTTCGTTACTGTCCATTGACAAAGAACCTGTTTTGTGATATGATACGAGCGATTAAGCCGAAGTGGCGGAATTGGCAGACGCAGCAGACTCAAAATCTGCCGTTGTTAGCAACGTGCCGGTTCGACCCCGGCCTTCGGCACCATAAAAGAGGGTTTATGTGCAGAAAATTCCTAAGAGTAAAACAATGGCTCTTGGGAATTTTTTTATGAATTATATGTGTTATTATTTTTGTATATATTGACAGCTATATTAGAAAAGTGTATATTGTACAGCAAAAATTTTATTGCAGACATAGAAAGGAATGGTTACAGTTGGCGCATTATTATAGTGAACCATCACATACTTTTGGAGAATATCTGCTTATTCCTGGATATTCTTCGGCCGAGTGCTTTCCGGCAAACGTTTCTTTGTCTACTCCTCTCGTCAAGTTTCATCGTGATGAGAAACCTGCGCTTTCAATGAATATTCCACTTACCTCTGCGATCATGCAGGCCGTATCGAATGATACAATGGCCATTGCTCTTGCAAAAGAAGGCGGCATTTCTTTTATTTATGGCTCACAATCCATTGAAGATGAAGCAGCTATGGTTTCCCGCGTGAAAACCTATAAGTCTGGATTTGTCAGCAGCGACTCGAACATTAGTCCTGATACAACTCTTGGTGAAGTATTGGAACTTCTTGCAAAAACAGGGCATTCTACGATGGCAGTTACAGATGATGGCTGTGCTAATGGGAAATTGGTCGGTATTGTGACAAGTCGTGACTATCGTATTTCACGTATGTCACTTGACACAAAGGTCGCTACATTCATGACTCCATTTGAAAAACTTATCTGGGCAGATGCGGATTCTACTACACTTACACATGCTAATGATATTATTTGGGAGCGAAAATTAAATATGCTTCCATTGATTGATAAGAATCAACGTTTGCGTTATATGGTTTTTCGTAAGGATTACACGGATAATAAAGAGAACGAATTGGAACTTACAGATAGCAACAAGAGCTATATTGTTGGTGCTGGTATCAATACACGTGATTATGCAGAGCGTGTTCCTGCTCTCATTGCTGCGGGAGTAGATGTGCTTTGTATTGATTCATCCGAGGGGTTTTCTGAGTGGCAGAGAATAACTATTCAGCATATCAGAGAACAGTATGGTGACAGTGTCAAAGTCGGTGCAGGTAATATTGTTGACGGAGAAGGGTTTCGCTTTCTTGCGAATGCAGGGGCAGATTTCATTAAGGTTGGCATAGGCGGTGGTTCCATTTGTATTACTCGAGAGACGAAGGGGATTGGTCGTGGACAAGCTACAGCATTGATTGATGTTTGTGCAGAACGTGATAAATATTTTAAGGAAACTGGAGTTTATATTCCCGTCTGTTCGGACGGCGGTATTGTTTATGATTATCATATGACATTAGCTCTTGCAATGGGGGCAGATTTTCTTATGCTGGGGCGTTATTTTTCGCGCTTTGATGAGAGTCCAACAGATCGCGTTATGGTCAATGGCACTTACTATAAGGAGTACTGGGGCGAAGGGTCAAATCGTGCACGTAACTGGCAGCGATATGATCTCGGCGGCAGTAAAAAACTATCCTTTGAGGAGGGGGTTGATTCCTATGTTCCCTATGCAGGTCCTCTGAAGGACAATGTGCAGACTACTCTTTCGAAGATTCGTTCTACTATGTGTAACTGTGGAGCACTTAGTCTGCCCGAATTTCGTGATAAGGCAAAATTGACACTTGTGTCCTCCACAAGTATTGTAGAAGGAGGTGCACACGACGTTATCCTGCGGGATAAACTTGGTCGCGACTAAAATAAGAGAAAAATAAAAACCACCAGGTTAACTGGTGGTTTTTATTTTACAAATATGATTCAAAAAGATCCATATCAAGGATACGAATGCTGCGTCCTGTCGTTTCTATGATTCCCTCACGCTGCATGGCACTGATCTCGCGTGAGAGGGATGGGCGGCTGACGGCCAGATAGGCAGCAATAAACTCACGGCTGACTGTGAGAGTGACGTGCCCGGTTTCATCGACATGTGGAAAGAGGTAGCGAACGATCTTTTCACGCAGCGTTCCGCTCGCAAGGATTTTGAGCTTTGTGTGCATCCCATATGCTTTTTCTGCAAAAATCTTCATGAGATTTCTCTGTACAATGAGCGCACTGCGGCGTGGCGTATCCCCAACATCCAATGTGAAGAGATGGCTGGATACCTCGAGGAGATTTACCTTCGTAACAGCACGAACATACATATCATACGGACGGCGTAGTACCTCGTAGATCTCACCAAACATGTCGCCTGGATGGTTGATCTCGGAGATGAAAATTTGGCGCCCGGAATATGTGTCTTTCAGAATGTGTACTTCGCCCTCGAGCAGAATGTACAGCGAACGAGGCATATCACCATCATGAAATATAATTGTACCTTTTGGGTAACTGCGCAGAGCGACTTCACTCGAGGCAAGCAGTTCCTTTAGATCTTTTTCGTGCATTCCTTGCGCTAGGGATGTATTTGCGAGAATCTGAGCGGCATTTTCTTTGTCGCTTATCGCCATGACCTTACTCCTTTATGAGGACGTGCTCGATCTCTGTGATGTACATGGTATGGTAATCATGCTCTGTGTAATGGATACGAGGATTTTCCTTTATTGGTACCACATTCGTATCTCGTTCGGTGAAGAAACGCTCCTCTAATGGCTGCGCATAGAGTTTCTTTGTTAGTAACGTAAGGCGCGCTTCTTCAAAGTAAGTATATGAACTGTACTGTTTCATCATTAAACCACTCTTTGCGATTTTGTCCTCATCTCGGCCAGAGACTGTTCCGAAATATTGCATCATAGGTTTGTGTTTTCGATCAAAAACCGAGAGTGCCATATACGCTGCTCCATCGACGAATTCCTTTGTATAGCGTGAGGGACGGATAAATACATAGGCAACAGGATGTGCCCAAAGTATACCGAAACCACCCCAAGAGGCAGTCATTGCATTTACCTTTCCATTCCATTCTGCGCTGATGAGCATCCAGTCTTGACCTATGAGTTGAAATACATTGTCTGTAATATCTGTTGGATGAATTTCTCTGATGGACATGATGAAACCTCCTTGATGGTTGTGTCCTAAAACAGCTTTTATTATAGCACAGACTGTAAAGGAAAAGTGCACAAAAAACCGCCCTGCTTAAGGCGGTTATCATATACGATGGTGCTCACTGAGGGATTCGAACCCCCGACCCCCTCCATGTGACGGAGATGCTCTACCAACTGAGCTAAGTGAGCCTGAGATGAAAAAATCCGCACGACTGCGGATGAGAGAACAAATGGTGGGGTTAACAAGATTCGAACTTGTGACCTCCTCGATGTCAACGAGACACTCTAACCAACTGAGCTATAACCCCTTGTTCGAATACTGTTCAAACGACAAGGTGGATTATATCAGATTGCAGTCTATCCTGTCAACCCATGACTATAGATTTTTAAGCTTTTGATATAACATAAGTGCTTTGATATAATGTTGTAAGAGGACTCAATATATGATAAAGTGAAGTATATCAGTCAATGTAAGAAATATAAAGTTGACTTTGGAGGTAGTTTGGAAATGATGCACCATTTGCACATGCGTGTTCTTGGACATCGTATCATGCGTTATGCCGGGATGGCACTTGGGTGTTTTATTGCGAGCAGTGCAATCAATCTGTTCTTAATCCCAGCACATCTGCTCACTGGTGGTGCGACGGGCATCGCTATGATTGTTTACTATCTATTTGGTCTTCCAATCGGTCTTCAGACTTTTATTTATAATATCCCGCTTCTTTTCATGGCATGGAAACTCATGGGGCCGAGTTACACGGTTGATATTATTATTGGAACGGCAATATTCTCTTGTTTCCTAGATCTAACGCGGTCATTTAATGCATATGCTCCCGTCAATGATATGATGCTCACCACTGTCTATGGTGGTGTATTTGCTGGTTTAGGATATGGTCTCGTATTTCGCATGAACGGTAGTACAGGGGGATTTGATATTCTCGCGGCCATTGTGCGGAAATATTATGACCTGCATATGGGTGGTGTGCTTTTTTCGCTGAACTGTCTTATCATGTTAGTTGCAGCATTTCTCTTTGGTATGGCGCCCGCCATGTTCACGCTTTTATATATGTTTATTAATGCAACTGTAGTGGATAAGATTATTGCAGGATTCAATCACCGTAAAGCAGTGCTTATTGTTTCAGATAAATACAAGGAGATTGCAGAAAGTATTATTGATGAGATGCATCGTGGTGTAACATTTTTACATGGGCAAGGAGCGTATACTCGCAGAGAGAGAAATCTCGTTTTTGTTGCGGTTGGGACAACACAAGTGGGAAAGTTGAAGATGATTGTTCACAGCGTTGACCCACATGCATTTGTTATCATAATGGCTGCGAATGAGGTTATGGGACGTGGCTTTGGCCGTATCAATCAAAATGACCCTTCAGCGGCAGACGACTTGGATGATGGCAATGAGAGGAAGTGAATGCTGTGTCACAGCTTTGTATTGATGTAACCTATATTCTTAACAGTGGATTTCTTGTACGTGTCAATGATATTTTGCTTGTCTTTGACGACTTTGATGATCCTTCTGGTACAGTTCTCGAAGCAGTGAAGAAAAATGATTATGCACGGCTTTATTTTTTTTGTTCTCATTCGCATTTCGATCACTTCAGCCCACATATTATGCAGTTTACGAATGAAGTATCATTTTATATTCTAAGCGATGATATAAAAAAGTTATCCTCCGCCGGTCGTATGCCTCCTGATAAGACAATATGGATGCCTGTCTATGATTCGTGGAAGGATGATTTTATACAGGTAACGTCATTTTCCTCTACAGACGAGGGAACTTCGTTTCTGGTTGAGGTTGCAGACAGAAAAATATTTCATGCAGGGGATTTTAACTGGTGGGACTGGCTAGGAGATACAGCTGAGAATCGAAAACTTGCGGAGAACGCATTTCGTAAACAAATGAAACACTTGGCAGGATTATCCTTTGATGTGGCATTTTTTCCTGTCGATGGGCGCTTGGGAGATTCAATGGCA
>CALIBC010000021.1 GCA_938045615.1 uncultured Clostridia bacterium | reverse complement strand
TTAGCAACCTGACGCAGGGCATGTTTGTCGGCGCCGTCTCCGACAACTTCGACGAACGCATCGAGCAGAAGATTTTCCATGCGGAGATTGTGGTCGATACCGCCCAAGTGTCCGCTGAGATGAAGTCTTACCGCCCGATTCCTATCATCGCTGACTTCCGCGACGCTGCAGGTAACGACACGCTGAAAGTCTCCATCGACGCGAACTATCGCCAAATCAAGCAGGAAGTCCTCTCGCTCGTAGACTCCGAAATCGCCCGCATCAAAGCCGACCCGAAGCTACAGGGGCTGATGAAGGGGTGAGGTCAAAAACGCATTTTGGGGGAAGAAATACACTTTTGTGTAATGCGATTTTCTTTGGTCTTGTAGATCTTTGCGGTAAAAATCAAAGAAATGAAAGAACGATACGGCAGGAACCGCATTTACGTAGATGCGGAAGAGCAAGAACAAGTTCGTGGGTTCCGAGTATTTTTGGGTGGTGCCGGTATCGGCAGCATCATTGCTGAATGTGCACTCAGATTCGGATTTGAAACGCTTACCATTGTGGATGGAGACAAGGTGGAAGAATCGAATCTAAACCGACAGAATTATCGGATGTGCGACATTGGGAGACCAAAGGTCGAGGCGTTGAAAGAGAGGTTGCTAAGCATCAACCCAAACGCAAACATCACAGCCGTGAATGCTTTCATAGATAAAGACAACATGGTTGAATTACTCGAAGGACATTCCGCGGCCGTTAATGCACTTGATTTCTCGTCAAATGTACCGTTTCTGTTCGATGCGCATTGTCGGCAATGCAAAATACCAGTATTGCACCCTTACAACCTTGGTTGGGGTGGATTGGTAATGGCCGTGTCACCTGATGGCCCGCAATTGAGTGATCTCTCGGACGATTATCACAATTTTGAAGCACGGTTAGTCCAACGTAGGATCATTGACTATTTCCGTTCTTGGGGGAGACCCAAACGATGGCTTGAGGATATAATGGCACGCTACAAAGCAGAAAAGAGCCCGACTCCTCCACCTCAGTTATCTGTCGCTTCGTGGATTGTCGGCGGGCTTTGCACCAATCTGCTATTCTGCCTTGCCACCGGATACCGAGTAAAATGGTATCCGGATTTTTATCTTTCATCGATCAAAGATAATTAACACATCAACACACAAAGTGAAGCCCCACAAACAAGCCAGCTAAGGGAGAGGTATTTTACATTAGAATCCTTGGCTGTATCAAAAAAACATCGGTCGCTTTTGCATACTAATTTAGACCATTCTTCTGTTGATAGCAGCCAGCACAGCGGTGGATTTATTTCTTATGTTTAATTTTGCAAAAATTTTCTTTCTGTACAGTTTGATCGTGTCCTCCGACCTATTCAGTTTTGCAGCGATTTCTTTTGTCGTATTGCCTCGCACCAAAAGGGACATTACTTCTTTTTCCCGTTTGGTCAAAATAGATCGTTCTTTTGTCCATTGCCGGTTTTTATATGTCCATAGTGCCTCATCACCCAAACGGGTAACTTCAATATTACCCGCTTTAGATGCTGCAGACAACGAAGCGACGCAGAGTACCAACCATACACGCTTCCCGTCCGGCGTCATTTTCAAAGGTGTGATTTTATGATTGATCAAAGTAGGCACTTTTCCTGGTGGACAAATGTGGAAATCATAACTAATGACATATTCATTTAATTGCTCAGACGGTACGGTGCTTGCAAATTGGAAGCCAGAGCGATTTGCTTCGAGCAGTAAACGATGCTCAGACTTGGGCGTGAATTTTAAATAAAAATCATACCCCATCGCTTGAACTTGCTCCGCTTTCATACCGCAAAGATAAAATGGATTATTGGATACATATAAAAAATTTTGTCTGTAATAATCGATTATATATATGCTTTTGTATGTAGTGCGTGCAATCGCATCAAAAGCCTCTAGAAATAGAGACAATCTTGCATACTCGTCCTCCGAAACATAGGATACACAGTTCTCCTCAGTGAAGAAATCCTCCTTCTTTACCATATAGTCAACTTTCCTTTTAAGTGCGAAAGTAGAAAATCTCAAGCATTATGAGCAATCTCGTCACAAACAGCACAGGGCTGACGCATAATCGCTTTTCGAGGTCAGGGATTCCGTTTAGCTTCGTCCCATCAAACTATACATGACAATAATGGAACTGCCCAGCCTTATCCGGAGTCTCACCCTGATTGATGACCGCCGTAACAACAAGAACAAACGTTATCCCTTGCCCCTCTTGCTTCTGAATACCATTTAATCATAGATGTAGAGCCAAGACCATAATGCCAACCAATTACAGTGACCTACTTATAGCCAAACGGAAAAGGATTGCGAACAGAAACAGTAAAACAGAAACATCTTTGTGGCGGATATGTCATTCAAACTGCAAGAATAGAGGAGTAGAGGAACTGCGTAAACTCCAGTGTAACGTCAGCGGGCGTACAGACTATGCCCGGGCTACGTGCGTATTGATGCTAGCCTTGGGCAGCCGCCCAGAGTTCGTCGCGAAAAATTTGGGTATAGACGTCGCTACCGCCTATCGGTACAAGAATCTTTACCTCCGAGGAAAAACGCGCAGCCTTTTGGATGATCGCTATCGGGGGCGTCTTGACAGTAGGCAAATCAGCCTGCTCTGCGAAGAGTTGGAGCGGCATATTTATACCGATGCCAAGAGTGTAGCCGAATGGGCGGAAGGAGACTTTCGGAGTAGCATATATTCCCTTGCGATATGGTGGATCTTTTTGAATCGTATTGGCTTTACCTATAAGAAGACCACAGAGGTGTCTTGTGAGACTGATGCAGAAGAGCAAGGGGCCTTCGTTCAAATGATAAAGGAGCACTTCAGTTGTAAGAAAGAGGGCAATATCTACTATTACGCCGATGGCACACATCCGACTCACAACACGTGCTCTACCTATACTTGGATCAGGAAGGGCAGACGTTTGGAGCAGCCCACCGTGAGCGGTAGGGAACCAAGTCAACATCAACGCGGACTTCTCAATGCGCATGATGTGACAGACGTCATAGCCCACGAGTGTCTGAGCGTCAATACCGATTCCATCATCGCGCTTTACAAGGCGGCTTTGGAGTGGCATCCCGAGGCTAAAAACATCTATATCATCACCGATAATGCATGTTATTATCTGAGTAAAAAGCTCTGAGAATGAGTAGAAAACACGAAAATCAAGCAGATCTTCCTTCCCCCCTATTCTCCGGATTTAAACCTAATCGAGCGGCTTTCAGGAAGTTTCTTCGGAAGACAATCATCAACACGAAGTTCTATCGGACAAGACGTGAATTTCGAGATGCCAGTGCACAAGTTCTTTGACAACATCACGTCTCATCGGAAGGGAGACGCGAGTCGCTTCTAACTCTGAACTTCCACGTGCTTAATTCGCAATCCATTTTTGATTGACTATAGAATACGAAACCAATTATAGTTTTGTCTCCGTAAATATAAAAAGGAAGGAGATGAATCGACTTATTTCGACTTACGGCGAATACGCCATTTGGCAACTCTCTGTGCATTCTTTGTACCAGTTAGCCGAGTTCGTGGTCTGCCAAAACCACGAACATCACACAAAAGGAATCGGAGATAATTTTCAAAGTGAAGTGCTTGCTGTATATAAAGAAGAATTGCAATATTACGAACGCTCTCAAACCTTGATAGCCACAACTGCCGATGGCCAAATTATCGGCTCGATCCGGTTAATGAATTGGGATAGAAAGCAACCGCTTCCTATGCAAACGTATTTCAACTTGTCATCCTTTGAGAAGGCCTTACCTCTCAGTACTAATATTTGGCATATAGGACGATTTGCCGTCAGTGCCAGAGCGGGGGCCAGCGGACTTACGCTGTTTAAGTTACTTCTCCTCTATGCTATGAGACCTGTTTATGAGAGTGATAATGACTTAGCATTAGCCGAATGTGACAATAAATTGTTGCGTACTATGCGATTAATGGGAATACGGGTACAAAGTATAGGAGAAAGTATAGAATATTTAGGTTCTAAAACAACTCCTGTATATGCTACACGTGATGGACTAGCCAATTTCTTCAACAAGAACCGATGGCTTGTGGATCGATGCACCACAGTTGCAATCTCCTAACAAAATACACCCAAACGGGTAGTTTTTGTGCTTCAATTTAAAAACTACCCGTTTGGGGTATTGTGAGGGGGAAATAGTCACCATACTTTTGCAGTGAAAACATTAAGAACAACAAGGAAATAGATAGAAATAAGGTAGATAAACGTAATATAGAGATCGATCTACGCCAAGTGCTGTAAATCTTGAAAAGTACTCTTTCGCAAGGAGCGCAAAACAATAAAAACAACGACCGTAACTAAACGATCAAGTGCAGCAATCAATATTGTCGGAGATTGAATTGATTAGTAGAGCAGAGTATATAGCGAAGCGAGGAGAAATCAACAATCTGCTGAAAGCGAACCGTAGTAACGAGTAAGGCAGTACAGCAATATCCAACTGATCCATCTATTGATAGATGAATTGTATCAGGAAACTGTATCAAAAAATGGACGCGGCATTCGAAAAGCGTATAGAGTAGAAGTTTACAGCATAAAATCACTGCAATGAAAAAGATTGATTTTATTGTCGAGAATTTGGACGTACTGACGGAGGAATTGTCTTCTATCTTTGGAGGAAACTCCAAACCTGATCGTCCAATACAGTGCATAGGGCACGGTATCGTTCTGCCTGACAAGAAGGGCAGAGAGCATGTTTTGTGATGCTCCCCTAAGAAGAGGATGGGTGTGTTTAGATGGCATAAATGAAGTAGATGCGCTCAAAGTTGTAGTAATAAAAGCGTATCGAAACATGTATTTTATTAGAAATACTATCTCCATCAGCAATGCATCCACCTCTTTTTTTTGATTTTCTCTAAATTTGAATTCTCGGGTAAGAAGAAACGATGTTTAGAAGCTGTTTTGAATTTATTGAGTGATTGTTTTAAGGCAGCGTTTGCTCGGAGCTTTCCCCTTTCTATTTCGGGGCTATTCAGGTCTATTTCCGCCCTTTTGTCCCATCTTTTTCGTCACATAGCTCGCTATGCTCCTTAAAAGATGAAACAAAATCCCCGGAAATATCCTCTGAATATCCTCCGAAATAAATTCCAAACAGCTTCTTACTATTTACTATATGCCGCCGTCAAGCGGTGTTCTTGTGTTATTTTTCCTCGATTCGACACATAACAATATGCATCAAATATTAAAAAAATAGCCGCTTATGATTTGCTCTAGATATAATTACATATATGAATCAAAGCGCCATAGGAAGTTTTTTGTATACAATTCAAGAACAAACTCTTTCATGGCTATACCTTTCACTCTGTATGAAGAGATGAGAAGAATAAAAAAATTAAGCTATAAAGAGCAAGAGGTAGAAATCGAGCATATGGACAGCGATCTAAAACACGCTTTTATTAGAGCTAAAGTGTTTGTGAATATGTTTGATGATGATAGTTTTATTCAGCAGAAGAAGTTGGTAAGATATAGAAAATGCTTTCAAGAGCAAGAACTTGGAATTGTTATATTGCCTACATTTGCATGCAATTTTGCATGTCCATATTGCTATGAATATAACCTTCCCGCTGTACTTATGAATGAAGAGACTGAAAATCAAATCATTCAATTCATAAAGAGGTCGAAGGGCGCGGATAATCTGCATTTATGCTGGCATGGAGGCGAGCCGCTTCTTGCGTTCGATAACATAAAACGTTTATTGAAGAAGATACAATTGGAACGCGAAATAAAAATCAAAGATCATGCCATGGTAAGTAACGGCTATCTATTAGATAGCTCAAAATGTTCCCTTTTAAAGGAATACAATCTGAACGTGATTCAGATCACCATTGACGGATTAAGGGAACGGCACAACAAAAGTAGAATACACAAGAATGGTAGTCCCACCTTTGACATCATACTCAACAACATAGAGAATATATTTAAAATCATTCCAGAATGTCATGTCGTTATACGAATGAATATACATTCTGAAAACGAAAAGGATTATCCTCTTCTACATGAAATGCTTGTTAAAAGATGGGGAAATCAAAATTATTCGATCCAAATGCAGTACGCTACTAAGCATGAAAATGGCTGTAGGATAGCGTGCATAAAAAGTAAAAACAAAATTCTTTATGCCTGCGAGTTGTATAGGAGTCATGATTTTAAGGCTATTGATTTTTTCCCCTCTCCTAAAATAGGAGGATGTGTCGCAACCTATATCAATTCTCATGTTATTGGCCCAAAAGGTGAAATATATAAGTGTTGGGTGGATGTTGGAAAGAAAGACAGGGTAGTGGGAGATATTTATTCCGGCATATTTAACACGGAACTGATTTCTGAATATTTAGTGGGTACAGATATGTTCAATGACAAGAAATGTATGGAATGCCTCTTATTTCCTGTTTGCGATGGTGGTTGCAACTTAAAAAGATTAGATTGTAAAGTTTCAGGTAAATGCTATGATAATTGCCCTATTGAATTGAAGGATATGAGTATTTTACTGGATATGTTTTACGAGGCAAAGATTTCCTCGTAGAAAACGATGCGTTAATCAATAAATCCATGCGGAATAAATACAAAAACTAGAGATGTGCTTATATAGTCCGACCAAAAATGAATTGCAAATTTAGTTAGGTGACTAACACGCATAAATAGAGGAGTTCGACCTCTTTTCTACTCGTCTACTTGCAGACTATTTCGTGTTGACTGTATAAATCGACTGCTGGAAACCACCTCTATTTGCAAAAACCGATCCGCAATTGTTTTAAATAGGTATTTGTATGTCATTAATATGCGAATGTTGTTTAGTATACTAAAATATATGAGGGGTAAAAATAGAAATAGAGTAGGAGTATGTGTCACAATTCTCCTAACACTGCTTTTAGTCATACATTTCCATGCTCAATGTCAGGTGATTATTGGACGCGTGGTAGACAAAGAGAACCATCCGATAGAATTCGCTAATGTAGCGCTATATGCGCTACCCGATTCATCGCTTGTCGCAGGAACAATTACTGATATAGAGGGAGCATTTACTCTGCCTAATCATCATACTGAGAACTGTTTTCTGCGAGCTTCATTCGTTGGGTACAAAACGCAAACTACAAATATTTCCGCGAATATCATTATTGTGTTAAATCCTGAAACAGAGCTATTAAATGAAGTTACAGTAACGGCTGCTCGCCCGAACATCAGCAGCCGCAAGGGTGTGCTGACTACGACCGTCGCAGGAACGATGTTGGCCAAGGAGCGCTCGCTCACCGACTTGCTGGGAAAAATTCCAGGCATCATCAACTATCGAGGTGCCATTTCGGTTTTCGGTGGCGGCAGACCGATCTACTACATAGACAACCGACGCGTGCACAGTAACTTCGAACTGAGCATGATAGACGTCAGGAACATTCGCAAGGTCGAGTTGCTGACTAACCCCGGCGCCAAGTATGGTGCGGGCGTGACCGCGGTGGTCAAGATTTACACCATGCGACATGCTACGGGCCTCTCCGTTGAGGTTGGGGGCGATGGAAGCCTCAGCGAGCGCTTCAGCCACAATGAACACGCCTCCATAGGTTACAAGACGAGCAACCTGAACCTATCCGCCTACTACGGTTTTTATGACTACCGCAACCGCTCGCACCAATTCTCCATCCAGGAAATCTCAGGCGACACCGTACACCAATACTCCACCGACAGCCGCCAGTTACCTCGCAGTTGGCAGCACGACTACAGCCTCAGCGCCGATTGGGAGATCCGCTCTGGGCAAACGGTCGGGGTCCGTTTGATCGGCTCATGCACCGACGCTATCGTAGCTTCCAACGATCATAATCTCGTGCGCCGCGGCGGAATGGTCACGGATGAATTTGATAGCCCGAGCAGCATGCGGCAAGTCGGCACGGACGTGCAGCTGAACGTTTTCCATAACGCTGACTGGAGCGATCGGTTTTCGACGTCGATCAACGCCGACTATGTGACGTCACGAGACGAAAAGTTTCAGACCGTGAATGAACTTATGGCACGAGACACTGTGCTGACTGACTCCAAGTTGGTGGCGGACTACGACATCTATGCCGCAGATCTCATGGCAGACTGGAAGCTCTCCGAGGCTGTCAGTCTTTCCTTCGGTGTCGAATACAGTCGCATTGACGGCCGCAGTAGGCATCTCATTCTGGCTGGTCGCTTACCCGATTCACACTATAAAAGCACTGAGGACAAGTCCGCCGGCTACGCGGACTTGGCACTGAACTTTACGCGATGGACCTTCGGCGCCGGGTTGCGCTACGAACGGATTGCCCGCAGCCACACCGACCTCATGGATGCCGCCGGCAACCTGCACAACACGGACACCAGGCTCTTCCCCTCCGCCTCCATATCCTACACAGACGGCCGCTTCAACACCGCACTCACCCTTTCCACCAAGACAGATCGGCCCGCACTCTCCTACCTCAGCAGTCGGACGTATTATCAAAGCCGCTTTGTCTATCAAAAGGGCAATCCGCTACTCAAACCGCAGACTTCATGTAATTTGGAGTGGTCGTTCGGATGGCGGTGGTTGAGTCTCCGAGCCGGATACACGCACATTAACGATTACATCACAAGCACCCTCATAGACGATCCAACTCTCCCGAACTCCATCGTCAACACTTGGCAAAACTTTCCAAAGGCAGAGCTTTGGCAGGCGAGCATCGACCTCAGGCGAGCTTTCGGACCGTGGTCACCATCACTCTCTGCGGGCGTCGTGAAGCCTCGTTTGAAAAGCGTCTACATGGGCGAGGCCGCCGATTACAACGCCGCGGGATACTATGTGTTGAGTAACCATTACCTAAAGTTGCCGATCGGCATCACGTTTAACCTCGACTTTTACTATAACAGCGGTGGAAATCAAGGCATCTATCGATTCGATCCCTACTGGTCTATCGGCGCAGGCCTCCACAAGAGCTTCCTCGCTGACCAACTCGAAGTCAAACTTTCCACCGCAGACCTTTTCCACACACTCGATTACTATGAGCGAGCTCGCATCAACCACTTCAGCTTTTATCAAAACGAATATTATGCCCAGTGGAACTTCACGCTCAGCGTAGTCTATCGCCTCAACCAACAGCAGCTGAAATATCGCGGCCGTTCCGCCGCCCAAGACGAAAAGCGGCGTCTGTAATGTTAACGGAAAGGGTTACGAAAGGAAACGGTAAAATAGAAACATCTTTGTGACTCATATGTCACTTAAACTACTGGAACAAGAAATAGAGGAGCAGCGTAGGCTTCAGCGTAACGTTATCGGGTGTACAGACTACGCTCGGGTTAGCGTGCATTGATGTATAGTGGCAGAAATTTATTCGAAAGGAGATTTATTAACACGAAGTTCTATCAGACAAAGCGTGAATCCCGAGATGTGGTGCCAAAATTCTTTGACGACATCGCTTCCTTATCGACAGGAATTGGAGTCACTTCTAACTCTACACTTCTGTCTACTCAATTCGCAATCCGCTTTTGATTGATTTTGATAATATGAAATTCCCTTTTATCAAGCAACCCGATGCGATGGACTGCGGCCCGGCAAGCCTTGTCATGATCGCACAACATTACGGGCGCCATTACACGCTAGATCATCTACGGGAGCGATGTTTCCTTGCGCGCGACGGTGTATCGCTGTTAGGTATCAGCAAAGCGGCCGAAGAGATCGGATTCCGGACTGTCGGTGGGCGACTGACTTTCAAGAAATTGACTGAAAAGGTGCTCTTACCTTGCATTGTCCATTGGAATCAGGAGCATTTTGTGGTGGTGTATGCCCTCCGAAAGCAACGGAAAGGCTATATCGTTTTCGTCGCCGATCCGGGTAAAGGACTTCTCACGTACTCCCGTGAGGAATTTTGCGAGCATTGGATCAGCACCCGCACCAACGGAGAAGAAAAAGGTATCGCCTTGCTGATGGAACCTACGCAGTTGTTTTACGAACGGGAGGGAGACCAGCTGCCGTCAGAAAATCGCATCCGCTTCCTTTGGAAATACCTGCTTCGCTACCGCCGCCTCTTCGGCCAATTGATACTTGGGCTACTTATTGGGAGCTTGCTGCAACTCGTTTT
>CALIBC010000020.1 GCA_938045615.1 uncultured Clostridia bacterium | reverse complement strand
CTCTATGGGGAAGGGGGTACCTTTGGAGCCGGAAAAGAGACGCTTTCTCTTCTTCCTTTATAATTATGGGCCTCATGAAACATGCTTCTATTCTTCTGCTTTTCATGCTCGTGACATCAATGGCTGTCCGAGCTCAACACCCGTTCGTTGGGAAGGTGATGGACGGCCAAGGGCGACCGCTGGAGTTTGCAACAGCGGCACTTTACGATGTAGACTCTACGCTGTGCGCCGGCAGTGTGACGGATCGCTCAGGGGCGTTCCGATTCGACGCCGTGAGGGCCGGTAAATACGTGTTGGAAGTGCGTTTAATGGGCTTTCAAACGCTTCGTAAAAAGATGGACATCGGCGCTGACCCGAAGCCGGTCACGATCGAATTACAGGAAAGTGCCGTCGGGTTGGGTGAGGTGACGGTTACAGGACGGAAGCCCTACATGACGCTCAAGGACGATCGCTTCGTTTATCATGTGGACAATACGGTGATCAGCAACGTGGGTAACGCTACCGATGTACTCCGACGCACGCCGTACATCATCACGGACATCGATGGCACTCTCTCCATTGCCGGGCGCGACAAGACATTGGTCTTGATCGATAATAAACCCATCAGCAACATGAACGAGCTACAATTGCTCAACTCCTCGCGCATTCGACAGGTGGAGATCATCGAAAATCCTTCGGCCAAGTACGAAGCCGAAGGACATGCCGTGATCAACATCATCACAAGGAAAGGCTTGGGCCAGGGCTTGAACGGCGCTTTGACCCTCAAGCACGCGCAAGGCAAACGGGGCAACACGCAACTTGTGCCTGAGTTGGCATTCGACAGCAGGAAGCTCCGCATCTATGCCGGCGCGAACGCTGACATCGGGGGGAAGCGATCCACGGACGAAACGCTCAACCATTACAAGAAGGAGGCCTATGAATACCGCTCGCTCGTGAACGATGCATCCCGAAACACGCGCCGCGCCTTAGGCTATACGTTCGCCGCATACTATGATTTCGACGAGCGGAACGAGCTGAACGCCTATGTGGACGGATATGACGAACACATCGACAGCCACTCGGCTTCCACGCGCCACGTGACGAAGAACGGCGCGGAGCAACCAACCTTCAGCCTGTCGGAAGATGCCTCCGAACACCCGAACCAATACGCTGCGGGGCTGAACTTCCATCACCGCTGGGGCGATGCGGGTGGTAAGCTGGCGTTAATGAGCAACTACACGCGCTATGCGACCCGTAAGCACGGCGATCTGGTGGAAACGAACCGGACGACATCGAACGCGCACCTTATGCAAAGCGATTTTGACAACCGATACGATCTCTACTCGCTGAAAATGGACGCCCACCTTCCGGCCGCGTGGCTCAGGGGCAGTGTGGAGCTGGGCGGCAAGTATTCCGATGTATCGTCGTTAAGTCACCTCTTGTTCAAGCGTCGCCTCGGGGAGGTGTGGCAGGTGGATCGCCGCTTCACGAACGACGTGGATTTCAGGGAGCAGATCTTGGCTGCATACGCCTTAGCCACAGGTCGGGCGGGGCGCTTCGATTACTCGCTGAGCCTACGCGGAGAACTCACACGCACCCAAAACGAGCTATCCAATGGCCGTAAAGACGACCGAGACCTCCAGCTGTTCCCCCACATCGCGCTCGGATATACCGCCGTAAGCAAACAGCAATACCGACTCACATTCTCTCGGCACATCAGCAGGCCGGGCTACGCGAAATTGAACAACAGTATGATCTACATTGACTCGCTCTCCACGCGCCACGGAAATCCACAGCTGAAGCCGACGATCTTCAACACCATCTCGGTCAACTTCTCGCATGGCAAGCGGCTATTCGGCGGGCTGTCGTACTCATACATCGAATCCCCTACCGACCTGATGTACATCAACGACCCCGTGGAGATCGAGCGCTTTACGTTGTATGCCGACAATGTGAAGAACACCTGGTCAGCGTCAATCCATGCCGGCAGCCACATCAACGTCAGATCGTGGTGGCACTCTCAGCTCTCCGCTTCGTTTTCCTACAGCCCCGTGACGGTCGTTGACGACGGGGTGGAGTACATCTTCAAATTCCCGGCGTACTACCTCAATTGCATCAACCGATTTTCATTGCCTCGCGGGTGGGATGCCGACTTCAATGCGAAGTTCTATCGACCTGCGAAAGGGATGCGCAAGCGCAGAGATTACGTAGACCTCGATGTGGGTCTCTCGAAGAAGATGCTACAAAACCATCTGACGGTGCAGGGCGCAATCCACTACGCTTTCTTCCCGGACTATCAGCTGCTCCGCTATAGCTATAAATACCAATCCAACGTCTATGACTACAACTCCCGCTTCCTGCTTCAGGTCAGTCTGAGATACGATTTCGGGTCGAAGAA
>CALIBC010000019.1 GCA_938045615.1 uncultured Clostridia bacterium | reverse complement strand
TACGCGGATACGTACATGATGAAGCGGCTGCGCTGCAAGGCGGCGTGTCGGGTAATGCCGGCCTCTTCTCCTCTGCCGATGACTTGGCCAAGCTCCTCCAGCTCTATCTCAATAATGGCAACTATGGCGGCGAGTCTTATATATCGGCCCTTACTTGTAACATGTTTACGCATATCCAGAGCCACGCGTCTCGTCGCGGACTGGGATTCGATCGCCCAGAAAAGACGCCCGGCAAGGCGTCACCCTGCGGACGATTAGCACCTGCCTCTGTCTATGGCCACACGGGGTTCACCGGCACTTGTTTCTGGGTAGATCCGGATAATCAAATGATCTATATTTTTCTCAGCAACCGCGTCAATCCTTCGCGCGACAATAATCGGCTATCCACTCTGGGTATCCGCTCCCGCATTCAGGATGCCATCTATAAAGCGCTCAAGAAGTAACGTCAAGACGTGGAGCGCCACATCGTAACGATTTAGACTTTTCGTAAAGCAGCAAATGAGGTAGGTTATATTTCGTTTGCTGCTTTTTTTATGTGCTTTATGCCCAAATTGTTTCGCGTTAGATCATACGATCTAAATCAATTTACCCAACCTGTTACTCAAATATGCGCTCGATCCTATTCAAGTGTACCAAATAGCAACACAGAAGCACATTTGACTGAAGTCGAAAGCTGTTTTGTGTTACATAATGCCCCATTTGAATCCATTCAGATAAATCATCCACACCATCGAAAGCACTATTGATCAAGATCAAACATACAAAAGTGCAACAAGGTAGAACTATTGATTATGATCTTATCGAGCAACAATATAATGATTATAGTAGATATACAAAGCGCGCAAAGCAAAGTGCCTACAACCTTGGACGCACCGCATAAAATAAAAGAATACAGCGGCCAATTTGTACAATCAAAATAGATGGCGGATATTTGCAGCGCATAAAACATATATGAGATGATACACCACGTCAATCTATCCCGCATTCGCGTCATGAACTTCTACTTAGCGATGAGCAATGTTAGCACCTTCTTAGCTAAGGAAGATTTGGAGACGCTGAAACTAAAAGATCAAGTAGCGATCTTTAATGAGAAATACAAAGCCTTCGACGATGCTGTAGTTCCGCTCCGAAAAAGTGGTAAGACTGCTAAACTCCACAAGCATGGATCCGAACGCGACGACGCGCTCATTGGTCTGGGGCGGCATTTACGACTTTACATCACCTATCCGGTGAAAACCATGTCCGATGCTGCCTGGCGTCTCTACCCCGTGTTAAAGGGGTATGGAAAGATGCCGCACCTTAAACCACAGCGTGAGAAGACAGCGCTCATCAGCAATCTACTTCAGGACTATGACACCGCCCAAGCCAAGGCCGACTTAACTCTAATCGGCGCCGACAAATGGGTGGAGATCCTGAAGGATTCTAATTCGAAGTATAAAGGAACCTACCAAGAACGTGTTGAATTTGAGTCCGCGTTGAAGAAGGGTCTGACGCAGAAGACAAGGGATGACCTCTACGAGGAATTCAAACGACTCGTCCAGCGCATTAATTCATTGGCCCTGATTGAAGGGGAGACTCCCTATTTGAATCTGATGGAGAAAATTAATGTGGAGATGAAGCAAGCCAATTTGTCTGAACGTCCAGACCGAAAGAAAAAGGATGATCCCGACATCCAGCTTCCCGAAGATGACGAAGTCGAGGAGAAAAAAGATTAAGCCATTTGCCGCACTGCGGATCGGCGGAAGGGGTGACTTTTATACCTGCTATACAGGTCGATTGGTCCGTGTATAGATAAATAGGAAAGAGAGACCCATACGCCGTGAAGTGCGACAAGCAAATACTAATCAATCTCGCTTCTATCTATAGCTACATAAGGGCTAACACATCACTATTTAGAGGAAAAGACAAGAGATAAAGCACTGGAATGAAGAAAAAATACCTGCTCGACTTGCGAGTTGTATCCAACGAATGTTTGCAGGGACGCTATAGCTTACTAAAACTGACCTCCGACAGTGAGCAGTTGCCCGAAATGGATCCGG
>CALIBC010000018.1 GCA_938045615.1 uncultured Clostridia bacterium | reverse complement strand
CCTTCGAGCTCGATGCCGAAGGCGAGGCCACCGTATACGGCGGAACAGGCCGCTAAACTTCTTATCTTCCAAGAAGGGTTAGGGGTGTCGGAAGGACATTTTTGTCTTTCCGACGCCCCTACTTCTTAAACTCATCTACCTTCTTTATGTGAAATATCGATTTATGCGCTTCACTTATTTCAGATATTTGATACGCTGGTATTTGTAACGCTAGCGCACCATTGCAGCTGGTTCCCGTCGAAACTCTTATTCTTCATGGTCACCGACTGTCTGCGCACGAAAGGAAAGCTTATGTCTGTAACTATTCCCAATCTGCGTGATGAAACTATTTCTCAGGCTCGTGCCGAGGCACAGCACCTCCTTGCCCAAGCGAAGGAAACCACGATTTCACTCAACGTTTCCGGAGCGGAAAGTGGACAAATCGGGGATGCGCTCAATCAGGTCATCTCTCAGGTTTTGCATGCTTTGGCTCAAGGACAGCACATCGACATTCAGACCATCCCGCACGATCTGACGACCACAATGGCCGCACAGCGCATCGGCATTTCTCGCCCTACGCTCATGAAGGCAATCCGCTCGGGAGAGCTGCCAGCTCACAAGGTTGGATCCCATTTCCGCGTTCGTACCGAAGATGCCGATAGGTTCCGCAAGAAACTACTGGAAAAAAAGGTTGCCGAAAGCAAACAAGCGCTCCAAGACCTCTGGGCGTTCGAAGAAGAAAATAACCTTGTAGATGTACTCGGGGGCCCTGCGTGGTAACACGTGATTATTCCGTCCTGCTCGATACCAATATCCTGATGAGCAAGACCCTGCGGGACTGGATCTTAATGCTCGCAAAAGAGTCCAAATATCAACTCTTCACGCCATATATCTCATGGGGAATTCTTGATGAGTTTGGGTACAGAGTGCGCCGCAATGAGCCAACGCTTGATGACGGAGTAATATCCACATGGCGAAAGCAGATTCTCAAAGTAACCGGTCAGCCACTCGAAGGTTTTCCTGTAGGCTCTGTCGAGGGGTACCCCGACCAAGATGATCTTCATGTACATGCCGCAGCCCAGTACTGCGGTATGCATATTCTCGTCACTGACGACGTAAAGCTCCTTGCCTATGCGAGCACCACAGAATCAGAGCTAACACAAAACTATGAGACCTTCAGCGCCGACGATTTTCTCATGCACCTCACAGAACTCTCGTCCCTTTCCCTCTTCGCTCAGGTGTACGTTAAACATGTAAAGTACGCCCTTAGTCGCGGCTATAAAGATATCGATGTATGTAAGGCGCTAGACCGCACAAAAGATAGACGAGGGAATATTCAGAGACCTCTCGCTCCTACGTTTGCCCGATTCCTACGAACAAATATTATTAACCGCCCAGATGTCGCCTCTGCTATCGACCGAATTCTTACGGAAAGCGCCGATGTTCCGTTCCCTCCGTCCCCATGATCTTGCGCTCCCTTATGTCCCACGCAGCAGATAGTTTAGTCTAGAAGGATGACTCCCAAAGTGCTACAGGTACTTGACGGCTCGCTCTGGCGTGCTTATGCGAAGGAGCATGAGCGCCGGGCGGGTCGTTTTGCTGATCCGTTTGTGCGTCGGCGCGAGCGGGGGCAGGCGCATCCGGTCGAGGATTTTCTGTTTACGTACTACACGCTCAAGCCCGGTC
>CALIBC010000017.1 GCA_938045615.1 uncultured Clostridia bacterium | reverse complement strand
TGTCGAAAAGGCTGCTTCACCTTCTTCTTTGCTTGTAAATTTACCTTTTGTGGCAGTAAAAAGTGTATCGCGATAAAGAGTAGAGAGCACCCAATAAGCCTCCGGTTTAAAGTGATCAATTTCGTATTGACGGTTTACAATAAGGGCAAGTGTAGGAGTTTGCACGCGTCCGATACTAAGAACTTGGCGGTTTTGTCCATACTTTAATGTGTACAAACGCGTGGCGTTCATACCCAATATCCAATCGCCGATAGCCCGACTAAGTCCTGCAAGATAGAGGGGTTGATATTCCTTTTGGTCTTTCAAATTATCAAATCCCTGCTTGATAGCTTCTTCTGTGAGTGATGAAATCCATAATCGTTTCACCGGACACTTAGCTTGTGCTTTCTGCATTACCCATCGTTGAATCAGCTCTCCTTCTTGTCCGGCATCTCCGCAGTTGATAATCTCGTCAGCATTTTGCATCAATCGCTCGATGATGTCAAATTGTTTTTGGATTCCTTTGTCTTCAATGAGTTTGATTCCGAAGCGTTGGGGGATCATCGGAAGTGCTGCCAAACTCCATCTTTTCCAGTTTTCCGTATAGTCGTTGGGCTCTTTTAGGGTACACAAATGACCGAAAGTCCATGTTACCTGATACCCGTTCCCCTCCATATATCCGTCTCGTGATGCTGTGGCACCCAACACAGAGGCAATATCTCTTGCAACACTGGGCTTCTCGGCTATGCAAACTATCATTCTATTTGATTTTAGATAGCAAAGGTAGAGAATTAATTTGATAATTAATGGCATTTTCTTTCGCATCTTAGCCTGTTTATGGGAATAAAGCTCTACCTTTGTGTACGAAAAAGATAAGGTGCGCAATACCTGATAAACCCATATATATGCCTAACGATGAATAAGAAACGACTGTATTACAAGTGGCAGCTGATAGGAATTATTGTTTTGACATTCGTGATATTTACGCTTGTGTCTGTTGCCCTGAAACCCGTTTTTATGCTTTTCAATCACAGTGTTTACAAAGGCTGTGACTTTAAAGATTATCTAAATGTAGTATGGCACGGTCTTCCTATGGATATGTCGGTTGCAGGCTATCTCACATCTATCCGGCTTCGATGCACGCCACAATCCTGTTCTTTACCGCCAAAGGGCGCTGCTTCTGGAAGAAGGTCTACGAGATTCCCGAAGGCGCGAAGAACACCAAAGGGCGCGCCATCCAAAACTTCCTCAACATCGACTCGGACGACCGCGTGAATGCCTTTATCCGCATCAAGAACCTGACGGGCGACGTGGAATTCATCAATTCGCACTACCTGCTCTTCTGCACCAAGCGCGGACTGATCAAAAAGACGTTGCTCGAGGCCTATTCCCGTCCACGTCAGAACGGCGTGAATGCCATCGCGCTGCGCGAAGGCGACGGTGTGATCCAAGTGCGCCTCACGAACGGAAACAACGAAGTGATCATCG
>CALIBC010000016.1 GCA_938045615.1 uncultured Clostridia bacterium | reverse complement strand
TCAAAAGTCCAAAATAGAGGGATCCACCAATGATTGTCAGAATTCCTCCTACCCATCCCAAGAATGGGATCAATCCAACAGAACCACCCACGATAAACAAGATAGAGGGTGCAGGCGTCACACGTTCATCATCCTTGTAATAGACAATAGACACAATTCCTAAAACCAAGACAGCAATTTTCACCAATGAAAAAATAATTATAAAAATCCTCAATATACTATCTGTTGCATCAGGGTCTTCCGTCACTGCAGCAACCCCGACAGCTATCATAAACATAACAAGAGGCGCCAACAGTAAAACAATACCTGCGATAAGACCAAAAATCGCATTTACGCGAGCAAGTGTATTTGTTTTCATCCGAATCTCCTTAAAAAATTTTTACAACTATCATTTTATCATATTTTCATGAAAAACAAAAGAAATTTCAAAATGAGGATACTAGATGGTGAATGATTTCAAATTTCTAAACAGACATTTCGAGCAAGAAATATATCATGTATCAATTTGTTTGTAAATTCATTCGTTTTTGTACTAAGCAAGCCGTTCCCCTAAAAAAAGAAGATCACTTGGATCTTCTTTTTTCGTGTCTGTTTTTACAAGAGACTTATCTTTCAAAGATGGACTGTCTGAAGTCGTCTGTGGCACGTAGATAAGCATTAAAAATACGATACTTGAGCTGGGCGACACTGCTCTTAGAGCTATCTGATAAGGCACGATCAATGTTCTTAGCTGAAGCATCCGCTAGTACTGCTAAGTACATATAATCTTGCAATTCCTCATAAGAAGAAATCGTAATTTGTCGTTTGCTATCTAGTTTTCCGGCTTCAAACTCGATGGTGATTGGACGAAGGAATGTTTGCGCCTTGTTGTATCGCTCATTCAACATAGCTTTCTTCAAATCCTTCCATGATTCATACTGACTACCGTAGAGGTTTTTAAGGATTAGATCATCTCCAACTACACCGACATCTCCTCTGTTCCAGATTGAGTAGGTCTTATTACCTTCTTTAAGCGCTTGGCCGGAGTATTGGCCAGATACATATGGGACAAATCCTTGTTGGTAACCCTTGTCTCCGAGCAATTCATAGGCTCTACGGCGGAACATAAGCCCACCAGGTGCACCAGTTGGATTGTCCAGAGCTGCATAGAAGGAAGCAAACATATTGA
>CALIBC010000015.1 GCA_938045615.1 uncultured Clostridia bacterium | reverse complement strand
AATGGAGAAATCATCCGGATATTAGAAAATACATGTACAATGATAGTGTTATTTCCGAGGAAGAACATCTACTTTTTATTTCGTCATTGAGTGGAAGGAATGATGTCTTGTATTGGCTAGTTCACTACAGGGAAAAGCCTATTGGAGTGCTATCCTTAGTGAGAATAGATAAATCAAATAAACAAGCGGAATTAGGCTACTATTTAATTCCTACTATACTAAACAGTGGATTTGGACTCGCTTTCGTTTTTCACAACTTCCTATTTTCTTTCAAATTGCTGAAGTTTAACCTTTTGTTTGGTGCAATCCATGTCGATAACACAAATGCTCTTCTTTTAGACAAATATATGGGTTGCATTATGGGAAAGCATTTGACTATAAAGAACGATGGGGGAAACCAGGATTTTTTAACCTGGAGTTTGCGGGGAAGGGATTTTTTGGAAAAATCAACAAAAGCAAATGATGCCAAACTTTTTATTCGGTTCTGCGAGAAGGAAGGGAGCTAATGACATGCTTCAAGATGCTAAATTCCACCATATAGGGTACGCCGTATCTAATATTGCAGAGACTGCTTTTTTTTACACCTCTGGAGGATGGTCCGTAAGCAAAACAATAATAGATAAAGTGCAAAATAGCGAAATAGCTTTTTTATCAAAGAGCTATCAGCCCTTAATTGAGCTAGTCTCTCCAATTGACGAAAGCTCTCCCACATCTGAGATCCTGAATAAAAACGGTGTAACACTCTATCATATTTGCTATGAGGTAGATGATATATATGAGGCGATAGGGATAATGCGCAAAAAACGATTTATACCATTATTTAAACCTGTAAAAGCAATTGCTTTTGAGGATCGGCTCATCTGTTACATGTACAACAAACATGTCGGATTAATCGAGTTGTTGAGTAAGAAATAATTTAAACATTGTGCGCTCCGAATTAATTCTTGTTGGTATTAATTGATATGAGGTACTATATTTATAGAAATACGACGGTCGAGAGTTTTTTTAGTCGTATTGAGGCAATATTTTCTGGCTATGAAGACATTAGTGTAATAGACACGAGTGTAGATCGATATGTTTGGTTTTATTTACCTCCTTTTATTTGTGATATGCAGAGAATGAGGGAGAAAATAGCCCACTATTCAGATATGCTGAGAATGGTATTTTCGCAATTACCAGAGAGCAAGACATTTATTTGTTTCACCATGCATGCTATTTTTGATTTTAATAGCGTCATAGCAGATGTTCGTGTTAATGATGCGGTTATTCAGTATAACAAAGTCCTTTATGATATTGCGTCAAAACATGAACGGATGAAGGTGCTTAATTTTGAAACGTTTCTCTCACATTATTCTCGCATCGAGCTGGTTGATTGGAAGTTTTATTTTATCTCACAAATGGCTCTTAATCCTCGATTAGCGAAGCCTTTCAATAATTGGTTTGAACATCAGCTTAATGCAATAGAGTTTAAACGAAAGAAATGTCTTGTTTTAGATCTTGATAATACTTTGTGGGGAGGGGTGTTGGGTGAAGATGGGCTTAATGGTATAGCCCTTGGAGGTGATTATCCGGGTAGGGCGTACTTATATTTTCAACACTGTCTCAAAGAGCTTGGCGAGCAAGGAGTAATTCTTGCAGTATGCAGTAAGAATAACATGAAAGACGTCATACAGTTATGGGATGAGCACCCTGAAAATATTCTCAATCAAAAACACTTTGCCTCTTTTCGAATAAATTGGATGGATAAAGCTTCTAATATTCGGCAGATAGCAGAAGATTTGAATATTGGCACAGACAGCATGGTCTTTATTGATGATCATCCAGCAGAACGAATGCTGATTCAAAAAATGCTTCCTGAAGTTGTCGTTCCGGATTTTCCTAAGCACCCCTATTTATTACCTCGATTTATCAAAGAGGTCGCAGAAAGGTATTTTTTAGTCTACAGCTTGACAAAAGAAGACTTCGGCAAAACCGAGCAATATAGGGCAAATTTTCAGCGAAATAAAATTAAGAAAATATTCTCCAATATGGATGAATATATAAAAAACCTTGATATCACCTTATCTATCTGTGAGATCAGTGAGAAAACAATAGCGCGAATTGCCCAAATGACACAAAAAACTAATCAGTTTAATCTAACAACAAAGCGTTACACTGATGTCGATATAAGAAGTTTTATTGAACGTGGATCTAAAATATACACCCTTTCAGTTCAAGATAGATTTGGCAATAGTGGTATTACTGGCTGCTCGATAATAACATTTAATAAGAATAAGGCCTATGTGGACACCTTTCTCCTAAGCTGTAGGATTTTAGGGAAAAATATCGAGGTGGAATTTATGCGCTATTTGTTGGGAAAGGTTAAGGATCTCGGCTTTGACCTAGTGGAAGCCTCATATATTGCAACACCAAAGAATATTCAAACATCAAGATTCTATGACCATGTGGGCCTGTTATTAGTGGAGGAGGGGGCGGGTGTAAGACATTATCAAATAGATCTGCACCAATACAATTACACCCCTAGTGAATCTTATAAATTTCAATAAATATGACAACGGAAATAAGAGAAGAGGTAAGGAAGATTATGTCATCTGTGCTAAAAATGCAGAACATATCTGATGAAATCACTCAGGCAAATTGTGATAAATGGGATTCTCTAAAACATTTGAATC
>CALIBC010000014.1 GCA_938045615.1 uncultured Clostridia bacterium | reverse complement strand
TCAATACTTTAAAAAATGAGCTGATCAACCTGCACAACTATCACACAGAGAAGGATCTTTACACTGCTATAGAAGAATTTGCATATACTCAATATAATCATGTGAGACCACATTCTTACAATAATTATAGAACGCCCTTTGAGGCACGCTATGGGGCTTAATTGCCCTATAGCAGCAAATTAGGTCATACTGCTACAAAAATGCTTGACCACAACACAGCTCATTCGTTAAAGCTGTGGCACGGTATTAAGTTGTGTTCCATTTGAAAGTTGCTAACACACTTCCTGGCCGAGAAAAAGTGAACGATCAGATGGAAGGTCAGTTTAATGTCATGGCCGGGACCTTTTCACGATTAGAAAGTCTGTAATATTTGAATTTAGTCCTTAACGCGAATATATTTTTTGACTAAAGGATATGCAAATGATATAATTGAAATACTTATTAAAGTCAGAAAGTTCTGTCCCTTTTGTTAGTATCAGTATAGAAAACCGACTACTGTGATCTGGAGATAGTTTGGTACAACGTGGTACATGATGGTACAAAGGCAGAAAAGGAGATAAGGCGCGTGGAATTTAAGGAATTCTTTTCAATGATGAAAAATCAAATATCTGATGGTACAGATATCCCTTATTTCTTTAAGGATCTAATTGCAATGATTACAGAGGTTTCTGAAGAAGTATGGTATACTCCTAAGGACCAGTCGACCAAACTGATATCTGAGAATACACTGAGGTCTTATACAAAGAGAGGCATTACTAAGAAATTTGCGCAAAGCATTGTATATAAGTTCAGCCATAAGGATTTTGTTGTGTCATTAAATGACAGGTCACAAGCGGTACTTAAATTACTGTCAGATCGTTGTTTCATATTTTGTACAAAGCTGTGAGGTGTTCGATGTAATTACCTAATAAATTATATTTGTATAAAAATAGCACCCTGGCTTTGCTTCCGGGAGTGTTAACTGTATTAAAAGATGGACCAATGGACGTTATCGAACTTTATGACATGATGCGTCAAGGACTCAAGGATCCGACAGATTTCATGTCGGTTATAGATTGTGCATATACGTTACGTGCAATCAACATTAATGAACAAGGGGAGGTGTTCTTGTGTTTGTAGAGATCAAATCATCAGCATTTAAAATAAAAACAGAAGAACGGCCGCCTATTTGATGTAAAAGAGGATTGAATGTTGTCCTAGGAAAAAATGATGGTGCGATGTCTATTGGAAAATTATCTACGCTGTTAGTAATCGATTTTGTCTTTGACGGAGATACATATGTTAAGAGCGATGGTGTAAAGCAAGAGGGACACCACACGATCTTTTTCACTTTCGAGTTTGATGGCATACCGTATTACTTTGCCAGAAACACAACAACGCCAGATACAATCTATATCTGCGATGCAGACTATAATGTCACCGGCAATAGTTATAGCAAGCAGGAATTTGCAGACTGGTTGAAAAAGCAGTACCACATGGATTTTGAAGGACTCTCTTTCAGAGTGGCGCTTAGTAGTTTTTTCAGAATATATGGAAAGCAAAATACAAATGAATTGAATCCGCTACAGGGAATTCCTGGTCAGAACATGGACAAATCGATTATATCGATTCTGGCTCTATTTGACAAGTATAAAGAAATTGAAGTCTACAAGGATCGTGTGGTTGAGGAAAAGAAAAAGCTGGATGCCTATAGGGCAGCAAGAAAATATAACTTTATATCCGATCTTGTAGGTGGAAATAAAAGATATGAAGAGAATCTTGCAACAATTCGCAGCAAAGAATTGGAGCTGAGCACACTGGTAGAAGAAGCTGTACAAGGCCACTCAGAAGAGGACATCGAGAAAAATAAAAAGAAGGTGAAGCTTCGGAACGAGAAGCTCAATCTTGAACGAGATATACAATCAAAAGAAATGCGCCTTCGTCTAGTAAATATGTCTTTGGAGTATGGCTTATATCCAACTGAGGCTGATATGACGGCGTTGCAGGAGTTTTTTCCAGACGTGAACTTAAGAAAACTCTATGAGGTTGAGCAGTATCATAAGAAGCTAGCGCAGATATTAGACTCTCAATTTGCTCTTGAGCGAGAAGCAGTAAACGCAGAAATTAATAGTCTGAAGGAACAACTTGCCTTGGTTAATGCGCAAATAGGCGAGCTTGGCTTCGTCGGAAATATGTCTAAAGAGTTTCTTAATAGACATTCGGAGATAAAGGGCGAAATAGATGCACTTAGAGAACAGAACAAGGCTTATCTTCTGCAAAAAAGCTTACAGGAATCAAAAGCTGAGGCTGATGAAATTTTAAGGCAGGCGATTGAAAATATTCTGAGAGAAATTGAAAATAAATTAAATACAAAAATGAAAGAAATCAATGACTCTCTGTTCAGTACACCAAGGAAACCGCCACATATTCAGTTTAGAAAGTATGACAGCTACAAATTTGAAACTCCTGATGATACTGGAACTGGATCGAATTTCAAGGGCATGATTGTATATGATCTGGCAATATTGCAAAGTACGGCATTACCAGCTTTGGCGCATGATTCTTTATTGTTCAAGAATCTAGAAAAGGATGTCGAGGATGGGATTATCCGTATCTATGATAGTTGTAAGAATAAGCAGATATTTATTGCATATGACAAGTAGGATGATTGCAGACCTGCTACTAAGAAAATATTAGAAGAAAATGCAGTAATTTGTCTATCAAATGATGGAAAAGAGCTTTGCGGTAGGTCTTGGAATAAAGAGGTGAATGAGAATGAAGATGAGCTATAACAAGTTGTGGAAATTGTTGATTGATAAGCAGATGAAAAAGTCTGATCTGAGAAAAAATGCAGGGATAAGCTCTTCCTCATTAGCTAAGCTCGGAAAAGACGAAAATGTCACTACAGAAGTTTTAGCAAAGATATGCAATGAGCTGAAGTGCGATGTCGGAGACATTATGGAGTTTATTCCGGATGAAGAGAAAATGTGCTGATTGGCTTTTATAAGGGTTGATGAATTAAGAAAGGGCTAAGCAAAATGAAAACAAAAAGTTTACCACCCTATGCCCCTACATTAATCGAATCGACAAGAGCAATAGGGTATTCTTTGGAAGCGGCAATAGCAGATATTGTTGACAACAGTATTGCTGCAGGTGCAAAAAATGTAGATATTTATTTCTTCCCAATAGACGTAGCATATGTAGCCATTCTCGATGATGGGCGTGGAATGTCTGAAAATGAGATAGATCTAGCTATGCAATATGGGAGCAAAAATCCTACAGAGCAAAGGGACAAAAAAGATCTAGGAAGATTTGGATTAGGATTAAAGACAGCGTCATTGTCTCAGTGCAGATGTTTAACTGTTGTATCAAAGCAAGACGACAAACTGGAAGGACGTAGATGGGATATAGATCATGTTGCAGAAATGGGAGATTGGTCGCTTATTATCCTAGATGATGATGAAATGAGCCAGCTCCCCCAGATAGATGAACTAAAAAAATATCAATCGGGAACACTGGTGATCTGGCAGAAATTAGATCGATTAAAAACTGGAGAAATAAATTTTGAATTAGCACTTGGTCGAAAAATTGATACGGTTAGGGAACATTTATCGCTGGTTTATCATAGGTATTTAGCGGGTGAATCTGGAATAACTAAACTGAAGTTGTCAATCAATGGAGAAAAGATAAAACCTGTGGATCCATTCTTGATAGAAAAAAGTGTTCAAGCTATGGATGATGAAACTTTAGTTATTCAAGGCAATAAAATTTTGGTAAGACCATATATCCTTCCTCATATTTCAAAGCTTTCACCAGATGAAATTAAAACTCTCGGTGGTAAAGAAGGACTCAGAAAACAACAAGGTTTTTATGTTTATCGAAACAAAAGGTTGTTGGTGTGGGGGACTTGGTTTCGAATGATGCGGCAGGGAGATCTGTCAAAATTAGCAAGAATAAGAGTCGATATCCCTAATACACTGGATGATTTATGGACACTTGATATTAAAAAATCATCAGCATTGCCACCTGCAGAAGTTAGGAAAAATTTGGAAATAATAATTAATCAAATTGCTGAGCGTAGCAAAAGAACGTGGACTTTTAGAGGAAAGAAAGAGGTAAGTGATTCGGAAGTTCATGTATGGAACCGAATTAAAAATAAGCATGGAGGATTTTACTATGAGGTAAACAGAGATCATCCTCTTGTAAAACAATTGATAAAAGCAAGTCCAGGAATGGAAAAGTCGATATATGCTTTGTTGCAACAGATAGAATTAGGGCTACCGCTTAATCAATTATATGTAGATTTGAATAATGATGAGCAGATAGTAAATGATGGAGAGCAACCTGATGCAGAATTAAAAAGTTCATTAGAGTCAATGCTTGAAATGTGTACAGGAATACAAGAAAAGTGTAATTTGCTGGATTCTTTATCGAGCATTGAACCATATTCGATACATCCTGAAATTGTAGAAGAAATAAAGAAGGAGATTTGCGAGAATGATTAATCCTTGTGTTGAACAGTTAGAAAATATTATTTCTGCATTTATAAATAATATGTACAAGGAAATTCCACCAACAGAGGAAGAGTTCCTTGAAAAGGCTACGTTATTGAGAAATGCAAATGATTTAATAATGCATGTTACTGACAGTGAGTTTGAAGAAATTATTGTTAGGCTTAAGCAGTCGCTAGTTATTCAGATGGATGTTGGCGTTTATATAAATGACCGTAACAACGGACATCAGTCTTGGCTTCCTGCTAAAAGAGCAGATTTTGACTTTTTCTTTTGGAACAGATACAAAAAATATCTTGAAGAGATAAAGCATTGGAACCCAAGAGTTACAACTAATTTGGGCAAAGTTTCTGATGAGATATTGGATTTATGCGGAGATCCAGCAGAAGATCGTTTTGCAATAAAAGGGTTGGTATTGGGAGATGTACAGTCAGGAAAAACTGCTAACTATACGGCTATATGCAATAAAGCTGCAGATACAGGTTATAGAATAATTATTGTTTTGGCAGGCATGCAGGAGAATTTGCGTAAGCAAACACAGGAAAGATTGGATGCGGAATGCACAGGAAGAAAAAGTGAGTATTATCTAGATCCAAAGGCGGAACAGGGAATAAAAAATCAGCCAGTCGGGGTAGGAAGATATGGAACTGATAAGAAAATCGTTGCATTTACATCAGTAACTAAAGATTTCGATAGTGGCATACTTAGAAATAATAATTTAGGTATTGAAAACGTTAATTGTCCTGTTATTTTGGTTATTAAGAAGAACAAAAGAATTCTTAATAATTTAATTAAATGGTTATCAGACAACAATACCCAAAATGCACAGGGACAAATAAATCTTCCGCTTATGCTAATTGATGATGAGGCTGATAATGCTTCAGTGAATACAAAAGACGAGGATTCCCAGCCAGCAGCAATCAACGATTGTATAAGAAGATTACTTAATCTTTTTAGTAAAACAACATATTTGGGAATTACGGCAACACCGTTTGCAAATATATTTATCGATCCAGGAAATGATGATGATCTTTTCCCTGCGGACTTCATTTATGCGCTATCTGCTCCGACAAATTATATTGGCGCTGACAGGATATTTGGAGAAAATTCTGATAGTGACTATATGCTTCGAGAAATTGATATTGAGGAGTTAGAGGCTTGCTTTCCGCCAAGACACAAAAAGGATTTTATAGTAGAAGAACTACCAGAAGATTTATATGAGGCGGCATATTATTTTTTGCTATTTAATGCCATTCGTGATTATAGAGGTGATTTGACAGAACATAGATCCATGATGGTACATATTAGCTTATATACCAATGTGCAGAATCAGATTCAGGAATTATTAAATGTGTGGTTGGATCAAGTTAAATCAGACGTTCGTAATTATGCAAAGTTGCCATTAACCCAAAGTGATAAAATAAGGAATATCAAAAAATTACATTTGGTATGGGATAAGTACAATTTGAGTGGAATAGTCGGAATAGAATGGGAAGAATTGCTCAAAGTTTATTTGCATAAAGCAATCGCGCCTATTGAGGTGCGTGCAGTTAACATGAAAACTGGTGTAGCTAGTTTGGATTATTTTAATCATAAGAATGATGGTTTACGTGTTATTGCCGTGGGTGGAAATAGCATGTCTAGAGGACTTACGTTAGAAGGATTAGGCGTTACATATTTCCATCGCAACACTAAAATGTATGATACTTTGCTACAGATGGGGCGCTGGTTTGGATATAGGCCAAATTATGATGATATCGTGAAGGTTTGGATGACTCCAGAAGCGATAGATTGGTATGGGCAGATAACAAGGGCTACAGCAGAACTCAAAGAAGAAATTGCCAAAATGAGAAATGCGCATCAAACTCCAAGAGATTTTGGCTTGAAAGTAAGACAGGATCCAGGCGCTTTAATAGTAACTGCCCGCAATAAGATGAGAACAGCAACAGATTTAACTTGTCCGGTGACTGTATCAGGTAATTTACTAGAAACACCAAGGTTAAAGGCGTCAAAAAATATCCTAGATTCAAATGAAAAGGTATTCAAGGCCTTTGTGGATTCACTGAGCACGATAGGTACAAGATTTACAGATGATGAACGTACTAAAGGCCACTATTACTGGAAAAATGTTCCAGGCGATAATGTAGCGCAGCTTTTATTGGATTTTGAAACAAATCCGTGGCATTTGAGCTTTAATGGACGAGCGCTTGCAGAATTCATTGAAGGTCATCAATGGAATGGCGGATGGGATGTCGTTCTAATGAGGACAGGAAAGGGAAGTGAATATACGGATGGATTACAGTGCGGTGATGAGAATTTAACAATCGAAGGGACTGAAAAGAGAAAAATACTGGCTGATAAGAAAATGATTAGCGTCAGTGGCACAAAGCTTCGTGTAGGAGCCGGAGGATGTACTCGAATAGGTTTAACGAAAGAAGAAATCATCGAAGCGGAAAAAGCATATAAAGCAATACCTGGGAACGAAAACAAGGTAAATGTCCCAGATAAGGCCTATTTGATATCAAATAGGGCGCCGATTTTAATGCTACATATAATCCAAGGGGATTATTCAAAGTCCGAGAACAAAGAGTTGCCTGAATTTTTCTTTGCGTTGGGAGTTGGATTCCCTAAAACAAGTGGTTCAACCGAAACAGCAAATTATAAGGTGAATTTGACTGAATTAAGAAATTGGGTAGATGTTTATGATAACTATGACGAAGAGGATATGTAATGGGTGTTAAGGAAAATGAGTTAAGAGAAAAATGGAATAACATTAATTATTATTCTGGCGGATCATTAAAATTATCTGTTGAACATCCGCTTGAATGGTATGTTCGTTATGTGTCGCCGGAACACAAGTCAATTGTGATAGTTAGTCCAAAAGCAATAAATAAGATTGAATCGTCGAAATGTATCGAGGCATCTTGTAATAAACGAAAAGATGGAAATTATGCAATAGATTTTACATTGATTGATAAAAAGCAGGAAGATGTTTTTATAACGATGGCTGGTGATATTATCGAGTATTCAAACGTTGACACGGCTGATATTGCCTTGCTGAAAGTAATGCGCAGGTACAATGCATGGCTGAAATTATTAGATCATAAAGATAGCGCAATTCTTGGAAGCAATATGCAGAAGGGATTAATAGGTGAGGTGCTATTTCTTAAAGAAAAAATCCTGTCTGGAATTTCACCATCTATTGCTTTGTCTGGTTGGGTTGGACCCGAAGGTGCGGATCAAGATTTTGTTTATTCGGATTGCTGGCATGAGATTAAAACAACAGGGGTGTCCTCGACAGAGGTCTCAATTTCATCTATTGAACAATTAGATAGAAATGATGAAGGCGAGTTGGTTGTTTATCGTATTGATAGATGTGCACCAGAACAACCTAAGGCGTTTACTTTATATGGATTGGTACACAATGTAATAGAGTTGATTTTGCAAAATGGAGGGACGCCTGATGAATTTGTTTTAAAACTTGGATCAGCTGGCTATATCGATATTAAAGAATACGACAGACAATATTACTGCTTGTCGTCGAAACAGGTCTATCGTGTAGATACGCTATTTCCACGAATGAGGAGGTCTGATATTCCTGCAGAAATTACAAAGATGGAATACCAGATCAGTATTCCTAGTATAAAGAACTGGGAGAAGTAAAGCTATAGGAGGACGGCAATATGAATACTATTGAATTCAAAAAAGATTTTATAGAAAGTATAAAGACTGCAGCTGCAGTAACAGGAGAGGGGTCATGTGCATCTTTTGCAGATAATATGGCTCAATATCTTATTGATGCTGAAGTCCTGGCTGATTTTGCACCGTCCTTCTATACTGGAAAAAATGGGCGCTATAACTATAGGGTAGACGGGTATGCATTTGATGAATTTGATAATACGATGAATCTTATCATTGCGGACTTTGATGGAAACGATTTAGAACGTCGATTAACTGGAACTTCAGCAAACAAAAATTTCGGATTATTGCTGAAATTCCTTGATGCAGCATTAACAACTGACTTGTATCAAGAAATAGAAATGAGTACGCCTTGTGCAGATTTAGTTGATCTTTTGCGATATAACAAAAAAAATGTTCGTAAATATAGATTGATTATATTCACAGACGCAGATATGAGTGCAACAATAAAAAATATTGAAATTGAGGACTACAATGGAATCCCTGTTGAGGGTCAGATCTGGGATATAGATCGATTGTTCAGGGTGTGTTGCTCAGAACAAGGGCGTCAAATTATCGAAATCGATTTCAAAGAATACTGTGGTGAAGGAATACCTTGTATAGAAGCGAGTTCAGCGTCAACAGAACAATATAGTAGCTATTTAGGGGTTATTCCGGGGACAGTACTTGCTGACATATATGATAAATTTGGTAGTAAATTGTTGGAAGGAAATGTTCGTTCATTTTTGTCAACAAAAGTGGCGGTTAACAAGAAAATAAGAGGAACAATTCTCAATAATCCGGAAATGTTCTTTGCGTTTAATAATGGGATTTCTGCAACAGCAATGGATGTACAAATTGAAGATAGTGATCATGGGAGATTTATTACATTTGTTAGAGATTTTCAGATCATTAACGGAGGCCAGACAACGGCATCTATTTCGAATGCTCGATATAAAGACAAAGCGGATTTGTCTTCGATTTTTGTGCAAATGAAACTGACTTCGATAGATGAAACAACACCTGAGGAGTCAGATGAATTAATCAGAAACATATCTAGATCCTCAAATAGTCAAAATAAAGTTAGCGACGCAGACTTTTTTGCATCACATCCATTTCATAGACGCATGGAACAGATATCCAGGCATATGTTTGCACCGGCTTCCGATGGAGCTCAATATGAAACAAAGTGGTTTTATGAAAGAGCGAGAGGACAGTATTTGCAAGAACAGATGCGTTTGACTCCAGCTAAAAAACGACAGTTTGAATTGCAAAATCCGAAAAATAAAGTGATTAAAAAGACTGATTTGGCTAAAGTTCAGAATACGTGGAGAGGATTTCCACAGGTTGTAAGTAAAGGCGCGCAAACCAACTTTAATGCATTTGCTGAATATATAGATGAGCAATGGAACTTAAATGATGAGCAGTTTAACGAACGATATTTTCAAACAACAGCAGCATTGATTCTGATGTTTCAGTACTTAGAAAAGAATATTACAAAACAGCCGTGGTATGAAGGCGGATACCGAGCCAATATTATTTATTATACGCTTGCCCAGTTTAGAAGGTTGTTACACAACCAATATCCGGGCCAGGATCTTGATTTGATGTTGATTTGGAATAGACAAAGTGTGCCAGAGCAGGTGGGAGAAATATTAATTGCGCTTGCAGAATTGGTGCTTTTAAAAATAACAGACCCATCAAGAAAGGTAGCGAATGTTACACAGTGGTGTAAGAGAAACGATTGCTGAGATGAAGTGAAAAAAATTAGTCTAGATATACCGGCCAGAATTGAAAGCTGTTTAATTACAATTGACGAGCAAAAGGTGGCGCAGAAATCTGCGAAGAAGGAACAGAAGGTTGTAAACGAGATACAAGTACAGACGACGGTGGTGAATTATCCATTTGATATGTGGAAGAGATTATCGGAATTTGTTGTAAGAAATCACATGGTTACACCGACAGATGTCTCCGCTTTGACGATAGCATGTCAAATGCCTTCTAAAATTCCGAATACATACCAATGCAAAAGATTACTTGCATTACTGAAAAAGGCCTCCGCAGAAGGCTTTAATATTGAAGCATAGATGGAGGGAATATGTTTAATACGATAGATTTATTTGCCGGGGCGGGTGGATTGAGCCTCGGATTTATGCAAACGAAAAAATATGATATAAAGGTTGCTTATGAATTCAATCCTGCGATGCAAGAGACGTACAAAAAAAATCATCCAGGAGTGGATGTGTTTGGCGATGTTAGAGATGCGGATTATTCCAAGATTAGAAAAAAATATGGAGAGATTGATGTTGTAATTGGAGGACCACCCTGCCAGGGTTTTTCTAATGCGAATAGGCAAAAGAATCATGCAATTAGTCAAAATAATTCCTTGGTCAAGCAATATATAAGAGCCATTTTAGAGCTTAAGCCCAAAGCTTTTGTTATGGAAAATGTAAGCATGCTTCGTTCTGATGTGCATAGGTTTTATCTGTGCAAGGATGATCAGGAGCTGGTTGATGGAGGAAAAATAGAGACTTCTAATACAGAACTGGTTTTACTTGAAGAAAAGTTTGTATTCGATGGCGCGATAGAAGTTGTTAAGTCTAAAGAAATCGTAAAAGAATATAAATGGGATGATATCGATTACCTGGAGTTGAATGTTATTTATAAAGCTTCACAAAATAAAAATAAATTCAAAGGGGTGTTGGAGAAGCATAAAGGCAGAATCATTAAAATTGCTGAGAAGCATGCGTGCCTTGAAAAAGTAGATACTATTCTCAGTGCGGGTTATGAAGCGTTTCGAGCGATGTTTGCTTACTATGAAGGAAATATAGAAGAATCGGAGATAAGGACTTTGATTGAACCTGCAATTATGTATCAGAGGATGATAAGTAAAGCGGAGGAGATCTTCGATAATGACCTTATCGTAGACAGTTATAATGATAAGAAGGGGCTGATTGCAAATATACGATCATATGCTGTATTTGACTACTTAAAGGCTAAACTTTGCGATGATAGTGAAAAAGACAGTTATGTGATATCGGCAGATGTATTGTCGGCAACACAATTTGGCGCACCACAAAAGAGGATGCGTTTCGTTGTCATGGGAATTCGAAAAAGCATTACCGATAAAGTTAAATTGCCGGAAGGAAAATTCAAGAAGGGGCCATTTAGAACTGTTGAGGATGCTATAAAAGACCTGGAAGATGTTGAACCTGTATTTAATGTTTCTGATGATAAGTATGGCATTAAGTTATGTAAGAAAACAGGATTAAGTGATTTGGCACAATCCCTTCGTGATACAAACATCTTACATAATCACATCATAACAAAAACAACAGATGTTGCAATGGAACGTTTTATGGCTTTGGAGCAGGGACAGAATTTCCATTCATTATCCGATGAGCTTAAGGCTAATACCTATACAGATATTTCGAGAACTCAGAATACGATTTATTTACGCTTGAAATACAATGAACCTTCTGGCACAGTGGTTAATGTTCGCAAGTCTATGTGGGTTCATCCTACAAAAAATAGAGCTATTAGTATTAGAGAAGCGGCACGTTTACAGACTTTTCCTGATAGCTTTGTTTTTTGCGGAACAAAAGATAAACAATACCAGCAAGTTGGGAATGCGGTTCCACCAATAATGGCAAAAGCCATAGCTAAAAAGTTGGCGATTCAGTTAAGTAAAGCATTGGATGCCAAGGCTAAGGAGGACTCATGAGCCGAAGAGAGTATTATATCGATTCAATAAATAATTTTATTGTTGCTGATGAAGAAAATGTCCTTGGTCAGTTATTAATACATGATGAATTTGAAACTTCAGACCTTCAGAAGCTCGCTTGGAAAGCTGAAATTCAAATACTAAAACGTCAGCTAGAGGAATTCCGTGGAGATGTTATTTTTGAGTATACAATACCTAGAATGGGACATAGAGTTGATACAGTATGTATTATCGAGGGAATCATTTTTCTTTTTGAGTTCAAGGTGGGAGATAACGAATACAAAAAAACTACGATAGATCAGGTGATGGATTATGCGTTGGATTTGAAGTATTTTCACGAAGAAAGTAAGCGGAGATATATTGTTCCGATATGTGTTTCCACCAAAGCATCATTGCAGAAAAATGAGTACAATTGTTGCTCCGATGGGATATACAATGCAATTTTATGCAACGAAAATAATATAGGAGACAATATCCACAATATTCTTTTGCAAGTTCGAGATAAGACGTTAGCTGGACGTACTTGGATAGATTCCAGGTACGCACCGACTCCTACTATCATCGAAGCAGCTCAGTCACTCTACCGGAATCATGGTGTAGATGATATATCCAGAAATGATGCTGGTGCGAAAAATCTGACGATAACCACAAAGGCTATTTCTAATATTATAGAGGATTGCAAAAAGAATAATAGGAAAGCCATTTGCTTTGTTACAGGAGTTCCAGGTGCAGGCAAAACACTTGCGGGTTTGAATATTGCAAATGAAAGACATCATTTCGATGAAGATGAGCACGCTGTCTTTCTTTCCGGAAATGGGCCTCTTGTTGATGTTCTGCAAAATGCTCTGGCCATTGATCGAGCAAAAAGAGAAAAAATAACTAAGTCTAATGCACTTAGAGAAACGAAAGCTTTTATCCAAATTATCCACAAATTTAGGGATGAAGCATTGACAACATCCTATGCTCCGGTAGAAAAAGTTGCAATATTTGATGAGGCCCAACGTGCGTGGAATAAAGAATCACTAACAGATTTCATGAAACGAAAAAAAGGAATTCCGGAATTTAATCAATCGGAACCGGAATTTCTGATAAGTATTATGGATCGTCATGAGGATTGGGCCGTCATTATATGTCTTGTTGGTGGAGGACAAGAAATATACAACGGTGAAGCAGGAATTCAAGATTGGTTTAGTACATTGTCTGCAAAATACCTGGATTGGGAAATTTATCTCTCAGACAAGATTACTGATTCAGAGTATGTTGGTAATTCAGACGTTTCTACTATACTTCATAATCGAGAGTATCATTGTATTTCGGACTTGCATTTAGGAGTTTCTTTAAGATCTTTTAGAAGTGAAAAACTGGCCCTTTTTGTAAAGTGTCTTTTGGACGAAGAAATAGAATTAGCCAAAGAGACATATGAAGAATTAAAAAAATCATATCCTGTTCTTATAACGCGAAAATTTGATGTCGCTAAGAACTGGGTAAAGAAAAAAGCTCGTGGAACGGAACGATATGGGTTATTAGCGAGCTCCGAAGGAAAAAGATTAAGAGCAGAAGGTATATGGGTACCATCGGAAATTAATCATGTTGGATGGTTTTTGAATGAAAAAGACAACGTCGATTCGTCTTATTACCTAGAGGTTGCCGCATCGGAATTTAAAGTTCAGGGATTAGAGATTGATTATGCTGTTCTGGCATGGGACGCAGACTTAAGATATACGTCAAATGGATTTGACTATTTCAAATTTAGAGGAACCAAGTGGAACCATGTTAACCAGGAACAAAGGCAACACTACTTAAAAAATGCATATCGTGTTCTGATGACACGTGCAAGACAAGGATTAATTATTTATATTCCTGAGGGAGACAAGGAAGACCCATCAAGATTGACGGAGTATTACGAAGGAACATATCAGTATTTGAAGCATGTTGGAATAAAAGAAATTTGAAAAGTAGGTGATGAATTTGAAGGATTCGAAGTATGAAGATTTAAATAAAACTTTAGCTGCAGTTGGGAAAACTGTATTTGTGAATTTTTATTATGATTTCAAAGATTTCTCTATCTCAAAGGATGAATTGGCTCAAAAGATTCTTACGCTGAATCCTGGCTCAAAATCAGATAATCAAAATTTTAGAATACCAAGAGCAAGGCATATATTTGAGGCGGGACAGGAACAAGATGCGCTTCGGATTATAATAGAAAGTAAGCGTGTTCCTTCAGTAGTAATAGAGAAGGCAAAATTAATTTTAGCTAAAGAAAATAAGACAGAGTTATTAGAGCGATAAATTGCTTCTTTTATTGCTGATATCATGACAAGGTAAGGAGGCACTTCATTTGGCAAAGAAAAAAGACGAGATAACCATCCGCTCAAGCGCAGCAGAGTACCTGACCTATGTTGCCTCTGTTGGTGATCAGCAGGACAGCATAGAGATGCGCTATGAGGATGAGAATATATGGCTGACACAGAAGATGATGGCCACCTTGTACGATGTGGATGTTCGTACAATCAATGAGCATATCAAGAATATTTATTCTGATTCAGAGCTTGAAGAAGATTCAACTATCCGGAATTTCCGGATAGTTCAAACCGAAGGTTCTCGTCAGGTCACACGCGATACCAAGCACTATAACCTTCAAATGATCATTGCCGTAGGCTTCAAGGTCAATTCCGAGCGTGCAGTACAGTTTCGCAAATGGGTAAACCAGATTGCCAAGGACTACACCATCAAAGGCTGGGTGATGGATGATGAACGGCTGAAGCGAGGAACGTATCTGACAGAGAAGTATTTCGATGAGCAATTAGAGCGCATTCGAGAGATCCGTGCCAGCGAAAGAAAATTCTATCAGAAGATCACTGACCTGTATGCGACAGCCATTGACTATGACAAAAATTCTGCAACGACAAGAAGATTCTACGCAACCGTCCAGAACAAAATGCATTACGCAGTTCATGGACATACGGCGGCTGAGTTGATCGTGGAAAGAGCCGATCATACAAAGGAGCATATGGGATTAACTACTTGGGCAGATGCGCCTGATGGAAAGATCAAGAAGAGCGATGTTACGGTTGCGAAGAATTATCTGAGCCAGGATGAGATGAAGCAGCTGAACCGTATGGTTACTGCATACCTGGATTTCGCGGAAAACATGACATTGCGGCATATTCCTCTTACGATGCAGGACTGGGAAAAGAGACTCAACAGCTTCATCGAAATGTTTGATTACGGTATTTTACAGGATGCGGGTAAGGTGTCCGCAGAAATTGCAAAGCTTCATGCTGAGACAGAATTTGAAAAGTATCGCGTTATCCAGGACAGATTGTTCATGTCCGACTTTGATAGGTACATGCTGGAGTTGGAAGAAAGCGCAAAGAAATAAGAACAATATTTCAGGTCGAGACGGTGAAATTCGGCAACTCAACTCCCTGCGAGTGTATGGCAAATCCGTGGTTTGAACGGATGGATTGTGTAGAAGTTGAGCGGCCTTCACTGTCTCAACGGTCGAGACAGTGGCAGGTGGCAACAGTGTAAACTTGCCTTGCATTGTATAGGTAGAAAAGGCCTTATACCGACTTGTTCCCGTAGACTTCGATGGCCAATACCTTGATATGGATGTCAATTTTGCCACAGATTGCATTTGTTTGCAGGTGTGAATTACCGTTCTGGTCGGTGTGGACATGTTTCCGTTTTGGCAGGATATGTTTCCGCAAACGGGCACAAAACCAGACATCAATCAGAAGGTATCGTGCCATGTGGAGGGGGTAGTGTTGCTTTCCAAACTAGACTCAAAGAATCATATAAGTGTAGAACTTCCTATGGATGATATGGACTTAACAAGTGCTGAGAGTAAAGCAATCTATAAAGAGATTCAAAATTATGTTTTGGAAAAGTTTGGGTTTAAGGTATCGACACTTTATATTGCGCAGGTTAAGAGAAAATATGATTTAGATTTTAGGGAACACTATAATATGTCTAAAAATGAGAATCAGAAAGTTTTTCAGTATCCAACTGAAAAGGAAGAAGCTATTTTAGATGCGTTGAAGCATTTTAAGATGTTGTAATATTAAAACAATAAGGGGTATAGACAGTGGCTAATATTGAAAGTATTAAACAAAAAATACTACAACTGGATGCA
>CALIBC010000013.1 GCA_938045615.1 uncultured Clostridia bacterium | reverse complement strand
CTCTAACATGGCTGTGGATTATCGCCCAACATTGGACGGCGATGCACGTCGTGAAATGTTGCACTTCGGCTTGCAGAACTATGCTAAGTACAACGAAGGCAAATCGGACGCTGAGGCCAAGGCTTATGCAGATGCCAATATCGACACGTATGCCCCGAAACCTTGGTCGGGCTGGACGGACTGGCGCAAACAGCTGCTTCGCACGGGTAAGTATCAAAACTACGACGTCAGTGCACAGGGCGGTAATGAAAAGACGAAGTTCTACAGCTCCATTTCCTACTCCAAGCAGGAGGGTATCTTCGAGAACTCTGGGATGGATCGCATCACGGGTAGCGTGAACGTATCGCATCAAGCCAGCGACAAACTGACGATCGATGTCAACTCACTCTTTGGTTTCACAGACCAGAGCTCCGTCAGTGAGGGCTACAGCTTCTCCAGTCCGATTATGGCTTTCTCGTCAATGGTCTCCCCTTCATCTTATCCATACAACAAGGATGGAACGTTGGCCAGCTACTTCCCCGCCATTGGTGACAGTTGGGCCAACCCACTTCGCGCCATCAAATACACATGGAATAAGAACAAGCTGACCCGCACCTTCAACACCCTCTCTGGTACATACACCATCATCAAGGGGCTGAAGCTGAAGGAAGTCCTCAGCTACGACTTCAACCAGAATGCGAGCTCTGCCTGGTGGAGCCCGAAGTCATTGGACGGTCATACGGCCAACGGCGTGTTCCAGAAATACATGATCAACACCTCCAAACTCAACACGCAGACACAGCTGACTTACGATCGCTCGTTCGACCGGGTACACAACCTGAGCGTCCTGCTGGGTTACGAGACGGAGGCATACAAACATGAGAATACCTACTCCGCAGGTAGCAACTATGCGAACCTTGAAGATCCGAAACCGGAAATCGAGAATGCAGCCACCAACAACTCGTCGAGTCATATCAGTGAGTACCGCATGCTGTCTTACCTCGGCCGTGTGGATTACAACTACGACTCCAAGTATTATGTGAGCGCGAGCTATCGCCGCGATGGTTCTTCACGTCTGGCTAAGGCTAACCGTTGGGGTGACTTCTGGTCGCTCTCGGGATCATGGCGTCTGACGAACGAACCTTTCATGGAGTCAATCCGTGAGAAGGTGACGGATACAAAAATCCGCGCCTCGTATGGTGTGAATGGTACGCAGCCGTGGCGCTACTACGACTTCCTGCCCGTCTACAGTTTCGGCTATAACTACGACGGCCAAGTCGGAACAAGCGAATCGACGCCAGGTAATGCCAATCTGAAGTGGGAGAAGAACTATGCTTTCAACGCTGGTATCGACCTCACATTTTTCAATCGCTTTACCCTGACCGTAGAGTGGTACACCCGTAAAACGCAGGATCTTCTTATAGAACGCCCCATCTCCGGAACCGTTGGCTTTGTGAACAGAGATAACGAGGCGAATGAGCTGGTGAACATCGGTGCGATGCGTAATAGCGGTATTGAATTGGAGTTGCGCTCCACCAATGTGCAGAAGAAAGACTTCACATGGAGCACGACCCTGACACTGGCCCATAACAAAAACAAGGTCTTGACGCTCGATGGAAAGCAGAATCAGATTCCTGACGGTCGTGTTGTTCACCGTATCGGTGAGCCTTACAATGCCTTCTACGCTTATGAATATGCCGGTGTAGACCCGAAGACGGGAAAGGAACTGTATTACAAGAACACGAATGATGCGCATGCTCGCGAAACGACTACAGACGAGAGTCAGGCAAGAAAGACCATCATAGGGTATGCAGACCCGAAGGTGACGGGCGGCTTGACGAATACTTTGACGTGGAAGTTCATCGACTTGAACTTCACCTTCACCTATTCCTTCGGTGGCAAGGTGTATGACGGTGTAAACTGGCTCCACTCTAATGGTGGCGGTAGATACCTCATGTATGGCGCCATTCCGTCGTACTACAAGAAGGAAGACACGTGGCAGAATCCGGGTGATAACGCCAAGTTGCCACTCTTCTCCACTGCCAACAGAGCCGTTCACTCCTCTCGCTGGTTGCTCTCCTCTGATCATGTCCGCCTGAAGAATCTCACCTTAGGATTCACCCTGCCGACCAAACTGGCCAAGAAGGCGGGCTTTGACAGGATCCGCGCCTATATGTCGGGTAACAATCTGCTAACCTTCAAATCGAAGGACCTCTATGTAGATCCGGAAAACACGCCCAGTGGTGTTGTCTATTTTAGGGCTCCGGCCATGCGCACAGTGACTTTCGGTGTAGAATTAGGCTTTTAATCAATCAGTAAAAACAGAATACCAACATGAAAAGGATTTCGATAAAGAATATCGCCCTCTTTGCAGCCAC
>CALIBC010000012.1 GCA_938045615.1 uncultured Clostridia bacterium | reverse complement strand
GGCCTTCTATGTATTTATTCTACCCCATGCTTCATTGATACTTGATTCTCTTAGACGGTTGTTTCCACCGGGAAAGAGTATGAGCTCCACATGGTGCGTCAGGCGTCCGATCAGTGCTGTGGTCATCCGTTCATCATAAAGTACATTCACCCATTGGGAGAACTCCAGATTTGTGTTGAGAATTACGGATTTCTGCTCATGGATTTCAGAGAGATAATCAAACAACAGCTGCGCCCCGGTACGATCGTAAGGTACATATCCAAACTCATCCAGTATCAGAATTTGAGCAGCATTAAGCTTTTTCTTCAAAGCACCAAGGCTTCCTTTTGCTTTACTTTCGGAGAAGAGATTGATCAATCCTGCGGTCCGGTAAAACTTTACCGGGATGTCTGCATTACATGCTGCAATTCCTATTAGTGTAGACAACATTGTCTTGCCGGTTCCTGTACTGCCATAGAGAATGAGATTCTCTCCCCTGCGATAGAATTCCAGTCCCAGCAGGGAGTTCAGAGAAACACCGGCAGGAAAATCAATTTCATCTGTTTTAAATTGCTCACTCTTGTACATCTTTGGGAAGCCCGCTGTATTAAGGAGCTTTATTTTACGACGTTCGGTTCTATATGTGATCTCGTTACTCAAAAGGTTGTAAAGGTATTCCTGGTTGGTTTCTCCTTCCTGGGACATGGCCCTTTCTGCAAAATTTGCAGATATTTTCAGCTGTTTGCAACATAATGCGATGGATTCCTTAAGGTCAGTCATTGGATACACCTCCCTTTGCAAGAATGGCGTCAAGCGCAGCCAGATCTGAAGGGAGCATGATTGCGTTCATTCGTGGAATTAACTCCGAAGGTTCTATTGGCGGCAATGGCGGAACATCCATGTATGTGCGCCTATAAAGGCTCATAAGGCTATCCGGATCGACTGCCTGATGCTCTATAGCTTTGTTAATGGTTGTCAATGCACTTTCAAAGCCGCTGCGCTCGGTCAGTTCTGCGAGAACCTTGAGAACCTTCCCACGGTCTTTGCTCTCACAGCCGTCCATATATATCTGCATGGAATCCGGCATCATATCATAGATCCCGCTGTTTTTCAAAGAACGCGGCTTACGGGCTATATAACGCAGATACGGGATCCAATCCATGCTCTCGTGTTCATCACCATATAGCCTGCGGTGTCTGACCACTTCGTGAAGATTGGTGTCCATAACAGTCACCTCTGACGATGTGATGTGCAGCCGCACGGTTTCCTCACAAAAGGCAGGAGAGGCTGAATAACGGTGTTTCCCTGCATCAAGGGTGAACCTGCCGTATTTATCCGTCCTGGCGGTCGTGTAGAGGGATGTATCGAACGCAACGGACGGAAGCGGCAGGAGTGCAGCTTTATCCTCCTGAAACAGCTCGGAGATAAAACGGTCGTCCCCGTCATCATAATGCTCCCGCTCCATGTCCTTATCACAGACTGTAAGAAGTTCCCGGTTCTTCGTCGGCAGATCTTCAAAACGCGGCACGGGAACGAGCTTGTTGCGCCGCAGATAGCCAACCTTATTCTCAACATTTCCCTTCTCCCAACCAGACTCGGGATTCATGAACACAGGCTTAAAGCGGTATTGTTCGCAGAACCTTTGGAAACGCTCGGTAACCTCGCGTCCTCCTCCTTTGATGATCTCGGTGACAATGGTTCTTGTATTGTCAAACCAGATCTCTGTTGGGACACCGCCAATGTATTCAAACATCGTTACCAACCCTTCCAGCAGGCACTCCATGTTTTCTCCGTAGTTCAGCTGGAAATATCCGCCATTACTGTAGGGAAAGCTGAGAACAAGGTACTTTGCTTCATGATGGAGCTTGCCATTTTCATAGAAGTCGGCATAGCCGAAGTCAACCTGTGCCTCACCTGGATGGTGTTTAAGGGGAAGATAGCCTTCTCTCTGTTTAAGACGGAGTTCCTTCTTCTTTTCAGCAACATA
>CALIBC010000011.1 GCA_938045615.1 uncultured Clostridia bacterium | reverse complement strand
GTGACATGTGGGGTGACATGTGGGGTGACGAGGTTTTCCGGGTAATTGACATTCGGGATGGTGAGGAAGAAGTCATTCTGTTTGTTCACGAAAAAGTGAGGTGCCTTGTCCGCGGTGTAGCCGTAGAGACCTGCCGTGGCTTCGAGGATCTTCCTTATCCCGCTGCCTCGTCGCTCCATGTATTTCAGACGACTGAACACATCGGCCAAAATCGGGTTGCGCCGTTTGGAGATATAGGAGCCGTCATCCAAAGGCTCCAACTCGCCGCCTCCATAAATGTCGCCGGGAGAGGAAATCACCAATCGATCGTCGTACATCTCCACGTGCACCTCCGTTCCGCGGAAATCATACGTCCGATGGATGAGCGCATTGACGATACCTTCAAAATACGCCCGCTCGGCATAATCCGGCTTTTCTACCCTCCCGGTCGCCGTTTTCGTCCACCCTTTCCGCGTGTTGCGGCGGATAAACTCGGTCGCACTTTGCAGCAGGTAGATCAAATTACCGCTGTACTCCGCATCGTCCGCGGCATCTTCAAACACCGATCCCCGCTGCAGGCCGTTCCAACGCGTACAGAAGACACGACTGTCGGGCAGCGGACATTGATCGGCAAACAACAGCCCCGCATGAGTCAGCCGCCCATCCTCTGCCGCCAGACCGAAAGAGACGTAATCTCCTGCATGCATGCGCTGATTCAGCGTGTGCAAATAGGTGGCCTCAAGCAACGTAAAGCTGTAATCCGTCCGCTGCTTATCAGTGATCCGACTGTCGTAAGTCTCGTTCCGGCCTTTCAGAATCAACTCATTCAATTGATAGTCCGTGGCCGGAACGGATTCGTCACCCATACGGATATAGGCGGTGTGGTGGTTGTCATGGACGTAGTAAAAAGGCGTCAGTTTCCCGGAATCGACCCGGACGGCCAACGCGCTCTTGCCATCATGTGCGATCGGTATACACTCGAAGGACGGGCGCGGGGTGATGCGCGCCACGATCAGCTCCGTGATTTTTCCGATGATCGTTTGCAGATCATCCAGCCCGACGATCCGGTGCGTTTGATCTTCCACACCGAAATAAAGCGTCCCGCCGATGCCATTTGCAAAGGCGCTCACGCTCTTCAGCCAGCTCTTGGCATTCTTCGTTTCCAAGCGCTCCTTAAAATCACTGTCGCTCGATTCGGCTATCGCAATGTCTTTGACTCTTTTCATCTGTCATCCTGTTTGATGGCCGGCAAAGATAGGCCGATGCCGTAGGGCGGATGAAGACAATC
>CALIBC010000010.1 GCA_938045615.1 uncultured Clostridia bacterium | reverse complement strand
TATACTCTTAATGCTGACGGCTACGCCATTATCCAATTTGTCTATTTTTGGGAAACTATGACCGAGATTGTTCCCTAACGCGTCATCGATCATGTCTCCTCTTTTAAAGGAACCTTTTTTCCACACATCGCCTCCAATAGACACGGTTCGATCAGCAATTTTAGCCGTACGGGTAGTCACTCTTGTAAGTGCTTCCATTTTGGACAATTCGCAGCAGCAGCTCCGATGATGGCGTTGACGATTTGTGCTGTGCCGGGGTCTTTGCCCTTGACGGCGTTAATCAGCGCCTCGTTGAGTCCTGCACCGACGGCACCGGGGGCAAAGCCGGCACCCGTGATCTGGCTCATTAGCTCGCCGATGATCGCATGTACGGCAGCTTCCGTCGTCCTTCATGTTATGGGCAAGACGAAAAATGCCTCCTCACCAAAGACCGCGGCAAGTCCTGCTGTTCCTCGATTTTCTTTTTGTCGAAGATTCTGCCGAGCTCATGGAGTGCATTCTCTGTGTCACGGCTGAGCGCCGAGATATCCTGCGTGGGACTCTCCCTTATGTCGATGGTTCCCTCTGCAATGGCAGACGTTGTCCTGCTGCTCGCGTCGTCCTTAACGGGCATGGAGATGTTCGGAATCAGGACGCATTATATGATATTTTCATCGGCGGGAAGATCGGGATGAGGGAGGATGGAAGAGTAGAGATTGAGGGGCATGATGTGAGGAGGTAAATTTATTGGATATCAGAGGATTCACTGTACACATTCAGAAAAAATCGTTATGTCATTGTTAAATATTTTTTCTCATGTGTTTTCAAAATCTCCACACAAACGTCGATATGCCCAGAAGTTATAACATCAATAAAATAGTCCAGTGTAACGATTAAATAATGGTAAAGCTCTTCTTGTTGATAGAGGGGCTGGGTCCTTTGGAAAATAAATTTTTGATAAGCACTATTTTCTATCCTGTATAGGATATCTTCATAATGCCTCTTTTGATAAAATGCATCTTCCTTTTTATCATATGGGAAAAAAAATACATTTCCTTCATCAATACAATGAAAAGCAATTGCCGCACCAAAATCCAGTGAGATTAAATAATCATCATCTTCTAGATAAATAATCAACCCTCGGCTTTCCCCGTGTTCGAGTTTGGTATAATATCGTCCTTTTGGAATAAAGCCATGATTTACGATATGCCATTTTTCCATTGTATTATATCCTTTCTTAATATGTGAATTTATATCGATCGATTAGAGTTTATAATGATGTGATCATCGGCAGGAAAAACGGAAGAGGGAGATGCAGTGGAGGCTGATATTAAGCTCATACTTTTACCAATTAGATTATCATATAATACGGTGGCATCAGATTTACTGTGCGTCAACTATACTAGAGACAGCACAATTTCTTTCTGCCGATGTTATAAGTCTTTTGAAAAAATCCTCATCGTAATCTACTTTTGACCAGCAGATAGGATCAATCCACTGCTTCCAATAAAGCGGGATCATATTGCCTGTGCGTATATCATAGATTCCGGTATCAAAGAGCCGAACTCTTTCCTTGCGAAAGATGTCCATTCCATAAAATCCGGGGAAATAGTCATACCCAACCAAGGAGCCCTCGCTGAATAATATCCCATTGTCTGCGCTTCCATAAACATTCCAACGGCTTGTACTTAGGAACCAAGATCGATATAACGAAAACAGTACCTGACCCTCTAAATTCATGTTGTGAGCGAGACGGAATGCCTCCTCACCGAAGACCGCCGCAAGTTTCTGCTGCTTCTCGATCTTCTTCTTGTCAAAGATTCTGCCGAGCTCATTGATGGCATTCTCTGTGTCACGACTCAGAGCAGAGATGTCCTGCGTCGGATTCTCCCTTATGTCGATCGTTCCCTCTGCAATGGCAACTTCTATTGTGAGAAGTGCATCGTGCTTCGTATGTTATTCTTGCTCCTGCTCCAGTTCTTGCCTTCGGAGGCTTTCTTCCAACGCCTCCGATATTTCATCCAGATCTTTGATGATATCCCGTCTCTGACTGTCCTTTGCTGCTTCGAGACTCCATGTTTTACTTTTTTCTCCTCGTCTCCTCAGCTCTAAAAAGATCCTTTTGTCTTCTATGGAGATATCATCCAAATCTTCTATTAAAATCAAGCTCGATCCATATGCCTCCTGTAAATCCTTTAAATTACTTACCAAATTGCTAGGCCCATCCCATGACATACGAGCATCACTCGCATAGTTTTCGATTTTGATGATCTTTGTAAAGAGTGGGATGACACATATTTTTGTATACCCCGACTCTCCATAAGCATACAGATATGGAAATCTATATTCATAGGCGTAGCAACTCATCTCCAGCGCACGGCGTTCATAAGTGTCAGATAATATTTGATCATGGAAATACAACTGGTAGCGAAACCCCGCTATATTTGTGGTCTCCGGCAAGTAGACGGGCGTGACATAGGAGTATGTAAGAAACCACACATAAAGGGCAAAACCGATCCCAATGACGAAGGTGAGTGTCTTTACGACAAAGTAGGATTTCATTTGCCTCACTCCTCTTATTCATGAATCAGATCCGTTATCTGATGATGGCATAAATCAGAACTTTTCGTCCACTGCCATCGTCGGGGAGGTTATGTGCGAGATGGAAGACTTCTTCGCGGAACACGTTTACGAGTTCGTTCTACTCTTCTTGTCAAAGATTCTGGCGAGCTCATTGAGGGCATTCTCCGTGTCACGGCTGAGCGCCGAGATGTCCTGCGTCGGATTCTTCTTATGCGACGGTACCTAGCGCGATGGCTGCTGTTTACATCACCCTTGACAGGTATAAATGGTCGCCGTGAAACTTTCTATAATCAGGCATACTTGTTTGTGAAAAGAGTAGGGAACAAAGACGGATTATTGGATATCAAATTGGATGTGCTGTTTTTCTTTGGTTTTTAGATTTTCCACACTTATTTCTATTCCATATATAGAAATAATATCGATAAAATAATTTAGTGTAACTACGAGGTAATGATTCATTTTTCTGCCAGCATAAAGTTCTCCAGTGGTTTTTTTTATTTCATGAAAGTAATTGTCTTCATTTAATCTGAATAAAATATCCGTGAATGCAGATTCTCTATAAGATAGAAAACTTTCTTCATCCGTATATGGAATAAATAACATATCTCCTTCGTCAATACATCGATATGAAATTACCTTTCCAAAGTATAAATTTGCAATATACGTACAGTATTGTTCATCTATAAGGTCAATACTTAGCCCATCTTCTCCAAAACTTAATTTAGTTATATATTCTAGTTTTGGAATGATTTCGGTATTTATTACTTCCCATTTTTTCATTGTTAATTTTTCCTTCTATTTGTTGTAGCAAGATGCACTCATAAGGTTCTGCTTTATTCCTGTTGCCGCAGCAGATGCTCCTGCAGCGGCACTTCCTCCGGCAACTTTCGCCGCAGCTGCGCCGATGGCGGCATGAACGATTATCTTTCGTTCGCTTCCGTCGTCCTTCATGTTGTGGGCAGGACGGAATGCCTCCTCACCGAAGACCGCGGCAAGTTCCTGCTGCTCCTCGATCTTCTTTTTGTCAAAGATTCTGCCGAGCTCGTTGAGGGCATTCTCTGTGTCACGGCTTAGCGCCGAGATATCCTGCGTCGGATTCTCCCTTATGTCGATGGTTCCCGCTGCAACGGCAGATTTTGTCCTGCTGCTCGTATGGCCCTTGACGGGCATGGAGATGCGGGATCAGAGTTTATTATCTGACGCTTTCATCGTTGGGAAGATCAGTGAGGGCAACACACTCCTGCTTCCCCGCCCCTGTCATTCAGCCCCGCACATCATGGTTACAAAATTTATTCCTTGAAGTCCTCATCATCAGCATCAAAAAAACCTGTTGTCCAATGTCCAACATTGAGGGGATAGTCATCAATGTAAAAACAATCCATCGGGTAATCTTGAAATCCCAGTTTTTTGCTGTACATATCCTGTGCGGCTTCGGCTTTTTCTCTGGTTGAAAAAATACCGAGTACTTTAACAATATCAATGCCGTGTTCATTCTCGTAGCTGTGTTGTAATAAGTAACCATATTCCATATTCGTTACTCCTTCGCTTCCCAAACAATTCTTGCATATCGCACCAATGCACCAGACTCATCTTGGGATAATCCGCTTTTTGGTTTTCCAGATTTTCCGTGCTTGTCTAAGATTCTCTTGAGAAATGCTCTTGGACGCTCTCCCTTTTGTATGTGCTCTTCACTCGCCCAGAGAGGGATATCGCAGGATATGTTCTTTGGGGTCATTCGGGAGATAAAGCCCTCCTGCCAATAACAGGTATCTACTTCGTATACGAGTACACGGAAACAGGAATACGGGTAATCCCGAAATCCTTCCAATTCCATATACCGCTTTGCCTCGTCTTGGGCATTTTTGCGGTTGCCGTATATGCCAATTAACTTTGCCGCTATATTGTACCTAGCCAGATCATACACATGCAGAAGCATATATACTTCATGTTGTTTATTTGTTTTTTCCACCGCGATCGCCCCATTTTTTTAATTGATTGTATTCACTATTAGGACCTTTTTTTATATCCATCCTTTCCATAACGTCTATCCAGAACTCGCTTGGCAAAATCTTTTCCACTCTCTCCAGGTTCTGGTCGTTCTCCTTTAGCCCATGATGGTCTATCATTTGCTTTTTCTTTTCCGGATGCCCTCGTAAAGAACCTGTTACCATCAGAGAAGTCTTGGCTGCTCCATTGCTCCTTAAAGTCCAGCAAAGGATTTGTAGGGGACTTGTATTTAATATCTAGGATATTAGGAGAGAGATCAAAGGGGAACCGCTCATTGTCTGGTGGAGTCACCGTTATTGGCG
>CALIBC010000009.1 GCA_938045615.1 uncultured Clostridia bacterium | reverse complement strand
GCAGGTGTGGATCCTGCGAGGGCGCCCCGTGCCGAAGGCTGAGCTCGCCCCGGCCTGAGACTTAAAGACGGCCCCCCAGTATGGAAGCGAAGAAGAAATTCCTTATGCCTGTGGCTGTGCACCCGGGCGCACTGGTCAAAGATTGGATGGATGAGAAGGGTGTTGCAGCCGCCGAACTGGCCGCCCTCGGCGGCATCCCCGAGGTGTCCGTCCGGCGGATCATAGAAGGCCGGGAGGACATCACGCCCGCCGTGGCCGCGGCGCTTGAAAGGGCAACCGGCATCTCGGATGACTTTTGGATGCGCGTGCAAAAGGGTTATGAAGAGGACTGGGTGCGCCTCACGCGCGAAAAGGGCGCAAAGGCCATCCGACTGACCGGGGTTCAAGGGCTGGAGGCCAAGCAGGCCCGTTCCGCACGCCGCCATTCGGCTGAGCTTGCCCCGGCCGGCGTATGACCCGGGGAGTCTCGAAATGACCCTCGCCCGAGACCAAAAACGGAATTTAAGCCCGCGGCGACCCTCATTTTGGGCTAAAAATCGATTTTAAGCCCGCGGCGAGGGTCATTTCGCATCAAAAACAGGATTTAGGTCCGCGGCGACCCTCGTTTCACGTCAAAAACAGGATTTTGCCCCAAACCGAGGCACGTTTTGCTGGTTTCGGGTACACGTCGGCCTCGATAGGGGCAACAAACGGCGCTTTCGGGTACACGTTCCCCCCCACAAAAACACACCGGGCGACCACGTAGCTCTCACCCTACACGGCCGCCCGGTCACACAAACAGGAATACTAAACTATAAAGAAATGATCAAGGTCAATATTCTAAAGAGAGACAATGCGAACGAGATGTTCAAAGGATATCCCACCCCTGTACACTTAGAGAGAGTGCCGTCGGTAGGTGAAAAGGTCGTATTGCGAGAAGAGAATCATGAGGAAGACGTCGTTAAGGGGATCGTATACAAAGTTATCGATGTGCATTACTGGGAAGGCGGAGCTGTAGACGTCTTTGTCGAGCGCATGGAGGATAGGATGATATACGACAGGAAGATCGCAGGACGAGGTTAGCCGGGATATCTCGTTTCGAGAACAAGATGGATGTAGTCATCATCTACACCCGCGGTGCCTATTAGCGCTCTGAGCTCTTCGGCCTGTTTGGGGCTTAATGGAGCACCTGTAAGACCTGGCGCGCCTCCCTTCTTCACCATGCGAATGATTTCGCGCCACTCTTCGTCTGGGCGGTAAGTGGCACTATCGGTCTTACATTCCTCTTTGCAGTCGAGCTTTTCAGCGATGCTTTTGAAGTCGCTGCAAGTATCCCCAAAGACGGAGTCCATGTCCTGCCCGGGATGGCGGAGGCGCTCGAAATAGATGCGCAAAAAGAGCTTCTTTCTGCGCCGGCGTTTGTATGCGTGAAGAAGTGAATTGAGAGTCATAGTAAAGCAATGCGATATAATGGAACAATATGAGTTTTCAGAGTAAGAGAGCAGCTGCTAAGCACGATCACCGAGCTTGTCAGCACCACCCGGGATCTGCTCGACCTTATCACGGAGCTCCTTCACCTCCCGTCGCAACCGTGAGGCGTCTTCGGTCAGCGTGCGGATCTGTAGGTTGAGGCGGCTCACTGTGTCTGCAAGAGAGAAAACGAACTTATTTCTCTTCTCTTCGAACTCTTCCGAGCAACGATGGTCTTTCCAATAGTCACGAAAAAGGACGATGAAACACCCCAAGGAAACGACTTGGAACAAATTGACAATAATGGCAATCTTACTCATGTCTTTGTGTATTTGGTTGTTTGAACGCCGGCAAAAGTATGGCGCACGGTTCGTCACAGCCTGCCGCACGG
>CALIBC010000008.1 GCA_938045615.1 uncultured Clostridia bacterium | reverse complement strand
ATATGAAAAGCGCCCGGCCTTACATCTTGCGTGTAAAGTCGGGCGTCCTCTTTTTGTGTAAGCTGTTATTGGAATAATTCGCGTGGAGCATAGCGTTCCCATGCTTATAGAGCCTTAGGAGGACGCGAGAGTTCAAAATTGCGCTATTCATACGGGTTTTGGGCGGGTTTTGGGGCGGTTTTGCGGACGCGTAAAGCGCCGCAAAAGGCCACAGAGATTTGCCTCGGTGTGGCAATGGCGTGGCAGAAATGGGGAGCATAGGCGTGGGCGTCATAGCGCGTTGAATTTGTCCATCTCCTTCTTCTTTAGATCGTCTACGATGGCCACATAGGGCTTCATGGCCTCGTAGCTCGAGTGACCCGTCCAACGAATAATGACCTCGACAGGGATGCCCAGCTGCAAGGCCGTGACGACGAACGTACGACGGGCACAATGCGTGGTCAGAAGCTCCCATTTCGGGTGGTATTCGTCGAACCGCTGTTCGCCCCTGAAATAGACGACCCGCGTGGGGGCATCGATACCCGCCATGCGACCCAACTCTTTCAGGTAGTCATTCATCTTTTGGTTACTGATCACGGGGAGCGCCCGATCGCCACGGAAACGTTTGCCGTGATACTTGTCGATGATCGCTTGCGCGTGTCGGTTGAGCTCGATTTTGAGGCCGTCGGATGTCTTCTGTGTCACGACCGTGATGTAGCCCTCTTTGACGTCCTCCACCTTCAGGGCGGCCACGTCGGAATAGCGCAGGGAGGTGTAGCAGCAGAAGAGAAAGACGTCACGCGTTTGCTCGAGGTGTTTCTGGTTGTCCGGGATCTGGCAGGCCCGCAGCCGATCCATTTCCGGGATGGTGAGGTAGATGATCTCACGCGCGTTGCCGTCCGTGCCCTTCAGGCGGGGCTTGAAGGTCTGATGTAGGTTGCCCGTGTAGTATCCCCGCTTCGAGGCCCAGGAGAGGAACCAGCGGACGAAGGCGTAATCCTTAGCCACGGTCGTGTTGCGCATGCCCGCTCGGAGTAGGCGGCTGATGAAGCGTTGCAGAGACTCCTCGGTCAGGTCGTTGATGTAGCGCGGTGGGCGGCTGGCCATGAGGTGACGGCCGACGGTCTGGACTTTGCGCAGGGTGGCCTGCGTCCAGCTGTTCTGCACGCAGACCGTACGGATGTATTCCTCGTAGAGGTCAGCCAGGCGTGGCCGCTCGTCGGAGAGCGCTCTGCCACCACGTCCGGAAAGTTCGAGGAAGAGGGCGCGGAACTCGTCCTGCGTAGGGACGCGCTTCTCCACGAACTCGAAGCGTCCAAAGACCTCTTTGGCCACGGCGGTATACTCGTCAATGGCGCGGTTCACGGCCCTGTCGGTGCGAGCCCGTCGGGCGTCTTTGTCCCAGTCGGAGGGGAGCACGGCGGCGCCGGTCTCAATGTCCACCGACCCTACGCCGTAGATATGCACCCTCATACGCAGGCCGACCCGCCCGTCCGCGGACGGTTTGGGGCGCAATAGGAAGCGAATACTGTATCGGATAAGCATGTCAGAAAAGTCTATTTGAAACGGATGAGTGGGTGCGCGGCGCTGTCAGTCATACCTTTGCCGGCGTCAAATCAACAAGTTGGAATCAACCCGATAGCCCATTCTCCTATGAATATTTTCAAGCGCCTATACATCACATGGCTTACTCAGAAGATCGCCTTCAAAGTGTGGCGGAGTATGTCTTTCCACAACACAGGGAACATGAAAGAATACGTCGATCCGATCTCGATGATTGATACTACAGTCGACCGGGTATTGCACATGTATCGATATAACAAGAAGCTGAGAGCGCGATTCGACAAGGAAGAGAACCTTGTCGATTAGTCTTTCTCGTGACTCTTATAGACGGGTAGGAGCATAGGTATTGAAAACCGAATGCGAGTGACAGACGAGTTTGAGGTTTTACCTCCGCCGTCTGCACCAAAACTAAAACTACCCAACGAAACGCCGATCTTTCCTCCACCGCTCCCTACTTCATTCGTCAGGCCGACTTCAAAGTCGACGGTTTGTAGACTTTCCTCATAATTCTCTCCGTCGATTGTATGGTAGGAGTTTGGGGTTACACCATGATACTTTTTGCGAGGGTTAACGAATACCCCTCTCTTTTGAGCGTCGACGACGCCATCTGTTATTTGCTGTAGTACATCAGTTACAAACTCTTTGAGTTCCATTATTCTTTGATTTCTTGTTTGTGTGACCGGGCGGCCGTGTAGGGTGAGAGCTACGTGGTCGCCCGGCGTGTTTTTGTGGGGAACGTGTACTCGAAAGCGCCGTTTGTTGCCCCTATCGAGGCCGACGTGTACCCGGATGCCACAAAACGTGCCTTGGTTTGTCTGTGAACTTACAGTCCAGCTGAATTTTCCTGATCAGAGGGCGCCCGGACGTACCTTAACGCGGCATCGATTACTTGCTGACTATATTGGTAGATGTCATCGAGGGACTCTATTTTGTTGTGGTGCTCTTTCTTGTTTTCATCAGAAAACGTGATGCGCTTGTTTGTCGGAGAATTGAAGTAGAGGCGGCAAATCAGCTTTCTATTATTGTTGTCAAGAAGCACAGAGAAGTACGACTTTGCGTCCCTATAGGTGATTCGATCTGCCGGTATGGTGTTCCTTAAAATGGCCTTTATGATATAAAAGCCTTGGAGCTCTTCTTCGGTGGTTATAATCCCGTCTTTTTTCTCCTCGAGCTGCTGATCTTCGCCTGGATCGCTTACTTCTTCCGTTTGTTCGGTCTCCTCCTTCTTGATTGCTGCCTTGAGTCTATCGGAAATCAAATCGGTGATATGTGCGCTGATGGACTTCTTTACTAGGATCGTAAACTGTTCTAACACCTTTGGTGTGAACGATCCGTCATAGACCTGCTTGCCGAGGTATTTCACGAACTCTGGGGTGGGGCTTGCAAACTCCGAGAGGATGACACTTTTAAGTTCACCCATATACTTCAATTCGCTGGCGGAACTTAGGATGGATTCAAGGTCGAAATACGACTTGTGAAACCTCTTTAGCTCTTCAATCTGGGCCTCTTTTAGGTCAAGGATGTTTATCTCCAAGAATGGCTTCTCGTCCATCTTGTTTTGCTCTTTCAGATCTGTGTAGAACCTGTAGATGATTCCGTTTGTCAAGACACCGAACTTTGCCTTTGATACGTTGAAATACCTAAGCAGTTGGTTGTCGTGCAGGTTCAAATCCTGCTGCCAGTGCTTACACTCTATCAGGATGATTGGTTCGCCGTCCTTCAAGATCGCGTAGTCGATTTTCTCTCCCTTCTTTGTTCCGATGTCGCACGTCATCTCTGGTATGACTTCAAGCGGATTGAATACGTCGTATCCAAGAGCTATGATGAAAGGCATGATGAGTGCGTTTTTCGTTGCCTCTTCTGTGTTCAGCAACTTCAACTTGTCCGCGCTTGCTCTCTCTGGTATTTGTTTGAAATAGTCTTTGAAGTCCATGTTCTTATATTGTTGTGTGTATTACTTCATCGTGTGCATGCGGATACTGAACTTGACCAATGCGATTGCCTTTATTGAGGATATGGGGAAATCCTGAGGCTTGTGCAGGTCAGAATCCTCACTGACAAGTTTGATCCAGTCGTCCCCGCGTTCGGAGCGGTGAATCCGCTTTATCGTCAGATATTCGTCACCGTCTAAATCGATAGAGACAATATAAACCTCCCCAAAAATGATGTACGGGCTTTCAACCGGGAACTGCTTATAAGCGACGATGTCGCCCGTCTTTAGTAAGGGGTACATGGAATCACCGCGCACATACAGGGCCCCGTCGCATTTTGGTGCATTGGGTATGCTGATAACGTCTATGATATTCTGATCCCTGTTTTCGAATAGGCTCTTCAGGTTTGCTGCCGCCTCCACATCATACAGGGGAATCTTCCAATCCTCCTCAATCCGCTCTATACTTTTTGGGTGGTGTATCTGGGTGATGATAGCTGGCTCTTCCTTCAACATCTCACCCTCTCCCAGCAACAGCCAGTCCAAAGAATAGCGCCGGTATACACTGGCAATCTTTCCAAGCGTGTCATAGCTCGGTGCCGTATTCCTATTAATCATCGATTTGAGGGAGTTTTCCGAGATCTCTATCTTTTCAGCGAACCCTGAGTAGGTCAGGTTTTCGTTTTGGATAAGCCGTTTGATCCGCTCATTCATTCCGTCACATCCCATCTCATAAGATGGGCTTGTTTTCGGGTCTCCCTCCATCATGTTCCCCTCCCCTGAAAGAAGCCATTCAGACGATACGAAATGGAATTCGTGGCATATAGATCGAACGAATTGTTCTGTCAGCTTCCGTTTATTGTTCTTCAACTCGGATATATAGCTCCTGTTTACGTGTACTCTGGCTGCGAAGTCGGCATCATTGTAGACGATTTTCCGACTCTTCAACTCTTCTAATAGTTCGACAAACCTCTGATTTCTTGAATAATCCGAGGCTATCTCTTGCTGGATGGTGCGGGCTGCAATCATTGTTATGGTTTTTTATAGTTCGACTTTGTTGTACGTAGAACGAATAGTTCTACATTTGCCACCGATTTCAATGCAAACTTATAATGAAAGAATGAAAGGAAAAGTGGCAATGACACAGCTAATAACAAGAGAAGAGAGAGAAGCCGGCGTATACGCCTTCTACAAGAGTAGACTGGAGGCCGGCGTGGGGAAGATGAGATCCGTGTACGACACGATGGGCAAGTTCAGTATCGCCGCGCCGATCACGGTCTACAGGATAAAGAGCCGTGTAGAGAAGCGCCTCGAGGCCGCCGCGGCCAATGGACGCACCGCCGAAGCCACGGAGGGGCAAGAGCCATGAGCGACGACACACGGGCCATGCTGGACGAGTTGCTACTCCGGCGCCTCACATGGCGCGACCGCTGGGTGGCCATCTACTTCGCCCTCTCACTGGCGGCCATCATCATCACGGCCGAAG
>CALIBC010000007.1 GCA_938045615.1 uncultured Clostridia bacterium | reverse complement strand
TTGCGGATGCCTTCCCTAAGACAAAGCCTACAAAGTCCGGATACAGATTCAAAGGCTGGGCAAAGAGCGCATCCGCAACAGCGCCTGATTTCAATAAGGACTCGATAGTATCGGGCGACTGGACGGTATATGCCGTATATGAGAAGCTTGAAAACGTGGTTCCGGGAGATCAGGAGAAGCCTGAAGGGTATGTTACGATAACATTTGACCTTGACGGCAAAGGAACGACAACCGATCTTAAAACGTGCCATGTTAAAAAAGACATAGAGGTTACTTTTGAAGCTCCGCATGTTGTTGCAAACACCGGACTCAGACACACAGGCTGGGATAAGCCTCTTAAAGGAACATTCAGCGTTGATACGACGATAAAGGCGACATATGAAGATGTTCCGGATGTAGTTACGCCTGAAGACGGAGACAAGCCTGACGGATATAGCACGGTGACCTTTGACCTTGTCGGCAAGGGAACCACTGAAGGCAAGACCGTATACTACGTAAATCCTGATAAAGATGTTACGCTTACCGAACCTGAGGTAAAGGCAAAGACGGGGTACAAACACACAGGCTGGAAGATAGGTGAAGGGATCTGGGATTCAGAAACTGTAAGGAAGTATACGGAAGACACAACGATCAGGGCAACGTACAGTGACCTTCCTAGCGTTGTGCCGGGAACAGAAGCAAAACCTGACGGATACAGCACGGTAACCTTTGATCTTGACGGAAAGGGAACTACTCTTGATTTAGATAAGCTTACGTACTATGTAAACCCTGAAAAGAAGGTTAAGCTTACGCCGCCTTCCGTAAAACCTAATACGGGATTTGATTTCACGGGTTGGGATAAAAAGTGTGAAGACACATTTACGGAAGATACGACCATAAAGGCGCAGTACAGCGAGAAACCTGACTTTGTTTCTACCGATGAGGAGAAGCCTGAAGGATACATAACGGTAACATTTAACCTTGACGGAAAGGCAACCACTACGGATAAGACGAGTTACTTTGTAAATCCTAAGAAGATAGTTGAACTTACACCACCTAAGGTTAACGAAAAACCGGGATACAGGTTTAAAGACTGGGATAAACAGATCAAGGCCATGTTTACGGAAGATACGACTATCACAGCGACATATGATGAACTGGCTGATGTGGTTCCGGGAGATCAAGCTAAGCCTGCAGGATACAAGACAGTAACCTTTGATCTTGACGGTAAGGGGACTACGGATAATACCAAACGTTTCTACGTAAATCCTGACAAGGATGTTGAACTTGTTGCACCTAAGGTAAAGGCAAACAAGGGGCTTAAGTTCACAGGCTGGGAAACCGATGGATCTGACTGGGACAGTAATGTTGCGAGAAAGTATGACAAGGATACCGTAATAGTTGCTAAGTATGAAACTCTTAAGGATGTAGAACCTGCGGATGATGATAATCCACCTTCAGAAGATTACGTGACCGTAACTTTTGATAAGGGTAAGCACGGCAAGTCGTTTGAAGGAACAAGCAAGTTCTATGTAAAGAAGAACACAGATGTGACGCTTACGCCACCTACGGTAGTTGCCGATGATGATTACACATTCGATAAATGGGACAAGGCATTGACAGGCAGGTTCAATGAAGACACCAAAATAATGGCGTTGTTTATCAAACACAACAACGTGATAGTGCCTGAAAATCCGGATGATCCGATACCTGCAGGATACGTAAAAGTAACCTTTGATAAAGGCGCTGACGGTAAGAGCCTTGTAGGAAATAGCGTATTCTTTGTTAAGAAGAACACGGATGTTAATCTTAATTCAAAGGCGCCTACGGCGATCGGAAAGCAAGGGTACATGTTCAAAGAGTGGGATCCTGATATAAAGGCGCTTAACGTAAATACAGACACTACTGTAACGGCAACATACGAGGCGACAATGCAGCACAAGGTTATGTATGAGGCTGACGGAAAGTTAGTCGGGATAGAGTATCTCAATGACAATGGAAGTCCTGATGAAGTACCGTCAAAGTTGCCTGAAAAGAGCGGATACAGGTTCATAGGATGGCAGAAAGATGGAAGCGGTGACATCTACCTTGAGAAAGCGCTGAGGAAACTTAAGATAACGGAAGACACAAGATTTGTCGCAATGTATGAAAAAGAAGAAGCCGGGAAGTTTATTGTAAGCTTTGAAGTGGATGGTGTCATCAAGGCTCTTGAAAAGGTGGACAAGGGCAATAGGGTGATGAATGTACCTGAAGATCCTGCTATTGCGGGCAAGACGTTTATGGGATGGAAGATCGACGGAAAAGGAGCGGGATATGGAAAAGATGCCGTAAAAGCACTTTCGATTGAAAATGACATCGCATTTGTCGCAAGCTTTAGGGACGATGAAAACATCATACCGTCGGATCCTGTCGACCCTGTAAAACCTGGATATGTGAAGGTTACATTTGACAAGGGGGCGCATGGAGAACTGGAAGGTAACACTGTGTTCCAGATTAAGAAGGATGTGGAAGTGGATCTCAGTTCCGAAGCACCTATGGTTAAACCTGCGGCCGGATACAAATTCACCGGGTGGGACAAAGACCTTAAGGGCAAGTTTGTAGAAAACACCACTTTTGTAGCCGGATATGAGGAAGTACATGCGGTAAAACCTGACGACAAGAAGCCTGAACAACCGAAACCTGTAGCACCTGCAAAACCTGTAACGCCTGCGACACCTAATGAGCCTACCGCACAGAAGATGCCTTTGATCATCAAGAGTTCAAAGACTATCAACCTGACGGCGGATCAGCAAAAAGGCATGGCGGAAGGCAAGTACAGCTACATGCAACTTACCGTAAAGAACATCACCATCAAGGTGACGCCGGAAGAGTTCAAGAGTATGTACAAGGCAAATAACCTTAAGACGTACTTCAAGGTAGCGACAAAGAGCAAGAAGTTCATCAGATCCAAGAAACTCAGGAAGAAGATCTTCAAGGGTAAGGTATACATGCTGAACATGGTGATATCGGGCACGCAGATGAAGAAACTGAATAATGTCGGAATCGCATCTGTGGGCAAGGTAAAAGCAAAGACCAAGTTCAAGATGATGAAACTGCTCGGAAAGAAGGTTAAGAAAGCAAAAGGCAGAAAAGCCAAGAAGGCATTCAGGCTCCTGAAGAAGGGAGGACTGTACAAGGCAAGATTCGACAAGAAGGAGAAGAAAGTATACTTCAACACCAAGGGCAACCTTAAGAAGATGTACTTCGGACTTGTGAAGATTCAGCCTAAGAAGAAAGCCAAGAAAGCAAGAAGAGCAAAATAGCCTTAAACGGCTGAAAAAAACTGATCGGCTGTGATTACAGCCGAGGATGATTAGCCAACAAGATATAATTTTTATATTACCAATTACCAATCTTTCTACTGACAAGAGGGGGGTATCGGCACTGTCGATACCCCTCTCTTGTTATTGACTTTAAGCAGCTACTGTGTAATAATAGTATGAAGAATAAGACAGTAATAATTCAGATTTGCAGCCATGTAGCATCGGAACAGGTAAAATGATTTTATGAATAATATACCGTTTATACGGTCGAAACTGATAATACCGGATTTACCGGTACGTAGTCTTTTTTGTGACCGCATAAAAAATATGAAGATCACGGAAAACAGAATTTCCACTCTTACGGCTCCGGCAGGCTTCGGCAAGACCACAGCGGTTTTGATGTGTCTCGAAAAATATCGTCAGAATGTAAAATGGTACAGGCTGGATAAGGAAGATTGTTTTTTACCTGTTTTTTATTCTCACTTGATGGAAACATTATTCTCCGGGGAGAAGATCAAAGGAGTGAGCTGCATTGATATGCTGAAAGGTCTTCAGAACATTGACGAGGACTATGTTCTGCTGAATGCGCAAATAGTTCAGGATGCCTTTATGGTGTTCGGAGAGTTCAAAAAAAAGATATATCTTGTATTGGATGACTTCCATAACGTAAAAAACAACCTTGCGGTTGCAGATACTGTACGGTATTTGGCAATGAATTTACCGGAGTGCTTTTCCATTGTGGTTACATCAAGAACAGAAACGGGAATCATCGGTGACAAATTGTTCCTCAGAGGAGATGCCGTGCAGATCAACGCCTCGGAAATGCTGTTCTCAAAAGAAGAGATGGAGGAACTGATCAGAACGGAATACGGAGTGAATCTCAGCAAAAGGCAGATGGAACTGATATTTGAAGTTACCGAAGGCTGGATCGCCGGAATTTCCATGGTGTGTCACGGTATAGGTCTTTTAACTGAGGGAGATGATGATTTTCCGGATCTGAAAAAAGGAAAGTCATTTTTTAAAACTTTTTTAAATAGATTTTTGGAAGAGATAGATGAAGATAAAAAGTATGTTTTAGTCAGGCTCTCCACCTTTGAAGAATTCTCCGCCGCGGAATTAAAAAGTATTTTTAATTTGGATCATGTGGAAGATTTTATTCGGTGGATCGAAAACAGCAACTTGTATATACAGAAGGTCAATTCACATCCTACGGGATATCGTTTTCATTCCTTGTTTAAGGATGCACTTGAAGAGTATTTTTACGCTTTTACTGAGAAAGAAGAGAGAATTGCATTTTTTAGAAAAGTGGCTGAATATTATGATGCGGTCAATCCGAAACTCGCCATTCGATATTTTTTGCTGGCGGAAGATAAAGAAAAAGCCCTTGGTATCATTAAAAGACTCAGCGAAGTTTTGTTCAAAAACGGCAATCCCGAAGAAATGTTTTATATGATAAGCGAATTTTCCGCAGATGAACGTCGCCGGGATCCTTATTTGCTTTTGTTTGAGGGTATGACAAAGGTCAACGTAAATAAAGAAGAAAGCGCCGAAGCTTTTTTATCCGCCATAGACGGGTTTAAAAGAATCAAGGATTTTTCTTTTTTGATGAATACATTCGGCATGATCCTGGTAATGTCATATCAGAACAATAATTTTGTCGCCATGAACAGGGCTTCAAGGAAATTCCCGAAATTCCCTTTGTTTTTTGCAGGTAAAAAAGTTTTAATAAAGTTGTTAATAAGTATATTTATAGCCCTTACCGGCACGGACAAGTTGGTGTGCGCAGGGATTTTTACACGCATCCTGGACAAGGTGTCCATTGAAGACGGCATGTGGAATTTCAGCTACCTGATGATAAGAGGCATATATTATTACAGGAGAGGTTTTCTTAAAGATGCTTACGCAAATATGAACCGGATACTGAACCATCCGGTTTTCAAAAGCAATGACCAGTGGAGAATCATAGGACTTGTTTCTTGCTGCAATGTTACATTTCTAAGAATGGATAAAGAGTGTATGCAGAATTTTGCCGATGAATTTTTTACCTTGGGCGAAAAATACAGTTCGCAGTTTTCAGAAGGGTACGGACATTTTATTACGGCTTTTGAAAAGTACAGAAGCGGGAATGTACCCGATGCGATAGAAAGCATGGACAACTCCATTGACTCTTTTAAGGCATATAAAGGCGATTTGCTTGTTCTTGAAAGCCGGCTGTTACATTTTCTGTGGAATGACCGGAAGCCCTGCGCCCATGAAATAAGGGGAAATGAAATAAGGGAAGATGAAATAAGAAAAGCGGAAGCGGCGTTGAAAACAATAAGAGCAGAGAATCCGGGGCATGGACTCGTCGAGTTCGGTGAATGTGTTGTCGGGGTAATGGAACGGCGCCGCGGTAATTTTGAAAATGCCGAATCATATTTTTTGGACGCTCTTAGATCATGTCAGAAAAAGAAATCTCTTCAAAGTGTTGCAGGCTTATATATGCAATTATCGTGTTTGCATGAGCTTTGGGGGCATAATGATAAGGCGCTAAAATACGCCCGCGAGTGGGATAAACTTTCTTCAAAGTATGGATATGTATATTGGAGAGAAGCAGATAAAACAGCGGAAATCGCCGTGAAAAAGATGCTCGGTATGCGGGACGGCGCTTCGGATGCTCCGGATAAAACCCGCTCGGATGAGATGGCTGAATCCCCGAATATTTCAAATGACCATGGTCTTGAAGTACATATAAAACTTTTGGGTGATTTTTCCATAAAAATTGATGATGACTATGTTGTCGAAAAAGATTTTAAAACACGTAAGGTGAGCGGAATACTGAAGTATATTTTGATTTTCGGCAAAGATAAATATATCAGCAGAGAAAAACTGGCATCTATATTCTGGCCGGAATCCGGACCCAAGGCTGCAAATACTTCTTTAAGGGTGGCTCTGTATGAGATGAGAAAAACGCTTACACAGAACGGAGTCGGTCTTGAAAGTGATAAAGGTTTTATAATTGAGCGTAAAGAAGGCTTCCGCATAAAAGACGATATAAGGATCTTCAGAGATATTGACAGTATGGAATCGCTTTATAAAGGCATGGATGACCGGGAAAAATCATATGATAAAAACTCATCAAGCCTGAGGCAAATCTGTGAGTTATACGACGGAGAGTTGCTTGACGGTCAGGAATTTGATGATTCGATTATAGTGCTTCGCGAATACTATTCCTCGATCTTCTTTGAAAGTCTGTATAAATTGTTGGAACTCTGTATTGAAAGGGATTCCTTTGAAGAATTTGAAGTTATGGTCAATAAGGGGTTGATGCTGGATCCTCTTAATGAAAAAATGTATGGGATGTTCATTGACTTTTGCAAAAAGACGGGCAGAATTGAAAGAGCGGACTATTTAAAGGAAAGTTTTATCAAAAGATTTGTCGATGAAATGGGGGTTTATCCGGATTTGAAGGGTTACAAATAAAAAATGTCCTGAGAGGTTACATATTTAACGTTTATTTAACGCTTCCTTTATAGAATTGGCGTGTAAAACCGGCATGCAAAACCGGCATGTGAAATCGTCAACCGACATAGGTTGCCGGTATCGTATCGGTTTTGATGCAGATGATGCAGATGTTAAAAAGGAGATGAACAATGTTAGAAAGGAGAGCGTCAATGATGAAGAGAAACAATACCGGGCGGATCGGCAACAGAGTGTTTATGGTTATACTGTCCATTGTGATTGCTGTTGCTTTTTCGTTTCTGATGAATCCGGCGCATGAGGCGGAGGCAAAAGCCGTGCCGGCTAAAGTGAAAGGGGTCAAGGTTGTTAAAGCAAGTTGTTCAAATATTAAACTTGCGTGGAAGAAGGCCAAAAGAGCAAAGAAATATGTTGTCTATCGCGCCATAGGAAAGAAAGGGAAATTCAAAAAAAGATCCGTTGTAAAGAAAAATGCTTTTAACGATAAAAAGATCAAACGCGGCAAAACATATCGTTATTACGTAAAAGGATACAACGGTAAGTACGGGAAGAAATCCAAAACGGTAGTTGTTAAAACACCGTGCAAAGCTAAAAAACCGGACAAAGTAACAGCCGTGAAATCATGGTACGTAGGAGGAAACGGTGTTGATTATTACGACAAATACGTTAACACGAACGTAAAAGCGACACTATACTCCGACGGACTGCTCAAAGTGACGGGAAGCGGAGATGTTGCAAAGTTTTATACCGCCGGACCTCCGTGGATCAGCGGCATAGGAAGCGATCCGAAGAGCTACAAAGATATGATAAAAAGAGTCAGTTTTGATGCCGGAGTAAGACCTACCGATATATCGGGGTGGTTTCAGTTTTGTAATAATTTAACGGATGTCGATGTTATTCCGGGTTCCGTTAAAACATTGGGTTCCACTTTCTTCGCTTGTAACAGTTTAAAGGAACCTCCGAAAATTCCTCACGGAGTTGAAAGCATGAGTCATGCCTTTTATCAGTGCAAGTCTTTGGAAGCGGCGCCTGCTTTGCCGGCAAGTGTGATGTGGTTTACGTCCGCATTTGAGGGCTGTGAAAATATGACTAAAGCCGCAGATATTCCTAAAGGCGCGCCGGATATTAAAAATGCATGGAATATGTATAGAAATTGTAAGAAATTAAAGGGAACGATCAATATAGGCTCCAAAATAGGAACTGTTCTAAATTTCTTTGAAGGCGCCGCGACGGACACGGGAGCAGGTCTTGTGATCACCTACGATAAGACGAATCCGGATATCACGGCAACTGCTATGGGCATATTCAATACTGCATCAAGTAATTCAAAAATCAGTTTAGCTGAATAAAAACGCCGCACAAAAATGCATAAAAACGGATTTGGGTTAAATTGAAAATAAAACGAGATGTAGTTCTTGAAGGCACAGTATGTTGGCTTTCAGATTTCATATTTATACTTTCTTTCAGAAGACGGACGGGTAGTTTGCCTGTCCGTCTTCTTATATATTTTACAGGAAGTCCGGAATCCGTCCACATGTAATGCCGGAGAAAACTCCGCGAGGCTTTGAAAACATTACCGTACTCCGATGAGCGCCTGCCTGAACCGCCTTCACCCTATGGACGTTTGATTTTTTTTATGCTAATATAGCCACAGTGATATCATCAACGGTAGTATTGTAAAATAGGTGGTTGAATAGGGAGGGGTGATAGCGCTGAACTCAAAAAACAAGTTATTGCTCAAAAAGGAAATGTTACACCTGTATGTTGGAATAAAAGCACCTATGCATCGAACAAGGTATAAGGGGTAACGTCAAGATGGTTCTCATTATTAAATTATGAAAGGTAAAGAAAGGCGGGTCTTGTTATGACTATTAAGAGAAAAATGCTTTCTTTGTTTTTGATGGTAATGCTTGTTATAGTTACAGGCACATGTGCATTTGCTGAAAAAGTAGATGAAGGCCTTACATCTTTTGAAACCACAACAGAGGATACTGTGGGAATGGATGATATTACTCAAGATTCACTGGGTAACGGAGTTCAGCCTCCAATCCTAAAATCAAATCGTTATTACACAACCACGGTAACTGAGCGTCTTGGTTCATGCAATATCTATGTATCAAATAAAGAGGCACGGAATGCTGCTACTTATGAAACGGCATTGAAAATTGGAGTTGCTGTCGGCATGTCATTTATACCAAGTCGGATTATAGGCACTTTGGCGGGTGCTGCAGTTAGTGCATTTTATACAAGCCCAACACACGCTGCGGGAAAGTACAGTGCCACAAGTTATATGGTGAAGCTGGTAGAAAAAGATCGCTTAACGGGGAAAATAAGATCTGTATTGAGCAGAAGTTATAAATTCAATCTTTCGCACAAAGGGAAAACTAAGACATTTAGTTTCCCATATAATTAAGATGAAGTGGCTCAAGAATGATGTGCGGCAATATCTTTTTTGCGCATTATTGTCCGTAATCGCCATCTGTGCTATGTTCGCAAATTTCGTTTTTGTTGGAACCCTGCGGGGTAGCAGTATTATAACCATAGCGATTTTGGGTACATACGCTTTAGTATATACTTTTCTGCTTCCTGTGTGCGTAGAACGCAGAAAAGAAGCCATTCGCCGCTTGCTCTTGTGGTATGTTGGAGTCGGATTGTTCTATATCTTGACAATGGTTATCATAGCGAACAATGTGAATCCGGATTTGCTTTCAAGGAGAACGCTATTCTCGTTTATAGTGGAGTATAAATACAGCGGTATGTGTCCTATACTATTGGCGGAAGGGATGTTTTTCTTTGCACTGTACCTCAAAAGTGCGAAAAGAATGCATAAAAGCCGTACATGATGACAGTAATATTTGATAACATAAAAATGCATAAACCTTAATTAGGTTTTAAATGAGGTTTTAACAAATCGACAATGCCCGGGTGCCAAGTTTACACTTTGCTGTCGGGCATTGTTGCGTACTATAATATTCGGGATATAGGACAAAGGATCGGGCGCGGACTTGCCGAATGCCTATGGATGCATTTTACGGGAAATCAGGAATACGTCCACGTGTAATGCCTGCGAAAAACTCCACAAAAACTTGACACCGTCTTCATGGGATGGGAAATTTTACCTTTGCATTTTTTATGCTATAATAGGATGAACGATAGGGACAGAGGTGAAATATGCCTGATATAACTTCATATGCGGCAATCATAATAAAATGTCTTGTAGCTGTTCTTGCGGCGATTTTTCTCGGGAACGGTGCGGTCTACCTTTTTAATAAGATGCCGGCAAAGTGGTTCTGTGATTACGGAGAAACTCCGAGCGAAGAAATGCTCGATCCTTTTACGCAGAGAATCAAGAGCAATCCGTGGAAAATAGTATTCACTATATTCTTTGTGATAATAGGTTGCAGAATGGTGATTGACGATCCGGAATTTGCGGTTGCCGCTGTGTGTACAATCTGGATCCTGCTTGAGATTGCAATCGGTGATGTTCTGTACAAGATCATACCTGACCAGCTGACGGTTCTGCTTGCTGTTACGGCAGTCGGATATTTTTCATACTTTGACGATTGGCGCCACCCGGCATTCGGAGCGCTTGCAGGTTTTGGACTTATCGGCATTTCTGCGGTTTGCGGCAGACTTTTTTACGGAAAGGATACTGTGGGCGGAGGTGATATTAAGCTCTTTGCGGCGCTTGGGCTTATAGCCGGTCCTCTCGGAATCGCGGCGATCTTTGCGGGTAGTACCGTATTTGCATGCCTACACTATATTTACGGAAAGATACGAGGAACGCTTAAGCCGGGAGGAACCGTGGCGATGGCTCCGTATGTGTTTATCTCTACAGTGATTTATCTGGTATTCTTTTGGGGCGCATTTGATTTTTTAGGCATGTAACAGATGAAAGAGTTTTGGATTTCGGTTGAATAATCTTTTCCGGATGGTGTCCATAGTGCTGCGGCGAAGTTATATTTTACTTAATTACGATTTACTTAATCATGATTTACTTAATTATAATTCACTTACATAAAGATTTGATGTGTATTGACAAATCTCACTTTTTCTACGAATAAAAGTGGTGAGATTATCAAACCTGTTATTTGTGGAGCAAGAAGTTTGAGTAAGGTGATAGTCGCTTTGAGGAACTGTAAGAGGTTGAGTGAATGATTTCAAACTACATTTTTCAGGGAGCGTCCAAACTCAGCATTGCAATATTGACGTGCTCAACTTTATACATAGTTTTGTTATCGTTCGTGATGTCCGGCAAGAACCGGGAAATGTTTGCCGAAAAGAAGTACTTTATCAGAGAATTTATTACTGTATGCTACGTGATCTCTGTATTACTGGTGACGGGTATTATCGGAAGCCATTTGACATTTCAATCGGGCGGGTTGAACTTTAAACTCATTCCATTTGCGGACGGATTGACTCTTATGCTCCTGCTGAACGTTGTTATGTTCATCCCATTGGGATGTATATTGCCGTCTTACGATATAAAGAGTATGAAGAACATTTTGCTTATATCGCTTGCGATTTCGGTAGTGATAGAATTGATTCAGACACTGTTCATAGGAAGAGTGGCGGACATTGACGATGTCATCGCGAACACGGCGGGAGCCTGCATGGGATATGGTTTGTATATTGTGGCGGACCGTTTCTCCGTAAAGTCGGAAAAACGGATGTTTGGAAAAGGTTCAATAGCATTCTTTTTGGGCGGATATGTGTTTGTGCTATTCTTTAAATTCAAGACAATTTCTATCGTTGAAATGCTTTGTGTGAGATTTGATTTGATAAGCTGGCAGGACATTGGTCAAATTCAAGGTTTCGTAACGCTGACCGGAATCATCTTGGAAGCGGCAATACTTTTTGCGGCGGTAAAATATCGCAAAGACAGATATGCACATGCGGCAATTGTATCCATAAGCGGTGCGATTCTCATATTTACTGTGCAGCTGTGTTGCCGATAGGTAAGAAAACGATACCGTCTCCGACTTGATATTGCGTTGCAATACAGCTATACTGAAAAGCGATTTGGAAATAAATTTTCGGGAGAACGTTTTCGATACGCGCCCGGCGGCTCTTGAAAGAGGAAGCCTGCAAAGAAAGATTCTAATTGCATGTATAAGATACTGATTATAGAGGACGACAATATAATAGCGGAGAGACTGACCGAAGAACTCTCAAAGTGGGGATATGACACCAGAACCGTGGGGGACTTCGGAAATATACTGAAATGTTTTGCGGAGTTTTCGCCGGACATGGTTTTGCTTGACATCTCGCTCCCTTTCTATGATGGATATTACTGGTGCAGAAGTATAAGAGAGGTTTCCGGCGTGCCGATAATATTTATGTCGGGGGCGGGTGACAATATGAACATAGTCATGGCGATGAACATGGGCGCCGATGACTTTATCGTCAAACCTTTCAATATGGACGTAATGGTAGCGAAGGTACAGGCTCTGATTAGGAGAACGTATGAATTTTCGCCCGCGTCGAACAGCGCCGTCATCGAACACGGCGGAATCCTTCTCAACATGACGGATGCAAGCTTGAGTTTTGAGGGTCGGAAAATAGGACTCACAAAAAATGAATATATGATTTTGGAAATTCTCATGCGGAATAAAGGGCGGATCATAAGCCGTGAAGACATAATGACCAAACTCTGGGAAGATGAGACGTTTATCGATGAAAATACACTTACCGTAAATATGTCGAGACTGCGCAGAAAGCTTGCAGACGAGAATATCAGCGACCTTATAAAGACCAAAAAAGGCATGGGGTATATAATCGAATAACTTCGGCGCGGCATGCAAAAGGGGTGTAGCATAGAATGATTCTGATATCGTATATAAAAAAGGAAAAAACGAATATTGTCTGCTTTGCGCTCATGATTCTGATCTTTGCCGTGGTTGGGCATCTGGGAGAAGTAAGAACGGACATATACATATATGAGATGGTTTTGTGTCTCATCGCGTATGTCGTATTTTTTTTGGCAGGGTTCCGGAGATACCGCCTCAAGGTAAGGAAACTTCGCGAGGCTTTGAAAACATTGCCGTACTCCGATGAGTGCCTGCCTGAACCGTCGGGGCTTGATGAAGAACTCTATCTCAAAATCGTTTTCGAGGCTTTTGACCTTGCCCGTGATGTTGCGGCAAAAGCCGACAGGCAGAGGGAGGAAGCGCACGATTATTATTCGATGTGGGTGCATCAGATCAAAACGCCGATAACCGCTCTCAGTCTGCTTGTGCAGGCTTCGTCGGATCCTCACAAGGGGGCGATGAAAACCGGGCTTATACATATCGAAGAATACGCGAACATGGCTTTGCAGTATATGCGGCTTGAGGATGTGAATACCGACTTCAGTTTTTCTACGGTGGACGTGGACAAGATTATCAATGAAGTTGTAAAAAAATATTCGATATTCTTCATACGAAGACACATAAGCCTTGATTATGAACCTGTCGGGCTGAGGATAAAGAGTGATGAGAAGTGGCTCGAATTTATAATTTCCCAGATCCTCTCAAACTCATTGAAATATACGGAAAACGGCAGGATAGCAATTTATCTTGAGACCCCCGGCGGCGCATCGGGCGGAAAGGGCGGGATAAACAAAGTGCCTGAGGGCGAGGATACCGACAAGGCCACGATAGTAATAGAAGACAGTGGTATAGGGATAAGAAAAGAAGACCTTCCGCGCATTTTTGAGAGAGGATTTACCGGATTTAACGGCAGAGCGAAAAAACAGGCGACAGGCATAGGGCTTTATCTTTGCAACATGGCGGCAAAGAAAATAAATATCACGTTCGATGCGGAATCTGAACCCGGGAGCGGCACCAGAATAAAAATCCGGCTCCCTTACAAAAATGTAAGATATGAATAGCATTTTGAAAGGCAATGTATAGGCATTGCCTCAATTTTTTTGGTAGACTTTTTCGTGAAGGGAGATAAGAATCATGACATTATTGGAAGTAAAAAATTTGAACAAAGTCTACACGACGAGATTTGGCGCGAACAAGGTGACGGCGCTTCGGAATGTAACGTTTTCCGTCGACCACGGTGAATACGTGGCGATCATGGGTGAATCGGGGTCGGGCAAGACGACGCTCCTCAATATTCTGGCGTCGCTGGATCGTCCGACGGGAGGACAGGTTTTGCTTGCCGGTACTGATATTGCGCGGATAAAGGATGCCGAAATATCAAAATTCAGAAGAGAAAACCTCGGTTTCGTGTTTCAGGATTTCAACCTTTTGGACAGTTTTTCGCTCAGGGACAATATATATCTTCCGCGCGTACTTGCGGGGGACGATCCTGATGCAATAGAAAGAGATTTGGAGCCGATTGCGAAAACGCTGGGTATTTCGGAGCTTTTGAAAAAATATCCGTATGAGGTGTCGGGAGGACAGAAACAGCGCGTGGCGGCGGCAAGAGCGCTTATAACAAGTCCCAAGCTGGTGCTTGCCGACGAACCTACGGGGGCTCTTGATTCGCGTTCTGCGGAGGACCTGCTCGATCTGTTTGGAAAGATCAATGATGCCGGGCAGACGATTCTGATGGTTACTCACAGCGTCAAGGCGGCGAGCCACGCCAAACGTGTACTTTTCATCAAAGACGGACAGCTGTTTCACCAGATCTATCGCGGTGATATGGAAAACGACAGAATGTTTGCGCGTATATCCGACACTTTGACGGCGCTTACAAGCGGAGGTGCGAATCATGAAAAGTAGTTTTGCATTCAAACTTGCCTTGAACAATATAGGGAAGGGACGAAAATTCTTCATACCCTACATTCTGGCTTCCGCCGGCATGATGGCAATCTTTTACATAATGCTGTATGTGGCATTCAATAAAGAAATAACCAAACTCCAAGGCGCTGATTCTCTGAAGCAGTTGCTGCTCCTCGGGAGCGTAATAGTGGCGGTGTTTGCGGCGATATTCATAATATATATCAACGGATTTCTGATGAAACGCAGGAATAAAGAAATTGGGCTGTACAGTATTTTGGGGATGGAGAAGAGGCACATAGGAAAGGTTCTGTTTGCGGAGACTTTCGTATCGTTTTTCTGTGCGGCTGTCGCAGGTATAGCGTCGGGTGCTGTTTTTAGTCATCTCGTTGTGCTGCTTACGGAGAAATTGCTCAAGGGTTCCGCCCGGTTATCGGCGGCCGTATCATTGCCCGCAACAGTCTACACTCTGATATTGTTCGGTATAATATTTTTACTTGTGCTTGCCGCGAATCAGAAGAGGATCATATTCGCAAAACCTATAGAAATACTGCGAGAGGCGAATGTGGGAGAAAAAGAACCGAAAGCAAATGTAATCCTTACACTGCTGGGTATCGTATGCATGGTTGCGGGATATAGCATTGCCAATATGGTAAGGGAACCGCTTGAGGCGCTGGTCATGTTTTTTACCGCGGTGATTCTTGTGATCATAGGAACCTATCTCCTCTTTACCACGGTTAGCATAGCCATTTTGAAAAGGTTAAAGGGGAACAGAAAAATTTATTATAAAAAGAATAATTTCACCACGATCTCCGGCATGCTATTTCGAATGAAACAAAATGCGGTCGGAATGGCGAATATATGCATAATCTCCACGATGGTACTTGTTCTTGTTTCCACGGTTGTCTGCATGAAATTCAGCAGCGAAGAAACGATAGAGATTATGTCGCCTCATGACTTTGCCGTTTCGTGCGAGATACCCCCGAAGTATATAGGAAAAATCGATAAAACAAAGATTGAAAAAGATTTGGACATGCTCAACGACGAAGCGAAAAAAGCGGGTGTAAAAGTCAGCGGGATCAACGGACTCACATTTATGGAAGTGCCTATGAAAAGGGACAAAAAAAGTGAGGATCTCACGTTTGAATTCGGTGGAAATATGAGTTTTGTGAACTTTGTCACGGAAAAAACTTTTAACCGACAAACAGGGAAAAACGTGAGTCTGAAATCCGGGGAGATTGTTCAACTGGGCGGAGAGAAGAACGGGTATGTTTGCTTTGAAAATTTGAAATTCAGGGTGAAAAGCTATATAAAGGACGGCAGAAAGCTTATTCCGGCCAACACCGAGTCGATGGCGAGCTATGTATTTGTGGTCAGAGATCAGAAGGCATTAAACTCAATAAGCCGCGAAGCCATGCGACGGGATATAATAACTTTCAAAACATATAAAATAATGTTTAATGCCAAGGATGATAAAAGGATGCACGACTTTGTAAAGAAGTATGCACGGAAACTGGAAGCAAGACCATATATGGAGCACACTTTTATTTCGAAAAAAAGCGGGTTTGTGGATCGCGTTTACGGTATAACGGGTGGATTTCTGTTGATCGGTATATTGCTTGGCAGCGTATTTATGGTTGCAGCGGCGCTGATAATCTATTACAAGCAGATTTCCGAGGGTTACTACGATCGCGAAAAATTTATAATCATGCAGAAAGTGGGTATGAGCCAAAAGGAGGTCAAGAAGAGTATCCGCAAGCAGATACTCGCGGTATTTTTCACGCCTCTCATACTGGCGGCGATGCACATGGCGGGCGCATTCAATATGATGTACAGATTGCTGGGGCTTTTCAACTTCAACAATATATGGATCTTTGTGGGCTCCACACTCGCCACCATGCTCGTCTTTGCAGTGGTATATGCGATAATCTATACGGTTACCGCGCGAGAGTATTACAAGATTGTAAGCCGGGGATCGGGCAACTAAAATTCAATATCCGCTTCCGAACAGGCGCAGTTTACCGCATGTCAGGTCCTCATCGCAGGCAATCATACGCCTTACTTGCGTAGATTGAGTGAATTTCCGGATTCTATGCGATGGGGACTTGACTGATGTCGTCGTGTGAGCACTTCTTTTTCGGGTGTATATTTTTGCTATGACTCATTGACGAGTTTTCCGGTCATATGGTCGATTTTAATTTCAATAACCGAAGTATGAGGGGTTCCTTTCATTTCATGTTCAAGTTCTGCGATTGTTGGAAAATACTTTTTGCCGAAATTGTACATTATATTGTACTTCTCATCCGGATCCTCTATAAACTTAGCTTGACCGAAGATGATGACGCTTTTAATATTCAACGCCCATTCACCCTCGCGTCTAAATCCTTTATCATAAACACAGAATGAAACTTTGGGATCGGCTGTTAGGGCATCCACCTTATATCCATGTTTGCCACCATGAATAAAAAGCCGTTTGCTTTCCCGGTCATAGTAAAAATTGATCGGAACACCATAGGGATAACCGTTCTCCCCATTGATTGACAATACGCCCCTTGGCTGTTTTATCAACACCTTCTCACACTCCTCAAGTGAAAGACGTTGCTTCGTTTTTCTCATTTCTCTGAACATGTTGTCCTCGTTTCTTTAGAAAATTTTTAAATCCGGCGACTTTGACCGGTTTTGTGATTTCTTACAGTATACCACATATATTCCCGCAATTTAATAAAAACTCCGCAACGACTCAACCCCGTCTGTCCGAATTAAAGTTGTGGAAGTGCCGAAGCGAAAATGATATAATGATGGACGGCATGGAAAGAAACATTCTACTCACAATAGAATACGACGGAACGAATTTTTACGGATGGCAAAGGCAGCCGGATGTAAGGACTGTGCAGGGAACCTTGGAAGATGTCCTCTCTAAAGTGTGCGGCAGGAGAATCCTTGTCGATGGTGCAGGCAGGACAGATGCGGGGGTGCATGCGTTGGGTCAGAGCGCGACTTTCCATGGTGAATTTGGTATTCCGACGGAAAGAATCGCATACGCAGTGAATAATATTCTGAGTGGGAATATGAAAGACGGTGATGTTCGCATCGTGAAAGCCGAGGAAGTTCCAACGGGTTTTCATGCACGCTTCGATGCCGTCGGAAAGAAATATGTATATAGGATAAGAAATGCTGATCGAATGCCCGTATTTATGAGGGATTACAGGTACAGAGTATGGCGGAAACTCGACCTTGAGGCGATGAGACAGGCGGCGTGGTTCATAGTGGGAACGCATGATTTTGAATGTTTCCAATCTGCGGGCGGAACGCCAAGGGAAAGTACCGTGAGAACCGTAAAGTCTTTGAATCTGAAAAGTGCGGTTCAGGATTTGAATTATACGGGATTCACCGCCTTCGGCACGGACAATACGGAAATGACAGGCGCCGGCACCGACAATACGGAAATTGCAGGCGCCGGAACGGATAAGACCGCCGGAACTGCAGGTATTGATATAGACATTGAAATTGTCGGAGACGGATTTCTTTACAATATGGTTAGAATAATTGCGGGTACCCTGATCGATGTCGGGACGGGAAAGATTGAACCGAAATTCGTGCAGGAGATTATAAGGTCGAAAGAACGCGGGCTTGCGGGATTTACCGCACCGCCGCAGGGACTTTATTTGGCAGAGGTGTACTATCGGAGGAACAGTTGACGTGCTGTTCAGGTTCCGGCGTGCACGCCGCAGCGCGACCGGCTGTGGTACCGGGGGAGTAAAATGAGTGAATATAAGGACGAACGGCCGTCATGGGATGAATATTTTATGCAGATGGCGGAGCTGACATCGAAACGCTCCACTTGCCTGAGAAGGCAGGTTGGAGCGGTGATTGTCAAAGACAAACATATTATCGCCACGGGGTATAACGGCGCTCCGCGAGGGGTTCCTCACTGTGCTCAAAAAGGCGGATGTCTGCGCGAGCAATTGAAAGTTCCGTCGGGAGAACGGCACGAGCTGTGCAGGGCGCTCCACGCCGAGCAGAATGCGATAATACAGGCGGCAACGCTCGGACAGAGCATTGAGGGCGGAAGCATATTTGTCACGCATCAACCGTGCTCGATTTGTTCAAAGATGATAATAAACGCAGGGATAACCCGCATAGTGGTAAGGGCGGGTTACCCGGATAAATTGGCGGTGGAAATACTTGACGAAGCTGGGCTTAAAGTGGAGATGTTGGAAGACATCGAATCCGGAGTTGAGTCGCAGACACCGCAGACTGCCGAGGTCGAAAAGGATGTATGAATTTTCGCAAACGTGGGATTCGAATCGACACAAAAGTGCGTATTGAACCGAATCCGGATTTGAATATGAAAATTGGAAGAACAGGTATATTTTTATGGTGATTACGAAGACAATAATATTCGGTGCCTTTGGCATTGCCTTTTTCATAGCATTGATAACGACCCCTCTTGCAATCAAAGTTGCGCCGAAGATAGGCGCCATGGACGTTCCGAAAGACGGCAGGCGGATGCACAATAGTGCGATGCCTCGATTTGGCGGCTTGGCAATATATCTCGGCACGAGTATAGCTATATTGGCGCTGCTTTGGGGAAACAACAAGATACATACTGTGCTGCTCGGCGGCACATTGATGTATATTTTGGGTGTGATCGACGACCTGAAAAATCTGCCTGCGAAGGTGAAGTTCCTTTGTCAGCTTGCAGTTGCGGTGATAATGTACTCGATGGGACTGAAAATAGAGTTTATTCATAACTATGCGGGCGACGGGAATCTGCATTTCGGCACCATACTGTGCTTTGTTATAACCGTTCTTTGGATTGTTGGAATAACCAATACCATCAACCTTGTCGACGGGCTGGACGGTCTTGCCGCCGGGGTTGTTGCAATTGCGTCGCTGAGCATAGCGTACGTTGCGTATATACACGGGGACAAGTACGGCTTTCTCATAATATGCGCCGCGATGATGGCGATTGCGGGCAGCGCTCTCGGGTTTTTACCGTATAATTTCTATCCGGCCAAGATATTCATGGGCGATGGCGGAGCGCTGTTTTTAGGCTTCATGATCGCGGTACTTTCGGTGGTGGGACCGCTGAAACGTTCAACCATGATTGCTGTGGTGATTCCCGTAATCGTTCTCGGGATTCCAATATTCGACACGCTGTTTGCCATAATCAGAAGGGCGCTTAACGGACAACCGATCATGGCGGCTGACAAAGGACACCTGCACCATCAGCTGATGGCTTCCGGCTTCGGGCAGATAAGAGCGGTGCTCATGCTGTATGGAATCAGTGCTATTATGGGGATGGCGGCGGTTTTGACGAGCCGTGAACTTTACAAAGATTCAATTGTGCTTGTCTGCATTGCGGTAATATATCTCTACGTTTTTCTCACGGATCCGAATCGCAGAATCAAAACGCTCAAGGCAGTCAATGTGGAGCAGGACGAGAAAAATAAGGAGGGGGAAGAAAATATATGACAGGGTGCTTACACAAGTCTTGGTTCATGATAACTATATTTATAATCATTTCAATCTTGTTTTCTTTGTTGGGAGCGCATTTTGTCATGCAAACCGATGCTCTGAAACCTATAGAAGGGTTGAGTGATAATTTTAGGATAATAGAGATAGGAACTGCAGATCAAACCAAAAATATAGACCTTATCAATAAAGTAAATAGCATAAACAAAAGTATTATGTTGGCAAACAACATATCCGGAGTGGGATATGAGGAAGGATTCGCTGTTTATTACACGACAGCGAATCTTTTTATGCCCAAATTGGACAAGGGGCGTGTTTTCTCGAAAGATGAACTGGAAGGAAAATCAAGAGTTGCCGTCATAAAAAGCAATGGTGATTCTAAAACTTTCAAACAAGGTGTCAATGAGTATATCCGTTTGTTTGGGCATAAATACAAGGTAGTAGGGCGCTTTTCGAGTAAAAATTCAATGTCTTCGCCGGATTGGTATATAAGCCTTTGCTCACCTGACATGCTTAAAAAACGCATATTCGGTCAATATTATTTGGATGCATCGGGAAATCACATCAAAGACGTGGAAAATACTTTGGCAACCGTTATTAAAGATAAGTCGCAGGAAGCAAACATAAAGATATGGAAAGGCACCGAACCTCCCGAGCAAGGAGCATTTCAGACAGCGGATGAAAAACCTGCGATGATGCTTTTTCTGATTTTGACTGCAGTGTTGATCCTCATAAATGCTTTCTCCGCATGTTACTACTGGATTGAAAGCAGGAAAAGAGAGATGGCGATCAGGAGGCTTTGTGGAGCTACCGAAAAAGACATAAGGCTTTTGATAAGTAGAGAATACTTCGTTTTGTTGTCATGTTCATTTATACTTGGAGCTATATTGACGCAGCTATTCTTGCTGCTGGCAAACCTGCTTCCGGTAAAGGAGTCGGTGTATTTCTTGTTCGGGGACAGAATTTCTTGGCCGTCGATTTCGGTGGGATTCTCGTTGTCGGTGGTTGTAAGTGCCCCGATTTTACTTTCTACACTTTTGCGGATGAAAAAGATGGAGATTGTGGAGGCGCTGAATGATATATAGAGCCTTAAAGTTTGCCGTAAGTGACATCGGAAGAGATCGATTTTCTTTTTCTGTATTGATGATACAAATTGTGGTGGCTGCTTTGGTGCTTTGTTATGCCATAGGTATGACTATCGGCGGAATGGAAACGATAAAAGTGATCAAGAAACTCGATACGGCCAATAGAATATACAGATTTGATACAAGGTTGAATTCAGAAGAGATGGATCATATGGCAAGCAAGCGTTCCGCGTACGATAAGTTACACTTACTCAGTGAGTTCATGGATAATGTAAAAGGTATCGAATCGGTTACGATGGATGCATCGGAAAGCATGCCTTTGGACAATAAGGTTGTATCCAAATTAAAAAAAGAAGATCAAAAAGCCTGTTTGCGAGGTGGAATTTATGCGGCTGACCTGATTCAGGTCAACAACAACTTTTTCCCTTTTTTCGATATATCATGGAAGGGTATGCACGGCGGCAAGCCAAAATTGAATAAAAACGAAATCTTGGTGGGGAATCACTTTAAGGAAGCTATAAAAGTAGGGGATAAAGTCAGGTATGTGAATACGACTTATACCGTTGTCGGAATCCTGCCCCGACGAAGTTTTTATGTAAATCCTTTTGAGCAAGACAGCTTGAACTATCTGGACAATTCTTTTGTGGCCAAGATGCAGATAAGAAAGGGGGATACGATAGGTGTAATGAGTAAAATAATGAGTACGTATTTGGTTCAAAATGACGAGTTGGGATTCAAAAAAATTGAACAAGAAATGAAACGAAGAAGAATTGATTTCTTGGAAAAAGAGAATTTTGGGGATGAGGTGAAAGAAAGCACCACTCATATTTATAACGGCATAATGACTATGCTGACCATTCCGATTATTATTCTGGCATTTGCGTCAGTGGGTCTTGTGGCAAGTCTTTTGCGATTTATACGCATGTATCGCTATGAGTTTGCGATAAATATGGCAGTCGGAGCCGGAACTTTGGATATTGTCATGCGAATAGCTATCCGAATATTTATAATGTATTTGGTAAGTTCAATTGCGGCGTTGGCGGTGTGGGGTTTTTCGTTCTCCACATTGCTCACATTTTTGGTCATGGCATTGTACTTTATTGCATCTTTGATATACCCGCTTATTTGCACAAGGGGAATTATAGAGGGGATTAGAAGAAAATGAAAGTGATGGAATTGATCAATATTGGGAAAGTGTACAGCAGCATCGACTATAAAGTTGAAGCACTTAAGAATGTGAATATTGAAGTTGAAAGTGGCGAAATGGTCGGTATTGTGGGGACGTCGGGATCGGGCAAAACGACGCTGCTCAATGTCATGGGGCTGTTGGATACCGCCGATTCAGGAACATATCGATTGATGGACAGGGATACGGCATCGCTCAAAGACAGGGAACTGGCAAATTTGAGAAATGCCCAACTTGGATTTGTGATGCAGGATTTTGCGTTAATCGATAGATATACGGTGGAACAAAATGTAAGGTTACCTCTTCTGTACTCGAATGTGCCTAAAAAAGAGCAAGCGGGGTTGATTTTTGACATGTTGAAGCAAATGCGAATTGAGGAAAAGGCAAAACGATATCCACATCAGTTGTCGGGCGGTCAAAAACAACGTGTTGCAATAGCCAGAGCATTGATTGCGGGCGCAGGCATAATCTTGGCAGATGAACCGACGGGAGCTTTGGATAAGCGTACCTCAAATGAGATTATGGAGGTGCTCGCCGGAATTAAAGAGTCGGAAAGGACGGTCATCATAGTCACACATGACCCGGAAATAGCCTCGCGGTGCGATCGTGTACTTAACCTTGAGGATGGGATGATTGTGAGGTGAATGCATATTTCCTGTTTGACAGCTTCACACATCTGTGTTAAACTACCCAAAAGTGAATAAAGAGTTTACTTAAAGAGTGGGATGCGCCCACTCTTTAAATTTTGAGAGGGGTAAGCCCGATGGCTAAAGTGCGGATTAAAGAATTATTGAACGATTATCTAACGGAGTTTCTGGATGAAAACGGTTTGGAACTATACAATTCAGAGTTCAAGAAAGAGGGGAAAGAGAGATATCTGAGGGTCTATATAGATAAGAAAGCTGCGGGATTGGGATCCTGCGAGGGAGGAATCGGCGGGGAATATGTGAGCACCGAGGATTGCGAAAAGGTGAGCAGGGTTCTTTCGGAATATCTGGACAGAGATGATCCCATTTCGGGCAACTACATTCTTGAAGTCAGCTCACCGGGTCTTGACAGGCGGCTTTTTGAGCCTAAAGATTATGAAAGGTTTGCGGGCGATATTGTGGATGTAAAACTTTATAAGAATTACGAGGGAAAGAAAGAGTTCCGCGGAGTACTCAAAGGACTGCGCGAGGGTTGTATAGAAATTGAAACAGATGACGGGGAAGTGTATTCTTTCAAAGAAGAAGATGTCGCAAAAACGAACCTTGCCGTGATCTTTTGAGAGAAAATTCATCAAGGCGAATTATGGAGGTAAATATAGATGAACAAAGAATTTATTGATGCCATGGGGGAACTCGAAAGAGAAAAGCATATACCGAAAGAGGTTTTGCTTGAAACTATTGAATCCGCACTGGTTTCCGCATATAAGAAAAACTACGGGACCGCTGAGAATGTCAGAGTCTCGATCGATCCCGTGGATGGGGATGTCACGGTACTTATGAAAAAGGAAATAATGCCGGATGATGAACTCACCGATTATATGACCCAGATGACGCTCGAAGAAGCCCATGAGATCGACCCAAGATATGAGATAGGGGATGCCATAGAATTTGCGGTGACGCCCAGGGACTTCGGAAGGATAGCGGCGCAAACCGCAAAGCAGGTCGTCGTGCAGCGTATCAGAGAGGCCGAAAGAGGTATGGTCTATGATGAATTTATAAGTAGGAAAGGCGAAATAATCACCGGAACCGTGCAGAGAAAGAGCGGCGAGACGATGTTCATAAACATAGGAAATGCCGAGGGTATATTGTCTGCGAATGAGCAGGTTCGGGGAGAGACGTTTCGGGTGCACCAAAGACTGAAAGTCTACATAATGGACGTAAAGAAAACGGCGAAAGGACCGCAGGTTTTCCTTTCCAGATCACACCCTTGCCTTGTAAAGATGTTGTTTGAACTTGAAGTGCCCGAGATACAGGACGGCACGGTTGAGATATTGGGAATTGCAAGAGAAGCGGGATCCAGAACCAAGATGGCGGTGTTCTCGGAAGATGAAAATGTCGATCCTGTGGGTGCCTGCGTAGGTCCAAGAGGTAGCCGGGTGCAGAATGTAGTGGATGAACTCAACGGGGAGAAGATAGACATCATCTCATGGAGTGACGATCCGCTTGAACTCATAACCAACGTTCTGAGTCCCGCCGCCGTGGAAGATGTTATAATAGACAACTATGAGGAAAAGATTGCAACCGTTATAGTGCCGGATCACCAGCTTTCACTGGCGATCGGAAAGCAGGGGCAAAATGTCAGGTTGGCGGCCAAGGTCAGCGGTTGGAAAATTGATATAAAAAGCAGCGGCGAATACGAAAATGCGGATGTCGGAGCTGATTTTTACGATGAAGTACCTGAAGAAGAATTTTACGAGAGCGAAGAGTACGGTGAAGAGTACGGCGATGAATATGAAGCGGAAGGCGGGGAAGTGCTGACTGAACAAGATGCAAAACCGGAAGAAACGGGTGATTCGCTCGCTGAGGAGGAAGGTGCTCTTGAGCCGACACAGGAGTAAAGCGACAGAACCTATGCGACGTTGTGTAGGTTGCATGGAATCAAAACCGAAGGCGGAACTTTTGCGGATCGTATGCAGTGACGGAATCCTGCGCCGGGACGGGGACGGTCTTGCGCCGGGACGGGGCACATACATTTGCAAAAGCGCCTTATGTATTGAAAACGCGAAAAAACGAAGAGCGTTCAACAGGGCGTTCAGGCAGAATTTTTCGCAGGAAATGACGGATGATGTTTTTAAAAAACTGACAGAGGAAATAGAAGATGCCGAGTGATAAATTATGGAGCTACATGGGTTTTGCCGCAAAAGCCGGGGCTTTGCAGACAGGATACAACACAAGTTTATCGCTCATTGCAAGGAGAAAGGTCAAATTGTTGATCGTTGCGGAGGATGCGTCCGACAATACGAAAAAAAAGATGACTCAGAAGTGCGCGGGGCGGAATGTGGAATGCCGTGTATTTGGAACAAAAGAGAAATTGTCTCATGCCACCGGCAATGGCGAAAACAGCGTGTTTGCCTTGACGGATCGGAATTTCGCCCGGATTGTAAAAAATGAGATTGACCGCATACGATCAGAAAGAGAGGTGTTCTTATGAAGAAAAAGGTATATGAACTTGCAAAGGAAATGGGGATTCAGAGCAAGGACCTTATCGCAAGAGCAGGATCATTGGGAATAGAATTGAAAAGTCACATGACTGCGTTGACGGATCCGGAAGTGGAAGCGATCAGATCCGGGGAAGTGAAGAAATCCGTAAAAATAAAGGCGGAAAAAACCGCAGATGCCGAAACTGCGGCGGGAAATGGCGGAAAGCCGGACAAGGAACCGGAAGTCGGACGCGATGCGGGGGCAAATAAAGATAAGGCAAAAAAAGTGAGCAAGACGGGAAGAAAGATACCGGTAGGAACGCCGATAATCAATGAGAGTTTTTTGGCGAGCAAACCCAAGCCGCCCGAGGGTAAACCTATCGTGGATGAAAGTCTGTTTGCAAAAAGAGAGGAAAACGCTGCGGCTGCCGAAGCAAAGGCTGCAAAAAGCAATGAAGCTGTTGCGACCGCTGAAACAAAGGTTGTAAAAAGCAAGAGGGGCGCCGCAGCCGATGAAGCAAAAACCCCAAAGAGCACGGAGCCCGAAACAACCGCTGAAGCAAAGCTTTCAAAAAACACGGCAACCGTCGTACCTGCGGGAAAGACCGACGCCGAAAAAAAGACAAAACGCAGCGAAAGCGCAAATAACGCAAACAAGGAACAAAAAAGCGGAAAAGTTGCGGCTCAGGATTCCCACGGCGTGGACGCAAAAGAAAAAGGCACAAAAGAAAAAGATGCGAAAAAAGAGCAGGTAGCCGTAAAAAAACTGGATTCCGAGAACCGGCGCGTGTCGGGGATAAAGATAGTCGCAAAAGCGGAAGACGTTCTTCGCAGAGAGAATGCCAGAAAAGCCGCAAGTGAAGAAAATGCAAGGAAAAGAGCGGTGCAAAGAAGAGACGAACAACGCACCGCCGCAGATCGCAGAGGCGACAGACGAGGAGGACGTCGTGCTCCGGGCGCCGGAAGTTCGGATTCCTCTACGACAGAATACAGAAGTGAGCGCTCAGAGAGAAGCGGCCGCAGAGACAGAAGCGCAGGAAGAAAAGACGGTGAGAGAAGAGGCGGACGCATCGACGGAGCCGGTGAACACAGAGGCGCTTCTGACAGAGAACGGGGCTTTTCAAGAGACGGCGGCCGCGACGCAGGCAGAGCACAGAGCAGCCGGGGCGGAGCAAAAAGAACGGCGACATCCGCCGGGACGGATGGCAAAAGCAGTAGAAACCGCAGAGACGACAGACGAAGCTACGACAAGAGGCAGGAGCACAACAAGTTCGCCAAGCTTGAGCGAAAGTCGCTTGAAAAGAAAGAAAGGAAGAAGTACGTCAAACCTAAGCAGGAAGTCGTTGAAGAGGTCATTGAGGAAATTTTGCCTGAAGGTACTTTCAAGATGAATTTGCCGATCACGGTGGCGGGATTTTGCGAGCAGACCGAGATCTCAAAATCGAAAGTGATAATGAGCCTAATGAAACTTGGAGTGATGGCTAATATCAACCAGAACATCGATGAAGAAACAATGATGATCCTGGCGGAAGAATTGGGTATCACGGTCATTGCGGACAACGTCGAGGAAGAAATAATCGAAGAAGGCATAGAAACGTTTGCCGACAGAGAAAAAGATCTTCGCGACAGACCTCCTGTTATTACGGTTATGGGACACGTCGATCACGGTAAGACTTCGCTGCTCGATGCGATCAGATCCACCAATGTCACAAAGAGCGAGTCGGGAGGAATTACTCAACACATCGGGGCGTCGGAAGTAAGCATCAACGGACACAGAATCGTGTTCTTGGATACACCGGGACACGAGGCTTTTACGGCTATGCGTGCACGCGGAGCACATGTTACCGATATTGCGGTTCTTGTGGTTGCGGCCGATGACAGTGTAAAACCTCAGACCATAGAATCCATAAGCCACGCAAAAGCGGCCGGCGTGCCGATCATAGTTGCGATAAACAAGATGGACAAGCCGGGAGCAAATCCCGACCGTGTAAAAAAAGACCTGGCCGACCACGAGGTTCTCGTAGAGGACTGGGGAGGAGAAGTTATTTCCGTACCTGTGTCCGCAAAGACGGGTGAGGGGATAACCAATCTTTTGGAAATGATTCTGCTTCAGGCGGAAGTCATGGAACTGAAAGCAAACCCTGACAGGCTTGCGCTCGGTTCGGTGATAGAGGCAAGGCTCGACAAGGCAAAAGGCCCGGTAGCTTCGCTTCTGGTTCTCAACGGAACGCTTCAGGCGGGACAGAGCATAGTCGCAGGAACATGTTCCGGCAGGATACGACTGATGACCGATTACAGAGGTGAAACCATCAAGAAAGCCGGACCTGCAACCGCAGTTGAGATTCTCGGGCTTACGGATGTTCCGCAAGCGGGGGATGAGTTCAATGTAGTAAGAGACGACAAGACCGCAAGGGAAATTGCCGGAAATAGGCAGGAGAAACTGCGTGAGGAAGTCATGGCAAAGAACTCCGGCATGACCTTCGACAAGCTTTTCAGCAGGATCGGCGAGGGTGAAGTCAAGGAACTCAATGTTATCGTCAAAGGCGATGTGCAGGGTTCCGTGGGAGCTTTGATGTCCTCTCTTGAGAAGCTGAATGACGATGCGGCAAAAGTCAATGTCATTCATTCCGGGGTCGGCACAGTGACGGAGTCGGACATAATGCTGGCGGAAACTTCCGATGCGGTGATAATCGGATTTAACGTAAGACCGAGTACCGCCATATCGGCGCTTGCCGATCGTCACGGGGTTGAAATAAGGCTGTACAGAGTTATCTATGATGTGATCAACGACGTGGAGGCTGCCATAAAGGGAATGCTTGATCCCGAGTTCAAAGAAGAAGTTCTTGGAAAAGCGGAGATCAGGGATACCTTCAAGGTTCCGGGTGTAGGCATCATCGGAGGAGCTTACGTCACAGAGGGCAAGATTGTGAGAAACGAGTCCATTCGTCTGGTGAGAGACGGTATAGTGATTCACGAGGGAAAAGTGTCATCTCTGAAGAGGTTCAAAGACGATGCAAAAGAAGTCGCTCAGGGCTATGAGTGCGGTATAGGAATCGAGGGTTACAACGATATCAAAGAAGAAGATGTGATAGAGTGTTTCACGATGGTTGAAATTTAAAGGGGTCGTCGTATGGGAAAAGGATACAGACAGGAGAGACTCGGCGAAGAAATCCGCAAACTCATCAGCAGCATGCTTCTGAGAGAATTGAAAGATCCCGGACTTATGCGCAGTATGATAAGTATCACGGCCGTGGATGTCACTCGGGACTGCGGCTATGCAACGTGCTATATAACGGTTTTGGACATTTCAAAAGATCACGCCAAAGCCGTGTCGAAAAAGAGGGAAGTACTTGACAGCTTTGAAAAAGCAAAGAATTTGATACGTAGAGAGATCGGAAAGCAAATCAAACTTAAACATGTACCGGAGTTGATCTTTAAGATGGATGAATCCATGGAATACGGAAGACACATTGAGGATGTGTTGAAGAGTTTGGAAAAAGACGATGAATAACGATAGGTTTGAAGTCATAGCGGAAGTGCTTAAAAAGGCAAGCAGCGTTCTGATATTTCCGCACATAAACGTTGACGGAGACGCTATAGGCTCGGCTGTAGCACTTTGCATAGCGCTTAGGAAAGCGGGAAAACACGCATATATACTGCTCGAAGATAAGATTCCCGACAATCTGAAGTTCATGGACAGAGGCTACTGCACGGAGGATTTTGGAATAATCCCAAGTCCGGATGTTTGTGTATGTGTGGATTGCGGGGAACCCGGCAGATTTCCCAAGCGCAGGAGAAAATTTCTCGGAGGCGGAACCACTGTATGCATAGACCATCATGGGACGTCCACCGGATTTTGTGATTACAACTATATCGATCCGGACTCCGCCGCCACAGGTCAGTTGATATACAAACTGCTTCTTGCCATGGGTGTGGAACTTGACAAGGAGATGGGCGAAGCCATTTTTGCGGCGATCACCACCGATACCGGGAATTTCCAGTATTCCAACACGTCAGGGGAGACGCACAAAATCGTGGCAAAACTGTATGAGGTCGGGATAGACGCAAATGCGGTGAGTGTGGAGCTTTATGAACGCGTAAGCCTCAGGAAGATAAGACTTGAAGCCGACATACTTAGCAGGATACAAATATATGCAGACGGCAAACTTGCTTTGGGCTATGTATCGAGTGAGATGCTTAAGAAACACGGCGCCTCGCTTGAGGATGCGGAAGGAGTGGTCGCAAAGCTGAGAAGCATCGATGGCGTGGAAATGGCGGTGTTTGTCAAAGAACACGGTGAGGAATCATGCAGAGTCAGCCTCAGAGCAAAGCGTTTGGGTGACGTTTCAAAGATCGCGGAAGCATTTGGAGGAGGAGGACATATGAAAGCCGCCGGTTGCACGGTGCATATGAACCTCAAGGAAACGATGGAAGCACTCAAGGAAAAGATTTTGGGAGATCCAAAGTTGCTCGGGGAATGAGCCGGGATTGAACAACGAGCAATACGAGTTTTGATCTAACAATGGACTTTGATTTAATAATGGACTTTGATTGAGTATGGGTATCAGCGGGATAATTATAGTCGACAAGGAACAGAATATGACATCTCACGATGTTGTCGGACGAATCCGGAAAATTTTGGGGCTTAGAAAAGTGGGGCATACGGGAACGCTCGATCCCATGGCGACCGGCGTGCTTCCGGTATGTGTCGGCAGGGCTACCAGAATAATGGAGTATTTGGATATGGACTTCAAAACATACAGATGTTCGATGCTGCTTGGAAAAAAAACGGACAGCGGGGATGTTTGGGGTACGGAGCTTTGTTCGGTGACCGAACAAAGAGTCAACCAAATTACGGAAAATCATATACGTAAGGCTTTTGAGAGTTTCAGCGGCAGAATTCGGCAGCGCCCGCCCATATATTCTGCGGTCAGGGTAGGCGGCAAGAGATTGTATGAATACGCAAGAGAGGGTAGAGATGTTGAAATACCTAGTCGCAATGTCTATATAAAAGAGCTTGTAATTGAAAATATGAATCTCGGCAAAGGCTATGAATCGAGTGTGACATTTTCGGTGACATGCTCAAAAGGAACGTATATCAGATCAATATGCGATGATGCAGGCGATGCGCTGGGCGTTTATGCAGCAATGAGCGCCTTGCAAAGAACGGCCTGCGGAAGCGCAGAGATAGAGCATGCGCTTGGACTTGACGAATTGGAGCATATTTGGCAAACCCGGGATACTGTCTCCCAAACTTGCAGTGCTGTTTCCCAACCACGGGATATGGACGGTATCCCCGAAACCCTGCGGATGCCCGGAATCTTGCGGATCCCGGATATGCTGAAGAATTTTGGGGAACTGAACCTCAATGAAAAAGACGTCGGGAAATTTCTGAACGGAGCCGCCGTACCCGTAAAAAGGTGCGAGCTTCTGAGAGAACCCGCATATGCCGGGAAAGAATTTGTTGTTCCTGTAAGAAATGAATTTTACAGAGCCTATTCGGTAAATGGGATTTTGCGGGGAAAAATGAGCTTTCTGGGGGTTGCGTTCATGGATGAGGGCGGTGGGCAAATAAAAGCGGATAAGGTTTTTGTTGCGCATTGATTTTTTCCTAGTGAAAGATTTGAATCGGAGGCGATCGGATTGATAACTTTTGAAAAACTGGAAGATATTAAAGACCTCGGTGAAACTGCCGTGGCGCTTGGCAATTTCGACGGCGTTCACCTGGGACACCGCAAACTTATAAGCCGGATGGTATCGTACGGCAGGGCAAACGGTCTGAAAACACTGGTGTTCACCTTCTCGAATCATCCGAAGACTCTGTTGCCGAATGCGACAAAGATAAAAAACATTTTGTACCGGAACGAGAAGGCCGAGATCATGGAAAGCCTCGGCGTGGACTATATGGTAAACATTCCGTTCACAAATGAGATAATGAATATGCGTCCCGAGGAATTCATCCAAGAGATTCTCATACGCAGATTCAACATGAAAGGTGCGTTCTGCGGCTTTAATTACAAGTTTGGGGTCAAGGCGTCCGGCGACCCCGATGTTTTGCGTAGAGTGGGTGAAGATGCCGGATTCTCGGTCTTTGAGATGGCGCCTTTTAAGATCCACGGCGAGCCTGTAAGCTCATCGCTTATACGGACGCTTATAGCTTCCGGCAGGGTGGAACTTTGCAAGAAATATATGGGTAGAAACTATGAGATAGGCGGCGAGGTGGTCGTCGGAAACCGTCTCGGAAGAAAACTCGGGTTCCCCACATCAAATATCGTAATAGATACGACTATGGTGACTCCGCCCAACGGAGTCTATGTGACATATGTGGACTATAACGGAAAAAGATACCCTGCGGTCACAAACGTGGGGCACAAGCCGACTATAGGAGAATACGGAAAAAATGTGGAAACACATATTTTCAACTTTGACAAAGAGCTTTACGGCAAGAAGATAATAGTTGAATTCCTGAAGAAAATGCGTGATGAAGTTAAATTCGACAGCGTCGGGGAACTTTCCGAACAGATAGTCAGAGACTGCCGGGAAGCCGAGGAATATCACCGGAAACTCAAGCAGTGAAATCGGAATTTCTTGCATGGCAGGAGCATAAGTGTTATAATCATTGTCGCACGGGAAATTCACATGGGATCTCCCGCAAACCGAAACCTGCCTTTACTTGGTTGCATGCTGTCTCCGGCGGTGACTGGGTGGAGGTGAATTATAAAAAAGGAGAAATTGAAAATGATTACGAAAGAGAAAAAACAAGAAATCATAACCGAATATGCGCAGAAAACGGGTGACACAGGCTCCCCGGAAGTGCAGATTGCCATTCTTACGGCTAGAATCGATGAGCTTAATGAGCATCTGAAAGAGCACATACACGACCATCATTCAAGGAGAGGACTTCTGAAGATGGTAGGTAAGAGAAGAAACCTGCTCAACTACATCAAGAAAGTCGATATAGAAAGGTACAGAAACCTTATAGCTCGTTTAGGATTGAGGAAATAGTATTGGATTTGGCGGGGTTGTTTCCCCGCCTGTTTTTGTAATGAAAAATGTAAGGATCGATTCAAAAGAACAGAACGCCGGGGTTTCAGGAAAGTTGCCCGGCACGAAACAGCAATAGTGAATTAATAAACAGGAGGGAGTTGTTTATTAGAAATGGGAAGATTTACTGATTACAGAACATTTAAGATGGCAGTCGGAGGAAGGCTGCTGCAACTGGAAATAGGCAAGGTCTGCGAACAGGCAAACGGGCAGGTGATGGTGAGATACGGGGATTCTGTCGTAAACGTAACGGTTTGCGCATCAAAAGAACCTAAAGAGGGGATAGATTTTTTCCCGCTCACGTGTGATTACGAGGAGAGAATGTACTCCGTCGGCAGAATTCCCGGCGGATTTATAAGAAGAGAGGGCAGGCCGAGCGAAAAGGCCATATTGAGTTGCCGCCTTATGGACAGACCGCTCAGACCACTGTTTCCAAAAGGATTTTACAATGATGTCAGCGTGGTTGCGACGGTTATGTCGGTGGATCCCGACTGCGAAACGGATATAATGGCGCTTATCGGCTCATCAGTTGCGATTGCGATATCGGATATACCTTGGGACGGGCCTACCGGTTCGGTTCGCATAGGAAGAGTCAACGGTGAGTTTGTCATCAATCCGAACCTTGCGCAGAGAGAGGAGTCGGATATCAATCTGACGGTTGCCGGCACGGAAGAAGCGATAATGATGGTCGAGGCCGGTGCCGATGAAGTGCCGGAAGATGTTATGCTGGATGCAATCTTCTATGCGCATGAAGAGATAAAGAAAATCGTTCGCTTTATAAATGAGATCGTGGAAGAGGTCGGCAAGGCGAAGATGGAGGTAGAGCTTGTCAAAGCGCCGGAAGATCTTGAGACTGCCGTCAGAGAATTTGCGACAGAAAAAATAGACAGCGCAATAAGAACAGTTGAGAAGCTTGAAAGGCTTGACAAGATAGACGCCGTTGAAAAAGAAACAAAAGAACGTTTTGCTCAGGAATTTCCGGAATCGGAAAAGGATATTTCCGGGTTGATATTCACGATCACGAAGGAATGTATGAGAAGTATGATTCTCGATGAAGGCGTTCGCATAGATGACAGAAAACTCGACGAAATTCGCCCTATCTGGTGTGAAACCGGGGTGCTTCCCAGAGTACACGGGACGGGACTTTTCAAGAGAGGGCAGACACAGGCGCTTTCGGCGGCAACACTTGCGCCGCTTTCGGAAGCGCAGCGCATAGACGGACTCACTGAACAGACGGAAAAGAGATATATGCATCATTACAATTTCCCGGGATATTCAACCGGGGAACCGAAGCCGCCGAGAAGTCCGGGTCGTCGCGAGATCGGTCACGGTGCGCTGGCGGAGAGAGCTCTCCTTCCGGTCATTCCGAGTGAGGAGGAGTTCCCTTATGCGATACGCGTGGTGTCCGACATACTTTCTTCCAACGGCTCGACGTCCATGGCTTCGACCTGCGGCTCATGCCTTGCGCTTATGGATGCCGGTGTTCCGATCAAAAAGCCCGTTGCGGGGATAGCTATGGGACTTATTGAACGAGTTGAGGAAAACGGATCGAGCAAGATGGCGATTCTGAGCGATATTCAGGGGATGGAAGACTTCATGGGAGACATGGACTTCAAGGTTACGGGAACGAAAGAGGGCGTTACCGCAATACAGATGGATATCAAGGTTCACGGTCTTTCCAGAGAAATCATGGAGCAGGCACTCAACCAGGCGCGTGAAGGCAGGATGCACATCATGAAGCTTATGCTCGAGGAAATCCCTGAACCGCGCAAGGAACTGTCCAAGTGGGCGCCTCGCTGCATTGCCATGAGGGTGGATCCGGATAAGGTCAGGATAGTGATCGGTCCGGGAGGCAAGACGATAAACAAGATAGTGGAAGAGAATAATGTCAAGATCGATATTTCCGAAGACGATCCGGGCCTGGTGACCATATATTCCGAGGATATGGAAGGCGCAATGGAAGCCCGCAGACAGATAGAACTCCTCACAAAGGATGTCGAGGTCGGCGAAACTTACGAGGGTACCGTGATGAGGATCATGGGATTTGGAGCTTTCATAGAGATACTTCCGGGAAAAGAAGGACTTTTGCATATTTCCAAGATGGCAAGAGGGCGTGTGGAAAAAGTCGAGGATGTCATGAATATCGGCGACAAGGTCAAGGTCAAGGTAAGTGAGATAGACAATCAGGATCGCATCAACCTTGTGAGAGCGGATCTGTAAGTAGCAATACGATATAGGATCTGTGGACGGTCATATGGAGAATCCGAGGGGGGATCCACCGTGTGACCGCCTTTTTTATTCATGAGCGTATTGAAGAGCGAATTTTTATTCATGGAAGCCGCACGGAGGAGTGAATTTTATTCATGGAAGCCGCACGGAAGAGCGGATTTTTCGTGGCTGAGCATCAATTTTGTGAAAGGCTTTTTTTCTCATGAAAATATCTACAGATATATACAAAAGGAGTGTCTGCGATGCTTGTCACTATGAATATCACATAGGAAGATATTATGATGTTCATGATCGTATGGTTGTCGTAGACTTTCCAAAACGCCAGAAAATTAAACAGTACGCTGTTCAGGAATTGGGATAGGAGAGTGGAGCCGTTGTTTCTTAACCAGAGGAATCGCTTTTTGTCGCCGACCGCCTTTTCGGTAAGCGCCCACCACGCATGATACAGCCAGACATCTATGAACTGTACGACTGCATATACCGTAAGGGACGCAAGCATCAATCGCGGCGTATTTGAAAAGATGGTTTTGATGGACGGCGAAACGAAGTCTCCTGCCGCCGGCAGATACAAAAGCCACGATGATGAGATGGCCACAAAGGCAACGGATGTCGCAATCCCGATTTTAACGGCTTTTTTTGAATCTTGCTTGCCGTACAGCTCACTGACTATATCCGTCACAAGAAAAGTCGAGGCAAATAAAATATTGCCGAGTGTCATCTCCATTCCGAATGCCCGAACGAGTATCAGCACCTCTATATTGGCGGCTATCGTGGCGATGGAAGTCCAAATGTACAGCCCGCTTTTTCCAAACAGACGATGGAACAAAATCAGCGCTGAGTATTCGACTGTCAGAGTGACGGCAAGTATGATTTCATTTGTCATTAAATTATCCTCCCAAGCTTGTTTTATGAGTGAGTAGATTTTAACATAAAAGCATCCCCAACGCATCTCCAAAGTATTCACAACGCATCTCCAAAGTATTCACAACGCATTCTCAAAGTCCCCAAAAGAACATCCCCCATGTTAAAAACGTTTGACCGTATCGGAGCAAAATGTGATATAATGGCTGTCATAGCGATTTAAGCATAGAATTTGGAGGATTTCTAATGGAATTGAAAGTAAATGCGGCGCTTGAGGAGATCAGAAAAGTGCTCGCGCAGGATGGCGGAAGTATCGAACTTGTGGAAATAACACCGGGCAATATTGTAAAAGTGAGACTTACGGGTCACTGCGCCGGATGCCCGGGAGCGAGGATGACCCTGAAAGGTATAGTTGAGCAAATTCTTTCGGATGCGGTGCCTGAAGTTAGAGGTGTCGTGGCCGTGGATTGATCTGACGGAGACCGAATCTTGATCCTCGGAATAAAGGAGCGGATTGCGAAAAGCAAAGCCGCTTATTCGGATCCGAGAGGAGGACTCAATGTGTGAAGAATCGGGGTATTGATGGATCTACAAAAATATATACAAGCCAATCGTCAGGCCGCCATTGAAACACTTAAGGAACTCGTAAGGATAAGAAGTGACAAGGCGCCCGCCGTGCAGGGGGAGAACTCACGGACATATCCGTTCGGAGAGGGCGTGCGGAAAGCTTTTGAATACATGCTTAAAAAGGGCAGAGAAATGGGCTTTGCCGTGGAAAATATCGATGATTACGGAGGTCACATAGACTTTGGAGAAGGGGAAGAAACCGTCGGAGTCATAGGGCATCTTGATGTTGTGCCGGCAGGCGAGGGCTGGGACAGCGACCCTTACGGCGCCGAAGAAAAAGATGGATACATAATAGGTAGGGGAACCACCGATGACAAAGGACCTGTGATCGCATCTTTGTATGCGATGAAAGCCCTGAAAGATGCCGGGTATGAGCCGCACAGGAAGATACGCCTGATACTTGGGCTGGATGAGGAAACCGACTGGGAAGGCATAGAATATTATTTTTCAAAGGTGGAACCTCCTGATTTCGGTATAACGCCCGATGCGGATTTTCCCGTTATAAACGGAGAAAAAGGAATATTGGTGTTTGAGCTTGCAAAGAAGCTCTCAAAAGGAAAAAGCAAAGGTTTGCGTCTCGGCAAGCTTGCCGGAGGAGAAGCGGTCAACATGGTTGCCTCACAGGCACGTGCCGTGGTCGGAAGCGATGCCAAAGACGCTTATGTGCAGATACGGGAAAAACTTGAAAGTTTCAAGGGAAAAACCGGATACAAACTTAAAACGAAGGGTGTCGGAAAGTCGCTTGAAATAATCGCAGACGGTGTGGCGTGCCACGGAGCAAGACCGGAAAAAGGACTGAATGCGATCTCGGTTCTGATGAAGTTTTTGGGGGAACTCAACTTTGCAAATGAGGACATAAACGAATTTATAGATTTCTATAATGCGCATGTGGGCTTCAACCCGTACGGGGATGAGATCGGTATCGGGTTCAAAGATGAAAAATCGGGTGGACTTTCCTTTAACAACGGGCTGATAAGTTACGACAAGGATTCGATCGCAGTCAATATAAATGTCCGCTACCCGGTAAGTTTTTGCGCTGAGGATGTATATGAGGCAATGCAGCCCGTACTGGACAAATATTCGGTGGGAGTTGTAAAACACGTGGACATGAAACCCCTGTATTTCGATACCGACAGCAATCTTATCAAAACGCTGATGGATGTGTATAGAGAGGAAACGGCCGACACCGAGAGTTTGCCGATTGTAAGCGCAGGCGGCACGTATGCGAGAGCATGCCCTAATATAGTGGCCTTCGGCGGATTGTTCCCCGGGGATCCGGATATAATGCATCAGAAAAACGAAAAAATCGCAATAGATCGATTCAACAAGATGACGGATATTTATGCCAAGGCGTTGTACCGATTGTCGCAGGAAGATTTTAAGCTGTAGATTTTGACATTATATATACGGTATATATGGCATGGATGCAGTATCTATAATATATAAATGGTGTGAGAGAAGAGGCGGCGCCGGATAAAACAGATGAGAAGGTGCCGCAAACGATATGGAAGAAATATGAGAGAAAACAAAAGAAGAAAAAGAACCGAAATGACCACTCTTGCGATGCTGACAGCGATTTCATGTATGCTGGTGTTCATTTATCTTCCGTTTCCACTTTTCCCGGCATTCAAGTACGAGCTTGCGGATGTGCCGGTTCTGATCGCGACGTTTGCGTTCGGCCCGTTGCCGGGTATCATAGTTACGGCACTGGCATCGTTTGTTCAGGCTTTTGTGCTGGGACATGACACGTGGATGGGATTTACCATGCATGTTCTGGCGACCGGAACATTTGCCGTGGTTTCCGGGATCATATACCACAGAAATAAGAGCAGAAAGACAGCGGTGATCGGGCTCATATGCGGAACGATCGCAATGGCGGCGGTGATGTGTGTGGCAAACTACGTTCTGGATCCGATATTTTATGGAATGACAAGGGAAGCGGTGGCAAAACTCGTTCTTCCCGCAATCTTGCCGTTCAACCTGAGCAAAGCCGGGATAAATTCAGTCGTTACGTTTCTGATTTACAAAAAGATCTCAAACATAATTCATGGAAGCAAGAAGAAAAAAGAGTTCGAAAAAAATCGTGATTAATTCAAGGATGAGTGCGGCGGAGAATGCTGCGGAAGATAATACCGTATGAGAGAAATCAGGATCAGTTCAGAAAAAGAAACAAGGAAATTCGGCAAGAAGCTGGCAGATAAGCTGAAACGTGGGGATGTTTTGGCACTTGTGGGAGATCTCGGTACAGGAAAGACGACCCTTACCAAGGCGATAGCTGCGGGATTAGGTGTAACGGAGACTGTCACAAGCCCCACTTTTACCATAGTCAAGGAATACAATTCCGGACGGATTCCCATGTTTCACTTTGATGTTTACAGGCTCAAAAGCGGTGAAGAACTTTTTACTGTCGGCGCAGAAGAATATTTTGACGCAGGAGGAGTCTGCATAATAGAGTGGGCGGATAAGATCGCGGAGATTTTGCCCTATGACACAAAACTGATTTTGCTTGAGTACGGAGAGGAAGAAGGAGAACGCATATATAGATGTACATTTTAGGCTTTGAAACTACCGGAGTGCGAGGTTCTGTCGCCTTGTGCGATCTTGAGACGAAGAAGATAAGAGAAAAATCGACCAAGAAGCCTATGGAACATTTGAAGAATATCACCGAGCTTGCATCGGAATTATTGAGGGAAGAGGAGATAAAACCGTCAAAGCTGAGTGCGGTTGCAGCATCGATAGGTCCGGGTTCTTACACAGGAATAAGGATAGGTGTCTCTTCTGCAAGAGCGGTTGCACAGGCGCTGGACATTAGGTGTTTGCCTGTCCCGAGTCTTGAAATGTTCAGGGAGAAATGTGACGGGAGACGAGGCTGCGCCGTGATAGTCAATGCCAGAAGAGGTCAGGTATACGGTGCGGTGTACGGGAGCTGCGGCGAGGAAATTCTTGCTCCCGGAGCATACATGCTAAAAGACGTCACATCGGCTGTCGATGCAATTAAATTTCCCGGTCAAGCAGCGGGTTCTCAGGGGAAGATGTCCGCAATTCGTAGCGAAGCGGCAGACATTTGCGCCGCCAAAGAGAAATTACACAATATTGTGTTTTATGGCGACGGAGTGACCGAATATCTGAAAGACGAGAGGTTTGCGCATCTTTTGCAGGGAAGAACTTTTGCAGAGGACAGCGATCTTTTGCCTACGGCGGGCATGGTGGTAAGATATGCCCTCAAAATGTGGGAACGCGGCGAAACGTGCGAATTCGCTGATCTGCTACCGGAATATATGCGGGAAACCGAAGCGGAGCAGAAGCTAAAGGACGGCACATTGGCGAAACTGCGTGCAAAAAAGATGGAGAGCCTGATGGGCGGGCGCAAGTAGTTTCAAGATCCGAGGCAAGAGGGAACGAGGATGAAAATCAGGAAAGCGAACAAGACGGATGTCAACGGAATATTTGCGATAGAAAAAGTATGTTTTTCCGTACCGTGGTCCAGAGAATCGCTGCTTGCCGATATAACGGAAAATCCGCGGGCGAAGTATTTTGTCGCTGAGGTGAACGATACGATTGCCGGATACGTGGGAGTATGGGAAATCGAAGAGGAAGGTCACATAAACAATGTTGCGGTGATGCCGAGATACAGACGAAAAGGTGTGGCGTCCATTTTACTGGCTATGATGCTGTTCATAACGGAAAAGAGCGGTGTGCATAGCCATACTTTGGAGGTGCGGGCGAGCAATGCGGCAGCGATAAATCTTTACGAAAAGTTCGGATTTAGACCTGCCGGAGTACGCCCCGGATACTACGAGGATGACGGGGAAGATGCGCTGATCATGTGGCGCATCGGAAATCCCGATGCAAGAAGCAAGGAATCGTGAATGAAACAAGGAAAATTCATAACTTTGGGTATAGAAACAAGCTGTGACGAAACTTCCGTAGCCGTTGTTTCAGGTGGAAGAGAAATAATGTCTAACGTGGTCAGTTCTCAGATAGACATACATGCCAAGTTTGGCGGAGTGGTTCCGGAAATAGCCTCGCGCAGGCATCTTCAGGATATAAACGAGGTTCTGGAGCTTGCGCTTAAGGAAGCGGGGACAGAACTTTGCGAAGTCGACCTTATAGGCGTTACCAACGGTCCGGGTCTGATAGGGGCGCTTGTAATCGGCGTGGCGACGGCAAAGGCGCTTTCGTTTGCAGCGGGGATACCGCTTGTCGGGGTCAATCATATGCACGGGCATATCGCAGCTGCGTATTTGCAATACAAAGATCTGGAACCTCCCTTTCTTACTTTGCTCGTATCGGGAGGGCATACCAACCTTGTTCATGTTACGGACTACAACAGGTGCGAAATGGTCGGAGAAACCAGAGATGACGCGGTGGGAGAGGCATACGACAAGGTCGCCGTGGTCATGGGATTGGGATATCCGGGCGGTCCGAAGATCGATGCATGTGCAAAGTCCGGCAATTCCGGAGCGATTGACTTCAAGCGTGTTCGTTTGGAAAAGGGAAGCCTTGATTTTAGCTTCAGCGGACTGAAAACACAGGTTCTGAACTACCTTGGCAGAGAGAGTATGCGCGGAAATCCCGTAAACAGAGAAGATGTATGTGCGAGCTTTCAGCAGGCCGCGATAGATGTTCTTGTGGAAAAGACCATAGCCGCCGCCGAAAAATGCGGCGTTTCTAAGGTGACCGCTTCGGGCGGGGTTGCCGCAAATTCGCTTTTGAGAAAAATGTTGAAGAAAGGATGCGACAGTAAGGGAATAAAGCTATATCTGCCCGGACCTGCGCTTTGCACGGACAATGCCGCCATGATAGGAGCTGCGGCATACTACGGATACAGGATGAACGGAGCGGACGATCTTTTGCTTGATGCGCATGCAAATCTGCCGTTTTAGCTTTATGTCTGCCTTCACAGTTAGATTATGATTATTTTATCGGCAACGGAAATAACAAAAGCATACGGAACCGACACAGTGCTTGACAGGGTTTCATTTCACGTCAACGAGGGCGACCGTGTCGGCATCGTAGGCGCAAACGGAGCGGGAAAGACGACACTTCTCAATATATTGACGGGTCGTGAAACAGCCGAATTCGGCGATTTTTTTGTGGCAAAAGACGTGACGATAGGCTATTTGAGCCAAAAAGATGAGTTCAAGCCGGACGGGACGGTGATACGGCAGGTGGAAGGCATATACAAAGAATTCGAGGAGATGGAAAAAGAGATACATATGCTTTCGGATGAGATTGCCGCGATCGCCAAAGGTGATGCGATGCGCAAAGAGATCGGCGAAAAAACGGATCCTAGCGGTACGGGCGATCGTAGCGGTGAATATGACAGCCTTTTCCGGCGGCTTACGGCTCTTCAGGAGAGGTACGACAAAGAGGGCGGATTTTCATACAAGAGCCGCATGAAAGGTATTTTGAAGAGTATGGCTTTCAGCGAGGAGTATTATGACAAAGAGGTCGCAACGCTTTCGGGAGGCGAGCGCACGAGGCTTGCGCTGGCATGCCTTCTGATGCGTAATCCGGATCTTTTGCTTCTTGATGAACCGACCAACCACCTCGATATTGGAATGCTCAAGTGGCTGGAGCAATTTTTGAGGTCGTACAGGGGAACCGTCGTTTTAGTATCGCATGACAGATATTTTCTCGACAACATGTGCACGGACATATTTCAGATCGAGAACAAAAAACTCAGGATGTACAAAGGGAATTATACGCAGTTCATAGAAAAGAGGAGCCGCCTTAGGGAGAGCGAGCAGAGAGCATACAACAAACAGCGTGAGGAGATAAAGCGTCAGGAAGATATGATCAGACGCTTCAAATCGCGCGGAACGGAGAAACTCGCAAAGCGGGCGGCGTCAAGGGAAAAAAGGCTGAATGCGTTGGAAAGGCTCGAAAAACCGGAGGCCGAACGTTCCAAGGTGAAGATGAATTTTCATCAGGATTACCGGAGCGGAGGTGACGTTTTGTTTGGCGAGGGGATTTCAAAGTCGTTCGAAAACGGTGCCGAGAAAAAAATTGTGTTCGACGGTGTGGATTTTGATATCAAGAAAGGCGAAAAAATCTGTATAGTTGGCGCCAACGGAACGGGCAAGACCACGCTTCTTAAAATTATAATGGGGGATCTTGCCCCCGACTCGGGGTATCTTGAACGCGGGCACCGCGTGGAATTTGCCTACTACGATCAGCAGCAGGAGTTGTTGAACGGAGGAAATACACTGATGGAGGAGATCCACGATACATACAGGCAATACAAGGATAGCGAGATAAGAGGAATGCTCGGACGTTTTCTCTTTTCTGCAGACAGCGTTTTTAATCGTGTCGATACGCTGTCCGGCGGAGAAAAAGCCAGACTTGCGCTTTTGAAACTGATGCTTTCGGGAGCCAACGTTCTGGTTCTCGATGAACCGACAAATCATCTCGACATAGATTCCAAAGAGGTGTTTGAAGAGGCGCTTTGGGATTATCCGGGTACCGTGATTGCGGTTTCTCACGACAGATATTTTCTCAACAAAATCGCAACCAAAATCTTTGAACTCAATAATAGCGGGATAACCGAGTACGTCGGCGGCTACGATTATTATGAGGGGAAGAAGGCGTCCATACAGTCGGGCAAGGACTATATAAAGCAGTTGAGTGCGGAAACGAAAAGCAAAGCGGAAAATGATTCCGGAGAAAAGCGGCACCGAGGGAATTCCTCAGGCGCTGCAGCGGATTCTTTGCAAACAGACGCATCGCATATAGACGATGCTGTGGCGAATGCAGTGAATAAGGAGGCTGCGCCTGCAAGCACGTTGAGCCCGGCTCAAGAAAGGATGCTCAAGAAAAAAATCGAAACCCGGCGGCGTCGCATCGAACGGGAAAAAAAGCGTCTGGAAGATGAAATCGCAAAACTTGAAAAAGAGACGGAACTGTTGAAAACGCAGATGTGCAGCCCGGAAAACCTGTCGGATCCTTTGAAACTTGTGCAGCTGGACAAGGAGCTAAAAGCAAAAGAAGCAACCCTTGAAACCACCTACGACAGTTGGATGGAACTTCAGGATCAATCAAGTGATTGAATGCGACACGGTGCTCACATAATTATAATTGGAAAAGTCCGGAATTTACTCACACAATCAATCGGTTGGCAAGAAAATACAAAAGCAGGATATGCACAGGATAGTAAAAATAAAAAAAGTATTTGATGAATCTTCCGTACCTGATTTTTCGGCTTTTGTAGTTCAATATGATCGGAAGAGAAAATATCATCATCCATGAATAGTTTACGTAGAGAGCGGATTCACCGATGCCCATTAGAGGTCCCATTCCAAGTTCAAAGAAAAATTCCAGAGCATCGGAAAACTCACTTCCTATAACCGGAACAAGTTTTATTCTATGCAGCAGAGAAAAAATGTAGTGTGTGGTATTGCAGAAACCATGAATTGCGGTTAACCCGCAGAATGAGAGAGCAAGGTTTTGCCTGTGGTTTTTAAAAACGTAAAATACAATACCCAGGATCACATAGAAAATACCTCCATCCAAATTGAGGCAGTTGCCCAAAAGAGCAGGGAGAAGAAAAGCGGCAAAATCTTCCATCACCGCAGAGGAATGCTGATTTACATAAAGAACCACCACAGATGTGGCTATTTGCCAGATCAAGAAAAGCGATGCGAACTTTGCGGCATTTTTCTTATCTGCATTATGGATTGCAATTATGCAGCATGATACGGCAGTCATAAATATGCTTCGAAAGATATTTATCTCTATCTGTGTAAAACTTTGTATCAAACCCATTATAACGGATGCCAAGTAGAGGCGGAGGATATACATGAACTTGTTGGTGGTATATGTTATACTTTCTGCGCAAAGAAACAGGAAAATCGGGGCTGCCAAACGCCCTATCCAGTGGAAGTATATTGGAAACCTATCAGGGAAAAACATTGCTGTATGATCAAAAGTCATAGCCGCCAAAGCAATAATTTTTAAATGATTCCTGTCAAGATGGAGATTCATGTCACATATCCTTTCCGGAGGGGGTACATATATTCTCTATGGAAGCAATTATACAGGAAACGGCGTTGGAATTGGGAAGAAAAATGACGGGCAGGTTGCAAATTGAGCTCCGGTGTGCATCCCTGAGTGAACTTGCTTTTCATTTGACTCTGCGAAATGACAACCGCTTGGGGCAAAAAAATCTGCTTGCATTAAGCAATTCACTACACTATAATACTACTTGTAGCGCCCGAAAAGTAGGAGGATGAAAATGACTTTTGACAAGGTGAGAGAGATTATCGTTGAGCAGCTAAGCGTCGACGAGTCGATGGTTACTATGGACACCAATCTTATGAAGGATCTTGAAGCCGACTCTCTGGATGCCGTGGAGATAATCATGGCCATAGAGGAGGAGTTCGATCTCGAAATCCCTGATGAAGAAGCTGAAAAGTTTCGTCTGGTCGGGGATCTTGTAAAGTATGTTGATGATAATATTGAGAGTTGATTAAGCCCGCCTTTGCGGGTTTTATTATATAGTGCGTGAGCAGATCCACCGAGAACTTGGTGCTCGCCCACCGCACATTGGCAGGTAACCTCATATGGAAAGGAAAAAATACAGATGGCAAAAAAGAATGCGAAAATTTCCAATGCCGTAATCAAGAGGCTCCCTCGTTACAGGCGTTATCTGATCGAATTAAGAAAAAAAGGGATAGAAAAAATATCTTCAAAGGAATTCAGCGAACTTATCGGTTACACAGCTTCGCAGATCAGACAGGATCTCAACAATTTCGGAGGCTTCGGTCAGCAGGGGTACGGGTACAGCGTCGATGGACTTTGCCGTGAAATAAGTGCCATACTGGGACTTGACAAGGAATACAAGATGGTCATAGTCGGTGCGGGCAATTTGGGTCAGGCTATCGCAAAGTACACCAAGTTTCACAAACAGGGATTCAAGATATGCGCTGCCTTTGACATCAACCCGGGGCTTATCGGCAAACAGCTTGAGGGCATCGATATACTTGACCAGGAGGCTCTTGTTGAGTATGTGGAAAAAGAAAGTATCGACATTGGCATAATCTGTGTCAATCAGGAGAGCGCCCAAGAAGTTGCGGACAAACTGTGTTTTGCCGGCGTGCGGGGAATATGGAACTTTGCCATAACGGATATAGAGGTTCCGGCGCACATAGCTCTTGAGGTGGTTCAGTTGTCCGACAGCCTGCACGCATTGGCATATCACATGAATGCGCTTCATAAAAAATAGAAAACGACAATAAAAAACCGCTTCGCATTTGCAAAGCGGTCGCGGAAATTAAATTTTCGCTATGCTTCCGCCGGTGCGTCCACAGGACAGACTCCGGCACAAGCGCCACAATCGATGCAGCTGTCTGCGTCAATCACATACTGGCTGTCGCCTTCGCTGATTGCTCCAACAGGACATTCAGGTTCGCAGGCGCCACAGCTGATGCAAGCATCTGAAATTTTGTAAGCCATATTAAAATCCTCCTTATAGAAATCTCTTGAAATGAATCCGCACACAGTATAGCAGAAAGGAACTGATAAGTAAAGATGAAAGTTTATGCGTTGAGCGGCAAAAGCGGAACGGGGAAAAGCTATCGGGCGATGAATTTGTGCAACAAGCTGAACATCGAAAGCATCATCGACGACGGCTTATTTATTTTTAAAAACAGAGTGGAAGCCGGAATTTCCGCAAAAAGGCAGGAAACGCGGGTGGCCGCAATCAAGACCGCACTTTTCACAAGCGAAGAGCACAGAAATTCCGTGATATCCAAGATCGCACAGAGAGAACCGAAATCGATACTGATCATAGGCACATCCGACAAGATGGTCAACAAGATCGCCAAGATACTGAACCTGCCGCCTATAGGTGAGATAATTCATATTGAAGATATTGCGTCGGAAGAGGAGCTTAAGATCGCATTCAAACAGCGTATTGTCCAGGGAAAGCACGTGATTCCGGTTCCGACACTACAGCTTAAGCGTGATTTTGCGGGATACTTCATGAACCCTCTTAAAATCTTAAGGGGGAGTTTTTGGGGAGGCGACGGCGGGCAGGGCGAGCGCACCGTCGTGAGGCCGACTTTCAGCTACATGGGGAGATTCTATATTTCCGATTCGGTGATCATGGATATCGCCAACTGCGTGGCGAGAGAGAACGAGGCGGTGGGGAAAATATATGCGATATATGAAAATACCGAACCCGATGCGCTCGATGTCAGAATTTCGCTCGGAATAAAAAAGGGTTTCAAGGTGTGGAAAAGTGCGGAAGAGTTTCAGCGGAGCCTTGCGCTCCAAATTGAGAATATGACGGCGTTCAACGTTGTCAGGATAGATGTTGAAATAAGGAGAACAATATGAGCCCCAAGGTGGCTGTATGCCAGATAATGCCGCGCCAAGACAGAGAGGCGGGAAAAAAGAAATACCGTCAAATGTTAATGCAAGCCGTGCACACGGGAGCCGATATCGTAGTCTTTCCGGAGATGTGGGTCTGCCCGTACATCGGCGCAAATTTTGCGCATTATAAAGAACCGCAGGGTGGAGAAATCTATAATTTTATGCGCAGTCTGGCGGCGGAGTTCAACGTCTGCCTTTTTTCAGGAAGCGTGCCGGAAGCGGAAGGGGATAAGGTATATAATACTTGCTATGTATTTGACGCAGAGGGCAAAGAAATAGCAAAGCACAGGAAGATTCACCTGTTCGACGTCGACATAAAGGGGAAAGTTTCATTTACCGAGTCATATTTTATCGCGCCCGGAAGTGAAATTACCGTTGCGGATACGAAATTCGGCAAAATAGGATTGGCTATCTGCTTTGACATCAGGTTTGGCGGGCTTTTTGTGGAGATGGCTTTGCGAGGCGCCAAAATCATGATCCTGCCTGCGGCTTTCAGCATGATCACAGGCCCCGCGCACTGGGAACTTTTAGTAAGGGCCAGAGCCATGGACAATCAGGTGTACTTTGTGGGCGCCCAGGTCGCAAGAGACCCAAATTGCAAATTCCACGCATGGGGTCACTCGACAATAGCCGATCCGCTTGGGAAAGTGATAGCCGCAGCCGATGAAAATGAAACCATAATATATGCGGATTTGGACATGGGCTATCTGGAAGAAGTCAGGGAGGGGTTGCCAATCCCGATAAGCAGAGCCGGAACTTTTTGAGCCGTGGCATTTATGTCGTAAGTCGGATGCGGGTATGCCTTGTCGCAAGCGCAAATCATTTGACAAGCCGAAGCAAAAACCATATAATTAAGTGAGCCGAAATGTCCTTTGACAGCTTCGCCCGTTTTGGTTTGGGTCCTGCGCAATAGGATGCCGTGAACCTTGTCAGGTCCGGAAGGAAGCAGCAATAAGCGGAAGTTCTTATGTGCCGCGGATAAGCCTTTTCCGGAATTGTGCGGAGCTGTCAAAGGGCATTTCATTTTGTCGGTAAGGATAAGATCATCGTATGAGTCACTATCTATCATTGTACAGAAAATATAGACCGGAAGTTTTTTCGGAGCTGATCGGGCAGGAGCACATAGTGCGCATTTTGAAACACCAGATTGCGAGCAACACACTCAGCCACGCTTATTTGCTGTGCGGAACGCGCGGTACCGGAAAGACGACGACCGCCAGGATACTGGCAAAGGCCGTAAATTGCAATGCGAGCGGCGAGCGTCCATGTGGCGTCTGCGAAAACTGCAAGGCGATAAGCGCAGGCGGATTTATGGACGTGATCGAAATCGACGCAGCATCAAACAACGGTGTAGACAATATACGCGAATTGCGGGAAAGCGTAAATTATCCGCCGAGCGTAGGCAAAAAGAAAGTATATATAATAGATGAAGTGCATATGCTTTCGCAAGGAGGATACAATGCACTTTTAAAAACTCTGGAGGAGCCGCCGGAACATGTGATGTTCATACTTGCTACCACAAACCCGGAAAAGATGCCGCAGACCGTAATGTCAAGATGCATGAGACTGGATTTCAAGAGGGTGCCGTCACGCAAGCTAACGATAAAAATGCGTGAGATCTGCGAAAGTGCGAGTGTTGAGGCAACGGACGGGGCATTGTCACTTTTGGCAGCCAACGCCGACGGATCTGTAAGGGATGCTCTCAGCCTGCTGGAGCAGTGTCTTTCCGGTGGGGATGAGAAGATGGACAGGGAAACGGTGCTTGAATACCTGGGTGCGGTTTCGCAGGATTTTTATATGCGCCTCACAGGCAACATCCTAAACATGAGAGTTTCCGATGCGTTTTTTCTTCTGGATACTGCGCTTAGGGACGGCAAAGACGTCAAGTGCATCATGAAAGACTGGATGGAATATTACAGAAGCCTTTTGATCGTAAAGTTTGTAAAAGACCCGGCGGACATGTTGAATATGTCGACGGAGAATATCGAAAAACTCAAAGAGCAGAGCAAGGAGATTAGTGTTTCAACGCTGAACAGGAGCATAATGATACTGGCAAAAGCCATAAATGATGCAACGTATTCGACTCAGGCGAGAATCTTGATGGAAGTTGCTATAGTTGCAATAGCCGAGGAAACGGAGTACGTAGATGCGATGCCCGAGGGTGCTGCGGCCGGGCAGCGCCAAAGACATGTTTTCTCGATCAATTCTGCGGAAAAGTCGATGTCTGTGAGTGCTCAAACGCCGGCCCAAAAATCGGATACCGTAAATCCCATCGAACCGGTTGCCGGGAATCTCCCCGAATCGATTGATGGGAAACTCCCGAAAACGGACGGAAAAGATGCGCCGGAAAATATGCCCGAAAAGGGCGTGAACAAGGCGCCGAAAAATGAGCAGGAAGAAGGCATGGAAACGCCACCGGGAAATGAAGCGGAACACACTCAGGCGGAGCTGGACGACATATGGGAAGCTGTGTCCGAGAAGATTATCAGAGAACAGGCATCTATGCGTGTAATGAAAAACTTCAGTTTGGCTGCCATGAACGATGTGGAATTCAAAGTTGTTGCGTCGGGCATAAACGAAGCGTTTGAAAAGCGTATGAGGGATAAGACCGAGGATATCTGCGGTGCCATGGAAGAACTTGTCGGCAGAAAGATGAAGATGGTCGTAAAGACGGGCGAGGATGAACCGAAAGCGGAAGAACGGGTTGAGGATGATATACTCTCGATAGCGGAAAGAGCTTCTCGGGAAATCGGCATACCGGTTGAGGTAAAGGATAGTGCGGAAGAAATTTTATAATCATTCCGTGACAAAAAAGATGCAAACGAAAACTCTTGTGGCACTATTTATGTCGCAATATTGAGGACACACAAATAGAGTGAAAAATATACGGAGGATATAGAAATGGGTAGAGGAATGAAAGCGGGCAAGAGGCCTAAAACAGGTGCCGCAGGCGGCAGAAAAGGTCAGATGGAGCAGATCCGCAGGATGCAGGCCATGCAGGAAGAGATGGAAAAGATGCAGGCGGAGCTTGAGGAAAAAGAGATCGAAACTACTGCCGGAGGAGGCGTTGTCAAGGCGGTCATAAGCGGAAAGAGAGAAATTAAATCTCTTGTGATAGATCCTGATGTCGTTGATCCTGATGATGTGGAAACTCTGCAAGATCTTGTCATGGCGGCCATAAACGAAGGAATGCGCCGCATAGATGAGATGACCGGCGGTGAATATGAGAAACTGACCGGCGGACTCAACATTCCGGGGCTATAGGAAAGAGGGAAGAGATGAATCAGTTCCCAAAACCGTTTGGAAGGCTCATCGGAGAACTTGCAAAACTTCCGGGAGTGGGAAACAAAACAGCTCAAAGACTGGCTTTTCATATACTTTCTGTCAGCGATCGTGAGGCGGAAGCGCTTGCGTCGTCTATTTACGATGCGAAAAAGACGATGAGATATTGCTCGGTGTGCGGGAACCTGACGGACAAGGATCCCTGCCATGTGTGTGAGGATAAAAATCGCGACCGGAACGTAATATGCGTCGTGGAAAGCCCGCAAGATGTTATGGCGATGGAAAGAATAAGAGAATATAAGGGACTGTACCACGTACTCAACGGGGTCATCTCCCCCATGGAAGGTATGGGACCGGAAGATATAAACCTCAAGAGCCTTATAACACGGCTACGGGAAAATCCCGGAATCGCAGAAGTGATATTGGCGACAAACCCGAACATAGAGGGTGAGGCCACGGCGATGTATATTTCACGGTTGCTGCATAATTCAGGAATACGGGTCACAAGAATAGCCCACGGGTTACCGGTGGGGGGAGACCTTGAATATGCGGACGAGGTCACGCTCATTAAGGCTATGGAAGGACGCACCGAAATATGACGGAGGCGCATATTGAAGTATGATGTACGCATCATGTCGGTACGTGATATTAAAAGACGGCAGTTTCATACATATCGTAACGATATTCCGATTTATCGTGTAAGCATGAAACTGCCGTTTAATTATCCGAGCAATGCGCGGTACCATGCGGTGTTTGAGAAGAAGAAATTGCTGATCTGAACGAACACCACAAACGCCATAAATATAGGGGCTATCCAGCGCAGACAGAAATGAACAAATCCTTTGCTCTTGTATGTGGAACTGCTACGGATTTCATCGTCGAGGAATCCTCTGCGAACCCATCCGAAGAGAATTGCTGTCATGAGACCTCCCAAAGGCATCAGTATACCTTCACCTCCCAGGTCAAATACGTCGAGCCAGCTGCCCAGACCGAACGGTTTCCACATCGATTGATTTCCACCGAGTTGATCCAGCGCAACCAGACTGCTTCCTATGATGGTCGTGACGGTGATACCCAGAACCACCAGAGGTCTGCTGGCGCCTTTATTGCGCTTGATGCGGGAATCCATGATCGCGGAGATGCCGCCCTCCATCATGCCTATGGACGATGAGAACGCCGCCACAAAAACCAGCAGATAGAATATGAAGCCGAATATCGGACCTACGCTGCCCATCGAGTTGAAAACCGTCTGCAGGGAAACGAACAGCAGCCCGGGGCCTCCTGTTGGAGGAAGATTGGCGGAGAAAACGGCAGGGAACACCGCAAGCCCCGCAAGCAGTGCCGCAATCGTATCAAAGAACGGAATCAGCATTGCACTTTTTTCAAGATCGGCATCTTTCTTCATGTAAGACCCATAAGCTATCAATGCACCCGATGCCAATGAAATGGAGAAGAACATCTGTCCACCGGCCATTGCAAAGACCTTGAACCAGCCGGTTCCGGCAAAAATTTTAAAGTCCGGTTTGAACATGAATTTGATCCCCTCGATTCCGTGTGGCAGCGTGCAGCACTTGACCACGGTTATGAGAAGCATCAGGAACAACAGCGGCATACCGTAGGCGCAGAACTTTTCGATACCGTTTTCGATACCCCTGAACACTGTATAAGATGTGAGGAAAAGAAACAAAAGAGTGAACAGCACCGTCATTTTGGTATCTGAAACAAAATTCCCGAAGAATACGTCACTCTTCGTTCCTTTGACTCCGAATGAAGCTCCGACAATGTCGCCGAAGTTGGCTATGGCGTATTTGATTACCACGCCGCCCAGAACGCAGTAGAAGCAAAGCAACAGAAAAGGAACCATGGTTTCGAAAACGCCCACGAACGTAAATTTGGGGCTTGCCGATTGAAATGCCTCAACGGCAGCCTTGCCGGTTTTTCGCCCGAGTGCGATTTCGGCAAGGAGAAGAGGATAACCTATAAAGACAGCCATGAAAACGTAAATCAGAAGAAAAGCGAATCCGCCGTTGGCTCCCATCTTATACGGGAAACCCCAAATATTCCCCAATCCTATAGCAACTCCGATTGCGGCCATCAGAAATCCGAACTGGGATCTGAACTTGCCTTTGTTATCATTTGTCATAAAACATCCTCCTCAAAAATATAATCGACAACATTATATTTGCCTGAACTTTATGTGTCAATCACAAAAGAGAATATAATCGGAAATTGCCACTTTGAAAATTGTGCGATTCCAATAAAAAACGGTAAGCAAACGCCAATCGATGTGATATAATGGATAAGATTTCGTTTATGACCGTAGGTCGCAGAAGTCTGCAAGGCCGCTCCGGTTGTTGAGTGGCTATCGTTGATTTGGAGAGAGGAAATGTCGTTTAAAAAGAGAAGGGATCCGAGGATACCTTTGAGTAAAAGAGAAAAAGTGCTGCGGGAAATGCTCAGGGGAGTGAGCGTTACACTCGGTGCAGTAATTTGTGCGTTCAACATCAACAGCTTTGTGAGTGCCGGAGGCCTGTTTCCGGGCGGTTATTCCGGAGTTGCGCTTATGGTAACGAGGCTGTTTTCAAAATATGCCGGGATATTTGTGCCGTATTCTGTGGTCTTTCTGCCGCTCAATGTTATTTCAACATATCTGGGAATAAGGAGCTTGGGGAAAAAATTCACGTTATACTCTCTTTACTATGTAGTACTGTCGAGCCTTCTGACAGACATGCTGCCGCACGTTGCGATAACCTCGGATGTGCTTCTGGTTGCGGTTTTCGGTGGCATCACAAGTGGTCTTTCCGGACTCCTGTGCCTTTGGGTCGGAACAAGCAGCGGTGGAACGGATCTTCTTTCGGTGTATTTTTCCGAGAAGAGAGGAATAAACACGTGGAATTATATTTTGCTCGGAAACGTAGTTATTCTGGCACTTGCCGGTTTTTTCTTCGGTTGGGACAAGGCACTGTATTCCATAATATATCAGTATGTGCTTATGCAGCTCTACGGCGAACTGTTCAAGAGATACGACAAGCATACACTTATAATCATAACGGATATGCCTGAGTCCGTATACGACAAAATCAGTATAATGACCAGACACGACGCCACGCTGTTCAAAGGCGAGGGCTTTTTTCTGGAGAAAAAGAAGAATATGATTTATTCGGTGGTTGAGAGCAGTCAGGTAGATATGATAGTGAAAGAAATAAAGGACATCGATCCTAAAGCATTTGTCAATGTTTTGAAGACAGAACGCTTTTCGGGACGTTTTTACAAGAGACCGCGATACTGACGGTGGACGGGCATTGAGCAGTTGAAAGGAGAGAAGCTTGGGCAAAGAGGAAGAAAAGATGGCAAAAATTTTGATGAAAGGTGCGCAAGTCAACGCCGCAATGAAGGAAAGGATGATCAAGCGGGTCAAGCGGCTTGAAGAAATAGGGGTAATACCTGTCCTGAACATAGTCAGAGTGGGGCAAAGAGCCGACGATATGGCATATGAAAAAGGTGCCGGCAAGCGCATGGAGAGCGTGGGTATAGATATGAAGGTCACGGAGCTTGACGAAAATATCGGCATGGACGGGCTTGTCGAGACTGTTTCGAAGATGAATGAGGATCCAAAGGTGCACGGGATAATGTTATTCAGACCGCTTCCCCGGCATCTTGATGAGACCGCCGTTGCGGCTGCGATAGATCCCGCAAAAGATGTGGACTGCATGAGCCCGGTAAACATATCCAGGGTATTTGTTGGCGACGGGACGGGTTTTGCCCCGTGCACGGCTCGGGCGGTGATGGAAATGCTTGAGTGTTATGATGTGGATCTGAAAGGGAAAAATGTAACGATCGTCGGAAGAAGTATGGTGGTGGGAAAGCCTTTGGCCATGCTCATGCTCAAGAAAAATGCAACGGTGACCGTCTGCCACACGAAGACTGCGAATCTGCGGAAGGAGTGCGCAAGAGCCGACATAGTAGTCGCTGCGGCGGGGAAAGCAAATATGATAACAGCGGATATGGTAAGCCCCGGAAGCATCGTCGTTGACGTCGGAATAAACGTCGATCAGTTCGGGAAGCTATGCGGTGATGTCGATTTTGATAATGTCTCGCAGGTGGCTTCATATATAAGCCCGGTTCCGGGCGGTGTCGGCGGAGTCACATCGTCGGTACTTGCAGAACATGTCATAAAAGCTGCGGAGCGGGCGGCCGGGCTGCTTTGACAGCCGGCAAATCCATGGGGCGCCTGACCGAAGCGTTGTGAGGGCGCCGGTTTATACGGCGCCGGGCGGAAAGAGCGCAATATAGCCAATTCCGCCGCATCGAAAGAGATTCCGAAAGGATATGTATATTGAATAATATTAAGGAGAGTTAAGGAGAGATTTTTAATGGACGACTTTTCCAAAAAGAGCACTTGTCGTAAGTGCTATCTGATCAAAACCGTGGTTTTGACAATTGTGTTGTTGACGACACTGGCTTTTGTCATATTCAAGAAGGACAGCTTTATGGTTTCCAGAAAGTACATAAACGATATGAAAGTGCCGAAAACCACGCAGGAACAAAGGTATGAACTCAGGGAAAATCCTGCGCTCGTAAAAACGGATATGGATCGCTATCTGGCCAAACAGAGCGGTTCGAGAAGCATTGACATGAAAGGCAATGTGACTCTCAGACAGGAATTTGTCGCAGAGAAGGACAAACTCACGAAAGTGCAGATGTTTTTTTCCAATGCGGGCAATTACAACGCAAAAGGCAAGGTGATAGTTTCGCTGCTTGATGCGAAGAACAAAGAACTTGCCAAAACGGAACTGCAAACCAAGCTCATAGTTCATAATTCGGCAACGGTATTTTCATTTGTAAGGGACTCTGCGGCGGCAAACAGAAACAAGATCGTCACCAAAAGAGGAAACGCCAAGTTCAGAAAGTGGCTGAACCTCACAGAAAAGAAAAAATACAAGCTACAGGTCAGGTCGGTGGATGTATCTTCAAAAAAACCGTTTGCGGTCAAACTGCTGACGGAAAAGAAAGACGACGCCAACCATCTTGTCCGGGTCGATGCGGGCGGTGAAAAAGTACTGAACGGAGAGCACCTTTTCGCCGCTTTGAGCTACAGATACTTTAAGTATTCGTTTTTCTCGATTTTCATAGCGGTGATAATACTGGCGATCATATTTGTGGCGCTGCCCGTGGATAAAATCGAAGAGAAGATCAACAGAACAAGGAGAAGAAGCCCTGTAGATCTGAACCGCGCACTTTTGCGGGGGATGTTTATTCTGACGCCGCTTGTGGCATATTATATAATCTCGAAGATAGCAGACATGTCCATAATTGAAACGCTGGGACTTTTGTTTTCTTTCCAAGGCATGCTGAACATATTCATAATAGCCGTCGTTTGGTGGATCTTCTATGTGATAACCAACAGGACAAGGGCGACCATCATACTGACCACACTCTCGGCGTTTGGATTTGCATTTGCTAATTACATGATGCTTCTGTTCCGGGATGCTCCGCTTATCGCAACGGATATAATAAACTGGAGAACCGGGATGGAGGTTGCCGGCGGATACAGCATGAGCTTTAACAAGGCGAGTCTGTGGGCGATAATGCTGACCGTGATATGGATAGCCATGGCAATAAAACTGAGAGCGAACAAGGGACTGGGATGGAAGAAACGCACGATTGCACTGGCGGTTGCGGTGGGACTGGGATTTCTCTTTAACTACGTGTTCTTCACAAGCTCGGTGATAGAAAATCACAACGTGCGCGTCTCAAGTTTCAGACCAAAGAGCAACTACTACAAGCACGGCTATGCTTTATCGTTTGTAGTGACCATAAATATGTCCATAGTGGAGAAACCGAAAAACTATTCGCCCGAGAGGGTTCGCCGGATCGCGGAAAAGTATGAACCCGACACCGCAAGCAAGGTGAGCGGCACGACCGGAAAAACCCCGAATATCATCGGAATAATGAATGAGTCTTTCGCCGATTTGCAGTTTATAAACAAATTCAAGACCAACAAGGACTACATGCCGTTCTTCCATAGTCTCAAAAAGAATACGATCAAGGGAACGATGCACACATCCATATTCGGAGGCGGTACGGCGTGCACGGAATTTGAATTTCTTACAGGTTTCTCTATGCAGCACCTGCCGTTCCACTCGGTTCCTTACACCAACAGGATAAAGTCAATGACGCCTTCGCTCACGTGGAAACTCAAGCAGAGAGGATACGGCGGCAACATTGCGTTTCACCCGGGAATGAACAATTCCTACAACAGAAACAACGCATATCCGAATCTGGGATTTGACAAGTACATATCCATGGAAGACCTGCATAAACCGGAAAAGATAAGATCTTTCATATCCGATAAGCAGGATTACGATATAGTGAAACAGCAGTACGAAAAAGCAAAAGCAAACAACGGGGCGCTTCCGTTCTACATGTTCAACGTCACGATTCAAAATCACGGCGGATATCTGTACTCGTCGGGTATCGTGGATTCCGGCATATCCATAGAGGACGATGCACTCAAGCAGGAAGAAGCCGGACAGTTCCTCAACCTGATGAAAAAGTCGGACGATGCACTGAAAGATCTCATAAAGTATTACGAGAATGTGGATGAACCTACGGTGCTTGTCTTCTTCGGGGATCATCAGCCGAGGGTGGAAAACGATTTTTACAGTGAACTCTTCAACTCCTCGGGCAAGAATGAGATGAAATTCACGGGGGAAGAAAGAAAGTACAGGGTGCCGTTCATGATATGGGCAAACTACGACATCAAAGAAAAAGAGAATGTCAACATCAGCGCCAACTATCTGTCGGCATACATGATGAAGGCGATCGGAGGAAAGATGAGCGGGTATGACAAGTATCTGATGGATCTTTACAAGAAGATGCCTGTCATCACCGATATCGGCTGCATGGACAGCAAAGGAAATCTCTATGACCCTGACGAAAAGGACGGCAAGATGCGTTCGCTCATAAACGAATATCAGACCGTGCAGTACAACGGATTGATAGACACGGACAACAGGGTTAAGAATTTCTTTTACCTGAAAGATGCGAATGGAGTGCGGAAGAAGTAGGCAAAAAACAATGGCGGAATTTAAGCTAAAATCCGAATACAAGCCGACCGGTGATCAGCCACGAGCCATAGAAAGACTCGTCAGAGGTTTTGCGCAAGGAAACAAGCAGCAGACTCTTCTGGGGGTCACGGGTTCGGGCAAGACGTTTACGATGGCGAATGTGATAGAACAGGTGCGCAAACCTACGCTGATAATAAGCCACAACAAGACTTTGGCAGCGCAGCTTCACGGTGAATTCAAAGAGTTTTTCCCGGACAACGCCGTCGAATATTTTGTAAGCTACTACGACTATTATCAGCCGGAGGCATACGTTCCGTCCACGGACACCTACATAGAAAAGGACTCCGACATAAACGATGAGATAGAAAAGCTGCGTCACAGCGCAACGGCGGCTCTGTTTGAGCGAAAAGACGTCATAATAGTGGCAAGTGTGTCGTGCATATACGGACTGGGAAGTCCGTTCGATTATGAGAATCAGATGCTGTCGCTTAGACCCGGAATGGTCAGAAGCAGGAGCCAAATACTGCGTAAACTGGTCGATATACAGTACTCAAGAAACGATATGGCGCTTGAGAGAGGAAGCTTTCGCGTCAGGGGGGATATAATAGATATCTTCCCCGCGGGTGCCAACAATCCGGTCAGGATAGAACTCTTCGGAGATGAGGTGGAAACCATCAAAGAAATCAACGCAGTGACCGGTGAGATCCTCGGAATCAGAAAGCATGTCGCCGTATACCCTGCAACGCATTACGTGACTTCGCCGGAAAAAGTCGAGGCGGCTATGCTCACCGTCGGAAAAGAGCTTGAGGAGCGCATTGCGTGGTTCAGAGACAGAGGAAAACTCCTGGAGGCGCAGAGAATAGAGCAGCGGACAAGGTATGACATGGAAATGTTGAGAGAACTCGGCACGTGCAAGGGGATAGAGAATTATTCAAGACATCTTAACGGTATGCCGGCGGGATCAAGGCCATATACCTTGATGGACTATTTTCCCGACGACTATATGATAATGATAGATGAATCGCACGTAATGCTGCCGCAGCTGAGAGCCATGTATGCGGGAGACAGATCCAGAAAACAGTCGCTCGTGGATTATGGATTCAGGCTTCCATCTGCGCTCGACAACAGACCACTTCAATTTGACGAATGGGAAAACCTGGTCGACAAAATAATGTATGTCAGCGCAACCCCTGCGGCATACGAGAGAGAAAAGGCGAACGGCATTACGGTGGAGCAGGTGATAAGACCCACAGGACTGCTCGACCCGGTCATAGAGGTTCACCCGACCGAAAATCAAATCGACGATCTGATAGGAAGGATCAATACGGTTTCGGGAAGCGGCGGAAAGGTATTTGTAACGACGCTCACGAAAAAAATGGCGGAGAGTCTTACCGATTACCTCGTGAACGCCGGGGTGAGAACCCGGTATCTGCATTCGGAAATAGACACGCTTGAGAGACTCGAAATAATTCGTGATTTGAGACTCGATGAATTCGATGTTCTGGTCGGAATAAACCTTTTGAGGGAAGGCCTCGATATCCCCGAGGTCAGGCTCGTGGCGATACTCGATGCCGACAAAGAGGGATTTCTGCGTACAGAAACCTCGCTGATCCAGACTATAGGCAGAGCCGCAAGAAACGTCGACGGGAAGGTCGTAATGTACGCCGATGGAATCAGTAAAGCGATGAAACTTGCGATCGATGAGACCGAGCGCAGACGCACGATGCAGCGTGAGTACAACGAAAAGCACGATATAACGCCAAAAAGCATAGAAAAATCCGTAAGAGCCGTGATCGAAGCGACCAAACTTGCGCAAAGCGATGAATCTTATAAAGGGAAAAAACCGGAGGAACTTACCGCAGGAGAGCTCGCAAAATACGTCAAGCTCATGGAAAAAGAGATGAGACAGGCCGCCGAAGACCTTCAGTTTGAACGGGCTGCGGAGCTGCGCGACCGCATATTCGAATACAAGACCAAGCGGATGTAGGAGGTGCGAATTGAAAAATGAAATAGTCATAAAGGGCGCAAATGAAAACAATCTGCGCAATTTGGACGTCACGATCCCCAAAGATGAATTGGTGGTTCTTACGGGATTATCCGGCTCCGGAAAAACTTCGCTTGCGTTTGACACTATATATGCGGAGGGGCAGAGACGCTACGTTGAGAGCCTGTCGGCGTATGCGAGGCAGTTTCTCGGGCAGATGGAAAAGCCCGATGTGGAATTTATAGAGGGACTTTCTCCGGCGATATCGATAGATCAGAAGACCACGGGCAGAAACCCGAGGTCAACTGTCGGAACCGTTACGGAGATTCACGACTATTTGCGACTTTTGTATGCAAGAATAGGCAAACCCCACTGCCCCGTCTGCGGAAGACCCATCGCAAGTCAGAGTGTGGATAGGATCGTGGATACGATTACCGCATATCCGGAAGGCACGCGTGTTTGGATCATGGCTCCCGTGGTCAGACAGAGAAAGGGAGAACACGCCAAGGTCATAGAAAGAATAAGAAAAGAAGGATATACACGGTTGCGTGTGGACGGAGAGCTTGTGTCGCTGGATGAGGATGAGATAAAACTCGACAAGAAATTCAAGCATACCGTGGAAATCGTGGTCGACCGCGTGGTGGTTCGCGAAGGTCAGGAGAGCAGAATCGCCGAAGGGGTGGAGCTTGCGATGAAAGAAAGCGAGGGTCTTGCAAGCGTTCTGTTGCAGGATAAGGATTTCAGCAAAGAACAGGTTTTTTCCACAAGGCTCGCATGCCCGGAACACGGGGGCGGTCTGGAAGAACTTGAGCCGAGAATGTTTTCTTTCAACAGCCCGTTTGGGGCGTGCGAGTCGTGCAGCGGTCTGGGATTCACGGAGAAGATTCTGCCGGAGACGATGATAGATGAAAATAAGAGCATACTCCGGGGAGCGTTGAGCAAAATCTATGCCACCATGGAGTACAGCGGGTTTTATAGAAACATCGTTGAAGTCATAGCCGAGCAACAGGGGGTCGACACCTCGCTGCCGTTCAGGGAACTTCCGGAGAAGTTCAAACAGACAATATTGCACGGAACCGGGAATAAGAAGATCAAATACACTTACAAAAGCAGAGGCGGAAAGGTTCAGAAGTTCGACCATCCCTTTGAGGGTCTTATCAACAATGTCGAGAGACGATACAGGGAGACCGGGTCGAGTTTTTTTAAAGACAGGATGAGCAAGTTCATGGTGACAAGAGAATGCACGGACTGCGGCGGCAAACGCCTGAAACCGGAGATTTTGGCAGTTACGGTGGCGGACATGAACATAGCGCAGCTGTCGGATATGTCGATCAGGGACGCGCTGGATTTTATCAAGCACATCAACCTGTCTGAGCGAGACGCCATAATAGGCAGTCAGATCCTCAAAGAAATCCGTGAACGCTTGAATTTTCTCGTCAATGTGGGTCTTGAGTATCTTACCCTTTCCCGCGCGGCAGGCAGTCTTTCCGGCGGAGAGGCGCAGAGAATAAGGCTTGCGACCCAGATAGGATCGGGGCTTACGGGGGTTTTGTACATATTGGATGAGCCGTCGATCGGACTTCACCAGAAGGATAACGAAAAACTGCTCAAGACCCTGCGTCATCTCGTAGAGCTTGGGAATACCTTGATCGTGGTCGAACACGACGAGGACACGATGCATGCCGCCGATCACATAGTGGACATAGGCCCGGGTGCAGGAGTCCACGGAGGCATGCTGGTGGCTCAGGGAACCGCTGAAGATATAATGAAAAACGAGAATTCTCTTACAGGCATGTATCTTTCGGGAAAAAAGAAAATCGCCGTTCCCGTCGCACGTCGTAAAGGAAACGGGAAAAAACTCACAGTGGTGGGCGCATGTGAGAACAATCTGAAGAATATAAACGTGGATATACCGCTAGGAAAATTCGTGTGTGTCACGGGAGTTTCGGGTTCGGGAAAGAGCAGTCTGATAAACGAGGTTCTGAACAAGGGAGTGGCTCGCATTTTGCACAATTCCGGGGCGGAACCGGGAAAGTGCGGGGAAATCAAAGGAACGGGCAATGTCGATAAGATAATAGACATCGACCAGTCCCCGATAGGAAGAACCCCGAGGTCAAATCCCGCCACATACACAGGGATGTTCACGCATATACGCGACTTGTTCGCATCGGTACCCGAAGCTAAGATGCGGGGTTTCCAAAAGGGCAGATTCAGCTTCAATGTAAAAGGCGGAAGATGCGAGGCATGCAAAGGCGACGGGATACTTAAGATAGAGATGCATTTTCTGCCCGACGTTTACGTGCCGTGCGAGGTCTGCAAAGGCAAGAGATACAACAGAGAAACCCTTGAAGTCAAATACCGCGACAAGAGTATATTCGATGTGCTGGATATGAGTGTTGCCGAAGCACTCGATTTTTTCAAAAACATTCCGTCAATAAGGAGGCACCTTGAGACTCTCAACGAAGTGGGACTTGACTATATCAAACTCGGACAACCGTCGACACAACTTTCGGGAGGCGAGGCGCAGCGCGTGAAACTGGCGTCGGAACTCTCAAAGCGCAGTACGGGCAAGACTCTGTACATACTCGATGAGCCGACCACGGGACTGCACTTTGCCGATGTAGACAAACTCATATCCGTTTTGGACAAGCTCGTGGATGCCGGAAACACCGTTGTGGTGATTGAGCATAACCTCGATGTCATCAAGAGAGCCGATCACATAATAGACTTGGGTCCTGACGGAGGAATACGAGGCGGCGAGATAGTCACGGAGGGAACACCGGAACAGGTGGCGGAACACAAAAGCTCGTATACGGGGCAGTTCTTGAAGAAAATGCTGAAATAGGCTATAATAAAGGGAACGGCTGTCCAAAAAAATACGAAAAATTCAGGGACGCCCGGAGAAATAAAATGATTAAGAATGAAAACCTTACCATGCTGACGGACTTTTACGAGATCACCATGGCAAACGGATATCTGAAGTCGGGAATGAAAGAACATATCGCCTACTTTGACATGTTCTTTCGCAGAGTGCCGGACGAGGGCGGATATGCGATAATGGCGGGCATAGAGCAAGTGGTCGAGTATCTCGACAATTTGAAATTCACGAAAGAAGATATAGACTACCTTAGGAGCAAAGGCATTTTCTGCGAGGAATTTTTGCGGTACCTGCGCGATTTCAAGTTTGAATGTGATGTGTGGGCGGTGCCGGAAGGTACTCCCATATTTCCGCATGAGCCTGTCATAACGGTAAGAGGATCTGTGATACAGGCGCAGTTCATAGAAACCATGCTTCTTCTAATAGTGAACCATCAGAGCCTGATAGCGACCAAGGCGAGCAGGATTGTGCGCGCCGCGCAGGGAAGACCCGTCATGGAATTCGGATCGAGGCGGGCGCACGGCGCCTCGGCAGCTAATCTCGGCGCCAGAGCCGCGTATATAGCCGGATGCGTCGGAACGGCCTGCACCATATCGGACAGGGATCACGGCATACCTGCGATCGGAACCATGGCGCACAGCTGGGTGCAGATGTTTGCCGATGAGTACGACGCATTCAGCGCATACTGCAAGATGTACCCGGACAACTGCGTTTTGCTGGTGGATACCTACAACGTGCTGAAATCGGGGGTACCCGCAGCGATAAAAGTTTTTAAAGAATACAAACCCAAGAACATGGGCATCAGGATAGACAGTGGCGATATAGCCTATCTGACGAAAAGATCGAGAAAGATGCTGGATGATGCGGGGCTTGAGGATTGCAAAATCACCATCTCCAATTCACTTGACGAATATTTGATAAGGGACGTCATTTTGGAGGGCGCCAAGGTGGATTCGTTTGGTGTGGGCGAGAGGCTCATAACGGCGAGGTCGGAGCCGGTGTTCGGAGGTGTCTACAAGCTTGCGGCGCTTGAGAAAAACGGAGAGATCGAGCCAAAGATAAAGATCTCCGAGAACATTGAGAAGATAACGAATCCGGGCTTCAAAACTTTATACCGCCTGTATGACAAAGACAGCGACAAGGCGCTTGCGGATGTCATGACCCTCGACGGGGAAAGCATCCCGGAGAAGGATGGTTATGTTATTTTCGACCCCAATGCGATTTGGAAGACCAAGACGCTTAACAATTTTTATGTGAGAAATTTGAGAGTGCAGCTTTTCAGTCACGGCGAGCGGGTGTATGACTGCCCGCCCATCGAGCAGGTAAGGGCTTACTGCGCCTCCCAAATGGAGACGATCTGGGAGGAAACCTTGAGATTTGAAAATCCGCAGACATATTATGTAGATCTTTCTCACAATCTCTGGGATATGAAAAACGAGTTGATAAAAAAACATACCAATTGATAAAAAAATATACCAAAGAGTAACCGCGCAGTACCTTCGGGGGCGGGAGTCATGCGAACACGTTCTTCAGGGGATACTGAAACCTGTGCCCCAAGGTTCGGGGACGAGAGTTCCGTGAAACGTGAAAAGGTGCGGCAAGCGGGGAAACGACGATAAAGCATGAGAGGAAAAGATAATAGATGTCGGACAAACAAAAGATAATAAATATTGCGGTGATAGCACACGTGGATGCGGGCAAATCCACATTGGTGGATGCTTTTTTGAATCAGAGCGGTGTTTTTCGCGAAAATCAGCAGGTCGTGGACTGCGTCATGGACAGCGACGACATAGAGAGGGAGCGCGGAATAACCATATACTCAAAGAACTGTTCCATAATGCACGGTGATACCAAGATAAACATAGTCGACACGCCGGGGCATGCGGATTTTTCGTCGGAAGTGGAGCGCATAATGAAGACCGTCGATACGGTTATCCTGCTCGTGGACTCGGTGGAAGGACCGATGCCGCAGACGAGATTTGTGCTTGAAAAATCGCTTGAGCAGGGGCTGAACCCCATTTTGCTGATCAACAAGATAGACAAGAAAGATGCAAGGATAGACCGTGTTGTGGATGAGGTGTACGAACTTTTCATGGATCTCAATGCAAGCGACCGGCAGCTTGACTTTCCGATACTATACGGAATAGCGAGGCAGGGAATAGCGGTCAAAGATCCCGTTGAAGTCAAAGACATAAGTGTCGGTGAGGGGGAGAAGAAGTTGAAGCATACCCCTAGAGGACTGGGCGGTCTGGATATAACGCCACTTTTCGACACTATCGTGGAGCATTGCGATCCATATCCCGACCTGAGGGATGAGCCGCTTCAACTCCAAATTTCAAGCCTCGGATACGATGATTACATAGGCAGATTGGGGATAGGACGCATCACAAAGGGTGTGCTCAAAGAGAACCAAACAGTGGCGGTCGCAGGGAAAGACGGCAAGATAGAGAGAAAGAAAGTGAACGGCATATTCACCTACAGGGGACTGAAAAGGGTGCCGGCGGCGCAGGCAGAATGCGGCGACATAGTCGTAGTGTCGGGCATACCGGATATATCCATAGGAGAAACCGTGTGCGACCCTGAAAATCCGCATCCCATGGAGATGATACATATAGAAGAGCCTACACTTTCCATGAACTTCATGGTAAACACTTCACCGTTTGCCGGCAAAGTGGGGAAGTATGTAACATCCCGGCACATCAGAGAGAGACTGGCAAAGGAACTTGAGGTCAATGTGGGTCTTCTTGTGGAAGACACGGATTCCACCGACTCGTTCAAAGTTTCAGGAAGAGGCGAGCTTCATCTTTCGATACTGATAGAAAATATGAGACGCGAGGGTTATGAACTTGCCGTATCCAAACCGGAAGTGATAATGAAGCGTGGAGACGACGGCAGAAAGCTTGAGCCTGTCGAGGAAGTCGCCGTAAGCGTGCCGGATGAATATTCGGGCACGGTCATCTCAAAATTGAACCGCAGAAAAGGCATAATGATCAGAATGAGCGGCGAGAACGGATTTTCGCGTTTGGAATATCATGTGCCCACCAGAGGTCTTTTGGGGTACAGGACGGAATTCATCAACGACACCCACGGCGAGGGGAACATGGAACGACGCTTTTTCGACTTTGAGGAGTACAAGGGTGAGATTCCGGGAAGGAGCAACGGCGTTGCCATTGCGATGGAAGAAGGTGTTTGCACGGCGTATGCCCTTTCCAACATCGGGGAACGCGTTCAGCTTTTTGTCGATCCCGGCACACACGTGTACGAGGGAATGATAGTCGGCATGAACTCCCGAGGCGAGGACATGGGAGTCAATCCGTCAAAGGCAAAGAAGGTCAGCAACATGAGGGCGGCGGGTTCGGACGAGGCGGTCAAACTTTCGCCTCCGAGAACCTTTACGCTGGAGGAAGCCCTTGAATTTATCGCAGGCGACGAGCTTGTGGAGATAACACCGGACGATGTGCGGCTCCGCAAGAAGCTGCTCAAGGAATTGGACAGAAGAAGAGCCGGAAGATAGACGTAAATCGCCAAGGCCGCCGGCGGTGCCGCGCCTGACGCAGGCAAGGGCGCCCAAATTGCCGGCGGAGTCGCTCAAACCGCATGCGAGGTCGCCAAAAGAGCCGGTCGGGGTACATGCGCCGCCGGCGGTGCGAATAGGAGAGAATAGATTATGGAATTTTTTTTGGGGAAAATATTTCCGAACGCAAAGAATTTGCCGATGTGGGTAAACCCTGCGGAAATCGTGCTTGTGCTGCTGCTCGGCTGGATCCTTTGGAGAATCATAAGAGTCGGCGTAAAGAAAATTCTTGCCAAATCGGCACTGGACAAGGCGGTACATATATTGATTATACGAGTGGTATCCATAGTGTGGTGGTTATTGATACTGCTCGTAATCATGTCGAAACTGGATTTTATCAACATGGCACCGATTCTGACGGTTCTCGGTACGGGCGGAGCCGTTGCGGCAATAGCGATGAAAGACGGATTGAGCAACGTTGCGGGCGGATTCACGCTGCTGTTTACCAAGCCTTTTTCGGCGGGAGATGAAATAGAGATAGGTGAAACTGCGGGGATAGTCGATCGCATAGATTTGCTTACCATACAGCTACACACATATGACAACAAGATCGTCATAATCCCCAACGGAATGGTGACCACATCCGTTGTTACCAACGCCACGAGGAGAAAAATCAGAAGAGTGAATGTGGAATTCAGCATAGCGGATGAGAAGCAGAGCGAAAAAGGCAAGGAGATCATTTACTCCGTGATAAAAGAAGGGAAAATGTTTCTGAAAGAACCGGAACCGAAGATCCTGCTGAAAAAGGACGATGCCTATACGACTATCCTTGATGCGGGCGTTTGGTGCAGGACAAAAGACAGATTTGCGGCGGGCGAGTATCTGCGGGAAGAGGGCAAAAAAGCCCTTGAGGCGGAAAATATAGAGAAAGGCTACCGTCGCATGGACGTAAATATGCCGAAGCGGTGAGGACGTCGGTGAGAATTGGATATCGAAAACCGGTTGTGCCGCGTGCAAAGGCGGCGGAATGGAGAGGATTATGAAAGAAATAAAGAAATTTAAGCGAATACTGGTCGCAAACAGAGGAGAGATTGCAATCAGGATATTCCGTGCGTGCACGGAGCTGGGAATACGTACGGTCGCAATCTATTCGGAGGAGGATAAAAAATCTCTTTTCCGGACAAAGGCGGATGAGTCGTATCGGGTAGGCAATGGAAAAGCCCCGGTTGCGGCTTATCTTGGAATAGACGAGATCATTGAGCTTGCAAAGGCTAAAGGAGTTGACGCAATCCATCCGGGCTACGGATTCCTGTCGGAAAATCCGGAATTTGCACAGGCATGCGAGGATGCCGGCATTGAGTTTATAGGCCCGACTGCGGCGATGATGAACAGCCTAGGCGACAAGATTCGGTCAAAGATAGTGGCGGATGAAGTGGGAGTGCCGACGATCCCCGGAGTGGAAGCCGCAATAAAAAATGAGGAAGAGGCGATAAAATTCGCAAAGGAATGCGGATATCCCGTAATTCTCAAGGCGGCAGCGGGCGGCGGCGGTCGTGGGATGAGAGTCGTGCATGATCCGGAGCACATAGTCAGCGAGTACAAGACGGCAAGGAGCGAGGCGGCAAAGGCGTTCGGGATCGACGACATATTCATAGAAAAATATCTGGAAAATCCCAAGCACATTGAGGTTCAGATTCTGGGCGATAAATACGGCAATCTGATCCATATGTTCGAGCGCGATTGTTCCATACAGAGAAGACATCAGAAAGTGGTTGAATTTACACCTGCTCTCAGCCTTACAGAAGAACAGCGGCAAGCTATCTGCGATGATGCGCTCAAGATCGCAAGACATGTAAATTACAGAAGCGCCGGAACCGTCGAATTTCTTCTGGATAAAAACGGCAACCACTATTTCATAGAGATGAACCCGCGCATCCAGGTGGAGCACACGGTCACGGAGCTTGTCACGGGCATCGACATAGTTCAGAGTCAGATACGCGTGGCACAGGGATACGCATTGGATTCGGAGGAGCTCGATCTGGGAAGCCAGGACAAGGTCAGCCAAAGAGGTTTCGCCATCCAGTGCAGGATAACTACGGAAGACCCTGCAAACGGATTTGCGCCCGACACCGGAATGATAGAACTTTATCGCTCTGCGTCCGGCTATGGGATACGGCTTGACGGCGGAAACGGATTTGCGGGCTCTGAAGTCACACCTTATTACGACAGCCTGCTCGTCAAGATAACGGCGTGGGCGAACACGTTTGAAAACACCAGAAGAAAGGCCATACGCGCGCTCAAGGAAACGCAGATAAAGGGAGTTAAGACCAACATCGGATTTCTTCTGAACGTCCTGAACCACCCCGATTTTATCGCCGGCAGGTGCGATACCGGATTCATATCGGCAAACCCCGAGCTGCTGGACATAAGAACCAAAATTGACAGAGAGCTTAAGGTTCTGAATTACATAGGAAACAAGGTCGTCAACGAGACCCACGGCGAAAAGCCGAACTTTAACGTGCCTGTTTTCCCTAAAATATCGGCTTCCGAGGTGGAGGCGCTTTCGGGGACAAAGCAGATGCTCGACGAGCACGGCCCCGAATATGTGAAAAACTGGATTCTGGATCAGAAAAAACTTCTCGTGACCGACACCACGATGAGAGACGCGCAGCAGTCGCTAATGGCGACAAGGGTCAGAACCGTGGATATGATGAAGATTGCACCGGCGGTGGCAATGTACGAAAAAGAAGCGTTTTCACTTGAAATGTGGGGTGGCGCGACATTCGACACCTCATATAGATTTCTCAAGGAATCGCCGTGGAAGAGACTTGACATGCTCAGAGAGAAGATCCCGAACATTCTCTTTCAGATGCTCATACGCGGAGCCAACGCAGTGGGATACAAAAACTATCCCGACAACGTCATACGCGAGTTTGTCAAGCAGTCCGCCAAAAGCGGTATAGACGTGTTCCGTATCTTTGATTCTCTCAACTGGATCCCCGGTATGGAAGTGACGCTCGATGAGGTTCTAAACCAGGGCAAAATAGCGGAAGCGACGCTGTGCTACACGGGTGACATCCTCGATGAGAGCAGAACCAAGTACAACCTCGCATATTATGTGAGGATGGCCAAGGAACTTGAAAAACGGGGTACGCATATATTGGGAATAAAGGATATGTCGGGGCTGCTGAAACCGAGCGCCGCCATGAAACTGGTAAAAGCGCTGAAAAACGAGATTTCCGTGCCTATACATCTCCATACCCACGATACGAGCGGAAACGGTGTTGCGACGGTACTGATGGCGGCGGAAGCGGGTGTCGACATAATCGACGGTGCAATAAACAGCATGTCGGGCCTCACATCTCAGCCTGCACTCAATTCCATAGTGGCGGCTCTGAAATTCAGCGATAGGGAAACGGGGCTGGATCCTTCGCAAATGCAGGTGATCTCCGATTATTGGCAGGATGTGAGACCTGTTTACGGAAAGTTTGAGTCCGATCTGATGACCGCCTCCGCCGAGATATACGATTATGAGATTCCGGGCGGGCAGTATTCCAACCTGAAACCGCAGGTAGAAAGCTTCGGTCTCGGTCACAAGTTCAAGGAAGTCAAGGAGATGTACCGTGATGTCAACGCCATGCTTGGAGATATTGTCAAGGTTACGCCGTCATCCAAGGCGGTCGGCGATATGGCTATATTCATGGTTCAGAACGATCTCACATCCGAAAACATTTTGGAAAAGGGAAAGGATATCGACTTTCCGGATTCCATAGTGGCATTTTTCGAGGGCATGATGGGTCAGCCCGAGGGAGGCTTCCCTAAAGATCTCCAAAAGATTGTGCTCAAGGACAAGAAACCGATTACGTGCAGACCCGGAGAACTCCTGCCTCCTGAAGATTTTGAGTACATAAGCAAAGGACTCAGAGAACATTTTGAGCTTGAGGGAACCCCGAGAGAAGCGCTCAGCTATGCGCTTTATCCAAAGGTGTATGAGGAATATCTGCTTGACATCAAGAAAAACGGCAGTTTCAGCCTTATGGGTTCGGATGTATTTTTCCACGGGCTAAAAGAGGGCGAGACTGCGGAAGTCAAACTGGAAGAGGGCAAGGAACTGGTCGTGCGCCTGACGGAGATCCGCGATGTCGACAAGGATGGTTACAGGGAACTTGACTTTGAGGTGAACGGAAACCGCAGGTTGGTCAAGATAAAGGACGCGCAGGTAGAGGCTGCGGTGACGGAATCCGGCGTCAGCTACGCAAATGAGGACGATCCGATGGAAATCGGAGCCAACATCCCGGGCAACATAGTCAAGCTTCTGGTCAATGTGGGCGACAAGGTCGAAGAAAAACAGCCGGTTGCCGTGATAGAGGCCATGAAGATGGAAACCAACATAATCGCAAAGGCTGCGGGGGAAATAGATGAGATTTTCGTAAAGAAAGGTGACAGTGTCAAATCCGGTCAGCTGATAGCGATAATCAAATAGCGGAAACACGAAAAACAATCCTGCCCGCCGTCATTTTGGCTGAAAGCGGCGGGCACTTCATAAAAGCTGCCGCATGGTTGAATGAATCAACTGTGCGGCAGTTTTTTTGAATTGCTTAACAAGCGTACTGTATACATGATTTTTCTGTGAAGACGCCCTTGTAATTATGTACTGAAATGATATAATATACACAACAGTTATTAGCTATCGTAATCTTTATTATAAGGAGGCATTATATGTTAAAGATTTTAGCGGACTTTGTGGAAGCGTTGGATGGCTGGCTATGGGGACTACCATTTATAATCATCCTATTGGGTACACACATATTCTGTACTTTCAGAACCGGATTTGTTCAGAGATTTACGTTTAAAGGCATAAAGCTTTCCGTAACCCCGGATCCGGACGGGGAAGGCGAAGTTTCACAGTTCGGGGCGCTGACGACGGCTCTTGCCGCAACCATCGGAACGGGTAACATCATCGGTGTTGCGACTGCGGTTGCATCGGGAGGTCCTGGCGCGGTGTTCTGGATGTGGATCACAGGCGTCTTCGGGATCGCAACCAAGTACATGGAAACCGCCATGTCGGTCAAGTACAGGGAGCAGACCAAGGACGGAAGAATGATAGGCGGTGCATTTACGGCACTTGAGAGAGGGCTGCATTCAAAATGGCTTGCCGTGCTGTTTGCGCTTTTCGGTGCCACTGCGGCGTTCGGTATCGGATGTCTCACGCAGGCAAACTCCATTTCGACTTCCCTCAAGCAGAATTTCGGCGTGGATGAAAAGATCGCGGGCGTTGTTGTTGCAGTATTTACGGCAATCGTCATTATAGGCGGAGTCAAGTCGATAACCAGAGTAACGGAGAAACTCATACCGTTTATGGCAGTATTTTATGTTATTGGATGTCTTTGGGTCATCTACATGAACAAGAGCGTTCTCGGAACATCAATAGCACTCATTTTCAAATCGGCATTCTCGATTCAGGCAGGTGCAGGCGGCGTGTTCGGATTTACCGTTGCACAGGCGCTGCGTTACGGCTGCGCAAGGGGACTGTTCTCCAATGAGTCCGGAATGGGTTCGGCGCCTATAGTCGCAGCTTCGGCAAAGACAAGAAACCCCGTAAGGCAGTCGATGGTATCCATGACGGGAACCTTCTGGGACACGGTCGTTATCTGCGCACTCACGGGCATCACGCTCGTAAGTTCAGCCGTTGCCCATCCTGAATTTCTTGAAGCCAGAAGTGACACGGACACCACAGTGCTGACCTTCCAGGCGTTTGCATTGATACCTACGGTAGGAAGACCTATAATCGCTATTTCGCTTGCACTGTTTGCATATTCCACTATCTTGGGGTGGTCGTACTACGGCGAGAGATGCGCGGAATATCTGGTAGGATCCAGGATCATCAAGTACTACAAGGTACTGTTTGTCGCTCTGTCGTTTGTCGGATGCATAGTCAAGCTGGCGACCGTGTGGAATATCGCCGATATACTAAACGGTCTCATGATACTCCCCAACGTTATAGGCATATTCCTGCTTAGCGGAGTGCTCATAGCGGATTTGAAGAAGTACGGAAACAACATAGACGATGTGGATCCTACGCCGATTCCTGTGGTGGACAGAGACATAGCCAAGCTGTAATCAGTTTGAAAAACGGAGTTGAACTTTTGAACGGGTTCTAAAAACGGAATTGAAAAATCGATTTCGGATAACGAAAATTATCTCGGATAGCTAATACGGATTGACCGACTCACACAACCTGCATTTGCGAGGTGTGAGCCGGTCTTTTTATGTGTTATTTGCGTTCCCCTGAAAATGTATACGGCGACAACCCCGGGAAGATGCAGCATGCGCTTTGCCGGTCGTATACCCAAGAAGTGGAGAGAGTATGCGCCTTTCCGGTCGCATTCTCAAGAAGTTGATGAGCACGCCCGTCCGAAAAAGTTTATGAAAAAATTTAGTCCCCAAAATCGCCTGCATACCTTGCAGTTGCCGCCTTGAGGTTAATGAGGGAAAATTACGACAAAATGTACTATGTGTATTATTTTCAAAATGGGCTTTCGCTTGTGAATGAAATGTGATAGACTGAAGAAAAAATATCGACGCTTTGTGATAAGTATTGATAGTTCAATGACTCTTATGCAACCTTGCCGGGAACCGGCAGATCATTCTCAAGTTAGCAACTATCGGAACTGTTGGACTAGCGTTGGTCTTTGCACGTTATAACAAAGCAATCCGTGCCTGTCATAATCGCGGAGAGTGGAAGTTGTAGTTAAGGCAAGTATTTTACTTAAGTAAGAGAAGGAGAAAAGTCATGGATGGTTTCAGTAGAAAAAAGACTATCGCAACGACTTGGAAGAGAAAACTTTTAACGATGTTACTGGTTTTCGCTGTCGTTGCAACCTACATTCCTTTCGACCGTGCCTTTGCCGCAGATCAAAGCGGTAAAAAGCAGGACAAACAGGTCGAAAAGAAAGTGGACAAAGCTGCCGGCAAACAGGCAGGCAAGGAGTCGGATGCGGATGCCGGCAAAGCTGCGGACAAACCGCAACCGGAAAAAACGTCGGTCGATAAGCCTGAGAGGGAAGCCGCAGGAAAGGACGCAAAAGGGGAAGCGCAGGATAAATCCGCGCAGGCACCTGCAAAAGAGGAAAAAGCCAAAGACGGTAATCCCCTAGATGAAGAGAAGAGCGATACCGCAAAAAAGGCGCAGGTTCCGCGCGGCAAGGTCAAAGCAGGCAAGGGAATCAACCCCAAGTCACTGAAAGACGTGGATCCGGGAATCGATAAGGACGAATCTTTTGGTTCGGGTGTGCTGCAGCGCAGGATACCGTATGATAATAAGAGCTGTTATCTTGTGAACTTCGTGTATCCGGATAATCCGGATAAGATATGTTTTTGGTCTAAAGAATATAACAGACAATGGACTCAAGATTTCTCAAAAACAGAGCAGTACAGAGGGTTTGTTATCCGTGATCTGTACCGGGAAATTCAATACAGGCTGAGAATGAATGGAAGAGCTGACGTGGTCTATGAAAATGCAGACGTGTACATAAGTCTCGATCCGAAGGACAACCAGCTTAGCATAAGCATCCCTATCAAGAAAGGCGCAAGGATAGGCGCGTCGATACTTGAGAGTATCCCCGAGATAAGGGTGATGAAGGGGGGGAAAACCTATGTTGCCACGGGATGGGCAGATTCCGGCAATAGTGCATATACGCCGCTGGCAAATAGGAATGTTTTCGCAGATACTCAGATAAACAGAGACGGTTTCATCTATGCAACATCGGATGTATATACCGGTGAGCGTAATTTCTCACAGATGTCTGAGGATAAGTACAATCAGGTTAATGTCACTATAGACACAAGTGCTTCGGATTATAACGGACCGAAGAATTTCAAATTCGGTAAGAACGGAAGCAATACTTTCACCATAAGAAAGGGGGATTCTTTAAGGAAGTATATAAAAGAGGATCTGCCTGACAACGGAAGATATAAGTTTGCGTATTTTCGGAAGCCCGGAGACTCCGCGCACGGCGATACGGGAGTTGGACTTGCATATCTTGGCTACGACACGCCCGTAAAGGATTGGGCAAAGTCAGATAGAGACGGCAGCATTAAGATAGTGCCGGTGTACCGAAATGATGCAACATCCGTATACGTGCACGAACTACCTGAAGCAAATAGTAAGAGCGTGAAGCTTGCGACATATGGAGATTATTTGCCGATCTTTGATATGAGTGGCGCGGAAGGTGCGATTCCGCATGCCAATGTAGCGGGTAAGATTTGCATTGGATATTACACTGCGCCAGGCGGAAAAGCCGCTCTGACCAAGACTTCCTTGCTGGATGAGATAAAAAATCACGGCAAGAATCATTTGTACCCCGTGTATGCGGAGAAGAAGAGGTGCGTTATAGTCGACTATCACGGAGGTAAACCTGCGCCAGGATCGAGCATGAGCACCCTCAAGACACGTTTTTTAGTCGATAAGGGTGAACGTTTGTCAGATAATGACTTTGTAATACCTCATCGTGACGGCTTTTACTATGTGGGACTTAACAAGAGACTTTACGTCGGTACGGAAGAGAGGCACGGAAACGGAGCTTGCAAATGGCCGATGTGGATAAAATATGGGGACGGAAAGGCTTTGGATACATCTACATCGCGTGGGCGCGATCACATATACGATGATATGGTTGTGGATGTTATTTGGAAAAAATACGGAGAAAAGGAACTTAAACCTTCTGACATAGACCATGAAGTGTCTGAGCATATCGACTCGAGCGGGCGCAAGTACTATACATATGTATTGAATAGGTACCGTATGGCTCCTGACAGTGAGGGACTCATTGTAATCCCGAGGACTCTGAAGAATACATATTACAACGGGCAGAAGGTAGATGCCGCCTTAACGGAAATAGGAGAAAGAGCGTTCAGAAATAGGTACACAGACGCGGTCAAGATAAAAGGCTACGGAAATTCCGGAGATATCCCGATTAAAATCGGGCAAAAGGCCTTTGCCGGCGATATGAATTTGTTTAGGTTTGAGGCGATCGACAATACGGACATCCGCTTTGCCGAAATAGGAGAGTCTGCGTTTGAGGGCAGCTATGCCTTTCATAACATGCGTATACGCTCACGCGATGAAAGATACGGAGGAGGCACGATAGGAAAAAAAGCGTTTGACGGTACAGCGCTCGACCTTTCGAAGGGCGACGACGTAGAGTTCAAAGGTAATTGGCATACAATAGGCGAAGGTGCATTTGAAGATGCTAGTCTCCGTTATTTCAGACTCAATAAAATCGAAGGGCTTAAGAGAATAGGAAGGAGAGCCTTTTCCTACACCCGTATAGGCAAGGAACTGCCCGGTGCGGAAGCTCATTCAGTCGAGATCCCTGCGGGAGTTGAAAGCATAGGAGAGTCTGCATTTTTGAATTCAGGTATTGAGAAACTCAAATTCCAGGGCACTTCTCTGAGAAGTATAGGGGATTATGCTTTTGGTAGCAACCAGCTGGCTGAACTGACCCTGCCTAACGGAATAACCGGTATAGGGAAGGGGGCTTTCTCCTACAACAAACTCACCACCGCGGACATTTCGAAGACCGCTGTTACGGAAGTTGCTGAAGGAGCTTTTCGAGATAACCAATTGACGGATGTGACGCTTCCGGGAAGTGTTAAGACCATTGGGGTAAGTGCCTTCCGAAACAATAAATTCGGGCATATCACACTCGGAGACGGTGTTGAGAGGATTGAGGAGGATGCGTATCGAGATAATCCTAAACTGGCAAGTGCATCCATAAGCCAGAACCTCAAATCCCTGCATAGAGATGCATTCTATCTCAACCCGAACAACAGACCTAAGGTAAAGGTAAACATAAGGGAGAAGAGAAACCCTAATGACCTCAAGGATTCGGCTTATCATGTTGTGGATCCTCACATGCACGTAAAACTTACCTTCAACGACAACGGAGGAAGCGGAGGTCCGGAGATCATAGAAGTCGAGAAAGAAAAACCGATAGGAGCCAAGTTCCCTGACAAAAAGCCTACAAGAACAGGCTATAACTTCAATGGTTGGAGTACAACTTGGAAGGCTGTTGACGCAGGAAGCGGAAACTTTAATCAGAATTCTCAGGTTACGGGCGACACGACCGTATATGCCACATGGGACAGCAAGAAGGTTGACATCAACTTTGACGGAAACGGCGGAAGGAATGTACCGAAATCGACTTATCAGTATTACGGGTATAAGCTTAACGATAAATACAATAATGCATATCCTAATCAGATTCCGATCAAGGAAGGATATAAGTTCCTCGGCTGGGCTAAGACCAAGGATGCCGCAGAACCTAATGTGAGGCCTGATACCGTAATCGACAGCGAAGGACCTGTTACGTACTATGCGGTATGGCAGGAGGACAAGGTATATGTAAGCTTCAACGCGAACGGCGGAGAAGATGCGCCTGAAAAGGTCGAGGTAATCAGAAACAAGAGCCTCGGGCAGACATTCCCTGCAAGAAAGCCTACAAGGGCGGGACATGTGTTCCTCGGCTGGGCTAAGTCCCAGTATGCTACAAGACCCGACTTCTACAGCGATACTCCTGTTCCTCAGGACATGACGGTGTATGCAGTCTGGAGAGCGGAGAATGTAGAGGAAGTTACGGTTACGTTTAACGTAAACGGAGGGAACGGAAGCGGAACTACGGTCACGGTTCAGAAAGGAACCGCACTTGAAGACAAGTTCCCTACGATGAAGCCTGAGAAAGACGGGTACACCTTCAAAGGCTGGTCATTGGATCAGCATGCTTCCAAGGCGGACTTCTTCAGAAGCACCGAAGTAAATGCAAATACGATAGTATATGCGG
>CALIBC010000006.1 GCA_938045615.1 uncultured Clostridia bacterium | reverse complement strand
TGAATGAAGGCAGTTGTTGTCGTTCGCATGATTGTCTTTTATGTTGAATGAATTACTTTGAATCGCTTTGGGTGTATGCGTTGAATCTGATTGGGTTTATGCGCCCAATTTGTTTAGACTTATAGCCCCAATTCATTTGGACTTATAGCCCCAATCTGTTTGGGCCTATAGCCCCAATCGCTTTGGGCTTATAATGCGGATCACTTTGGACTTATATACGGACGGCTTGCGTCATAAGTATGAGCAAGCCGTCCATAGGTTCGAGATCGAAGCGCCATATCCGAAGAGTCAGGAGACGGTCAGTTCCATGTCGTAGGTTAGGCTCTTGGTTGTTTTCAGCTCCTTCGTGCCGCCTGAGTACTGCGTCACGAGCTTGATGTGATACTTGCCCGCGGTGAGGCTGGGGATAATGGCGGTGAGTTCGGAGGGCATGTTGCGGACTAAGTGATCGGCCTTGGTCTCGGTGCCGTTGGCGGCCACGAACCAGAGACCTACTTTGGTGTCCTTGCCGGAGATCTTCAGCCTTGTGCCCGAGATTTTCACCACGCCGCCGGGGGTGAGTTTCTCGTTGTCCGTCCCACTGACCACGTCCGTTACGCGATAGATATGTGCTTGCGCGGGGTTGAAGTCGACCTTTTGCAGGTGGATCTCCTGCTGTGTGCGCTTGAGCAGTTTGCCCTTTTGTACGGTGATGTTGAGGCGATGACGGCCGGGTTCGAAGGAGTCATCCGTGCCCTTGAAGACGCCCGAGATGCTAAATCCGGTGCTGAAGAGCGGCAGTGTCACCGTGCCGCCCTCTTTGTGGATGTCGACAATGGTCTCTTCCATAGCGTTGATGACGGCCAAGATGTCGGTTCGAGTGAGCAGTGTGCCGCGTTGCAGGATTCGGCTGATGAGTGCTTCCTTGTCATAGGAGCGTACGTCGTTGATCTGTGCTCGATAGTCGCCTTTGGCGCTTGTGAGCGTGTTCTCGGTTAAACTGTATTCAACCATAAGTAGTGATTGTTTGAGGGGTTATTACTGTTTTGTGAACGCCGCCGAAAGTAGGTCAGTCCGTTGAATCGGGCAAATTGGCGGGAGAAATTTTCGCGGTAGGATTGCGCTTGAAGGCCTCGTAAGCCTCATTGGCGATAGCATTAAAATCGGGGTAGATGGTCTCTTTCGTAATTCCTTCAGGCTTTAAATACCTCTCGCGGATATAGGGGGCGAGAGATTTGTGGATATCCAGGCAGGTCATTTTACGTATCTCCTTTCTTTCTTCCAAAGGCTTTATTCCATCCATATTAAGGAAGAAGCACCCTTCTTGGGCAATGATATTAGGGTTTGACCAAGAGGCAACAGTGTTGGTCGGCATGAATAACCAGAGCGGGTTAGAGATAAAAATAAGAGGCCACTCTTTGAGCAAGCTTTTCATAAGCCCACCATTTTCACTGTTCCTATTTGTTGAATTGGATAGTGATGATACTAATCCTTCCATCGAAGTAATTGAACTATATTCACAAGCGTATATCGACAAGTAATTCTCAATGTCTTTACCTCCATGGTTATGGTGACCGATACCATCTATAGCAAAAAACAAGGCTGCCTTTTCCTTTAGGGTAAAGTCTATAAGTGGAGTAGGTGCTCCATAATGCTGTAAAAAAGAGAGATTTCTCAGATCTCGTCCTATCTCTGCTATCAAAGACTTAGGCTTGATAAAAGATTTGTCGATGTCATCAATGAGTCCTTTGGGAGAAATGGATTCTGGCTCTGTAATAGTTCCGCATGGTTTGAAAGGTTCTACAATTGCGCGAAGTTTCTTAATAGAACATTCTATTCGATCTCGTAGTGTGTCATAAGGCTTATCTAAAGATTCAAAGTACTCCGTAAGCATGTTGTTTTTTGTTAGGTTGGATAATGTCTGACTGATGAATTCTGCGAATCCATTTTCCCCTAATTGTTTCCACCACTCATTAACAATCCATTCCCGTTGAGCAGAGGTATAGAGCTTGTACTTTGCCTCTCCAATTCCTCTATAGACAGGTGGCACGATTGATTTTTCGAATTTGTCCAATTCCTCTTCGAGATCTTCTATAGTGTCAATTTGGAGGTATTCGAACTCCTTATTAGGGTTCTTCTTCTGCCTTGCAAAGAACTCTCTTTTCTCTTCGATCGATTTGTACGTCGGTAATACCATCTTGTTGCCTGTTAAAATGTTCCGCAAATATAGATCCAGTCCTCACCCCATCTCCTGTCGGAGCTGCTGTTCGGCCAGGAGGCGGTAGCGGCGACCTTCGACGGCGATAAGTCCCTCGCGTACCATTTTACTGATCTCTTTCGAGAGTGCGGGGCGGGTGACGCAGAGGTAGTGCGCCAGTTGCGAG
>CALIBC010000005.1 GCA_938045615.1 uncultured Clostridia bacterium | reverse complement strand
AAAGGAGACCTGATTACTGCTGTTGAATCCTACATCAGGTATTACAACACAGAGCGGATCCAGCGGAAGATGCATCTGATGACACCTGCGGAATTCCATGATCATTTCGATGCTGCTGCATAAGAATACCGCCAGCCGATTATTGCTCTGACTGGCGGTAAAGAGCTTTTTAATTATTCACTGTCCTCTTGACGGGTAGCACACCATTGCGGCAGCTCCCTTCCTCTTTTCTCATTTTCCGATCCTTCCGTACCGCTTCGTGATCTCATACAGCGTCTTCACTTCCTTCTCTCCGAATTCATCCTTCAGAAGACGCCATTTCCAGTTGTTTCCGTAGGTGGAAGGAGCGTTCATCCTTGCCTCGTTTCCGTACCCCAGAAGGTCCTGCATGGGGATGATGCAGAGTCTGCTGACGCTTCGCATGGCGGCGCAGATCAGGGGTATGTGCATCCCGGCGTCGGGAGTCGTATGGTCGCAGAAATAGTCTCTGACTGCCTCCTTCTCCTCCGGCTTCAGGCCCTCGGAAAACCAGCCGGTCACCGTCTCGTTGTCATGGGTGCCGGTGTAGACCACACTGTTCTTTTCGTAATTGTGGGGAAAGTAATCCTCCGCACAGCCGGAATCTCTTGAGTCAAAGGCAAATTCCAGGACCTTCATCCCGGGATAGCCGCTGTCCTTCACCAGCTGCCGGACACTGTCCGTCACATACCCCAGATCCTCCGCGATGATCTCCCGTCCCGGGAAGGCTTCCGAGACCTTCCGGAACAGATCCATGCCGGGTCCCTTCTCCCAATGGCCTGCTCTTGCGTCCTCCGCACCGGCAGGAATGGAAAAATATTCATCAAAGCCGCGGAAATGGTCGATCCGCATCACATCATAAATATCAAAGCAGTTTTTAAGACGTTTCAGCCACCAGGCAAAACAGGTCTTTTTGTGATAGTCCCAGTCATAGAGTGGGTTGCCCCAGAGCTGTCCCACAGCGCTGAAGCCATCCGGCGGGCAGCCCGCCGCCGCGGTCTGTCGGCGGTTTTCATCCAGCCGGAAAAGTTCCGGATCCGCCCAGACGTCTGAACTGTCCAGGGATACATAGATCGGGATGTCTCCGATGATCCGTATTCCCTTCCGGTTCACGTAGTCCTTCAGCTGCATCCACTCTTCGTAAAACTCAAACTGCAGGAAACTGCAGAAACCGATGCCTTCCTCCAGGCGTTCCCGCGCCGCGGCCAAGGCTTCCGGATCCCTGAGTCTCAGCGGATCTTCCCATTCGTACCAGGGCCTTCCTCCGTTCTCTTCCTTCAGAGCCATGAACAGCGCGTAGTCCGGAAGCCATTCCGTCTTCTCCGTGAACGCCCGGAACTTCTCATTCTCTTCGATCCGGCTGTTTCTGTACGCCTTCCGGAGCAGCTCATAGCGGCGTTGGTACTGCAGCACGTAATCCACACCGCGCGGGTCGGAAGAAAGGCCGGCTTCGCGGCAGTCCGCCTCAGTGATCCATCCCTTTTCCACCAGCGTCTCAGGTGAAATGTAGTAAGGGTTGCCCGCGAAGGTGGAGAAGGACTGGTACGGTGAATCTCCGTATCCCACCGGCCCCAGCGGCAGGATCTGCCAGTAACTCTGGCCCGCCTCTGAAAGGCGGTCCGCAAACTCATATGCTTCCCTGCTGAAGCAGCCGATCCCGTATTCGGAAGGAAGGCTGCTGATGGCAAGAAGAATTCCACTTTCTCTCATGCTGTCTGCTCCTTTATTCATTCGATCACCGCCAGGACTCCGAAATGGTCGGAAAGCACCGGCCCGCTGATCCCGTTCAGGACCACCTTTGACTGAAGCACCCTGTGCCTTTTTGCGGTCCAGATATAATCCAGGCGCATGCCCGTATGTTCACCGTCCCTCCATCCGTCGATGTTTCCCGGAACGGTGATGCCGCTGTCTTTTATTTCGGCATCCTCATAACTGTCCCGCCACCCGAGGTCCAGGACCATGTCCCTTCCCTCTCCGCGGATCGCTGCGGGACTGTTGAAATCTCCCATAAGGAAACTGTCAGAACCGTCCTGCGGACGAAGCTTCCTTTCGCGGAGCGCCTTCTGCAGCCGTTCCATCTGCCCCCGGAAGTTTTCCTCCGGATCATTCCACCATCCCATGTGGACGCTCAAAAAGGCAGGCCCGTCAGCGGTGCAGGCCGCCAGCGCCTTCCGGGTCTTCCAGTTGGAGAAGTCCCGGACGCCGGAAATATAGAAACTGTCCGCGCCTGTAACAGGGCGGCGGCTGAAGATGGCCAGACCCTCATTGTATTTTCCGTACCCGAGCTTCGCTCCGGTCCAGGTCCACCAGTACTCCTGCTGCAGGCCCTGAAGTTCCTCCGCCAGGACCAGCGCACAGTTATCCTCCCGGACGCGGGAGTCCGGTCCGGCCGGCACCCAATGCATGGGGAGGGGGCCGGAGACCACCGGCCTGTCCTCCTCTTCACTGCATTCCTGGATCGCCGCGGCATCGATCTCTTCTTCCTTCATAAATGCCGCCAGCGCCTTCATCTTCTGATGATAAAGTTCCGGTTCAAAGTCACTTCCATGGCTGTGAATATTGATAGTAAGCAGTCTCATAGTTCTTTCCTCTGCGTATTGAGCAAAATCTGCCCGGTGAGCAGGCTCTCCGGGCAGATTTCACTCATTTTTTCCGGGGTGCTGAATTGTTACAGGATATCGTTGATATCCGATTTCAGCACGTCCGCCTTGGGTCCGTAAATTGCCTGGATGCCGTTGTCTTTCTTCACAAGGCCCATGGCGCCCTCTGCCTTCCACGCCGGAAGTTCAGCCACCTTGGAGAGATCCTTCACTGTCACGCGGAGCCTGGTCATGCAGGCGTCCACATATTCAATGTTCTCCCGTCCGCCAAGGAGGGCGATGATACGCTCGGGCTGGCTGTTCCCGCCCGCTGCGTTTCCTGCCGCGCCGGCAGCGGGGCCTGCCTCTTCCTTGCCTTCGTCATCCATGTAGTTTCCCAGACGGCCCGGCGTAGCGTAGCCGAACTTTCCGATCATGAAATACGCCACAAAGTAACCGATCGCAAAGAAGACGACCACGCAGATCACAAAGTTTACCAGGTCCCCGGCAAGCCCTGCCTTCAGCGCCATGGGAACGCGGGTCAGGAACTCCAGGTTCCCGAAGGAATGAAGCCTGAGGTGGATAATGCCGGCCATGGCGAACGCGCAGCCCTGGAGAACTGCGTACACCAAGTAGAGCGGCAGTGCGCAGAACATAAACATGAACTCCAGAGGTTCCGTGACACCGGTCAGGAAGACCGCGACCGCAGTGGAGATCATCATGGACTTGTACTTTGCCCTGTGCTCCGGCTCCACCCGGCGGTAGATCGCCAGGGCGATGCCGAGAAGAAGGCCTGTGGCGCCGATCATCTGGCCAACCTTGAAGCGGGCAGGCGTCACCGTGGTGAGGAGGTTCGTATAGGCAGCGGTATCGCCCGCATTCTTAAAGTTGATGAGATCCGTGATCCAGGCGAGCCAAAGCGGATCCTGTCCGAACACCTGGGTCCCGGCGCTGCTTCCCGTAAGGATCGTGTAGGTGCCTCCGAAAGAGGTATAGTTCATGGGAATGGTCAGCATGTGGTGCAGGCCGAAGGGGATCAGCAGACGCTCCAGAGTGCCGTAGATAAACGGGGCAAGAATGGGGGAGGTGGAGCTGGAGTTCGCGATCCACACACCGAAAACATTGATGCCGCCCTGGACCACCGGCCACACTACGCTTAAGATGATCGCCGTCACCGTAGAGTAGAAGATCACCACCAGGGGAACAAATCTCTTGCCGTTAAAGAAAGACAGCGCGTCCGGAAGCTTCCGGAAGTTATAATACTTATTGTATGCGTTGGCACCCACGAAACCGGCGATAATACCTACGAACACGCCCATGTTCAGCGCGGGCCTTCCCAGGATGTCGACAAAGTAATCCTTCACCAGGATCTCTTTTCCGAGCAGCGTGTGGGTGACTGCCGTCGGATCTTTCAGCATGGCCGAGCTCACACCCAGCATGGCGCCGGTGACGACATTGATGAGACAGAAAGCAATAACTGCGGCAAAGGCGCCTCCTGCTTTCTCCTTCGCCCAGGAACCGCCGATGGCGGCAGCAAACAGGATGTGCAGGTTTCCGATGATCGCCCAGCCGATCTGGGCCATGGTATTGCCCGCCATGAGGCCGAAGCCTTCCGGGAAGCACATCGTCAGAATGTTGCCGAGACTGATCATCAGACCCGCGGCGGGCATGACCGCGATCACGGTCATGAGGGACTTGCCGAGCTTCTGCAGGAAGTCAAAGTCGATGGGGAACTTCTTTTTGGCGGAGGGTGCTGCCGCAGCTGCCTTGCCTGCCGACTGTGCGTCCGAGGGGTCCGCTTTCTGCGCATCTCCATCCGCGGCGGCTGCCGCATCCACGCTGATCTCCACAGTCATGATCTCTTCCCCATGGCGGATCTCTCCTGTCTTTACAGAGAAGCTTCCCTCCTCTGCTCCGTCTGTCACCAGCACCGGCGTCACCGTGTTGATGCCCTTTGACTTCAGGAAGTCCATATCCGCTGTACAAAGAAGCTGACCCGCTTTCACTCTGTCCCCCACCTTCACCTTCGGGGAGAACCCTTCTCCCTTCAGGTTCACGGTCTCAAGGCCAAAGTGGACGATCATTTCGATCCCGGCGTCAGACCGGATTCCGTATGCATGAAGGCTCTCCGGAATAGAGACAATCTCGCCGTCTATCGGGCTGTAAATGTTTCCATTCTCAGGAATCACGGCTGCGCCGTCTCCCAGCACCTTTTCCGCGAAAACCTCATCCGGCACTTCCTCCAGCGGTATCACCCTGCCATCCAGAGGGGACAGTATCAACATCCTACTCATTTCCTGCTCCTTTCTGTTCATTTCCCTTCTCTTTTTAGTGTAATTTCAAGCTGTTCTGTCTTGTCATTCTTTGCTGTAACAGGAGTCCAGCAGTTCTTTGGACGCATAGTGGTTTTTAAAGAACTCCGCGCTGCCGTGGAATTCAAGTTTTCCATCTTCCCAAAGGTGTTTCAGCTCCGCAAGATACTTGCCACGGAAAAGGCGCGAAATGACCCTGATAGGAAGAAAGAACTCTTCTCCGTTGTCTTTCCAATGGTTTTTGGAGTCAAGACCGCCGTCAAGCACAACGGCATAGATGTGGGGATGGAAGTTCATCTCACTCCCCCAGGTATGGAGAATACAGATGTACCCGATATCCGCACCAAGATACTTGCTGTCTGAGGCCAGTTCCCGCAGTGTGTCAGATGAAGCGTGATAAAGGGCATCATACAGAAGCTTCTGGTTGCTATAGATTACCGGGTTCAGTTCCTCCGGGACAGTGAAGACTACGTGGAAGTATGGCGCATCCAGTACATCTTCCCGGCGGGCGTCCACCCACTTTTCCTTTGGTAACTCCTGGCACATACCATCCCGACAGCCTTTTGATACAGGCACGCCGTAGGAAATGAAAAATGTGCAGAATAGTGCAGCCTGTATTTAATAGTATACTCGTTTTACGATCTTCTTAAAACGGAGAAATGTTGTATAAAGCCTTAATTTACGGGCTTTTTGTATTCTGGCGCCCGTGGGAGCGGTATTCCCTCGGGGACATTCCGTATTTGCGGCGGAAGCGCCGGATAAAATAAGAGAAGTTGTCGAACCCGCACAGGGAGGCGATGGCACCGACAGAGTCCGGGCGCTCCCTGAGCAGATAGGACGCGTATCTGAGCCGGTAATCCGACAGGTATTCGCCGAAAGTGAATCCCGTCTCGCGGCGGAAGACCCGCATGAAGTGAGCGTCGCTGTAGTCAATAAGACTTGCGGCGTCGCTTACCGTGATCGGCTCCGAAAAGTGATTCTGGACGTAGAGCAGGACCTGCTTGATGGCGTCCTCGTAGGGGGACGGCGGTAAGCTTTCCTCGCGGATCCGATGGGTGTAGAGCGCAAAGAAAAAACGAAACAGGCTGCTGCGCACCAAAAGAGAATAGCCGTCAGGCCTCTTGCTGCAGGCATCGTCAGCCGCGTCAAGGGCAGCGGATACCTCGGCGTGCATCGCGGTGTCCGCGTAGATCGGGCGGGGGAAGCGCAGGGTCCCCATCTGCAGAGGGGTCAGAATATTGCGCCTTGCCCAGTCGTTTTCAACCTGATTGTCCAAAAGAGAGAGGGGGAATATGATATTCTCGTACTCCATCCGCACGCCGGGGTCGCCGTCGATGGCGTGGAGTTCACCGGGGAGGATGGGCATGATGGAACCGGCCATGACGGGATATTTGCGGGAAGAGGCGGTCACTGTGCCGCGCCCTTTTTTGACATAGATGATCTCCATCTGGTCGTGCCAGTGCAAATCCACCGGGGCAAAGTCCTGGGGGATGGTACACAGGTAAGTGTTGTAGGCGAAACCCGGCTGCTCATGCAGCAGGGTCTCTCTGTATTGTGAGTATTCCTCGAGATTCATAAAAACGGAACCCTTCTTTGTGCTGAATTAATTAATATCATTATTGTACTATTATTTGCCATTATTCTGCAAGATTATCACACATATAAATCATTATAATGCATTATAATAATATGGAACCATTGTAAGCAGCGGAGATCTTCCGCAGGAGGCAGTAATGAATACATTAAAACTCAGAGATTACACTGGAAAAGCACTTAGCGAGTGCACGATTCTGGAACTTTACAACGCGGCGCTGGCCCTGACGCAGGACGCCTGCAGGAACAGGGGATACAACAGCGGAAAGAAGAAAGTTTACTATATTTCGGCAGAATTCCTGATCGGTAAACTTCTTTCCAACAACCTGATCAACCTCGGCATCTACGATGATGTGAAAGCGGAACTGGCTGAAGCTGGGAAAGACATTACGGAGCTGGAGGAATTTGAATACGAGCCCTCCCTCGGAAACGGCGGCCTTGGCAGACTTGCAGCTTGCTTCATCGACAGCCTTGCGACACTGGGCCTTCCCGCTGACGGCGTAGGCCTGGCCTACCACTGCGGTCTGTTCAAACAGTCCTTCGAGGACCGCAAGCAGCACACGATACCTGACTACTGGCGCAAGTGGGGCATGACCAACTGGATGAAGCGCACCGACAAGCACTATAAGGTGCAGTGCGGCGATCTGGAGCTTCTTTCCACCATGTATGAGATCGATGTCACAGGTTACGGAAGCAAGTGCGGACGCCTTCGTCTCTTTGACCTGGACACGGTCAATGAGGGACTGATCGGCTCGGGTATCGATTTTGACAAAAAAGAGATCGAGAAAAACCTGACCCTCTTCCTGTATCCCGATGACAGCGATGAGGACGGAAAGCTTCTCCGCGTCTATCAGGAGTATTTCATGGTCAGCAATGCCGCCCAGCTGATCCTCGACGAGTGCGTGGAGCGCGGCAGCAACCTGCATGACCTTGCCGACTACGCGGCGATCCAGATCAACGATACGCACCCTTCTCTGGTCATTCCGGAACTGGTGCGCCTTCTGACCGAAAAGGGCATTGAGGAGAAAGAAGCATATCAGATTGTGACTGATGTCTGTGCTTACACGAACCACACAATCCTTGCTGAGGCACTGGAGACATGGCCCAAGCACTTCTTAAAGGCTGTCGTGCCGCACCTTATGCCGATTATCAAGAGGATGAATGACGCTGTTAAGGCAAAATATGAAGAACCTTCCGTTCAGATCATCGACGAGTACGGCAACGTGCATATGGCCCACATGGATATTCACTACAGCCACTCCGTGAACGGCGTCGCGAGACTTCACACTGACATTCTCAAGGAGACAGAGCTCAACAATTTCTACAAGCTCTATCCCGAGAAGTTCAACAACAAGACCAACGGCATCACTTTCCGCAGATGGGTTATCGAGTGCAACCCTGAGCTGACAGAGCTGATCACCGAGAAGATCGGCGAGGGCTGGAAGACGGACGCCAGACAGCTTGAGCAGCTTATTCCTTACGCGGAGGATGAGACTTTCCTGCAGTGCATCCTGAACAGGAAGAACATGAACAAACACAAGTTCTCCGCATGGCTTGAAAAATATCAGGGCGACAAGGTTGACCCCGAGTCCGTCTATGACGTGCAGATCAAGCGCCTGCACGAGTACAAGAGACAGCAGCTCAACCTCCTGTGGGCCATCGACCGTTACCTGCACATCAAGGACGGTTACAGGCCGAGAAGACCGGTCACGGTATTTTTTGGCGCAAAGGCAGCTCCTGCCTATGTGATCGCCAAGGATATAATCCATGCGATCCTCGCCTTCAGCAGCATCGTGAACAACGACCCTGAAGTGAGTCCTTACCTCAAGGTCGTCATGCTTCGCAACTACAACGTGTCCATGGCGGAGAAACTGATCCCCGCATCGGACATTTCCGAGCAGATCTCACTGGCCTCCAAGGAAGCCAGCGGGACCGGCAATATGAAGTTCATGCTCAACGGCGCTGTGACGCTGGGAACCATGGACGGAGCGAACGTCGAGATTGCGGAACTTGTCGGGGAAGACAATATTTTCACCTTCGGACAGTCCTCCGAGGAGGTCATCGAGCACTATAAGAACGCGGATTACGTCGCAAAGAACTGGTATAAGAAGGACAAGAGACTTGCCGCGGCTGTGGACTTCCTGGTCAGTGAAGAGATGCTCGAAGCCGGCGACAGGAAGCTTCTCAAGCAGCTCTATGACGAGCTGCTGGGCAAAGACTGGTTCATGACATTCCCTGACTTCGAGAGTTACTGCAAGACCAAGGACAAGGCTCTGGCAGCTTATGAGGACAGAATGGGCTGGGCGAAGAAGATGGCAGTCAATATCGCCAAGGCGGGCTACTTCTCCTCCGACAGAACGATCGACCAGTACAACAATGATATCTGGCATTTGGAGAAAGACTGCTGACCGCAGGGAACAGAATATCGTGCAGAGAAAACCCCCGGAGATCCGATTTCCGGGGGGTTTAACTTGCCCCATTAAGGCCTCTCTGCAATAATAAAAGTGGA
>CALIBC010000004.1 GCA_938045615.1 uncultured Clostridia bacterium | reverse complement strand
CTACCAACGGCTTCAGCGATTCACCTCGATGTTTACAAAACTCATACATAGATGCGTAATCGTCTCCGCCACAGAGATAAGTGGCTATAGCGATGATTAATATGTCGCTCAACTTATGCTTGCAACGTCCCTTCACGCGAGGATCCGGTACTGTAGAGAAATAGTCGATCTTTTCCATATCTCAAAGGAAATGACATTTTGATGCGGTTGCCCTGTTAACCCTTATCCTCGTTCTTCGGAAATAGACACCAATTCGGGAGAGCATTAATGAGCATGACGGCGCGCAAAAATATTTACATCTAGCCTATGCGTGCGCTTTATTATCAATCATATTACATATTAAAAGACATGGTTCCACCGACAGTAAATAACATAAGACACCGCTCTCAAATGAAATCAACAGCAAACATTGATCAGGAACAATAGTAACCTTCCGGCATAGAATATATATTTTTAACCTATTCTAAATTTCGACAGCAGAATCAAGGCTTTCCGCAAACAATTTTACATACTACTACACACAAAAATTAGGATCTATAAACTTCCTAATTTTTTCTCGTATTGATTCAACAGTCTCCCATTTAATATTATTATCCGAACTGTAATGAAAGCCAGTAGGCATAAACATTGCGCCATGATGCGCTATATATTCTTCTTTCATATAGCCATATGAGATAGTAGGAAGAATTGCGTAATAATTCCCTATATCTAGGGTGTTCTCCGCATCCGTAACAGTAATCATTTCCTCATGTAATTTCTCCCCTGGCCTTATTCCAATCTCTTTTATAGGCATTTCCGGGGCTATTGCTCGAGCTATATCAATGATCCTATATGACGGTATTTTAGGAACAAAAATCTCCCCTCCTATATGATGTTTTATCGCATACATAACCAATGCAACTCCTTCTTCTAAGGAAATATTGAATCTCGTCATTCTTCTATCAGTGATGGGAAGATAATCAGCTCCGTCCCTCTTCTTTTCGAGAAAAAACGGGATAACAGACCCTCTAGAACCCATAACATTACCGTATCGAACAACAGAAAATCTTACATCACGAGATCCTCTTATATTATTTGCCGCAATAAACAATTTATCAGAAGTGAGCTTTGTGGCTCCATACAAATTAATCGGTGCGCAAGCCTTATCTGTCGAAAGAGCTACGACATGCTTAACACCACAATGCAGGGCAGCATGAATAACATTTTGAGCCCCCCCAACATTTGTTTTTATACATTCTTCGGGATTATATTCAGCCGTATCAACTTGTTTCATCGCAGCGGCATGAATAATAATATCAATACCCTCACATGCCTGTTTAATGCGTTCAGCATCTCTAACATCACCAATAAAATACCGCATTTGTCGATATATCGATTGGGGGTATACTTGCTGCATATTATACTGCTTTAACTCTCCTCTCGAATATACCACAATCCTCTTCACATCTGGATAATCTCTAAGTATAGTTTTAACAAATGCATTACCAAAGGAACCAGTTCCTCCTGTTATCAAAACAGATTTCCCATTCAACATAAATAGATAGTTGTAATTATGTTAATATTCAACAATGTCCGCCATCAAACTAAAGGCAATTTCTATTTGCTATTCTTTGTACAGGCCGCGTCTGAATATATACTTATTTATAAGCGCTGAAAACTCTTCCGAGACTTGCAACCAATATAATCCTCCCACGGTAACCGTACCAATAATCAAGGTCCTATAGAATCCATCTACAATAGGATTATAACTCCAATCTGGCAGAATTCCATTTAGCAAGAATAGCAGAAAAACTAAAATTATCTGTTTAATAAACCCTGCTGTAAATGGATTTGCTTTTATTTTAAAGAGAACAACCCCCTGCTGAACCACGTACGATAACAGACAAGTAATCAGCGTTGCAACGGCAGCACCAGTAATTCCCAATCGCGGAATAAGAAGAAGGTTGGCTCCTATACCTACACAGGATAAGAAAAGTGAAAAAAATAGGTTCCAATAATAGAATCGTGAAAAAGAAATCAATATTGCACCAAAAGCAAGAGTTGTAGATATTATTCTAGCCAATGCTAGAAAAAAGACAACCCACTTACCTTGTGCATATATTACTCCATTCGGTATGATTGAAAATAAATTATCGATATTAACCCAAAGAAAAACAAAAATACAACTTCCTACAATAAATTGGTTTAATGCGACCTTCTGGTAAAGACTGTTTGCTACCTCCATATTCTCATCCTGAAGTGCCTTTGCAGCAATCGGCGAAGAAATTGAGGATATGGAACGATATGGAATATCTATAACGACAGATATATAAAAAGCAATGCGATAAATCCCGGCAGAACTAAGTCCAATCCGTGAACTTATCATAAATAGGTCTAATTGATTCAGCAAACTTCCGCTTAATGACCCCAATACTAAAAAGACGGTATAGTTAAGGATTTGTTTTCTTAACGACTTATTAATGAAAGAGTAATTATGATCTAATGATATAGAAGTAATTAGGCGGATGTATGCAAATGTAAATAGCATTGCCATCCCATACACAATGATAACACCACCAACTAGTCCTCTTACATTTAATATATCAAGCGAAAAAAAAACATAGACAAATAGAAGCATTATACGAACGCCTACTTCACGAATAAATTTCGGAATGACAATGCGCATTTGCAAAGTTGAATATGTCTCAAATACCACCCAATACGTACAGAAAACAATTAAAGGAATAATCCAATAGTAATAATCGATTATTAATACAGCATTCTGTGACCATAAACTTACAATGAGACTTCTTGAGAGTAGGAAAATCGGAATAAAAATCAACAATCCCACTGAAGGGAGTAATAGCAAATAAAAAAAGAATCCGTTATCTCCATTCTTAGGATCTTTAAAAAATGGAAAGAACCTTAAGGCCGATGAAGATATGCCTAATTGAGCAAACGACGAGACTAATGCAGCAACCTCATATAATATGACAGTTAACCCAAAAATCTCCGGAGTAAGACACTTCGTTACAACAAACATAGTTATCAGGAAACCAACTCCTGAGCCTACGTAACTAACAATGGCCCCCTTTATACTTTGGCGAATTATGAGTCCCATCCTTTATATTTCCTTGTCAAATCTATAAAAACAAGGGATATATATACATAATTCCGAAATAAGCGACATCTGTACACATCTTTTCTTCATGAAAAGGGAGTATACCCCCACATAGATACCTTTTAGTTGTTACATAGCTGTAGTTGCGTTAATCAACCTTCTTCAAAATCAGAAGGTTTGATATATCGCACGTGAGCGCAACTTCGGATATCCGTTTTTACGTTGATCTTGTGCTTTTTTCTTATACAGGGGACGTGCCAAATAAATCACGTCGAGTATTACTATAGTTCAAAGACGCAGAGTAGTTTAACAAAGGGAGCACGCAATTAGAAAATGGGAGAGTAACTCAAAACGCACGTTCTTGCGGCTGAATCTACAACCTCTATTTACCTTCTTCTCTAATACGTTTCAACCTCGATTCGTATTGGTGACCTTCTTTTTAGAGAGACGTCCACAGCCGATCTCAATCAAGTTCAAATCTAGAAAATAGAGAGTAGACGATCTTTTGATTTTCGTGCATTTCGTCCCCTTCCAAAACTTTTCATTATAGCAATAGTAGATTCAATAATTCTATACCTTGAGGATATCCTTCCAAAGTGGCCTTATAAAGAGCGATGGTGAAATCGTTATGGTTGTAACGTGCACCATATGTGTATATTAAGCGGTCCGTTAATATTGATGCTATTTATCCTCCCTTCCCTCACTGTAAACATTTGTCTAATACCTATCCATGTATAAGTAGAGCATCCGTTGTGAGTATCATCGACGTAAGACGTAATATGTCGGCCCGACTGCTTCACAAAGTAGGCTAATCTGCACACCATCGGACCCTCCAATGATTCTTACAGGAGTCTTCTGAAAAATTGTTGTTTTTTGGAGTGGATGTGTTCCTGTGCCGATAGGCGGTAGCAATCTTCTAAGCCTTAGAAGATGTTTTGAATTTATTGGATGAAGCCCTGAGAGATTCTCTCACTAAGAGAGAAAAGGGAGTGGGAAAAGAATCGGATCTATATCGGTCTGCCGATCGGAAAATTCTTTCTAACTCTATGGTTGGCAATATCAAAGTGATGAGAGAATACCCCAACCAACCTGACCGATAAACAGTGGAAAAGTATGAAAAATCTATTTGAACCACGAGAAAGACACCGAAAAAAATCCTCTCCGAGGGATTTTGTATACCCTACTGTACATAACAAAAACGGGGCGCCAATGGCGAATGCTCCCCAGAGATTTCACTCCATGGCAAACAGTCTACTTTTATTTTCGAAATTAGAAATAAGAAGAAGTCTTTGAAGAGCTGATGTATTGGCTAAGAGATTCGGTTCGAAAATCCTATTGGCAGAAAATCTTCGAGTCTTGGTATCATAGACTCAGAGAAGCGTACGAACCTCTCACCAAAACGGTAAGGAATGCGGAATTGATGGAGGTAAGAAGATCAAAGGAAGGAAAGAACATATCGTTGTAGATATACGCTTGGACTTCCTATAGCAACGGTGATTCATCCAGCAAATATCCATGATTCTAAAGGCGCAGTACCTGTTATAAAGCGACTTACAGGTAGATTTTCCGAGCTTAAAATGCTCCTTGCTGATGGTGGATATCGAGGTCCGTTGACAGAGTTTGTCAAAGGGAGTTGGATGGGATTTTGAAGTTGTACTTTGCTCCCAAGAACCTGCTCGCAAGTCTGTGGCATTTCCCCTCAGATAGATCATAGAAAGGACATTTTTGGGGATAGAAAACTACAGGAGAATGACTCTCGATTACGAGCGAAGCAGTGAATCCGCAGAAGCCATGTTGTACCCCTCTTTCTGCCAAATCCTCCTTGAAAAAAACTTACCGATAGATTCAAAACAGCTTGTAGAATTACAAGAGACGTAACCTATACGTCCGCTGACTTTTGTACTAAAGTCTACACAAGCCCCCTTATTTCTTGTTCCAGTAGTTTGAACCGGCCATAAAAATACTTGTGTTTTGTCATTTTTTAGCCTCCGCCCATTTGACTGTATAAACACGCATTTCACGAATACAAAGAGGTTAATCTGATGACAGATTGAATTTATTTCAGGTCGTCGTCTCTCTTTGGGTGCATTTTTATTACAATCAAAACAAGTATTTGTTGTCAAATCAAGGTAAACCCACCATAGCTGGCACTACCTATCCTTAAAACATAAGAAAAATAGCTTTCTGTCAGAGAGTGATGGTGGACTACTATCAGCACGTGTATTCAATCTAAGCAACAGGCAAAAAGGGATGTATAAATCTTCTTAGCTATATTTGCAATAAGAGGCCTATCAAAGAATATGTAAGGAACACGTGGCCGAATGAGCTGAATTGACAAAAGGATACATCATTACTATAGGACATTGCTTGGGAAAGTAGTCTTCATATGTGCTTAGATAAAGAAGTGGAAATAGACAATGTCTATTTTAATAGAAAAGCACACGCTGTACCTCCTAATAATTTTACATTGCCCCATCCACCCATTCAGGAGGTAATACACCTTTTACATCAAAAAGAACTATGGACTGTTTTCTTGTAAACGAGAAATCAATCTGAGTAAATTTATCATGCCCTACGGCCAGTATGATTCCGCTATATTGTCGAAAATCAGGTTCACATTGCATTAGACTGATGCCATATTCAACCTCCGTCTTATCACGACACGCATAGGGATCATATACATCAACAGATATATTATACTCAAGTAATTCACGCACAACATCAATAACTTTCGTATTGCGAATATCTGAACAATTTTCCTTGAACGTAAAACCTAAAATAAGAACTTTGCTCCCAATTACTTGGATCTTTTTGCAAATCATGAGCTTGATCACTTTTTGAGCGATAAAACCTCCCATTTTGTCATTGACATTCCGCCCAGAGAGAATAACCTGAGGATTATACCCTAAGCTCTGAGATTTGTGCAATAAATAATACGGATCAACACCAATGCAATGTCCACCGACTAATCCCGGAGTGAATTTTAAAAAGTTCCACTTGGTAGATGCCGCATCTAAGACCTCACGCGTATCAATCCCCATCTTATCAAAGATTAGTGCCAACTCGTTTACAAATGAAATATTAACATCTCGCTGAGCATTCTCTATTGCTTTAGAGGCCTCTGCAACTTTAATCGATGATGCCCTATGTATCCCAGCTTTAACTATCGATCCGTATAATTCTTCCAACTCATCCAGCACCGTTGAAGTGGAGGCAGAAACAACCTTCTTAATCGTAGTCAGTGTATGCTTTTTGTCCCCAGGATTAATGCGCTCTGGAGAATATCCACAAAAAAAGTCTTGATTATAATTCAAGCCGGATTCACCTTCAAGTACAGGTACACATTCTTCTTCTGTACAACCCGGATAAACTGTAGATTCATAGACGACAATGTCTCCTTTTTTTAGGATTTGAGCAATTGATTTTGTCGCATCCAACAAGAAAGAAAGATCGGGTGTTTTGAGTTTAGAAATTGGTGTTGGAACCGTAACAATATAAATTTGACAGAGACGAATATCTTCAAGATTCGAAGTCAAAAATAACCTCCCTTCAAGAACGTAATCAGAAGAGAGACGTTCTTTCAACAAGGAAGATTCCACTTCAGCGGTTCGATCTATACCAGCAGAAAGCTCGGCAATGCGTTGTTCATTGATGTCATATCCAACGACTTTATACTTACGGCTAAATTCAATGGCTAGTGGCAAGCCAACGTAACCTAATCCAACTATCGCAATCGTTTTCTTCCCCATTCAGACTTTGTCTTCTTGCTTTTTCTTTGCATACATCCGCCCAATAATATCCACGACTTTCATGCCTTCAAGAACGTTCGTTGTGATTGTCTCCGAACTGTTTTCAGAGAGGACGTTAACTACGTTACGGATAACATAGTGATGATTCTGAGCCGAACCCTTATATGCCCCATAATCATTGCCGGGATTAGTGGGTGGAAGATCTGGCATCGTATAGTCTTTGACGTGGCAGTATTCGACTTTATCCATGTACTGTCCACCGATCTTGACGCTGCCGTTTTCAGCAATGATCGTCAGGCTGCTTTCTTGGTTCT
>CALIBC010000003.1 GCA_938045615.1 uncultured Clostridia bacterium | reverse complement strand
ATTAGAGATCTTCACCGTCCTCACCCCCCTTCTACCCGGCTTCTGGCGACGGTAACAAGAAGCGCCGCCACGTTTGTTGCATGACAAATGACTATCCGACATTTCCATGTACTCGATTCGTCATTCACTTCTGATTGACTATAACATAAGCTACAGATAAAAGGTGGCCCCCATTGTTTGAAACTACTTTCTCACATCTTTTGCTTGGAAACATTGTCGATTCGGAGAAACCTATCATCTTTGCGCCAAAATAACACCAGTTATATCACAGTTGTTTTAATGTGAGATTATGCCGAAGTCGACGACAATAACCAAGGAGGTGATCTTAGAAATCACTTTCGAGATGGTGCGAAAAGAAGGATTTGCAGTGCTCTCTGCCCGAAATATTGCCAAGCAAATAGGCTGTTCTACCCAACCTATCTATTGGTGCTATAAAAATATGGGCGATCTCAAAACAGAGATCTGCAAAAAAGCCCTGCCCTACCTTCAAAACATAATGCTAAGTTATTCGAAAACAGACAATGCTTTTCTGGATCTGGGACTGGGTTACGTGCGGATTGCATACATTGAGCCAGCTCTATTCAAAGCATTTTACATGGATAATGTCATGAATGTAAAGCTTACTGATATTTTCCCCGAAAGTCAGCAAGTAGTAGAAGCAATGAAGAATAGTAAAGAATATCAACGGCTATCTGAGCAAGAGGTGAAGAGTGGTATAGCTAAGGCTTGGATGTTGGCACATGGTATTGCCTCGTTGGTAGCTGCTGGCATGCTTGTTTATGATGAAGAAAAAATCATAGAGATTTTGAGATAAGCCTACTAGTGGAGATAATTACGTATTACAACAATAATAGCAAAGATGCTTACCCGAAAATAGGCACTATCTACATAGTACTTAACAGGGCATCAGATAAAGTCCTGTACATTTAAAATACACGCAACCAATGCGATTAATAACTTCAACAGCATGATGACCAATAGAAGAACTCTTCGAAATATTATTCTGTTTTGCTTTGTGGCAATCATTTGCGGATGGGGGGGCGTTGGCATAGATATGTTGCTCGGGGAGCCCTCCAATTTGGAATCACTCGGAGCTTTGATTTTTATCAGCTCCCCTATCTTGTGTATGATTTTACTTCGCCTTTTTGGTGGTGACGGCTGGAAAGACCTTCCCCTAAAACCAAATTTCAAGCAAAACACCCGTTGGTATTTGTTTGCTATTGCAGTCTACCCAGTTGTTATCGGCATAACACTGTTTATCGGTAAATTATTTGGCTGGATAGATGTCAGCAAATTTAGCTTTTCAGCATATCTGCCGATTCTTTTCGCCGCTTTCTTGCCTGAGTTTATTAAAAACATCTTTGAAGAATCGGTGTGGCGAGGTTATCTCACAGTAAAAATGGAGCAACTCACCAAAAACGAATGGTTAGTTTATTTAGTTGTAGCGCTCGTATGGCAGATATGGCATCTGCCATACTACCTGATACTCTTAGACGACGCTTATTTAGCAGCATTCTTCCCTTATGGTGATGTATTGTTTATTATAACCAGCTTTATGGTAATTGGCGTTTGGACAATAATGTACACCGAGATTTTTTCCCTTTCGCGTTCACTTTTACCGGTGATTTTGATGCACACGATGGAAGACTCTCTCAATCCACTGATTTCCGAAGGTTTTGCCATTGTTTCACCCGATAAAGTTCTGCTAGTTTCACCAAGTTTCGGACTCATTCCTCTACTGATCTACTTGGGAACAGGTTTATATCTAAGAAGAATGCGAAAAGACAAAGAACATCTCAATTCACGACAAACAAATCATAAAACCAAAACATTAGCAATATGAAGACAAACCAAGAAATATCCCAAGATACGCCCAGTTGGGATAAAATCTTCCCGCAAAGCGATAAAATCGAGCATAAAAAGATTTCGTTCAAAAATCGCTACGGGATCACCCTTGTCGGTGATTTATATTATCCCCAAAGCAGTTCGGGTAAAAAATTAGCGGCCCTTGCTGTTTGCGGTGGATTCGGAGCAGTAAAAGAACAAGCCTCAGGATTTTATGCCCAAACGATGGCAGAGAGAGGCTTTGCAACCTTAGCTTTTGACCCTTCCTATACGGGAGAAAGCGGTGGCGAACCTCGTAACGTAGCATCTCCTGACATCAATACGGAAGACTTTTCAGCTGCAGTCGATTGCTTGGGTCTTCAACCTTTTGTGGATAGAGAGAAGATTGGAATTATAGGTATCTGCGGCTGGGGCGGATTTGCTCTCAGCGCTACGGCTATCGACACCCGTATAAAGGCCGTGGTGACGATGGTTATGTACGATATGACCCGTGTTTTTAGTAAAGGATACTTTGATGGCAACACGCCCGAAATGCGTCTGGAAATGAAGCGTTCGCTCAATGCGATTCGCTGGATAGATGCCGAGGCTGGAATCGCCACTCCAGGTTATCCGATGCCAGACACACCTTCTGATAAAGTACCTCAATTCTTGAATGATTATATCGAGTTTTACAAAACACCACGAGGTTTTCACGAGCGTTCGGTTTCCAATCAGGTTTGGACAGCCACCACACTGCTTTCATTCATGAATTTTCCACTGCTTTCGTACGCCAATGAAATCGATGTTCCAACTCTTATCGTTGCAGGAGAGAACGCTCATTCACGCTACATGAGTGAAGATGCCTACAAATCCATAGGGACAGACAAGAAAGAGTTGCTCATTATCCCCAATGCCCGACACATAGACTTTTATGATAATCTGGCGGGAATAATTCCGTTTGATAAGCTAGAGGCGTTTTTTCGTATGAATCTTCGATGAGATTAAGTCATAAAAAGGCACACCAATACCCCCCAGCAGAGACACACCTTGTGTCTCTGCTTAATTTCACAAGAAAAAAGATGACGCTCCACTGATCCCCGTCTACTTTTTAGATAATAAAAGAAGGCAAGTTTCGTTTCAAGGGCAACAAAGGGCGAACGATGAGGGGAAAGACAAGGCTTTCCACCGAGAAAATACGCTGTGAAGCAATAAGATTTTATCGGTGGCGAACGCTCAAGAGAGTTCGAACTTGATGCTCTCCTGCTTCCCTCGCAGCTGTAGGCCTTTGCCCGAAATTTGCGGCATAGCTCCAAAGGGACTTATTAAGGGTCAAAACATGGGGTTATGCCGTCAGGCGATCAGGTATATACAAAAGAAAAATCGCTGTAAAACCTTGATTTTACAACGATTA
>CALIBC010000002.1 GCA_938045615.1 uncultured Clostridia bacterium | reverse complement strand
GACGGTGTCTCCTCCGAGCGCACCTATTCGGCCGGTCAGAAGGTGGAGTCGTTCATTCCTTGCCCTCAGAGATGGAGGATGATGAATAGCAAGGAGTTGGAAATGTATTTTGAGGATGGGCGGAAAGAAGTGCTTGAGTATAAGTTGGGAGACGGACAGTTCTCCATCAACAGCTTGGGCGCCATTTTTGACTATTCGTACAGCGTGAATGGGAATACGATGACCTTAACGTCGATCTTTAAGTACGGCAAAGAGGAAGAACAATTGATCGTGGATTTGAAAAAGCAAAATTGATCGGAGTATGAAGCGAATAATTACACTATTCCTCCTCTTGGTATTTGCGTGCTCTCTTGGTGCGCAAGTCGAGACGCGAGGGTCTGATTTCTGGGTTACGTTTGGTAATAATGCGGACTCTCCATCTTCCGGAGTATTTCTGCAGTTGCGAATTGTAGCCAAACAAGCGGTAACGGGTAGGATTACGTTTACGGAGAACAATAAGGTTGTTCCTTTCTCTATCGCAGATAATGGTGTGTTTAATTACACCCTGTCGGATTCAGAAAGAGCCGCTTCTTACTCGCTTCAAACGGGAATAAACAACAAGTCTATCCGAATCCAGACGGATAATGATATTCCCGTGACGGTGTATGCCTTTAATACCTATGCAGCATTAGCAGACGCGACGAACTTGTTGCCTGTCTCCACATTGGGAAATGATTATTACCATTTAGGTAGAGGGTCTAATGGTGGCACTCATAGTGATAACTATATGGTTGTTGCCACTCAGGATAACACGATTATTTACGAGAAAGGAAGTGATGTGGCACACCTTTCAAAAGGTCAGGTCTATTTTCGGAGAGCAAATGGGACTCAGGATTTGAGTGGATTCCATATCACTTCAAACAATCCGATAGCCTATTTTACGGCTCATAATTATCAGTTGATAGATGGAGGTGGCGATAATGTTTTTCAGCAATTGACTTCCATCAATACTTGGGGCACCAATTTTATTGTGCCTGTCTCTTTAAGAGGTCTCGAATTAGTTCGGGTTGTTGCGTCTCATAATAACACTAAGGTTACACAAACCGGCGCCGTACTTCCGAAGACTAATACACCAGCTCAACAGACTTATACACTTAACGCAGGTGAGTTTGTGGAGCTACAGATCTCACTAGCCAACAATGGATGTCATATTCAAAGTGACAAACCGGTGCAGGTCTGCTCTTATATGGTGGGTACGAATTATGGTCATGGTGTGTTAAATGATGGGGATGAATCCCTCGTGTGGATCCCTCCTGTCGAACAGTCTGTCCAAACGGCCCTAATCGCACCATTCGGCTCTGATAAGCTGTCTTCTCATTACGCATTGATTGTTACACCTACTGCAACAAAAGAGAAGACGACCATCAAGATTGGATCTGGACAGACGATGCTTTTGAGTAGTCAAAATGGCAAGTGGTATGACAATCCGAGCTCCGGTATGTCATTTTATAATCTGCGACTTACGGAAACGTCGGCTTCTTATGTTTTTGACAACGAGGATGGTCTTATTGTATATGGATATGGTTTTGGTTATTGTATATCCTACTACTATATGGCGGCCTCTTCCATACGGCAGCTGAATCCTTCATTCTATATCAACGATGTCCATTTCCAAAATG
>CALIBC010000001.1 GCA_938045615.1 uncultured Clostridia bacterium | reverse complement strand
GATATAGGACCGTTTCTGCTGCTCCCGCTGCAGAACCAAAACCGGGAACATATCCAGCCAAATCCAACACCTCATGTGCTGTTGAGAAAGTTGTATTTTCCTTCGAGGAACCTTCTGTCGGGGATCCAACACTGTGGTTTTGCGATGTTCCCGTCTCAAGAGGATTGTTATTACCCTCCGCCTTCTGGCCTCCAGAAGACCCCCCGCCGCCAATGATCTGCCCCTCTTGATAAATTCTCGTATCAAATGGATTGTATACTGGAATCGGAGGTCTGAGATCTACGAGCTTACTCTCTTTTAAATCCCAAATAACAGCTATTGAATCTGGTTTGTTATAAACTCCTGTCCAATCCCTGTTTCGAACGGTCTCGTTGTATGCGGTAAAGAATCGCTTTGCACTATCTGTAGTAACGCCATGATATTCAAGATATCGAATTACATTTTGGTAATTGTTTATATCTTCGGCAAAAGGATTTTCTTTATCGAGTCCAAGATCAGGCTCCATGTCAGACAATATATTATTTGATTCGCGCAGAAACGCATCGACTTCTTCCTCTGAGAGTTCCCGTCCGTCTTTTTTTCTTAGTATATTTTTAGCAAGTTCATTGATGCCAAATTCTTTCGGGCGGCTCATAAGGAAATAGTTCCACTTCGTTCCCGTTGCCGCAGCGGATGCTCCTGCAGCGGCACTTCCTCCGGCGACTTTCGCGGCGGCGGCGCCGATGATGGCGCTGACGATCTGGGCGGTGCCGGGGTCTTTGCCCTTGACAGCGTTGATCAGTGCTTCGTTCAGACCTCCAGCTACGGCACCTGCGGTGAAGCCTGCTCCTGTGATCTGACTCATGAGTCCGGCGATGGCGGCATGAACGATTATCTTTCGTCCACTCCCATTGTCCTTCAAGTTGTGGGCGAGACGGAATGCCTCCTCACCGAAGACTGTGGCAAGTTCCTGCTGCTCCTCGATCTTCTTCTTGTCAAAGATTCTGCCGAGCTCATTGAGTGCATTCTCTGTGTCACGACTCAGCTCCGAGATATCCTGCGTCGGATTCTCGCGGATGTTGATGGTTCCCTCTGCAACGGCAGATTTTGTCCTGCTGCTTGCATTGCCCTTGACGGGCATGGAGATATTCGGTGCAAGGCCTTTGGTGTTGTAGACCTTATTCTTTTCATCCTCCGTCATGTTGTCATAGTTGCCGTACTTATGGTAGGCGGCGCCGATGCTCTTTGCACTGTAATCCGCTTCATTCTCCAGATCGCTGAAGGAGAGTGTGCCGGTGGAGAGTTTGTTCTTGTCGGCAGGTGCTTTGCTTGCGATGAGTGCGCCCTTCAGATCGGTATTCTTTCCGACCAAGAGATCAAAGCCGCCGGTTCCTGCAAAGATGCCCGCCTGATCTCTTGCACTCTTGTAGTGGGAGGAGATATTTCCCTTGCTGAAGGATCCGCCGATGTTGGGCTTAGCGAAGGAGCGGGTGGTGGTCTCTATGGATTCTTTATTTGGTCCCGTGGTCTTGGTTTTTGTCATGTTGACGTTCCAAGAGATCCCAAAGCCTGCAGAGGTATTCTGCTCCTCATAGGTCTCTTTCTCCTGGAGGGTCTCAATAT